>NZ_WLVL01000026.1 GCF_009707125.1 Arsenicicoccus cauae
GATAGAGTTACGGCGGTCATAGCGTCAGGGAAACGCCCGGTCCCATTCCGAACCCGGAAGCTAAGCCTGACAGCGCCGATGGTACTGCACTGGAGACGGTGTGGGAGAGTAGGACGCCGCCGGACAATCATTGTGGGGAAGCCCCGGACCACTAGGTCCGGGGCTTTTCTGCGTTCCGATCCGCTCTGCTTTTCGGTCGTGCCTGGCTCTGAGCTCCGGCGGCGCCCTGCGGCTGCGGCATACTGGAGCACGACGACCTGCATAGTGACCTGCCCGGCACGCGCCGGCGACGTGGAGGAGAAGGACCGTGACGGACAACGCCCATGAGAGGGACCGGGACCGTGCGCGTCGACCGTCAGGTCCGCGCGGGGGGGAGCGTCGCCCTTACCAGCGGCGCGAAGGTGGCGGGGCTGGACGGCCCGAGCGTGAGGGTGGAGAGCGGCGTCCCTACCAACAGCGTGATGGTGGTGAACGCCGTGGTCATGCCCCGCGCGGCGGTCAGGGCAGCCGCGACCGTCGGCGGGAGGGCCAGGCCGCGGCGCCCGAGCAGCGGGGTGGTTCACGTCTCGTCCCCACCCAGGGGCGGCTGCCCGAGCCGGCCATCCACGAGGACGTGACGGGCTTCGAGCTGGACCGTGCCGTCAAGAACCAGCTGCGGACGCTCAGCAAGGAGAATGCCGAGGGCGTCGGTCAGCACCTGGTGATGGCGGCGCGACTGCTCGACTTGGACGAGGACGGCGCCTTGGCCCACGCGGAGACCGCGGTGCGCCGCGCCGGGCGGGTCGCGGCCGCGCGTGAGGCCCTCGGGCTCGTGCACTACCGACGGCAGGAGTGGGCCAAGGCGCTCAACGAGTTCCGCACCGCACGTCGCCTCTCGGGCTCGAACCACCTGCTGCCGTTCATGGTCGACTGCGAGCGCGCCCTCGGCCGGCCGGACAAGGCCCTCGAGCTGGCGCAGAGCCCCCAGGCGGGGGCACTGCCGCAGGAGGACCGCATCGAGCTGCTCATCGTCATCTCCGGCATCCGCCGCGACCTCGGGCAGCTCGATGCCGCCAAGGTGGAGCTGGAGGTCCCGGCCCTGCGGCAGGGGACGGCCAAACCGTGGTATCCGAGGCTCGCCTACGCGTACGCGGATGCTCTGCTGGCCCTCGGGGACGAAGCGGGCGCCCTCGAGTGGTTCCACCGCTCCGCGTCGACCGACCACGAGGCCGAGACCGATGCCGACGAGCGGATCGCCGAGCTCGAGGGCTTCACCTTCACCGACCTGCTGGAGGGTGAGGACGACGGTCCGGAGGTCGACGCCGACGCCCGGACCGACGGCTCTACGGAGGGTCCTCGTGCCTGACCGCGCCCTGATCGAGGGCTTTCGTGGCCTGGTGGTCGACCTCGACGGCGTCGTCTACCGCGGCCCCGATCCCGTGCCTCACGCCGCGGACGCGCTGGGTGCGGCGGTGGCCGATGGCCTGCAGGTGATGTACGCGACCAACAACGCCGGGCGCCCAGCGGACGCGGTCGCGCAGCACCTGGACGAGCTCGGTGTCCGCACCGACCCCGAGCACGTGGTGACGAGCGCCCAGGCCGGAGCGGCGCTCCTGGCGCGGCAGGTGGAGCCCGGCTCCACGGTCCTCGCCGTCGGAGGCCCGGGCGTGGCGACGGCCCTGCGGCAGGTGGGCCTGACCCCGGTCAGCCCTCAGGACCGGATCGACGATCCCGCCGTCGCGGGACGGGTTGCGGCCGTCCTCCAGGGTTACGGCACCGAGCTCAGCTGGTCCGACCTCAAGGAGACGGCGTACGCCGTGGCGGCGGGCGCGGTCTGGATGGCCACCAACGTCGACCTCACCATCCCCACGGACCGGGGGATCGCCCCAGGCAACGGCTCTGCCGTGCAAGCCGTCGTCAACGCCGTGGGGCGCGACCCGCAGGTTGCGGGCAAGCCGCACCCGCCGCTGTACCTCATGTGTGCCGAGCGAACGGGCGGGGACGTCACGAGCATGCTCGCGATCGGCGACCGGCTCGACACGGACATCCAGGGCGCGAACGCCGCCGGCATGCAGAGCCTGCACGTGCTGACGGGGGTCGACGGGCTCGTGGCCCTGGCCGGTGCCGACGAGCAGCTCCGGCCGACCTATCTCGGGCTGGACCTGCGCGCCCTGCGGGAGCCGTATGTCGCAGCGCGGGTCGAGGTGGCCGCGGAGCAGGTGACGGCGCGTTGCGGCGACACGCAGGCAACCGTCTCCGGCAGCGGGGACGAGGCGTCCTTGGCGGTCGACGACGGCGCGGTCGTCGAGCGGGCCCGCGCGGCGGTCGCCGCGGTCTGGGCGGCCCGCGACCACGGGCGGGTCGGCATACCTCTGTCCTCGTCCCTGACCGCGGTCCTGGACGCGCTCGACCCCCGGTGACCACCGCCATCCCCGAGGCTGTCCGACCCCCCGGCTAGGGTGGCCATGACGACGACCGAAGGAGCGCCATGACCGAGTCCCCTGGGAGCGCCACCCCGGCGGCGATGGGTGCCGGCCCCGACGGGCGCGACCCGACCGTCGAGGCCGCCCTGCGTGCCCTGGAGGAGGCGGCCGGCGGGGACGACCCCCAGGCCCAGATCGCGGCGGCCCAGCACGTCCATGACGTCCTGCAGGGTCGCCTCTCCGGGGTCAGCGGGGCGTGAGCGTGGCCCGGTTGGACGCGGAGCTCGTGCGCCGCGGACTGGCACGGTCGCGGGGCCAGGCCCGGGAGCTGGTCGACGCCGGTCGCGTCAGCGTGGGCGGGCGCGAGGTGCGCAAGGCCTCGCACCCCGTCGAGGTGCACGACGCGGTGGAGGTCGCCGGGCAGATCGACCCGTGGGTCAGCCGGGCGGCGCACAAGCTGCTGGGTGCGCTGGAGGCCTTCCCGGCGGTGCAGGTGCGCGGCCGACGGTGCATCGACGTCGGCGCCAGCACCGGGGGCTTCACCCAGGTGCTGCTCGACCGCGGCGCCGCGTCGGTGTGCGCGCTCGACGTCGGGCACGGCCAGCTGGACCCCTCCCTCGCCCGTGATCCGCGCGTGGACGAGCGCAGCGGCACGTCTGTGCGCGACGTCGGTGCGCAGGACCTCGCCGGCCCCTTCGAGCTGCTGGTCACGGACCTGAGCTTCATCTCCTTGACCCTCGTGAGCGGTCGCCTCGCCGACCTGGTGCAGGTGGGAGGCGAGGCCGTGGCGCTGGTCAAGCCACAGTTCGAGGTGGGACGCACCCGCCTCGGCAAGCGTGGCGTCGTGCGCGACGCCGGTCACCGCGGCGACGCCGTGGTGGCGGTGCTGGAGTCGTTGGCGGGCGCCGGGCTCCATCCCCGAGGCCTCGCCGCGAGCCCGCTGCGCGGGACGGACGGCAACGACGAGTACCTTCTGTGGTGCGTGCGGTCGGACGGGCCGGCGCCACCCCTGGCGCCCTGGCGGGCCCGCGCCGAGGTCCTGACCACCGGACGCGGGGCGCACGACGCGGCGCCGTCACCGGCCGGGCCCCCGCCGCCCGTCGCGGCCGCGCACGTCGACCACACGCCGCAGACCGATCGAGGAGAGCATCCGTGAGCCGCCGAGTCCTGCTGGTCGTCCACCACCGCCGCCCCGAGGCGCTCGACCTGGCGCGCGCGCTCGCCGAGCGGCTGCGCGAGGCGGGGGTCACCTCGGTGATCAACGCCGCGGACCTGCGCGGCTTCGCGCGGCGGCTGGACGACGTCGTGGAGGCGGCGGGCCACGACGAGGCGGCCGGGTGCGAGCTCGTGTGCGTGCTGGGCGGCGACGGCACGATCCTGCGGGGCGCCGAGCTGGCTCGCGAGCACGGCACCCCGGTGCTCGGGGTCAACCTCGGCCACGTGGGCTTCCTCGCGGAGGCGGAGCGCGAGCACTTCCCGGACGTGGTGGAGCGCATCGTGCACCGCGACTACGTCGTGGAGGAGCGCATGACCTTGGACGTGGTGGTGCGGCAGGGCGAGGACGAGGTGCAGCGCACCTGGGCGCTCAACGAGGCCACCGTCGAGAAGGCCTCGCGCCAACGGATGCTCGAGCTGGCCATGGAGATCGACGGACGCCCGCTGTCGACCTGGGGCTGCGACGGCGTCGTCATGGCCACCCCCACCGGGTCGACGGCCTACGCCTTCTCCGCGGGTGGCCCGGTCGTGTGGCCCACCGTCGCGGCGATCCTCGTGGTGCCGCTGTCCGCCCACGCGTTGTTCGCCCGGCCCCTGGTGCTGGACCCGTCGGCCCAGGTCGCCGTGGAGCTGCTGCCGGACCAGGAGGGCACGGGCGTCCTGTGGTGCGACGGGCGCCGGACCGTGGACCTGCCGCGCGGGGCCCGGGTGGAGGTGTGCCGGGGGCAGACACCCGTGCGCCTCGCCCGTCTCGCGACCGCGCCCTTCACCGACCGCCTGGTGCGCAAGTTCGACCTGTCCATCGTCGGCTGGCGCGGCCAGGGCCGCGTGCGGGAGCAGTGAGCGATGCTGCGCGACATCACGATCCGCGGTCTCGGGGTGATCGACGAGGCCGTGCTGGACCTCGCGCCCGGCCTCAACGTCGTCACGGGCGAGACGGGCGCGGGCAAGACGATGGTCGTCACCGGTCTCGGGCTCCTGCTCGGCGGTCGCGCTGACAGCGAGCTCGTGCGTACCGGCGCCGACCGCACCAGCGTCGAGGGCTTCGCCGACCTGGAGGCCGACCACCCGGCGCTCGTCCGAGCCGCGGAGGCCGGCGCTGACGTCACCGACGGGCTCATCCTGGCCCGAAGCGTCGCGGCCCAGGGGCGCTCGCGGGCGCACCTCGGCGGCCGGTCCGTGCCCATCAGCACCCTCTCCGAGGTGGGGGAGCGGCTCGTGGCGGTGCACGGCCAGGCCGACCAGTGGCGGCTGCGCAGCGCCGAGGAGCACCGCGTGGTGCTCGACGGCTTCGAGCCCGAGGTCGGTCGGCTCCTCGAGGACTTCCAGCGGCGGTATGACGAGCACCACGCCCTGGCGGCGGAGGCGGACCGGCTGCGGTCGGCGGCCCGCGAGCGCGCCCGAGAGGCCGACGGGCTCCGCGTGGCCCTCGAGGAGATCGAGGCCGTCGACCCGCAGCCGGGTGAGGACGAGGAGCTGCGGGGCGAGGACGACCGCCTGTCCCACGCCGACGCCCTGCGCGACGGCGCGTCCCGCGCGCACGCCCTGCTGGCGGGCGACGACAGCGCCTGGGACGGTGCCTCGGGCGGAGCGCTGGCCGCCCTCGGCGAGGCCGTCTCGGCGCTCGAGCCGTGGACCGGGCACGACCCGGCGCTGGCGGACCTGCACCGTCGGCTCGCCGAGCTGACCTACGTCGCGTCCGACCTGACGACCGACGTCGCGGGCTACCTCACGGACGTCGAGGTCGACCCGGGGCGACTGTCGTGGGTGCAGGAGCGCCGGGCCGAGCTCACCCGTCTCCAGCGCAAGTACGGCGACACCGTGGAGGAGGTCCTGGCCTGGTCCCGGGATGCCAGCCGCACCCTGCTGACGCTCGAGGGGGACGACGCCCGCATCGAGGAGATCGAGGCCCGGCTGGCCCAGCTCACGCCCCGGCTCGGTGCCGCCGGCGCGGCCCTGCACGACGCCCGAGCCGCCGCGGCCGAGCGACTCGGCGCCGCGGTTACGGCCGAGCTGCGACGACTGTCCATGCCCCGCGCCCACCTGGTCGTGGGGGTGACCACCCAGGCCCACGAGCGCGGTCTGGAGCTGCCGTCCGGCGAACGCGTCCGCTACTCTCGCAACGGGATCGACGAGGTAGACATCGCGCTCGCGGCCAACGCCGGAGCGCCGCCGCGCACGGTGACGCGGGCCGCCTCCGGGGGCGAGCTGTCCCGCGTCATGCTCGCCATCGAGGTCGTGACCCACGGCGGCTCCTCCACCGTGCCGACCTTCGTCTTCGACGAGGTCGACGCCGGCATCGGCGGCAAGGCCGGGGTCGAGGTGGGCGCCCGGCTCGCCGAGCTGGCGCGCGAGGCCCAGGTCATCGTCGTGACCCACCTTGCGCAGGTCGCGGCCTATGCCGACCGGCACCTCGTCGTCCGCAAGGCGGACGACGGTCAGGTGGCAGCGAGCGGCGTCGTGGAGGTCGCCGGCGACGAGCGGGTGCGCGAGCTGGCGCGGATGATGAGCGGGGACGAGAGCGGCGCCGCGGTCGAGCACGCCCAGCAGCTCCTGGCGAGCGCACAGGAGCGCGTCAACGAGCCGCGGGAGGGCACCTGATCATGGCCCGCAGCACACCGTGGCACGATGGATGACGATGTCCCAGCTTCCCCACTTCCGTCGATCCCTCCCCGAGGATCCGACGGCCGGCACGCACACGGTCCGTGTCGACCGTCGCACCAAGGACCTCACGAAGCGCCTGCGGCCCGGGGACATCGCGGTCATCGACCACGCGGACATCGACCGGGTCAGCGCCGAGGCGCTCGTGGCCTGCCGGCCCGCCGCCGTGCTCAACGCCGCACGCTCCACCACCGGGCGCTACCCCAACCTCGGTCCGCAGATCCTGCTCGACGCCGGCATACCGCACGTCGACGGTCTCGGCCCGGAGGTCATGCAGGTCAAGGAGGGGACGGTCGCAGAGCTCGTGGACGCGACCCTGGTCGTCGACGGGCGCAGCGTGGTGACCGGTCACCGGCAGTCGGCCGAGAGCATCGAGGCCGCCCAGACCCTCGCGCGCATCGGCTTGTCCAACCAGCTCGAGGCCTTCGCGGCCAACACGATGGAGTACCTCAAGAAGGAGCGCGCGCTGCTCCTCGACGGAGTCGGGATCCCCGACATCGACACGGCCATCGCCGGTCGGCACGTGCTGGTGGTCGTGCGCGGCTACCACTACAAGGAGGACCTGCGGGCCCTGCAGCACTACGTCAAGGAGTACCGCCCCGTGCTCATCGGGGTCGACGGCGGCGCCGACGCCCTGCTCGAGCTGGGGCACCGGCCCGACCTGATCGTCGGCGACATGGACTCCGTCAGCGACCAGGCCCTGACCAGCGGGGCGGAGATCGTCGTCCACGCCTATCGCGACGGTCGCGCACCGGGCCTCGACCGGGTCCGCGCGCTGGGCCTGGCCCCCGTCGTCTTCCCCGCCACCGGCACCAGCGAGGACATCGCCATGCTCCTCGCCGACGACGCCGGGGCCACGCTGATCGTGGCCGTCGGCACGCATGCGACGCTCGTCGAGTTCCTGGACAAGGGGCGCGAGGGGATGGCCAGCACCTTCCTCACCCGCCTGCGGGTCGGCGGCAAGCTCGTCGACGCCAAGGGGGTGTCGCGGCTCTACCGCACGCGCATCTCGAGCGCGTCGCTCGTCCTGCTCGTCCTCGCCGGCCTGCTGGCGCTCGGCGTCGCCCTGTCGGTCACGCCCGGCGGCCAGGCGATGCTGCAGGCGGTCATGGCACGGTGGGACGACCTCATCTCCTGGCTCGGGGGGCTCCTCACGTGATCGACTTCCGCTACCACCTCGTGTCCGTCATCGCGATCTTCATGGCCTTGGCCGTGGGCATCGTGCTGGGCGCGGGCCCTCTCAAGGAGGACATCGGCACCACGCTGACCTCCGAGATCACCAAGCTCCGGGAGGACAAGACCGCCCTCAACCAGGAGCTCACCGCCGCCCGCCGATCCGTCGCGGCGGGCGAGAGCTACGCCACGGCCAGCCGCCCGCAGCTGCTCGCTGGCCGGCTCGCCGACCGCCGGGTCGTCGTGGTCGCCGCCGCGGGTGCGGACGAGCAGGTCGTCAGCGGGGTGCAGACGGCCCTGACCGAGTCGGGCGCTGCCGTGGCCTCCGTCGTGCGGCTCAGCGACGCGTGGACGCGCCCGGACTCCTCGGGGGAGCTCACCGACTCCGTGCGTCAGGCCGCCGAGGTCCTGCAGATCGACGCGCGCACCGTCGGTGAGGGCCTGCTGCCCGGGACGGTCCTCGGGCGGGCCACCCTCACCGGGACGACCCAGGGCCGAGGCCAGGGCGACGCCGCCCGCGCCCGCCAGGCCCTCGAGGTGCTCCGCGGCAAGGGTCTGGTCAGCGTGCGCGGCGAGGACCCGACGGAAGCCACCCTCATGGTGACGGTGGCCGCCCCCATGGTGGCCAGCACCGCGACGGGCACCGGCCCGCAGGTGCGGGCCTATGCCCGGCTCGTCCGGGGCGCGGACGCCGTGTCCAACGGCTCCGTCCTCGTGTCGCCGACGCGCCCCACCGATGACCCCGACAACCTCAGCGCCGCCGCAGTGGTGAGCGGCGTCCGCGCGGACCGGGCCGCGGCGGCCGCTGTCTCCACCGTCGACGACGCGGACCGCGCCGTCGGGCAGGTCGCGACCGCCGTCGCGCTCGCGGCCCAGCAGCAAGGTGGTGCCGGTCGGTACGGCACCGGCTCGGACGCCGAGTCCGTCGTCCCCGACCTCGGTCGGTGACCGGCGTGCCCGCCCTGCCCGCCCGGCCGTCCCTGCCCGCCTCGCCACGACCGGGACCGATCGTCGCGGCCGGACTGTCCGCCGTCACGGCGCGGTGCGCCGCCGCCGTCGCGCGCCGCCACCCCCCGCTCGGCCACGCGGTCTGGGAGCGCACCAACCACGCGGGGCGCGCGGTCACCCTCCTCGAGGGGCCCGCCTGGGCGCTGGGAGCCGCTGTGCCCCTCGCCCTCGACCCGTCCCGCGCCGCATGCGCAGGGCTGCTCGCCACCGCCGCCGCCGCCGCCCTCGGCGCCCTGGACGACCACGCCGGCACGACCTCCGTCAAGGGGCTGCGCGGCCACCTCGGCGCCCTCCGTCGCGGCGAGATCACCACGGGCGCGGTCAAGATCGTCGGCCTGGCCGCCGCCGGGGCCCTCGCCACCGCCGTGATCGACAGGCCCCGACGGCACCGCTCCACACGGGGTGGGACGACCGAGCTGGTGGAGGCGGTCGTGGGGGCGGGCGTCGTGGCGGCCTCGGCCAACCTCGCCAACCTGTTCGACCTGCGGCCCGGCAGGGCCCTCAAGGTCGTCCTGCTCACGGCTCCGATCACCGCGGTCCTCGGTCCCGGCCCCGCGACGCTCGCCGCCGCTGCCGCCGGAGCCTCGCTGGGCATGCTGCCGGACGACCTGGCCGGCCGGTCGATGCTGGGCGACACGGGGGCCAACGCCGCGGGGGCGCTGCTCGGGACGGCGGTCGTCGCCGGCTGCCGGCTCCCCGCGAGGGCCCTGGCGCTCGCCATACTCTCCAGCCTGGTGCTCGCGAGCGAGCGCGTGAGCTTCAGCGCCGTGATCGAGGCGAGCCCGGTGCTGCGCGCGGTCGACGCGTGGGGCCGCGCCACGTGAGCGCCCGCGCGGTGCGGGGGATCGCGGCGGCCAGCGGACTGATCGCCGTCCTGACCCTGCTGGCGCGCGTCGTCGGGTTCGGCCGCTGGCTGACCTTCTCTGGGCAGGTCGGGGCGGGATGCGTGGGCACGGCCTACGCCGCCGCCAACACCGTGCCCAACGTCCTCTACGAGGTCGCCGCCGGAGGGGCCCTGGCGGCGGTCGCGGTGCCCGTCGTGGCGGGCTACCTCGCTGACGACGACCACGACCGCGCGGACCAGGTGGTCTCGGCACTGCTGACCTGGGCCTGCGTGGTCCTTGTACCCCTCGCCATGGTCCTGGCCTTCGTCGCCGCGCCGGTCGCGGGTTTCCTGCTGCCCGACGAGGCGTGCGCGTCGCAGCGCGAGCTCGCCACCCGCATGCTGTGGTGGTTCGCCCCGCAGATCCCCCTCTACGGCATCGGCGTCGTCGCCGCGGGCGCCTTGCAGGCCCGTCGGCGCTTCGCCTGGCCCGCCCTGGTGCCGCTGCTGTCCAGCCTCGTCGTGATCGCCGCCTACGTCGCCTACGGCCGTATGGCGCCCCCCGGCGCCACGGGGGCGACGCTGCCGGACGGGGCCGTGGCGGCGCTGGCGGGCGGCACGACGCTCGGGGTGGTCACCCTGAGCCTGCCGCTCCTGGTCCCCTTGTGGCGCAGCGGTGCTCGGCTGTGCCCCACCCTGCGCCTGCCCGACGATGCGGGGCGCCGGGTGCGCCGTCTCGCCGTCGCCGGGATCATCGCCCTGCTCGCGCAGCAGGTCGCCGTGCTGGCCACCGTGTGGATCGCCGACCACCGCGGCGGGACGGGCGTGCTCAACGTCTACCAGTACGTCCAGGCGGTCTACGTCCTCCCCTACGCCGTGCTGGCTGTCCCCGTGGCGACGGCGGTGCTCCCCTCCCTCACGCAGCGTGGCGGACAGCGGGCTCCGGTGACCCCCGAGCTCTCCGCCCGGCTGGGCAGGTCGGTGCGCGTCGTGGCCCTGTCGGGCTCGCTCGGGGCCGCCGTCCTCGTGGCGGCCGCCCCGGCGGTGGGTCGCTTCTTCGCGACCATCGATGCGGGCCGGCACCACGGGCAGGGGCCCGACCTCGCGACCAGCGTCGACCTGGGCCTGACCAGCTTCGCCCCCGGCCTGCTCGGCTACGGGCTCGTGGCCCTGCTGACGCGCGCCCTCTACGTCCGAGGCCGTCCCTCGGTCGCCGCCAGGTGGACGGCGGCGGGCTGGCTCCTGGCGGCGGCGGTGCCGTTCGTCCTCACGGCGGGCTCCGCCACGGCCGGCTCCACGATCACCGCCCTCGGGGTGGCGAGCAGCGTCGGGATGACCGTCGCCGGGGCCGGGCTGCTCGCGGCCGTGCGTCGCGCCTGGGGGACCGCGACCACGGCCGGGCTGACCCGGACCGTGGCGGGCGCCGCGCTCGCCATACCCGTGGCCGGTGTGGCCGGGCGCCTCGCCACAGCCTGGTGGCCCACGGCAGGCATGCCCGGCACGGCGGACGCCGGCGGCGTCGCCGGGCCCGTCGCCCTCGGTGTCGCGAGCGGGGTGGTCGCGCTCGCCGTGTGGCTGGGTGCGGCGGCCGCCCTGGATCGGGTGGGCGTGCGGGCGCTCGTCGGCGCTGTCCGGGGGGCGGTCCGTCAGGGCGGTTGATCCACGTTCGTGGTGAACTACTGCCATGCGCATCCTCCTGGTCGTGGGTACAAGCTCCGGCGGCATGGGACGGCACGTCCACGGACTCGTCCAGGGCCTCGTCGCCCGTGGGCACGACGTCATGGTCGGGTGCCCCCAGTCGGCCGACGAGCTCTTCGCCTACGGCGCCACCGGTGCCCGCGTGGTCCACCTGCCCATCTCGGACCGGCCGCACCCCGCCAACGACCTGCGGGCCCACCAGACGCTGCGCGCCCTCATCGACGGCGCCGACGTCGTCCACGCCCACGGCCTGCGCGCCGGGGCGCTGTGCTCCCTCGCCCGCACCGGGCACCTGGCCCCGCTCATCGTCACCCTGCACAACGCCACGCCCGACAGCTCCTGGCTGGGCGGCGTCTACAACACCCTGGACCGGCTCGTCGCCAGCAAGGCCGACCTGGTCCTCACCGTCAGCCGGGACCTCGAGGAGCGTCAGCGCGAGCTGGGCGCCCGCCGGGTCGAGCACGCCGTCATCCCGGCGCCGGCGTTCTCCGGGGCGCGGGCAGACCGGGAGACCGTGCGTCGGCAGCTGGGCGTCGACGACGACACGACCCTCGCCGTCGTCGTGGCGCGCCTCACCACGCAGAAGGGCCTGCCGGTGCTGCTCGACGCCGCCGCGCGGCTCAAGAACAGCGGGATCCGCTTCGTCATCGCGGGGGAGGGGCCGATGCGGCACGACCTCGAGACCGACATCGCCGAGCGCGGCCTGCCGGTGCGGCTGCTCGGCGACCGCCGTGACGTGCCGGACCTGCTCGCGGCCGCCGACCTGGTCGTCAGCTCGGCCAACTGGGAGGGGCAGCCGCTCGCCCTGCAGGAGGCGCTGGAGGCCGGCGCCGCCATCGTCGCCACCGACGCCGGCGGCACCGCGGCCGTCGTCGGGTCCGCGGGGGTGCTCGTCCCCGTCGGCGACGCCGAGGCGCTCGCGGACGCGGTGGCGCGGGTGGCGCAGGACCCCGCCGAGCGAGAGGACCTGCGCGCCCGCGCCCTCGCGCGGGCGCAGGCACTGCCCACGCAGGACGACGCGGTGGACGCCGCGCTGTCGCAGTATGCCCTGTGCGTGCAAGACAGTCGTCGCTGAGGGCACGCGGTCGGCATACGGCCTGTCGTCCCGAGGTCACGGAATGATGACGTACCATCGAACTCCGTGGTGGACACCAAGCACATCTTCGTGACCGGAGGCGTTGCCTCGTCGCTCGGCAAGGGGCTCACGGCCTCCAGCCTCGGACATCTGCTCCGCGCCCGTGGGCTGCGCGTGACGATGCAGAAGCTCGACCCCTACATCAACGTCGACCCCGGCACGATGAACCCCTTCCAGCATGGTGAGGTCTTCGTCACCGAGGACGGGGCCGAGACCGACCTGGACATCGGCCACTACGAGCGCTTCCTGGACGTCAACCTCGTCGGTCGCGCCAACGTCACCACCGGCCAGGTCTACAACAACGTCCTCGCCCGGGAGCGGCGCGGGGAGTACCTCGGCGACACCGTCCAGGTGATCCCGCACATCACCAACGAGATCAAGGACCGGATGCGCGAGCCCGCCACCTTGGGCAAGGACGCTCCGGACATCATCATCACCGAGATCGGCGGTACCGTCGGCGACATCGAGTCGCTGCCCTTCCTCGAGGCGGCCCGGCAGGTGCGGCACGAGATCGGCCGCGACAACAGCTTCTTCCTGCACGTCTCGCTCGTGCCCTATCTCGCGCCGAGCGGTGAGCTCAAGACCAAGCCGACGCAGCACTCCGTCGCCGCGCTGCGCCAGGTCGGCATCCAGCCCGACGGGCTCGTGCTGCGCGCCGACCGGGAGATCCCCGAGGGCATCAAGAAGAAGATCTCGCTCATGTGCGACGTCGACGCCGAGGGCGTGTGCGCCTGCGTCGACGCCCCCTCGATCTACGACATCCCCAAGGTCGTCCACCGCGAGCAGCTCGACGCCTATGTCATCCGACGACTCGGGCTGAAGTTCCGCGACGTCAACTGGAAGGACTGGGACCAGCTGCTGCAGCGGGTCCATCAGCCCGCCCACCAGGTCGAGATCGCCCTCGTCGGCAAGTACATCGACCTGCCGGACGCCTACCTGTCGGTGACCGAGGCGCTGCGCGCCGGCGGCTTCGACCACGACGCGCGGGTCAACATCCGCTGGGTCGCCTCCGACACGTGCGACACCCCCGAGGGTGCCGAGGCGGCGCTCGCCGGGGTGGACGCGGTGCTGGTGCCGGGCGGCTTCGGGGTCCGGGGGATCGAGGGCAAGCTGGGCGCGCTGCAGTGGGCCCGCGAGCACAAGGTCCCCACCCTCGGCATCTGCCTGGGCCTGCAGTGCATGGTCATCGAGGCGGCCCGCAACCTCGCGGGCATCCAGGAGGCGTCCTCCTCGGAGTTCGACCCGCAGTCCCCGGCGCCGGTCATCGCCACCATGGCCGAGCAGAAGGCCTTCGTGGAGGGTGCGGGCGACCTGGGCGGCACGATGCGCCTGGGGGCCTACCCCGCCCGCCTCGCCAAGGGCTCGGTCGTGGCCACCGCCTACGGCACCCAGAAGGTCAGCGAGCGCCACCGCCACCGCTACGAGGTCAACAACGCCTACCGCGAGCAGCTGGAGGCGGCCGGCCTGGTCTTCTCCGGCACCTCGCCCGACGGCTCCCTCGTGGAGTTCGTCGAGCTCCCGCGCGAGGTCCACCCCTACTACGTCGCCACCCAGGCGCACCCGGAGTTCAAGAGCCGTCCGCACCGCGCGCACCCGCTCTTCGCCGGCCTGGTCGGCGCGGCCCTGGAGGCGCGCGGGATCGAGGTCGCGGCCTCCGCGCCCCGTCGTTTCGCTTCGGACCGGGCCTGAGACCTGATGGGCGACAAGGACTTCCGCGGCGAGCCGAGGATCGCCGGCACGGAGCTGCAGGACCGGCGGGAGCCTCGGCCGGTCGTGGCCTCCCGGGTGCTGTACGAGGGGCGGGTCTTCGACCTGGTCAGCGAGCGGGTCGACCTGGGCGAGGCCGGGGAGGTGGAGCGGGAGTACCTCCGACACCCGGGTGCGGTGGCCGTGGTGGCCCTGGACGCCGACGAGCACGTCGCCCTGGTCCAGCAGTACCGCGTCCCGGTGGGGGCCCTGGCGTGGGAGATCCCGGCCGGTCTGCTCGACGTGGCGGGGGAGGATCCGGCCGACGCCGCACGCCGCGAGCTCCTGGAGGAGGCGGACCTGCGTGCCGAGCGCTGGGACGTGCTGGTGGACTACTGGACGACGCCCGGCGGCAGCGACGAGGCGATCCGCATCTACCTCGCGCGCGACCTGTCCCTGGTCGCCCCGGAGGAGCGCCACGAGCGCACCGCCGAGGAGGCCGGTATGCCGACCGCCTGGGTCGCCCTGGACGAGGCGCGCGACGCGGTCCTCGCCGGCCGGGTGCACAACCCCTCCACCGTGGTGGGGATCCTCGCCGCGCACGCCTCGCGGGCGGGAGGCTGGGCCTCGCTGCGCCCCGCCGACAGCCCCTGGCCCGAGCACCCGGCGCATCGGTGAGCGGCACCGTGGGGCGCGACGGTTCGGCCTTCGGGTCCGGCGCGGCCTTCGGCGTCGCCAGGCCGCGCACGCCGGGGGAGTGCCCGTGCGGGTCCGGTGACCCCTACGAACGGTGTTGTCGACCGCTGCACCTGGGTCGGCATACGGCCACGACCCCCGAGCAGCTGATGCGCTCGCGCTACAGCGCGTTCGTGGTGGGGGACGCGGACTATCTCCTGCAGACCTGGGACCCGGCGACCCGGCCCGGCGAGCTGCGCCTGGACTCCGAGCGAGAGTGGCTGGGGCTGAGGGTGATCCGCGCCGACGGCGACGAGGTGGAGTATGCCGCACGGTCGCTCGTCGGTGGACGCACCCACGAGCTGCACGAGATCAGCCGGTTCCGACGACTGCTCGGGCGCTGGGTCTACGTCGACGGCGACTTCCCGGACTGACCCGACTCGGTCGCCGAGGTCGGGCGTGCACAACTGCTGCACATCCAGCGGCGGCCTGTGTGAATCCTGTTGTGCCGCAACGGTGGGTTCAGGTGGGGCGGCCACAAGTGCAGCAGTTGTGCACGGGGGAGGGGTCAGGGGTCAGCCCAGGACCAGCTGACCGTCCTCCGCGATGGGGAACGCGCCCCAGGCGATCTCCCACAGGTAGCCGTCCGGGTCGGCGACGTAGCCGGAATAGCCGCCCCAGAAGGCCTCGGCGGGCGGCTTGACGACGGTGCCGCCGGCGGCTTCCGCGGCCGCCACCAACTCGTCGACCTCGTGGCGCTCACGGCAGTTGTGCGCCAGCGTGATCCCCGGGAAGCGCGACCGCTGCTGGTCGGCGAAGCCGGGCCCGACGTCGTCGGCCAATGCCTCGTAGCCGTAGAGCGACAACCGGGTCCCGCCCGTGGCGAAGAACGCCACGTCGTCGTGGTCGGTGGCCGGGGGGACCCCGAGCCAGACCGAGTAGAAGGCCTTCGAGCGGGCCAGGTCGCTGACGCCGAGGGTGACCAGAGAGATGCGCGGCTCCATGGCTCTAGGGTCGCCGACGCCGCCAGTACCCCGCCACCGCAACGAGCAGCAGCGGCCCCCAGAGCAGGATCGGCAGGTAGCACGCCCCCATCAGCACGAGCGGGCCGCCGTGCATGGTGTACTCGTCCGGGCGGTGACCGGTCAGGATCTGCGTGGGCATGGTGATCGTGAAGAGCCAGGTCACGGCCAGCGCGCCGAGGCCGCCCACCAGCACCGGCACCCACCGGTTGAGGCGTAGGCCGCCCACCCGCTCGCCCCACCCCTGCACGAGCCCCAGCGAGAGCATTCCGCAGGCGACCTGCACGATGCTCAGCCCCCAGACGTAGCCCTCCTCGCCGGCGTGCAGCGCTCGCAGGTCAGCCGTGCCGGGCAGCACCCCGTAGAGCATCAGCAGGCGCCATACGGCCGAGGGGATCGTGGACAGGAAGGCACCCCAGGCGGCCCACCGGGCCCACGTCTGGGGCGGGCGAGCGGTGCTCACGCCCCGCGCTCCGCGCGAGTCCGTATGGCGCGCAGCAGGTCTCGGCGGAGAATCCCCGAGAACGGCCGGATGACGGTCCAGTACGCGCGGAACCGCCGCCGGGCGACCTCGTCGGTGGGGTCGCAGCGGGTCGTCGTCTCCAGGTGGGTGCGCCCGCCCGCGAGAGGCGTGAGGCGGAAGTCCATGCCATAGCGCAGCCAGCCTGGCTCGGTGAACTCCCGCAGCTGGTCGAGGGACTCGATGGGCCGCTGGGCGTCCGCGCGCGGCTCCCACGGTCGTCCCGCCAGGCCGCTGGCGTAGTAGTGCGGCGGGTCGACGTGCGTGGGGCGGCCGGGGCCGCGGGGGTCGGTGACGAGGGTGTCGGCGAGCTCGAGCCGGCCGAGGGTGCGGACGGCGAAGAGTGGTCGGCCGAGGGCCAGGTCGGCCCACCGGATGCCCATCAGGGCGTCCCACGCCCGCTCGGGCGGCGCGGCGACGACGGTGTCGTGGTGCTCGGTGAACTCGGCCCGGGGGAGTGCCCGGGCGAGCGGACTGTCGCAATCTAGAATTGGGGTTCTAGTGAACATGCTCTAAAACTAGGCGTACGATGACGCCATGGCAAGACCCGCGAAGTTCACGGCCGACGACCTTCTCGACGGTGCGCTCAGAGCCGTTGCGGCGCACGGCGCCTCGGCGACGGTGGCTCAGGTGGCCCAAGACGTGGGAGCACCCATCGGGTCGATCTACCACCGGTTCCCGTCGCGCGAGCACCTCTTCGTCGCGCTGTGGCTGCGCTCGATCCGCGCCTTCCACGTCGGGCTGCTGGCGACGCGCGAGTTGGACGACCCGCGAGACGCCTTGCTGGCGCAGGCGGTCCACATCCCCCGGTGGTGCCGCGAGCACCCCGACGTCGCGGTCGCGATGACGCTCTACCGCCAGCGCGAGCTGCTGGCGGCCCCGCCCGCGGGCCTCGAGGAGGAGGTCCGCACCCTCAACGACGACGTGTGGGCGCTCGGCCGCGCGCAGGCCGCGGGCTTCTACGGCCGGCGCGACGAGCACCTCGAGCAGGTCATGGCGCTCGCTGTGCGGCAGTGCCCCTACGGGCTGATGCGCCCCTTCATCGGCAGTCGTATGCCGATGCCCCCCTGGCTCGACGACGCCTGCGTCGCGGCGGCCGCCGCCATCCTCGACCTCGAGCAGCGCTGACCCCCAGTCGGAGACCCGACGTCAGTCGCCGATCTCCTCCCCGGCCAGGGCCTTGGCGGCGACCCGCTCGTCCTCGGCGACCTCCCACACCTCGTGCGCCGCCGTCACGTTGACCGCGATGATCACCACGCCCAGCACCACGTCCGGCCAGCCGGAACCGGTCCACGCGGTCACCAGACCCATCAGGATGATCGCCGCGTTGACCAGCACGTCGTTGCGCGCGGCGAGGAAGGCCGCCGCCGTCATCGACCCGCCCGCGTGCCGGTGCCGGGCGAGGACCCAGGTGCACAGCCCGTTGACGAGCACGGCCCCACCTGCGGTCACCACCAGCGGCACGACGTCGGGTGCCTCGGGGTGGCGGAACTTCGAGAACGCCTCCCACGCCGCGGCCAGCGCCGGCACGCAGATGATCACCGCCATGACCTTGCCCGCGCGCGACCGGGCGCGCAGCGACCAGCCGAGCGCCAGGGCGATGAGCAGGTTGACCGCCGTGTCCTCGAGGAAGTCGACGGAGTCCGCGATCAGCGAGACCGACCCGATCGCCAGCGCCACCCCCGCCTCCACGAAGAAGTACGCGAGGTTGAGGGCGGCCACGAGCAGCACCGTGCGCCGCAGGACGGTGGGGCTGATGGCTGGGGGCGCGGTCGGCATACGGCCCATTGTCGTTTAGCGGGGGAGGGGTGAGTCCGTAGGATGGCGAGGGCGCGCCGACCCGCGGCGCCCAGCCACACAGAACAGGAACCATCGTGCTTCGTACCCACGAGGCGGGCACCCTGCGTGCCAGCCACTCCGGACAGACCGTCACGCTCACGGGCTGGGTCGCCCGTCGGCGCGATCACGGTGGAGTGGCGTTCCTGGATCTGCGGGACGCGAGCGGCGTCGCCCAGGTCGTCGTCCGTGACGAGGTCCTGGCGGCCGGGGACGCGCACGAGCTGCGCAACGAGTACGTCGTCAAGATCGTCGGCGAGGTGCGCGAGCGCCCCGAGGGCAACGCCAACACCGAGCTGCCCACCGGCGAGATCGAGGTCGTGGCCACCGAGATCGAGGTGCTCAACCCGAGCGCGCCGCTGCCCTTCCAGATCGACGAGCGCGTCACCGTCGGCGAGGAGGCGCGCCTCAAGCACCGCTACCTCGACCTGCGCCGCCCCGGCAAGAGCGCCGGCGCCGCGCTGCGGCTGCGCTCCCAGGTGTCCGCCGCGGCCCGCAAGGTGCTGGGGGAGCGCGACTTCGTCGAGATCGAGACCCCCACGCTGACCCGCTCCACCCCCGAGGGAGCGCGCGACTTCCTGGTCCCCGCACGCCTCGCCCCCGGCAGCTGGTACGCCCTGCCCCAGTCGCCGCAGCTGTTCAAGCAGCTGCTCATGGTGGCCGGCATGGAGCGCTACTACCAGATCGCGCGCTGCTACCGCGACGAGGACTTCCGCGCCGACCGGCAGCCCGAGTTCACCCAGCTCGACATCGAGATGTCCTTCGTCGAGGAGGACGACGTCATCGAGCTCGGCGAGGCGCTCGCCAGGGAGATCTGGGCGCTGATCGGTGTCGACCTGCAGGCGCCCTTCCCGCGGCTGACCTATGCCGAGGCGATGCGCCGGTTCGGCTCCGACAAGCCCGACCTACGCTTCGGCAACGAGCTGGTCGAGTGCACGGAGTTCTTCTCCGACACGACCTTCCGCGTCTTCCAAGCGGAGTATGTCGGCGCCGTCGTGATGCCGGGTGGCGCGTCGCAGCCCCGTAAGCAGCTCGATGCCTGGCAGGAGTGGGCCAAGCAGCGCGGCGCCCGCGGTCTCGCCTACGTCCTCGTGGGCGAGGACGGCGAGCTCGGCGGCCCGGTCGCCAAGAACCTCACCGACACCGAGCGGGCCGGCCTGGCCGCGCACGTGGGTGCCAAGCCCGGCGACTGCATCTTCTTCGCCGCCGGCGCGACCAAGCCCTCGCGCGCCCTGCTCGGCGCTGCCCGCCTGGAGATCGGTCGTCGCTGCAACCTGATCGACGAGTCGGCCTGGTCCTTCCTGTGGGTCAACGACGCGCCGCTCTTCGAGCCGACGGCGGACGCCGAGGCCGCCGGTGACGTCGCCGTCGGAGGGGGCGCGTGGACCGCGGTGCACCACGCCTTCACCTCGCCCAAGAAGGAGTTCCTCGACACCTTCGACACCGACCCCGGCCCGGCCCTCGCCTACGCCTACGACCTGGTCTGCAACGGCAACGAGATCGGTGGCGGCTCCATCCGTATCCACCGCCGCGACGTGCAGGAGCGGGTCTTCCAGGTCATGGGCCTGACCCAGGAGCAGGCGCAGGAGAAGTTCGGGTTCCTGCTCGACGCGTTCGCCTACGGCGCCCCACCGCACGGAGGCATCGCCTTCGGCTGGGACCGCATCGTCATGCTGCTCGGCGGCTACGACTCGATCCGCGACGTCATCGCCTTCCCCAAGTCCGGCGGCGGCTACGACCCGCTGACCGACGCGCCCGCCCCGATCACCCCGGAGCAGCGCAAGGAGGCGGGTATCGACGCGGTCAGGAAGCCGACGGACCAGGCCGCTTCGGCGGCCGCCCTCGACACCTCGGTCGTCGCCCCCAAGGAGTCCTGAGCTCGTATGACGAAGGCCCACCCCATCGACACGCTGCTGCTCGACGCCGACGGCGTCCTGCAATACCTGCCGAAGGGGTGGGCCTCCGAGGTCCTGGGCCACCCCCGCTGGCCGGGGATGCAGGCGCTGCTGGACGTCGAGGCGCCCTTCCTGACCGGCCAGCGGACCGACGGCTTCCCTGAGGCGATCGCCGAGCTGCTGCGCACGTCCGGCGTGGACCTGCCGGTGGAGGCCTTCTTTGCCGCGTGGTCCCTGATCCTGATCGACCAGCGGGCGCTCGAGCTGGTCGATCAGGTCCGCGCCCGGGGTGTCAAGGTCCACCTCGCCACCAACCAGCAGTCGATGCGCGCTGCGATCATGCGCGACCAGGGCCTCGACGACCACTTCGACGGCGCCTACTACTCCTACGAGCTGGGCTGCAAGAAGCCGGACCGGGCCTACTTCGACCACATCGTGCGGGACCTGCGCGTCCAGCGAGACCGGGTGCTCTTCGTCGACGACACCTGGGTCAACATCGAGGGCGCACGGCGCGCCGGGATCCGCGCCGCGCACAAGCCGTATGCCGACGGCGTGGCCGGCCTGGAGCGCGTCCTGCGCTGGCACGGCGTGCTCTGACGCGCCGCCCTCGAACCCGCCCCCGGTAGAGGCATCAGCCCGGCGAACGAAGGCTGGTCGATGCCTCTACCGGCGGTAGGTCAGGAGCAGGCGGACTCGCGGCCGGCGCCCGAGCCGTCCGGGGCGAGGACGCTGCAGCTCCACCAGGCCTTGTCGGTGACGAAGCCCATGGAGTGGTAGAGGCTGCGAGCGACCACGTTGTCGGCATACATGCCGAGCGTCACCACGGGCTCGCTGCGCAGCAGGTCTCGCGTGAGGACGGCGGTGGTGGCTCGGCCGAGGCCCTGGCCACGGTGGCTGGAGGCGACGATGATGCCCGAGAGGTGCGCCGCGCCGGAGGAGAGCCGGTGCACCGCCGCGCAGGCCACGACCCGGCCCCCGTCGTCGCGGACGCCGACCCACCGCTCGCTGCGACCCGTGCCGGGGTAGCCCTCGGAGAGCGGGTTCTCGCGGTCGACGAGGTCCTGCAGCTCGGCGGCGTCCGCGGTGTCGTCGAGAGGGACGACGCGCGCCTCGGCCGGGGTCGGTGCCGGAGCGGTGGCCGTGGCCATCCAGTCCCACGCGGAGCCGTCCGCGGTCGGGACGCGGGCGCGGAGCACCTCGGCATCAGCCTGCTGGACGGACACGTGGTCCAGCGACGCGCAGAGCACGCCGTCCGCGATCAGTCGGTCCAGCAGCCGACCGAGATCCCTGCGCGGGCCCCACGTCGCGAGGTTACGGCGCCCGGAGTGGCTGCGCCGCTCGAACGCCACCGCGCCACCGAGCACCCACCCACCGTGAAGTCGGGCGGGGACGGCATACCGGGCGAACAGGTCGTCCGGGGGAACGATGGCGCACAGCTCCTCCCGGGTCGAGATGGTGCGCATCGTGTGAAGCGCCCCAGGTTCTGCGCCGCTCCTATACGGGTTGCGGCTCTCGGATGAGGGCCGCGTAGTGGGCTTGCTCGTACTCCACTGGGGTCATCATCCCAAGGGTGGAGTGCAGGCGCGTGGTGTTGTACCAGTCGACCCAGCCGGCGGTGGCGTACTCGACCTCGGCGAGGGTCCGGTAGGGCCCGGGGTGGAAGACCGTGGTGCGGATGCACTCGGTCTTGAAGAGCCCGATCACGCACTCCATCAGCGCGTTGATGCTCCTATAGATCGTCAAGTCGATCAGGCCGCGATTTCGAGTTCTCCTTGGACGGGGTTGGCGACGGCGTCCGGTGCTGGCAGAAGTCGGAAGAGCTCGCGAGCGAGGTAGCGCTTCA
>NZ_WLVL01000027.1 GCF_009707125.1 Arsenicicoccus cauae
TGGTCCTGGACCAGTACGACAAGACCTACCGGGCGCTGCTGCCCGACCCCGCCGGCCTGGCCGATGCCGTGCGTCAGCAGGCTGTCCGCCTGCCGCAGTGGGCCCCCCGGCACGGGCCTACGGTCTCTGACGGCTTCATGAAGAAGCTTGATGACCGGGTCGATGAACAGATGCGTGCCATCGGCCTGCTGTAGGAGACCACGTCCGTGCACCCTCATCTCCCGTCCACTCGCAACCTGACCGCCCGTTACCTTCGTCGTGCCCTCGCTGATGGGGGTGCTGGTCACCAGGTCCGGTATGACTCTCTGCCCCTGTCGCGTCCATGATCCGGGGGGTGTTGTCGCCGGGCCTGGTGGCGTCGGTGTGACCGCTGATAGGGACACGGCCCCCGCCCGCGGGAGGTCTCTTCGTAACGTGGCTGCCGGCTGCTGACGCCCGACCCGTCGTGTGCGGGGTGGCCAGCGGATTATGAGTCCGTCGGTCCACGAGGAGGCATCATGCACGGGCTACCCGATCGCACCTACGCGGTCTACCTGGGGTTGGACGTCGGCAAGGACACCCACCACGCCACCGCCCTCGACACCAGCGGAAAACGTTTGCACGACAAGGCTTTACCGCAGGACGAGGCCAGACTGCGAGCCCTGTACGAGCAGCTGTCGACGGTCGGGCCCGTGCTCGTCGTCGTGGACCAGCCCGCATCGATCGGAGCACTACCGGTCGCCGTGGCCCGCGCCGCGGGCGTGGACGTCGCCTATCTTCCGGGTCTGGCGATGCGCCGGATCGCGGACCTGCATCCCGGCGCAGCGAAGACCGACGCCCGCGACGCCTTCGTGATCGCGGACGCGGCACGGACGATGCCGCACACGCTGCGCAGGGTCGACATGAACGACGACGCCCTGGCCGACCTGGAAGTGATCGTCGGGTTCGACGACGACCTCGCCGGCGAGGTCACCCGCGTCACCAACCGCCTGCACGGCCTGCTCACCCAGATCCACCCAGCACTCGAACGCGCCCTCGGCCCACGCCTGCACCACAAGGCAGTCCTCGAGCTGCTGGCCCGCTTCGGCGGGCCCGAGGGTCTGCGCACGGCCGGGCGCCGGCGGCTGACGAGCGTGGCCAAGCCCCGCGCCCCGCGCTCCTACGAGCGGATTATCGACGCGATCATGGCTGCTCTCGACGAGCAGGCCGTCACCGTCCCCGGCACCCGCGCCGCCGAGCTCGTCATCCCCAAGCTCGCGACCCAGCTCGCCGGCCTGCTCGAACAACGCGCGACCGTCGCGGCGCAGGTCGAGGAGATCCTTGATGCGCACCCTCTTTCCCAGGTCCTGACCTCGATGCCCGGCGTCGGAGTCAGGACCGCCGCGAGGATCCTGCTCGAAGTCGGCGACGGCACCGCTTTCCCCACCCCAGGACACCTCGCCGCCTACGCCGGCCTCGCCCCCGTCACTCGCAGATCCGGGTCCTCGATCCGCGGCGAGCACCCCTCCAGGTCAGGCAACAAGAACCTCAAACGAGCGTTCTTCCTGTCCGCCTTCGCAGCCCTGCACGACCCCACCAGCCGCGCCTACTACGACCGCAAACGAGCCCAGGGCAAGAAGCACAACGCCGCCCTCATCTGCCTCGCCCGACGACGCTGCGACGTCATCTACGCCATGCTCCGAGACGGCACCCTCTACCAGGCCCCGGCAACCGCCGCGGCTTGACGGAGACCATAGGGACACCCCCCCGTCTCGGACCCGGTCCGAGTGGTCGAAGAGCACCGGCTACGGGCGCGGTCGTGTTAGGGGCAGTTTGCGTTTGCCGCTGATTTCGACCAGGGCCACGTAGATGAGCAGGGCGGGGATTCCGACCCCCCAGTTCCATCGCGGCTTGATGGTGACGACAAGGACGGCGATGCTCATAATGCCGGTGCCCCACCACATAAACATTGCGTCTGATGCGACCTGCGCGTGGTGTTCAGGTGCATTTTACTTCCACCAGGCGTCAAGGCGGGCGCGCTTGCGGTTGCGATCGCCGAAGAGGTCGGCGAGGGCTGTTACTCCCATGAGTCCGCCTACGGCGGTGAGCAGCACGGCATTGCCGTTCTCTTTAGGCGTTAGGAGGGCGGCGAGGAACATGATGGCAATAGCTGCGGCGGCGGTCTTGAGGCGCCCGGCGACGCTGTAGTAGAGCTCCATCCAGAGCTCGAGTACCTTCCCGCTGAGCGCCGCAAGTGGGTCGTGCGTGTCGCGGGTAGAAGGCCCATAGATGTCGCAGGTGCACGGCCATCAGGAGCAGCACGAGGGCCCAAAGAAGCGTCAGGGCTGTCGGAAAGACTTTGACGGTCTTGCCGCCAACCTCCCCGATGGCGTGAGCGACCGGCGGGGCCCAGATTGCGCTTGCAATGCCTATGACAGTGGTGAGCCAGGTTGTGGCGCAGACCCATCCGTACCAGGGCAGATCTTCGGGTGTCAGGTCGGGCGGGTCGCCGGCCTTCGAGGTGGCCGGGACTACCACGGTCGACGGTGAGTGTTGAGGTGTACGCCGCTGCGGCTTGCGAGCCATAGGAAGAGTGTGCCGGTTTGTGGTGGCCTGTACGGCTCTTCCATGAATCCGCCCCGGTTGATCTGTACGAGCTGCCCGCCGCCTGGGATCGGTGGCTCCCGGGGTGAGACGCGGTGATGGGCTGGAGTGCGGAGGCTGGCGCGTTCCTGCGGCGGAGCCGCTGGTGCCGGGGGGCGAGTGGTCGCCCCCCGGCTGCGCAGGTCAGTCCTCGTCGGGGCTGTCGCCGTCCTGCTCGTTCTCGGTGTCGAGGGCGGGCATTCCGGCGGCCAGTCGCTCGACGTCGGAGAGGGTGTAGCACCATCCGGCGAGGGCGGTCAGATAGTCGCGGGTGGTGCTGCGCTGGTTGCGCCAGTGGTCGCGGTCGGTCTGTCCCTCGCAGCGGGTGAGGGCGACCAGGACGGCGAGGCGTAGGGCTCGGGCGTCGCTGGCCTTGGTGGCCTGCTCGTCGGCGGGGGTCTTGCCGATGATCTCTTGGGCGTTCTGCCAGCCTCGGGACTCGGCCAGGACGCTGGGGTGCTTGACCAGCATCATGGTGAGCCACTTGGCGGCTCCCGCCGCTACCGCCCGTCGGCCCCACCACGACGGTGATCGTCAGGGTTTCGTACAGGATTCTTGGACGAAACCCTCACGATCGTGGGCGGGATGTGGCGGGGGATCAGTCCAGGTCGCGGACCTTGTCCAGGTGGGGGTGCTCGCCGCGCGAGGGCAGGTCCGGCGAGGGGCCGACCAGGTGCTCGACCTCCGGCAGGGCGTCGTCGACGCGGCGACGGGACATGAGGATGGCGGCGGCGATGATCGCGAGGGCAACCAGGGCGATGAGCGCGCGCAGCCAGGTCGAGGCGCCTGCTCCCACCGACATCTGGACGACGGCCGGGGCGATCAGCACGGCGACGAGGTTCATGACCTTGATGAGGGGGTTGATGGCCGGGCCGGCGGTGTCCTTGAACGGGTCGCCGACGGTGTCGCTGATGACGGTCGCGGCGTGGGCGTCGGAGCCCTTGCCGCCGTGGGCGCCGTCCTCGACGAGCTTCTTGGCGTTGTCCCACGAGCCGCCGGCGTTGGCCAGGAAGACGGCCATGAGCACCCCGGCCCCGATCGCCCCGGCGAGGAAGCCGGCCAGCGCCCCGAACCCGAGCCCGAAGCCGACCATGATCGGCGCCATCGCGGCGAGCAGGCCGGGAGTCGCCAGCTCGCGCAGGGAGTCGCGGGTGCAGATGTCGACGACCCGGGCGTACTCCGGGGTCTCGGTGCCGTCCATGATCCCCGGGTGCTCGCGGAACTGGCGGCGGACCTCGAGGACGATGGCGCCGGCGGCGCGCGTGACGGCGTCGATCGCGAGGCCGGAGAAGAGGAAGACCACCGCCGCGCCGAGGATCAGCCCGACGAGGACGTTGGGCGAGGTCACGGCATACCCGCTGACTGCCTCGGAGGCGTCCCGACCGGCGCCGGCGAGGGCCGTGATCACGGCGTCGTTGTAGGAGCCGAACAGCGCGGTCGCGGCGAGCACGGCGGTCGCGATGGCGATGCCCTTGGTGATCGCCTTGGTGGTGTTGCCGACCGCGTCGAGGTCGGTGAGCACCTGGGCACCGTCCTCGTCGACGTCGCCGGACATCTCGGCGATGCCCTGGGCGTTGTCGCTGACCGGACCGAAGGTGTCCATGGCCACGATGACGCCGACCGTGGTCAGCAGGCCGCATCCGGCCAGGGCGATGAGGAACAGCGACACGATCACCGAGCCCCCGCCGAGGAGGTAGGCGAGGTAGACCGCGCCGCCGATCACGGTGGCGGTGTAGACCGCCGACTCCAGGCCCACCCCGATGCCGGACAGGATGACCGTCGCGGCGCCGGTGACCGACGTGCGGGCGACGTTGCGGGTCGGTTCGGACTCGGTGTCGGTGTAGTGGCCGGTGATCTTGAGGATCACGGCGGCCAGCACGATGCCGAGCAGCACCGCCCCGACCGCGAGCAGGCGCGGGTCGCGGTCGATGCCGGCGGTCTCCGCGCCCCGCAGCTGCGCGAAGGAGCCCGGGAGGTAGACGAAGGCGGCGATCGAGCACAGCACCGCCGACACGACGGCAGCGATGGCGAAGCCGCGGTTGATGGCGGTGAGCCCGCTCTCGCCGGGCCGGGAGCGCGTGACGTAGATGCCGAGCACGGCCGTGAGCACGCCGATGGCCGGGACGATCAGCGGGAAGACGAGCCCCTGCTCGCCGAAGGCCGCCTTGCCGAGGATGAGGGCGGCGACCAGGGTCACGGCGTAGGACTCGAACAGGTCGGCGGCCATGCCCGCGCAGTCGCCGACGTTGTCGCCCACGTTGTCGGCGATCGTCGCCGCGTTGCGAGGGTCGTCCTCCGGGATGCCCTGCTCGACCTTGCCGACGAGGTCGGCGCCGACGTCCGCGGCCTTGGTGAAGATGCCGCCGCCGACGCGCATGAACATCGCGAGCAGCGCCGCCCCGAAACCGAACCCCTCGAGCACGGCGGGTGCCTCGGCGCGATAGATCAGCACCACCACGCTCGCCCCGAGGAGGCCGAGACCCACGGTCGCCATACCGACCGCTCCCCCGGTGCGCACCGCCAGGGTGAAGCCCGGCGCCCGGCGCCCGTCCCTTGCGGCCGCGGCGACGCGGACGTTGGCCTGCACCGCCAGCGTCATGCCGAGGTAGCCGATGAACGCCGAGAACACCGCGCCCACCACGAAGAAGAGGCTCCGTCCGATCCGGACGGAGCCATCGTCGGCGGGGAGCAGGAACAGCAGCGCGAACACCACCAGGACGAAGCCCGCCAGCGTGCGCAGCTGCCGGTTGAGGTAGGCGCTGGCGCCCTCCTGGATGGCCGCGGCCACACGCTGCATCGAGGGCGTGCCGGTGTCGGCGCGCAGAACCTGGGAGCGCAGCACCGTCCCCACCACCAGGGCCAGCAGGGAGACGACCGCGATCACCGCCACGATCGTCACACTCCCCCCGGAGACGGGGACGTGGTCCCCCGCAGCCTGGACGGGCCGGGCGGTATGGGCGGCGGGAAGGCTGGTCCCCGGTAGCTGGGTGATGGCGACGAGAGCTCGCATCCGTCCTCCTTGACGTGCGGCTACGGACGGTGACCACCGCCCTCAGGTGGCTCGCAGTCTAGGCGGGTGCGCCCCACATGACCAGGGGGTCTGTGGTCGCGGCGGGGCGCGTCAGCGCCCCTGCGGCGCAAGCTCCTTGGTGTAGAGAATCTCGCCCAGGCCGTTGCGCAGGCTCACCGTCATCGTGCCCGCGCGGTCGACCTCGGTGTAGCCGAAGAACATCGCCTTCTGGTCGCGCGGCGACTGGTTGGCGTAGCGCGGCAGCCCCTGGAAGAGCACCTGCGGACCGAAGGTCGCGTCCATCTGGTTCGGCCCGAACCCGCCCGCGCTGATCGGCCCCGCGACGAACTCGTGGAACCCGTCGAAGTCGCTGAAGGCGGCCTTGGCCGGGTCGTAGTAGTGCGCCGCGCAGTAGTGCACGTCGGCCGTGAACCACACGACGCCCGTGATCCTGCGGCGCTTGATCTCGCTGAGGAGGTAGGCGATCTCGAGCTCGCGGCCCAGGGGCGCGCCGGGGTCGCGGTTGGCGATCGCCTCGATGTCGGTGCCGTCCGGGACGATGATGCCGATCGGCATGTCGGCGGCGACGACCTTCCACGTCGCCCGCGACCGCGACAGCTCGCGCAGCAGCCAGTCGACCTGCTCGGTGCCGAGGAAGGCCGTCCGCTGCTTCTCCAGCGAGGGGGTGTTTGCGCCGCGGTAGGTGCGCATGTCCAGGCTGAACACGTCCAGGTGGGCTCCGCGCTCGACCTTGCGGTAGACGCGGGGAGCCTGCCCCAGGTCGTGGACGCCGCGGCCGTGCCGGTCGGCGATGGGCATGAACTCGAAGAAGGCCTGCCGCGCCCGGGTCGCCAGGACGTCCACACGCCGCTCCTGGGTGTAGCGCGGGTCGGTCAGCACCTCGCCCGGGTACCAGTTGTTGGTCGTCTCGTGGTCGTCCCACTGGCTGATGACGGGCACGTCGGCATACATGCTGCGCAGGTTGCGGTCCATGAGGTTGTAGCGGTAGCGCCCCCGGAACTCGTCCAGGGACTCCGCGACCTTGGCCACCTGCGGGGTGACCACGTTGCGCCATACCTGCCCGTCCGCCTCGACCACCCGCTCCTGGATCGGGCCGTCGGCGTAGATGTTGTCGCCGGAGTGGATCAGGAAGTCCGGGCGCAGCTCGTGCATGGCGCGGTAGGCGACCATGCCGCCGAGGTCGGGGTTGATGCCCCAGCCCTGGCCCGCGGTGTCGCCGGTCCACACGAAGCTCGTCGGCGCGTCATGCACGGCGGCCGTGCTGAGGTGACCGACGCCGACCTCCCCGCGGTGGCCGTCGAGATCCTCGAACTGGACGCGGTACTCGTAGTCGCGGCCCGGCGCCAGACCCTTGAGCTCGAGCTTGGCCGTGAGGTCGCTGCGCGGCGTCGCCCACGGACCGGCGAGCTCGCGCCAGGAGCCGCGACGTCCCCCCGAGGTGAGGCGCACGACCATGCGGCCGGGGCGGTCGGACCTCGACCACACCACTGCGGAGCGGGACGTCACGTCACCGGCCTGCACCCCGCTGGGAAGCGTGCTGCGACCACGGACGAGGGAGGGGGTGGCGCCGGCCGCGACCGACGTCGACTGACCGAGGGCGACCAGGCCGGCACCACCGAGGGCACCGGTCAGCAGGGAACGACGAGAGACGTTGGCCATGACGGCGACTCTGCGCCTCTCGGGTGAACGCGCGGGGTGCGGTCGGGTGACGGTCCGGCAAACCCTGCCGTATGCCGCGGGCTAGGGTCTGAGGTGATGAGCGAGCAGCAGGAGCACTACTTCACGTCGAGCGCGCCGGCGACCGAGCCCGAGCGCCGGTCGATCCGCATCCGCCTGGCGGACCGGACCGTCGACGTCGAGACGGCGCCCGGGACCTTCTCCCCCGACGGGCTGGACAAGGGCACCGCCGTGCTGCTCGCGGAGGCACCACCCCCACCCGCGACCGGGACCTTCCTCGACCTCGGCTGTGGCTGGGGGCCGATCGCGCTGACGCTGGCGCTGCGCTCCCCCGACGCCACGGTCCACGCCGTGGACGTCAACGAGCGCTCGCTCGACCTCGCCCGACGCAACGCGGAGTCCTTGGGCTGCACCGGGATCCGCGCGATGACGGCGGCCGAGGTGCCGGCGGGCACGGCATACGACCTGATCTGGTCCAACCCACCGATCAGGGTCGGCAAGGCCGTGCTGCACGATCTCCTGCGGACCTGGCTCCTCCGGCTGGCACCGGACGGCCATGCCTACCTGGTGGTGCAGAAGAACCTCGGCTCGGACTCCCTCCAAGCGTGGATCGGCCGCGAGCTCGGTCCCCAGCTGGTCGTCGAGCGGCTCACGAGCGCCAGGGGATTCCGGGTCCTGCACGTCCGACGGGCCGCCGCCTAGAGTCGCCGGCCCCCACTCGGCGGAGTTGGGGGGTCAGCGGTGCCGCGGCCGGTGCTTGTCCTTGCCAGCCTTGCCCGGGTGGACCACCATCGCCGACCCGCCGCCACCGCGGGTCGGCTCGGCCCCGGCGTCGAACAGGTTGCGGCCGAGCATCCGGATCGCCGTGCCCCGGCCGATCGTGGCCGAGGGCGTCATCGGCTGGCCGAGCGCCTTGAGGGCCGCCCCGGTGGCACTGTCGATGAGCTGCGGCTCGGCGGTCGCCGCGGTGTTGCGCGAGGAGATGCGCGGCGCCGCCAGCCCACCCATCGCGGTCTTGTCGCGATCGATGACCTCGGTGATGGTCTGCGCGGTCGTGGTGATGATCGTCGCGCCGCCCGCCGCGCCAGCGGCCAGGAACGGCCGTCCGCCCTTGAGCACGATCGAGGGGCTCATCGACGAGCGCGGACGCTTGCCCGGCGCCGGGAGGTTGGGGTCGGGCACGCCGGGCGTCAGGGGCGCGAAGTTGAAGTCGGTGAGCTCGTTGTTGAGCAGGAAGCCACGGCCGGGGACCGTCATGCCGCTGCCCCCGAACTGCTCGATGGTCAGGGTGTACGACGCGACGTTGCCCCACTTGTCCGCCACCGTCAGGTGCGTGGTGGCCTGCCCGTCGTTGCCCTGGCCGACCTTGCCGAGCGCGGTGCCGCAGCCGCCGTAGGCCCCGTCCGGGCTGCCGAAGGCGATGGGCCGCTGCTGGGCCTTGGCCGGGTCGAAGCCGCAGGCGCGCTCGCGGGCGAAGCCCTGGGAGACGAGCTGGTCGCGCGGCACGCCGGGGACGTCGCCGACCCAGCGGTTGCGGTCCGCGAACGCCGTCGCGGTGGCCTCGGCGAACCGGTGGTAGTACTGCACGTCGTCGACGTCACGCAGCGGGACGCCGGTGCGCTCGGCATACTCCTCGAGCAGGTTGAGGGTCTCGGCGACGGCGATGCCGCCGGAGGACGACCCGGCCATGCCGTAGTAGTCATAGCCCTCGTAGGTCGAGTGGATCGGCGCGAGGCGCTTGACCTGGTAGCGCGCGAGGTCGCTCGTCGTCATGGTGCCGGTCGGCACGGTCACGCCGGGCACCGTGACCGGCGCGTTGACGACCTTGGCGATGTCCTGGGCGATGCCGCCGGTGTAGAGCGCGGACGGTCCGCGGCGACGCAGCTCGGCGTAGGTCGCCGCCAGGTCCGGGTTGCGCAGGACCGTGCCGGCCTCGACCGGCTTGCCGCCGGGGAGGTAGATGGCGGCCGTCGCGGGGAACTGCGCGAACCGCTTGGCGTTGTCGGCGGTGGCGGTCTCGAACGCGTCGTCGACGACGAAGCCACGACGTGCGATCTCCTCGGCCGGGGCCAGCATCTGGCTGAAGGACCGGGTGCCGTAGTCCTGCAGAGCCGCCTGCCAGGTCGCCACGGTGCCCGGGACCCCCACGGACAGGCCGGAGTTGACGGCCTTGGTGAAGTCCATCGGCTTGCCGCCCTCGAGGAAGGATGTCTCGGTCATGCCGGCCGGGGCGGTCTCGCGCCCGTCGATGGTCGACACGCGCTTGGTGCGGGCGTCGTAGTAGACGAAGAAGCCGCCGCCGCCGATGCCGTTGGCGTAGGGCTCCACCACACCGAGCGCGGCGGCGGTGGCGACGGCGGCGTCGGCGGCGTTGCCCCCGCGCCTCAGCACGTCGATGCCCACCTGGCTCGCGACCGGATCGACGCTGGCGACCGCGCCGCCGGACCCGGTCATGGTGCCGGTCTTGGGCAGGGTGTGCCCGACGGGGCCCTGGTCACGAGGGGCGGGGCGCTGGGGGACAGGGGTGGCGCCGGCGGTGGTGAGCGAGACGGCCGCGGTGACAGGCAGGGCCAGCGTGAGGGCGAGGACGCCCCGGAGCGTGGCCGACGGACGAGGTCCGCGGGGGCTGGGTGCAGTCATCTCGCGACGCTAGGCGCGCGGACAGGTCGGACAAAAGGGGTGATCCAGCATGTGGGACGGACTCGCGGGGCGGCCGTCATCCTCGCTCGGGTCGCTCCACGGCGCCGTCGGCGACGAGCGCGGCGGGCCCGGACAGCTCGACCTCGTCACCGGGCAGGGCACGGACGTGCACCGTGCCGCCTGGCACGTCCACCCGCCAGCGGTCGCCGGCCTCCGAGCCGCCCGCCTGCGAGCCTCCGGCCCACCAGCGGACCGCCAGCGCCGCGGCGGCAGCCCCGGTGCCGCAGGAGCGCGTCTCCCCCACCCCGCGCTCGTGCACGCGCATGCGCAGGTGCCCCGGGCCGAGCACCTGGACGAACTCGACGTTGGTCCCCTCGAGGGGCGTCGGCTGCACCAGCGGCGGCCGGGTGAGGTCGAGCGCGTCGAGCTCTCGCCCCGCGGGCAGCATGACGACGGTGTGCGGGTTGCCGAGGTCGAGCGACAGCGCCGGGACGGCCTCGTGGTCGTCGACCTTGACGAGGGCGTCGGAGCCCTCGACCTCGGCCTGGTCCGGCGCGCTCAGCCGCCAGGGGCCGAGGTTGACGGCGTATGACGCCTCCCCCGTCTCGCCGTCGGCCCCCACGCGCACGTGCTTCCGGCCGGCGCGGGTCGCGATCGCGAACTCCGCGTCCTGCTCGAGGCCCTCACGGCGCAGGTAGGCCGCGAAGACCCGCGTGCCGTTGCCGCACATCTCGGCGACGGACCCGTCGGCGTTGCGGTAGTCCATGAACCAGCGTGCGTCCGAGGCCTGGTCCATGACGGCGGGCTCGCCGGCGAGCGCGGTGGGGACGACCCGGATGACCCCGTCGCCACCGATGCCCGCGCGGCGGTCAGCGAGCCACGCGACCTCGCTGGGCGACAACGAGATCGAGCCGTCCGGGTCCGGGATCAGGACGAAGTCGTTCTCGGTGCCGTGGCCCTTGGTGAAGGGCAGGGTGCGCGCAGTCATGCCTCATCCTCTCGTGCAAGCCTGGGCGCCGCGTCGAGGACCGCGGCATGGACCGCTTCGTGGACAGCGTCGTGGAGCTCACCGAGCGGGCGCTCCCCCACAGCCACGGCGGTCGCGTCGTGCCAGTCGATCCGCGGGTCGGGGCGGAACCACGCCTCCTGACGGCGGGCGAGCTTGCGCGTGAGGGTGGCCGTCAGGTCCTTGGCGTCGCCCTCGGACAGGTCGCCGTCCAGCTGGGCCAGGGCCTGGGCGTAGCCGAGCGCCTTGCTCGCGGTGCGCCCGTCGCGGAGCCCGGCGGCGTCCAGCGCCCGCACCTCGTCGAGCAGCCCCTGCTCCCACATGCGGTCGATGCGCAGGCCGAGCCGCTCGTCGAGCACCGGCCGGTCCACACGCAGCCCGACGACGACCGTGGGCAGGCGATGGGTCCGCTCCGGCATGGTCGCGCTGAAGGGTCGCCCCGTCAGCTCGATGACCTCCAGCGCGCGCACGACGCGCCGGGCGTTGGTGGGGAGGATCCGGTCGGCGGCGACGGGGTCCAGCCGTCGGAGGCGCTCGACGAGCGCCGGCAGGCCCGCCGCGTCGTCGCCGACCTCCGCCTCGAGCCGACGGCGGACGTCGGGATCGGTGGGCGGGATGTCGAGCAGGTCCAGCGCGGCCCGGACGTAGAGGCCCGAACCCCCGACCAGGACAGGGACGAGCCCACGTCGCCGGACCTCGTCGATGTCGGCGCGCGCCTCGCGCTGGTAGGCCGCGACGCTCGCCTCGTCCCGCACGCCCAGGACGTCCAGCTGGTGGTGCGGGATCCCTTGTCGCTCAGCCACGCTCAGCTTGGCGGTGCCGACGTCCATCCCGCGATAGAGCTGCATCGCGTCGGCGTTGACGACCTCGCCGCCGAGCCGTGCGGCCAGGGCGACCCCGAGGTCGGACTTGCCGGTGGCGGTGGCCCCGACGACGGCGACGACGGGTGGCAGGGCGGGGTCCGGCATACGTGCCATTGTCCCAGAGCGTGTGACAAGGACCGGTCGCGTGGGGCAGGGTGGTCGGCGGAGCGCACCGTGCCGGCGACGGACCGAGGTGCTCCTGACCTGGCCCCGACTGGAAGGAGACGGCGATGAGCATGTTCGACAACATCAAGGACAAGGCCACCGAGGCTGCGGAGCAGAACCCCGAGAAGGTCGAGCAGTTCTCCGACCAGGGCATCGAGCGAGCTGGCGACCAGCTCGACGAGCGCACTGGTGGGCAGCACTCCGACAAGATCGACTCTGTCCAGCAGCAGGGCGACGAGCGCGTCGGCGGCAACAGCCAGTGACGTCGTCCCGCTGACGGCTCCGGCCGTCGCCTCACGACGCGAGAGGCCGTCACCCCTCGAGGGTGGCGGCCTCTCCCCGTGCCCGCACGAGATCGCGGCCGACCTCGACCAGCAGGTCCACGACGGTGCGCACGGCCAGGCGCTCGTGCCGCTGCTGGCGGGACAGCGCAAAGATCGAGCGGTGCGCCCGGACACCCTGCAGAGGCCGTATGACGACCCCCTGGCGTGATCGCGTGGTGAAACGAGGGAGGAGACCCAGTCCCTCGCCGGACGCCACCAGCGACTCGACCAGCCGGTTGTCGCGCAGGCGGTAGCGGCGCTCCAGGGGCGCCCCGAGGTCACGCTCGATGCTCCCCAAGACCGTGTCGAAGGGGTAGCCGACCGGCACGCCCACCCAGGTCGTGCCGGCGAGGTCCGCGGGGCGCAGGGTCGCGCGTCCCGCGAGCGGATGGCTCGCGGGCAGCGCCACGTCGATGGGCTCGCGGGCGATGACGCGGCGCACGAGACCGTCCTGGACGCTCGCCGCTCCGGGCGTGAGGCTGTGCGCCACCACCACGTCCACGTCGCGGGCCCGCACCGCGAACTCCGCCTCGGAGACGTCGAAGTCGTCGATCTCGAGATAGATCTGCGTGCTGCTGAGGCGCTGGAGGACGCCGGGCAGCAGCGCCTCCCCGGCGCTGGGCAGCGTGCCGATGCTGACCGTGCCGGCGGGGGTGCCGACGAGCTCGTCGAGCCGTCCACGGACCCGGGCGAGCACCTCGCCGACCTCGTCCGCGCCGGCCGCGAGCAGGCGGCCCTCGGGCGTCAGCCGGAGGCGCCGGCCGTCGGGCTCGACGAGGCGCACCCCGATCTCCCGCTCCGCGGTGCGCAGCTGCTGGGAGACCGCGGAGGGCGTGCGGTGGGTCGCCGCGGCGACGGCGGCCAGGGTCCCGCGGTCGGCCAGGTCCCGGAGGAGCTCGAGGTGGCGCATATCCATGAAGTCAACCTAATGCTTTGCGCCATGGATCGTCGCTTTTCCTGAATGGTCGCGGAGCCGGACGATGGGTGGATGCCGATGACCCACCGCGCCCTCGCGGCCCTCGTGGCCGTGCTCTGGGGCGTCAACTTCCTGGCGATCCACGCCTCGCTGGAGCAGTTCCCGCCGTTGTTCCTCGTCGCCCTGCGCTTCGCGATCATCGCGGCGCCCACGATCCTGCTCGTGCCCCGTCCGGACGTGCCGCTGAAGTGGCTGGTCGGCTACGGGTTGGGGTTCGGGACGGTGCAGTTCATCGGCCTCTACCTCGGCATGGCCATGGGCTTCCCGGCCGGCCTGGCGTCGCTCGTGCTCCAGGCGTCGGCGCCGTTCACCGTGGTGCTGGGTGCGCTGCTGCTCGGCGAGCGGGTGGGGCTGACGCAACGCGTCGGGATCGCCGTGGCTGTGGGTGGGCTCGTGCTGGTCGGCCTGTCACGGGCGACGGCGACGAGCGTGCTGCCCTTCGTGCTGGTGGTGCTCGGCGGGCTGGGGTGGGCCTTCGGCAACCTGTGCAGCCGCCTGGCGCGCGCGCCCAAGCCCCTGCACCTGACCCTGTGGATGTCCGTCGTGCCGCCGCTGCCCATGCTGGTGCTGTCGCTGCTGGTGGAGGGGCCCGCGCGCATCGCGTCGTCCCTCGGCACGTCGGCGTCGGCCGCGGCGGCGCCGGCGTGGATCGGCCTCGCCTACACCGTGCTGCTCGGCACCGTCGTCGGCTCCGGCATCTGGGTGTGGCTCATGGCGCGGCACCCGGCAGGGGTGGTGGCGCCATACTCGCTGCTCGTCCCCGTCGTCGGGATCCTCACCGCCTGGCTGGTGCTCGGCGAGCGCCCCACCGCGATCGAGCTGCTCGGCGGCGTCCTCGTGATCGCGGGCGTGCTCTGGTCCGGGCGAAGGCCCCGCGGCGGCGTCGCGGTGCCTAGGGTGGAGGGCACCGATCGACTCGAAGGAGCCACACGATGACCGAGATGCGTGACGAGCAGCTGCCCGAGGGTGCCAAGGCCGCGCAGGAGGCCGCCGCGGAGGCAGCCCCCGGCCAGGCCGACATCGCCCACGACTCCCCCGACGCCGACCACGGCCAGATGCAGCAGGCCGCGACCGAGGGGTCGACCGACACCGGCACCGGAGCGGTGACCGGCAGCGGGATGCCCGACTGAGGTCAGGTCAGGCGCCGCAGGCGGGTCCGCTGCGCACCGTGACCGCGCTCGCGGCGGGCCTGCCGATCGACGGCATCCCCAGCGAGACCGCGGGCTTGCCCGGCACGGCGGCATCCTGCAGCGCCGCCCACGCGTCGCCACCACGGGTGCGGCGCACACGGTAGGTGCCCCCGTCGAGGGCGCCGTCCGCGACGAGGTGGTGCGGGGCGCCATACGTCACGTCGACCTCGACGACGTCTCCCGGGCGCGCCCGCTCGGCCCCCTGCGGGACCGCGAAGTGCACGAGCCGGTTGTCGCGCGCGCGACCGGACATCCGCTCGGTCTCGCGGTCCTTGCGGCCCTCGAACGGCGCGACCAGGACCTCGACCGTGCGGCCCTCGTGGGTGCGGTTCTCCTCCCAGGAGATCCGGTCCTGCAGCGCGATCAGCCGGTCGAAGCGCTCCTGCACCACGGCCTTGGGGACCTGGTGGTCCATGGTGGCGGCGGGGGTTCCGGGGCGGATGGAGTACTGGAAGGTGAACGCGCTGGAGAACCGCGAGGCCTCGACCACGCGCAGCGTCTCGGCGAAGTCCTCCTCGGTCTCGCCCGGGAAACCCACGATGAGGTCGGTGGTGATGGCGGCGTGCGGGATGCGCTCGCGGACGCGGTCCAGGATCCCGAGGAACTTCTCGGAGCGGTAGGACCGGCGCATCTGCTTGAGGACGCGGTCCGAGCCCGCCTGCAGCGGCATGTGCAGGCTCGGCATGACGTTGGGCGTCTCGGCCATCGCGTCGATCACGTCGTCGGTGAACGCTGCCGGGTGCGGGGACGTGAAGCGCACCCGCTCCAGGCCCTCGATCTCCCCCGTCGCGCGCAGCAGCTTGGCAAAGGCGCCGCGGTCACCGAACTCGACGCCGTAGCTGTTGACGTTCTGCCCGAGCAGGGTGATCTCGACGACGCCCTGCTCCACCAGCGCCCGGCACTCGGCGAGGATGTCGCCCGGGCGGCGGTCCTGCTCCTTGCCCCGCAGGCTCGGGACGATGCAGAAGGTGCAGGTGTTGTTGCAGCCCACGGAGATCGACACCCAACCGGCGTAGGCCGAGTCGCGGCGCGTCGGCAGCGTGGAGGGGAAGGTCTCGAGGGACTCGAGGATCTCGACCTGCGCCTCCTTGTTGTGGCGCGCCCGGTCGAGCAGGGCCGGCAGGGACCCGATGTTGTGGGTCCCGAAGACGACGTCCACCCACGGGGCCCGCTTGACGATGGTGTCGCGGTCCTTCTGCGCCATGCAGCCGCCGACGGCGATCTGCAGGTCGGGGTTGGCGAGCTTGGCCGGACGCAGCTGGCCGAGGTTGCCGTAGAGCTTGTTGTCGGCGTTCTCGCGCACGGCGCAGGTGTTGAAGACCACCACGTCGGCCGTCGGGGGCCGCTCGTCGGTCGGGAGGCTCGCGAGGTCGACATAGCCCGCCGTCTCGAGGAGGCCGGCCAGTCGCTCGGAGTCGTGCACGTTCATCTGGCACCCGTGGGTGCGCACGTCATAGGTCTTCATCGCGTCATCCAGGATAGGCCCCACGGACGGGGGCCGGGCGCGACAGGACCAGACCGCTCACCGCCTGGGCCAGCGCGACGGCGAGGATGAGCAGCACGGGCACGGTCCAGCTGCCGGTGGCCTGGTAGAGCGCGCCGGCCGTGACCGGCCCGACCGCGGAGAGCAGGAATCCCGTGCCCTGGGCGAAGGCCGACACCGCCGGGACGTCGTGCGGGTCGCGCTGCTGGGCGATGAAGGTCAGCGCGATGGCGATCCCCGCCCCCTGGCCGAAACCCATGACGACGACGCCGAGCAGGGAGGTGGCCACGCCGCCCAGGAGCGCCACGACGCCCAGCGCGTAGGCCGCGAAGAACCCCGCGAGGACGCGGGAGGCGTGCGGGTGGGTCGCCATACGAGGTCCGAGGAAGCTGCCGGGGATCCCGAGGCCCATGTAGACACCGAGCATGACACCTGCCGTGGCCGGGGAGACGCCGTGGCTGCGCAGGATCGCCGGCAGCCAGGTCAGGGGCATGTAGAAGCAGAGCGACTGCAGGCCCATGAACGCCGCCGTCCACCAGGTGCGGGGGCGGCGCACGACGTGGGCCATGCCGGTCGGGGGCCGGGGGACGTCGACGTGGCCTCCTGTCGGGTGCACGGCCACCTCGCGGGCGGCGAGCCCCCACATCAGCAGCGCCGCCGTGAGGGGCAGGGCCCAGATGGCGAGCGTCCACGACCAGGAGAGGCCGTGCTGCAGCAGCGGGGCGGTGGCCGCAGCGGCGGCCGAGGCGCCGCTGATCATGCACACGGTGTAGAGGCTCATCTGCTGCGGCACCTGGTCGGGGAACCGGCTGCGGATCACGGCCGGGAGCACGACGTTCATCACGGCGATGCCCAGGCCGAGGGTGATCGTCCCGAGGTAGAAGGTGGGCGTGGTCGGCAGGCTGCGTACCACGACGCCCGCCACCGTCAGCGCGGTGGCGCCGAGCAGGGTGCGCTCGGTCCCCCACCGCGCCACGAGGAACGGCGTCACGAACGCGAACAGGCCGAAGCAGATCAGCGGGAGCGTCGTGGTCAGGCCCGCCAGCGTCGGCGTGAGCCGCAGCTCGCGACTGATGGTGGCCAGCGCCGGCGGCAGGCTCGTGATGGGCAGGCGGCACACCAGCGCCACCGCGACGAAGCCGGGCAGCAGCCAACGCAGGTCAGCAAGATCAGACACCCCGCGACCCTAGCTGTGATGCCCAGACAGGTTGTCCAACCTAGTGATGGGGGCGACCTTGCCGATCGCTGAATGGGGCCGGTGGTGGTTGTACTGGTGGACCCAGGGTGCCAGGGCTGCGATCCGGTCGGCTTCGCTGGGGTAGAACTTCTTGAAGGCCCACCCGTCGGCCAGGGTGCGGTGGAAGCGTTCGATCTTGCCGTTGGTCTGGGGCCGGTACGGGCGGGTCCTCTTCGCGGTGATGCCGAGCTCGGTGCAGGTGTCGGCCCACAGGTGGGAGCGGTACGCGCCGCCGTTGTCGCTGATCACCCGCTTGACGGTGACGCCGCGTTCAGCGAACCACGCGACCGCGTTGCGCAGCACCAGCGCTGCAGTCTCCTTGGTCTCGTCGTCGTGAGCCTCGACGTACGCGACCCGGGAGTGGTCGTCGATGACGGTGTGCAGGTAGCAGGTCCCGATCAGGGGCTGGCGGTACTTGCTTCTTGGGACGCCCGTGCGTGCCGACGTGGCAGCGCGATGACGCTGACCCGCGGCGCGTCCGACGTACCGCCAGCCGCCGCCGTCGGGGACCTTGCCGAGCTTCTTGACGTCCACGTGCAGCAGGTCGCCGGGGTGGTCGTGCTCGTACCTGCGGATCGGTTCGCCGGTCGCCCGGTCGAGGTAAGACAGCCGGTGCAGCCGGCACCGTGTCAACACGGCGTGCACGGTGGATGCGGGGACGGCGAGCAGGTCACCGATCTGGACCGGTCCCATCCGATGTCGCAGGCGGGCTCGCGCGATCTTGCGGACCAGGCGGGGTGGTGTTCGGCGGGGTTGGTGATGGGGGCGGCTGGACCGGTCGAGCATCCCGGCGCTGCCCTCCTCGGCGTACCGCTGGGCCCACTTCGCTGCTGTCTTCCACGACACGTCGAACCGTTCGGCGGCCCGGGCGATGGGCCACCCCCGCTCGACCACGAGCACCGCCAGGCGCAGGCGCGCGCGTGGGGTCAAAGCAGCATTGGCATGGGTAGCGTGAGACACGAAGACCTCCTGGTCGCGGAACGGAACCCTCAGACAGCTCCACTCCACACCGGGAGGTCTTCGCCTGCCACCAGATCAGAGCGTCACATCGCAACGACTCGACCAACGTGCCTGGGCATAACACCTAGCCGTCCCGGGCCCGGGCCGTAGGGCGCGCACACCGCCGCCGCGGCCGACGGCACGGAAAATGAGGTGAGCAACCGGATTCGCGAGCGGCAGGCTCACCCGGCCAACCCCTCCGAGGAGAAGAGAAAGGTCATGGAGAAGATCACCGCGCGACTCGTCAGCTGGGCCTCCCAGCTGGACGACGGAGCGTGTCGTCGGCTGCGTCGCCCGGTGGCTGGATCGTGAGGTCGAGCAGGTCGAGCTGATCAACACGCACCAGAACTACACCGGGCAGGAGACGCACCTCGGCCGGCAGGTGTGGGTGTCCCGCAAGGGGGCGATCTCCGCGCGCGCCGGCGAGCCGGGGCTCGTCCCCGGGTCGATGGGGACGGCGTCATGTGTCGTCCGCGGGCTCGGCAACCCCGAGAGTCCCTGGCGGGCATCGAGTTTCGCGACGGCGAGGCGCTGGTCGACGAGATCCCGGCGGCGTACAAGCCGATCGACCAGGTGATGGCGGACTCGGCGTACCTCGTCGAGATTCGGCACACCCTGCGGCAGGTCGTCAACGACAGGGGCGATTGAGGCCGCATGCCGACCGTCCGCCGCCTGGCCCCACGGGGTCAGGCGGCGGACGGCGAACGGCAACAGGGGCTACCGGCGGGGCCGTGGCGACCGCCGGGACCGAGGCGACCGTCGAGACCGTGGCGATCAGCGGCGGGGGGTGGGGGCGACGATCGCGGCATAGAGCTTCTCGAACCTCGCGAGCCGGTCGGCATAGTGCCGGGTGGCGTCCGGGTCGGGCTGCTCGGTGGGACCCGTCGTCGGCGCGACTCGCTCGACGTCGGGCGCCAGCACCTCGAGGGCGTGCAGGGCCGTGCCGCGCAGCGTGACCCGCTTGATGGTGACGGGCGTGACAGGCTTGTCGACGGCGTGCGCAAGCAGGGCGAACAGCCCGGGGAGATCTTGTCCGACGCGACCGCTCGCCAGGATCCGCTCGGGTGCGCCGGCGGCCTCCTCGAGCTGTGCCGCCAGGCGGGCATAACTCAGGGCGACCCCCTCCATCAGCGCGCGGAAGATCTCCGGCGCCTGGTGCGAGACCGTCAGGCCAGTCAGGGCCGCGCGGGCTCCCCCGGCCCACCCGGTCGACCGCTCCCCCGTGAGGAACGGCAGGACCAGAGGGGTACCGGCGTCGTGGGCCCCGCGCAGGACCGCGTCCAGCGCGTCGCGCCCCTCGGGCAGCCGGAGCGTCTCCTCCGCCCAGGTCACGGCGCGGCCCACGTCGTTGAGCGCGCCGCCCACCAGCGAGCGGCGGTCGTCGACGCGGTAGTTCCACAGCCCCGTGGGCAGCGTGGCGGGCGCGCCGTCGATCAGGACGCGCATCGCCCCGCTGGTGGCGAGGCTGGCGACCACGGTGTCGGGCCCGGTCGCGCCGTTGCCGAGATTGCTGGCGAAGCCGTCGGTGATCGGGGCGAACCAGCGCGCGTCCGCGAGGGCAGGCCAGCGTCCGGCGATGTCCACCACCGGTGTGAGGGTGTCACCGGGGTCGCGGGGCGTGCCCAGCTGCTCGACACTCACCCCGGCGACGTCGAGCAGCTGCTCGTCCCACTCCCCCGTCCGGCGGTCGAGCAGTCCGGTCCAGGCGGCCGTCGACGTGCCCGGGTCCGCGGTGCCGATGAGACGGTGGAGCACATACTCCCCCAACGACATCCACCGGGTCACCCGCGCGGCCGAGTCGGGCTGCACCTGGGTCAACCACCGCAACCGCGGGGCGAGATAGCTGGTGTGGATCCGGGTGCCGGTGCGCTGCTGGACGTCCGCCTCGTCCAGCTCGTCGCGCAGGACGGCGACCTCCCCCGCGCAGCGGGCGTCGGCATACGTGATGCACGGGGTCAGGGGCGACCCGTCTGCGGCGACGCCGACCAACGACGAGGCGAAGGTGTCGATGGCGACCCCTCCGACGGGGGCGCCGTCCAGCTGGTCGAGCAGCTCCTCGACGATCTCGGTGAGCTCGGCGACCACCTGGTCCGGATCGATCGTCGACGTGCCGTCCGCCGCGGTGGTGAAGGCGTGCGGCCGCTTGGCGCGCTTGCCCGCCGGGCGGCCCGCGGCGTCGTAGAGCGCGCCACGGCTGGCCGTCGAACCCACGTCGAGGGCCAGCACGATCGGCTGCTGCGCCTGGTCGATGTCGATCTCGAACGCCGGCTCACTCACGGGGGGCTCCTAGGGTCAGGGGCCCTCCAGCCTAGGTGGGGGTGGCTCCGATGGGAGGCCGGGCCGGGGTGAAACACTCGACGATCATCGGGATCCCGTTGGCCATCGCCAACCGCAAGCTCATCCCGGTCACGCTGTTCCCCTACGGCAAGGAGATCGTCGACTCCCGCACGATCGCCGTCGCCCAGCGGCCGCTGGATTCTCTGTGACCCGCCGACGCCGGCGAGTCAGTCCCGCAGGTGCTCGGGAGCGTCGGCGATCGCGTCGCGGATCACCGAGTAGGCCGTCCCCGCCCCGTAGCCCTTACGCGCGAGCATCCCGGCGAGCCGGCGCGTCTGCACCTCGACCGTCAGGCCGCCCATCGAGCGCAGCTTCTTGTCGACCAGCTCCCGGGCGGTGCGACGCTCCTGGTCAGGGTCGACCTCGTCGAGGGCCGCGTCCGCCAGGTCCTTGTCGATCCCCTTCTTGCGGAGCTCGTGGGCGAGGGCGCGCTTGGCCAGACCCTTGGTCACCTGCTGGGAGCGCACGAGCATCGCGGCGTAGGCCTCGTCGTCGACGAGGCCTACCTCGGTCATCCGGTCGAGGACGCGGGTGATGACGTCCTCGGGGCAGTCGCGCTGGCGGAGCTTGGTCTCGAGCTGGGCCCGGCTGCGGGGGGCCATGGCCAGCTGCCGCAGGACGATCTGCCGGGCGACGTCCTCGTGGTCCGGCTCGGCGTCGACGGCGGCGGCACCCTCGGCCGGTGGATCCTCGGCCCGGCCGCGGCGCCGGGGTCTGGCTGGGTCGCGTCCCCGCGTGCCGCGGCTCGGCGCGTCGCCTCGACGATCGGATCGCGTCGTCGGCGTCCGAGCGTCCGCGCGCCCCTCCTCGCGCAGGTCCCCCCAGGTGGCGGGGCTGACATGGGCATCCTCGGGCAGGACGTCCGGAACGCCCTGCGACACACCGGCCTCCACTCGCGTCAAGACCTCGCGAGCCCGACTGAGCCTCTCCGCGGAGACTGCCCCGGTGGCGGAGCCAGGGGCGGCCGGAACTGCCCAGTCGGCGGAGCCGGAGGCGTCCGCAACTGACCTGGCAGCGGGAGAGGGAGGCGAGGCGGGAGCGGGGCGGGCGTCCTCGGCGTGATCCCAGGAGGCGGCCCCGCTCCAGCTCCCACGCCCTGCGGGGGTGGGGCCCGGCATACGACTCAGAACTCGACCGGGGGCTCGACCGCGGGGATCTCGGAGACGGGCGCGTCGACCGGCTTGATGATGCCGAGCTTCTCCTTGATCTTGCGCTCGATCTCGTCGGCGGTCTCCGGGTGGTCCTTGAGGAACTGTCGCGCGTTCTCCTTGCCCTGGCCGAGCTGGTCGCCCTCGTAGGTGTACCAGGCGCCGGCCTTGCGCACGAAGCCGTGCTCGACGCCCATGTCGATGAGGCCACCCTCGCGGGAGATGCCCTCGCCGTAGATGATGTCGAACTCGGCCTGCTTGAACGGCGGGCTCACCTTGTTCTTGACGACCTTGACGCGGGTGCGGTTGCCGACCGCATCGGAGCCGTCCTTGAGGGTCTCGATGCGGCGCACGTCGAGGCGCACCGAGGCGTAGAACTTGAGCGCCTTGCCACCGGTGGTGGTCTCGGGCGAGCCGAACATCACGCCGATCTTTTCGCGCAGCTGGTTGATGAAGATGGCCGTGGTGCCGCTGGAGGACAGCGCGCCCGTGATCTTGCGCAGCGCCTGGCTCATGAGGCGGGCCTGCAGACCGACATGGCTGTCGCCCATCTCGCCCTCGATCTCGGCGCGGGGCACGAGGGCCGCCACGGAGTCGATCACGATGATGTCGAGCGCGCCGGAACGGATCAGCATGTCCGCGATCTCCAGCGCCTGCTCGCCGGTGTCGGGCTGGGACACCAGCAGCGCGTCGGTGTCGACGCCGAGCTTCTTGGCGTACTCCGGGTCGAGGGCGTGCTCGGCGTCGATGAACGCCGCGATGCCGCCGTTGCGCTGGGCGTTGGCCACGGCGTGCAGGGCGACCGTCGTCTTGCCGGAGGACTCGGGGCCGTAGACCTCGATCACCCGGCCGCGCGGGAGGCCGCCGATGCCGAGCGCCACGTCCAGGGCGATCGCACCGGTCGGGATGACCTCGATCGGGGGACGGACGTCGTCGCCGAGACGCATCACCGCACCCTTGCCGTGCGACTTCTCGATCTGCCCGAGCACCGAGGACAGCGCCTGGAACTTCGCGTCCTTGGGGTCGGCCGGGGCCTTGGATCCCTTGATGGGGGTGACTGCTGCCATGACTGCTGTCCTTGTCTCTCGTCGGATCGCGCCCACCGGCAACCCGTGACGTGGTTGATGTCTCGGGTCAGACGCTAGGGGCCACCACTGACAGACCCTCCCTGGGTCGTGACGACCTGTGGACGGTGCCGTGCTGGGCCGAGGCTCCTGTGGACGATCCTACCGAACACAATTTCGATGTCGAGCATCGGCGCTCGTGTGTCGCGCGATCGCCCGGGCGGCGGCCGAAGAGCCATAGGACGAGACAGGTCGTCCTCGACCACCTGACCGGACGCCTCCCGGCCACCGTTGTCGCCGGTCGAGATGATGCGCCGGTCCTCCGAGACGATCACCGACCTGACGGCGGCGGCAGTCGGCGCGCACGGCGACCGCGTCGGCGACCCCGAGGAAGTAGGTGCCCCAGTCCGGTCGGGTGGTGCGGGACGCAGGGGCCGTCGTCATGACGGCGACCCTGTCCAGCCGCGGCGTCGCGGCATACGACCACCGACGCTCCTATGGTTCGTCAAGGGGTGGTGGGGCCTGATTCGAGGGTTCGGTAGAGGTCTCGGATGACGTAGCGCTTGAGGCAGCGGCGGATCTCGCGTGGGGTCTTGCCTTCGGCGGTGCGGCG
>NZ_WLVL01000028.1 GCF_009707125.1 Arsenicicoccus cauae
GGCTCCGATCCCAGCCTCTTCGGGCAAGACCCACCGACACCGGCTCAACCGAGGCGGTGACCGACAAGCCAACGCCGCGCTCTACCGGATCGTGCTGTGCCGGCTGCGCTGGGATCCCCGCACCCAGGCCTACCTGCACCGCCGCACTGCCGAGGGACTCTCGAAGAAAGACATCATCCGCTGCCTCAAACGACTCATCGCCCGCGAGATCTACTACGTCCTCACCCGGGAGCGCATCGAGCCCGGACACCTCGCTACCGCCGCTTGACATCCATAGGAGCATCCTCGCGCGGGGCTGACTCCGCGCGCACCTGACTCCCCGCGCACCGGCATACGGCCTGGCACGAACCCTGGCCGAGGGGTTGTCGCAGGCCCCTGGCACAAGGGGCCATGGACACCGGCGTCTGCCACGAGCCGCAGCTCCGCACCGTCATCGAGCCGTTCCGCAGCCACAGCGTGGGGCCGCTGCGCCTGACCACCGCCGCCGAGCGCCGCCCCAAGGCCGCCGAGGCGCACCACAACCTCCTCCAGCTGCGCGCCGAGGACGTGCTGATCGACCTGATCACCGACTCGGGGACCGGCGCCATGAGCCGCGCGCCGGCAACCCGCCGGGACACGCATCGTGGAGGAGCCGCCGGCTCTGCGGCACTTCACCGCGAGGTTCGCGCCCATGACCTGATCGTGACCGCACGATGCCCGATTCGTCACCTTCGCCCGGGCACAATGCACCGTATGCCGTCCCGCCACCGTCACGCCCCCGTCGCCGCCACGGCGCGGGTCCTGTCGGCGCTGTCCGCGCTGTCGGCCGCGACGCTGGTGCTCGCCGGCTGCTCCGACGCCACGCGCACGACCACCAGCACGAGCACGGTCACGTCGGCGGTGCAGGGCACCGCGTCGGGGGCCGTGGCCCGGGCGACGTCGGCGTCCTCCGCGGGTCAGGTCGGCTCTGCAGCGGGCGACGCGGCGGGCGACACGGCGGGCTCCGGTGACGCCCGCCTGCTGCTCGTGCTCGACTCCTCGGGGTCCATGGCCGAGCGCGACGGGCGGGGGCGCACCCGCATGGAGGGCGCCCAGGACGCGCTGCGCTCCCTCGTGCAGGAGCTGCCGGACGGTGCCCAGGTCGGCCTCCGCGTCTACGGCTCACGGGTCAAGGTCGCCGGCAGGGCCGCCCCCGGCTCACGCGCCTGCACCGACACGCGGCTCGTGACGCCGGTGGGGCCTCTCGATCGTCCTGCCCTCACGACGGCGATCGACGCGTTCTCGCCGCACGGCGACACCCCCATCGGCTACGCGCTCGAGCAGGTGGCGGGCGACCTCGGCAGCACCGGTCGCCGGTCGGTCGTGCTGGTCTCGGACGGCGAGGAGTCCTGCTCCGCCGACCCGTGCCTGGTCGCCAGGAGCCTCGCCGGGCAGGGCATCGACCTGCACGTGCACACGGTCGGCCTGGAGGTTGAGCCCGCCGCCCGCCGTCAGCTGCGGTGCGTGGCCGAGGCGACGGGCGGCACCTACCAGGACGCCACCGGGGACGACCTCACCCGCATCGTGTCCGCCGCCGTGGGCTCGGCCCGGTCCGCCGGCTCCGGCTGGTCCGCGCCGGGCAGCGGCTGGTGGGGGCGAGGCGGCCTGGCCGGGCTCGGCGGCGACGCCAACCCGGGCGCGATCGGGGCCACCATGCTCGTCCTGCTGCTCCTGTGGCTGCTCACGCGCGGGGGCGGACGACGCACCGGCGAGCGCAGGGACTGATCGGGCTCGGCTCGGCAGGCCCCGCGTGCACGACTGCTGCACGGGCCCCCGACGCGCTCACGAATCCCGTTGTGCCGCTAGCGATCGGTCCGCCTCGGCGCCTCAGGAGTGCAGCAGCTGTGCACGCTCCCACGGCATACGGCCTGATCGGCGCGCATGTCCGCCGCGAGGGCGTCCACGTGGCAACATGTTTGGCATGACCGCACTGCACACCGCTGCCGCGCTGGCTGCCGCGCCGCTCTCGGCCTCGCGCGACGTCGCCGTCGCCGTCCTCATCGTCCTGCTGCTGATCTGGCTGCTCGGCAAGTGAGCTGACGCGTCGAGCTGCGCCGCCCACCACAGCCCGGCACACCGGGGACGTTCGTGCTCGATACGTGGGCACGAACGTCCCCGGTGCTGCGGGAGCGTGTCGCGGGGAGGACCGTCGGCCCTCAGTCGGTGACCGCGCCGACCGCGAACTCGTCCGGCTCGGGCCCGGTGCGCATCCCCCGGTCCAGGTCGCCGATCCGCTCCATCTGGTCCTCGGTCAGCTCGAGCCGCAGCGCGCCGTAGTTCTCCTCGATGCGCGCGGGCGTCACCGACTTGGGGATCACCACGGAGCCGAGCTGCAGGTGCCAGCGCAGGATCACCTGGGCGGGCGTCGCCCCGACCTCGTCGGCGATCGCCCGGATCGTCTCGTCCTGCATCACCTGCTTGCCGGAGGCGAGGGGGCTCCAGTCCTCCGTGACGATGCCCGCCTCGGCGTCGTAGGCGCGCAGCTCGCGCTGCTGCAGGTAGGGGTGAAGCTCGATCTGGTTGACCGCGGGGGCGACCCCCGTCTCGTCGACCAGACGCTGCAGGTGCGGGACGTGGAAGTTGCAGACGCCGACGGACCGTACCCGCCCGGAGTCGCGCAGCTCCAGCAGCGCCTTCCAGGTCTCGACGTACGCGTCTGCCGACGGGACCGGCCAGTGGATGAGGTAGAGGTCCAGGACGTCCAGGCCCAGCTTGTCCATCGAGGTGTCGAACGCCCGCAGCGTCCGGTCCCGGCCGTGCGCGTCGTTCCACAGCTTGGTGGTGACGAACACCTCGTCGCGGGCCACGTCCGACGCGGCGAGCGCCTGACCGACCCCCTCCTCGTTGCCGTAGGCGGCGGCCGTGTCCAGGTGGCGGTAGCCCGTGGCCAGGGCGTGCGTGACCGCGTCGACGACCTGGTCCTCGGGCACCTGCCACACCCCGAAGCCGAGCTGCGGGATGGCGTGGCCGTCGTTGAGCGTGATCTGTGGGGCTGTGGTCTGCGTCATACGGCCAGCCTATGCCGCGAGGTGCCCGACGCCGGACGTCGCACACCACCCGCCGTCTGACGCAGATCACACACCCGTCGGCAAGCCCCCGAGGGTGGGCGGCAGTAGAGTCCGAGCCATGGCGTCCATCACCAAAGTCCTGATCGCTAACCGCGGCGAGATCGCCGTCCGCGTGGCCCGAGCCTGCAAGGACGCAGGCATCGGGTCCGTGGCCGTCTACGCCGAGCCCGACCGAGATGCGCTGCACGTCAAGGTCGCCGACGAGGCCTATGCCCTCGGCGGGTCGACGCCCGGCGAGTCCTATCTCGTGCAGGACAAGCTCCTGGAGATCGCCCGCCAGTCCGGCGCCGACGCCGTGCACCCGGGCTACGGCTTCCTCTCGGAGAACGCCGACTTCGCGCAGGCCGTGATCGACGCCGGGCTGATCTGGATCGGGCCGCCGCCCGCCGCGATCGACGGCCTCGGCGACAAGGTCAAGGCCCGCCACATCGCGACCAAGGCCGACGCGCCGCTGGTGCCCGGCACCAAGGAGCCGGTCGGCGGGGCCGACGAGGTGGTCGCCTTCGCTCAGGAGCACGGTCTCCCCGTGGCCATCAAGGCCGCGTATGGCGGCGGCGGGCGCGGCCTCAAGGTCGCCCGCACCATGGAGGAGATCCCCGAGCTGTTCGACTCCGCGGTGCGCGAGGCGGTCACGGCGTTCGGGCGCGGCGAGTGCTTCGTGGAGCGCTTCCTGGACAAGCCGCGGCACGTCGAGACCCAGTGCCTGGCCGACCAGCACGGCAACGTCGTCGTGGTGTCGACGCGCGACTGCTCCCTGCAGCGCCGCAACCAGAAGCTCGTCGAGGAGGCCCCCGCGCCGTTCCTCAGCGACGAGCAGAACGCCGAGCTGGTCCGCGCCTCCAAGGCGATCCTCCGGGAGGCCGGTTACTACGGCGCCGGGACCTGCGAGTTCCTCGTCGGCCAGGACGGCGTCATCTCCTTCCTCGAGGTCAACACCCGCCTGCAGGTGGAGCACCCGGTGTCCGAGGAGGTCACCGGCATCGACCTGGTCCGCGAGATGTTCCGCATCGCCGAGGGCCAGGAGCTGGGCTACGACGACCTGCCGGCCCACGCGCACTCCATCGAGTTCCGTCTCAACGGCGAGGACGCCGGCCGGAACTTCCTGCCCGCCCCGGGCACCGTGGCGGTCTTCGAGCCGCCGGCCGGGCCGGGCGTGCGCCTGGACACCGGGATCGTCGAGGGCGACGTCATCGGCGGCAACTTCGACTCCATGCTCGCCAAGCTGATCGTCACCGGCCGCACCCGTCAGCAGGCGGTGGAGCGTGCCCGCCGCGCCCTGGACGAGTTCGTCATCGAGGGCATGCCGACAGTTCTTCCCTTCCACCGCAAGGTGGTTCGCGACGAGGCCTTCGCCCCGAGCGAGCCGGACGCGCCGTTCACGGTGCACACTCGGTGGATCGAGACGGAGTTCGACAACGACATCGAGCCGTTCGCCGGCGGCGGGGCCGAGGCCCCCGAGACCGAGGAGCGCCAGAAGGTCGTCGTCGAGGTCGGCGGCAAGCGGCTCGAGGTGTCGCTGCCCGGCACCCTGTCGCTCGGTGGCGGCGGGGGCGGCGCCGCCCGCAAGAAGGCTCCGCGGCGTGCCTCGGGCGGTCGTGCCGGCGGCGGCGCGGCGTCGGGCGACTCCCTCACCGCGCCCATGCAGGGCACGATCGTCAAGATCGCCGTCGAGGAGGGCCAGGAGGTGCAGGCCGGCGAGCTCGTGCTCGTCCTCGAGGCGATGAAGATGGAGCAGCCGATCAACGCCCACAAGGCCGGCACCATCGCGAGCATCTCGGCGGCCGTCGGCGAGACCGTCTCCAACGGCGCGGTGCTCATGGAGATCAAGGACCCCGCCTGACCTACCGGGGGTAAGGGCATCGACCGGCCTTCGTTCGCCAGGTCGATGCCCTTACCCCCGGCGGATCTGTGGGGCGGGCGTCTCCGAGGCGTGACGGGGGCGTCTCCGGGGGCATGGCCGCGCCGAGGCTCGGGGGCGCGTCGATCGGCCGCACCGAGGCGGGGAGACGGTGGCTGGTCGTGCAACGGGCCTGTCGGCATACGAGCCCCGAGAGGTCGTATGCCGACAGGCCCGCCGTCGGACGGGGTGGCTCAGCCCGCCAGCGCCGCCACGACGGCCTTGTTGAACGCCGGGATGTCGTCGGGCTTGCGCGAGGTGATGAGGTTGTCGCTCGTCACGACCTCCTCGTCGACCCACTCGCCCCCGGCGTTGCGGATGTCGGTCTGCAGGCTCGGCCAGGACGTGAGCCGCTTGCCGCGCACGACGTCCGCCTCGATCAGGGTCCACGGGGCGTGGCAGATCGCGGCGACCGGCTTGCCCGACCCCATGAACTCCTTGACGAACCCGACGGCGTCCTCGTCCAGGCGCAGCGCGTCGGGGTTGGCGACGCCGCCGGGGAGCACGAGAGCGGCGTAGTCGCCGACCGCGGCGTCGGACACCACGACGTCGACGGCCTGCGTCGCGGCCTTGTCGAGGTGGTCGAAGGTTTGGACCTCACCCGGCTCGGGGCTGAGCAGGACCGGCTCGTGGCCTGCATCCTTGACGGCCTGCCAGGGGTCGGTCAGCTCCACGCGCTCGATGCCTTCGCTGGCGACGAGGAATGCGACCTTGGACATGCTGCCTCCTAGGGGTGATGACGGGGGACGCGATCCGTCCCCCGCCGGTTGTCCGTACCCGGGTCGGGGCGGCGCGATACCTGGGGTCCTGCGGGAACCCTCGCGTGCCTAGACTCGCTGAGCATCACGACACCGCCGTCGGCGGTCCGGACGAGGAGCGAGCATGGTGAAGTTCAACGACATCGTCGGCAAGGCCGGCAAGGCGGCCAGCCAGGCTGCGGGCAAGGCGAAGCAGTACATCGAGGACAACCCGGACAAGGTGTCCGGCGGGCTCGACAAGGTGGGCGGCCTCGTCGACAAGGGCACCAAGGGTCGGTTCAGCCGCCAGATCCAGCAGGGCCGTGACCTGGCCAAGGACAAGCTGGTGCACGGCAGGTCCGGGACCTCGCCGGCCGGTCAGCCCGCTGGCACCACCGATCCCACGGTCCGGCCGTCGACCGGCGAGACCTTCGACACGACCACGGTCCGTCCCGAAGCTGACACCACGGGACGCGGACCCGGCCAGGTCGGCTGACCGAGCAGACCTACCGGGGGCGGGATCATCAGCCTGGCGAACGAAGCCCGGTCGATGCCCTTGCCCCCGGTAGGTCACTCGCTGGTGTGCAGGCGGCGGGCGGCCTCCGCGAGCGACCCGCTGATCGAGGGATAGACCGTGATGGTCTGCGCCATCTGGTCGACGGTGAGGCGGTTCTCGACGGCGAGGGCGACGGGAAAGATCAGCTCCGACGCCTTCGGCGCCACGACCACGCCCCCCATCACCAGGCCGGAGACCTTGCGGGCATACAGCTTGATGAATCCGTCGGTGAAGCGGTCCATCTTGGCGCGGGCGTTGGTGGCGAGTGGCATCGTGACCTCGCGCACGTCCAGGCGCTGCTCGGCCACCTGCTGGGCCGAGACCCCCACGGTGGCGATCTCGGGGTCGGTGAAGATCGTGGCCGACACGCCCGTCAGGCTGATCGGGTGGACGGCGTCGCCGAGGGCGTGCCACATGGCGGTGCGCCCCTGCATGGCGGCGACCGACGCGAGCGGCAGCGCCGAGGTGCAGTCGCCGGCGGCGTAGATGCCGTTGACCGAGGCGCGCGAGACCCGGTCGACCTCGATGTGCCCGGAGTCGGCCAGCTGCACGCCGACCGACTCGAGGCCGAGACCATCCGTGGCGGGCACCGACCCGACGGCCATGATGCAGTGCGAGCCCTCGACGGTCCGGCCGTCGGTGAGGGTGGCCAGAACGCGGTCGCCGTGCCGCTCGACGGAGGCGGCGCGGGAGCGGTTGAGGACGTTCATGCCACGGCGGCGAAAGACGTCCTCGATGACGCGGGCCGCGTCGGGGTCCTCCCCCGGGAGCACCCGGTCGCGCGAGGAGATCAGCGTGACCGTGCTGTCGAGCGCGAGGTAGGCGTGCGCCAGCTCCGCGCCGGTGACGCCGGAGCCCACCACGATGAGGTGCTCGGGGATGTCCGGCAGGTCCCAGATCTGCTTCCACGTGAGGATCCGCTCGCCGTCGGGCTGGGCGGTCGGCAGCACGCGCGGCGTCGCTCCGGTGGCGACGAGGATGACGTCGGCGGTCAGCTCCTGCTCGGCCGAGCCGTCCGCGGGCGTGGCGACGACCCGGCCCGGACCGGCGACGCGGCCGACGCCGCGCACGATGGTGATCCCCTCGCTGAGGAGGCGGGCCTCGATGTCCTCGCTCTGCTTGCGGGCCAGCGCGAGGATCCGGGCGTTGACCGCGGGCAGGTCGGCGACGGTGACGTCATCGCCCTCCAGGTCGGACTCCCGGTGGGTCCTCGGGTCCTGGTAGTGCACGCCGAGGGCCCGCGAGTCCTCCATGCGGGTCATGAAGCTCGCGGTCGAGATGAGGGCCTTGCTGGGGACGCAGTCCGACAGGACGGCCGCGCCACCGAGTCCGTCACGGTCCACGACGGTGACCGTCGCTCCGAGCTGGGCGGCGACGAGGGCGGCCTCGTAGCCGCCGGGCCCTCCACCGAGGATGACGACTGACTGGTTGCGTTCGATCACGGCCCCCATCCAACCATCCTGGCTGGTCCTCGGCTCACCCGAGCAGACGCCGTATGACGGACCGCAGCTCCTCCTGCGCCGTCGCCGGGCGAGCACCGCCGGTGGAAAGGGCGGGGTGGCGGCAGCGCGGAGCCCGCTCGATCGGGAAGGTCGCGAGCCAGGGGTGCGCGGCATACACCTCCCACAGCGCGTCGGCCCCCATGTGCGCGTGGTACCCACGCCGGCAGCTCGGGCTGGGCCGGGGCTCGGACGCGCGGCGGCCGTCCCCGTAGGGTGAGCCCATGAGCGAGACCCGCATGGACCTGAGCGACCCCGACGTCGACCCCTTCGAGGTGGCCCGGGCGGCCGCGGCCGTCATCGCCGAGCGCACCGGTGTCGAGCGGCATGACGTGGCGCTGGTCCTGGGGTCCGGGTGGGGCGGCGCGGCCGATCTGATCGGCGAGACCCGCGCGGTCATCGACAACGCCGACGTGCCCGGCTTCTCCCGCGCCGCCGTCGTCGGCCACAGCGGCACGATCCGTTCGGTCTCGTTGGGCGACACCGACCGTCGCGCCCTCGTCTACGGCACCCGCACCCACTTCTACGAGGGCAAGGGGGTGCGGGCGGTCGTGCACGGCGTCCGCACCGCCGCGGCCACCGGCTGCCGCCAGGTCGTGCTCACCAACGGCTGCGGCGGGCTGCGTCCCGAGTGGGCCGCCGGCACCCCGGTGCTCATCAGCGACCATCTCAACCTCACCGCCGCCTCTCCGCTGGAGGGGGCGACCTTCGTCGACCTCACCGACCTCTACAGCGCGCGGCTGCGGGCGCTGGCCCGCGAGGTGGACGCCTCCCTGGACGAGGGGGTCTACGTGCAGTTCCGCGGGCCGCACTACGAGACCCCCGCGGAGGTCCGCATGGCCGGCATCCTCGGCGGCGACCTCGTCGGCATGTCCACGACGCTCGAGGCGATCGCCGCCCGCCACGCCGGCCTGGAGATCCTCGGCATCTCCCTGGTCACCAACCCTGCCGCGGGCACCAGCGACCAGGCGCTGTCCCACCAGGAGGTCATCGAGGCCGGTCAGGCCGCGGCGGCCCGTTGCGGGCGCCTGCTCGCCGACGTCGTCACCCGCATCGCCACCGAGGACTGAGCCGTATGCCGACCCTGCCCACCTCCCCCGCCGCCGGCTCGACCTGCGGACCCGCCACCGACGAGCTCCTCGCGGCGGCCCGCGCCTGGCGCGACGACGACCCGGACCCGGCCACCCGCGCCGAGCTCGACGCGCTGATCGCGGCGGCCGAGGCCGGCGGGGACGACGGTGCCGGGGATGTCGGCGAGGGCCAAGGGGACGGGGAGGCCGCGCGCGCCGAGCTGGCCGACCGGTTCGCCGGGATGCTGGAGTTCGGGACCGCGGGCCTGCGCGGAGCGCTCGGTGCGGGCCCGCGCCGGATGAACCGCGCCGTCGTCATCCGCGCCGCCGCCGGGCTCGTGGCCTACCTGCAGGCCGAGGGCGGGCGGCCGGACCCCGCCGTGGTCATCGGCTACGACGCTCGCCACAACAGTGACGTCTTCGCCCGTGACACCGCGGCGGTGGTCGAGGCCGCGGGCGGGTCGGCGATGGTGCTGCCCCGGCCGCTGCCGACGCCGGTGCTCGCGTTCGCCATACGGCACCTGGGGGCGGACGCCGGGGTCATGGTGACCGCCAGCCACAACCCGCCGCAGGACAACGGCTACAAGGTCTACCTCGGCGACGGCTCGCAGATCGTGCCGCCGGTCGACGCGCAGATCGCCGCGCACATCGCCGCCGTCGCGTCGACTGGGTCCGTGCCGATGGCCGAGGACGGCTGGGACACCCTGGGCGACGAGCTGCTGCAGGCGTATGTCGAGCGCGCCGCCGCCGTCGTCTCCCCCGACGCCCCCCGCGACGTCGCCGTCGTCCACACGGCCCTGCACGGCGTGGGTTCGCAGACCCTGCGGATGACCTTCGAGCGCGCGGGCTTCCCTGCGCCGCAGGCGGTCTCGAGCCAGGAGCAGCCCGACCCGGAGTTCCCGACGGTGACCTTCCCCAACCCCGAGGAGCCGGGCGCCATCGACGCGGCCCTCGCGCTCGCCGCCGAGGTGCACCCGGACGTGGTGGTCGCCAACGACCCCGACGCCGACCGCTGCGCCGTCGCCGTGGACGACCACGGCACCTGGCGGATGCTGCGGGGCGACGAGCTCGGCGCGCTGCTCGGGCACGCGATGATCGCGCGGCTGAGCGCGCGGCCCGACGCCGAGCGACGGGTGCTCGCCAGCTCGATCGTGTCCTCCCGCCTGCTCGGCGCGATGGCCCGCGCGGCCGGGCTCGAGCACCGCGAGACACTCACCGGCTTCAAGTGGATCGCTCGGGTGCCCGGCCTGGCCTACGGCTACGAGGAGGCCCTCGGCTACTGCGTCGACCCGGACGCCGTGCAGGACAAGGACGGCGTCTCGGCGGCCCTGCTGGTGGTCGGGCTCGTCGCCCAGCTGCGGGCCGAGGGCCGCACCCTGCTCGACGTGCTCGACGACCTCGCCGTCGCCCACGGCGTGCACGCGACCGACGCGCTGTCGGTGCGGGTCAGCGACCTCGCGCTGATGCCCGCCCTGATGGAGCGGCTCCGCGGCGAACGCCCCGAGACCATCGCCGGGTCCCCCGTGGAGCGGCTCGACGACCTCGCCGCCGGCGTCGGCGGGCTGCCGCCCACCGACGGGCTGCGCTACCACCTCGCCGACGACAGCCGCGTCATCGTGCGGCCGTCCGGCACCGAGCCCAAGGTCAAGGTCTACCTCGAGGCCATCGAACCCGTCGACGGCGCCGGCGATCTCGCGCGCGCCCGGGCCACCGCCGCCGAGCGGCTGGCCGCCATCAAGGTCGACATGGCCGCCCTCACCGCGCTGTGAGTGGGCAGGCCCCCGGCTCCGAGCCCCGCGCGTCCGCCGGGCGCACCGACGACCACACCGGTGAGGGCCGCCCGGCGGGTCTGGCCCGCGTCGTCGTCGCCTGCGGCCCGAGCGGCGCCGGCAAGTCCCGCCTCGCGGACCGGCTGCGCCACGAGCTGGGCTGGCCGACGCTGCGGCTGGACGACTTCTACCTCGACGGCGACGACCCCAGGCTGCCGCTGCAGGACGATCTCGGCATCCCTGACTGGGACGACCCCGCGAGCTGGGACGCCGACGCGGCCCTCACCGCGCTCGAGACGCTCGTCCGCACCGGCGAGGTCCACGTCCCGGGCTACGACATCGCGCGGTCCCGCCGCATCGAGGGCGTGCGCATCACCTTGCCCGCGGGGGCGTTCGTCGTGGCCGAGGGCATCTTTGCCGCCGAGCTCGTGGGGGCGCTGCGCGACCGGGGCCTGCTCGCGCAGGCCTGGTGCGTACGCCGCACCCCGTGGGTGACCTTCGCGCTGCGCCTCGCCCGCGACCTCAAGGAACGCCGCAAGCCGCCGGTCACGCTGGTCCGACGGGGTCTCGCGCTGCGCCGGGCCGAGCCCGCGATCGTCGCTCACCAGGTCGCGCTCGGCGCCACGCCGATCACCCCGGGCGAGGCCTGTCGCCGTGCCGCCGACCTGCGCTGATAGCGTGGCGGCGAGCACGCGCGGGGGACGCACCGAGGGGGCGGCATGAGCGACGACCAGTGGGCGGCACCAGGCCGCGGCGACGGCGACCGGGCCGCGGGCAGCACGCCCTGGACGCCACCGCCGTCATCGCCGATGCCGCCCGCGCCGATGCCCTACGACCCCACCGGCGACGCTCCTCCCCCACCGCCCTACCAGCCCGGTCAGGGTCAGCAGCCGCCGGCCTACGGGCAACCTCCGGCCTACGGGCAGCCGCCGGCCTACGGGCAGGGTCCGGCATACGGGCAGGCACCACCCCCGGGCAGCTATCCCTCGATGCCCATGGTCGCCAGCCCGGGGATCGTCCCGCTGCGACCGCTGCAGCTCGGCGACATCCTCGGCGCCGGCTTCAAGATCCTGCGGTTCAACCCGCGCGCCACGATCGGGCTGTCCCTGGCCCTGCAGCTCATCGGGCTGCTGCTGATCATCCCGCTCGTCGCGTGGCTCCTGCGGGGTGGCGCACAGCAGCTCGGCGACCTCACCGACCCCGACAACGGCGGCGGCGCCAACGTCGTCGTCAACCTCGTGCAGGTCCCGTCCAGCCTGCTCGCGGGGATCGCGACGCTGGTGCTGTGCATCGTCGTGTCCCGCGCCGTCATCGGCGAGCGCGCCACGATCGGCGAGGCCTGGCGCGAGCTGCGCCCGCAGATCGGCCGCTGCCTGCTCTACCTGCTGGTCACGGGCCTGCTGTGGGTGGCCGGGGCCGGCCTCGCCCTGCTCCTCGCCTTCCTCCTGGCCCAGGTCGACGGCGCGCTCGCCTTCCTCGGGGTCCTGGCCCTGCTGCCCTTCCTGGTCTTCGTCTACGTCCGGCTGAGCCTGGCGACGTCGGCCCTCATCCTCGAGCGGATCGGCGTGCTCGCCTCGCTGCGCCGCAGCTGGGACCTCAGCCGTGGCGCGTTCTGGCGGATCTTCGGCATCCAACTGCTCACCAGCCTGGTCGTCGGGTTCGCCAGCGTGGCCCTCACGCTGCCCATCATGGTGATCGGCATGGTCGCCGTCTTCGCGACGTCCACCGGCAGCTCGGACAGCCTGACCTTCGGGTTCGTGCTGATGATGGTGATCGTGGGGCTGGCGCAGATCCTCGTCGGCGCCGTCACGACACCGATCACCTCGACCGTGAGCACGCTGCTCTACATCGACCAGCGCATCCGCCGCGAGGGCCTGGACGTCGAGCTGGCGCGGGCCGTGGACCGGCGAGCGAGCCTGGAGCGCTGACGGCGTGCCCGGTGCGCGCGGTCTGCCCCTGCACGTCTCCTCGGTCCCCGTCGAGCCGAGCGCCGACGAGGCGCGCCGCCTCCTGGAGCAGGAGCTGGCCCGCACCGGCTACCCCCGCCCGTCCCTGCTGGAGATCGTCCTGGGGTGGTTCGACGACCTCTTCGCCGGGGTACCCGGCGCCACCCCCAGCGTCGGCGTGGCCGTGCTCGTCGCCCTCCTGCTCATGCTGATCGCCCTACTTGCGTGGAAGCTGCGCGACCTGAGGTCCGTCGCCGAGGAACGCCGCCGCCGCGCCGGCGGCCTCACCGACCCGTCGTGGTCGGCCGTCGACTACCTCGCCGAGGCGCGCGCGCACCTGGACGGCGGCGCCCACGACCGGGCCGTGGTGGCGGCCTTCCGGGCGCTCGTGGTCGCCCTCGACGACCGCGACGTCCTCCACGACGCCCCCGGGCGCACCGCCCAGGAGGTCGGCCGCGCCGCCGCGGCGGCCCTCCCGCCGTATGCCGACCGCGCCCGCCGGTCCGCGGAGGTCTTCGACGCCGCGTGCTACGGGCATCCCGACGGCCCGGTCCCCGGGGCGGGCGAGCCGCAACGCACCAGCGCGAGCGACGCCGAGGAGACGCTGGTGCTCGCATCAGAGCTGCGGGCGGCGCGATGAGTCTCGACGTCATCCTGGGGCCCCGCAAGCGCGACCGGCGCCCCACGAGCCGTCGCACGCGGGTGGTCGGGGTCGTCGTGCTGCTGGCGCTGCTGGCCCTGGCGGTGTGGCGCAGCCTGCCGGAGGGCAGCGGCGCGCCGATGGACCCGGGCACCGCCGACGCCCAGGGCACCAAGGCGGTCGCCGAGGTCCTGCGCCGCGAGGGCGTGGAGGTCGACGTGGTCCGCACGCGCGAGGAGCTGGCCGGGGCCCGCGTCGACGCGGACACCACCCTGGTCGTGTCCGCCACCGGGGCGCTGACGACCGAGGCGATGTGGGCGGTCGACGAACGGCGGGAGGACGCCGGTCGGCTGGTCCTGCTGGGGCTGCCCCGCACCGCCCTGCATGACCTCGACCTGCCCGTCACCCTGACCCGCTCGGGCAGCGAAGACCCCGAGGGCGCCCGCTGCACCGACCGGGCTGCTGCGGCCTCCCCCGACATCTCCGCGCGCAGCGTCGGCTACGCCGTCATGACCAGCGAGCAGATCACCGAGGCCGCGCAGGAGTGGTCGGACGACGCGAGCGGCTCGGACCTGCCGCCCGGCCTGGGCGGCGACCCCACGCAGCAGCCCTCCTCCGGTCCCCCGGCCAAGGACCTCGGCACCTCCTGGGACACCAGCGGGGCCCGCGGCTGCTACCCCGTCGGCGAGGGGCACGCCCTGCTCACCATCCCGGCCACCGACGGCCAGCCCCGCACCGACCTGCTCGCCCCCACGGACGTGGTCACCAACGCCACCGTCACCAAGCAGGGCAACGCCGCCCTCGCCCTGCGGCTGCTCGGCAGCCAGCGGCACCTCGTGTGGTATGCCCCGGCCTTTTCCGACGTCGCCGAGGGCGACACCCCGCGCGGCGCACCCTCCATCGCCCCAGCGTGGTTCATGCCGCTGCTGCTCCTGCTCGGGGGCGCCGTGCTGCTCACCATGTGGTGGCGCGGCCGCCGCCTCGGACGACTCGCCGTCGAGCCCCTGCCTGTGGTCGTGCGGGCGAGCGAGACCGCGGTCGCCCGGGGCCGGCTCTATCGCCGCGCCGCCGGACGCGGCCACGCCGCTGCCGCCCTGCGCGACGCCACCCGGCGACGTCTCGCGACCCGGCTCGGCCTCCCCGCGGGCGCCGACGCCGAGGCCGTCGTCGCGGCCGTGGCGCAGGCCACGGGGCGCGAGCGCGACGGCATACGGGACCTGCTCGCCGGACCAGACCCCACCACCGACACCGACCTGGCCGCGACCGCGACCGACCTGGCCCAGCTCGAGGAAGAGGTACGCCACCCATGACCGACCACACCCGCGCCCGCGAGGCCCTGCAGGCCGTGCGCTCCGAGGTGGCCAAGGCCGTCGTCGGGCAGGACGCCGCCGTCACCGGGCTGCTCATCGGCCTGCTGTCCCGCGGCCACGTGCTGCTCGAGGGGGTCCCCGGCGTCGCCAAGACGCTGCTCGTGCGCACCCTCGCGACGGCGCTGTCGATCGACACGCGGCGGGTGCAGTTCACGCCGGACCTGATGCCGGGCGACGTGACCGGGTCGATGATCTTCGACGCCCGCACGACGGAGTTCGCGTTCCGGCCGGGCCCCGTCTTCACCAACCTGCTGCTCGCCGACGAGATCAACCGCACCCCGCCCAAGACGCAGGCCGCGCTGCTGGAGGCGATGGAGGAGCGGCAGGTCACCGTCGACGGCACCTCCCGGCCCCTGCCCGAGCCCTTCCTCGTCGCCGCGACGCAGAACCCCGTCGAGTACGAAGGCACCTATCCCCTGCCCGAGGCCCAGCTCGACCGCTTCCTGCTCAAGGTGGTCCTGCCCGTGCCGCCGCGCGACCAGGAGATCGAGGTCATCTCGCGGCACGCCCACGGCTTCGACCCGCGCGACCTGGCCGCCGCGGGAGTCCGGGCGGTGGCGTCGGGCGAGGACCTGCTCGCCGGGGCCCTGGCCGTGCAGACCGTCGGCGTCGCCCCCGAGGTCGTCGCCTACGTCGTGGACCTGTGCCGTGCCACCCGCACCGCGCCGTCCCTGTCGCTCGGCGCCTCGCCGCGCGGCGCGACGGCGCTGCTGGCGACCGCGCGGGCCTGGGCGTGGCTCAACGGGCGGGACTTCGTGACGCCGGACGACGTCAAGACCCTCGCGCACGCCACGCTCGCCCACCGGCTGTCGCTGCGGCCCGAGGCCGAGCTCGAGGGCGTGTCCGTGGGCGCCGTCCTGCAGACCGCCCTCGACGCCGTGCCGGTGCCGCGGTGAGCAGCGCTCGATGACCCTCACCGGCCGCGCCGTGGTGCTCGCCCTGCTGGGCGTGGTGCCGGTGCTGCTGCGCCCCGAGCCCCTCACCGCCACGCTGTGGCTGGTGCTCGTCGTGGTGGTGGCCGGGGCCGACGCGCTGCTGGCCGCCTCGCCGCGCCGTCTGTCGATCACCCGCGACCGCGTCGGGACCATCCGCGCCGCGACCACCACCACGAGCCGGCTGCACGTGCACAACGCGTCCCGCCGGACCGCCCGCGGTGTGCTGCGCGACGCATGGCAGCCGTCGGCCGGGGCCGCCGGCGAGCGGCACCGCCTCACGGTGGCCGCCGGCGCCACGGTGGTCGTCGAGACGGGCCTGACGCCCGTGCGGCGCGGGGACCGGCATACGGACCTCGTCACCGTCCGCACCCTCGGCCCGCTGGGGACCGCAGGGCGCCAGGCGTCGGTCGACGTGCCGGGGACCGTGCGGGTGCTGCCGCCCTTCCACTCGCGGCGGCACCTGCCGAGCCGGCTCGCGCGGCTGCGGCAGATCGACGGGCGCTCGGCGGTGCGGGTGCGGGGGCAGGGCACGGAGTTCGACTCCCTGCGCGAGTACGTCGAGGGCGACGACGTCCGCTCGATCGACTGGCGAGCCTCGGCGCGGCGCAGCGAGCTGGTCGTGCGGACCTGGCGACCCGAGCGCGACCGGCGGATCACGCTGGTCGTCGACACCTCGCGGCTGTCGGCCGGGCGCGTGGACGACACGACCCGGCTGGACGCGGCCATCGAGGCCTCCTTGCTGCTCACGGCCCTCGCCGCGCACGCCGGCGACCACGTCGACCTCGTCGCGGGCGACCGCGTCGTGCGCACCCAGCTCGCGGGGGTGGCTCGTCCCGAGATGCTCGCTGCCATGTCCGACGCGCTGGCGACCGTGCAGCCCGCCATCGTCGAGGCGGACTGGCAGGCGCTGGCCGCCGCCGTGGCCCGGCAGGCGCGCCGGCCCTCGCTCGTGGTGCTGCTGACGCCCCTCGAACCCGCCGCCGTCGCCGAGTCGCTCCTGCCCGTGCTGCCCCTGCTCACCCAGCGTCAGCGGGTGTGCATCGCGTCCTGCGCCGACCCCGACCTGGACCGTATGGCGACCGCCCGCCGCACCGCCGAGCAGGCCTATGGCGCGGCCGCCGCCGAGCGGACGCGGACGCTGCGCCTGCAGACCGCCGACGCGCTGGCCCGGCTCGGCGTGACCGTGGTGGACGCGCCGCCCGAGGACCTCGCGCCGGCCCTGGCAGACCACTACCTCACGCTCAAGTCCCGCGGCCTCCTCTGACCTACCGGGGGTAGGGGCATCGACCGGCCTTCGTCCCCCAGGCTGATGCCCCCGCCGGGGGTAAGGGCATCGACCGGCCTTCGTCCCCCAGGCGGATGCCCCCGCCGGGGGTAAGGGCATCGACCGGCCGCCCACGTGTCTCCGACGCCTCGGCGAAAGGGCAAGAATGGCGGCTCCGTGCGACCGGGGGGCGCCATACGCGCCCTCTCACGACACGCGCGAGCCCCACGCAGGCGGCCACTCGACGAGCCGCGCCCATGGGAGGGCGACCGCGCCCGGCCTAGGGCAGCGGGGTGCCCTGGTGGTAGGTCTGACGCCACCCGTTCGCGGTGCGCTGCCACAAGGACGTGCGCCGAGCCCGACAGCCGTCGCGATCCGAGTCCCACAAGACCTGGATGATGCCCGGCGCCAGCACCCGCGCCTCGAGGTCCCTGATCCCGATGGCGCAGGCACTGCCGTCACCGTCGCCGGACTCCGCGGCCAGCAAGGCGAGGATCGTCTCGAGGTCCCACCGACGGCCAGAGGCGCCGATCTCGATGAAGCCCGGGGCCAACAGCTCCCTCAACCGACGCTCGTTGCGCCGCGCGTCCGGCGACTGAAGCTCACGTTCGAGCGCCAGGACGTCGTCGATCTGGGCCTCGGTCTCCTCCACACCTGCGATTGTGCCTGGTGGGCGGTCGAGTCGAGGTCAGAGGGTCGCGACGGCCTCCTCCTCGCGGTCGGCGGCGTCCACGTCACCGGTCACCCCCCGCAAGGCCGCCCGCCGCCCCACCACGAACACGTAGACGAAGAACGCGACCTCGGCCAGCACGCCGATCGCGATCCGCGCCCAGGTCGGCAGGCCCGAGGGCGTCACGAAGGCCTCGAGGATCCCCGACACGAGGAGCACCACCACCAGCCCCATCGCCACCCCGACGGTGGTGCGGCCGGCGGCGGCGAGCGACGCCATACGACTGCGAGGCCCCGGCTCGACCCATGACCAGAACAGCCGCAGCCCCACCCCCGCCGCCACGAACACCGCGGTCAGCTCGAGCAGCCCGTGCGGCAGGATCAGGCCGAAGAACAGCGCGCCCCGCCCGTGACGCACCATCAGCGCGGCGATGACCCCGAGGTTGATCACGTTGGCCAGCAGGACGTAGACGACCGGCGCACCCAGCACCCCCATGGCGATGCACTGCGCGGCGATCCAGGCGTTGTTGGTCCACACCCGCGCCGCGAAGCTCGTGGCCGCGTGCTCGGAATAGTAGCTCTCGAAGTCGGTGTTGACGTACTGCGCCACCTCGGCCGGGCTCATCAGCGAGTTCTCGAGGGTGGGGTTGTGGTAGAACCACCAGCCCGCCCCGAACGCCACGAGCAGGCTCACCACCGTCGTCGTCAACCACCACCAGCGCAGGTGGTAGAGCGTCGCCGGGAAGGTCTCGCCGAAGAACCGCGCGATGTCCCGCGCCGACCCGGTCCGGGTGCCCGAGGCGCGCCGCCGCGCCCGCGCCAGCACCCCCGAGAGCCATTGCACGACACCAGGGTCCGGTGCGCTCGTGCGCACGACGGCGAGGTGCGTGCCGACCCTTTGGTAGAGGTCGAGCAGGCGGTCGGCCTCCTCCGCGGAGAGCCGCGAGCGGCGCGTCAGCGCGTCGAGCTCGTCCCACTCCCCCCGGTGGGCCGCGACGTAGGCGTCCAGGTCCACGGCCTCACCCTAGCCCGCGCCCTGCGAGGACCAGGTCACCGCCGTCCACCGACCTGCCCGCTAGGCTGCCGGACATGCACCCGTCCAGGTCAGCCCGCCCGACGATCGGGGTGGGCGAGGACGACCTCGTCACCGGTGACGCCGTGGCCCTGCGCGTGCCGGCCGCGGGCCCGGGGCTGCGCGTCGCGTCCGGCGCGATCGACGTGGCGGTGGGTGGGCTGCTGCTGCTCGGCCTGTCGATCGCCTTCGGCGGCGTGCTGGGCGACCTCGACGACGCGGCGGGCGCGGCGCTGGTCCTCACCACCGTCGTGACGACCCTGGTCATCCTGCCCGCCGCCGTCGAGACCCTCACCCGCGGCCGCTCCCTGGGTCGGCTCGTCACCGGCACGTGCATCGTCCGCGACGACGGCGGCCCGGTGGCCTTCCGCCAGTGCCTGACGCGATCGCTCGTCGGGTTCCTGGAGATCTGGGGCACGAGCGGCGCCGTGGCCTTCTGCGCGGTGGTGCTCACCGCGCGCGGCAAGCGGCTCGGCGACCTCGCCGCAGGCACGTATGCCGTCCGGGACCGCCTCCGGCTGCAGCTGCCACCGCCCGTGCCGCCCGCCCCCGAGCTGTCCGCCTGGGCCGCGACCGCCGACATCGCCCCTCTGCCGGACGGGCTCTCGCTGGCGACGCGTCAGTTCCTGCACCGCCGCGACGGCCTGGAGCACGTGGCCCGGGCCCGCATCGCTCAGGAGCTGGCCGCCACCGTCGCCCAGCACGTCATGCCACTACCTCCCCCCGGCACCCACCCGGAGGCCTTGCTGCAGACCGTGGTGGCCGAGCGGGGTCGGCGCGACGCCGAGCGGCTGGTCCGCGACGCCGCCACCCGGCACCGCGTCCTCCCCCACCTCTGACGCGCCCCGCGAACGCTCACACCAGCTCGGCATACCCCGGCTTGATGGCCTCGTCGATGAGGGCGAGCCGCTGGTCGAAGGCGATGAACGCGGACTTCATCGCGTTGATCGTCACCCAGCGCAGGTCCGTCATCGTCCAGCCGGCGTCGCGCACGAGCAGGGTCATCTCCTGACCCACGCTCGTGTCGCTCATCAGCCGGTTGTCGGTGTTGACCGTCACGCGGAAGCGCAGGTCCTTGAGCAGCGTGATCGGGTGCAGCGCGATGCTCGGGGACGCGCCGGTCTGGACGTTGCTGCTGGGGCACATCTCGAGCGGCACGCGCTTGTCCCGGACGTAGGCCGCGAGCAGACCGAGCCGCACGTCGTGCACGTCGGGCAGCCGGTGGTGCTCGGCCATCCACTGCGGGTAGGCGACGCCGTCCACCGTGAGGTCGTCCACGATCCGCACGCCGTGCCCGAGCCGGTCGGCGCCGCACCAGGTGAGCGCCTCCTGGATGGACGGCAGCCCGAAGGCCTCCCCCGCGTGGATCGTGAAGTGGGCGTTCTCGCGGGCGAGGTACTGGAACGCGTCGAGGTGCCGGGTGGGTGGGTAGCCGGCCTCGGCGCCGGCGATGTCGAAGCCGCTGACCTCCTGCTGGCGGTAGCGCACGGCCAGCTCGGCGATCTCGCGGCTCATCGCGGCGTGGCGCATGGCGGTGAGCAGCGCGGTGACCCGGATCTCGCGGCCCTCCTCGCGAGCGAGCGCCTCGCCCTCGCGGAAGCCCTCGTTGACGGCCTCGACGACCTCCTCGAGGGTGAGGTCCCGCTCGAGGTGCAGCTCTGGGGCATAACGGATCTCGGCGTAGACGACCCCGTCGCGGGCCAGGTCGAGGACCTCCTCGCGGGCGACGCGCCGCAGGGCGTCCCGAGTCTGCATCACCCCGACGGTGTGCGCGAAGGTCTCGAGGTAGCGCACCAGCGAGCCGGAGTCCGCGCTCTCGCGGAACCAGCGCCCGAGGTCGGTCGCGTCGTCGGCGGGCAGGGCGTCATACCCCGTCTCGCGGGCCAGCTCGAGGACCGTGGCAGGGCGCAGCCCGCCGTCGAGGTGCTCGTGCAGGAGCACCTTGGGTGCTCGGGCGACCTGCGGGTCGACGTCGTATGCCGGGGGGCTGCTGTCTCGACTGGTCACCCTCACGACCCTACCGGGGGTAGAGGCATCGACCGGCCTTCGTCCCCCAGGCTGATGCCCCCGCCGGGGGTAGAGGCATCGACCGGCTTTCGTCCCCCAGGCTGATGCCCCCGCCGGGGGTAGAGGCATCGACCGGCCTTCGTCCCCCAGGCTGATGATCCCGCCCCCGGCGGGTCCCGGCGGGATGGCCTACCGACTGGGGCGGGACCCGAGATCCGCCTCAGGGTGGATGACACGCGCAGGGGTGCCGCGCTGTCGTGGGGTCATGAGGATGGAGCAGATCGACGCGAAGACCCCGCCCACCGAGTTCAGCTGGACCCGCTGCACCGCCTACGGAGCGATCATGATGGCCACCTGGGCCGTGATCACGCTGCTGGTCCGGTTGCTGACCTCCTGGGACGACAAGGTCACCACCCCGGGCATCGCCTTCGGGATCGCGATGGGCATCGCCCTCGAGTACCTCCGCCGGGACAAGGCGCGCAAGGAGGACCGAACGCGACGCTGACCTCACTCCTCGTCGCGGTGCACTCCATCGGGGGTGAACGCCGGCGTGCAGATCGCGAGGTATGTCGCACCCTCCGCGCCCACCCGATAGCGAATCCGCTCGCCCGCGCGGGTCACGATGCTCTGACCTGTGACGACGCTGGTGGGGCCGCCGTCGTGGTCGACGACGACCTCGCCACCCAGCACGACGGTCACCTCGTCGAAGTCAGGCGTCTGGTAGGGCTCGGACCACCCCGCCGGCGCCTCCATCCGGGCGACGGAGACGCCGCGGTCACCGGTCGAGGCGCTGCCGACGTGCTCGTCGATGATCTTGCCGCCGGGGACGGGGATGCGGACGGGGTCGGTGATCAGCTCGGGCATGCCAGGAGCCTACCCAGTCGACCGCGCACGTCGGCTAGACGCTATGTCTCTATCCAAAGGCCACTGTGTGGTGTCTCTTGGATGGAGACATCAGGACAGGAGGCGGCGATGCCGTTCCAGACCCCAGAGCTGACACGTCACGACCTCGATGTGGTGGCAGAGATCCAAGGAGTCCGCCTCGAGCTCTCGGCCCGCCCGCGTCTCACCGACCCCTACCCCGACCTGCTCAGCCACTGAGCCCGAGCCGGTACGCCGGAGATGGTCACCGTCTGGGCTTGCGAGCGTTCATGACGAGCACGACCACACCGGTCAGCACGAACACCAGGGCGGGCAGCCCGACCTTGACGGGTTCGGCTCGGCTGAGCAGCGCCAGGGGCACCAGCACGATCAGGCAGATCAGCACCGCCAGCACCTTGCCGGTCGTCCGGTCAGTCATCGGGTCTCCTCGTGCGGTCGTGGCGTCTCGGGCGCCGGCGCACGGGACACCGTCGAGCCGAGCCGGCGCAGCCCCTCGGCGATGACCTGCGGCCCGGTGCCGACGTTGAGGCGGATGTGATCGCCCCACGCCGCGCCGAACTCGCGGCCGATCCCCACCGCCAGGCGCGCGTCCGCCAGCAGCCGCGCCGCCGGATCTTGGCCCAGGTCAAGGCCGCTCGCGTCGACCCACGACAGGAAGGTCGCCTGCGCGGGCACCGCGATCCGCGCCCCCGAGGGGAGGCCGTCGCGCACCTGCTCGTGGTGAGCAGCGAGGTCGGTCACGAGCGCATCGAGCCACGGGTCGCCGTGCAAGTACGCGGCTTCCGACGCAAGGTAGCCGAACTGTCCCGCGTGCCAGGGCGTCTCGTACGGAAGACCTCGAGACAGCCTGTCCCGCATGGCATCTGACGCCGAGACGATCAGGGCGGCCTTGAGGCCGGCGAGGTTCCAGGCCTTGGAGGCCGCGTGCACCGCGACCCCGTGGGTGCGGGCCGCGTCCGAGACGGTGAGGTATGGCGTGAACGTGTGCCCGAGCAGGGTCAGCGGGGCGTGGATCTCGTCGCTGAGCACGACCGCGTCGTAGCCGGACACGAGATCTGCCAGCGCCGTGAGGGACTCGCGGGTGTGCACCCACCCGACGGGGTTGTGCGGGTTGCACAGCAGCACCGCCTTGGCCCCGGCCCGCAGCTCGCGCTCGATGCCCTCGAGGTCCAGCGCATAGCCCGAGTCCGACTGCAGCAGGGGGACCTCCACGGTGCGCATGCCGGTCTCGCTGCCCCAGCGAAAGAATGGCGGGTAGACCGGCGGCATGATGACGAACGCGTCCCCGGGCGCGAGCAGCGCCGAGATCGCCGCCATCATCCCGACCGAGACGTCCGCGCACAGCGTCACCTGGTCGGTGTCGACCTCCCACGACCACCGCCGCGCGACGAACCCGGCAAATGCCTCCTGCAGCCCCCGCCCGAAGCTCGGGTAGCCCGTGTCTCCTAGCGCCACAGCACGATTGAGCGCCTCGGCGACGGGCGGCGCCAGCAGGCAGTCCATCTCGGCCACCGGCATGGGCAGCACGTCGCGGTCGTAGAGCGTCCACTTCGCGCTGCGCCGCGCCCGCAGGTGCGGCAGGTCGAGCCACTCCACTTGTGCCGCAACGCCGCTCATGCGATCCGCTCCATCACGACGTCGGGCCGCTCAGGCTGCCCCTCCCCGATCGACCACGCGCCCTCGAGGCAGGCCTCTGCCCGCTCGAACCGCTCCGGTGTGTCCGTGTGCAGCGTGAGCAGCGGCTGCCCCTGCGTCACGGGATCGCCCGGCTTGGCATGCAGCTCGACGCCGGCACCGGCCTGGACCGGGTCCTCCTTGCGGGCGCGACCGGCGCCGAGACGCCAGGCGGCGACTCCCACGGCATAGGCGTCGAGCGACTGCAGCACCCCGCTCTCCGGTGCCGTGATGACGTGCTGCTCTGCGGCAGTGGGCAGCTCGGCGTCCGGGTCGCCACCCTGGGCGGCGACCATGCGGCGCCATACGTCCATCGCGCGGCCGTCGGCCAGCGCGTCGGCCGGGTCGACGTCGGACACCCTTGCGGCAGAGAGCATCTCGCGCGCCAGCGCCACGGTGAGCTCGACGACGTCCGCCGGGCCGCCACCGGCGAGCACCGCCACGGACTCGCGGACCTCCAGGGCGTTGCCGGCCGTCAGTCCGAGCGGCGTCGACATGTCGGTGAGCAGCGCCACCGTGGTGACACCGGCGTCGGTCCCGAGATCGACCATGGTGCGGGCGAGCTCGCGGGCGTCGTCGGTGGTCTTCATGAAGGCGCCGGACCCGACCTTGACGTCCAGGACGAGCGCGCCCGTCCCCTCGGCGATCTTCTTGGACATGATCGAGCTGGCGATCAGCGGGATGGCCTCCACGGTGGCGGTGACGTCGCGCAGGGCATAGAGCTTCTTGTCGGCGGGGGCCAGGCCCGAGCCGGCCGCGCAGATCACCGCGCCGAGGTCCTCGAGCTGGCGCAGCATCGCCTCGTTGGTGAGCTCCGCCTGCCAGCCGGGGATCGACTCGAGCTTGTCGAGCGTGCCCCCCGTGTGCCCGAGCCCGCGACCGGACAGCTGCGGCACCGCGACGCCGCACGCAGCCACCAGGGGCGCCAGCGGCAGGGTGATCTTGTCGCCGACCCCTCCGGTCGAGTGCTTGTCGGCGGTGGGGCGGCTCAGCGAGGAGAAGTCCATCCGCTCGCCGCTCTCGATCATCGCGGTGGTCCAGCGCGAGATCTCCTCGCGGCTCATGCCGTTGAGAAAGATCGCCATGGCGAGGGCCGACATCTGCTCGTCCGCGACGACCCCGCGGGTGTAGGCGTCGATCACCCAGGCGATCTGGCTGTCGCTCAGGGGGTGCCGGTCGCGCTTGGCGCGGATGACGTCGACGGCATCGTGCTGCTCACTCATGCACCGACCCTACCGGGGGCGCGGACGGAGGATGGCATAGGCCACCAGCCGCCAGAAGGCCGACAAGATCCCCAGCGCTTGTCGAGCACGGAGGGCTGGTATGTCGTCCGCTTGGCCGCCGTCTTCGGCGCCCCTGGTGGCTGCGCTCGCCTGGATGCTCGCGCTGGTCCTCGTGGCCGGGTGGTTCTGGATCGTCCCGGCCGAGGGGCACGACGTCGGATGTGCATGTCCGGGCCGCCCGGTGACCCTCGCCGCTGCACGGCGGTCCTTGGACGACATCGTCCACTCGACGGTCCGCCTCACGATCATATGCGCGCCGGCCAGCGTGGACCCGGACGGCGCCGGACCCGCACCTCGCCGGACCCGCCGGGGGCAGGTGCATCAGCCTGGCGAACGACGACCGGTCGATGCCCCCGCCGGGGGCAGGTCGGCGCGGTAGCGGGCGAAGGACGGCACCAGCGCCGACGCCACCAGCACCAGGACGACCACGAGCACGCCGCCGAGCAGCGTCGCCCACGCCGCCCCGACGAGCCCCGCCGCATAGCCGTGCACCACGTCCGCGATCCGCGGACCGCCCGCCACCACCACGATGAAGATCCCCTGCAGCCGGCCCCGCACCTCCGGCGACGCCGAGCTCTGCAGCATGGCCTGCCGGAAGGCCGCCGAGACCATGTCCGCAGCCCCTGCCACGGCCAGGGCGACCGCCGCGAGCCAGATCCACGGGTGCAGCCGACCACCAGCCGGCAGCACCGCCGCCCCCGCCAGCGCCACCGCCACGCCCCACGCGACGATGCACAGCACCACCGCCCGCCCGTGCAGCGTCACGCGCGACACCCACCCCGAGAAGACCCCGCCGAGCACGGCCCCCGCCGGGATCGCGGCAAAGAGCACCGCGAAGGCCAGCCCGCCCCCGGCCTCGCCGCCCAGGTCGACGTGCGCGATCTCGGGAAAGAGCGCCCGCGGCATCCCCGCGACCATGGCGATCAGGTCCACCACGAAGCTCATCATCAGCACGGGATGCCCTCCGAGATAACGGATCCCGTCGATGACCGAGCGCAGCCCCGGCGCGGATGACGGTGACCCCGGATGGCGCTCCGCGGGCAGCGGGGGCAGACGGCGGACGGCATACAACGTGGCCAGCAGGCAGATCGCGTCAGCGAGGTAGAGCCACGAGAACCCCACGAGCGGGATCAGCGCGCCCGCCACGAGCGGTCCCGCGATCGCGCCGGCCATGAAGAGGGTCATGTTGAGCGCGTTGGCGGCCGGCAGCAGGTCCATCGGCAGGATCGACGGCAGCACGGCGGTGCGCGTCGGCTGGTTGACCGCGAAGAACGCCTGCTGCACGGCGAACAGGCCGAGCAGCAGCCAGACGTTCGTCGAACCCAGGGCCGCCTGCAGCCAGAAGCCCAGCGTCGTCACGATCAGGCCGACGGTCGTGATCGTCAGCAGACGCCGCTTGTCCAGGTGGTCGGCCAGCGCCCCGCCCCACAGCCCGAAGACCACCAGCGGCACGAGCCCGAAGATCCCGGTCAGCCCGACATAGGCCGACGACCCGGTGTCGGCGTAGATCTGCGCCGGCACGCTGACGATGGTCAGCTGGGCGCCGATCACGGTGACGATGTTGGCGGTCCACAGCCGCCGGAAGTCCCCGTGCTGCAGCGGTCGGGTGTCGGCGACGACGGAGCGCAGGTTCACCGGGACAGCCTAGGTGCTCGCACGACTCGCCCCCTCCGTCGCCATCGCCGCCGGGCAGGAGCAGGATGGGCCGTATGACGACCGCCCGCCGCCTCGACGACCACTACCTCGCGCGGCTGCCGGACGGGACGGTCAAGCAGATCAACCCGTTCACCGGCACGCAGGTGTGGGCGGTCCCGGGGCGCGGCAACCGGCCGCTGGCGGCACCCGCCCTGGCCGCGGCACCCGTGGCCGAGGACGAGCGGGACCGGCTGTGCGCGTTCTGCCCGGAGCGCTACGCCGAGACGCCCCCGGAGAAGGCTCGGCTCGTGTGGACCGATGACGGGCAAGGGGGCTCGGCGTGGGTGACGCTGACCGGCCTGTCTCGCACGGAGCTTCACGACACGGTCGCCGAGTTCCGGCGCGTGCCCAACCTCTTCGAGATCCTCAGCTACGACTACTGGCGGCTCAACCACGGCGTCGCCCTGTCCGCTGCGGCACGCGTCCGCCGCGACGCCTACCTCGCCGACCCGGGCGGGCGGGCCCACGTGCTGGCCGTCGCCCGCACCAAGGCGCTCGCCAGCGGGACGTCACCCGAGGCGTGGGAGCTCCTCGACGAGGAGCAGCGCCTCGCGGGGACCGAGGCCTTCTTCGGCGGCGGGCACGACGTGATCGTCGCGCGCCGCCACCTGGTCGACGGCGCCACCGACACGGGCGGTCTCGCCTCGTCGGGCATGCTCACCCCCGAGGAGCACCGCGCCTACGTCCGGTTCACCGTCGGCGCCATGGCGGACCTCTACGCCGCCAACCCGAACGTGCGCTACGTCGCAGCCTTCCAGAACTGGCTGAAGCCCGCCGGCGCCTCCTTCGACCACCTGCACAAGCAGCTCGTTGCCGTCGACGAGCTGGGCACCCAGGCCGAGCAGGAGCAGGAGCGGCTGCGCCGCCACCCCACGCTGTATGCCGACGCCGGTCCCGCCCTCGCCGAGCGCTCCGGACTCGTGGTCGCCCGCACCGAACACGCGATCGCCTACGCGGGGTTCGGGCACCGCTACCCCACCCTCGAGGTCCACTCCCTGTCCCCGACCCGCCAGCCCTGGCGGCAGCAGCGCCACGAGGTCGACGCCGTCGCGGACCTGCTGCACGCCCTGCACGCCGCCACCGGCGCCCACGTGCCCTGCAACGAGGAGTGGCACCACACCCCCACCGGCGTCGACCTGCCCCTGCCCTGGCGGATCGTCCTCAAGTGGCGGGTCTCCACGCTGGCGGGGTTCGAGGGCGGCACCAAGATCTACGTCAGCACCATCGACCCATGGGCGCTGCGCGACCGGGTGGTCGCCCGGCTGCGGGTCCTCGCCGACGAGGGGCGGCTGGCGGACGGCATACGACTCGCTGCGCCGACCGGATCTGCACCATAGCTGACCCGGGGGCCGGCCCACGGCCGTCGCCCGCCCCCGGGTGTGCTGGGGAGCGGGCGACGAGCGTGGGGGCGAGCGTCAGAAGTCGAAGCCGCCGACGTCCCCGAAGTCGCCGAACCCGTCGAAGCCTCCGCCGAAGTCGCCGCCCCCGTCGCCGCCGAAGTCCCCGCCCCCGTCGCCGAAGCCGTCCCCGGCGAGGTCCGCCCCGCCGTCCCCGAAACCGTCCATGCCATCGAAGATCGCCCCGGCCACCGCGGTGCCGACCACGACGCCGGCGATCGAGCCCAGCATCGAGCCCATGATCATGCCGCCCATGCCCATGCCGCCACGGCCGCCCCCGACCCCGGCGCCACCGAACGTCCGCTCCATGAACCCCGGCTGGCGCATCTCGGCGCGAGTCGCCGCGCGGGCCAGCGACTGCGGGTCGTCCCCGGCCGGCGTCTCGCCGGACTGCGACAGGCCGGTCAGCACCTGCTGGCGCTGCTCGGGCGTGAGCTTGGCGAAGGCCTCGGCGTGCGCCTCCTCGACCTTCTCCGGCGGGGCGGTGCGCAGCAGGTAGCGGTAGCGTTCGATGGCCTGCTGGTCCTCGGCCGACTGAGCCGTCTGGCCCGGCTGCCCCGCACCGGCCGCGCCCTGCCGAGGCGTCCCCACCTGCTCGTAGCCGACCGGCGGCGGCGCGTACTGCGGCTGGTGCTGCTGGTAGCCCTGCTGCGGCGTGCGGCCCAGCAGTCGGTCGAGGAATCCCATGGTCACTCCCGTGTGTCGTCGGTCGTCCTGTCCGAGCAACGAGGGCCTTACCCCAGGCGTTCCCGGCGCACCCCCGCGAGTCGGGCGGCCGCGTCCATCGCGATCCAGAACACCTGCTCGTGCGCGTCCCCCGCCGTGACCCAGCCGCGGTGGTCCCAGTCCTCCCCGGCGAGCGAGTCCGCGCTGAACAGGATCTGTCCCAGCTCGACCCCGCGGTAGGCCGCCACGGCGAGGAATGCGCTGGCCTCCATCTCGACGACCGCGCACCCGGCCTCGATCCGGCGTGCGACGGTGGACCGGGTCTCGCGATAGATGCCGTCGGTGGTCCACGTGCGGCCGGTCTCGTGCGGCGCGCCGGCCGCGTCGAGGGCGTCGAGGCAAGCCCGTATGCCGAGGGCCCCCGCCTCGACCACCGGCGACACGGCCCCGTAGTGCGCGCTCGTGCCCTCGTCACGCAGGGCCGAGGTCACGACGAACGGATGGCCCATCACCAGGTCGGGCACGAGGACCCCCGCCGACCCCACCGCCACGAACCGCGTGATGCCGCGCGCGATCGACTCCTCGAGGAACATCACGGCCCGCGGCGCCCCGATCTCGGGAAAGAAGAAAGCGATCCGTCGGCCTGCGACCTCGCGGACGTAGCAGGGCTGCCCGCCGATGATCGAGGTGAAGCTGAAGGCGACGGCCGAGCCCTCGCGCTCCCCCACCGCGCGGACCGTGTCGGGAAAGAAGCAGATGACCGCGGCGTCGGGGATCTCGTCGTCGTGCAGGCGGGGATACATGGCGGCGGGCTCGAGCACCCCCGGCTCGTCCAGGTCACCCGGCAGGTGCAGCCCCGTTAGCCCCGTCACGTCCCCTCCCCTCGCCGACTGGTCACTTCTGGACACCCCCACCCCTGCGCTGCAGGTCCTCGGCGCCGAAGGCCTGGGGCAGCACCTCGCTCATCGGCAGCACCCCGAGGGGCGTCTGGAGCAGGCAGGACGCGCCGCCGTGCTCCCAGATCAGCTGCCGGCAGCGGCCGCACGGCATGAGCGACGCACCCTCGGCGTCCACGCACGAGACCGCCACGAGCCGCCCTCCGCCCGACGCGTGCAGCTGCGACACCATCCCGCACTCGGCGCACAGGCCGACGCCGTAGGAGGCGTTCTCGACGTTGCAGCCCACCACGACCCTCCCGTCGTCGACGAGGCCGGCCACGCCGACGGGGAAGGACGAGTAGGGGGCGTACGCGTGCCGCATCGCCTCGACGGCGGCCGCGCGCAGGGCGTCCCAGTCGACCTCGCCGGCGCGGGACGGCATACGGCTCAACCCACCTCACCCTTGCGATAGACCGCACCGTCGGCGGCCGGCATCCGCAGGGTCTGCGACGCGAGGGCCAGGACGAGCAGCGTGGCGATGTAAGGCGCGGCGCTCGTCAGCTCGCCGGGCACCGAGTCGGTCGTGAGGAAGGTCCAGACCAGGACCGCCCCGAGCGCGATCGCGAAGGCGCCGCCGACCAGGTTGCGGCGCAGCAGCTGCCAGGCGCCGAGGACGAGCAGCAGCAGGCCGCCGACCAGCAGCAGGGCGTGCACCGCGCCGCCGCGCAGCTGCACGGCGTCGAAGTAGCCGAACAGCAGGGAGCCGGCGGCCAGCGACCCGGGCCGCCAGTTGCCGAAGATCATGGCGGCGAGGCCGATGTAGCCGCGGCCGCCGGTCTGCCCGTCGCGGAAGACGTTGGCCGCCACGAGCGCGAGGAAGCCGCCGCCGAGCCCGGCGAACCCGCCCGAGATCAGCACGGCGAGGAACTTGTGGAGGTAGACGTTGACGCCGAGCGACTCGGCGGACCAGGGGTTCTCGCCGCAGGAGCGCAGTCGCAGCCCGAAGGTCGTGCGCCACAGCACCCACCACGACAGGAGCACGAGCAGCCCGGCGATGATGGTCAGCACCGACAGGTTGGTGACGAACGCCGCCAGCACGCCGGCCACGTCCGAGACGAAGAAGATGCGTTTGCCCTCGAGCGAGGTCAGGGCGGGTGACAGGCCCGGCACGGTCACGTCGGGCAGGTGCGGCAGGGGCGGCGACTGGGTCGCGCCACCGCCGGGGGTGCCGGTGAAGGCGCGGGCCGAGAGGTACTTGGCGCCGCCCATGCCGATGAGGTTGACGGCGACACCCGAGACGATGTGGTCCACGCCGAAGACGACGGTGGCGAGGGCGTGGATCGCGCCGCCGACCATGCCCAGCAGGACCGCACCGACGATGCCGGCCCAGGCGCCCCAGTGCCACGCGAAGAACGCCGCGCCCCAGGTGCCGAGGATCATCATCCCCTCGAGGCCGATGTTGACCACGCCCGCCCGCTCGGACCACAAGCCGCCGAGGCCGGCCATGCCGATCGGCACGGCGAGGCCGAGAGCGGCGGCGAGGGCGCCGGAGGACGCGAGGTCGTTCTCGCCGGTCACGACCCGCATCACCGAGACGAACAGCAGTGCGAGCAGGACGAGCCCGGCGATCTGCAGTCCGGACAGGCGCCGGCGACGACGGGGCACGGCGCTGCGCCCGTCCGGCCGCTCCGTCACCGGGGTGGCGGTGGTGCTCATGCGCTCGCTCCTTGCATGGAGGTGGACGTGGGGGGTGTCGACCGGGCCGCGAGCTCGCGGGCGACCTTGGCCTGCTCGAGCCGGACGTTGGCCCGCCGCACGAGCTCGTAGGCGATGACGACGGCCAGCACGATCACGCCCTGGATGATGTAGACCAGCTCGGAGGAGACGCCGGCATTGATCTGCAGCCCGTTGCCCTGCTGGTCGAGGTAGGACCACAGCAGCGCGGCGAGGGCCATCCCGATGGGGTGGTTGCGCCCGAGCAGCGCGATCCCGATGCCGGCGAAACCGATCCCTGGCTGGAAGTTGGTGCCGTAGGCGTGGTCCTGGCCGAACAGCAGCGGCAGCCCGATCAGGCCCGCGATCGCGCCGGACAGGATCATCGTCGACATGATCATGCGGTGGGCGTCGACTCCGCTCGCGATCGCCGCGCTCTCGGACTGACCGGCGGCGCGCAGGTCGAAGCCGAACCGCGTCCGGCCGAGGACCAGCCAGTAGAGCAGGCCCACGACGAGCGCGAGCACGATCAGGCCGTAGACCTTGGTGGTCGTGCCGCTGACGAGCTGCAGGCCGGGCACCCACGAGTCCTGCGGCAGGGGCTTGGTGTTGGTGACGTTGCTGCCGGCGCCGGCCGAGGTGTCCCGCGCCTTGGTCAGCAGGAAGGCCACGACGCTGGTCGCGATGGCGTTGAGCATGATCGAGGAGATCACCTCGGAAACACCGCGCTTGATCTTGAGGTAGCCCGCGATCGCGGCCCACCCGGCGCCGACGAGCATGGCGACCAGGGTCGTGGCGACGACGTTGGCCCAGCCCGGCAGGTAGCCCTGCGCCCCGAACACGGCGGCGGCGAAGACCGCCACGCGGTACTGCCCCTCGGCGCCGATGTTGAACAGGTTCATCCGGAAGCCGATGGCCAGGGCCACGGCGGCGAGGTAGTAGACGACGGCGCCGTTGACGATCTTGGCGATCAGCCGGGGGCTCGGCTGGCGGAGCAGCTCGGTCCAGACGGCGCCCACCGGGTCCCCGGCCACGACGAGCACCAGGGACGTGATCACGAACGCCACGACGATGGCGAGCAGCGGCGCCGCGAGCGCGAGCAGGACGGCGCGGGGCGAGACCTTCATCGGGTGGACTCCTGCTGGTGGGTCGGCTCGGTCTGCAGGGCAGGAGCCGGTATGCCGGAACCGCCCGTCGTCGCGTGCTGGTCGTCGCGCCGGCCGCCGGTCATCGCGGCGCCCAGGTCGGCCGGGGACGTGGTCGGGGGCAGGTCCTCGGAGAGGCGTCCCTGGTTGATCACGCGGATGGTGTCGGACAGGCCGCGCAGCTCCTCCAGGTCGGCGGTGAGCAGCAGGACGGCGAGCCCCTCGTGCCGGGCCCGCTTGATGTGGTCCCAGATCGCGGCCTGCGCGCCGACGTCGACGCCGCGGGTCGGGTGGGCGGCGACGAGCACCCGTGGCTCATGGGACATCTCGCGACCGATGATGAGCTTTTGCTGGTTGCCGCCGGACAGGGAGCCCGCGGTGACGTGGATCGAGGGCGTCCGCACGTCGTAGTCCTCCACGATGCGCGTGGTGTCGCGCTGCGCGCCGCGGGCGTTGATGAACGGCCCGGACACGTTGGGGGCCTGTGTCTGGTGGCCGAGGATGCGGTTCTCCCACAGCGGCGCCTCGAGCAGCAGCCCGTGCCGGTGGCGGTCGGCGGGGACGTAGCCGACGCCGGCCTCGCGGATGCGGCGCGTCGGCCAGTCGGTGATGTCCTTGCCGCCCAGGTAGACCCGCCCTGCGGAGGGGTCGCGCATGCCCATGATGACCTCGACCAGCTCGTCCTGGCCGTTGCCCTCGACCCCGGCGATGCCGAGGACCTCGCCGGCGTGGACGGTCAGGGACACGTCGTCGAGGACGTCGCGGGCGCCGAGGCGCTCGAGCCGCACGTGCTCCACGACGAGCACGGCGCGGTCGGTGACGGTGGACTCCTCCGTCTGGGGGCTGGGCATCTCGCGACCGACCATGAGCGCGCCGAGCTCGCGGGAGGTGACGGTGCGCGGGTCCGCGCTGCCCACGGTGGTCCCGCGTCGGATCACGGTGATGTCGTCGGCGACGGCGCGCACCTCGTCGAGCTTGTGCGAGATGAAGATGATGGTCAGGCCCTCGGCGGTGAGGGTCTTGAGGTTGTCGAAGAGCTCGTCGACCTCCTGTGGCACGAGCACGGCGGTGGGCTCGTCGAGGATGAGGATGCGGGCGCCGCGATAGAGGACCTTGAGGATCTCGACGCGCTGGCGGGCTCCCACGCCGAGGTCGGCGACCAGCGCCTCCGGGTCCACGCCGAGGCCGTACTCCTTGGAGATGCGCCGGATCTCGGCCTGCGCGCGGTCGCCGATGCCGTGGAGCTTCTCCGCGCCGAGGACGACGTTCTCGGTGACGGTGAGGTTGTCGGCGAGCTTGACGTGCTGAAAGACCATGCCGACGCCCGCTGCGATCGCGTCGCTCGGCCCGTGGAAGCTCACCGCACGGCCGTCGATCTCGATGGTGCCCTCGTCGGGGCGCTGCACGCCGTAGAGGATCTTCATCAACGTCGACTTGCCCGCGCCGTTCTCCCCCACCAGCGCGTGGATGCTGCCCTTGCGGACGGAGAAGGTGATGTCCTTGTTGGCCACCACGCCCGGGAACCTCTTGGTGACGCCGCGGACGGCGACGGCGGGCGGCGCGTCCGCGCTCGCCGAGGTGGGTGGAGTTCCGATGGTGCACGCTCCTTGCTCGGTCACGTCGTCGTGGACGTGGCGGCTGACCGCCCCACCCTACCGTCGGTGTTCACGGGGTCCAGGGTGCCGGACCGCTGATCCACCCCGTATGCCGAAGCCCGGCCGCCGTCGGGGTGTCCGTCTGGCGGCCGGGCTGCGGCATACGTGCGTGAGGGTCGGTCAGGCCGGACCGGTCACGGCTTGGTGGGGACCACGATCTTGCCGGAGACGATGTCGGCCTTGACCTTGTCGAGCTCGGCCTTGAGGTCGTCGATCTTGCCGCCGGTGGTGGCGAGCTCGACACCGTTGGACTTGAGGTCGAAGACGGCCTCGCCGGACTTGAGGTTGCCGTCCTTGACCTGCTTGATGAACTCCAGGACGCCCACGTCGACGCGCTTGACGACGGAGGTGATGACGACGTCGCGGACGTCGGCCTGGGCGGTCTTGGCCTGGTCGGAGTCGACGCCGATGGCCATGGCGTTCTTGGCCTTGACGGCGGTGAAGACGCCGGAGCCGGACCCGCCGGCGGCGTGGTAGACCACGTCGGCACCCGCGGAGAGCATGCCCTCGGCGGCGGTCTTGCCGGCGGCCGGGTCGGCGAAGCCGGAGAAGTTCGGCGGCTGGGTGAGGTACTTGACCTGCACCTTGATGTTGGGGTTGGTCGCCTTGGCACCGGCGACGTAGCCCGCCTCGAACTTCTTGATCAGGTCCGTCTGGACACCGCCCACGAAGCCGACGTTGCCCGTCTTGGACTTCTTGGCGGCGACGACGCCGGCGAGGTAGGAGCCCTCCTGCTCGGAGAACACGATGTTCTGGATGTTGGCGGCCTTGGCGTCGGTGGAGTCGACGAGCGCGAACTTGGCCTCCGGGTTGTCCGCCGCGACCTTCTTGACGGCCGGGGCGTAGGCGAAGCCCACGGCGACGACGTTGGTGTAGCCGGCCTCGACCAGCTGCTGCAGGCGCTCCTCGCGGGCGGACTCGGCCTCGCCGGCGGTCGCCACGGACTCCTTGGTCTGGGCGCCGAGCTGGGCCTTGGCCTCGTCGAGCCCCTTGGCGGCCGAGTCGTTGAAGGACTGGTCACCGCGGCCGCCCACGTCGTAGGCCATCCCGACCTTGACCGCGGAGCCGCCGGACGCGCCGGAGGACGTGCCGGAGGAGCCGGACTCGGTGTCGTTGGGGCTGCCGCAGGCGGCGAGGGCGAGCGAGGCGGCCGTGAGCGCGGTCGCGACCTTGACGATGCGGATCAAGGGTGACTCCTTCGTTGGAACGGATGAGCAAACCCTAGACCGCGGCCCCGGCGCGCCGACGTCGGGTTGCCCCGAGTGCGCCGAAGCGGTGACGAACTGTTATGCAGAGGCCGCCAACGCGGACAGGACGGTCCCCGCCAGCACCCGCACGCCGACGGCGATCGCGCGCTCGTCGACGACCAGGTCGGGCCGGTGCAGGTCATAGGTGGGGCCGCCGGGGGTGCGCGTCCCGAGGCGCGCGAGGGCGCCGGGGACGTTCCGCAGCATCCAGGAGAAGTCCTCGCCGCCGAGCGACTGCGGGGTCGGCGCCACGGCGTCGGCCCCGACCATCGTCGTGACGCCGCTGACGAGGTGCGCCACGGCGTCGGCGTCGTTGACCACCGGAGGCACCCCCTGCCGGTGGTCGATCTCGACCCCCACGCCGTACGGCGCCGCGAGGTGCCCGACGAGGTCGTCCACGAGCGGGCCGATGGAGTCCCACACGTCCGCGTCCAGCATCCTCAGCGTGCCGGACGCGGTGCCGGTCGACGGGATGACGTTGCCCGCCTCCCCCGCGTGGATCGACCCCCACACGAGCGCCAGCCCCGCACGCGGGTCGACGCGACGCGACAGCGCCGCGGGCAGCCCGGTGACGACCGACGCCAGGGCGTAGGTGAGGTCCTGGGTGATGTGCGGGCGCGAGGTGTGGCCACCCGCGCCGGTCAGGCGCACCGTCAGGACGTCGGTGGCCGCCGTGATCGCGCCGGTGCGCAGCCCCACCTGCCCGACGTCCGTGCCCGGGTCGCAGTGCAGGGCGAAGACCTGGTCCACGTCGTCCAGGTGGCCTGCGGCGACCAGGGCCTGGGCCCCACCCGGCATGACCTCCTCCGCGGGCTGGAAGAGCAGGCGGACGGCATACCCCTGCTCCCGCAACCACTCCTGGTGCGGCGCGAGGACCAGGCCGAGACCGAGCAGGCAGGTGGTGTGCACGTCGTGCCCGCACGCGTGGCAGGCTCCACCGGTCACCGAGGCGTAGGGCAGGCCGGAGGTCTCGGACAGCGGGAGGGCGTCGATGTCGGCGCGGACGGCGATGCGACGACGAGCCTGCGCCGGTCCGAGGTCGACCACGAGACCCGTCGGGTGCACGGGAGTGACCCGCAGGCCTGCGGCCTTGAGCCGATGGGAGACCCGCGTGGTCGTGCGCTGCTCGGCGAAGCCCAGCTCGGGGTGGGCGTGCAGGTCACGGCGGACCTCGACCAGCTCCGGCTCGAGGGCGTCCACCGAGGCCGAGATGTCGGCCCGCAGCTCGTCCGCGACCTGTGCGTCACTCGGGGGTGCGACCTGCTGAACGTGCTCGGAGCCCATGGGCGGCAAGGCTACCGCCCACGGGCTCCGTGTCCGGCCGAGGTCCGGCCGAGGGTCCGGCCGAGGGTCAGAAGGCGTCGCGCGGGACGTACTGGCCCCACACGTCGCGCAGCGCGTTGGACACCTCACCACCCGTGGCGCCCGCCTCCAGCGCCTCCTTCATCGGGATGAGCAGGTTGGTGCCCGACCCCTCGGCGGCCGTGCGCAGCCCGTCGAGCCCGGCCTCGACCGCGCCGTTGTCGCGGTTCTTGCGCAGCTCGGCGAGACGCTCGCACTGGTCGACCTCGATCTGCGGGTCGACGCGCAGCGGGTCGTAGTGCTCCTCCTGGTCGATCGTGAACTTGTTGAGGCCCACGACGGTCCGCTCGCCCGAGTCGGTCTTGAGCTGGGTGGCGTAGGCGGAGCGCTCGATCTCGGACTTCTGGAAGCCCTGCTCGATCGCCGGCACCGCACCACCGAGGTCGTCGACCTTCGTGAGCAGCTCCCAGACGGCCTCCTCGATGTCGTTGGTGAGGGACTCGACGACGTAGGAGCCGGCGAAGGGGTCGACCGTCTTGCACACGTCGGTCTCGAAGGCGATGACCTGCTGGGTGCGCAGGGCCAGGCGGGCGGCCTTCTGCGTCGGCAGGGCGATGGCCTCGTCGAAGGAGTTGGTGTGCAGCGACTGCGTGCCGCCGAGGACGGCGGCCAGGCCCTGCAGCGAGACGCGGATGAGGTTGACCTCGGGCTGCTGGGCAGTCAGCTGCACCCCGGCCGTCTGGGTGTGGAAGCGCAGCATCTGCGACTTGGGGTTCTTGGCGCCGAACTCGTCGCGCATGATGCGCGCCCAGATGCGCCGGGCGGCACGGAACTTCGCGACCTCCTCGATCAGCGTGGTGCGGGCGACGAAGAAGAAGGACAGACGCGGTGCGAACGCGTCGACGTCGAGGCCGGCGTCGATCGCGGCCTGGACGTACGCCTTGGCGTTGGCGAGCGTGAACGCGATCTCCTGCACCGGTGTGGCCCCCGCCTCGGCCATGTGGTAGCCCGAGATGGAGATGGTGTTCCAGCGGGGGATCTCCTTGTTGCAGTAGGCGAAGATGTCGGAGATCAGGCGCAGCGACTGGGCCGGCGGGTAGATGTAGGTGCCGCGGGCGATGTACTCCTTGAGCACGTCGTTCTGGATCGTCCCGGTGAGCTGCCCCGCCGCCACACCCTGCTCGGCGGCCACCAGCTGGTACATCAGCAGCAGGGTCGAGGCCGGGGCGTTGATCGTCATCGACGTCGACACCTTGTCCAGCGGCAGCCCGTCGAACAGCACGCGCATGTCGTCGAGAGAGTCGACCGCGACGCCCACCTTGCCGACCTCGCCGCTGGCCAGCGGCGCGTCGGAGTCGTAGCCCATCTGCGTCGGCAGGTCGAAGGCGACCGAGAGGCCGCCCGTCCCCGCGTTGACCAGCTCGTGGTAGCGCTGGTTGGACTCCCTGGCGGTGCCGAACCCGGCATACTGCCGCATCGTCCATGGACGACCGGTGTACATCGTCGGGTAGACGCCTCGGGTGAACGGATAGGCCCCAGGCTTGCCGAGCCTGTCGTCGGGGTCGAAACCCTGCAGCGACGACGCGTCGTAGACCGCCTCCAACGGCAGGTCCGACTCGGTGCGGGCGGTGGGCTTGTCGGTGCTGTCAGCCATGCCCAAACCCTAGTCGTGCGGTCACGGCCGGTCGCGGGCACCCCCGGCCTAACGCGCCGCGGATGGAACGATCCAGGTCACGTGAGCTCGGGGTAGCCCCGCTCCTTCATCAGCTCGACGATCGACTTGACGTCCTGCGCCTGGCGGCGGGTCGTCACCATGAGGACGTCCGGGGTGTCGACCACGACGACGTCCTCCAGGCCGAGCAGGACCACCTGCCGCCCGGAGCGGTTGACGACGACGCCCGAGGCGTTGCGGATGTGGACGTTGTCGGCCGGGCCGAGCACCGCGACGTTCTCCCGGTCGGGGGTCTCCCCCGCCGCGGGCAGCAGGCCCGCGAGGGAGTCGAAGTCGCCCACGTCGTCCCAGCCGAAGTCCCCCGCGATGACGGCGACGCGACCGGCGGCGGCGGCCGGCTCGGCCACGGCGTGGTCGATGGCGATCTTGTCCAGCTCCTTCCAGGTCTGGTTGAGGACCCAGGGGTTCGCGGCGATCGCGCGCAGCCCGGAGGCCAGCTCGGGGTGGTACTGCGCGAGCAGGTCGAGCAGGACGGACGCCTTGACGACGAACATGCCGGCGTTCCAGCGATAGGTGCCGAGGGAGAGGTATGCCGCAGCGGTGCCGCCGTCGGGCTTCTCGACGAACTCCGACACGAGCCTGGCACGCGGCGCCCCCGGGACGTCCAGCGCCTCGCCCTCACGGACGTAGCCGAAACCGGTTGCGGGATAAGTGGGCTCGATGCCGATGGTCACGACGTAGCCCTGGGCGGCGACAGCCACGGCCTCGCGGACGCACGCGTGGAACCGCTCCTCGCCCTCGATCACGTGGTCGGCCGCGAACGACCCCAGGATCGCCTCGGGGTCGCGGCGCTCGAGCACGGCGGCGGCGAGCCCGATCGCCGCCATCGAGTCGCGCGGGCCCGGCTCGACCAGCACGTCCCCCGCGGCGACGCGGGGCAGCTGCGAGGTCACCGCCGCCTCGTGGCGCGCGCCGGTCACGACGAGCACCCGACCCTTGCACAACGGCGCCAGCCGGTCGTAGGTCGCCTGCAGCAGCGAACGCCCCGACCCGGTCAGGTCGTGCAGGAACTTCGGGCGGCCGGACCGCGACAGCGGCCACAGGCGGGTGCCGGCACCACCGGCGGGGATCACGCAGTACAGGCGGGGATCGGTGGCCTCGTCAGACATGGGTCACACGCTAGCCAACGGGCGGCCCTCACCTGCCCCCTTCGCCAGCATCGGGCGGGTCGTCATACGGCACGTCATCCGAAGGACACCTGAGCGCCACCCGACACACCCCACCCCGTCTCCCCCACCTCACCGACGTCGCGGATCGTGAGGACGTGCGGATCGCCATCGTCACGGAGTCCTTCCTCCCGTCGCTCAACGGGGTGACCACCAGCGTCTGCCGGGTCCTGGACCGCCTGCGCGAGACCGGCCACGACGCCGTCGTCATCGCCCCCTCCCCCGCCCCCGAGACCTACGCCGGGTTCCCCGTCCGGGCCGTCACCAGCATCCCGGTGCGGCAGTTCCAGGTGGGGCTGCCGACCGGCGAGATCGAGGACGTGCTGCGAGAGTTCCGGCCGCACGTGGTGCACGTGGCGTCGCCGTTCGTGCTCGGTGCGCGGGGGCTGACCGCAGCGGACCGGCTGGGGCTGCCGTGCGTCGCGATCTACCAGACCGACATGCCGAGCTATCTCGAGCAGCACGGCAACGTCGCCGGCGCCGCCACCGGCCGCGCCGCCGCCAAGGCCGCCTGGCGCTGGATCCGCCGCATCCACTCCCTCGCCGACCTCACCCTCGCCCCCTCGAGCGCCGCGCTGCAGGACATCCGCGCCCACGGGGTGCCCCGCACCGGGTTGTGGGGGCGCGGCGTCGACACCGGCCTGTTCCGCCCCGAGTGGCGCGCGGACGCCGGGTCGCGCGCGCTGCGCCGGGCCCTCGCGCCGGACGGCCAGGTGCTCGTGGGCTACGTCGGGCGCCTCGCCCCCGAGAAGGAGATCCACCGTCTCGTCGACGTCGCCACCATCCCCGGCACGCGCCTCGTGCTCGTGGGCGACGGGCCGTCGCGCACCGCCCTGGCCGAGCAGCTGAGCGAGGCCGTCGCGGGCAGCGCGGGCCGACCCAACCTGCCGCCGGTCTTTCTCGGGCGCCGTTCGGGCGACGACCTGGCCCGCGCCTACGCGGCGTTCGACGTCTTCGCGCACACGGGGACCCGCGAGACCTTCGGCCAGACGCTGCAGGAGGCGGCGGCCTGCCGGCTCCCGGTCGTCGCCCCCGCCATGGGCGGTCCGCTCGACCTCGTCGACCACGGCACGACGGGGCTGCTCTTCGACCCCGAGGACCCGCGCTCGATCGTCGAGCACGTGCGCAGCCTGGTCGAGGACCCCGCCCTGCGCGAGTCGATGGGGTCGGCCGGGCTCGCCAAGGTCGCGCCGCGGTCCTGGGCGGCCCTGGTCGACCAGCTGGTGGGGCACTACGAGGACGCCATCGCTCGCCACGGGGCCACCGCCGCCTGAACGGCCCGGCCGCGCACGCATCCGTGAGCTCCGAGCGCACGAACGCCCCACCAGCCCGCGCGCCCGGCTCGCGCCCCGCGCCGAGGGGGCACGAATGCCGCGTAGCACGGCGTGTCGCGGACACCTGCGACCCCTCGGTGCGCGCGCCACAGGCGGGTGATCGGGTGCGGGCGGCGCTGCTAGGGTGCCGAGAGATGTCGCCTCCAGCCACGGGGGCCTCGGGGGGATCACGTATGCCGCACCACCGCACACCGGGCCGCTGCCGGCGCCGGGTCGCCGTCGCCACGCTCGGCGCGGCCCTCACGCTGGGCGGCCTCGCCCAGGCAGCACCCGCCTCGCCCACGCCGGCCGCGCCGACACCAGCGCCGACACCCGCGCCGACCTTCACGGTCACCCGCACCCCCTGCGCCGGCACCCGCGTCCCACCGCCACCCGCGCCGCCCACCCGACGTGGCCGCGCCGGCGCCACGGCCACGCTGACGCCCACGGCCACCCCGAGCCCGAGCTACTACCCCGCGCCGGCCGTCCGTGCGGGCGATCACCCCGTCGGCGGCGACCAGCTCGGGACGAGCGGCATCGTCACGGCGGTGCCCGCCGGCACACCGCAGCCCCCCGAGCTCGACGCGACGTCATACGTGCTGGCAGACCAGCAGACCGGGGTGATCCTGGCGGCCAAGGCCCCCCACGCCCACCTCTATCCAGCCAGCACGCTCAAGACCTTGACGGCGCTCACCGTCATGCCGCAGCTGGACCCCCGCCGGGTCGTCACGGCCACCGCGTCCGACCAGGCCGCCGAGGGCACCCGCGTGGGCATGGTGGCCGGCAACCCCTACCCCGTGCACCAGCTCTACGGCGCGCTGCTGATGCAGTCCGCCAACGACGCCGCCTATGCCCTCGCGCGGTCGGCGCCGGGTGGCGTGGCGGGCACCCTGCAGCGCATGAACGCCACCGCCGCCGCGCTCGGCGCCCGCGACACCGTGGCCGTCGACCCGTCGGGGCTGGACGCGCAGGGGCAGCGCAGCAGCGCCTACGACCTGGCGGTGATCGGCCGGGCAGCCATGCAGCGCAAGGACTTCCGGGCCTACGTGGTAACCCGGGAGATGCCCTTCCCCGGGGCGCGGCAGGCGGACGGGACCGTGGTCAAGCCGTATGCCGTCCCCAACCTCAACCACTTCGTCCTCCACTACCCGGGCGCGACGGGCGTCAAGACGGGCTACACGACGGGCGCCCACCGCACCTTCGTCGGCTCCGCCACGCGGGGCGGGCGCTCCTACGTCCTCAGCTTCATGTGCTCCGACACGGTCGACTGGCACCACGTGGGGGCGGTGATGGACTGGGCCTTCGCGCACGGCGGCACGGTCGGGGGCGTGGGCACCCTGGACCCGAGGGCCACCACGCGTCCGGCGACCAGCGGTGCCCCCGGCAGCTCTCCCACGGCACCCCCCACGGCCTCCCCGGCCGTCACGCCGGGGCCTGCCTCGAGCACGCCGGCCACCGCCGGGAGCACCGGCGCGGCCGACGCGTCGCACCCGGCGTCGACTCCGGCCGGGCTGCGCGAGATCGGCGAGAAGTGGTGGGGGGCGGGCGTGCTCGCGCTCCTGCTGGCGGCGGCCGGAGCCCTGCTCACGCGGCGCATCGGGCGCCGCCGCTGAGCCGCAGCGCCCGTCCCGGCCTCAGCCCCTCAGCTCTCGCAGCCGACGAAGGCCTCGCCGGCGTCCCCGAGCGGGTAGCGGCGGATGGGACGCCATACGCCGTCCTCGCCCTGGACGTAGAGCGAGAAGGCATCGACGGCGAACTGCGCGTGGTAGTCGGCGAGCTCGGCGTGCGCCCGCTCGAGGGCGTCGTCCGGCAGGCCGTGAGCCACCGTCACGTGCGGGTGGTAGGTGAAGCTCAGCTCGCGCGCCAGGACCCCGTCGCGCACCCTCGCCTCGAGCTGCTCGCAGGAGGGGATGCCCCGTGCCACCTGGATGAAGACCACCGGGGAGACGGGGTGGAAGGTGCCCGTGCCGCGCAGCTCGAGCAGGAACGGCGGGACGGACCCCGCGGCGCGCAGCAGGTGCTCGTGGATGTCGTCCATCGCCGCGTCGTCCACCTCGGTCGGCGGCAGCACCGTCACGTGCGTGGGGATGCCGCGCGCCTGCTCGTCGCCGTAGGACAACCGCGCGCGCTGGAGCTCACACCCCCAGGGGTCGGGGATGGCGATCGAGACTCCGATGACCGTCACGGCTGCTCCTGCCCGCGGTCAGCCGCGCCGAGCCGGTCGCAGCAGGCCGACGGCGTCATAGACCCGACCCAGCGTGGCCGAGGCGACCTCGCGGGCGCGCTCGGCGCCGGCGGCGAGGATGCGGTCGAGCTCGGCCGGGTCGTCGAGCAGCTCCGTCGCCCGGTCGCGCAACGGCGTGACCCACTCGACGAGCACCTCGGCGGTGTCCTTCTTGAGGTCGCCGTACATCCGACCCGCGAAGTGCGCCTCGAGCTCACCGATCGGCCGGCCCGACAGGACGGAGTTGATGGTGAGCAGGTTGGACACGCCCGCCTTGTGCTCGGGGTCGTAGCGGACGACGGCCTGCGGGTCGGCGTCGGTGACGGCCGAGCGGATCTTCTTGGCGCTCCTGGCCGGCTCGTCGAGCAGGTTGATCAGTCCCTTGTCGCTCGCCGCCGACTTGCTCATCTTGGCGGTCGGGTCCTGCAGGTCCTGGATCTTGGCGCCCTCCTTGACGATGTGCGGCTCGGGCACGACCAGGGTGTCGCCGAAGCGCTGGTTGAACCGGATCGCGAGGTCGCGCGTGATCTCCAGGTGCTGGCGCTGGTCCTCCCCGACGGGCACCTTGGCCGCGTCGTAGAGCAGGATGTCGGCGGCCATGAGGATCGGGTAGGTGAACAGACCGACGTTGGCGGTGTGCCCCTTGGCGGTCTTGTCCTTGAACTGCGTCATCCGGCTGGCCTCGCCGAACCCGGTCTGGCAGGACAGGATCCACGCCAGCTCGGTGTGCTCGGACACGTGGCTCTGGACGAACAACGTCGATCGCTGCGGGTCCACGCCGGCCGCGAGGTACTGCGCGGCGGTCACGCGAGTGCGCCGGCGGATCAGCTCGGGGTCGGTCGCCACGGTCAGCGAGTGCAGGTCCGCGATGAAGTAGAACGCGTCGAACTCGTCCTGCAGCGCCACCCAGTTGACCAACGCCCCGAGGTAGTTGCCGAGGTGCAGCGAGTCGGACGTCGGCTGCATGCCGGACAGGGTGCGTGGGCGCGCGGTGGGCTCGGAGGACATGGCTCTCATTGTGGCAGGTGGCAGGGTGTGGTCCGGGCGGCAGTGGGTCGTGCGGGCGGCTCCGGGGCGCGGTGGCCCGGGAGCACAGGCCGTATGCCGGGACCGCCCGGTCCCCGGCATACGGCCTCGGTCTCAGCCCTGCAGGACGGCGCCGTCCTCGACGCGGCGGGGCTCGCCCTCGTCGGGGAGTGTGACGGCACCCTTGACCACGACGTCGTCGCCGAAGGACCAGTCGCCCTCGACCGTGAGCGACGTGGCGTCACGCAGCGAGGGGACGTCGCCGGGGACGCGCTGCTCGAAGTCACCGATCCGCTTGAAGTGCCTGCTGTCCAACGAGATCACCGGGGCCTTGTCCACCTGCATCACGAGGGTGCCGTCCTCGCGCAGGTCGTAGACGTCGGAGCGCAGCAGCATCAGCTCGTTGGTGGTCTTGACGGGCAGGAAGCGGCTGCGGGGCACCTCGATCGCCTGGGCTCCCTCGAAGACCTCGACCGCGGCGCCCATGGCCGACTCGATCTGGTAGACCTCGGGGCTGTCGGCATTCTTGGGGTCGACCGTCTTGACGTTGCGGATCAGCGGCAGGCCGAGGACGCCGTCGCGGGCGACGAGCTCGTCGTGCAGGCGCTGCAGGTCCAGCCACAGGTTGTTGGTGTGAAAGAACGGGTGGCGGTGCTCGTCGGTGAAGTGGACCATCTCGTCGTCCGCGGTCTGCGCGGTGTCGCGCAGGATCAGCTGGCCGTCCTCCTTGCGCACCGCCAGGTGACCGCCCTTGCGGTCCATGGCCGTTCGCTGGCAGACCTCGGCGGCGTAGGGCGCACCGGAGCTCGCGAACCAACCGGCGAGGCGGGCGTCCGGGGACGCGCCGAGGTTGTCGCCGTTGCTGACGGTGGCGTAGCGGAAACCCCTGTCCAGCAGGGCCTTCAGGATGCCGGAGGACAGCACGGAGGGGTAGAGGTCGCCGTGGCCCGGCGGGCACCACTCCAGCTGCGGGTCGTCCGGCCACGCGACGGGGGTGAGGTCGTCGGTGCGCAGCTTGGGCTCCTGGCTCTGCAGGAAGTCCAGCGGCAGGTCATCGACCGCCAGCTCCGGGTGGCCCTCCAGCGCGGCCAAGGTGTCGGCCTGCGTGTTGAACGAGTCCATGAGCAGCAGCGGCAGCCGCACGCCGTGGCGCTCGCGCGCCGCCAGCACCTGCTGCACCACGATGTCCAGGAAGGACTTGCCGTCCCGCACGGGCAGCAGCGTCTTGGCCTTGCTCATCCCCATGGAGGTGCCCAGCCCACCGTTGAGCTTGATCACGACGGTGCGGCCGAGCGCCTCGCGCGCGGTCTCCTCGTCGATGTCGGCGGCCTCCAGCGACGGCGGGTCGGTCAGCGGCCGGATCGAGTCCTCGAGGATGACGCCGGTGGCCCCGCCCTCCAGCTCCTCGTAGTAGTGGCTGAAGACCTGGATCGCCGTGGGGTGGACCCCGGCGTCGGTCATGACCTGCTGCGCGCGTGCGAGTCCGTCGTGGCTCATGGCACCACTTTCGTGTCCAGGGGGCGTGGGGGGCAACTCGGAGCCTTCGGAACCTCAGCCCTTGGTGGCCCCGAGCGTGAGACCGGAGACGAAATGCTTCTGCAGGGCGAAGTAGATCGCGAGGGTGGGCACGGCCACGATGAGCGATCCGGCCGCGACGAGGTTGTTGTCGGTGAAGAACTGTCCGCGCAGATTGTTCAGCGAGCTGGTGACGGGGTACTTGTCACCGCTCTGCATCAGCACCGTCGCCCAGAAGAACTCGTTGTAGATCCAGGTCACCTCGAGGGTGGCCAGCGCGGCGAGCGGGGGCCGGCACAGCGGCAGCGTCAGCTGCCAGAACTGCCGCCAGACGCTGGCGCCGTCGACCATCGCCGACTCGTAGAGCTCCTTGGGGAGGGTCTTCATGTAGTTGCTGAGCACGAACGCGCAGAAGCCCGTCTGGAAGGCGACGTTGACGATGATCAGTCCCCAGTAGCTGTCGAGCAGGGTGCCGGAGTCGCTGAACCAGAAGGGCACCTCGACCCGCTGGAACAGCCGGAAGACCGGGATCAGCAGCGCCTGCGGGGGCAGGAGGTTGGCCGCGGTGAACACCGCGAGCAGCACGAGGTTCCACCGCGAGCTGAACCTGGCGACCACGAAGGCGATGGCGCACGCCAGCGCCAGCGTCAGCAGGACCGCGGGCACCGTGATGATGACCGAGTTGAGGAACTTCTGCGTGAAGCCGGCCTGCTCCCAGGCGTTGCGGTAGTTCTCGAGGGTGAAGCCCCCGAAGGACAGGTAGCCGTGCTGCGCGGTGTAGTCGTAGGAGCGCAGGCTCGCGAGGACGGCGTATGCGAGCGGGAACAGCCACAGGAGGGCCATGACCAGCAGGAAGGCGTGCGTCGCCCACCGGCCGGCCGTCATCGGGCGCCGTCCGCCGGACCGGAGCTCTCGGACCGTGGTGCTCACGTCTCCTCCTTCATGACGATGCGTAGGTAGACGGCGATGAACAGCGAGGAGATGACGAGCATGATCGTCGCGAGGGCCGAGCCGAAGCCGATGCGTTGGGCCTCGCCGACGATGTTGCGGGTCACCTCGGTGGAGATCAGCTCCAGGCCGTTGCGCCCCTTGTTGATCACCCAGACGAGGTCGAAGGCGCGCAGGGACTCCATCACCGTGACGACCAGGACGATGATGTTGATGGGGGCGAGCACGGGGAAGACGACCTTGAAGAAGGTCTGGCGCTCCCCGGCGCCGTCGACCTTCGCGGCCTCGCGCAGCGACGGGTCGACGCCCTTGAGACCGGCCAGGTAGAGCAGCATGATGTAGCCCGTGTGGCGCCAGGTGGTGGCGATGAGGGCCGCCCACAGGTTGTAGCTCGAGTCGCCGTACCAGTCGATCGTCCACCCCGTGACGGCGTTGATGAACCCCTGGTCGCGAGAGAACATCAGCTGCCAGATGAAGCCGACGAGGGCCATGGACAGGACGACGGGCAGGTAGAAGGACGACTGGTAGAACTTCGTCCCCCGGGACTCGCGGTCGATCAGCACGGCGATGAACATCCCGAGCGGCGTCGCCACGAAGAACAGGACCGCCAGCCAGATCAGGTTGTGCTGGATGGCCGGCCAGAACGCCGGATAGGTGTTGACGGCCTCGTCGTAGAACTGCCCGCCGACCGGGGCGGCCTCCGAGAACGGCGAGAGGCCGTCCCAGTCGAAGAAGGACAGCACCACGGTCGCGATGGCGGGCAGCCAGACCAGGCCCACCACCACGACGGTGGGGATGAGCACCATCAGGGCGATGGTGGTGCGGTCCCGACCTGACAGCCGGGTCCCTGCCCGTGAGGCCCGTCGCTTCGAGAGTGACGAGGTGCTCATGACGTGAAGATGATCTTCTTCTGCTTCTCGATCTGGCTCACGATCGAGTCGACGTCGCCGGGGTTCTTGATGAAGGACTGCAGCGCCGGGGTCACGACGGTCGAGGCGAAGTCGGGCCGCGAGTCACGGTCCAGGAACTGCGCGATGGACTTGGCCTGCTTGACGAAGTCCAGCGAGGCCTTCTGCAGGGGGGTGTACTTGGCCGTCGTGGCCTGGTCCGAGCACGCGATGACGGAGGGGTCCGCCTGGACCAGGGTGTCCTGGGCAGGCCCGGTCGCAAGGTAGCCGAGCAGCTTCTTGGCGGCCTCCTGGTTGCGGGGGCGCTTGGACATCATGTAGCCGTCGATGGGGGCGTCGATGGCGTCGGCCCCGATCGTCGGGTCGATCTCGGGGAAGTTGAAGAACATCAGGTCCGCCTGCTCAGCGCCCTTGGCGAACTGCTGCGCGAGGAAGGTGCCCATGTAGTACATGCCGGACTGGCCCTTCTGCAACGACTGGGCCCCCTCCTGCCAGGTGCGTCCGAGCGCGTCCGGCTGGTGCAGCGGGAGCAGCTGGCGCCACACCTCGAAGACCTTCTTGACCTTGGCGCCGGACCAGTCCTCCTTGCCCGCCATCAGGTTGACGTGGAAGTCGTAGCCGTTGACGCGCAGGTTGAGGATGTCGAAGGTGCCCATGGCCGGCCACCCGTCCTTGTCGGCGAACGCGATGGGCGCGAGCCCGTCCTTCTTCATGCGCCCGGCCAGCGCGACGAGCTCGTCGAGCGTCTTGGGCACCGTGTAGCCGTGCTTGTCGAACACGCTCTTGCGGTAGTGGACAGCCCACGGGTAGTAGGTCGTGGGGACGAGGTACTGCTTGCCGTCCGTGCCGGTCGAGGCCTTCTTGACCGCGTCGCTGTAGGCCGCGCCGGAGCCCCAGACGTCGGAGACGTCCCCGATCAGCCCCTTCTCGGCGAAGAAGCGCATGCGGTAGCCCGCGAACCAGGTGAACACGTCGTCCGGCGAGCCCTGCAGGTAGGTGTTGATGTTCTCCTGGAAGGAGTTGTGGTCGATGGTGTTGATCGCGACGTCGATGCCCTTGTTGGCGGCCTCGAAGCCCTTGACGATCGCCTCCACGGCCGCCTTGGGCACCGCGTCGGACTGGTTCGAGCCGAGCTTCAGGGTGCCGCCGGCCGACCCTGACGAGGATCCGCCGCCACCTCCGCAGGCGGCCAGCAGCGACGGGAGGGTGGCTGCCGCCCCCAGACCGGCCACGCCCTTGAGGATGCTCCGACGGCTCAGCTGCTGCGCTCGGACGGAGGAGGGGACCAGGGAGGCGAGGTACTCGCCCTCTGAGGACGGACGCGGCATGGCGGCTCCTTCGACGATGAAGTAGCGGGAGGGCGATGTGCGGCACTGTCACGCGAGAGCCGACACTCACACATTTCCGCTCAGGTGGCGCTCATCGTCCACCTGCTCGCCAGGCCCTGTCAAGACCTGTGTGCACCTCTGTTGACAACTCGCACAAAGTCTCACACGATGGACAACATGCGACAGTGGCCTGACGACGGGGTGGCCTACGGCGGGGACTACAACCCCGAGCAGTGGCCCCGCAGCACCTGGGACGAGGACCTCGAGCTCATGCAGCAGGCGGGGGTCACCTTCGTGACGCTCGGGGTGTTCGCCTGGTCCTGGCTCGAGCCCAAGGCGGGCGTCTACGAGTTCGAGTGGCTGGACACGATCATGGACAAGCTGGCGGCCGCCGACATCGCGGTCGACCTCGCGACCGCGACCGCGGCCCCGCCCGTCTGGCTGAGCCAGGAGCACCCCGACACGCTGCCGGTGGACCGTGCGGGGCACGTGCTCGGCCAGGGCTCGCGGCAGGCCTGGTGCCCCAGCTCGACGACCTTCCGCGACCACGCCGTCGCGCTCACGGCCCAGATGGCGCGCCGTTACCACGCCCACCCGGCCCTCGCCATGTGGCACGTGTCCAACGAGTACGGGTGCCACAACACCCCGTGCTACTGCGACCGCTGCGCGGCGGCCTTCCGCACGTGGCTGCAGGCCCGCCACGGCACGCTCGAGGCGCTCAACGACTCCTGGGGGACGGCCTTCTGGAGCCAGCGCTACACCGACTGGGAGCACATCCTCCCGCCGCGCGCCACCCCCACGATCAACAACCCCACGCAGGTGCTGGACTACCGTCGCTTCCAGTCCGACCAGCTGCTCGCCCAGCACGACGCCGAGCGGGCGGTCCTGCGAGAGCTCTCCCCCGGCGTCCCGGTCACCACCAACTTCATGACGATGACCGGGTTCCGGCACCTCGACTACCACGCCTGGGCCTCGCACGTGGACGTCGTCAGCACCGACCACTACCGGGTGGACCTGCTTGCGGACCCCACCGCCGAGCTGTCGCTGTCGGCGGCGATCACCCGTGGCGTCGCCGCAGGTCGGCCCTGGATGCTCATGGAGCACTCCACCAGCGCGGTCAACTGGCAGGCCGTCAACCCGGCCAAGCCCGCCGGTCAGCTGCTGCGCGACAGCCTGGCCCACGTCGCCCACGGCGCGGACGCCGTCGGCTACTTCCAGTGGCGGGCCTCGAGGGCCGGCGCCGAGAAGTACCACTCGGCGATGCTGCCCCACGCCGGCCCCGACACCCGCCGGTTCGCCGAGGTCCGCCGGCTCGGAGAGGTCCTCGGTCGTATGCCGGACCTCCTCGGCAGCCGCGTGGAGGCACGTGTCGCCGTGCTGTGGGACTACGAGGCGCAGTGGGCCGCCGGTGGGCCCGCCCTGCCGTCGGAGGCCCTCGACTACCCGGACGCGGCGCTCGCGGTGCACCGCGCGCTGCGCGACCTGCACGTCACGGCGGACGTCGTGCACCCGGGGTCGGACCTCATGGGTTATGACGTACTCGTGGTGCCCACCCTCTATCTCGTGCGCGACGAGCACGCCTCCGCCGTCGCCGACGCCGCCGCGCGCGGGGCGCACGTCGTGGTCACCTACTTCTCCGGCATCGTCGACGAGCACGACCACGTCCGCCTCGGCGGCTACCCCGGGGCGTTCCGTGACCTGCTGGGCGTGCGCTGCCAGGAGTTCTACCCCCTGCGCGTCGGCGAGCAGGTCCGGCTCGACGACGGCACCACCGGCACGGTCTGGTCCGAGGACCTCGACGCCGTCGACGGCGAGGTGCTGGCGCGCTACGCGGACGGGCCGCTCGAGGGCGGCCCCGCCGTGACCCGCCGCCGCGTCCCGGGGGGCGGCTCGGCGACATACGTCAGCACCCTGCTCGACGACGCGGGCTGGCGCCGCCTGCTCGACGGGCTGCGCGAGGAGGCGGGCATCAACCGGGTGGCCGAGGCGTCACCGGGCGTGGAGCTCGTGCGCCGGACCGGCGACCGCGGGTCGTGGCTCTTCGCGATCAACCACGGCGGCACCCCCGCCGAGGTGACGGCGACGGGGCACGACGTCGTGGCGGACGCCCCGGTCGACGGGCGCGTCGAGCTGGCGGCCGGCCAGGTCGCCGTCATCCGCGAGACCCGCGCCCCGAGGGGCTGAGCGCCGTGCTCCCCCATCAGCGCAGGGACACCCTCCTCAAGGAGGTGCAGGCGTCGGGCGCCGTCCGGGTCGTCGACGTCGCGGACGCGCTCGGGGTCTCGGAGATGACCATCCGCCGCGACCTCGAGGAGCTGGACCGGCTCGGCCTCGTGCGACGCGTGCACGGCGGAGCCACCTCGCTCGGCCCCGGAGCCAGCGACGAGCCGGGCTTCGCCGCCAAGGCGACCCGCGAGCTCGCGGCCAAGCAGGCCATCGCCCAGGCCGCCCGCGAGCTCGTGCGGCCCGGCATGACCATCGCCATCTCGGCGGGGACCACGACCTATGCCTTCGCCGCGACGGTGACGGACGTCGAGGACCTCACCGTGGTGACCAACAGCACGGACACCGCCGACCTGCTCTTCGACGCGCTGCCCCGCTCCAGCCAGGTCGTCGTCACCGGCGGCGTGCGCACCCGCTCGCACGCCCTCGTCGGACCGGTCGCGATCTCGGCGCTGCGGAGCCTGCACGTGGACCTGGTCTTCCACGGCTTCCACGGCTTCGACCCGAAGGCCGGGTTCACCTGCCCCAACCTCGCCGAGGTCGCCACGGCCCAGGCGATGATCGACTGCGGGCGCAGCCTCGTCGTGCTCGTCGACCACACCAAGGCGGGGGTCGTGGCGCTGGCCGGCGTGGTCCCCCTCAGCCGCGCCGACGTCGTGGTCACCGACTCGCTGCTCGCCGATCAGGACCGGGCCGCCCTGTCCGAGCACGTCCCCGACGTGGTCGTGGCGCCGGTCGGACCGCGCTGACCGCGACGATCACGACGGGACTCGTGATCCCGCCGCCCACCCCCGAGATGAGCATCGCCCAGTGAGGAGAGCACCGTGAGCAGCGTCCGCGACCGCGCCGAGGAGACCTTCCGCGAGACCTTCGGGGCCGAGCCCGAGGGGGTGTGGGCCGCGCCCGGGCGGGTCAACCTCATCGGCGAGCACACCGACTACAACGACGGGCTGTGCCTGCCCATCGCGCTCCCCCACCGGGCGTGTGCCGCAGCCCGACGGCGTGGTGACGACCGGCTCGTGCTGGTGTCCGCCGACATACCGGACGGCCGGGTGGAGGTCGAGCTCACCGAGATCGCCCCCGGAACACCGGGAGGATGGGCGTCCTATGCCGCCGGGGTGCTGTGGGCGCTGCGCGAGGCGGGGCACGAGGTGCACGGCCTGGATGTCGCCGTGGCCTCGGACGTGCCCATCGGCGCGGGCCTGTCCTCCTCGGCGGCGCTCGAGGGCTGCGTCGGCGCGGCCGCCTCCGACCTGCTCGGCCTCGGGCTGCTCGACTCCGACGAGGGTCGGTCACGGCTCGCCCAGGTCTGCATGCGCGCCGAGAACGTCATCGCCGAGGCCCCCACCGGCGGGCTCGACCAGGCTGCTGCCCTGCGCTGCGCCGAGGGCCACGCGCTGCTGCTCGACTGCCGCGACGGGGCGACGCGCCTCGTGCCCTTCGACCTCGACGCGCACGACCTCGAGCTGCTCGTCGTCGACACGCGGGCCACGCATGCCCTCACCGACGGGCAGTACGGCGAGCGCCGCAGCGCCTGCGAGGCCGCCGCCCGCACCCTCGGGATCGCCTCGCTGCGCGAGATCGCGCCCTCGGAGCTGGAGCCGACGCTGGCGCGGCTCGACGACGAGGTGCAGCGCCGACGAGTCCGCCACGTGGTCACCGAGATCCAGCGCGTGCGCGACTGCGTGGCCGCGCTCGCGGCGGGCGACTTCACCGAGGTGGGGCGGTTGTTCGACGAGTCGCACGCGTCGCTGCGCCACGACTACGAGGTCACCGGGGCCGAGCTCGACCTGGTCGCCGACACCGCCCGCGCCGAGGGTGCCCTGGGAGCGCGTATGACGGGCGGCGGCTTCGGCGGCTCAGCCATCGCGCTGGTGCGCCGCGGGACCGGGGACCAGGTGGCCGCCGCCGTGGCCCGGGCGTTCGCGCGGGCGGGGCTGGGCGCCCCGCAGCACTTCGTGGCGACGGCGGCTGCTCCGGCCGAGCGCCTGGGGTGAGTCCCTGACGGTGACCAGAGTGGTCGAAGACCGCCCAGGCCCCGACGCCATTGGTCACCAGTGACGTTTTGGATCGTTCACAAGGGCGGCTCGGACGTGATTGGTGACCCATGGCGTCTGGTGGGCTGTGCCGAGCGAGGCGGGTGCGGGGCTGGTGCGGGTGCAAGTGCGGGGCGAGGAGGGTGAGGCGGGGGTCAGCCGACGGCGCTGAGGCCCCAGCGGACGAGCCGGGTGCCCAATGCACCGGCGGGTGCGGCGAGCGCGGGGCGGGCGAGGCCCAGCTCGTCGCGGGCCCATCCCGGCAGCAGGTCGACAGCGCCTCGGGCCAGCAGCTGATAGCCGGGACGCGCCGGACGCGGCAGCGGCGGCTCGCGCAGCAGGAAGTCGGCGGCGTCCCGGGCAGCCGGGGTCACCCGCAGCTCGGGCCGGTAGCTGGCCAACGCCTCCTCGAGCTCGCGGACGGTCGCGGGCAGGCCCGCGGCACCGAGGCGGGCGGCGGGGATGGCGGTCTGGGCGACATACGTGTCGGCCTCGGCCGGGGTGAGGGGTCGCGACCCGTGGCGCTGGTGCCCGGTCATGAAGGACCAGACCTCGGCGACGTGCACCCAGCGCAGCAGGTGCGGATCGCTCGCGCGGTAGGGCCGGCCGAGGTCATCCTTGCCCCGGACCCGCTCGTGGACGCTGCGGACGGTGGCGATGGCCTGCTCCGCGTGCTCGATCGTGCCGAAGGTCGTGGTCGCGAGGTAGTGGCTGGTGCGCTGCAGCCGCCCCCAGGGGTCGCCGCGGTAGCCGCTGTGCCCCGCGACCCCGGCCATGGCGGAGGGGTGCAGGGACTGGAGCAGCAGGGCCGTGATCCCGGCGGCGAACATCGACGCGTCGCCGTGCACGCGCCAGATCGGGTCGTCCTCGGTGAACCACCGCTCGCCCGGCGTGCCCCAGATGCGGTCGTGGGCGGCCACGGCGTCGGCGCCGGCGACCTTCTCGCGGACCGCCTCCCCGATGCGGCGCTGCAGGACCGTCGTCACCCGCCCGTCAGACATCGGCTCCGTCCTGGCCGGGGGTGGTGTGCTCGCTCGGCACGGCGTCGGCGCCGCCGTCGGGAGCCGTCCTGCCGAGACCGGTCTCGGACACCTGGCCCCCGTCGTCGCCCGCCGTGTCGTCGGATCCGCCGATCGGCCGGTCGCGTCGATCCTCGTCGCGGAGGTCCTCGTCGTTGGTCGCGCGCTGACCGGTCGTGTCGCTCATGTCGGTGCCTCTCGACGGAGGAGCCGGTCTCGGCGGCGGGTGCGCGCCGGTGGGTGGCCCCGGTGCTGACCATTGTGCGGCGGCCGGTCCTGCGGCAGGGAGATGCCGTATGACGTTCGCCCCGCGCACCAGGCGTGGCGGGGCCTGGCGGGGTGCTGCGGGGGCACGGCGGGGCAGGCGCCGCGGCTCCGGTGCGCGGCAACGCGTTCCGCGCGTCGCCGCGCACGTACGGTGACCGCATGCCCACCCAGAACGCCCTCGAGGCCACGTCCTCGGGGAACCCCACGCTGCGCCGTGCCGTCACGACGACCGGCCTGTTCCTGTTCATCCTCGGCGAAGTGCTGGGGGCGGGCGTCTACGTCCTCGCCGGCAAGATCGCCGGCACCGCGGGAGGCGCCGTCTGGGTGCCGCTGGTGGTGGCCCTGCTGCTGGCGCTGCTCACCGCGGCGTCCTACGCCGAGCTCGCCACGAAGTACCCGCGCGCGGGCGGCTCGTCGCACTACGCCACGCGCGCGTTCGGGCCGTTCGTCGGCTTCCTGGTCGGTTTCTGCATGCTCGCGGCCGGCATCGTCTCGGTCGGTGCGCTGGCGCTGGGCTTCGCGGGCGACTACCTGGCGGCCTTCGTGACGCTGCCGACGGTGGGCGTCGTGGTCGTCTTCCTTGCCCTGCTGGCGGCGCTGAACGCGCGTGGCATCTCCGAGTCAATGGGCGCCAACGCCGTCGCCACGATCATCGAGGTCGGCGGCCTCGTGCTCATCGTGATCCTCGGGATCGTCGTCATCGCGCGCGGCGACGGCGACCTCAGCCGGCTGACCCAGCTCGGCACCGCGGAGCACTCTCCGATCAGCGCCGTGCTGGCGGGCAGCGTGCTGGCGTTCTACGCCTACGCCGGCTTCGAGACCAGCGCGAACGTCGCCGAGGAGACCAAGGACCCCGCCCGGTCCTACCCGCGGGCGTTGTTCGGGGCCCTCGTGGTCGCAGGGCTGGTTTATGCCGGCGTCGGCATCGCCGCCAGCGCGATCGTGCCCACCGACCAGCTGGCGTCCTCGAGCGCTCCCCTGCTGGAGATCGTGAAGGCGGCGGGCGGCATACCCCCGGTGCTGTTCTCGGTCATCGCGCTGGTCGCCGTCGCCAACGGTGCCCTGCTCACCGGCATCATGTCCTCGCGCCTCGCCTATGGCATGGCGCGCGACGGCCTGCTGCCCTCGGCGCTCCAGCGGGTGCTGCCGCAGCGCCGCACCCCGTGGGTCGCGATCCTGGCCACCACGGCGCTGTCGCTGCTGCTCGCGCTGACGGGCACGATCGAGGTGCTGGCCAGCACGATGGTCCTGCTGCTGCTCGTGGTCTTCTCCGCCGTGAACCTCGCGGTGCTCGTGCTGCGCCGCGACGAGGTCTCGCAGCGTCACTTCCGCGCGCCGGTGGTCCTGCCCGTGCTCGGACTGCTCTCGTGCCTGCTGCTGGCGACGCGGGTGGATGCGGAGACCTGGCGCTACGGCCTGCCGTTCCTCGCGGTGGGTGCACTGCTGGCCGGGATCGCCGCCTGGCGCCGCCGCACCCCCGCCTGAACCGCGCCGGGCGGGCGCCATACGCGCTGGTGCGGGTCGGCCAGGGCGCGATCCACGATGTAACCGGGTGAACGCGCAATACTTTGCGTGACGGATGGTGACTGTGCGTCATACAGTCCCCGCATGACCGACTTCTCCCCCTCGCGTCGGACCGTGCTCGCCGGCGCCGGCGCGGCGGCCACGGCCCTCGCCCTCCCGCTCGGCAGCCCCTCCGCGCAGGCCGCGGCGGTTCGCAACGTCCGCCTCTGGCGCTGCCTCGGCTCCGCCCTCAGCGGCGGTTACCACACGGGCACGCGCTACGCCGCCGGCACGATCGTCATGGGCGTCCCGCAGGGACGGCTCACCTACACCGACCCCTACGGCCCCCGCACGACCCGGACCTACGACCACGGCACCTGGACCACCGGTTGGTACACGCCGGAGTTCGCGATGACGCAGGTCATCCCGTCGTGGCGGGCGATCACCCCCGGCGGCACGTGGATCTCCGTGTGGGTCCAGGCGACCACGACGAGCGGCGCCACCACGCAGTGGTTCTCGCTCGGCCGCTGGTCCGACATCCAGCCCGGCTCGCCCTACCGCATGACCGTGAACGGGCAGGCCGACGCCTACGCGAACGTCGCGACGGACACGCTCCGCGCCAAGGCCGGCTACGCGTTCCGGAGCTGGCGGCTCCGCATCACCCTCAACCGCCCCGCGGGCACCACCGCCACCCCCACCGTCACGGCGGCCAACGTCATGTCCTCGGCCGTGCCGACCGGATCGACGGTGAGCGTCCCGGTGAGCCCGGTCGGCGGCGCGCGCGGCGTCGTCCTCGCGGTGCCGACCTACAGCCAGATGGTGCACGCCGGGCACTACCCCAGCCTCAACGGTGGCGGCGAGGCCTGGTGCTCCGGCACGTCGACCGCGATGGTCCTCGACTACTGGAAGGCCGGTCCCGGCAGCACCGAGGTGGCCTGGGTGAGCCCCAAGCCGCACACCAACCCACAGGTCGACCACGCCGTCGCCAAGGCCTTCGACTACGGCTACAACGGGTCGGGCAACTGGGCCTTCAACACCGCGTATGCCGGAACCCGGGGCCTGGACGCGTTCGTCACGAGGTTGCGGTCCCTCAACGAGGCCGAGCGGTTCATCGCGGCCGGCATCCCGCTGGTGATCTCGACGTCGTTCACGAGCTCGCAGCTCACCGGCGCCGGTTTCGGCACCAACGGGCACCTCATGGTCATCGTCGGCTTCGACGGCGCGGGCAACGTGGTGGTCAACGACCCCGCCTCCGGGATGCGCGCCTCCAACGCCTACGTCCGCAAGACCTACAACCGGGCCCAGCTCGAGAACGCCTGGGCCCGCTCCGGCGGCACGACCTATGTCATGCGGCCGACGTGGAAGGCCCTGCCGGCAGCGCTGGCCCAGCGCAACTGGTGACCGCGGCGGGGGCAGGTTGATCGACCACAGCCCCCGCTGACGCCCCTACCGGGGGCCGGATCATCAGCCTGGCGGACGAAGCCCGGCCAATGCCCCTACCCCCGGCCGGATCATCAGCCTGGCGGACGAAGCCCGGCCGATGCCCCTACCGGCGGCCGGAACATCAGCCTGGCGGACGAAGCCCGGCTGACGCCCCTACCGCCCGCACCAACGTCCAGGGGCTGCACGCCCGGGCGGTCGGTGCTGATTTCGTGCACGTCGAGCTGGAGCAGTCCGTCCGAGCGGACCCCGCGCTGCGCTCGCGCGCGGCGCAGGCCATCGCCACAGGGCTCGGCTGACACCTGCTGACCCGCCCGGCCCCTGCCCTTCCCCCACGTCGAGAGGCGACAGATCGGGGTTGTCCGCACCGGATGACCCCGATCTGTCGCCTCTCGAGGCAGCGCAGGCTGACGCCCGCGACGTCCGATCAGATCGCGTCGATGATCGCGTTGAGCGTGGCGCTCGGCCGCATCGCCGCGGACGCCTTGGCGTCGTCGACCTTGTAGTAGCCGCCCAGGTCGACCGGGTTGCCCTGCACCCCGATCAGCTCGGCGTTGATCTGCTCCTCCTTGGCCGCCAGCTCCTCGGCCACGGACGTGAACCGCTCCTTGAGCTCGGCGTCCTGGTCCTGCGCGGCGAGGGCCTGGGCCCAGTACAGCGCGAGGTAGTAGTGGCTGCCGCGGTTGTCGATCTGGCCGACCTTGCGGGCCGGGGACTTGTTCTCGTCGAGGAAACGCCCGATCGCCACGTCGAGGGCGTCCGCCAGCACCTGGGCCTTGGCGTTGTCGTAGGTCGAGGCGAGGTGCTCGAGCGAGGCGCCCAGCGCGGAGAACTCGCCGAGCGAGTCCCAGCGCAGGTAGTCCTCCTTGACGAACTGCTGCACGTGCTTGGGCGCCGAGCCGCCCGCGCCGGTCTCGAAGAGCCCGCCGCCCGAGAGCAACGGCACGATCGACAGCATCTTGGCGGAGGTGCCCAGCTCGAGGATCGGGAACAGGTCGGTGAGGTAGTCGCGCAGCACGTTGCCGGTGACGGAGATCGCGTCCTCGCCCGCCCGGATCCGCTCGAGGCAGTAGGTGATCGCCTCGACCGGCGCGAGCACCTGGATCTCCAGGCCGTCGGTGTCGTGGTCCTGGAGGTACCGCTCGACCTTGGCGATGACGTTGCGGTCGTGGGCGCGGCCCTGGTCGAGGTAGAACACGGCCGGGGCGCCGGTCGCGCGGGCGCGGGTCACGGCGAGCTTGACCCAGTCCTGGACCGGGATGTCACGCACCCGCGCCTGGCGCCAGATGTCCCCCGCCTCGACCTGATGCTCCATGAGGGTGGTGCCCTCGGCGTCGGTGACCACGACGGTGCCGTCGCTCGGGATGACGAAGGTCGTGGGGTGGGAGCCGTACTCCTCGGCCTTCTGCGCCATGAGCCCGACGTTGGGAACCGTGCCGATGGTGGCGGGGTCCAGGGCGCCGTTGCGCTTGCAGTCCTCGATGACCGCTTGGTACATCGGGCCGTAGGAGCGGTCCGGGATCATCGCGAGGGTCGGCTGCAGCTCGCCCCGGGCGTTCCACATCTGGCCGGAGTCGCGGATGACGACGGGCATCGACGCGTCGACGATGATGTCGCTCGGGACGTGCAGGTTGGTGATGCCGCGGTCCGAGTCGACCATCGCCAGGGCCGGGCGCTCGGCATACAGCCGCTCGATCGCCGAGGTGATGGCGTCCTGCGTGTCCTGGGGCAGGCCCGAGATCTTGGTGTAGAGGTCGCCGATGCCCTGGTTGGGGTTGAAGCCGACCTGCTCGAGGTCCGCCGCGAACTCCTCGAGCACCGGGGCGTAGAACGCGCGCACGGCGTGGCCGAACAGGACCGGGTCGGAGACCTTCATCATCGTGGCCTTGAGGTGCAGCGACAGCAGCAGGTCCTCGGCCTTGGCGGCGGCGATCTGCTCGTCGTAGAAGGAGCGCAGCGCCGCCGCGCTCAGGAAGGTGCCGTCCACGATCTCGCCCGCGAGCACGTCGACGCCGTCCTTGAGGACCGTCTCGGAGCCGTCCTCGCCGCGCAGGGTGATCGTCAGGGTCGAGTCGTGGTCCATGACCACCGACTTCTCGTTGCCGTAGAAGTCGCCGCCCGCCATGTCGACGACGCGGGCCTTGGCGTCCTGGTCCCAGGCGCCTAGCCGGTGCGGGTGCTTCTGGGCGAAGCTCTTGACCGACTGCGGGGCGCGGCGGTCCGAGTTCCCCTCGCGCAGCACGGGGTTGACCGCCGAGCCGAGGACCTTGGCGTAGCGCGCCTGGACGTCCTTGTCCTCCTCGGTCGTGGCGCTCTCGGGGTAGTCCGGGATGTCGTAGCCCTTGTCCTGCAGCTCCTTGATCGCGGCCTTGAGCTGCGGCACGGAGGCGGAGATGTTGGGGAGCTTGATGATGTTGGCCTCGGGCGACTGGGCCAGCGCACCCAGGTCGGCCAGCTTGTCCGGCACCCGCTGCTCCTCGGTGAGCCGCTCGGGGAACTGCGCGAGGATGCGGCCCGCGAGGGAGATGTCCGCCGTCTCGACCTCCACGCCACCGGCACCGGTGAAGGCCTGCACGATCGGCAGGAGGGAGTAGGTCGCGAGAGCCGGCGCCTCGTCGATCTTCGTCCACACAATCTTCTGTGACGTCATGAGAGTCTCCAAAGTCGTCGCTGCGGTGCGTGCCGTCGGCACGGCTCACGCCCACGATATCTCAACGTCGAGATATCGGCCCAGGACGACCTGGTGCGGCCCGGCGGGCGGTGCCCTCACCCTATCCAGCCGGTATGACGAACCGCCTGCGGGGCCGCCGTCACGCGGAGGTCTGAGACGTCGCGCGGACGCCTGCGCCGCGGCGGGTCAGCAGCTGCCCCGGGGGACGCGCACGACGTCGGGCGCGGCGTGACGCACGGCCCGCTGCAGCAGCTGGTGCTCCACGCACCGAAGGGCGAGGAGTAGGACACGTCGGGGTAGCACCCGCCCCCCTCCTTGCCACCGATGACGCCCTATATCGGGCAATTCCATACGCTCAGTGACGATGCGGCCGCTTCACCACCGGGTGGAAACTGGACGAATCGCCCGGCAGTTCACCCGAACACCGCACGCTCACCGAGTCGGCGTGCCACCATGAGACCGCGACGACGCGCGTCCCGCGGGGATCGGCCGAGCGGCCGACCATGCCGAGGTGCCACCATGGGCAGCTCGCTCGTGCGCCCGGGACGCCCCCCTCACCACCTTCATCACCACAGGAGCACCACCGTGTCCCAGCCCAAGCTCGCCTCCCGCCTCGGCGCCGAGTTCCTCGGCACCTTCTGGCTCGTCTTCGGCGGTTGCGGCTCCGCGATCTTCGCGGCCCACGTCATGCACAAGTCCGACCCGGTCAACATGGGCATCGCCTTCGCCGGTGTGGCCTTGGCCTTCGGCCTCACCGTCCTCACCATGGCGTATGCCGTGGGCCACGTCTCCGGCGGCCACTTCAACCCGGCCGTCACGCTCGGCCTGACCGCCGCCCGCCGGTTCGACGTCAAGGACGTCCTGCCCTACATCGTCACCCAGTGCCTCGCGGCCTGCGCCGCCGGCGGCGTGCTCTACCTCATTGCCTCCGGCAAGGACGGCTTCGACGCATCCAAGGGCTTCGCCGCCAACGGCTACGGCACCGGCTCCCCCGCCGGCTACTCGATGCTCGCCGTCCTCGTGTGCGAGGTCGTCTGCACCATGTTCTTCCTCTACATCATCCTCGGCGCCACCGACGACCGCGCCCCCGTCGGCTTCGCCCCGATCGCCATCGGCCTCGGCCTGACCCTGATCCACCTCATCTCCATCCCGGTGTCCAACACCTCGGTCAACCCGGCCCGCTCGCTCGGCGTCGCGTTCTACCAGGACGGCGCGCTCGGCCAGCTGTGGCTGTTCTGGGTCGCCCCGATCATCGGTGCGGTCATCGCCGGCCTGACCTACACCGCCATCACCGGCAACGACCGCTCCGGCATCGACCTGCAGGGCGAGCTGGAGGTCGACTCCCGCGGCACCGGCCGCGAGGACGGCGCCACCCGCGCCTGACCTCCACCCGGGACACACCCGGCAGGTACGACGCAGCGCCCGCCGCTGACGGTGACCCCGTCGGCGGCGGGCGCCCCGCATACGGCCCGCGTCGCTCCTGTCTGCTGCGTCACGCCCGGCGCACCAGGAGGTGAGGGTGTCCGAGGTGGCTGATAGGTTCGAGAGGTACCCATCGGACCACCCGCGTGAAGGACGAACTCGTGAGCGCTACTCCCGTCAAGGTCGCCGTGACCGGCGCTGCCGGCCAGATCGGCTACAGCCTCCTCTTCCGCATCGCCAGCGGTGAGCTGCTCGGCAAGGACACCCCCGTCGAGCTGCGCCTGCTGGAGATCACCCCCGCGCTCAAGGCGCTCGAGGGCGTCGTCATGGAGCTCGACGACTGCGCCTTCCCGACCCTGGCCGGCGTCGTCATCGGCGACGACCCCGAGGAGATCTTCGCCGACGTCGACGGCGCGATGCTCGTCGGCGCCATGCCGCGCAAGGAGGGCATGGACCGCGCCGACCTGCTCGCCGCCAACGGCAAGATCTTCACCGGTCAGGGCGCCGCCCTCAACAAGGTCGCCCCCAAGGCCAAGGTCCTCGTGACCGGCAACCCGGCCAACACCAACGCCCTCATCGCGATGCGCAACGCCCCCGACATGGCCCCCGAGCAGTTCAACGCGCTGACCCGCCTGGACCACAACCGCGCCAAGTCGATGCTGGCCAAGAAGCTCGGCGTCAGCGTCGCCGAGATCAAGGACCTGGCGATCTGGGGCAACCACGACGACTCGATGTACCCCGACCTGTTCAACACCAAGGTCAACGGCAAGGCCGCCACCGAGCTGGTCGACCAGACGTGGATCACCGAGGAGTACATCCCGACGGTCGCCACCCGCGGTGGCGCCATCATCAAGGCGCGCGGCGCGTCCTCGGCCGCCTCGGCCGCCAACGCGACGATCGACCACATGCGTGACTGGATGCTGGGCACCGACGAGGTCGTCTCCATGTCGGTCCCGTCCGACGGCTCCTACGGCGTGCCCGAGGGGATCATCTCGTCCTTCCCCTGCCGGGTGCGCGGCGGCAAGTGGGAGATCGTCCAGGGGCTGGAGCTGGGCGACTTCTCGCGCGAGCGGATCATGGCCTCCGCCGCCCGCCTCGAGAGCGAGCGCGACCAGGTCCAGCAGCTCGGCCTCATCTGACCTACCGGGGGTAGGGGCATCGACCGGGCCTCGTTCGCCAGGCTGATGATCCCGCCGGGGGTAGGGGCATCGACCGGGTCTCGTTCCCCAGGCTGATGATCCCGCCGGGGGTAGGGGCATCGACCGGGCCTCGTTCGCCAGGCTGATGTACCTACCAGGGGTAGGTTTTCCCCAGGTTGGCGTGTCATGGCCCGCGTCGTCCACAGGTGACGACGCGGGCCTTCTCGCGCGCCGAGGTGACCATCAGGCTCGGGGGCATGGAACTCTCGCACCCCCTCCCCCCGGATCCCATCTTCTGCACCGCTCAGGCCTATGCACTCGGCTGGTGCCGTCGCACCTTGGCCGAGGCGAAGGCGGCCGGACTGTGCCACAGCGTGCTGCGCGGGTGGTATGCCCACGGACCCCTCCCCGACGCACCGGCAGCGCAGCACCTGGAGACGGTGGCCGCAACCCATCTCGCGTACGAGGGGCGCCTCGTCACCTCGGGCGTGTCCGCGTGTCTCTTCCACGACCTGCCGGTGGACGACCGTGACCTCGACCGCGTCCTGGTCACCCGACGCACCTCCGATGACGGCATCCCTCCGTGCGCGCACGGTACCTCGTCCACCCGGGTCCTGATCCGTGCCAGCTGCCAGCCGGATGACGTCATCCCCGGCGTGCCCGTGCTCAGACCGGCCGCGGCGGTGGTCGAGTACGCCCTGCAGTCCGGGTTGCCGGCGGGGGTCGCCGCCGGAGACGCAGCGTTGCGGTCTGGGGTGGCCAAGACCGCGGACATCACGGCGGCCATCGGGCGTCGGGCCGGCCGGACCGGCATACGACGTGTGTCGATGCTCCCAGGGCTGCTCGACCCGCTCGCTGAGAACGGCGGTGAGAGCAAGGCCCGGCTGGCACTGGTTCAGGTCGGTTTCGACGTGGAGTCCCAGGTGTGGGTCGAGACGCCGACCGGGTGGTACCGGGCCGACTGGCGGGTGCGCGGCACCGACACGCTGATCGAGCTGGACGGCGTGGGGAAGTATCTCGACGAGCACGATCAGCTCGTGACGGCTCGCGTCCGTCGGGACCGCACAAGGGACCGGGCCCTGGAGGCGACCGGCCACGGGGTCGTGCATCTGACGATGGACGACATCAACGCCAGGGATACGCTGCGCCCCCTGGTGGTGCAGCACGCGGGTGATGCCTTGCGGAGGCCCACGCCGGCGCCGCTGTTCGGTCGGACACGACCGAATGGGCAGGAGTGGAGCGCGGCCAGTTGAACGAAGCCCGGTCGATGCCCCCACCCCCGGCGGGATCATCAGCCTCCCGAACGAAGCCCGGTCGATGCCCCCACCCCCGGCCGGATCATCAGCCTGGCGAACGAAGCCCGGCCGATGCCGCTACCCCCGGTAGGTCAGCGGGTGGGGTCCCAGTTGACCGAGTTGGCGCCCACGGCGACCACCGTGGCCAGAGCGAGATACATCAGCACGTCCAGGCCCCGGGACCGTGTGACGAGCCCGCCGGCCGCGGCGTCCGACACCATCAGGCGCAGCACCCCCGCCACGGCGAGCGCCGCCGCGAGCAGGTTGCCCCCCAACCGTGGCGACACCACCGCCACCACGGCCAGCGCCAGGACGCAGCCGAGGCCCAGCACCCACCACAGCGCGAGGCGCCCCGGCCCGACAGACGTCACGCGGACGCAGCTCGCTCAGCCGACTCGACGACGTTGCGGAGCAGCAGCGCGCGGGTCATCGGGCCGACGCCGCCGGGGTTGGGCGTCATCCAGCCCGCGACCTCCATCACGGCGGGGTGGATGTCACCGGCGACCCGTGACTTCCCGTCCTCGCCGGCGACGCGGGACACCCCGACGTCAAAGACCGCGGCCCCGGGCTTGACCATGTCGGGCGTGAGGATGTTGTGCACCCCCGCAGCCGCGACCACGACGTCGGCGCGGCGGGTGTGGGCCGCCAGGTCACGAGTCCCGGTGTGGCACGACGTGACCGTGGCGTTCTCCGAGCGACGGGTGAGGATCAGGCCGAGCGGCCGTCCCACCGTGATGCCGCGGCCGATGATGACGACCTCGGCGCCCTTGAGCGGGATGTCATAGCGGCGGCACAGCTCGACCACGCCCATCGGGGTGCAGGGCAGCGGGGCGGGGATGCCGAGCACGAGGTTGCCGAGGTTGACGGGGTTGAGACCGTCCACATCCTTGGCGGGGTCGACGCGCGCCAGAATCGCGCTGTCGTCGAGGCCGGTGGGCTGCTGCACGAGGAAGCCCGTGCAGGCGGGGTCGGCGTTGAGCTCGTCGATCACGGCCTCCACCTCGGCCTGGGTGGCGCTCGCGGGCAGGTGGCGCTGGATCGAGGCGACGCCGATCTCGGCACAGTCCTTGTGCTTGGCGTTGACGTACCACGTGCTGGCGGGGTCGTCGCCCACCAGCACCGTGCCGAGACCGGGAGTGATGCCGCGCTCGGCCAACGCGCGGACGCGCTCGGCGAGCTCGGTCTTGATCGTCGCGAGGGTGGCCTTGCCATCGAGGATCGTCGCAGTCACGTCGCTCATCTTGCCACCCGGGTCGTCCGTTGCGCCGCCACCCCCGCCCCGACGGCGGCCGCGAGCGTGATGGCCACCCCCGCGAGCAGCTGGGGGCCGACGTGGGAGCGGGCGGCGGGGTCCAGCAGGTCGACCAGCACCGCCGACACGAGCTGACCGGTGAGCGTCATGAGGGTGGCCACGAGCACCCCCAGGTGGTGCACGACGACGGCGCCGATGGCGACATACACGATCCCGATCAGTCCCCCGACGTAGGCCCACCACGGCAGGTCCCAGGTGGCCGGTGCCCGCAGACCACCGCGCGCCAGGAGCAGGCCGGCCCACCCGAGCAGCAGCCCGAGCCCCCAGGTGAAGTTGATGGTCGAGGTGACCACGACGTCGCCGCTGACGCGGTTGACGCGCCCGTTGAGCGCCTGCTGGAGGGCGATCGCAGCACCGGCGAGCACGGTGAGGGCGACAGGCAGCAGAGGTATGCCGTCCACCCCACCGCTCCCGGACCGGGCCGAGGCGGCCACCCCGACCCCCACGAAGGTCGTCAGGCCGGCCAGGACCCGGCCGCGGGTCACCGGCACGTGGCCCGCGGGGCCGATGCCGAGCCGGTCGACGAGCAGGGCATTGCTCGTCTGGCCGCCGACGATGGCGATGGTGAACAGGGCGACGCCGAGGACGGGCACGGCCGTCGTCTGCACGGCGACGAAGAAGCCGCCGCTGAGGCCACCGAGCGTCTGCCACCAGGGCAGGCGGCCGGTCCCGACGGCGCCGGCAACCTCTCTCAGCGCCCGACGCGGCCCGGGGAGCAGCAGCACCGCGGCCAGCAGCACCACCCACCCGGAGCCGAAGCTCCACAACGACGCATCCACAGGGCTGGCGAAGGCGTGGGCCAGCGTCCCGTTCGCCCGGGACTGCAGCGACGACAGCCCACCGGCCAGGAGCGCGGCCGCCGCCGACAGGGCGACGACGGTCCGCGGGTCAGTGGGCAAAGTGCCGCGTGCCCGTGAAGTAGAGCGACACCCCGGCCTGTCGGCAGGCCTCGATCGTCTCCGCGTCGCGCATCGACCCGCCCGGCGCCACGATGGCGCGGACGCCGGCATCGATCAGGATCTGCGGCCCGTCGGCAAAGGGGAAGAAGGCGTCCGACGCCGCGACCGCACCGCGCGCCCGCTCCTCCCCCGCCCGCTCGACCGCGAGGCGGCAGGAGTCGACGCGGTTGACCTGCCCCATGCCGATGCCGACGGAGGCCCCGTCGCGCGCCAGCAGAATGGCGTTGGACTTGGTGGCGCGCACTGCCTTCCACGCGAAGTCGAGGTCCACGAGGGTCCGGTCGTCGACGGACTCCCCGGCGACGAGGGTCCAGTGCAGCGGTGCATCCCCGTGCCCGGCGGTCTCCTTGTCGTCCTCGCTCGGCTCGATCACGGCGTCGATCCGGTCGGCCTCCTGGACGAGCAGGCCCCCGGAGATCGGGCGCAGCTCGAGGGCGGAGGCGCCCGAGCGGACGTCGGCAGGCAGGCGCAGCAGTCGGATGTTCTTCTTGGCGGTGAGGATCTCCAGTGCGCCGGGCTCGAAGTCGGGCGCCGCCACGACCTCGGTGAAGATGTCCTTGACCGCCTCGGCCATCGCGACGGTGACCGGGCGGTTGGTGGCGATCACGCCGCCGAAGGCCGACAGGGGGTCGCACTCGTGGGCGCGCCGGTGCACGTCGGCGATCTCCTCCCCGGGCGAGCCCGCCGCGATCCCGCAGGGGTTGGCGTGCTTGATGATCGCCACGGTCGGCCGGTCGCCGTGGTCGTGCGCGGCCCGCACGGCGGCGTCCGTGTCGACGTAGTTGTTGTAGGACATCTCCTTGCCGTGCAGCTGCTCGGCGCAGGCCACGCCAGGCCCGTCCCCGCGGTAGAGGGCGGCGCGCTGGTGGGGGTTCTCGCCATACCGCAGGTCGGAGACCTTGGACCAGGTCGCGCCCGCGAACTCGGGGAAGGTCTGGGCGTCGCCGACGTAGGACGAGACCAGCCACGACGCGACGGCCACGTCGTAGGCCGCGGTGTGGGCAAAAGCTCTGGCGGCCAAGGACTTCCGCTGCTCAAGGGTGAAACCGCCGGCATCGACCGCGGCCAGGGCCGAGGCGTAGTCGTCCGGCGAGGTGATGACGGCCACGCTGGGGTGGTTCTTGGCGGCGGCGCGCACCATGGACGGCCCGCCGATGTCGATCTGCTCGATGCACTCGTCGGGGCTCGCGCCCGACGAGACGGTCGCGGTGAAGGGGTAGAGGTTGACGACGACCAGCTCGAAGGGCGCGACCTCGAGCTCCTCGAGCTGGCGCAGGTGGTCGGGCTTGCGGGTGTCGGCGAGGATCCCGGCGTGGACGCGCGGGTGCAGCGTCTTGACGCGCCCCTCGAGGCACTCGGGGAACCCGGTGAGCTCCTCGACGCGGGTCACCGGCAGGCCGAGGCCGTCGATGAGGGCGGCCGAGCCGCCGGTCGAGACGAGCTCGACGCCGGCGTCGTGCAGGCCGCGGACGAGGGCCTCCAGGCCGGTCTTGTCGTAGACGGAGACGAGCGCGCGGCGGATCGGCCGACGCCCCTGCCCGGTCTCGGAAGCAGCGGTGGGGTCGGTAGCAGTCATCAGGTCACTCCTGCGGCGGTGCGGCTGGATCGGCGCGGGCACCCAGGCGGGCGATGCCCACGAACGTCACTCCCCGGTGGTGGTCCACCTGCGCCAGTCGTGTGCCTCCAACCCTACCGGGGGTAAGGGCATCAGCCGGCCTTCGTCCCCCAGGTCGATGATCCCGCCGGGGGTAGGGGCATCAGCCGGGGTTAGTTCGCCAGGCTGATGATCCCGCCGGGGGTAAGGGCATCAGCCGGCCTTCGTCCCCCAGGTCGATGATCCCGCCGGGGGCGGGTCTTTGAGCCGTATGCCGCAGCGCCCGCCGTCTCAGCCGCCGAGGCGCACGCGGCGGCCGTCGATGCGGTGGCCGTGGCGCGCCATACGGCCGACCACGTCGACGAGCATCTCCCGCTCTTGGACCTTGATCCGCTCGTGGAGGGACTCCTCGGTGTCGTCGTCCTCGACCACGACCGCCCGCTGCGTGATGATCGGCCCGGTGTCGACACCGGCATCGACGACGTGGCAGGTCGTCCCGGTCACCGCCACCCCATGGGCGAGCGCGTCTCGCACGCCGTGCGCCCCCGGGAAGCTGGGCAGCAGCGCGGGGTGGGTGTTGATCACGGTGGGCCCGGCGAGGGCGCGCGGTCCAAGGATCCGCATGAAGCCTGCGCTGACCACGAATCGCGGCTCGTGACGGGCGATCTCGGCGGCCAAGGCCTCGTCCCAGGCAGCCCGGTCACGGTGGTCGCGGGGCCGCACGACAAAGGTCGGGATGCCCGACCGCTCGGCGCGCTCCTGGCCCGCGGTCCCGTCGCGGTCCACCCCCACCGCGGAGATCCGCACGCCGTAGCCAGGGTCCACGCTCGCGTCGATCAGCGCCTGGAGGAGGGTGCCCGAGCCGGACACGAGCACGACGATCGGCACGGGACGGGGCGAGTCGCTCACAGCCAGCACCCTAGTGGCATGGGGGATGATGGGACGCGTGCCTGCCGACCGAGCTCCCCGCCCCCGCCCGTCCGACGACGAGCGGCGTCCGGCCGACGACGAGCGGCGTCCGGCCGGAGACGGGCGGCGACCCACACCGCCCGGCGCGACCGACGGCATGCGGGCGGCGCTCGGGATCGTGGTGACCGTGCCCCTGCTGTCGCTGCAGCATCCCTGGTCGCTTGTGGCGGTCGCGACGAGCCTGGCGGCGATGTGGTTCGCGGGGCGGGCGGTGGCGCAGCAGGTGCGGGCGAAGCGGTACGGCTGGGCGTCGTGGCAGCTCGTGGGGGTGACGCTGGGAGGCTACCTGCTCTTCACGGCTGGGGTGCAGTCGGTCTATCCGACGCAGATGTCCACGTGGTCGACGTGCACCGCTGGAGCCAACACGAGGACGGCCCAGGCGCAGTGCGATGCCCGCCTCGACGAGACGGTCCCGGCCTGGCTGTCCAGCACCCTCGGTTTGTGAGGGCCCGGCACCAGCCTGGCGAACGAAGCCCGGTCGATGCCCCTACCCCCGGCGGGATCATCAGCCTGGGAAACGAAGCCCGGCCGATGCCCCTACCCCCGGCCGGATCATCAGCCTGGGGGACGAAGCCCGGCTGATGCCCCTACCCCCGGCCGGATCATCAGCCTGGGAGACGAAGCCCGGTCGATGCCCCTACCCCCGGCGGGATCATCAGCCTGGGGGACGAAGCCCGGTCGATGCCCCTGCCCCCGGTAGGTCAGCGGTGGTAGCGGCGCCAGGTCAGCAGCATCGCCAGGAGCGCCCCCACCGCCAGCTCGCCGGCCAGCGCCAGCGTCGCCCACCACGCGTGCGGACCCACCGACACCAGCGCCCGAGACCCCAACGAGCCGCTGGACAGCAGCATCACCACCAGCGATCCCAGCACCATCACCAGCCAGGCGGTGGCCGCGGCCAGGGCCTTGGCTCCCAGCGTGGACAGCGTCGCCAGCCGCCCGATGGCCCGGTGCGCCACGACGGCGCCCACGACCATGGGCAGCAGCCCCGCGAGACGCGCCCACCAGGGCAACGCGCCGTTGTCCGGCAGGGAGCCGAGCGCCGGCACCATCGGGAGCAGGCCCGACTGCGCCTGCGACCACGTGTAGGCCGATCCCAGCCCCAGCGAGAACCCCGGCCCCGCCAGCCAGGACAGCCCCCAGGCCGCCGCGTCCGGCAGCCAGCCCAGCTGGACGACGGCGAGCAGGACATTGCCCAGGGCTCCGGCGTCCAGCGACGAGGTCAGGTCGCGGACCCGCCCGAGGTGCGTCACGAGCCCCAGCACCACCGGCACCAGACCGGCGAGCAGCAGCAGCCCCACGCCACGCAAGCCCTCCCCGAGGGCGCGGCGCACGGGCCCCGGCACGAGTCCGACCACCTGGTCGTGCCAGCCCGGCGCGGCGGTCGGCCGGGCCCACGCGTGCCGCAGCCCGATCACGACGCCGAGCAGCGGCACGACGACGACACCCAGCGCCGTCGACGGCCAGGACGGCCGGACCGGCAGGCTGGAGGCGTGCAGGGCCACGAGCAGCCCGAGGACGGCATACGACCCCACGAACACCCCCGTCAGGCGAGCCACCCCCGAACGCATCCCGCCCAGCCAGCCGAGCCGAGGCGAACGGTCGTCCTCGACGGGCCCGGAGAGCGTGCGGGCGGCGACCGCAGCGGACGCGACGGCGAGCCCCGTGAGCAGCAGCGGCGTCAGGGACAGCACGACCCCGGCCTGACGCACCGAGGCACCGTGGCCCGCCACCCAGGCCAGCGACCCCACCGCCACCGCCGCGTCCCACCCCGCGGTGGCGCCCGCGGACCCCGCCCACGCGACGACCGAGAGGAGCACGAGCGGCAGCCAGCTCGTCACGACGGCGACGACGGCGGCGCGCACGGCCCGGGTGGCGGGGACGGCGGCGGGGCGGAGGCGGGGCGAGTCAGTCATGGGTGCCCTCATCGTCCCTCACCAGGGCCGGGTGGTCCGACCCGGCTCGCCGGTCCGGCCCCACCCTGGTCCCGGGCCGAGCGGGCAGATCCTGCCGTATGCCGAGAGCCGGCCACCCCGAGGGTGACCGGCTCTCGCCGCGACCGGTAAAGGTCAGAGGGACTTCATGATCTCGCGCATGAGCTCGGCGGTCTCCGACGGCGTCTTGCCGACCTTGACCCCGGCAGCCTCGAGGGCCTCCTTCTTGGCGGCGGCGGTGCCGGCACCGCCGGACACGATGGCGCCGGCGTGGCCCATCGTCTTGCCCTCGGGAGCGGTGAAGCCCGCGACATAGCCCACGACGGGCTTGGTGACGTTGTCCCGGATGAACGCCGCCGCGCGCTCCTCGGCGTCGCCGCCGATCTCGCCGATCATGACGATCGCCTTGGTCTCCGGGTCCTTCTCGAAGGCCTCGAGGCAGTCGATGTGGGTGGTGCCGATGACCGGGTCGCCACCGATGCCGACGGCCGTAGTGAAGCCGAAGTCCCGCAGCTCGTACATCATCTGGTAGGTGAGGGTGCCCGACTTGGACACGAGGCCGATCTGGCCGGCCCCCGCGATGTCCGCCGGGATGATGCCGGCGTTGGACTGCCCGGGGCTGATGATGCCGGGGCAGTTGGGGCCGATGATGCGCGTCGTGCCCTTGTCCTTGGCGTAGTTGAAGAACTCGGCGGAATCCTTGACCGCGATGCCCTCGGTGATGACCACCAGCAGCGGCATGCCCGCGTCGACGGCCTCGACGACGGCGGACTTGGTGAAGGCCGGCGGCACGAAGACGACCGAGACGTTGGCGCCGGTCGCGTCCATCGCCTCCTTGACGGAGCCGAAGACGGGGACCTGCTTGCCCTCCGGGAAGTCGACCGTCTGGCCGGCCTTCTTGGGGTTGACGCCACCGACGATGTCGGTGCCCGAGGCGAGCATGCGCGTGGTGTGCTTCATGCCCTCGGAGCCGGTCATGCCCTGGACGATGACCTTGGAGTCGGCGTTGAGGAAGATAGCCATTGGTTGTGTAGTCCTGTCTCTCTCGCTCGAACGCTTACTTGGCGGCCAGCTCGGCGGCCTTGCGGGCGGCGCCGTCCATGGTCTCCTCGACGGTGACCAGCGGGTGGTTGAACTCCTCGAGGATCCGGCGACCCTCGACGACGTTGTTGCCGTCCAGCCGGACGACCAGCGGCTTGGTGGCCTGGTCGCCCAGGGTCTTGAGCGCGCCGACGATGCCGTTGGCGACCGCGTCGCACGCGGTGATGCCGCCGAAGACGTTAACGAAGACGGCCCTGACCTGCTCGTCGCCGAGGATGACGTCCAGGCCGTTGGCCATGACCTCGGCGGACGCGCCGCCACCGATGTCGAGGAAGTTGGCGGGCTTGCTCGCCCCGCCGGTGTGGTCCTGGCCGGCGTAGGCGACGACGTCCAGGGTGCTCATCACGAGCCCGGCGCCGTTGCCGATGATGCCGACGTTGCCGTCGAGCTTGACGTAGTTGAGGTGCATCGCCTTGGCCTTGGCCTCCAGCGGGTCCTCGGTCCGCTCGTCGACCAGCGCCTTGTGGTCGGGCTGGCGGAAGGACGCGTTGTCGTCGAGAGTGACCTTGCCGTCGAGAGCGACGACCTCACCGTCCTCGGTCTTGACGAGGGGGTTGACCTCGACCAGCGTCGCGTCCTCCTCGCGGTACACGTCCCACAGCTTCTGCAGGACGGGGGCGATCGAGGCGCCCGTCTGCGCGTCGAAGCCGGCGGCGTCGACGATCTCCTTGGCCTTGGCCTCGTCGATGCCCACCTGCGGGTCGACGGCGATGCGGGCCAGGGCCTCGGGGCGCTCGACGGCGAGCTGCTCGATCTCCATCCCGCCCTCCTTGCTGCACATCGCGAGGTAGGTGCGGTTGGCGCGGTCCAGGAGCAGCGAGAAGTAGTACTCCTCGGCGATCTTGGCGCCCTGGGCGATCATGACGGTGTGGACGGTGTGGCCCTTGATGTCCATGCCGAGGATCTGCTGGGCGTGCTGCTCGGCCTCGTCGGCCGACCTGGCGACCTTGACGCCACCGGCCTTGCCGCGACCTCCGGTCTTGACCTGGGCCTTGACGACGGTGACCCCGCCGCTCCTGGCCCCGATCTCCTCTGCGGCGGCCCGAGCCTGCTCGGGGGTCTCGGCGGTCTTGCCCGCCAGGACCGGCACGCCGTGCTTCTCGAACATGTCGCGTGCCTGGTACTCGAAAAGATCCACGCTCATCCGTCCTTGGGTTAGGTGGTCAAGTGTCCTCGCGAGGATAACGCGGTTCGGACGACCCGGCCCACGCCAGCCATCCCCCTGGGACCGATGCCACACCCGACCACGGTCGAGGCCGTATGCCGGGAGGGGTCTCGGCATACGGCCTCGGTGTCACGCGGGGTGACGGTGACTCAGGGGGTCACTGCACGGCGATGTCGTCGAAGACGAAGCTCGTCTGGGCCGAGGAGTCCTCGGTGGCGGTGAGCTTGAGGGTGACCGTCTGCCCGGCGTAGCCGGACAGGTCGACGGCCTTCTGGACGTAGCCGCTGGTCTTGGTGAGGTTGCTGTAGGACGCGACCGTGGTGCCGTTGACGGTGACGGTGGCCTTGTCGTAGGCGGTGGCGGTGGAGGTCTCGGCGGTGTCCACGGCGACCCAGAAGGTGAGCTTGCCGTTGCTGGGCACGGTGACGCTCTGCTGCTCGTACTCGGTGGCCGTGGTGCCGTTGCCGCCGAGCCAGAGCTTCCAGCTGCCGGAGTGGGCGGCGCGGCCGGCGTTGGCGGTGATGGGGCCGCTGGTGCCGGTCCAGCCGGTCTGGCCGGACTCGAAGCCGCCGTTGACGACCGCGTTGCTGCCCGGGGTGGGCGTCGGGGTCGGCGTGGGCGTCGGGGTCGGCGTGGGCGTCGGGCTCGTGCTGGAGCACTTGGCCGCGCCCGCGGGCACGCTGATGGCGCTGAAGGCCTTCTCCACCGACGCGCAGGCCTGGCTGGAGGCGCCATACAGCTCGATCGCGGACTGGATGGCACCCTCACGGGCCGCCGTATAGCGCGACGAGGACGTCAGCTTGGTGGACAGCGTGCGGTACCAGATCTTTTCGATCTTGTCGTGGCCGGCGCCGGTGACCGTCGAGCTGTTGCAGGTCGGGCTGCTGTAGGTGCGGCCGTTGATGGTCTTGCTGCCCGAGCCCTCAGAGGCCAGGTAGTACCAGTGGTTGAGCGGGCCCGACGTGAAGTGGGGGTTGCCGGCTCCCTGGTCGTCCCAGCCGTTCATGTCCGGGGTCCAGCAGTCGTAGCTGCGGCCGTCCTTGGAGGGCTTGTCCATGTAGCGCAGCGGCGTCCCGTTGCCGTTGAGGTCGATCTCCTCGCCCATGTAGTAGTCCGGGACGTCCGTGGAGAGATTCGCGTACCACTCCACCCCGGCCCCGAGGATGTCGGAGGTGGCCTCGTTGAGACCGCCCGCGTCGCCGTAGTAGACGAGTCCGGCGGTGTTCTGCGTGACGCCGTGCGACATCTCGTGGCCCGCGACGTCCAGCTCGGTCAGCGGGTGGGCGTTGCCCGCCCCGTCGCCGTAGGTCATCTGGGTGCCGTCCCAGAAGGCGTTCTCGTAGTTGGTGTCGTAGTGCACGCGCGAGCGGGCGCCGCGGCCGTCGTTCCAGATCCCGTTGCGGCCCATGACGGTCTTGTAGTAGTCGAAGGTCTTGTCCGCGCCGAACTGGGCGTCGACGCCGGCGCTCTGACGGTTGCTGTTCGAGCCCGTGCCCCAGCGGTCGTCGGCGTCGGTCATGGTGGCGCCGCTGGACGTCGTGTTGTTGGCGTCCGTCGTGTAGTTGCCTGTCGAGGGGTTGCGCAGCGAGTAGGTGCCGCCGGAGTAGGTCGTGCTCAGCGGCACGCTGCCGACGTAGATGCCGGTGCCCGAGCCCTGGTGGACCTCGTCGAAGGACCGCAGGGCGACGCCGGAGTCCGCGTCGACGAGGGTGCGGACGCGCGAGGGGGTGCGGTCCTTCTGCAGGCCCGTGGTGCGGACCTGGTAGGCCAGGCGCTGGGTCCCGTCCTGGGCGATGTAGATCACCAGGTCGTTGCCGGCGACGGCCGCACCGTCCAAGCCCTTGCGCGCCTTGTGCGCCTTGGCGGCGGCGAGGCCCTTGGCCTGGCCCTGCGCCTTGGAGACGCTCGGGGCGAGGTCGACCGTGATGGCGCCGGTGAAGGTGCCGTCGTGACCCGTGACCCTGCCGGACGCGTCGCGGTGGATGACCAGGTCGCCTCCGACGACCGGCACCTTCTTGTAGGTCCGGTCCACGCGGACGTGCGAGCTGCCGTCGGCGTCCGTGATGACGTCCTTGACGACGAAAGCGTCGTCGGAGGACAGGCCGAGGGCCTTGACGAAGGCGTCGGACTGCGCCTGCGCGGCCTTGACCAGACCGGCGTGGGCGTCGGCGGCCACGAAGGCCGTGGCCTTCTCGGCGCCGCCGTGGTCAGCGGCCTGGGCGCCCGTGACGACCAGGGGCGTGGCAGCCGTGGCGCACGCGAGGGCGAACGCAGCACCGATGGTGATTCGCTTCATGAGATGGCTCCTGCGGGTACGCGGCGACGCCGAGCAGAGCGCCGCCGGAGGGGACCGGCCGTGGGGGACGCGAGCCGTCCTGATGGACCCGCCGACCGGTGCAGGGAATCTCACACACCGCTCGTTCGGGTGTAAACAACCGTGCGTCAAGTTCCGCCGAAAGGGTGGCCATTTACCCCATTTGTGGGGAATATCGCGGGAAAGTGTGACATGGCGTTACATGCAGCCAGGTGTCTTACAGACAAGTGTCAGCATTTAGGTCCGGGGTACGCGCCGGCCTGACGGGCGCCGTCCGGGCACGAGGAAGGGGCACCCTGCCGGTGCGGCGAGGGTGCCCCTGGGGGACGGCGGACGGCGGCGCCGGGTCAGTGAGCCTCGACGTTGGAGGTGACCCAGTCGACGATCTCCGTGGTGGTGGCGCCGGGGGTGAAGACGTGGGCCACGCCCATGTCCTTGAGCGGCTGGATGTCGTCCTCGGGGATGATGCCGCCGCCGAAGACCACGATATCGGACGCCTCCTTGGCCTGGAGGAGCTCGAGGACCTTCTTGAACAGGGTCATGTGGGCGCCGGACAGGACGGACAGGCCGACCCCGTCGGCGTCCTCCTGGATCGCCGCCTCGACGATCTGCTCGGGGGTCTGGTGCAGGCCGGTGTAGACGACCTCCATGCCGGCATCACGCAAGGCGCGAGCCACCACCTTTGCACCACGGTCGTGGCCGTCAAGACCCGGCTTGGCCACAAGGATTCGCAACCTGGACTCGCTCATGCCGCCAGCGTAGCCCAGGGCACCTCGGTCGGCAGCGGCAGGGTGACGCCCCCCCACGTGAGCTCCCTGGACGCCGATCTGCGCAGGTCAGACGCACCGCTTCACCCGTACGCCCACGTTGCATAACGAATTCGTCACGGGATAGTCTAAGCCGCCCCCTCGCCCGTCGATGTCAGGTAGCCCCGCATGCCCCTCCTCCCCCCGCCCGAGGTTGCGCACGCCCGCAGCGGCGGCGGCCGGCACCGCATCGGCCGACGCTCCCCCCGCCTCGCCACCGCCGGCGCCGTGACCGCTTTGACCGCGGTCGTCGTGGCGGTCACCGTCACCACCGTGGGTGGGGACGATGCCCGGACCGGGGCGGCACAGGCGGTCTCTCGCGCCCCGTCGGGCACCTCCGCCGCCGAGACGGTTCCGGACGTCACGGCGGCCGCCGCACCCCAGGGCGCCACGCCCATGCCGGCGGCCGAGGAGTCATCGATCCTCGCCCGGCGCTCCACCACGGCCGACCGGGCCGACCGCTCCGCTCGCACCGTCTCGGCACCCCGGGCGATCTATCGCGCCCCTACGGGTCCGGCCACCATCACCGTCCCGGCGGCGATCGCTGCCCCGTCCACGCCGGCCGCCGCCCCGTCCACGCCGGCCGCCGCGCCGACGCGACCCGTTCCCCCGCAATGGGTCGGCCCGATGGGTGGCCCCTACCAGCTGACGTCCCGGTTTGGTCCCCGGTGGGGTGGCTTCCACCACGGCCTGGACTTCGCCGCTCCGGTCGGCACCCCCCTGCGCTCCCTGTCCGCCGGTGTCGTCACCGACGTCAAGACCGGTCACTCCGTGTACGGCACCTACATCGACGTGAAGTTCGCCGACGGGAGCCTTGGACGCTACGGCCACCTGAGCCGTGCGGACGTGGCGCTGGGTGCCAAGGTCGTGACCGGCCAGACGATCGGCCTGTCCGGCAACAGCGGCCGGTCCACCGGACCGCACCTGCACCTCGAGATCCACCCGCACGGCGACCCGCTGCTCACGGACGCCGCCGACCCCGAGGTCGAGCTGCGCAAGCGCAAGGTCGTCGTCTGAGCTCGCCCCGCGAGCGCCTCTGACAGACCCTCCCACCCACGCCGACCGGTCAGATACGGGCGAGCCCAGGCCCCAAGAACCGACCCGTCGCGCCCCGACCCCACCCCTACCGGACACCTCGGGGGGCGGGAGGGGGCGCTAGAGCTTCTCGAGCGGGGCGATCCCGAGCAGGAAGCGCTTGACGCCGGTGTCGCCGCCGAAGTCGACGGTGGCCATGGCCTTGGGGCCGACGCCCTCGACCCGGACGACCGAGCCGAGCCCGAACGAGTCGTGGTTGACGCGGTCGCCCGCGGACAGGGACGGCACCGGCTTGGCGGGCCCGCGCGACGGCCTCAGGCCGCCGAGCCGGGCCACGGTGGGGGCCGAGGAGCGACCCATCAGGGCGGACTCGGTGCGCTGCCAGTTCAAGAGCCCGTCGGGGATCTCGTCGAGGAAGCGTGACGCGGGGTTGTACTGCGGCTGCCCCCACGCGGAGCGGACGGCGGCGCGGGAGAGGTGCAGCCGCTCGCGAGCGCGTGTGATGCCGACGTACGCCAGGCGCCGCTCCTCCTCGAGCTCCTTGCTGTCGCCGAGGGCGCGGCTGTGCGGGAAGGTGCCGTCCTCCATGCCGGTGAGGAAGACGACGGGGAACTCCAGGCCCTTGGCGGTGTGCAGGGTCATCAGGGTGACCACGCCGGAGCCGTCGTCCTCGTCGGGGATCTCGTCGGAGTCGGCGACCAGCGACACCTGCTCGAGGAAGTCGTCTAGCCCGCCCTCGGGATAGGTCTCGTCGAACTCCCGTGCCACGGCGACCAGCTCGTTGAGGTTCTCGATGCGGGTCTCGTCCTGCGGGTCGTGGCTGGCCTGCAGCTCGGCGAGGTAGCCGGAGCGGTCCACGACCGCCTCGAGCAGCTCGCCGACGCCCCCTCCCCCGTCGCGCACCTGGCGCAGCGACTCCAGCAGCGCGGTGAACCCCTTGATGGCGGTGACCGAGCGGGTGGCGATGCCCGGGGCGTCCTCGGGGTGCCCGAGCGCCGCGACGAAGCTCGTGCGGTCGCGCTCGGCCAGCGCCGCGACGCACGCCTCGGCGCGGTCGCCGATGCCGCGCTTGGGGACGTTGAGGATGCGGCGCAAGTTGACGGTGTCCTCGGGGTTGGCGATGACGCGCAGGTAGGCCAGGGCGTCCTTGACCTCGCGCCGCTCGTAGAAGCGGGTGCCGCCGACCACCTTGTAGGGCAGGCCGACCCGCACGAACACCTCCTCCAGCGCCCGGGACTGGGCGTTGGTGCGGTAGAACACCGCGACGTCGCGCGGCTTGACCCCGTGCTCGTCGCCGAGGCGGTCGATGGACTGCGCGACGAAGGACGCCTCCTCGTGCTCGCTGTCTGCGACGTAGCCCACGATCGGCGCCCCGTCGCCCTGGTCGGACCACAGGGACTTCTCGCGGCGGTCGGGGTTCTTGGCGATGACGGCGTTGGCCGCCTGCAGGATCGTCTGGGTCGACCGGTAGTTCTGCTCCAGCAGGATCGTGCGCGCCTGCGGGTAGTCCTGCTCGAACTCGACGATGTTGCGGATCGTCGCCCCGCGGAAGGCGTAGATCGACTGGTCGGCGTCCCCCACCACGACCAGTTCGGCCATCGGCAGCTCGCCCTCGACCGTCGGACCGCCCGCCAGCTGCCGGACCAGCTCGTACTGCGCGTGGTTGGTGTCTTGGTACTCGTCGACCATGATGTGCCGGAACCGGCGGTGGTAGTGCTGCGCGATCTGCGGGAAGGCCTGCAGGATGTTGACCGTCGTCATGATCAGGTCGTCGAAGTCCATCGCGTTGGCCTGGCGCAGCCGCCGCTGGTAGTCGACATAGGCCTCACCGAGCAGCCGCTCCTGGTGGGTCGCGCTCTCCCCCAGGCGATCTCGGTAGGTCTCCTCGTCGACCAGCTCGTTCTTGAGGTTGGACACCTGGTGACTGAACGACCGCGGCGGGTAGCGCTTGGGGTCGAGATCCATGTCCCGCAGCACCATCGCCATCAGCCGCTGCGAGTCGGCGGCGTCGTAGATCGAGAAGCTCGAGCTCAGCCCCACGGCCTTGGCCTCGCGGCGCAGGATCTTGACGCAGGCCGAGTGGAAGGTCGACACCCACATCGCCTTGGCCCGCGGCCCGACGATCGCCTCGACGCGCTCGCGCATCTCGGCGGCCGCCTTGTTGGTGAAGGTGATCGCCATGATCTCGCCCGGCTGCACGCCGCGCGCCGCCAGGAGGTAGGCGATGCGCTGGGTCAGCACGCGCGTCTTGCCCGAGCCGGCACCCGCGACGATCAGCAGCGGCGCGCCCTCGTGCAGCACCGCCTCGCGCTGCTGGGGGTTGAGGCCCGCCACGATCTGCTCCGGGTCCCGCGAGGCGGCGAACCCGCCACGTGGCGCAGCCCCGCGCCCGGCGGGCGATCCGGCATACGACCCGTCGTCGGCCGGAGGAGCATCAGCGTCCGTCGGCGGGGGCACGTCGTCCGAGAGCGCCCAGGCGGGCAGGCCGGAGTCGTCCACCTCGCCGGAGGCCGCGGCCGGGCGCATCGCGGGGGTGGGCGGGGACAGGGGCAGGTCGTCGAAGAGGGATTCCATCGCGACAGCAAGACTAAGGCCGAGCAGTGACAGACCCCACCGCGACGGACGCCGTAGGCTGGCCCGGTGCTGACCATGCAAGACGCCCTCCGCATCCTGTCCGACTACTGGACCCAGCGGGGCTGCCTGACCGTGCAGCCCTTCAACACCGAGGTCGGAGCGGGGACCATGAACCCCGCCACCGTCCTGCGGGTCCTCGGACCGGAGCCCTGGGACGTCGCCTACGTCGAGCCGTCCGTGCGACCCGACGACAGCCGGTATGGCGAGAACCCCAACCGCCTGCAGACGCACACGCAGTTCCAGGTCATCCTCAAGCCCGAGCCCGGCGACCCGCAGGAGCTCTACCTCGGGTCCCTCGAGGCGCTCGGCATCGACCTGGCCGCCCACGACGTGCGCTTCGTCGAGGACAACTGGGCGCAGCCGGCCATCGGCGCGTGGGGCCTCGGCTGGGAGGTCTGGCTCGACGGCATGGAGATCACCCAGTTCACCTACTTCCAGCAGGTCGGCGGGCAGAACCTCGACCCCATCCCCGTCGAGCTCACCTATGGCGTCGAGCGCATCCTGATGGCCGTCCAGGGCGTGACCCACTTCAAGGAGATCGCCTACGCCCGCACGCCGGCCGGCGAGGTCATCACCTACGGCGAGGCCTTCGGGCAGTCCGAGTACGAGATGAGCCGCTACTACCTCGACGACGCGTCCGTCGAGACCAACCGCGCGCTCTACGACAGCTATGTCGCCGAGGCCACGCGCATGGTCGAGGCCCGCCTCCCGGTCCCGGCGCACTCCTACATCCTCAAGTCCTCGCACGCGTTCAACGTGCTCGACGCCCGCGGCGCCATCTCCACGACCGAGCGGGCGCGCGCCTTCGCCACGATGCGTCGGCTCATGCGCGACACCGCGGCCCTGTGGATCGAGCGTCGCGCCGAGCTGGGCCACCCGCTGATGCGGCCCCTCGAGGCCGCGGCGGACGCGCTGCCCACCGTGGACGAGTCCACGCTGCCGGCCGAGCCGCAGACCCTGGCGTTCGAGATCGGTGTCGAGGAGCTGCCGCCGCACGTCGTGCCCGCGACCATCGAGCAGGTCCGCGCCGCCCTCACCGAGCGCCTCGCGGCGACCCGGCTGGAGCACGGCGTCATACGGGTCGACGGCACCCCCCGGCGCATCGTCGCCGTCATCGAGTCCGTGGCCGCCCGGGAGCCGGACACCGAGCAGGTCCGCAAGGGCCCCAAATGGCAGGCCGCGTATGACGACGCGGGCCGACCCACCAAGGCGCTGGAGGGATTCGCCCGGGGGCAGAAGGTCTCGCTCGACCAGGTCCAGCGCCTGGAGGTCCAGGGCGCCGAGCACGCCTGCGTCGTGGTCGAGCAGCCCGGACGCAGCGTCATGGAGGTCCTGTCCCCCCTCCTCGCGGAGGTCGTCACGGGGCTGCGCGCCGAGAAGAACATGCGCTGGTCCGACCCCTCCCTGTCCTTCTCCCGCGCGATCCGCTGGCTGGTGGCGCTGTGGGGCGAGACCGTCGTGCCCGTCCAGGTGTCCGAGGTCGTCGCCGGGCGCGAGACCTACCTGCAGCGCACGACCGGTGGTGCCGAGCGCCAGGAGCGTCGCGACGGCGTCCTGCTGGGCCACGTCGACGTGCCCTCGTCCGACGAGCTCCTGCCCACCATCGCCCGCGGCGCCATCGTGCTGGACACCCAGGCGCGCCGCGCCGCCGTCGTCGAGCAGGCCGAGGCGCTGGCCACCCGCGCCGGCGGCCGCGTCGACGTAGCCGCCGAGGCGTCCCTGGTCGACCAGATCACCAACCTCGTCGAGGAGCCGCACGGCGTGCTCGGCGACTTCGACGAGCGCTACCTCGACCTGCCGGCGCAGATCCTGACGACGGTCATGCGCAAGCACCAGCGCTACCTGCCCGTGCTGGATGCCTCGGGGGACCTGCTGCCGCACTTCGTCACGATGGCCAACGGCCTGTGCGACGACGCCACCGTCAAGGCCGGCAACGAGTCGGTCATCCGGGCGCGCTACGAGGACGCCCTGTTCTTCTGGAACGCCGACCTGCAGACCGACTCCGTCGAGTCCTTCGTGCCCGGCCTGGACCAGCTGACCTTCGAGGACCGGCTCGGCTCCGTCGGGCAGCGCGCCCGCCGCATCGCCGACGTCGCCGGCGCCCTCGCCGACCAGGTCCGCCTCAGCGCCGCCGACCGCGAGACCCTCACGCGCGCAGGCGCTCTCGCCAAGTACGACCTCGCCACCCAGATGGTCACCGAGATGACCTCCCTGGCCGGCTTCGTCGCCCGCGAGTATGCCGTCCGCACCGGCGAGCCCCAGGCCGTCGCGGACGCGCTCTACGAGATGGAGCAGCCCAAGACCAGCGCCGACGCCCTGCCCGCGTCCGTGCCCGGCGCGCTGCTCGCCCTCGGCGACCGCTTCGACCTGCTCATGGCGATGTTCGCCATCGGCGCCAAGCCCACCGGCTCCTCCGACCCCTTCGGCCTGCGCCGCGCCGCCCTCGGAGTCGTGCGGATCCTGCGCGACCAGGGCTCGGTCGGCCAGGCGCTCGCAGCCCTGTCCATCCGCTCCGGGCTGGAGGCGGCCGCCGTGCGCCTGCGCTCCCAGGGCGTCGAAGTCGCCGACGCGTCGGTCGACGCCGCATTGGAGTTCACCGTCGGCCGCTATGCCCAGCTGCTGCGCGACGAGGGCACCTCCGTGCACCTCATCGACGCCGTCCTGCCCGGTGCCGCCACCCCCGGCGAGGCCACCACGGCGCTCGCCCAGGCCGAGGCTCTGCGCGGCGACGAGGGCTTCCGGTCCATCGTGGCGTCCCTGCAGCGCATCGGGCGGATCGTGCCTGAGGGCACCGCGGCGGCATACGACGCCTCCCGGCTCACCGAGCCGGCCGAGGTCGAGCTGCGCGAGGCCCTCGACGGCCTGCCCGAGGGGTCGAGCGCCGACCTCGAGACCTTCGCGGCGCAGGGCAAGGCGCTGGTCGACCCGGTGGCGCGGTTCTTCGACGACATCCTGGTGATGGCCGAGGACCCCGAGGTGCGGGCCGCGCGGCTCGGGCTGCTGGCCTCGGTCCGCGCCGCGGCGCCGCGGCAGGTGGACTGGGCCGCGCTGTCGACCGCCCTGGCCTGACCTCGCCCCTCCCCTCGCGATCTTTGGGAGGGTGGGCCGTATGCCGCAGCTGATCGCCCCGACCACCCGTCTGCACCGCTCCTGGCTGGAGTCGCTCGACGAGTGGGGGCCCGGCGTCCACCAGGACGGCGCCTCGCTCCCCCCACACGTCGAACCTCTCTGCCATGCCGACGGTTTCGCGGCGTGGGTTGAGCAGCTCCTGCTGCAGGCCGACCCGACCGCCGAGCGGCCGCACGGCTACGTGCCGGCGACCTCCTTGTGGGTCGTGGAGGGTGACGCCTACCTCGGCGCCATCCAGCTGCGGCACACGCTCAACCCGCACCTGATCGAGGTCGGCGGCCACGTGGGGTACGGCATACGGCCGTCTGCGCGCGGGCGTGGGCTGGCCACCTGGGCGCTCGCAGCGGTGCTCCCCCGAGCCCGGCGGCTCGACCTCGACAGCATCCTCGTGACCTGCGACGACACCAACCTGGCGTCGGCCGCGGTCATCGAGCGCAACGGGGGCGAGCTCGAGGACGTGCGCGAGCTGGCGCCCGGGGCGCGGACGCGGCGCTACTGGATCGCGCTCTGACGGGCCGCCGGTCCGAAGGCCGGTCGATGCCCCTACCCCCGGCGGGATCATCAGCCTGGCGAACGAAGGCCGGCTGATGCCCCTACCCCCGGCGGGATCATCAGCCTGGCGAACGAGGGCCGGTCGATGCCCCTACCCCCGGCGGGATCATCAGCCTGGCGAACGAAGCCCGGTCGATGCCCCTACCCCCGGTAGGGTTTGGTCATGACGAGCCTGACCGCCTCAGCCCTGATCGTCCCCAAGCACGGCGACTCCAGCGTGCTCCGCGTCGAGGAGCGCGAGGTCCCCGACCCCGGCCCGGGCCAGGCCCGCGTCCGGGTCGCAGCCAGCGGCGCCAACTTCATCGACACCTACCAGCGCGGCGGCGTCTACCCCGTCGAGACGCCGTTCGTGCTCGGCATGGAGGGCGCCGGGACCGTCGAGTCCGTCGGGGAGGGAGTCACCGAGGTCGCGGCCGGTGACCGGGTCGCCTGGGCGATGCAGCTGGGCAGCGCCACCACCGTTGCCACCCTTCCGGCCGCGAGCCTCGTGCCCGTGCCCGACGACGTCGACCTCGACGTGGCCGCTGCCGCGATGCTGCAGGCCATGACCGCTCACTTCCTGGTCAACGACACCTACCCCTGCACCGCCGAGACGATCGCGCTGGTCCACGCGGCGGCGGGTGGCGTGGGCCAGCTGCTCGTGCAGCTGCTCAAGGCCAAGGGCGCCACCGTCGTTGCCACCGCGGGGAGCGCGGACAAGCTCGCCGTCGCGCGCGAGCGCGGCGCCGACCACGTCATCAACTACCGCGAGCACGACACCGGCGACAGCCTCGCGCACGCCGTCACCGAGGCGGCGGGGCGGGGGGTCGACGTGGCCTACGACGGGGTCGGTCAGGCCACCTTCGACGCGTCGCTGGCGAGCCTGCGACCCCGCGGCCTGCTCGTCCTCTTCGGCGCCGCCAGCGGGCCTGTGCCGCCGGTCGACCCGCAGCGGCTCAACCAGGGCGGCTCGCTCTACCTCACCCGGCCGAGCCTTGGTCACTACATCGCCGGTCGCGAGGAGCTGCTGGCCCGCGCCGGCGAGGTGCTCGGCCTGATCGCCGACGGGTCCCTCGAGATCGCGATCGACTCCCGGCACCCGCTCGCCGATGCCCGGGCCGCCTACGACGCCCTCGAGGGCCGCGGGACGTCGGGCAAGGTGCTCCTCATCCCGTGACCCGACCCCTCATCCGGCCCGCCACCGTCGACGACATCCCGGCCCTGCACCGTCTCGTCCGCGACCTCGCGACCTACGAGCGCGAGCCGGACGCCGTCACCGCCACGCCCGAGGACCTGCGCATCGCCCTCTTCCCCAGATCCGCCGACCCGGCCGTCCACGCGGACGTGGCCGAGGTCCACGGCGACGTGGTGGGGATGGCCGTGTGGTTCCTGACCTTCTCCACCTGGACCGGGCAGCACGGCATCTGGCTGGAGGACCTCTACGTCGAGCCGGAGCACCGCGGCCGTGGGCTGGGCCGCCGGCTCCTGGAGGGCCTGGCCGCCCGCGCCGTCGAGCGTGGCGGCACCCGCGTCGAGTGGACCGTCCTGGACTGGAACGCCCCCGCCATCCGCTTCTACCGCTCTCTTGGCGCCGAGCCGCTCGAGCAGTGGCGCACCCAGCGGCTGCACGGCGACGCCCTCGCCCGGGTGGCCCGCCGGGCCCGGGAAGCCTCGGAAGTCTCGGAGATCTCGGAGATCTCGGAGATTTCCGAGGCCGGCTCGTGAGCCTCGACCAGCTGCTCCTGTCGATCCCGCCGCTCGCGGTGTACCTCGTCGTCGCCCTCGTCGTCATGGTCGAGTCCATGGGGGTCCCCCTCCCCGGCGAGGTCACCCTCGTCGCGGCCGCGATCCTCTCGTCCCGCCACCAGCTCGACGTCAGCCATCTGTGGGTCGCCGTCGCCGGCACGGCCGGTGCCGTCGTGGGCGACTCGATCGGCTACGGCGTCGGTCACCACGTCGGGCGCCGGCTGCTGGTCTGGCTGCGGCACCGGTTCTCGCGGCACTTCGGTGCCAAGGAGATCGCCTACGCCGAGGCCGTCTTCACCCGGCACGGGGTGTGGGCGGTGTTCTTCGGCCGCTTCGTGGCGCTCCTGCGGATCTTTGCCGGTCCGCTGTCGGGCGTCCTGCGCCTGCCCTACCACCGCTTCCTGCCGGCCAACGCCCTGGGCGGCGCGACGTGGGCCTTCGCCACGACCTACGGCATCTACGTCCTCGGCACGGTCGCCGAGCAATGGCTCAAGGCCTTCGCCTGGGCCGGGCTCGCCGCCTTCGTGGTCGGCAGTCTGCTCGCCTCGACGCTGCTCGGTCGCCGCGTGCGTCGCGCCGTGGACCACTTCGCGGAGCACCACCCGAAGGCCGTGGCGGCCGTGGAGGCCGAGGGCTGAGCCGGGCCGCGTGACCGGCGGCCGGGCTAAGATCCCGACCCAGTATGACGGACGGCCCGGCCTCCTCGCAGATCACCGCGAGGAGGCCGGGCCGTCGGCATACGGGCCGTGACCGGGACGGGTCACCCGGTCCGATCAGTGGGGCAGGGTGTAGGCCACGACCAGGTTGACCACGACGAGGGCGGCGGCCGCGTGCAGCAGGGCCGGCGCGGCGACGCCACGGCGACCCCGAGCGTGCGAGATCTCGGTGAGCGCGAGGACGCCCAGCATCACCAGCAGCTTGATGCCGATGAACATGTGGGGTGCGTCGCCCTCCATCTCCTCGAGGACGACGAGCGCCAGCCCGGAGAGGAGCTGCAGGCGGGCGCCCCAGGCCATGAGCTTCGTGGCGGCGCCGGGCTCGATGCTCTGGACGTAGCCGAAGACGAGCACGGCGAGCGTGAGGTAGTGCAGGACGAGGAAGGCGATGGTCATGACGCGGAGTCTACGGCGACACCTCACCCGACGAGGACGCCCAGCAGCGAGCCCAGCATCAGCGGCGGCCCGAGGGCCAGGTGGTCCCGCCGGCCCGCCCGGCGCGTCACGAGCAGGGCGGCAGCGGCCACCCCGCCCAGCGCGAAGCCCGCCCACAGCCCCAGCAGCACCTGCGACCAGCCGAGCTGGGCGAGCACCGCCGCCAGCAGGCCGGCGAGCTTGACGTCCCCGAGCCCGAGACCCTGGCGCGGGGCGGTCAGCCAGAGCAGCGCGCCCACCGCGAGCACGACCGCGCACGCCGCCACGGACCGCAGCAGCGACGCACCGTCACCGGTGATCACGGCGACGGCCGACAGCGCGACGGCCAGGACGGGATACAGGGGCAGCTGCACCGCGTCGGGGAGCCGATGGACGTCCAGGTCGATCGCGGCGAGCGCCACCATGAGCCAGGCGAGGGGCACGACCACGACCGCGAGCGGGGCACGGTCGTGCGCGCACAGCTGCCACCACGCGAGGGCCGGCAGCACCGCGGCGACGGGCCGCACCCAACGAGGAGCTCCCCGCCGCCGGACCACGTCCCCGTCACGCCGGTAGGCGCCCGACGCGAGCCAGCCGCGCAGGTAGTGCCCCACGGTCAGGCCCAGCAGCGCGACGACCACGCTCGTGGCCCACGGCATCGCACCCTCCCCACCTCGACGGTCACGCCTCCTGACGTCCGCCTCACGCTAGGCCAGCTGCTCACCGGCCTGCGTCGCGTCGTCCACAGGCGGTTTCGCCGTTACCCCGTGGGCGTCGACGGCGTCTCGTTATCCTGGAGCGGATGCCCCCACGCCAGGTCCAGCCCGTCCCGTCCCCTCCCCGGAGGTCGTCCCCCGTGCCGCCGTCCTCCCGTCGCCGCATCATGCTGGTCGAGCTCCCGCCGGCGGGCGGCCTCTTCCAGTTCGCCGTGCAGCTGGGCGAGGGCCTGGCTCGACGCGGGCAGTCGGTGCGCGTCGTGACCGGCCCCTCCCCCGAGCTGGCCTCCCGCGAGCAGGGCTGCACGGTCGAGCCCATCCTGCCGACCTGGCACCCCACCGCCGGCGCCGACGTCCCCGAGCTGTGGCGCAAGGCGCGCCGCGTCGTCCGGGCCGGGCAGCACCACGCCGCGTGGGTGCGTCTCCTGCTCGAGATCCGTCGCAGCCGCCCCGACCTGGTCCTCTGGTCCGCGTGGCGCTTCCCCGTCGACGGGTGGGGCGTCGTCGCGGCCCGCCGCCTCGCGCCGTGGGCAACCCTCGGCATCGTGGCGCACGAGCCCCGCCCGCTGGTCGAGCAACCCGGCCAGGACGGGCTCTACAACGACAGCGGCCCCACCTACCAAGCCCTGCGCGCGGCCTACGGCACCGTCGACGTCGTGTACGTCCTCGGCGAGCGCGCCCGCCAGGTGATCCTCGAGACCTGGCCCGTCACCGGCCCGGTCCACGTCATCCCGCACGGCGACGAGGACGTCTTTCGCACCGGCGCACCGACCAGCGCCGGCTCGACCGCCCCTCACCTGGTGTTCTTCGGCACCGTGACCGGCTACAAGGGCCTCGACGACGTCCTCGCGGTCTGGCCGCGGGTGCGCGAGCAGGTCCCCGACGCGACCTTCACCATCGCCGGGTCGATCAGCGCCGACGTCGACGCCGACGCCCTGCGCCGACGCGTGGCCGCCCTCCCCGGCGTGGAGCTGCGCGACGGCTACGTCGCCGTCGAGGACGTCCCGGGGATCCTGGCGCGGGCGCGGGCGGTGGTCCTCCCCTACCGCCGGGCCAGCCAGAGCGGCGTCGCGCACCTCGCGCACACCTTCGCGCGCCCGGCGGTCGCGACGGCGGTGGGCGACATACCGGCCGTGGTCCAGGACGGTCGGACCGGCGTCGTCGTCCCGCCCGACGACCCCGACCGGCTCGCCGACGGCATCGTCACCCTGCTGCGCGACCCCGACCTCGCGGCCCGGTTGGGCGACGCGGGCCGGGCCGGCCTCGCGAGCGGCGCCTCGTGGGACGACGTCGCCGCCGCCCTGCTCGACGGCCTCCCGGACGCCCCATGAGCGAGCACGTCACCGACGAGCACCACCCGCCGCCAGAGGAGGAGGCGCGCTCCACGCCCACCGGTCGCGTCGGCACCAGCACGGTCTGGAACGTCCTGCAGTACGGCGGCAGCAAGCTCGTCACCTTCGTCTCCACCGTCGTCCTCGCGCGTCTGCTGGCCCCGGAGGCCTTCGGCCTCGTGGCCCTGGCGCTGCTCGCCATCAACATCTTCGACCGGCTCAAGGACCTCGGGGTCGGCACGGCGCTCGTGCAGCACTCCGGGTCGTGGCGCCGGATCGCGCCCACCGGGGCCACGCTCACGCTGGTCCTCGCGCTGGGGTTCGGCCTCCTGTGCCTCGTCACCGCCCCGTGGCTCGCCGCCCTGCTCGGCAACGACGCCCTGGTCCCGCTGATCCAGGCCCTGTCGGTGTCCATGCTGCTGCAGGGCCTCGCCGTCTTTCCCGACGCCGCCCTGCGCCGCCACCTGGCGTTCAAGGAGCGCACGCTCCCCGAGCTCGGCGGCGCCGTGGTCAAGGCCATCGTCTCGATCGGGATGGCGCTGGCCGGGGCCGGGGCGTGGAGCCTGGTCTGGGGCCAGGTCGCGGCGACCGCGACGATGGCCGTCCTCTACTGGCTCGTCTACCTGCACCTGACCGGTCGGGCCCGTGTGCCGGGCGCGGAGCTCACCGCGTCTCCGCTCGCCGAGCCGGCGGACCGCCACCTCGGCTGGGACCGCCCGGTGGCCGGCGAGCTGCTCCGCTTCGGCGGGTCGTTGTCGCTGCTGGCGCTGCTGGCCCTGGTCATCGACAACCTCGACTACTTCAGCATCGGTCGGCGTCTCGGCGAGACCGAGCTGGGCTATTACACGATGGCCTTCCGGCTGCCCGAGCTCGTCGTCATCGGGGTGTGCATCGTCATCGGCCAGGTGCTGTTCAGCTCGTTCTCGCGGCTGCAGGACGACCGGGACGCGCTGCGCGAGCACTACCTGCGCGCCATCGCCGCCGTCGCCACCCTCACCGTGCCCGCCGGGCTCGGCCTGGCCGCCGCCGCCGGTCCCGTCGTCGACACGGTGTTCGGCGAGCAGTACGCCCCCTCCGAGCCGATCCTCGTCGTGCTCGGCTGCTACTCCGCGGTCTACGCGCTGGGCTTCCACTCCGGCGAGGTCTACAAGGCCACGGGGCACGCGGGCCTGCTCAACCGGCTGGCGATCGCCCAGGTCGCCGTCTTCGCGCCGGTCCTGTGGCTGGCCGCCGGGCGGTCGACCCTCGCGGTGGCCGTGGCCTTCCTCGCGTGCCACGTCGCGTTCACCCTGCTGCGCTTCGTCGTCACCGACCGCGTCATCGGCATCCCCCTCGGGGCCCAGCTGCGGGCCGTGGCCCCGGCCACCGTGAGCGCTCTGGTCATGGCGGGGGTGGTCACGCTGGTCGACCGGCTGGTCCCGCTGCCGCAACCCTTCGTCCTGCTCGTCCTCGAGGTGCTGGTCGGCGCGGTCGTCTACGTCGGCGCCCTCGCCCTCCTGGACCGTCAGGCCCTGCCCCGCGTCACCCGCATGCTGCGACCCGGAGGTGCCTCGTGAGAGTGCTGCACGTCCTCGACTCCTTCAGCTTCGGCGGGGCGGAGAACCTCGTCGTCGAGCTGGCCCGGCACGCCGCCGCCGACCCGGGCGCCGACCTGGACCTGGCGGTGGCCAGCCTCGGTCCGCGCGGGCGCGAGGGCAAGGACGCCATGCTCGGTCGCCTCCAGGCCGTGGGGCTCGCGCCGACCTACCTCGGGGTGCGCCGCCTGCTGGACCCGCTCGGCGTGCTGCGGCTGGCCCGGACCCTGCGCGCCGGCAGCGCCGAGGTCGTCCACGCCCACCTCGGCTACTCCGCGACGCTCGTGCCGCTCGCCGCCCGCCTGGCCGGGGTCCCCTGCGTCGCGACGCTGCACCTCGAGCCGCAGCTCGGGTCCCGCGCCGACCGGGTCAAGGAGGCCCTCTCGGTCCTCGTCCCCGCCCGCCTCGGCCGCCTCGTCCTCGTCTCCCAGGCGGCGTATGACGGCTACGCCCGCCACTACGGCCCGGCCACGGCCAGCTGGCGGTGCATCCCCAACGGCATCGACGTGGACCGCTGGACCACCGCACGGCGACGGCTCCCCCAGGACGTGCCGGTCCCCGACGGGGCGCCGGTCTGGGCGGTCGTCGCGGCCCTGCGCGAGCCCAAGGGTCACGTGCCGCTGGTCCAGGCCTGGGCCCGGGTCGTCGAGGACCATCCCGACGCCCACCTGCTCGTCGTGGGCGAGGGCCCGCACCGGTCGGCGCTCGAGATGCGCGTCCACGAGCTCGGGCTCGGGCGTCGCGTCCACCTGCTCGGACGTCGCGAGGACGTGCCGGACCTGCTGGCCGGGGTCGACGGGGTCGTCTCCGCGTCCTTCACGGAGGCGCTGCCCACCGCCCTCGTGGAGGCCGCCGCCTGCGGGCTCCCCGTGGTCGCCACCGACGCCGGCGGCACCCGCGACGTCGTCCTCGACGGCGTCACCGGCCGCGTCGTACCGGTGGGTGACGTGACCGCGCTCGCAACCGAGCTGTCCCGGCTGCTGTCCGACCCGCGCACCCGCGCCGCCTACGGCGCGGCCGCGCGCCGCCGCGCGGAGCAGGTCTTCTCCATGCAGGCCTGGACCCGCGCCCTGCACGACCTCTACGCCGAGCTCGTCGTCCCGTCCGGCACGGACCCCAAGGAGACCGCATGACCACCGACACCCCCAACGGCCGCGGGATCGGACGCCTGCTGCCCGCCGTCGTCGCGGGCCTGGTCGCCGCCCTTCTGGTGGGTGGCTTCCTGCTGTCGCGGCCGCGCACCTACACCTCCACGATGGACGTGGTCGTCGTGCCGCAGAAGGTCGCCAGCGCCAACGACAGCGCCGCGCTCTTCGACAGCCTGAGCCGCGGCCAGGTCATCGCCACCGCCGCCGAGATGTACTCCCAGGAGCGGTGGCTCCCCGACGGCTCGACGGTCGAGGTCACCGCGGGCAACGTGGCGCCGAGCGCCGTCGTCACCGTCCGGTCCGCGGGCAGCGACGCCGGCCAGGTGACGTCCGCGCTGGAGCGGGTCGTGTCCACCGCAACCCCCGAGATCGGCAAGGTGCTTGCGCCCTACACCGTCACCCCCCTCAGCACCGAGCCCTCGACTCCCGAGGCGGGGGGCTTGTCCACACCGCTCAAGCTCGTGCTGGCGCTGCTCGCCGGGCTGCTGACCGCCATCCTCGCGGCGGGGGCCGGCTCGACCCTCGACCGACGGAGGTCGCGATGACGACAACTGACCAGTCGGCGGTAGCCGAGCACCCACGAACCTGACACGACATGACCCCCGCCACCCTCGAGCGCTCCCGCAGCGCGGACGTCGACCGGCCGCGAGCCGCGCTGCCGTCGTCCTCCCTCGCGACGCTGCTGCTCGCCGGGATGGTCGCGGTGGAGTTCTCCGGCACGTCCGGGGTGCTCGAGGGGCGGGTGCCCGTGTCGCCCTTCCTCGCCCTGCTCGCCCTGGGCCTGCTCGTCGTGGTCGGGCGATGCCTCGTCCAGCGCGTGGCGGTCCCCTGGGCCACGGTGGGCGCCGTCTCGGCATACGTGCTGGCCACGGCCCTGGCCAGCCAGCTGGCCGACCTCGACGGCGTGGCCTTCCTGCGGACCGGGGTGGAGCCCGACTGGGGATCGGCGGCGGTCCTTGGGGTGGTCAAGGAGCTGGTCTTCGTCGTGGTCGTGTGCCTGCTCGCGAGCGGCCTGCGCCGCTGGTGGCTCGTGGCCGCGGCGATGGTGCTGCCGATGGCGGCGATCTGCCTGCTGGGCGCCGCCAACGAGTGGCTGCTCGGCAACACCGCGACCTTCGGCGGCTTCGAGACCGTCACGACGGCCGAGGGGGTGGGTGTCGTGACCAAGCGGCACGCCGGCCCGCTGCCCGACGCGAACTTCTGGGGACGCTTCCTGGTCCTCGGCCTGCCGTTCGCGCTGGCGCTGGTCCAGGAGTGCCTGCAGCGCGGTCGACGCCTGGTCGCCCTCGTGCCCCTCGGCAGCATCGGCGCGCTGCTCGTCGGCGTCTACCTCACCGGCTCCCGCGGGACCATGCTCGCCGCCCTGCTCGGCGCCGGCCTCTACCTCGTGCTGTGCGGGCTGGACCGCAAGGTGCTCGCCGGCGGCGCCGTGGTCGTGGTGCCCCTGCTGCTCGTGCTGCCCGGCGTCGGCAGCCGCCTCGTGTCGATGCTCGGGATCGCCGAGTCCGGCCAGCTCGCCGCGGTCGACGGGTCGGTGCGCGAGCGCATCGCCACCCAGACCGTCGCGACCAAGATGATCCAGGACAACCCGGTGACCGGCGTCGGTCCCGGCGGCTACTTCGCCCGCTTCCCGGACTACGCGTCCGCGACCGACCTGCACCTCGAGCGCATCGTCGCCCCGCACAACCTCTACCTCGGGCTCTGGGCCGAGATCGGCCTCGTCGGCCTGCTCGCCTTCCTCTCGATCATCGCCGTGGCGCTGTGGCAGGCGGGCTGGGTGCTGCGAGCCCTGCCGTCGCTGCCCAGCCCGGACGTCGCGCGGCTGCGTCCCTACGCCGCCGCCTGCGTCGCCGGGATCCTCGCCTGGTGCGCCGCGAGCGCCTTCCTGCACCTCACCTACGCGCGCGTCGTCTACCTCGTGGTCGGGCTCGCCGCCGCCCTCGCCACCCAGGCCCGGGCCCTGGGTGCCCATCCGGTCCCCCGGCCGGTCCGGCACCGGCACCCCGCGTATGCCGTCCCCCTGGCCGCCGCCGGCGCCGCCCTCGCCGCGGTGGTGGTCACGCTCCTGCCGCAGCCCGGCCGGGCCTACGTCGTCGGCTACCTGGAGCCACAGTCCTCGAGCGCCTACCTGCTGTCGCTGCGCACCCGCGAGGTCACCGCACCCACGTACGCCGTGCTGACCTCGGTCGCGTCAGGTCGCTCCGTCGACGCCCAGGGCGACCCCGCGTCCGGCTTCGTCTCGGTCACCGCCGAGGCCGAGACGCCGCAGCAGGCCGGCAGGCTCGCCACGAGCGCCACCGCCGCGGGGGACGCGGCCGTGCGCCGGGCCGGGCTGGACACGCTCTTTCGCACCCGCTGGGGCACGGTGACCACGTGGCGCGAGAGCCCGGGCCGCTCGGAGGTAGCCCTGGCCATGGCGGCCGGAGCCGGTCTCGGCGCGGCCCTGGCCCACACCCGCACGATGATCGCCGCGGCCCGTCCCCGTCGCCGTCGAGCCCCTCGAGCCCCTCGAGCCCCTCGATCCCTACGAGACCGGGAGGACCCATGATTCCCAAGCCCGCCGACGCCCCCACGACCGTCGTGCACGTCATCCACTCCCTCGGCGCAGGAGGCGCGAGAACGTGCTCGTCGAGCTCGCCCGCACCGCCCCCGACACCGGGCTGCGGATCGTCGTGGTCGGCCTGTCCGACGCCGAGGACGACCGCAACGCGCACCGCCTGGCCGAGGCGGGGGCGACCGTCTACCAGCTCCACGCGGGCCGCTACGACCTCGGCGCGGTGCGGCGGCTGGCGGCGATCGTGCGCCGCGAGCGCGGTGACGTCCTCCACACCCACCTCAAGCACGCAGACCTCGTGGGCGGCCTCGCCGCACGGCTGGTCGGCGTGCCCGCCGTCTCCACCCTGCACGTCATCGAGTCCGACCCTCGCGGCGCAGCGCACCGTGCCCGGGTCCGGGCCGCGGTGCTGGCCCGGGCCACGTTGTTCGACCGGGTGGTGGCTCTGTCGGAGGCGCAGCGCGCGTGGTACTCGTCCTTCCACGCCCCCACCCCCGTCGTCCTGGTGCCCAACGGGGTCCGCGAGCCCGCGCCACCGTCCCCGACGGGCGCCAGGGCTGCGCTGCGTGCCGAGCTCGGCGTCGACGACCGCACCCTCCTCGGCGTCACCGTCTCGCTCATGCGCCCGGAGAAGGGGCACGCCGTCGCCCTGGCCGCCGTGCGCCTCCTGCCCGCCGACCTGCCGTTCGTCCTCGCCCTGGCCGGCGACGGGCCGCTGCTCGACACCGTCCGGGCCGAGGTGGAGGGCGATCCCCAGCTGCACGAGCGCGTGCGGGTCCTCGGCTACCGCGCCGACGTGGACGACCTCCTGCGCGCGGCCGACCTCGTCGTCCACCCGAGCCACGAGGACGCCCTGCCCACGTCGCTGATCTCCGCGCTGGCGACCGGCACGCCCGTCGTGGCGACGCGGGTCGGCGGCATCCCCGACATCGTGGGCGACGACGCGGGGATCCTCGTCCCCCCGGACGACCCCGCCGCCCTCGCCGCCGCCGTGGCCGACCTCGCCCGCGACCCCGGCCGTCGCGAGGCGTGCGGCCTGGCCGGGCGCGCCCGCTACGACAGCACCTTCGCGGCGCCGGTCTGGGTCTCGCGCCTGCGCACGCTCTACGACCAGCTGCTCACGCCGCCCGCGGAGCCGCTGCACGACGGCCCCGTGTCCTCCGTCGCCCTGGTCAGCGCCGTGGCGCCATACCCCTCGGACAGCGGCAAGGCGATGGTCATCGCCGGGTTCCTGCGGCACCTGCGCTCCCGGCTGCCGCACCACCAGATCCACTACCTCCACGTCGGGCCGCCGCTGCGGCGCACCGCGGAGTTCGAGGGGGTGCAGGTGCACGAGATGGGCCAGCCGAGCCGCACGGGCCAGCTCGTCGGCCTCGTGCGTGGCGTGCTCCTGCGACGGCAGAGCCTGCAGGAGGCCTTCCTCGGCAGCCCGCGCGTCGCCGCCACCGTCCAGCAGACCCTCGCCGACCTCGACCCCGACCTGGAGATCATCGACACCGTCCGCATGGAGCAGCATGTCGCGGGCCGCAGGTTCCGCGGCCGGCGGGTGCTCTACCTCGACGACCTGTTCAGCGTGCGCTACACGCGGATGCTGGAGGTCCTGCAGGACGAGCGGATCGACGCGGACTTCGACCCCCTGGGGCAGTTCTCGCACAATGTGCCCGCCCAGCTGCACTGGCTCACGCGGGCGCCCCTCACGCGCCGAGCGCTGCTGCGCTTCGAGCGGGGCCGGGTCGCCCGCTCCGAGCGGCGGGCCGCGCGCACCAACCCCACCTCGGTCCTGCTCAACGCCGAGGAGGCCCACCACCTGCGGGAGGAGACCGGCGCGGCGGTCGTGGCCGTCCCGCCGTCGATCCCCGGCCTCAGCCGGTCGGCCCACCAGCCCGACCGTTGGGACGGCCGACCCGAGTTCGCCTTCGTGGGGCTGCTGTCGCTCGCGCACAACCACGACGGCCTCGGCTGGTTCCTCCGGGAGGGGATGGACGAGCTGCTCGCCCTGCAGCCCGACGCCCGCCTGCACGTCATCGGTCGGGACGCGGACGAGTCCCTGCTCGCCGACGCGGCCCGCCACGGCGACCAGGTCGTGGTTCACGGCTTCGTCCCGGACCTCGACGAGGCGCTGTCCCGCATGTGCGCCCTGGTCAACCCCCTGCGCTTCGGGTCCGGGATCAAGATCAAGACGCTCGACGCCCTCGCCCGCGGCCTCCCGGTGGTCAGCACCCCGGTGGCCGCCGAGGGCATCGCCACGCACAGCCGCCCCGGCCTCATCGTGGTCCCGGACGTCGTCGAGGCGGCGCGGGCGCTCGCCGCGCTGGTCGACCCGATCGTCCGCGAGCGCCAGACGCAGGGCGCGCAGGCCCTCTACGCGCAGCGGTTCGCCGACCAGGTGGTGGCCGCGGCCTACGACGAGGTGTTCGGCACGGCGCGGGAGGACTGACCGCGACGGGCCCGGGCCCGCTCGAGCGCCCGGTCCACCTGCTCCAGCAGGGCCTGCACGTGGCCCTCCGGGGAGTATGCCGACCGCGCCGTCGCACGAGCGGCCTGCCGCACGGCCGCGACCTCGGCGGCGTGCGCGGGGTCGAGGCACCACCGCAACGTCTCGCCGAGGGCCGCCGCGTCCCCGGCCGGCACGACGAACCCGGTGACGCCCTGCTCGACGTGCTCGCGCACCCCCAGCGTGTCGGTGACCACGGTGAGCTTGCCGAGGGCCATCGCGTCGAGCAGCACCATGATCCCGGGGGCGCAGTCGTCCCGGTGCTCCAGCGCCACGACGACGACGCAGGCGCGGCGCAGGTCACGCCGGAACGCCGCGGGGTCCACCTCGGTGCGCACGTGCAGGTTGGCCGGGACGGGGACGTCGGCGGGCAGCCCGCCGGGGACGGTGGCGATGACCACCTCGGTGCCCGCGGGCAGGTCGGCGGCACAGCCCAGCAGGGGGCGGTAGTCGCGCGCCGTGCGCCCTCCGCTGAACACGGGCCCGTCGTGGCGGATCTCCCGCTCGCCGCCCGCGCTGCCCGCGCTGCCCGCGGTGCCCGAGGTTCCGGCGGCGACGTCGTCCGGAGTCAGGCCGTGGTGCCACGGGACGTTCACCACCCGGTCGCCGTCAACGCGGTGCACCCGGTGGAACTGGTCGCGACCCTCCCGGGTGAGGGCCACGAAGGTCGTGCGCGGACCGGCCATGGCCCGCACCCCGGCGCGGGTGGCCAGCGCGACGGGAAGTCCCGGGCCGAGCTTCCAGGAGCAGTCGACGACCAGCACCTCCGGTCCTCGCCGGGTGCGCGCGAGCAGCGCGGTGGCGAGCTTGTCGACGCGGCTGGTGCCGTCGAGCACCAGCACCTCGCTCGACCGGGCCGCGGCGAGGACGCGGCGCAAACGGGTCAGGTCACCGGGACGATCCTCGGTGAGGCACCTCGTCCGCTCGACCCAGCGGGACCGCAGCCGGTAGGCCATCGTCGTGCTCGTGGTCACGCCCCGAGTCTGCGCGCGCGCACGACCTGGCGCCGGCGTTTCCCCAGGAATGCCCCCTCCCCGACACCGTGAGGGTCTCGTCCAAGGATGTCCCAGGATGCCCAAGGATGGTGCAGGGAACCCTCACGATCCTGGCCGGGGCGGGCAAGGTGGGGGCCGGCCGGCATACCTAGCGGTGGCCGGCCCGCAGCACCAGGAGCAGCTCGAAGCGGATCTCCGGGTCGTCCAGGGCGGGACCGAAGGCCTCCCGCAGCTGGGTCACCCGGTAGCCCACCGTCTGCGGGTGGATCGACAGGGCGTCGGCCACCGGCTGCCGCTGCCCCCAGTGGACGAGCCAGTGCAGCAGCGTCTCGGCCAGACGCTCGCGGGTGGCGGGGGCGAACGCATCCAGGGGCGCGAGCCGGACCCGCGCCAGGTCGGCGACCACGGCCGGCTCGGCGTGCAGCGCGAGCTGCGCAAGGTAGTCACCGACGAAGACGATGTCCGGACGCTCCGGCGCCACCGCGGACCGTGTGGCGGCCTGCTCGAGGCGGGCGATCGTCAGCACGGTGAGGCGCAACGACTCGGGCGCCTCGTTCCACGGACGGGTCGGCCCCACCACGGCGCCCCGTCCTCGCAGCGCCCGCTCCAGGTCGCGTCGGGCACGCTCGGTCGTGGGCGCCGGGACGAGTGCCACGACGTCGTCCTCCCGCTCGACCACCAGCGCGCCGCGGCCGAGGGCGAGACGCAGCCCCTGGGCCTGCTCGCGGCGCAGGGCCACCACCGCCAGCATCGGCGGGAGCGCCCAGCCCGCCGCGAGCGCCGCCTGGTCGATGCCGGCCGACGAGGCCCGCCCGTGCAGGATGAGCAGGGCGAGCTCGGTGCGGCGCCGCTCCACCTCGCCGAGCTGCTCGTTCTGCTCGTCGGCGTAGCCCTCGACCGAGGCGGCAGACAGCTCGTCGATGTACGCGAAGATCGACTCGCCGAGGGGCACGATCACGTCGGGCGCGACACCGGCCTGGACGGCGATCTGGGCCGCGGTGCGGAAGGTCACGCGGGCGCCGGAGCGATAGGCCGCGAGCAGCGACCCCAGCTGGCGTCCCGACCGGAACTCGCCGCGGCCCAGCCCGGCATACACCCGTCTGGAGTCCGGCTCGAGGGCCGGCCGGTCCGACCCCGGCAGGTCGAGGAACCGGTCGAGGGCGATGGCGACGCCCTGGTGCAGCCCCTGCCCGAAGCGGCCCTCCATGGGGCGGGCGTAGTCCGGCACGTCACGCGGGACGGCCTTGATGATGTGGTCGACGATCTCGTCGACGCGGGGGCGCAGGAGGTCCGAGATTTCAGCGGGCAACGACAACCATGGGGGCGCCTCGGCGCGGCTCTGGGGAGTCATGGGACGGGATTCTATCGCCGCGTGATAGTCCACCCGCAAGAATCAGGCGCCTGCCGACGAGTATCCGGGGCCTGTGGTGGGAAATACTGGACTATGCCGTCCATGCGTCCGCTCGATCGCCTGGCCAAGGCCGTCAGCCCCGTGCTGTCGCCCCTCGCCAAGCCGTTGACGACACCGCTCACCCCCCAGGACTTCCTGTCCTTGATCAACCCCCTGTCGTCGGCCCGCCAGCTCCGCGGGGTCGTCACGTCCGTCGTCCCCGAGACCACCGACACGGCGACCATCCACTTCCGTCCCGGTCACGGCTGGGACCCCCACATGGCCGGGCAGTGGGCCCGTGTCGGGGTCGAGATCGACGGGGTTCGCCACTGGCGGTCCTACTCCCTGACCACCGCGGCCGGCGAGGACCCGGCCATCACGGTCCACGCCGAGGGCCTCGTCTCGGACTCGCTGGTCCAGCGCACCCGCCCCGGCGACGTGCTGCACCTGGACGTCCCGCAGGGCGACTTCGTGCTCCCCGAGCACCCGCGCCCCCTGCTCATGCTCACCGCCGGCAGCGGCCTGACCCCGGTCATGTCGATGATCCGCACCCTGGTCGGCCGCCGCGACGACGCCGACGTCGTGCTCGTCCACAGCTCCCGCAGCGCCGAGGACGCGCTGTTCGCCGAGGAGCTGGCCGAGCTGTCGACCGCTCACCCCGGCCTGCGGGTGGTCCACTGGTACTCCGGCGAGCGCGGTCGCATCGACCTCACCTCGACCGACACGCTCGACGAGCTGTGCCCCGACTGGCCCTCGCGTGCGGCATACGCCTGCGGCCCGCCCGAGATGCTCGACGCGGCCGAGCGCCTGTGGCACGACGCGGACGCCAGGCACTCTCTGGTCATCGAGCGGTTCGCCCCCGTCGTCCTCGACGGCCAGGGCGGGGAGGGCGGTGTCGTGACCTTCCTGCGCTCCGACCGGGAGATCGAGGTCGACGGCAGCACGACGCTGCTCGAGGCCGCCGAGTCGGCCGGAGTCATGATGCCCAGCGGCTGCCGCATGGGCATCTGCCACACCTGTCTCACCCCGTTGCGGGCCGGCAAGGTGCGCGACCTGCGCACCGGCGAGGTCCACGGCGACGAGGGACAATCCATCCAGACCTGTGTCTCCGCAGCCGCGGGGCCCTGCCATCTCGAGATCTGAGGAGGCTCAGATGACCACCACGGCCGAGCGGCCCACCGCCACGACCACCGGCGGCGCCACCCCCACCCGCGAGCAGCTGCCCGCGATCCCCACGCGCAACCCCGGCCTCGCCGACAGCGGACGCCCCGTGCGCCGCCCCGACCACGCCCAGCACCTGACCGACGAGCAGGTCGCCGAGCTCGGGCGCGAGCTCGACCAGATCCGCGCCGATGTCGTCGCCTCGCGAGGGGCCGCCGACGCGGCATACATCCGTCGGATCATCCGCGTGCAGCGCAGCCTCGAGCTCGCCGGCCGCGCCACGCTGGTGCTCGCCGGCAAGCGCAAGTCCGCCTGGGTCGCCGGTGTGGGCCTCATGTCCGTCGCCAAGATCCTGGAGAACATGGAGATAGGCCACAACGTCATCCACGGCCAGTGGGACTGGATGCGCGACCCGGACATCCACTCCTCCACGTGGGAGTGGGACTTCGTGGCTCCGGCCAAGGGCTGGAAGCACACCCACAACGACTTGCACCACACGTGGACCAACGTCGTGGGCAAGGACAACGACGTGGGCTACAACCTGCTTCGCATCAGCGCCGACCAGCCGTGGAAGCCGCACAACGTGCTCAACCCGGTCTACAACATGGTGCTCGCGCCGTTCTTCGAGTGGGGCATCGCGTTCTACGACCTCGAGCTCGTCGACGTCCAGGAGGGGCGCAAGTCCCGCGAGGCGCTCAACGCCGACCTCAAGGCCCTCGGCGTCAAGGCGGTCAAGCAGGCCGGCAAGGACTACGTCGCCACGCCGGCGCTCGCGTCGCTGACCGGCTCGGGCAAGGCGGCCCTCGCGGGCACCTTCGCCGCCAACTGCGTCCGCAACCTGTGGGCCCACACCGTGATCTTCTGCGGGCACTTCCCCGACGGTGTCGAGTTCTTCACCGAGGAGATGATCGAGGGCGAGACCCGTGGCGACTGGTACATCCGCCAGATGATCGGCTCCTGCAACATCTCCGGCAGCAAGCTGATGCACCTGATGACCGGCAACCTGTCGCACCAGATCGAGCACCACCTGTTCCCGGACCTGCCGAGCAACCGGTATGCCGAGATCGCGGTGCGGGTGCGGGAGGTCTGCGACCGCTACGGCCTGCCCTACGTCACGGGCCCGCTGCACCGGCAGATCGGGCAGACCTGGCGCACCATCTTCCGCATGGCCCTGCCCTGACCCGCCGGGGGTAGGGGCATGAGCCGGGCTTCGTTCGCCAGGCTGATGATCCTGCCCCCGGTAGGGGCATGAGCCGGGCTTCGTTCGCCAGGCTGATGATCCCGCCCCCGGTAGGTCTAGAGGAGGTGGCGGTTCATCGCCCAGGCGGTGAGCTCGTGGCGGCTCGACAGCTGCAGCTTGCGCAGCACGCTCGACACGTGCGTCTCGACGGTCTTGACGGAGATGAACAGCTCCTTGGCCACCTCCTTGTACTGATAGCCGCGCGCGATGAGCCGCATCACCTCGCGCTCGCGCGCCGACAGTCGGTCGAGCTCCTCGTCGACCTCCGCGATCTCTCCAGCGGCCGCACCGAACGCGTCAAGCACGAACCCCGCCAGCCGGGGGCTGAACACCGCGTCGCCTTCGGCGACCCGGCGGATGGCGGTGACCAGGTCGTTGCCGCTGATCGTCTTGGTGACATAGCCCCGGGCCCCGGCGCGAATGACGGAGATGACGTCCTCGGCGGCGTCGCTGACCGACAGTGCGAGGAAGCGGACGGGCGTGCCCGCCTCCGTAGTGCACCCGGCACACCCGAGGATCACGTCGGTGCCGCCGCGCCCGTCACCGCCGGGCAGGTGCACGTCCAGGAGCACGACGTCGGGGCGCTCGGCCTTGATGACGGCGACGGCCGACTCCACGTCGCAGGCCTCCCCCACCACCGGCAGCGAGGTGTCCAGCTCGGTGCGCACACCCGCCCGGAACATCGTGTGGTCGTCCACGAGGACGAGACGGATCGGGGTCGTCGGGGGAAGCATCAGGACTCCTCGGTGGTGGGTCGTGGTGGGAGGGTGAGCGAGACCTCGGTGCCGTCCTCGAGGCGGCGGATCCGCGCGGTGCCGCCGTGGCGGTCCATCCGGTCCACGATCGAGCCGCGCACGCCGAGCCGGTCGAGCGGCACCTCGCCGAGGTCGAAGCCCGGCCCGTGGTCGCGGACGAAGGCCTCGACGCCCAGCGGGCCCGCCTCGACATAGGCCGACACCGGGGCGGCGCCGTGCCGCACGGCATTGTTGAGCGCCTCACCCAGCGCCTTGACCAGCGCGGACACGTCGGCGTCGAGGTCGACGTCGCCCGTGACGACGAGGTCGATCGGCACGCCATGCCGGTCCTCCACGTCGTGGGCCACCGAGGCCGCCGCGGCCGAGAGGGTGGTCGGGGTGGCGCCGCCGCCGCCATACAGCCAGGAGCGCAGCTCGCGCTCCTGGGCCCGGGCGAGCCGCTGCACGGCGGTGGGGTCGTCGGCCTTGCGCTGGATCAGGGCGAGGGTCTGCAGGACGGAGTCGTGCAGGTGAGCGGCGATGTCGGCGCGCTCGGTGGCCCGCACGCGCTCGGCCTGCTCGGCCTTGAGCCCGTCCCAGAGCCGGATGCCCCAGGGGGCGAGGATGACGACGAGCCCCACGAGGACGGCGAGCGCCGACAGGGCCGCGTCGCCGAGCCCGCCGATGCCCTGGGCGCGGCTGGCGAGCACGACGACGCCGGCGAGCGTCAGCAGGACCCCGGTGACCACGCGGGCCAGCCCGGCCCGCGAGTCGGCGGCCGACAGCTGCAGGAAGCGGTCGCGCTCGCTGCGGTCCAGCTGGGTCCACACGACGATGGCACCGCTCGCGATGAGCGCGAGCGGCAGCGTCACGCCGAGCCGCAGGTCCACCCCGTGCCGGGTGAGGACGACGGCCAGCCCGCCGACGACCAGCGCGAGGCCCAGCAGGAGGTTGACCACTGCCTCGTCGTGCAGGAGGCGCTGCCGCAGCGCCGGCCAACGGGGCGCGCCGCCCGCGACGCCGGCCCCGGGCATCGTCGGCGCCGAGCGCGTGGTGCCGCCGGGTCCGAGGCGCTGGGGGGTGAGCGCCCACACGGCGAGATAGAGGATCACGCCGGTGCCCATCCCGAACATCGTGAGGAGCACGAGCGCCAGGCGGATGACCCCCACCTGCACGCGCAGGTGCTCGGCGAGCCCGGCGCAGACCCCCGCCACCCAGCCGCTGTCGACGGGGCGCAGCAGCCGGGGCGTCGGCTCCGGCTGCGCCACGCGCTGGGTCTCGTAGGGGGTGGGCACGACCCCATCCTCACCCATCGGCCGCCCCCGGGCGAGGGTCGAGCCCGCAGGTCAGGGGATCGTCAGGGTGGGCTCAGGGGCGACCCTCATGGATCGTCCCCGCGCCGGGGGAGAGATTGTCCGTATGACGCAGCAGCCGCCTCCCACACCACCCGGCCCGCCCGAGGTCACCGATCGCCAGCCGGACGCGCTGGACCGGTTCTTTCGCGGTGTGCGCGAAACCGGCATCCGCCGCCGGCTGTCCCACCGCTGGGTGGCCGGGGTGTGCGGCGGCGTCGCCGACAAGATCGGCGTCGACCCGCTCGTCGTCCGCCTCGTCTGGATCGCGCTGCTCGTCATGGGTGGCATCGCCTTCCCGGCCTACTTCGTCGCGTTCCTGCTGCTCGCGGACGCCAAGGACGAGATCCCGCTCGAGAAGGCGCTGCGCCACGGCGACGGCGACTCGGTGGTGCTGCTGGCCTTCACCCTGCTGGTGAGCGTGGGGGGTGTGACGGACGCCTTTGGTCTGAACGACGGCTCACCGGCGGGCAGCGCGGGCGGGATCGTTGTGCTGGTCCTGCTGGGGGCCGGCGGCTACGTCTGGTGGACCCGCCGCGGACAGGCCCGGCCCGGTGGGGGCGGCACCTCCGCCATCTCACCCACGGGCACCGCCACCTCGCACATCCTGCACACCCCGGACACCCCGGACACCCCGGACACCCCGGGCGCCCCGACCGCGCCCGACGCCTCGGACGCGCACCCGCTCGCCGGGGGCGGGGACGCGCAGCCGGCGGCCGAGACCACTCAGCTCCCCATCGGCGGGACGAGCCTCGACACCGTCCGGGCCACCGGTGACGCCGTGTCCCCGGCCTCCAGCCCTGCCATGAGCTGGCCCGCCGCGCCGGAGGCTCCGGCGGGGTCACGCTCGGAGCACCCCATCTCGGGAGCCACGCGGGTCCACGCGCACGCCGCCTATGTCCCGGCGCGCCGTCGCCGCCCCACCCTCGGCTGGCCCGGCACGGCGGCGGCCATCGGTCTCGCCGCCGCCGGCATCGGTGCGGTCCTCGCGGCCGACCAGACCGGCCGCATCCACCTCGACCACCCCTATGCCGTCGCGGCGGCGGCGGCGCTGGCTCTCGTCTCGGCGCTGCTGGTGGTGGTGGGTCTCGCCGGGCGTCGCGGGGGCTTCACGGTCCCCCTCGTCCTCGCCCTGGCCATCGTCACGCTGGCCCTCGGGGGGCCGCTGCGCCTGGACGTGGCCGACGGGGGCACGACCATCTCGTCGTCCCCGATGGACCAGCGCTGGGCGCCGACCACGCTTGACGGCACGTCGGCATACCGCGTGGGCGCGGGCGGCGGCGTCCTGGACCTCACCTCCGTGGACCGCGCGAGCCTGCACGGCCAGGAGGTCAGCCTGCAGGTCGGCGTGGGCGAGATGACCGTACGCGTCCCGCAGGGGATGCCCGTGCGGGTCAAGACCCAGATCGGGCTGGGCGACGCCGTCGTCCGCCACCCCGACGGGTCCCGGACGGACCTCGGCGAGACGGACACCACCATCGGCACCGGCACACCCGTGCTCGTCCTGAGGGGCCAGATCGGCCTCGGGGACCTGATCATCGAGGAGGTCGCACCATGACCGACCAGCCCTTCTACCCGATCGACGCCGACGAGGCGCGCCGTCTCGCCGAGCTCGAGGCGACCAGGCAGCCGCGCGGCCCCTATGCCCCGGCGATCGTCGTGGGCCTGCTCGGGCTGCTGTGCGCGGCCTCGGTGCTGCTGCGCGAGCTGGCGGTGATCACCATCGACCTCGTCACCCAGGGCCCATGGATCGTGGTGGGCGTCGGCGTCATCCTGCTGCTCGTCGGTGCCGTCGGCATCGCTCGTCGTGGCCGCTGACGGAGCCTCCTCAGCCGGGGGGCGGCGGGTCGGGGGGCAGCAGGTCGGCCAGGTCGGCCCAGGCCGGCGCCAGCCGCAGCTCCTCCCCCCGCACCGCGTCCCCCGGGACCCACGCGGCGGAGGCCGTCGTGCCGTCCCGGTCGTGCACGACGACCGGCGTCCCGCCCATGAGCTCGGCCCGATAGACGAGCCGCACGGCTTGGAAGTCCTCCAGGACTCCCTTGGGGGACAACCCGATCCAGTGGTGGCTGCGCACAGCGACCAGCCGGGGCCGCGTGATGTCCTGCCCCGTCTCCTCCCAGACCTCGCGCACCACGGCGGCCGCGGGGTCCTCCCCCGGCTCCACCCCGCCGCCGGGCAGCCCCCACGCCCCCGCGGCATTCGTGCGGTCCGACGCCTCGGCCAGCAGCACCCCGAGCGGGCCGACCACGACGGCGTATGCCGCGACCCTCGTGCGCACCAACGGCGGCTCGTCGGGATCCAGCTCGACGCCGGCGTCCACCGGCGTGGTCACCACGGGCAACGGCTCGGGCCCCTCCGGGCGGGGACGCACCGCGTAGGACAGGACCACGGCGTGGGGGTCGCCGAGCGAGCGCTCCGCCGCGAGGGGCGCGCCGGGCTCCCACCCGTGGCTGCGCAGCAGGTTCTCCGGCGTGACGCCGTGCGGCAGGTCGAGGGCGACGCGCCGCCGGCCCTCGTGGTCGTAGCCGTCGACCTGCACGGGCGAGTCCAGCACCCGTCCGTGGCGCACGACGCGGCCGTACTCGTCCTCGCTGAGCAGACCTGGCTGGTCCCCGGTCATGTCCTCCGCCTCCTCGCGAGCCGCCCGGCTCGCGCGTACTCCGCCTCCACCATGCCCACCACCGTCGGCCACGACTGCGTGGGCGGCGTCGCCCGGCTCGCCTGTCGCAGGCGGTGCCGGGCACCGGGGTCCAGCACCAGGGTAGCCAGGTGAGCGGCGAGCTCCCGGTCGCCCCCCGCCAGCAGGCCGGTCACGCCGTCCTCGACGAACTCCTCGACCCCGCTGCCCCGCCGACCGACGACCGGGAGCCCCGCGGCCCGTGCCTCGAGCGCGGCGATGCCGAAGGCCTCCAGCACCGTCGGCGAGACGTACGCCGTTGCGCCCTGGTAGGACTCGAGCAGCTCGTCGCGAGACACCCTGCCGCGCAGCAGGACCCGGTCGGTCAGGCCGTGCGTGCGCAGATAGGCCTGCACCAGCCCGCGTTGCGGCCCCTCGCCGAACACCTCGATGCCCCAATTGTTCTCGTCGCCGACGAGGTCGTCCACGCGTCGGGCCACGCGCGCCAGCGGGACCGCGCGCTTGCGCCGGGCCAGCCGCATGGCGGTGACGAACCGCACCGGCTCACCGCCGGCGACGTCAGCGCCGCCAGCGCCGCCAGCGCCGCCAGTGCCGCCAGCGCCGTCAGTGCCGCAGTGACCCTGCGGGCCGAGAACCGTTGCGGCTGTGGAGGATCGCCAGCGGTCTACGTCGATCCCGTTAGGCAGCACGGTGACCCGCGCGTCTGGGGCGAGGCGCTGCAGCGGGCGGGCCGCCATACGACTCACCGCCGACAGCGCGACACCTCGCCCGGCCCACCGTCGCACGCGCCCACTGACGGCGAGCACCCGCTCCATCGCGTCCAGCACGCAGTGCCAGGTGACCGCGGTCGGGACCTCGGCCGCGAGCGCGACGTCGACCGCGTCGCGCGCGAACGGGCTCACCACCCCCATGTGCACGTGCGCCACGTCGAAGCGACCGGCCAGCAGCCGGCGTCGCAGCTCCGGCGGCGCCCACGGGTTGACCGGCAGGTCGCCGGGCAGCCGTAGCGCGAGGTGGTGCACCGGGACGCCGTCGACCAGCTCGACCGCCCCGTGCCGCTCCCCCGCCCGCCCGGGCGTCGCGGTGAACACCTCGACCTCGTGGCCCGCCCGCCGCAGCCACCCCGCGAGGTCGTGGACCTGCACCTCGATGCCGCCGAGGCGCGGCAGATAGCAGTCCGACAGCAAGGCCACCTTCACGACATCCACCCTGCCATGCGAGAGGATGACCACGATGGCTCACACACTGCTCGCGTTCCACGCCCACCCCGACGACGAGGCCCTGCTCACCTCCGGCACCCTGGCCCGGGCCGCCGCCGAGGGGCACCGGGTCATCGTGGTCACCGCCACGGACGGCGACCTCGGACTGACCTCCAGCTCGTATGCCGGCTCCGCCGCCCGGTCCCTCGGGGAGCGGCGACTCGGCGAGCTCATGCGTTCGTGCGCCGCGCTCGGCGTGGCGCGGGTCGAGTGGCTGGGCTACGCCGACAGCGGGTCCGGCGCGGAGCTCTACCCCGACCCCGAGGGCATGACGAGGTTCGTGCGCGCCGACGTCGACGAGGCCGCCGAGCGCCTGGCGCGGATCCTGCGCGAGGAGTCGGTCGACGTGCTGCTGACCTACGACCGCAACGGCGGCTACGGTCACCGCGACCACGTCCAGGTGCACCACGTCGGCGCGCGTGCCGCCGAGCTCGCCGGCACGCCGCGGGTGCTGCAGGCCACGGTCCCCCGCGACACGATCTGCCGCGCCCTGGACCTCGCCGCGCTCGTGTATCCCTTCCCGCCCGAGTTCGACCGGGCCTCCTTCGACCGCGCCTACTCCGCCCGCGCCGAGATCACCCACCGCATCGACGTCCGTCGGCACATCGCCGCCAAGCGGGCCTCGATGCGGGCCCACGCCTCCCAGGCCGCCGCGGACGACGGCGACCGCACCCTGGCGGCCTTCCTCCGGATCCCCCGCCCGCTCTACGGCCTGGTCTTCGGGCGCGAGTGGTTCGTGGACGCCTCGCGACCGCCGGGGTCGCCGGTCGCCCGGGACGTCTTCGACGGGCTGGGCTGAGCATGGCTCCGGGGGGAGAGGGCATCGACCAGCGCCGACCATGGTGGCGCACCGCCCTGCAGGCCGTCCTCGGCACGGGGCTCGCGATCGCGCTGCTGGCCTGGGGGCTGCCGCACTTCGCCGAGACGTCGTGGGCCGCGCTGCTGGCGCACCTCGACGCGCTCAGCTGGGCCAACATCATCGGCCTGTTCGTGCTCATGCTCGCGGCGCTGTGGTGCTACACGTTCACGCTGACGGGATCGCTGGCCGGGCTGACGCACCCGCAGGCGCTCATGGTCAACGTCGCCGGCTCCGCGGCCGGCAACCTGCTGCCGGGCGGCGGGGCCATGGGGGCGGCGGCGACATACGGCATGTATCGCTCCTGGGGCTTCACCCCCCGCGACATCTCCACCTCCCTCATCGTCAGCGGCGTCTGGAACGTCCTCGGCCGGATGGCGCTGCCCGTGCTCGGCATCTCCGTCCTGCTGCTCGCCGGCGAACCCATGCCCCCCGGCGTGGCGCGCGGCGCCGCGGTCGGCGCGCTCGTGGGGCTCGGGCTGCTGGGCTGGTTCGTCGCCGTCATCGCCTCGGAGCGCGTGGCCACGACCACCGGCCGGTTGCTGGACCGCGTGATCGGGCCGCTGGTGCGCCGGGTCCGACGCCGCCCGGGGCAGGGCGTCGACGCCCTGGTGGCCGACCTGCGCGCCCGCATCGGCCACGTGGTCGAGACCGGCTGGGTCTCGATGACCTTCGGGATGATCGGGTTCTTCGGGTTCCAGTACGCGCTGTTCGTACTGTGCCTGCGGGCCACCGGGGTGCACCTGTCGCTGGCGCACTTCTTCGCGGCGTTCGCCATCGGCCGGCTGCTGACCGCCGTCGGCGTGACTCCCGGCGGGGTCGGCGTCACAGAGGCCGGGACCGCGATCGCGCTGGTCGGCTTCGGGGCCGCGCACGCGCCGGCCGCCGCGGGCATCGTGCTCTTCACGATCTACACCCACCTGCTCGAGCTGCCGCTGGGCGCGCTGGGTGGGCTGGTCTGGTGGCTCACCAAGGGCCGGTATGCCGGCCGCCGCCCCGCCACCTCGCGACCGCGCCCGCCCACACACCCCCAGACGACCCAAGCTGAGCCCCCAGCTCACATCACGCCGCCAGGCCCCGCCGAGACGACGAAAAGTGACCCCCCGGGGCGATGAGAACGTTCCAACGTCCCCGAAAGCACCGAGAAGTGACCTCTCGGGTCCGTGTGGTCGCCCGCCCGAGAGGGCGTCAGCGCCGACGGGTGCCGGCCACGAGGCGGCGGACCTGGCGGGTGCGGGCGTGGTCGGCATACGCGTCGTCGATCGCCGTTGGCTCGAAGGCCCGGCCGGTGGCGCGCTCGGCCGCCCACCCGACCAGGGCGTCGGCCAGGGCCGGGTTGGCCGGCAGGACCGGCCCGTGCAGGTAGGTGCCGACGACGTGGCCGGTGATGGCGCCCTCGGTGCCGTCGGTGCCGTTGTTGCCCTGACCGGCCCGCACCTGCCCGAAGGGCTGCTGCTGGGGCCCGAGCACCGTTGAGCCCGAGTGGTTCTCGAAGCCCACGACCTCGCCGAAGGGCGTGTCGAGGACGATCCCGCCGATCATCCGCTTGGCGTTGCCGGTGGTGGTGACGTCGAGGATCCCGAGGCCGGGCAGCCGCTGGCCCTCGACGGTGACGAAGGCGTTGCCAAAGAGCTGGTACATCCCGCAGATGGCGAGCATGGGGCACCCGTCGGCCGCCAGCGCCGTTAGCCGGTCGCCGATGCGGGCCAGGTCGTCCTCGACCCGGGCCTGGCCGGAGTCCTGGCCGCCGCCGCCCATGACGAGGTGCACGTCGTCGCGCCAGGGGTCGCCCGGAGCGTGGCCGACCACCTCGACGTCGTAGCCGTGCCACCGCAGCCGCGACGCGAGCGCGCGCGTGTTGCCGAGGTCGCCGTAGATGCTCATCTCGCGCGGGTAGAGGTGGACGAGGGTGACCCGGCCCTTGCTCGGGCCCCGGGTGGGGAGGTGCGCGGGGGTGCCGGTCGCGAGCTCGCTCATCAGGCCTTGGCCTCCTCGCCGAAGTCCGGCAGGTCGTAGCGCTGGGCGAGCACCCGCCGCAGCGCCATCATCGCGGTGTAGGTGCAGAAGATCCGCTTGGGCTCGTCCCGGTGCTCGGCGAGGAACAGGTCGAGGGCGGTCTCGAGGTCGGGCTCCACGGCCGTGACGGGCACGTCGTCGTAGCGCAGCCGCAGCGCCATGTCGTAGGCCCGCACCCCGCTCGTGACGGCGACCCCGAGGTCGCGGAGGGACTCGAAGCTCACGTCATACAGCCACGAGACGTCCTGGCCGTCGGCGTAGTTGTCGTTGATCGCGATCATCGAGGCGACAGGGGTGGTGCCGTAGGTGCCGAGCGCGACGGTGAACCCGGCGGGGTTCTTGACCAGCACCAGCTCGAGGGGCTGGCCGTCGACGTCGACGACCTCGCCCCTCCCGAACGGTGGGGTGACCGTGGCGAGGGCCTGCGACGCGGTCGTATGCCGGAACTCCGCGCCCAGCAGCAGGCGCACGAGCGAGGTCGCCGCGGTCGCGTTGATCATCGCCGCGAGCCCTCGTTGGCGCAGCGTCACCGGTCCGACGTCGTGCCCGTCGCCGAAGACGATGGTGAAGGCGTGGTCGTCGACCGGCTTGAGGAGCCCGTCGCTCGGTCCGGGATCGGGCACCTCGTCGGCCTCGCTGAAGCGGACGTCGGCCTCCTGCAGCTCGGGCAGCCGGTCGGCGATGGACGGGTCCACGCCGAACCACCGCACCTCGGCGCCGGGCCGGACGCGCTCGTCGATGCGCGAGATGAAGGAGTCGTCGCGGTTGAGCACCACACCCCGCGTCGTCTGCTCCGCGAGGCGGGTGAGCAGCCGTGCGGTGTGGTCGATCTCGGCGAACCGGTCGAGCTGGTCTCGGGCGACGTTGAGCAGCAGCGCGTGGGTGGGGGTCACGACCTCGGCGAACTTCAGGGCGTGCGCCTCGTCCAGCTCGAGCACCGCGATGTCGGCGTCGAGGCGGCCGGTCAGCGGCAACTCGGCGAGCATCGAGGAGATCACGCCGCGGGTGAAGTTGGACCCGGTGGGGTTGGTCAGGACGCGCAGGCCGTGGGCCCGCAGCAGCGCGACGACCATCTTGGTGGTGGTGGTCTTGCCGTTGGTGCCGCTGATGACGACGATGCCGCGCGGCAGCCCGCCGAGGGTCGACCGCAGGAACGCCGGGTCGATCCGCTCCGCCACCAGCCCCGGCAGGGCCGAGCCGCCGCTGCCTCCGCCTCGCAGCCGCGACGCCGTCCGGGCGAGCTTGCCTGCCGCGATCGCGGCCGTCGTCCTCAACACGTCCGTCACCCTACCCGCGCAGGTGCCGAGGCCGTATACCGGTGAGGGTCGTCAGACCAGGGTCAGTGACGGGAGCGTCAAGCGCGTCGAGGTCTTCCAGATGGTGAGCGTCAGAACTTCCATCTTCGGAAGACCTCGACGCCTACCCGTGGACCGACGCGCCCCACCCCGCCGCTCAGGACCGACCTCCACCCACACCCTCATCTTGGAAGAGCCTCTTTAGCAACCCTCCACACTCTGTCTACGATGTCGCCGACTTGTGGAATATTGCGACTGTCATTAGCCAACTTCTCAATATCTATCAAAGAACCCCCACTTACGACTCCATCACTCGAAATGACTCCGTCGATCCACGACTGGAGATAGTTCGCGGCAACTCCCGCCTCAGAGTCAATGTCTATTTGTGTCCCATTGGGCCATAGTTGACTTACCTCGCAATATAGCTCCTCAATAGCAGCTATCTCTCGCAATGAAAGGCGATAAAGCACTTTTCCTGACTCCTTCTATGCGTGATCATCACCAGAAACTCTTCCACCTATTGTCAATCCTTATCCCCCCGGGCGAACCTCGGTGCTTGCCGTTTGACCCCCTTCGCAGGGCGTGTGCTGCCTTTGCGTAGCCGGATGGTCCACCATGATTTCGCCCGTGCTTAGCATAGTGGTACGCAAACGACCGATATGCGCCATGCTTGCCAGAGAACGACCCACGATGAAATGTCGAGTTCACCAGCCTGGACGTTGACTTGCTGCGCGTAGCGTACAGCGAGGCTCGAGCTATTCTTGCTCTATTCACAACGGTCGCCGCTCGACCTGCCGCCACCACTGTTTGAGCGGTACGCACGGCCGCATAAACGCGGTAGGCTCGATAACCCCAAGCCGCCACGCTGACCCCTGGAACAAACATGAGTGCCGTTGTGGCAATCTCCATTTTGTGATTGCCAGCCCACGAAAGTGCAGATCGCGCACCCGACTTTACTGAATTCCACGCATTTCCCCAATTGATGCCCCAGCGGCCGTCGAGGTCGTAGCCGTTGATGGGGTCGAGGGGGTAGGTGTAGGCGGTGGGGTTGCCTCCGGGTTCGGGGTCGAGGCTGGTGAAGAGGCCTCGGGTGGGGTTGTAGTAGCGGTCGCCCATGAGGGTCAGGCCGGCGGTGGCGGGGGTGGTGGAGCGTTGTTTGGCTCCGAGCCATCCGTAGCCGGCGGGTCCGGCGATGGCGCGGGTGGTGGTGGGGTCGCGGGGTGCACCGTATTCGGTGTAGTCGCTCCACCCGTTGATGCTGGTGGCTGCGGTGGTGGAGGGCTGGTCGGCGCCGATGGTGATGGTGGTGGCGACGTCGCCGTGCAGGGTGGCCAGGCTGATCTGCATGGACCCGTCTTGGTCGAGCTGGGCGCCGAGGTCACCGGCGAGGGATTCGGCGTACCGGGTGATCGCGGGGGTGCCGCCGTCGGGGGTGGTCGCGATCCAGGCCGGGTTGTCGGTCCCGTCGGTGTAGTGCCGCACGACCGTGGAGGACCCGAGCGCTGGGTCGGTGCTGGTGGTGCGCCCGGTGAGGCGGCGCCCGGCGACGTCGAGGGTGAACGTGGTGTCCGTGGATCCTTGCTTCACCCGTTGGGGTAGGTCGGTGTCGTAGTACGCCAGGGTCAGGTCGCCCTTGCCGGGGTCGGGCGCGTCGCTGGCGGGGACGGTCGTCTGGCGGCCGAGCGGGTCGTAGGTGTAGGTGCCGGTGTAGCCGGCACTGTTCGTGGCGCGGTCGGCGGTGTCGTACTCGTACCACGACGCGGTGTTGCTGGTCGGGGTGCTGGTGCAGCTGCCGTCGGTGTGGGTCTGGCTGGTGTGCCCGGTGCGGTTGCCGTTGCGTCCGGTGGTGCCTTCGTACCCGTACCAGCGGACCGTGCATGGCACAGCTGGGGACGCGTCACTGGTCGGGGTCACCGTGGTCCCGGTCGTGGTCGCGGTGCGGTCCCGCACGGTGTCCAGGCGGCCGGCGTTGTCGTACCAGTAGGCCCGGTCGTACCCGATCGCGTCGCCGGGCTTGGTGACCTCGGTCGGGGTGGTGGTGGTGCCGGCCTTCCCGTCGAACGCCGCGCCCTGCCCGGTCCAGTCACGCACCACGCGCCCGGTGGGGTCGTTGGCCTGGGTCCAGGCCATCCACACGCCCGTGGTCGGGGCGCCGGGCGTGTACACCGGGTTCCCGTCCGCGTCCGTGGACGTGGTGTACGGCGTGACCTGTCCGGAGTAGGACATCCCGACCGGTTCACCGGCCTCGTCGAAGGTGACGTCCTGGGTCAGGCCGCCCGGCAGGGACTGCCGGTACATCTTCGCGTCCGTGTCGTACGCGCCCGCGAACGTGACATCGCCCTTCCCAGCAGACCGGGAGATCACCACCCGGGTGGTCAGGCCGCGTCGTTCGGTCTTGCCGGCCAGGTCGGTCCCGTCGTACCCGTAGGACGTGACGCCCTTGCCGTCGGTGACCGTCGCAACGCGTCCGGCGGTGTCATAGGTGGTGGTGGTCTGGTCGCCCAGCTGGTTGGTGTTGCTGGCCTGCCGCCCCCACGAGTCCAGGACGGTGGTCTGGCTCGGGCCGGTCGCGGCGCCGTTCGCGTCGAGCTCGATCGTCCCGGTCACGGCCCCGGTGGCGGGGTCGTACACGGTCTTCACACCGGGCCGCGCCACGGACGAGGACAGGCCTGCCACACTGGTGCTGGTCGTGTCGGTGCGCCCGTCCAGCAGGTGCGTCGTGGTGGTGGTGCGGGTCACCGCGCCGCTGGTCTCGACGGTCTCGGCGGGCGCGAGCTGGTAGGTGTACCTGGTGGTTCGCTCGTCCGGCAGAGTCTGCCCGGCGGGTTGGGCGGCCTTGCGGGTGGCGCACACCAGCCCGGCCCACGCCGGCTTGCTCCCGCAGGCGGCGTCGGCGCCGGTCTGCGCCGCGACCGTGTAGTAGCTGGTGAGGGTGGTGCCGGCGCCGCCACCGGTGTCGGCCTCGCTGGGTTGGCGGGTCTCGACGGTGCGGCCCTGCTCGTTGTGGAAGGTGCGGGTGGTGATGTCGCCCGCACCCGGGCTCCCGTCGAGGTTCATATCCGCGGTCGAGCTCGTCGCCGCCCCGAGGGTCCAGCCGCTGGTCGCGTCATCGCCCGGTGTCTTGGGCTCGTACCCGGTGAACGTCCGAGAGGTGGTCTCGACCTCGCTGGCCATGCCCGTGTCCGACGCGGTCACCGTCACCGTGGTCGCGAGCCCGTACCCGGTACTCGTCTTCGGGTTCACCCCATTGTTGGGGGCGCCCTGGTCGTAGAGGGTCTTGGTGTGCGGGCGCACGATCTGCCAGGTCCCGTCCCGCAACGTCGCGGTCCGCTGCGGACCCCACACGTCCGTGACGAACGACCCGGCCGGCGCCTTCGCCGGCACCCCGACCGGGGGCGTCGTGGTCGCGGTGGTGTCCGGGTTGTAGGCGGTGACCGTCCCCAGCGCGGACGCGTCGTACACCTGCCCGTCGGCGAAGGTCACCCCCTCGGTCGCGGTCAGGGCGCGGGCGACCGCGTCGGCGTCCAGAGCCAGGACCACGTTGCCCTGCTCGTTGTACCGCGTGTACGTGGCCAGCCACGCCCCCGCACCATACGAGGCGGTGTTGGTCGTGTAGCCCTGCGCGTCGGTGTAGGACAGGTCCGCGTAGGTCCACCCGTCCTGGCCGGGGTTGGTGATGTCACCGGTGTAGTCCGGCCCGAACACCGCCGCCGCGTAGGTCGGCGCGCTGGCCTGACCCCACCGGCGGGTCCGGTCGCTGCTCATGTCGGGCATCCCGGCCGCGCCCTGGATGCCATACCTGACCCGCGTCAACGCTGTGGCCCCGCCCCCGGAAGGGTTGGGTCGCGACACGCTCGCCAGCTTCAACCGGGCGTCCTCGGTGCTGTACGCGAGCTGGAAGGGAGCCTGCCCGGCCGGCGTGACGCTGGTGATCTCGTTCTGCGACCCGTACCCATAGCTCGTGCCCAACCCCGAACGAGGATCAGTGACCTTCGTCAACCGCTTGCTCGCGTCGTAGGTGTAACAGGCGACCGGCACCGAGGCCATCGACCCGGCCGCAGCCGTGCTGGTGGTCCCGTCGCAGGCCTTCACCGTCAAGGCATCCGGGGTGGAGATCTCCATCGACACCGACCCGACCTGCCCGGCCGGGGCGCCGTTGACGCCATACACGACGCGCAGGGCCCTGCAGCCCGGCTTCAACCCCGCCACGCTGCCGTTGTCCGGGCAGTCCGCCGCGGTCATCCCCGCCGGGACCGGCGCCAGGATCCGGGTCACCAGCCCCGCAGCGCTGCGCGTGTACGTCGTGGTGCCCGACCCGGGCTCGGTCACGCTCGTGGGCGCGAACACGCCCGCCGCACCGGTCGCCGGGGCCGTGGTCGCGGTGAACGTCGTGGTGGTCCCGTCGTCCTCGGTCAGCGTGAACGCCTTGCTGGTCTCGTTCCACGCCAGGGTCGTGCCCTCCAGGCGGGTGTCCTCGTCCGCGGCCACCCACGCCTTGGTGGTCATGGCCGCCGTCGTGCGGCGCAGCCCGTCGATCGGGCGGTACACCAACGACGTGCCATCCCCGTCCTGGAAGACCATCGACCCGTCCACGTGAGTGGAATCGATCGGGGTCATCCCCGCCAGGCCCGCGTCAGAGCCGTCCAGACCCGCCGTCCAGCCCGGCCCGAACACCCCCGCTGCCGGGGTGACGGACGCGGTCGTGCTGTTCGCGTACGTCGCGTGCGAGCGGGACAGGGACAGGTCCCCGGTGTACCCCGGCACCGACACGTCCGTGACGGACTGGTTGAACTCCCCCGTGAACAACGCGACCTGCCCCGGCCCGGCGCTGCTGGTCGGGAACCCGCCACCGAACGCGTGCGGCACCCGCGAGATCGTCACCGGCGACGCCGACCACGTGCACTGCGTGCCCGTCGAGTACGTGAAGCACACCTGCACGTCCAGCAGCACCGGGGTCCGGTCGTTCAACCCGACCTCGGGGGTCTGGGCCTTGTCGACGTCCGCGGTCATCGCGTCCCACGACGCGGCATAGGTGACCGCGGTCGTCGCCGACCCCGTCCCCGTCAACGACACCGCCGACACGCCCGTCGCGTCGTTCCACTTCCCGGTCTCCGAGGTGCCATACCCCGACACCCGCCACTGCACCTTCCCGGTCACCGACGACGCGGCGCCCTTCGGCGGGCCGTTCGCGGCGATCCGGATCGCGCCGGTCGTGGTCGCCGCGACCTGCACCCCCGCCGACGGCGCAACCGGAGCGGTCAGCGACGCGTTCCCCCACCCCAGGCTGTGCGTCTTGTGCGCGCTGGTCTTGCCCGTGATCGACGCGGTCCACGCCTCGACCGAGTGCCCACCCGTGCTAGCGGGCACCGTGACCGTGGTCTTCGCGGCGTTCGGGTCGCTGGACGGGGTGATCGCGACCCGCTGCTCCGCGCCACCATCCAGCCGGTAGTGGATGTACGCCGGGCTGCTGGTCCCGGTCCCGGCCGCGGTGATCGTGCACGTCACCGGCCCCGCCGGCGCGGCATCGGTCCACGCCCCCGACGTCGCGTACGGCGCCGGGCAGGACACCACCGGGACGGCTGGTGTCACCGCCGCCGTCCGGAAGGTCGCCCACGGCGACCAGGCGCCGTTCCACAACCCCTGATCGTCCTGCACCGCGACCCGCGCGTAGAACACGCTGTTGTCCGCCAACGCCCCCACCGAGCACTTCGCCGCCTGCCCCGACGCGGCACCGACCTGACACGACGTCAACGGCGCCTGGTTGTACCCCGCGCTGCTCGAAGCATGGATCTCGACCTTCAGGTTCACGTTGTTGCCATCCGGGTCCGTCGCCACCATCTGGAACTCCGGCGTCAGGTCCGAGGTGTACACCAGCGAGCTCGACCACGACGGCGCCTTGTACGTCACCGCCGGGAAGGGCATCCCCGCCATCGCCGCCGCGTTCGGCTTCCGGTTGTACGTCACGCTCAGGTACGGCGCCGTCGCCGTCTCGGCCGACGCGAACTTCTTCCACGCATACGCGTCGCCCTCGTCCGTGGCCCGCACACCCATCGTGTTGTAGTCATTGCCGTTCCCCGCCCACGCCGCCGCCAGGCTCGTGACGTTCTGCGTCACCCACCCCTCCGCGCACGACGACGAGTACCCCTTCGTGGCCGTCGACGACGCCCACCGCTGATACCAGCCCGGCTGGCTCGTCCACACCGTCGACGCGGTGACACCACCGGTGTCCCACACCTCCCACGACCGCGGGTTGCACGACCACGCATGCGTCTCATACATCCCCAACGTCGCCGACTTGACCTGCAGACCCTTCAACGACGCCATCGGGAACATCAGATACATGCGCGCGACGTTGCCCGCACCGTTGTTGCCCATCTTCAGCTCGGTCGCCGACGCCTGCCCCGACCCCAACCCGGACTGCACGAACGTGTCCAGATTCGGCTTGATCGCCGCCAACGACGCATACGTCGGATCCACCGTGATCGGGAACACCCGCCCCGGATCGCTGGCCCACGCCTTGTCCACCGCGATCATCAAGGTCGCCTGCCCCGGGCTGGCCTGCTCGACCGTCAACCTCACCGCGCCCCGGCTCGCCGGGTCCCCCGTGCGCTCATCCCTCTTCGCGTCCCACGCCACCGGTGCCTCGAACCGCGACACCACCTTGCCCTTGCTGTCCACGAAGTCCACGCCACCATCCGCGGACGGCTTCGCCGTCAACCCCCGCGTCCGCAACGGCACCGACCACGACAACCCCGACACGGGGTTCACCGCAGACTTGTCCTTGACCACATAGAACGACTCGAAACCACTACGCAACGCGTCCACCCGGTAATCCACCCCAGCAGCCACGTCCGGCCACGTCGCCGACGCCCCCGACAACACCGGCTTGCCCCGCTTGCCCGTCCACCCCAGCACCACCTGACGACCCGCCCCATGATCCACCGACGTCCCCGCACCATCGACCCGCACCCCCACCACCGGACGCTTCGGCGCCACCACCCCACCCGGCCCCTCGGCCATGGTCAAGTCCACATCCACCCACTTACCCTCAGCATCTTTGACGCTGGACTGCCCCGCCGACGCCGTCGTCGTGAACGTCCCATCCGGATTCACCCACGTCCGCGAGAACTCATCCCGCTCCGACGCCACCTCCACCCGAACCCCCTGCGCCCGCGCAGCAACCCGCGCCGACACCACATCCCCCGCCACCTCCACCCGAGACGCCGCAGACTTCCCCGGCGCAGCAGCACCCACCGGTGAACCCTCAGGCACCGTGAACCGCCCTAGGTTCTCTGCCGCTCGCATACGGGCTGCGGCTCGGTCTTGAGGGCAGCGTAGTGGGCGCTCTCGTACTCGGCTGGGGTCGTCATGCCCAGGCTGCTGTGCAGTCGTCGGTTGTTGTACCAGTCGACCCAGCCAGCAGTGGCGTACTCGACGTCGGCGAGGGTCTTGTAGGGCCCGGCGTGGAAGACGTTCGTGCGGATGCACTCGGTCTTGTACAAGCCGATCACGCACTCCATCAGGGCGTTGTCGTAGGCATCGGCGACCGACCCGATCGAGGGCTGGATCCCTTCCTCGGCGAGGTGGTCGGTGAACGCGATCGAGGTGTACTGGCTGCCGGCGTCCGCGTGACCGATCAGTTCCCCGGGCACCACGGGTCGTCCCTCGCGGTGTCGTTGCCACAGCGCGATCCTGAGCGGGACGTCGACCAGCTCGACCGTCTTGGTGCTCGCGGCGTTCCAGGCCACGATCTTCTGGGCGTACACGTCGAGGATGAACGCGACGTACGCGAACCCGGCCCAGGTCCGCACGTAGGTGAAATCCATGACCCAGGTGCGGTTCGGGGCCTCTGCGGTGAAGTTCCGGTCGAGCAGGTCCCCAGCGCGCCGGCCGTCCTTGGCCGGGACCGTGGTCCGCACACCTCGTCCGCGCCGAACACCCTGCAGGCCAAGGGTTCTCATCGCCCGATCGACGCTGCCGCGGGAGGCGTCAGGGGCCGATCTGCGCACCAGAGCAGTCATCTTCCGCCGCCCGTAGAGACCCTCCGGGGTCAACCGGCGCACACCGGCGTGGTCGATGGCCCACGCCGCGGCGCGGACCACGTCGATCACGCTGGCGTCGCTGACCGTGCGGGCAGCCGGGGACGCCGTGCGCCAGGCGCGGTATGTCCTCGCGGCGACCTGGCAGCCCTGCTCGCGCAGGACCCGACAGACCGACTCGACCGCGTGGCCCTCGGCGCGCATGGTGTCGATGAAACCCATGATCATCGGTTGCGGGGGTCGAGTTCCCCCACGAAGAAAGACGTCGCCGCTTTCAGGATTGCTACGTCCTCACGCAGGCGACGGTTCTCTGCCTTGAGCCGGCGGATCTCCTCCAGCTCGCTGGTGGTGACCCCCTCACGGGTCCCGGCATCCACATCGGCCTGCGCGACCCACCGGCGCAAGCTCTCCTTGCCTACCCCGACCTGCCTAGCCACCGCCTGCACCGCGGCCGTCGTCGTCGGGTACTCCGCCCGGTGCTCCAGCACCAGACGCACCGCTCGAGCCTTCAGCTCGGGATCAATCACCTTCGGCATGTGCTCATCCTCCTGGACTCAAACAGGAGCGGCATCAAACCTGGGACGGTTCACCGCCACCGCCGACCCATCCGCCACCACCAACGACACCACCGCCACCACAGCAGCAACCACGACCCGACGAGACGACAGACCCCACAACGACATGGGAACCCTCCGACGTACAACCCTCAACCCAGAGTCACGGGAGACCACCACAACGGGGGCCTACCCGAAGTGAACCTGGCACCCTCCTGATAAGGCACGCCTAACGTCGGGATATTCACCCAAACGGAGCAACAACTGTCTGCGCGTAGATGCCACCAGCCGCGAGTTGCCGCTCGACGCGGCCGGGTGCGTTTCGTGATGGAGCGCGCGGGCGAGCGCTCACGCGGCTTGTCGTGGTGTGGCACATGACGACCCATGTGAGCAGGCACGCGGGTCACGCCTCCCCCTTCGGCGACGAGCCCGAGGACCCCGTCACTCAGTCTCGTCGCTGAACCGGCCAGCCGGCCTGCCAGCACGGCACGAGCATGGCCGTCGGTCGGTGCACTTCCACGTCCCCCGACGATGGGGAGATTCGGTGCTGCCATAGCGACACGGAACCTCCCCACCGATGGGGCGCCGCGCGCAGCCGAGCGTCGCCGACTGCTCACCGGCCGGTCACCGCCTGATCACCTGCCGATCCCCCTAGGGGAGGTCACACGGGGTTACCGTTCGATCACTCCCCCGCGACGCCGCCGTCGCACCCGTCCCAGCCCAGGAGCACCCACCATGCGCATCCACCTGCGCGCCGTCAGCCGCATCAGCGCCGTCGCCCTGCTCGCCGCCACCGCCACCGCCACCGCCGGGCCGGTCGTGGCCCAGGCCGTCGACCAGGCCAGCCCCGTCGTGATCTCGGAGGTCTTCGGCGGGGGCGGCAACACCGGCGCCCCCTACCGCAACGACTTCGTGGAGCTCTACAACTCCTCGGACCAGTCGGTCAGCCTCGACGGGTGGTCGGTGCAGTACGCCTCCGCCACCGGCACCTCCTGGCAGCGCACGGCCCTGACCGGCACCATCGCCGCGCGCAGCACGTATGTGGTGGCCGAGGCCCCGGGTGCCAACACCGCCGCCGCCCCCCTGCCGCGCACCGACGTCCAGGGCACCATCGCGATGTCCGGCACCGCGGGCCGGATCGCCCTCGTCAGCACCGCCACGGCCCTCGCCTGCGGAGCGGACTGCGACGCTGCCCCCGGCGTCGTGGACTACGTCGGCTGGGGCTCGGCGACGGACTACGTCGTGGCCGCCGCCCCCGCCACGACCAACGCCACCTCCATCTCGCGCGCGCTCCCCGCGCCGGCGAGCGGCTGGGACAACAGCAAGGACTACACGTCCGGCGCGCCGACCCCCGCCGAGGTCACCGTCGGCACCGGCCCCACCGACCCGACGCCCACGCCGACCCCCACCCCCACCCCGACGCCGACCCCGGGCAGCACGACCATCCAGGACATCCAGGGCCCCGGCTTCATCTCCCCGCTCAAGGGCCAGGCGGTCACCAACGTCCCCGGCGTCGTCACGGGCGTGCGCGCCGCGGGCCGCACCAAGGGATTCTGGATCCAGCAGCCCACCAAGGACCCGGCCAAGGCCAACGCCTCCACCGGCGTCTTCGTCTACACCGCCTCGGCGCCCATCACCGTCAAGGAGGGCGACGCGGTCCTCGTCAGCGGGCAGGTCACCGACTACTACCCCCTGTCCAGCGGCGAGACGGTCGCCACCACCCCCAACCTGTCGATGACCGAGATCACCCAGCCGGTCGTCAACGTCCTCTCCAGGGGCAACGCCCTCCCCCAGGCCCTCACCCTGCCGGCGGACCTGCCCGACACCTACGCCCCGAAGCCCCCGACCGGCAACGTCGAGGACCTCACCCTGGACCCCCGGCGCTCCGCCATCGAGTGGTACGAGTCCCACGAGGGGGAGCTCGTCACCGTCGGCGACGCCCGCGTCGTCGGCCCCGGTCAGCCGCAGTACGGCGAGATCTACGTGCAGACCAAGCCGGACGAGCTGCGCACCCCGCGCGGCGGCACCTACATCGCGGACTACGACCGCACCCCCACGGGACGCATGCTCGTCATGCCGGTCGACGGCAAGGTCCCCGCCGCCAACGTCGGCGACGTCCTCACCGGCGCGACGACCGGCCCGGTCGACTGGTCCACGTATGGCGGCTACACCATCGCCGCGACCCGTCTCGGCACCCACACCGACAACGGCCTGCAGCGCACCGTCGTGGCCCCCGCCGCCGACGACCAGCTCACCGTCGCGACCTTCAACGTCGAGAACCTCAAGCCCACCGACACCGACGCCAAGTACGCCGCGCTCGGTCAGGCCGTCGTCACCAACCTGCGGTCCCCCGACGTCATCACGGTGGAGGAGATCCAGGACGACAGCGGTGCCACCAACGACGGCACCACCTCCTCCGACACCACCGAGGCCAAGCTGATCGCGGCGATCCGGGCGGCGGGCGGTCCGGCATACAAGGCCGCGGTCATCGACCCCGAGGACGGTCGCGACGGCGGGCAGCCCGGCGGCAACATCCGCGTGGGCCTGCTCTACAACCCCGAGCGGGTGACTTTCGTCGAGCGCACCGGCGGGACGGCCACCAGCGCCACGACCGTCACCAAGGACACGACCCCCGGTCTCGAGGACACCCCGGCCCTGTCGGCCAGCCCCGGTCGCGTGGACCCGACCAACCCGGCGTGGAACGCCTCCCGCAAGCCGCTGGCCGGCGAGTTCGTCTACCGCGGTCGCAAGGTTATCGTCGTGGCCAACCACTTCAACTCCAAGGGGGGTGACGACTCGGCCGACGGTCGCTTCCAGCCGCCCAACCGCGCCTCGGAGGTGCAGCGGACCCAGCAGGCGCAGTCGCTGCGGGCGTTCGTCGAGCAGGTCAAGGCCGTGGACCCGCAGGCCAACGTCGTGCTCGGCGGCGACTTCAACGACTACCAGTTCTCGGCGCCGATGCGGACGCTCACGGCCGACGGGGCGCTGCTGCACGACACCATGTGGACGCTGCCCGAGAACGAGCGCTACTCCTACATCTTCAACGGGATCAGCCAGACCCTCGACCACGTCCTCGTCTCGGCCAACCTCAAGGACTCGACGTCCGTGCAGGTCGCGCACATCAACGCCGAGTTCGCGGTGCAGACCTCCGACCATGACCCGCAGGTCGCCCGGGTGCGCCCCGCGCTGCACCTCTACCAGCCCGGCACGGTCACGCTGGACGAGACCGTCCGCAAGCCCGGCCAGAAGGTCACCCTGACCCTGGCCGGCTGGAAGCCCGGGGACGTCGTCACGGTGCGCTGGGGCGACCGGGTCGTCGGCACGGTCACCGTCGACGCCACCGGCGCCGGCACGCTGCGCTGGACCGTGCCCACCAGCACGGCGGTCGGCGCGCACACGCTGACGCTGACCGGTCGCCAGACCTACCCCGCGAGCGTGACCCTGACGGTCCGGCCCAAGAACGGACCCGCTCGCTGAGCGGCCCACCATGCCGTATGCCGCGCGCCCGGTCCCTCGCGAGGGGGCCGGGCGCGCGGCATACGGACAGGGCGGTCGTCCCCCTCGGAGCCGGCCCACCAGGGAGGAGCACCCTCAGCGCAGGTACTTCTCCACGGCGCGCGAGGTCGCGCCGACGAGCCCACCCACGAGCCCGCCGATGAGCAGCAGCGAGCCGATGCCGAGGACGAGGCCGACGGGGTTGGACAGCACGCCGACCCCCCACGACACGAGCAGCACACCCATCACCACGACGGCCGACAGCCCGGACAGGACCAGCAGGGTCAGGCCGTAGGGGGCGTTGGACACGCGCGCCTCCCGGGTCCGCTGCCACCCGAGCCCGCGGACCTGCGTGCGGTAGTCCCGCAGCATCCGGCGCTGCTGGGGGCGACCGGCGACCAGGGCCGCGACGCCGACCCCGACGCCCGTCCACAGCGCCACGAGCGCGATCGCGGCGACGACGTCACCGGGTCGGTTCATCCGCACGACGACGACCCCGAGGGCGGCCCAGCTCGCCCACAGCGTGGCGAAGAAGGTGACCCACAGGCGGATCGTCATCGGCGTCACCAGCACGATGGCGATGGCGATGGAGCAGGACGCGACGGCGTGACCGCTCGGCGAGGAGTTGAGCGGGCCGAGGTGGTCGAGCCCGTAGTCGGGCCGGTGCACGAGGTGGGTGCGGGTGAGGTAGGCCATGAGGTTGGCGCCGACCACTACGACGAGGGCGCCCAGGGCCAGGTCGAACCTGCGGCGCCAGGCCGCGAGCACCACGCAGACGGCGAACGCGGCGGCGAGGGCGCGCACCTCGACCGCCGCGAGGACCGTGCCGAGGTGCTGGTGGCGGAAGGTCTCGGTGATGGCGATCGAGCCGAAGGCCCGGGTGTCGAGCCGCTGCCCCCAGGGGGCGTAGACGTTCCACGCGACGGTGACGAGCAGGACGAGGAGTCCGGCGGCGGCCACGGCGAGCGCCCAGCGACGCGCGTGCCCGTGCAGCTGGGCCACGGGCGGCGCGGGGGGCGCGGTCTCGGTCGACGACATACGACCATCTTGCCTTGGCACCAAAAAACACGACGTATGCCGGGACAAAAGCCACCCCGCCACGTCGCCCGAGTGACGCGCTCGTTAGGGTTGATTACATGCCCGACGCCCCCACGCCCTCCGTCCCCGAGGGCTCCGTCCCCGAGGGCTCCGTCCCCGCCCACGCCGTCGTCGTCGGCGCGGGGGTGACCGGTCTGCTCGCCGCACGCCGACTGGCCCAGGCCGGGGCAAGGGTCACCGTGCTCGAGGCCGGCGACCGGATCGGGGGGCAGGTCCGCACCGTGGACTTCGCCGGGCGGCGCTGCGAGCTGGGGGCCGAGGCGGTCCACCTCGCCTCCCCCGCCGTCACGGCCCTCGTGCGCGAGCTCGGTCTCGAGGACTCGATGATCCGCTCCAACCCCGGCGCCACCTGGCTCGCGACCCGCAAGGGCCTGCGCCGCCTCCCGCAGGGTGTGGGCCCCACCGGACCGACCCAGCTGATGCCCGTGGTCCGCTCCGGGATCGTCTCGGCCCCCGGGCTGGCCCGCGCCGCCCTCGAGCCGCTCGTCGCGCGTCGCCACCGTGTCGAGGGTGACATGTCGGTGGGGCGCTTCGTGCGCGAGCGGTTCGGCGACGAGATCGCCGACTCATTCGTCGACCCCATGCTCGGCGGGCTGCACTCGGGCGACATCGACCAGCTGTCGCTGCAGGCGGCGTCGCCCATGCTCGCGGCGGTCGCGCGAGACGGACGCTCGCTCACCCTGTCGGTGCGCACGCGCAAGGCCGGGCCGAGCGTGGCGCCGTCGATGTTCGCGACCTGGCCCCAAGGACTCTCCGCCCTCACCGATCACCTCCTCGACGGCGTGGACGTCGACGTGCGCCTGGCCTCACCCGTCACCTCCCTGCGCCGGACCGAGCAGGGGTCGTATGCCGCGACCACCGCCTCCGGCGAGGACCACCACGCCGACGCCGTGGTCCTCGCGGTCAACGCCGCCGTCGCCGCCCGTGTCCTGGCCGACGCCTCCCCCGACGCCGCCGCACCGCTCGCCCGCGTGCGGTCCGCGTCGCTGGCCTCGGTGCTCGTGGCGCTACCCGCCGCCGAGGCGGGACGGTGCCGCCCCATCGCCGACGGCACCGGCATCATGATCCCGAGCCGGCTCGGGCTGCGCCTCAAGGCGGCGACCTTCCTGTCCGCCAAGTGGCCCCAGCTGTCCGGCGGCGACACCACGCTCGTGCGCCTGTCCGCCGGCCGCGACGGCTCGACGATCGTCGACGACCACACCGACCCCGAGCTGATCGAGCTGCTGCTCGCCGACCTGCGCGAGCTCACCGGCCTGGACGCGCAGCCCGTCGAGACGCGGCTGCACCGCTGGCTCGACACGGCACCCCAGCTCGTCGTCGGGCACCAGCAGCGGCTGGCCACGGCCCGCGCCGCCCTGGCCCGTGACCTGCCGGGCGTCGTCGTCGCCGGCGCCTCCCACGACGGCGCGGGCATCAGCGGCTGCGTCACCTCCGCCCTGCAGGCGGTCACCACCCTCACCGAGAGGCCCCTGCGATGAGCTCCCCCGGTCCCGACCTCGCCAAGGCCGTCCGCCACCAGCGGCACGACGTCGCGGACAAGCCCTTCATCACGATCTGGGAGGTCACCCGGGCCTGCCAGCTCGCGTGCCTGCACTGCCGCGCCGACGCGATCACCCGCCGCGACCCCCTCGAGCTGACCCTCGACGACGGCCGTGCCCTGCTGGAGCAGATCGCGTCCTTCCCCAAGCCCTACCCCCTCGTCGTGCTCACCGGCGGCGACCCCTTCGAGCGCCCTGACCTCGCCGAACTCACGGCATACGGCACCTCCCTCGGCCTGTCCATGGCCCTGTCGCCCTCGGCGACCCCCAACCTGACCACCGCGCGACTGGCCGAGCTGCGCGACGCCGGCGGCAAGGCGGTGTCCCTCTCGCTCGACGGGGCGCAGGCTCCGACGCATGACGCCTTCCGCGGCTTCGAGGGCACCTTCGAGCGGACGCTGGAGTCGGCGCGGATGGTCACCGATGCGGGCTTCCGGCTGCAGATCAACTCGACCGTCACCCGCTCGACGGTGCTGGAGCTGCCGCGGCTGCTCACGACGGTCCTCGACCTCGGCGCCAAGCTGTGGAGCGTGTTCTTCCTCGTCCCCACCGGGCGCGGGCAGCAGCTGCAGACCCTCACGGCCGACGAGGTCGAGGACGTGCTGCACTGGCTCGTCGACGTCTCTCGCTTCATCGCCATCAAGACCACCGAGGCGCCGCACTACCGCCGCGTCGTGCTGCAGCGCCTCGCGGCCGAGCGGGACGGCGCGGACCTCGGGGCGCGGGGCGAGGTCTACCGCCAGCTCACGCTCGCCACGGCCGAGTTGCTCGGCGACCGCGAGGTGCGCGAGCGCCCCGCCCGGCCACCGATCGACGTCAACTCCGGTCGCGGCTTCGTGTTCATCGACCACCAGGGGTGGGTCTACCCGTCGGGCTTCCTCCCCCACCGCGCCGGCAACGTCCGCGAGACCCCCCTGCCGCAGATCTATCGCGAGTCGCCGATCATGCGGTCGCTGCGGACCCCGCAGCAGTTCGTCGGCAAGTGCGGGGTGTGCGAGTTCCGCGAGGTGTGCGGCGGGTCGCGCTCCCACGCGTATGCCGTCACCGGGGACCCGCTCGCCTCCGACCCCACGTGCGCCTACCTGCCCGCGTCGGTCTCGCCCGACGGGCCGCTGCTCTCCGAGGCGCCCGCGGCAGCCCGGATGCGCGCGCACGCCCACTGAGCCGTCGCTCCCGACTCGTCTCGGCGCCGGTCGCAGGCGACGACACGCGGGCGCAATGAGGGGACTGGTTCAGGATTCACCCACAATGAGCGGGTGCCGCACCGAACTCCCCCCTTCGTCCTGGCCCTCGGGCTCGCCGCCGCCGGGCTGAGCGGGTGCGGCGGGTCCGGCGCTGCCACCCCCTCGACGGTGACGGTCACGGCCCCCGCCGTCACCCACACCGTCATCGCCCCGACCGACGACGAGCGGCCCGCCGGTAGCCCGTCCTCGACCAGCGCGTCGCCCACCACCGCTGCATCGTCCACCTCCACCCCGGCGGCGGAGGGCGTCACCGAGGCGGGCTTCGACGCGGCCGCGGGTGCCTACCTCAAGGGCCGCAAGGGCCACGTCGGCATCGTCGCGGTGGACCTCAGCGACGGCCGCCAGGTGCAGCACAACCCGGGTCAGCGGTGCGAGACGGCCAGCATGGTCAAGCTCGACGTGCTGCTCACCCTGCTGCTGCAGCGCCAGGACGCAGGCCAGGAGCTGAGCGGCTCCGACCGCGCACTGACCTCCTCGATGATCGTCTACAGCGACAACAACGCCACCACCACGCTGTGGGGACGCGTCGGGCAGCACGAGGGCGTGCGGGCCGCCAACAAGAGGTTCGGGATGACCGAGACCGAGCCAGGCACGGCCTACCGCTGGGGCCTGACCACGACCACGGCCGCCGACCAGGTCCGCCTGCTGCGCAACCTCGTCCGCACCGACGGACCGCTCAACCAGGCCAGCCGGGACTATGCGCTCGACCTGCTCGGACGCGTCTCGGAGGAGCAGGACTGGGGCATCTCGGCGGCCAACCCGCACGAGGAGGCCCAGCTCAAGAACGGCTGGCTCCCCCGCTCCGACGGCTGGGTCGTGACCTCGGCCGGGCGCGTGCAGACCGCGGCCGGGCACGAGCTGCTGATGGCCGCCGTCAGCTGCGAGGTCAGCACCCAGCAGCACGGGATCGAGACGATCGAGCACCTCTCCGAGATGGCCGCGTCCGCTCTCGACCGCTGACCGGGGGCGCCGCCCACCCGCGCCCTCACCTCACCTCGCCCTCACTCTCGTTGCGAGGAGGCAAATGGGCGGTTGACCAGCACGAACAACCCCCATTTCGTCGCCCCTCAACGCCCGGGGTGGGTGCGCGCCCGGGGTCACTCCCACTCGATGGTGCCCGGCGGCTTGCTCGTGATGTCGAGCACCACCCGGTTGACCTCGCTCACCTCGTTGGTGATGCGGTTGCTGATCGTGGCGAGGACGTCATACGGCACGCGCGACCAGTCGGCGGTCATGGCGTCCTCCGAGGACACGGGTCGCAGCACGATCGGGTGGCCGTAGGTGCGGCCGTCCCCCTGCACACCCACCGAGCGCACGTCGGCGAGCAGCACGACGGGGCACTGCCAGATCTCGCGGTCGAGGCCGGCCTCGGACAGCTCCTCGCGGGCGATGGCGTCGGCGCGGCGCAGGATCTCCAGGCGCTCGGCCGTCACCTCTCCGATGATGCGGATGCCCAGCCCCGGCCCCGGGAAGGGCTGGCGCCACACGATGGCCTCGGGCACGCCCAGCTCGAGGCCCACCTGGCGCACCTCGTCCTTGAACAGCGTGCGCAGCGGCTCGACGAGCGCGAACTGCAGGTCGTCGGGCAGACCGCCGACGTTGTGGTGGGACTTGATGTTGGCCGCGCCCTCGCCGCCGCCGGACTCGACGACGTCGGGATAGAGAGTGCCCTGCACCAGCCACTTGACGGGGTGCTCCTCGTCGCCGCGGTCCTCGACCACGTCACGCGCCGCCTGCTCGAACGCCCGGATGAACTCGCGACCGATGATCTTGCGCTTGGTCTCGGGGTCGGTGACGCCCGCCAGCGCGGTCAGGAACTGCTCCCGCGCGTCGTAGACGATCAGGTCCACCCCGGTCGCCTCGACGAACTCCCGCTCCACCTGCTCCCGCTCGCCCTCGCGCAGCAGGCCGTGGTCGACGTGCACGCAGGTGAGCTGGTCGCCGACGGCCTTCTGCACGATCGCCGCGGCGACCGCCGAGTCGACCCCGCCCGACAGGGCGCAGAGCACGCGGTCCTCGCCGACCTGCTCGCGCACCGCGGCGACGAGCTCGTCCGCCACGTTGTCCGGGGTCCAGTCGGTGTCGATGCCAGCCCCCCTGACCAGGAAGTTCTCCAGCACGCGTTGACCGAAGGTCGAGTGCAGCACCTCCGGGTGCCACTGCACGCCGTAGAGCCGCCGCTCGTCGTCCTCGAACGCCGCCACGGGGGCGCCCGACGTCGCCGCCGTCACCCGCATGCCGTCGGGGGCCTCGGTCACCGAGTCGCCGTGGCTCATCCACACCGACTGGTCGGCCGGCTGGCCGTTGAACAACGTCGAGGTGGTGTCGCTCACCTGTGCCTGCGTGGCGCCGTACTCGCCGAGGCCGGTGTGGGCCACGGTCCCGCCGAGCGCCTGCACCATCGCCTGGAAGCCGTAGCACATCCCGAACACGGGGATCCCCGCCTCGAGCAGCGCCGGGTCGAGGCGGGGGGCGCCGTCGGCATACACGCTCGAGGGCCCACCGGACAGGATGATCGCCGAGGGCTGCTTGGCGAGCATCTGCTCGGTGGACCAGGTGTGCGGCACGACCTCGGAGTAGGCATCGGCCTCACGCACCCGACGGGCGATGAGCTGGGCGTACTGCGCGCCGAAGTCGACGACGAGAACCGGCTTGGCCTGGAGGGACTCACTCACGCGGCCAGCCTACCGTCGACCTCGTGGGCCACCTTGCGCTCGACCCAGAAGGACAGGAGGGGCACCACGCCGGCGAGCATGACGCCGACCATCTTGCCGAGCGGCCACCGCGCGGCGAACCCGAGGTTGGCCGTGCACGCGAGGTAGATCATGTAGAGGAAGCCGTGCGGCATGGCCCACCAGTCGAGCACGTCGTTCTGGAAGCCGTACTTGAGGATCATCTCGAGCACGAGCAGCAGCAGCCCGACGCCGACGACGAAGGCCATGACCTTGAAGGGCGTGAGCGCCTTGCGGACAGTCTCCGGGTTGTCATAGGGCTGGGGCCGGGTGGTCATCGGTCGGTCTCTCCTCGGGGGCTGGGTCGTCGTTGTCGTCGGTGGGATCAGGTCGTATGCCGGACCGGTGGTCGTCACGCACCATCCGCCACCAGAGGTAGACCGCGAACGCCGCGAAGACCCACCACTGCAGCGCGTAGGCGACGTTGCGCACGTTGAGCTGGGACTCCGGCTGGGGCGGGGGGATGCGCTCGAGGGCGGTGCCTGCGGCGAGGTCCGGGCGTTCGGACCCGGCCAGGACGAAGGCGTTGTAGAGGTCCTGCGGCCACCGGTTGACCAGCACCGCGAGGTCGATGGAGCCGAGCTGGCCGGCGGGCACGGCCGCGTCGGACGGCGACTCGCCCGGCGCCAGGGTCCCGGTCACCGTCACCGTCGAGCGGGGCGCGGCCGGGGCCGCCGCCGGGCTGGCCACGAAGCCCCGCACGACGGCCACACGGGCTCGCGTCCCCTGCTCGTCGAGCGGCGTCACGACCCAGTAGCCGGTGCGCCCCCCGAGCAGTCGCTGCGGCACGAGGAACTGGCCGGACGGGTCGTAGGCGCCCGTCACCTCGACGCGGCGGTTGGACATGACGCCCTCGAACGCCGCGTGCGGCCGGACGATCTCGTGCAGCGGGGCGGCGGGCTGCGCCTGGGCCTCGGCCAGGGCCTTCTTGGCGCCCTGGTCCTTGGAGACGTCGAGCTGCCACAGCCCGAGGCGGGTGAACGCGAGGACGACGAGCACCACGAGAGCGAGCAGCCCCAGCCAGCGGGGCTTGAGCGCGGTGCGGATCACCGTCCTACCCTAGGCGACCCGGCTGGGCGCCCCGTGCACGAGGGTCCTCAGTCGTGGGCGGGCCCGGAGGGCGTCGCCGTCGGCTGCCCGCCCTTGGGCGACGGGGCGGGCGTGCCGCCCTTGGCCTCGTCGAGGACCAGGATCGACCCGCTGTAGCAGGACACCCACACGGCATTGCGCGTCGGCTCGTAGGTCACGCCGATGGGGCTGGGATCGGTGGCCACGACCTGCTGGACGGTGAGGTCGCCGGCCCGGACCTTGGTCATGGCGGCGGCCCCGTAGCTCACGACATACAGCGCTCGTCCGTCGCGGCTCATCGCCATCGACCGCGGCTGGCTCGCGAGGGAGACGGACCTGTCGACCTTGCCGGCGGCGACGTCGACGCGCACGAGGGTGTTGGCATCGTTGTTGGTGACGTAGAGGTGCTTGCCGTCGGCCGACACGACCAGCGCCCGCGGTCCCTTGCCGGGCTTGACCAGAGGCGTGGCGGTCCGCGAGGCCAGGTCCACGCGGTAGACGGTCTCCCCGCCCATCTCGGCGACGTAGGCGGTCGTGCTGTCGGGGCTGATCGCGATGCCGCGCGGGTGGGCGCCGATCTTGACGGTGGCGACCTCCTTGGCCTGCGCCACGTCGACGATCGACAGGGTGCCCGAGCACCAGTTGGTGGCGAGCAGGGTCCGCTGGTCGGGGCTCAGCGCGACGACCTTGGGGACCGCGCCGACCTGGATGACCTGGTCGACCTTGAGGGAGGCCGCGTCGAGGCGATAGACATAGGACCGGTCCACGCCCGAGGTCGCGGTGCAGTCGTCGAAGCCGTTCTTGGTGAACCCCGGGCCGTACATCGAGTAGTTGGACACGTAGGCCTTGGCGCCGTCGCTGGTCCAGGCCGCCTCGACGGGCGCGCCCTTGACGGCGCCCTTGGCGCCCGCGACGCCGAACTGTCCGAGGTCCACCGCGTCGGGGACGGTCGCCCTGAGCTGGCCGTCGGCGCCGTATGCCGTGAGCGTGTGGCGGTACATCATGTTCTGCGCGATCACGACGCCGCCCGGGGACGCGGCCACCGACTTGGGGTTGATGTTGCCCGTGATCGTCTGCCGCCTGACCAGCTGCGTCCCCGACACGTCGTAGGCAGCGCGCTGCGCGGCCAGCGCGGCGGCCGCGGGGTCGTCGCCCCCACCACCGACGAGGGCCCGGCAGGCGAGGACGCCGAGCACGAGCAGCAGCAGGAGCACCAGCGCAGTCACGCCCACGATGCGCCGACGGCGCACGTAGACGGGGTCGCGACGCACGACGAGCTTCACGGGGCGTCCTCCAGCACCAGGTCGGGACTGTCCCAGGTCGGGCGTGTCCCCTGTCCGGCTCAACCTAGCCGGACCAGCCCGCGGTCCCGCGCAGAAACCCCGCGGGCGTCAGCGCCAGCCGGTGAGGCGCAGGGACCGCAGGCCGCTCGTCAGCATGGTCGTCCACAGCGCCTGGTCGACGCCGGCCGGGCCCTGCACGGGGACGAGCCGCTGCACGGCGACGTTCTGCTCCTCGGTGTACTTGCGGATCCCCTCCGCGCCGTGGCGGCGGCCCAGACCCGACTGCTTCATCCCGCCCATGGGCGCACCGACGGCGGTCCACGCCGCGGCGTAGCCGTCGTTGACCCCGACCGTGCCCGCGTCGATGCGGCGCGCCAGCTCCTTGCCGCGTCGCACGTCACGGGTCCACACCGACGCGTTGAGCCCGTAGTCCGTGTCGTTGCACATGGCGATCGCGGCGCGGTCGTCACGGGCGCGGTAGACGCTGACGACGGGCCCGAAGGTCTCGCCGCGGGCGCAGAGCATGTCCTCGGTCACGTCCGTCAGCACCGTGGGCTCGTAGACATAGGGCCCGATGTCGGGGCGGGCGCGTCCGCCGGTCAGGATCGTCGCACCCTTGGCGCGGGCGTCCTCGACGTGCTCCGTCACGGTGGCCAGCTGCTGCGGCCCGGCGAGCGAGCCCATGTCGGCGCCGTAGGCGAGGTCGACCGAGAGCCTCATCTGGCGCACCAGCGCGACGAGTCGGCGGACGAAGTCGTCGGCGATCGCCTCGTGGCAGATGATCCGCTCCGCCGAGATGCACAGCTGACCAGCGCTGCCGAAGGACGCGGTGACGGCGCCACGGGCCGCCCGGTCCAGGTCGGCGTCCGCGGCCACGTAGAGGGGATTCTTGCCACCCAGCTCCAGCGAGCAGCCGACCAGCCGCTCGGCGCAGGTCGCGGCGACCCTGCGTCCCGTCGCAGTCGACCCCGTGAAGCACACGTAGTCGGTCAGCTCCACGACCGCCTGCCCGGCGCTCGGGCCGTCGCCGAGCACGACCAGCAGGACCCCGTCGGGCAGGCCGGCCTCCTCCAGCAGCTGCACGGCGCGCAGGCAGCTGAGGGCCGACCGGTTGTCCGGGCGCAGCACGACCGCGTTGCCGGCCAGCAGCGCAGGGATGGCGTCCGTGATCGACATCGACAGCGGGTAGTTCCACGGCGCGACGACCCCCACCACGCCCTTGGGGCGGCGCGCGGCCCGAGCGGTGGCCAGCAAGGGCAGCCCGCCCTGCGCCGACGTGCCCGCGAGGTAGCCGGGCAGGCGGCGCGCGTAGTGACGGCTCACGATGGCCGTGTCGGCGATCTCCTCGAAGGCGTGGAAACGCGTCTTGCCCGACTCCAGCTGGACGAGGTCGAGCAGCTCGGACTGGTGCTCCAGGACCAGGTCGTGGAAGCGCAGCAGGATGCGGGACCGGTCCCCCAGACGGGTCCGCGCCCAGCGCACCTGCGCCATACGACCGGCACGGACCGCCGCCTCGACGTCGGCCCGCGAGGACTGGGCCACCGTGCCCAGCACCTCCCCCGTCAGCGGCGTCGTCAGCTCGACCGCGGGGACGGTCCCGTCGCTGACCACCCCCCGGCTGACCTGGTCGATCCACGCCTGGTCGACCGTATGCCGGGGCGCCCCACCCACGACGGGGTTGCCGGTGGCGGCGCGGAGGGAGGAGGGCTTCGCGGGCGTCGACAGGCTCATGCGCCGACCGTACTACGCAGTCATGACAGGCCCCCGGGCCGCTGTCGCGCACGTCACTCACCTGGTTGACGGCCCGGGTTTGGCAGGCTGGGGCCGTGAGACGAGCTGCGCGGGCCACCGCGATCCTGACGGTGACCTACCTCGGCGTCCTGTCGGTGGGCAACACCGACTCGCGACGCTGGCTCTACCTGCTCGTGTCCCTGTCCGCGTGGATCGCCTTCGGGCTCGTGGCGCGCTGGTTCTTCCACGTCGGCCGCCCGGGTCCCGCGGACGACGCCGGTCCCGCGGATGACACGCCCGCTGCGCGCCGGCCCCTGCTCGCCGTCGCCTCCCTGGCGCTCGTCGTCCAGCTCCCCGGCCTGTTCTTCCCCCCGGCCAGCTCGACCGACCTCAACCGTTACGTGTGGGACGGCCGGGTGCAGCTGGACGGCGTCGACCCCTACCGCTACGTGCCGTTCGACGACCGGCTCGCCCACCTGCGCGACCCGATCCTGTTCCCGGGCCTGCGGCCCGACGAGGCCTCCGGCGTCACCACCGAGCCCCTGCCTGCGGACCGCGAGGGGGTGCTCGAGTACGCCCGCAACGACGCACGCTCCCCCATCAGCCGCCCGCGCTTCCTCACGCCCTACCCGCCCGTCGCCGAGGCCTACTACGCGGCGGTGTCGGCAGTGACGCCGTGGTCGTGGGGGTCCAAGGGCTTCCAGGTGAGCGGGGCCCTGCTCGCTGTGGCGACGTCGGTGCTGGTCGCGCGCTACCTGCGCTCCCGTGGTCGGGACCCCTTCCAGGCGCTCGTCTGGGCCTGGTCGCCGACCGTCGTGCTGGAGGCCGGCAACGGCGGCCACGTGGACGTGCTCGTCGCCCTGCTGATCGTCCTCGCCGTCATGGCCGCCGTGCACCGACGGGCAGCGCTGGTGGTCGGGGGGCTCGTCGGCCTCGCGGCGGCGGTCAAGCTCACGCCGTTCGTGGTGCTGCCGGCGTTCACGCCGTGGCGGTTCACCCGGGGGGACGGGTCCCCGGCCGGCGTCTGGGGCGGCATACGACGCTCTCTCGTGGTGGGCCTGACCGCCATCGGTCTGGTGGTGCTGGTCTATCTGCCGCACTACCTCGCGGTCGGCCCCGCGATCAAGGGGTCGCTCGACGGCTACCTCGCCGAGGAGGGCGGGGAGAACCGCGCGTCGCTGCTCACCCTCGTGCTGCCGCTGCCGGTCGCCAACGTCGTCGCGGTCGTGGTCTGCCTCGGCGTCGCGGCCTGGGCCGTCCTCGGGCGCCGCGGCCGCGAGGACGACCCGGCGCTGCCCGCGCTCTACCTCTACGGCGCGCTGCTGCTCACGACCACGCCCGTGCTCGCGTGGTACTCCCTGCCGCTCGTGGCGCTGGCCGTCATGGTCGGGCGGCCGGAGTGGCTCGCGCTCGCCGTGGCGGGCTGCTGCGCGTACGGGGGCCACGGGGCGTACCCCGCGACCCCCGTCGCGTATGCCGCGGCGCTGCTCGTGATCTATCTCGTCACGGTGCGCCGGATCAGGCGTCGTCGTCCGCCAGCAGCGACTCCGCCGCGGCCAGCACCACGCACGACGTGAGCACCCGCAGCGCCGTGTCCAGGTCATCGGTCGACGGCATGGTCGGGGCGATGCGGATGTTGCGGTCGTCCGGGTCCACGCCGCCCGGGTAGGTCGCGCCGGCGGGCGTCAACGCCACCCCGGCCTCCTTGGCGAGCTCCACGACCCTTCCCGCCGTGCCGGGCACGACGTCGAGGCTGATGAAGTAGCCGCCGTCCGGGTCGGTCCACTCGGCGATCCCCAGCTCGGCGAGGTCCTTCTCGAGGTGACGCAGCACGGCGTCGAACTTGGGCTCGAGGATCTCGCGGTGCTTGTGCATGTGCGCCTTGACGCCCTCGGTGCTCTCAAAGAACCGCAGGTGGCGCAGCTGGTTGAGCTTGTCCGGCCCGATCGAGCGGAAGCCGTCACGCGCGAGGAACCACGCGACGTTGGCCGCGGACGAGGCGAAGAACGACACGCCACCGCCGGCGAAGGTCACCTTGGACGTCGAGCCGAAGACGAACGCGCGGTCGGGGTTGCCCGCCGCCTCGCACGCCTCGAGGATCGGGTCCAGCTGCGCCTCGCTGCTGCGCAGGTGGTGGATGGCGTAGGCGTTGTCCCAGTAGACGCGGAAGTCCGGCGCCGCGGTCTGCATCGCCGCGAGGCGCCGCACGGTCTCGCTGGAGTAGGTCACGCCCGTCGGGTTGGAGTACTTGGGGACGCACCACATGCCCTTGAGGGTGGCGTCCTTGGCGACGAGCTCCTCGACGAGGTCCATGTCGGGGCCGTCGGGGGTCATCGGCACGGTCACCAGCTCGACCCCCAGCTCCGAGCACACGGTGAAGTGCCGGTCGTAGCCCGGCACCGGCGCCAGGAACCGCACCGTCTGCCCCGCCCAGCCCGTGCCCTCCGGCGCCCCGGGCGGCGCGTGGAAGAACGACGCCGACACGCACTGGTGCATCAGCGACAGCGACGAGTTGTCCCGCACCACCAGCTGGTCCGGGCGGACGTCGAGCAGCGGGGCAAAGATCTCACGCAGCTCGGTGAGCCCCTGCGTCGCGCCGTAGTTGCGCAGGTCACCCTCGGCCTGCGTCGTGTGCTCCCCCTCGGCCAGGACGGTCAGCATCCGCTCGCTGAGGTCGAGCTGCGCGGAGCAGGGCTTGCCGCGCGTGATGTCGAGCTTGAGCCCCGAGGCCTTGGCCTCCTCGTGCTCCCGGCGGGCGCGGTCGCGCGCCTCTCGGAGCAGCTGCGGGTCGACGGTCGGGTGGTTCACAGTGTCCTCCGGTGCTCGAGGTGGTCGACGCGCCCGACCCTACCGACCTGGGCCGTATGCCGCGCGCCCCGCTCACGCCCCGGCCGCCCCCCGCGCGGGCGGTCGCGTGTGACATCTGTGCGCTCCAAGCGCACCTATGTCCGCCACAGCGTCCCTCTGGGCGCAACCTCCGCTGCGCCCATCGTCACTGAATACCTACGGGCTCAGCTCCTCGGACTCCGCTACGGCCGCACCCTCCTCCGTCGGGCGCAACCTCCGCTGCGCCCGTCGTCACTGAGCCGTGTACGGGTTGACCACGACCTCCACCCGCTGGAACTCCTTCAGGTCGCTGTAGCCCGTCGTCGCCATGGCGCGACGCAGCGCACCGATCATGTTGGTCGTGCCGTCGGCCGTGTGCGCGGGGCCGAAGAGCAGCTCCTTCAGCGGCGCCGCGCCGCGGACGTGCACGCGAGCGCCGCGCGGCAGCTCCTCGTGGCGCGCCTCCGACCCCCAGTGGTAGCCCTGGCCGGGGGCGTCGGTCGCGCGCGCCAACGCCGCACCGATCATCACCGCGTCGGCGCCGCACGCGACGGCCTTGACGATGTCGCCAGCCCGGCCCACCGAGCCGTCGGCGATGACGTGGACATAGCGACCGCCCGACTCGTCGAGGTAGTCGCGCCGGGCCGCCGCCACGTCCGCCACCGCGGTGGCCATCGGGGCGTGGATGCCAAGGGTCTGCCGGGTGGTGCTGGCCGCTCCCCCGCCGAAGCCCACGAGGACCCCGGCCGCGCCGGTGCGCATGAGGTGCAGGGCCGCCGTGTAGGTCGCGGCACCGCCGACGATGACCGGCACGTCCAGCTCGTAGATGAAGCGCTTGAGGTTGAGCGGCTCGGCCCGGCCGGACACGTGCTCGGCCGAGACCGTGGTGCCGCGGATGACGAACAGGTCGCAGCCGGCGTCCACGACGGTCCGCCAGTGCTCCTGCGTGCGCTGCGGCGAGAGGGCGCCGGCCACGGTGACGCCGGCATCCCGGATCTCCTTGAGGCGCGCGGTGATCAGCTCGGGCTTGATCGGCTCGGCATAGATCTCCTGCATGCGGCGCGTGACGTCGCTCCCGCCGAGCGAGGCGATCTCGTCGAGGAGGGGTTGAGGGTCGGCATACCGCGTCCACAGGCCCTCGAGGTCGAGGACACCGAGCCCACCCAGGCGACCGATGGCGATCGCCGAGGCCGGCGAGACGACCGAGTCCATCGGCGCCGCCATGATCGGCAGGTCGAAGTGGTAGGCGTCGATCTGCCACGACACCGACACCTCCTCGGGGTCGCGGGTGCGACGGGAGGGGACGATCGCGATGTCGTCGAAGGTGTAGGCCTGGCGGGCGCGCTTGCCACGTCCGATCTCGATCTCGGTCACGTCTGGTGCCTGTCTGTGGAGGTGAAGGGGTGGTGCGGGGCAGGTCAGCGGCCGCTGTAGTTGGGTGCCTCGGCAATCATCTGCACGTCGTGCGGGTGGCTCTCCTTGAGCCCCGCGGACGTGATGCGCACGAACTGCCCCTTGGCCTGAAGCTCGGGCACGGTGCGCGCCCCGACGTAGAACATCGACTGGTGGAGCCCGCCCACGAGCTGGTGGGCCACGGCCTGCAGGGTGCCGCGGTAAGCGACCTTGCCCTCGATCCCCTCCGGCACGAGCTGGTCGTCGCTGGTGACGTCGGCCTGGAAGTAACGGTCCTTGGAGTAGGACTTCTTGGTGCGCGAGCTCATCGCACCGAGAGAGCCCATGCCGCGATAGGTCTTGAACTGCTTGCCGTTGACGAAGATCAGCTCGCCGGGGCTCTCCTCGCAGCCGGCGAGCAGCGAGCCGACCATCACCGAGCTGGCACCTGCGACGAGCGCCTTGGCGATGTCGCCGGAGTACTGCAGTCCGCCGTCGGCGATGACCGGGACGCCGGCCGCCGTGGCCGCCTGCGCCGCCTCGTAGACCGCGGTGATCTGCGGGACCCCCACGCCGGCGACGATGCGGGTCGTGCAGATGGATCCCGGGCCGACACCGACCTTGACAGCGTCGACGCCGGCGTCGACGAGCGCGGCGGCGCCGGCGCGGGTGGCGACGTTGCCGCCGATGATCTGGACGTGCCGGGTCGCGCTGTCGCCCTTGAGGCGCTTGATCATGTCGATGAGCAGGCGCGCGTGGCCGTGCGCCGTGTCCACCACGAGCACGTCGACACCGGCGTCGATGAGGGTGGTCGCGCGCTGCCAGGACTCGCCGAAGTAGCCCACGGCGGCGCCGACCAGGAGCCGGCCGTGGGCGTCGTTGCTGGCCAGGGGGTACTGCTCGGACTTGACGAAGTCCTTGACGGTGATGAGACCGGCAAGCCGGCCCTGCCCGTCGACCAGGGGGAGCCGCTCGCGCTTGTGCTGGCGCAGCAGCGCCGTGGCGTCCTCGCGCGAGATGTCGACCGGCGCGGTGATGAGCGGCATGGGCGACATGACCTCGCGCACCAGCGTGGTGGCCCACTCCGCGACGGGGGTGAAGCGCAGGTCACGGTTGGTGCAGATGCCGAGCAGGGTCAGGTCCTCGGCGACGACGGGCAGGCCGGAGACGCGGTACTCCCCGCAGATCTGGTCGAGCTCCTCGAGCGTGGCGTCGGGGCCGATGGTCACGGGGTTGCTGATGCGCCCCGTCTGGGTGCGCTTGACCAGGTCGACCTGGTAGGCCTGGTCCTCGATCGACAGGTTGCGGTGCAGGATGCCGAGGCCGCCCTGACGGGCCATGGCGATGGCCATGCGCGCCTCGGTGACCGTGTCCATCGCGGCGGACACGAGCGGGATGCGGATGGTGAGCTCACGGGTCAGGCGGGTCGTGGTGTCGACCTCGCTCGGGATGACGTCGGTCTCCCCGGGCAGCAGCAGGACGTCGTCATAGGTGAGCCCCAGGGTGGCGAACTTGTCGGGCACGGCGCGGGTCTCCTCGAGGCTCATGGCGCCAGTCTATCGGCGGTGACCCGGTGGCTCGTATGTCGTCAGCCGGGGCCGGGCGTGCGTCACCGACTCAGCGCTGCTCGCCGCCGCTGCCGCCCCCGCGGCTCGTCCTGGACTCCCGCGTCGCGATCAGCGATCGCTGCTCCCCGGACGTGCGGCGCTGCGAGGTGCCGGAGGTGCGGGCACGGACGGAGGTCGCCGGGACCGACCCGACGCGCGCCGTCCCGGTGGCCGTCGCCGAGGGCGTGGGCGTGGAGGTCGGCCGCACCGTGGGGGTCGTCGGGGACGTGGTCGGCGTCGACGGGATCGAGGTGGGCGACGTCGGCGAGGTGGGCGTGGTGGTGGGAGACGTCGGGCGCGTCGGCGTCGGCCGGGTCGGATGCGTCGGGTGGGTGGTGGGCCGCGGCGACGTGGGTGCCTGGGTCGGGGACGTGGGGGACGTCGGGGCGCCGGTCGCGGGGGTGCCGCTCGGCGCAGGGCCGGTGGGCGACGTACTCGGACGCGTGGAGGGACGGCTCGTGACCGGCCCGGCCGCGGCGGGGGCACCGTCGGGGCGCCCCGGTGAGCGGATGCCGGGACGCGCTGCCGAGGTGGAGGCGGGGCTCGGCGGGTCGGCGAGCACCAGGTGGTCGCCGCGGGAGTCGGTCGCCGTGAGGTCCTGGCGCACCGTGGCGAGCAGGGCCTGGTCGGCGTCGTCGAGCAGCGAGGGGTCACGACGGAGCTGGTCCTCGACGAGGCTCAGGACGGCGGCGGCTCCGTCTCGGTCCCCCGCCCCGAGGCGCTGGGACGCGAGGGCCAGGGCCGTGCGCACCGACCTGCCGTCCGGACCCTGGCTGGTCACGTCGGCCGTTGCGAGCACCGCGGCGTCCGCGGGCCGAGGCGCGGCCACGCCCTTCTCGACGCCGCGCTCGACCTTGCTGACGAAGCCCGCCAGTCCGCCCTCGCTCGCTGCGGCGGCCACGGTCACGCCGGACAGGACGACGGCGGCCACGCCGGCCGCGACCCCCGCGCGGGTGACGATGACCGTGCGCCTGGACGGCAGAGGTCGGGGCAGGTCGTCGACGAGGTCCGCAGGAAGGTCCTCGTCGATGTCGGCGGCCCAGCCCTGGAGCATGTCCAGCACCGGGTCGTCGTGCTCGGGGAGCTGGTCGCGGTCGGCGATCCGCTGCACCAGCTCGTCGTCGTCGCGGACGAGGCGCAGGGTGGGCTGGGGCGTGCCGTCCGGTCGTCGGGTCACCGCGATCCTCCCCCCTCGGCCGGGGCGCCCATGATGGAGCGCAGCCGGGTCAGGGCGCGGTGCTGGGCCACCCGCACGGCACCGGGAGTCATGTCGAGGGAGGCCGCGACCTCCTCGGCGGACATGCCCACCGCGATGCGCAGCGTCAGGATCTCGCGCTGGGTCTCGCCCAGACGGTCGAGCAGGGCCCAGGTGTCGGCCGAGCGCTCAGCGACGAGCACCGTGTCGAGCGGGCCGGCGTCGAGGTCGACCTCGTCGGGCAGCTCGTCGGTCGGCTCGGGGGCGCGCAGGCTGGACCGCATCGCGTCGGCGACCTTGTTGGAGGCGATGCCGTAGACGAAGGCCTCGAAGGGGGCGCCACGGTCCTCGTAGCGGGGCAACGACTGGAGCACGGCGACACACACCTCCTGAGCTGCATCATCGGCTGCCTGCACACCGGCGGGAAGGGCCCCGAGGCGGGCGCGGCAGTAGCGGAAGGCGATGCGTCGGACGTCGGTGAGCAGCGCCTGCAGGGCGGCGGGCTCACCCTGCGCTGCGGCCGACACGACGTCGGCCGAGCGCGTTGCGGGCCCCGTGGGTGACATCGGCCCCGGATCCCCGGACGTTACCTCTTGCGTGGCCGCGTGCGCACCGGCGCCACGGCCGAGGGCGGCGGGACCCCCCGCGTAGACGTGTAGGCGCCGATGGTCACGGGGGTCGGGGACGCTCATCGACACCTCCTCGGGAGCGAGGGACCAACCCCTCGTCGGGCGGGTCGCGGACACGGCGAAGGCCGCCTCGCGGGCGTACCTTCCCCCAGAGTAACCGCCCGGCCCGGCCGGAGCCACCAAGCGCGTCAGGTCAGCTGATCAGCCCGGTGCGATAAGCGATGGCGACGGCGTGAGCACGGTCCGAGGCGTCGAGCTTGCGAAAGAGCCGTCGGGCATGGGTCTTGATGGTGTCCTCCGTGAGGTACAGCTCGGCGCCGATCTCGGCATTGCTGTGCCCCTGGCTCATCCCCCGCAGGACCTCGAGCTCGCGCGCGGTGAGCGTCGCCGCCACGCCGGGACGTCCGGCACCACCTGAGCGCGGCATCGCCTCGCCGATGAACGGCGCCAGGGCCACGGCCAGCTCCTCGCGCGTGGAGTCCTTCATGACGTATCCCTTGGCGCCGTAGGCCAGGGCGCGAGCCACGCCGTCGATGTCCTCGGCCAGCGTCATCATCATGATCTGGGCGTTAGGGCGCAGCGCCAGCAGTCGCTTGACGGCGTCCAGACCCCCCATGCCGGGCATCCGCAGGTCCGTGAGCGTCAGCGCAGGCTGCTCGGTGGCGTACTTCGCAAGGAGCTCCTCGCCGGAGGCCGCGCCGCAGACCCGGGTCACGCCGGGCAGCGAGCCGATGCGGCGCATCATCACCTCGCGGGTGAGTGGCGCGTCGTCGCACACCATCACGGTCGTCATGCGGGCCTCCGGTCGGGTCAATTCAACTACCAAGAGTTATCTTGGCTCACCAAAGCATCCAGGTGCAGGGAAATCATCGAACCCGTCGCAATCTCCCCAAGAGGACAGACCCTACCGAGACCGGGCGGACCCGGTCCGCCGACGGGGCGCCTGATCCCCTGCATGCTCCCGGCCGTTGGCCGTGCGCGCACCGGTCATCACCCTCAGCAAGGTCACCCCGTCGGGGCGCAGCACCTGCCCTCCACGGCTCGCACGACGTCGGCCATGGTGGCCTCCTGGCCCGGCCAGTGCAGCCAGCCCTCCCCCCAGTAGACCTGCTCACCCGCGCGCCCGGACTGGCGCAGTCGTCCGGCGAGCTGGGCAGCGACCGCACCCTCCCCGACGTAGACGACGAGAACCCCCTCCACCGCCCCCGCACCCGCGACGCCACCGGCACTGCCACCGCCCAGGGGACCCTCCCCCAGGGCACGAGCCGACTGAGCCGACGGGGGTGAGGACGCTGACGGGGGTGAGGACGCCGACGAGGCCGGGGACGCCGTCGAGCCGTCCGGCGGGAGGTCGCTGACCGCGATGGAGCGCTCGGCCAGGGCGGCGCGCAGCAGGAGGCGGGCGGCGGGGTCGTCGAACCCGGGCAGCGACACCACATGCACCGGCCGCAGGTTGCGAGGGCTGCGGCGCAGCCGGACGTCGCCGACCGCGCCGGCGGTGGCGGACGCGAGCATCGCGTCGGCGCGTCCCTGGGCGGCGGGGGCCAGCATCCACGCGGCGTTGCGGGCGGGCAGCACCCGCTCGTCCCAGGTGCGGGCGGCCCCGAGGTCCCGCTGGGCGAGGCGCAGCAGCGCCGTGCTGCCCTGCGCGTCGCCGTTGCCCAACGTGCCAAGGAGGGTCATGACCGGCGCCGCCACCTCGCTGCCCTGGGCCCCCCGGCCGAGGTAGCCGCCCCGCAGTGCGGACGACTCCGCCTGTCCCGGGACGAGGGCCGGCTCCCCCTCCGGCGGGTGGACGCGCGAGGCGGTGGAGGCGAGCTCCTCGGTGGTCGCGTCCAGGGCACGTCTCGCGGCGTCCCGCGACGTGAGACCGGACTGGGTGAGGGTCCTCATGAAGCGCAACCGCGCGACGTCGGTCTCGGAGTAGCGGCGGTGCAGACCGGACCGGTGGCCCGACGGCTCGAGGCCGTAGCGTCGCGCCCACGTGCGCAGGGTGGACGGGGCGACTCCCACCATCTCGGCCACCACGGCCACCGTCAGGCTCTCGAACCCGCTGGGACGCCGCGAGGCGCCGGTGCTAGCAGCCATGTTCAATATCCATCCTCGTCGCAGCCACGGGGCCGTCCGATCCGCCGTCACGCTCGCCGACCCCCGTCGACCTGTCAACCAGGTGCAACGATCCCCAGGGTCACCCCGTCAGCCCGCGTCCACCCGCCGGTCACCCCGAGTCCACCCGACCGGCGCGAAATTGACACAGAGTTGCCAGGTTTGCACATCGTGTGTCGAGTCTTTTGCGTCGGGCTTCACCGTCGCCCACGGAGCGAGAAGGCGACCCGGATTACCCGTGATGCCCCTTGTCGCAGGTGCAATCACGCAGGTACGGTCTTTCGCAGCAGCAGCCCCCGCCACCACGCGGCGTCGCTGGTCAGGGCTCACGGGTCACCCCAGGTCACTCGGGAGTATGTCATACGTTTGATCATTGTGCGAAGTGCTCGCATGGTGTGACCTGCGTGACAGTCCGGTCATCGACGGCGCAACCCTGCACAGGAGCACACATGGCCGAGATCAGCCGACTCCCCGGACCCGTCGCCGATCAGTGGGACTGGCAGCTGCAGGGCTCCTGTCGGCGGGAGAACCCCGACGTGTTCTTCCACCCCGAGGGCGAGCGTGGTCCCGCCCGGCGCAACCGCGACGGCGCGGCCAAGGCAGTGTGCGTCGCCTGCCCCGTCCTCGAGCAGTGCCGCGAGCACGCCCTGCGGGTCCGCGAGCCCTACGGCGTGTGGGGTGGCATGACCGAGGACGAGCGCGAGTCGCACTACACCACGATCGCGATCGCCTGACCCCGGCGCCTGCTCGTCGGCGGAGATCCCGCCGCCCCGCACCACCTACAGCGCGAAGGCCGCCCACCCCCTCGGGGTGGGCGGCCTTCGCGGCGTCCGTCCTGCTCGGCTCAGTGGCCGTGACCGTGACCGTGGCCACCGGCGGGAGCGGCGGGCTCCTCCTCGGGCTTCTCGACCACGAGGGTGTCGGTCGTCAGGACCATCGAGGCGATGGACGCGGCGTTGCGCAGCGCGGAACGCGTGACCTTGACGGGGTCGATCACCCCGGCGGCGACCAGGTCGACGTACTCCCCGGTCGCGGCGTCCAGACCGTTGCCGGGCTCCAGCTCGCCGACCTTGGACACGGCGACGTAGCCCTCGCGCCCGGCGTTCTCGGCGATCCAGCGCAGCGGCTCGGCCGCGGCCTTGCGCACGATGTTGGCGCCGGTCAGCTCGTCGCCCTCCAGCTGGAGGTCGTCGAGCGCGCGGACCGCGTGGACCAGGGCGGAGCCGCCACCGGCGACGATGCCCTCCTCGATCGCGGCGCGCGTCGCGGAGATCGCGTCCTCGATGCGGTGCTTCTTCTCCTTCAGCTCCACCTCGGTGTAGGCGCCGACCTTGATGACGCAGACGCCGCCGGCGAGCTTGGCGAGGCGCTCCTGGAGCTTCTCGCGGTCCCAGTCGGAGTCGGTGCGCTCGATCTCGGCCTTGATCTCGGCCACGCGACCGTCGACAGCCGAGGCGTCGCCCGAGCCGTCGATGATCGTCGTGTCGTCCTTGGACACCACGACGCGGCGGGCCTGGCCGAGGACGTCGAGGCCGACCTGGTCGAGCTTGAGGCCGACCTCCTCCGCGACGACCTGGCCGCCCGTGAGGATGGCGATGTCGGCGAGCATGGCCTTGCGGCGGTCGCCGAAGCCCGGCGCCTTGACGGCCACGACGTTGAAGGTGCCGCGGATCTTGTTGACCACCAGGGTGGACAGCGCCTCGCCGTCGACGTCCTCGGCGATGATCAGCAGCGGCTTGCCGGCCTGCACGACCTTCTCGAGCAGCGGCAGGATGTCGGCGATCGCCGAGACCTTGCCCTGGTTGATCAGGACGTAGGCGTCCTCGAGGACGGCCTCCATGCGCTCCGGGTCGGAGACGAAGTACGGCGAGATGTAGCCCTTGTCGAACTGCATGCCCTCGGTGAACTCCAGCTCGGTGCTGGCGGTGGAGGACTCCTCGACGGTGATGACGCCGTCCTTGCCGACCTTGTCGAAGGCCTCGGCGATCTGCGTGCCGACCTCGTCGTTCTGCGCGGAGAGGGAGGCGACGGCGGCGATCTCGGACTTGCCGGAGACCTCGCGGGCGTTGGCGAGCAGGCGCTCGGACACGGCGTCGACGGCCTTGTCCATGCCGCGCTTGACCCCGGCCGGGGCGGCCCCCGCGGCGACGTTGCGCAGGCCCTCCTTGACCATGGCCTGGGCGAGGACGGTCGCGGTGGTGGTGCCGTCACCGGCGATGTCGTTGGTCTTGGTGGCGACCTCCTTGGCGAGCTGCGCGCCGAGGTTCTCGTAGGGGTCGTCCAGCTCGATCTCGCGAGCGATGGTCACCCCGTCGTTGGTGATGGTGGGGGCGCCCCACTTCTTGTCGATCACGACGTTGCGCCCCTTGGGGCCGAGCGTGACCTTCACCGCGTTGGCGAGGGCATCCACGCCGCGCTCCAGGGACTTGCGAGCGTCGTCGTTGAACTCCAGCGTCTTGGCCATGAGCTTCCTTGTCAGTCGAGAGGTATGACGAGAGCCCCAGCCCCCAGCCGCGAAGGCTCGGGCCGGGGCTCCCAGAGTCAGTGCTGCGTGCGTGCGAGCGTCAGCCGACGATCGCGAGGACGTCGCGGGCGCTCAGGATGAGCAGCTCCTCGCCGCCGTACTTGACCTCGGTGCCGCCGTACTTGGAGTAGATGACCTTGTCGCCGACGGCGACGTCGACGGGGACGCGGTTGCCCTTGTCGTCGATGCGGCCGGGGCCCACGGCGAGGACCTCGCCCTCCTGGGGCTTCTCCTTGGCCGTGTCCGGGATGACGAGACCGGACGCGGTGGTCTGCTCGGCCTCGACGGCCTTGACGACGATGCGGTCCTCGAGCGGCTTGATGGAAACCGACACTGTGGTGACCTCCCCTTCGGGAATGTCGAGAGTGGACAGATGTATGGACTCCGGTGCCGTCGTGCGTCGGGCCGCCGTCGCGGGGGTCGACCCTTAGCACTTGCCTACCGAGAGTGCTAACTCACAATCTAGGAAGCCGCTGGCACTCGGTCAAGTCGAGTGCCAGCGGCTGTCCCGCCGGTGGGGGAGGATGGCCCCCATGGACCTCGCCACCACCCGCGCGCTCACCTCCCCCGAGGGGCTCGCGCTGCTCGAGGGACTCCCGCCGTATGCCGAGGCCAGCTCGCTCGCGACGTCGACCGCCCTGCGCCGCGACGGCCACTCCCCGGAGCTGGTGGCGGCGGTGCTGACGCAGAGCCGGTTGCGGCAGCGGGGACGCGCCAAGCTCGGCGACGCCGTCGACCGGCTCCTGCTCACCCCCGACGGCCTGGAGCAGGCCACCCGCCCCCAGGTCGCCCGGCAGCACGCGGAGCGCCTGGTGGCGGCGGGGGTCCGCACCGTGCACGACCTGGGGTGCGGCCTGGGGCTGGACGCCGCCGCCATGGCCGAGGCCGGCCTCGAGGTCCTCGCCGTGGACGCCGACCCCGTGACCGCCGAGCTGGCCGGGCACAACCTCGCGCAGGTCCCCCTGCCTGCCGGCACGCCCGCCCCGCAGGTGCGGTGCGCCCGCGCCGAGGAGGTGGCCGACGAGGGGGTGGGCGCGGGCCGGCATACGGCCGTCTGGCTCGACCCGGCCCGCCGCACGCCGGGGGTGGCCGACGCGACCGGGCGGACCCGCCGGACCTTCCGCCTGGACGACCTCGCCCCCTCCTGGGAGCTCGTGCAGGAGGTGGCCGGTCGGGTGCGGGCGGCCGGGGCCAAGCTGTCCCCCGCCTTCCCCCACGCCGCCCGCCCCGTCGGGGCCGAGGCGCAGTGGGTCTCGTGGCGCGGCGAGGTGGTCGAGTGCGTGCTGTGGTGGGGCGACGCGGCCCGGTGGGCCGGCCGCACCGCGCTGGTGATGGACGGCGACGCCGCCACCCTCGGCTCCGCGCACGTGGTCACCGAGGCCGACCTGCCCGACGACGGCCCCGCGCCGGGGAGCGACCGGGGCGAGCTGCTCCACGAGCCCGACCGCGCGGTCATCCGCGCCGGGCTGGTCGGGGCGCTGGAGGCCCTGACCGGCGGCGCGGAGCTCGACGAGGGGGTGGGCTACGTGCGGTCCCCGGACGGCGGGCAGGTGGGGGTGCCGTGGGCCCGGACCTACCGGATCCTCGACGAGATCCCGTTGCAGGACAAGGCGATCCGGGCGTGGTGCCGCGAGCGCTCGATCGGCGACCTCACGCTCAAGAAGCGCGGCGTCGACGCCGACCCGGACCGCCTGCGGCGCTCCCTCAAGCTGCGCGGCGACGGCCGCGCCACCCTGGTCCTCACCCGCCAGTCCGGCCGGCCGGTCGCCCTGCACGTGACCCCGGTCTGACGGCTGCGGCTCGGCTCACAGCAGCGCGTCGCGCTGAGCCCCCCGGTGCCGCACCGCGTCGGCGCCGGCCCGCAGCGCCCCGGCCACCGCGTCCTCGTGGGTCGCCCCCAGCGCCAGGTGGGCGGCCAGCGCCCCGCAGAACGCGTCGCCCGCACCCGTCGTGTCCACGACCTCCTCCGGCGGGACCGGCGTCGCCGGGTGCTCCACCCCCATCCAGGACGCACCCGCCGCGCCGAAGGTCACCAGCAGCGACGCGGGGAAGGCCCCGTCGTCGGCCAGCTCCAGCGCCTCGTGCTCGTTGACCACGAGCGGGTCCGCCGCCTCGACGACGTCGAGGGGCAGGTGGTGGTAGGGCGCGGCGTTGACCACTACGCGGATGTCCCGCGTCGACACCCGCTGCACCGCCGCCGTCACCGTCTCGATCGGCACCTCCAGGCTGACCAGCAGCACGTCGCCCGCCGCCATCGTGTCGAGGACCCCCATGTGGTGCGGCAGCAGCTCGGCGTTGGCGCCGGGGCTGACGACGATGACGTTCTCCCCCTCGAGGTCCACGGTGATGAACGCGTGACCCGTCGGCTCGCCCTCGACGACGCGGACGTGCGAGACGTCGATCCTCCTGTCCTGCAAGCGATCACGGTATGCCGCGCCCGCCTCGTCCCCACCGATGGCCGCGACCATGACGACCTCCGCGCCCGCTGCCGCCGCCGCGACCGCCTGGTTGCCGCCCTTGCCGCCCGCCGTGCGCCGGGTGGACCCGCCGACGATCGTCTCGCCGGGGCGGGGCAGCCGGTGGACCGTGGTGGTGAGGTCGACGTTGACGGACCCGAGGACGTAGACGCGGCTCATGCCCCCATCATGCCGGTCCCCCGGCCACGCCGGGCGGGCACGGCCGCGCCCGGGTAGCGTCGGGCCCGATGTCCCCGCACGCCGCCCCCACCCTCGCCCCCACCCCCGCGCGGGCTCTGCTCGTCGCCGCGGCCCTCGCCCTGGCCGCCGGGTGCTCGACCCCTGCCTCGACCCCCGCCTCGACCCCCGCCTCGGTCCAGGCACAGCCCGGTGCCCCCGCCGGCAAGCCGACGCCGCCGAGCACGACCGGCACCGCCACGGCCCGCACCACCGCGCCCGTCCTCGACGTCACGGGGTTCCCCCGCCGCGGGGCCTCGCCGGGCTCCGGGGCAGCCACGCCCGACGTCTCCGCCACGCCGACCGCGGCCGCGGGCAGCTCCCGGCATACGGCCGAGGGCTCCTGCTCCGCCCGCATCGTCGAGGGACTCACCCCCGAGCAGCGGGTGGGGCAGCTCGTCATGGTCGGGATCGCGCGCGGGCGCGAGGACGACGCGCGCCGAGCGATCGCGGAGCGGTCGATCGGCAACGCCTTCTTCATCGGCGGGTGGCGCGACCGTGGCCAGGTCGCCGAGGTCAGCCGCCGCCTGCAGCGCGCCGCCGACGAGTCCGGCCACGGGCTCGACCTGCTCGTCGCCGCCGACCAGGAGGGCGGGCGGGTCCAGCAGCTCAAGGGCGAGGGTTTCCGGCGCCTGCCGTCCGCGGTGGAGCAGGCCGCGCTGCCGCCCGACGAGCTGCGCGCCCTGGCGACGGACGCCGGGCGCGAGCTGCGCGCCGCGGGCGTCAACCTCAACCTCGCCCCCGTCGCCGACACCGTCTCCCCCGAGCTCGGCCGGGCCAATGCCCCCATCGGCGGCCTGTCCCGGCAGTACGCCACGGAGCCCGGCGCGGTCTCGACGCCGGTGTCGGCCGTCGTCGCGGGGCTGCACGCCGCCGGTGTCGGCGCGACGCTCAAGCACTTCCCCGGGCTGGGCCGCGTCCGCGCCAACACGGACCACTCCGCCACGGGCATCGACGACACCCAGACGACCGCCGACGACGCCTACCTGCAGCCGTTCGCGGACGGGATCGCCGCCGGGGCCGACGTCGTGATGATGTCGACCGCGCGCTACCGGCGCATCGACCCGGCCACCCAGGCGGCGTTCTCTCGCCCGGTGGTGACGGGGGTCCTGCGCGAGCGGCTGGGCTACGACGGGGTGGTGGCCACCGACGACCTGGGCGGGGCGGAGGCCATCCAGCACATCCCCACCGGGGAGCGCGCGGTGCGCTTCGTGCGGGCCGGCGGCGACGTCGCCGTGACCGGGATCGCCCGGGACGGCAGGGTGATGTCACGCGCCCTGCTGGCGGAGAGCCGACGGGACCGGGCGTTCGCCGGGCTGGTGCGCCGCGCGGCCCAGCGGGTCGTCGAGCTGAAGGTGCGCCGCGGCCTGGCCCGCTGCGGGTAGGTGTGCTGACCGGACACGTTGATCGACCGCGTCGGGCTGCACGGGTGCGCTTCGTCTGCCCTAGCCCCGGTCTTTCACCGGGTTCCTGAGTTGGTGCTCGGGTGAGGCTTCGACTCTGATTCCGGTGCGGGGCGCGGCAGGGTGCCGGCTGGCGCTGCCGGGCTGCGGTTCTCCGATGGTCTTTCGGGTCGTGGGGTGGGCGGCTTGGTCAGGCGGGGTCGGGGATGGCTGCGATGTTCGCGAACACGGCGACGATCGCTGTGGTCCAGGGCCAGGAGGTCGGCAGGCGTAGCCGTCGTCGTCGTTGACCTCTGGTCAGGCGTGCGGGGACGTGCCACAGCCGGTACCGCAAGGCCTTTGGCTCACATGCTCTCAACCCAGCGGCGTCACCGTGCAGGGCGAGCAGGCGGGTCCAGGCGACCAGGTCGGCGGCGAGCATCACGCACGTCAACCACGCCTGGTTGATCGCGAACTCCCGCGACGGCAAGCGTCCCAAGCCGGTGTCCTTGGCGTGGCGGATGTGGTCCTCGACGCGGGCGTGGGCACGGTGGCGGGCCTCCAGGTGGGCGAGCTGCCCGACCTTCGTGTTCGTCACGAACGCCTGGTACCGGTACCCGTCTGCTTCTTCGAGCAAGGACAGCTGAGCGCCGGGGTGGGGGCGTTCACGCCGGACGATGACCCGCATCCGGTCCGGCCAACGTGTCGCGAAGTCCCTGGCGAGCAGGCCGGTGATCTCGACGACCTCGGCGCCTTCACGCACGCTCCCGTCGGCCTCGACCGCAGGGGTCCACGCGGTCTTGGGCACCTTCGTGATGGCCTCGCGTACTGCGGTGTGGATGGGGAAGCCGAGGCTGTACTCCACGCTGCGGCCGCGGATCTCGTTCTGGGAGGTGGGCCAGTCGATCAGGCCGTGTGACGCCCCGGCCCCATCGGAACGAATCAACAGGTGCTTGCGGTGGGCGGCGGGGACCTGAGCGATCGCCGCCGTGAGGACCTCGACGTGATCGCTGGTGGTGTTCGAGCCCGCGTTCCCCGCCCGCAGCGTCGCGGCCAAGAACTCGGAGGTGTTATCGCACCACACCCCGATCGGGTGGTACCCGAAGGTCCGTTTGAACGTCGCCGCCGCGTTCTCCTTCTCGCAGTGGGCGATCACGATCGTCGCGTCCACGTCGAGCACGACGACCTGACCGAGCCCACGCCCGGCCGCGGTCGACTCCGGCACCCCGCCCGGGATGCTCGCCCACACGTGCCGACGCGTGCGGGCTCTGGACACGGCGATCTTCTTCATCCGACCCGGGGTGACCTCGTCCAAGGTCCGCCAGACCGTCGGCGCAGACACCACCGGGCCCAGCACCCCCTCCTGGTCGCGCAGCACAGCGATGTCACTGATCGCCTCACCACCATCGACGAGCATCGTGGCGACGTCCACCAACACCCGCCCCCGGTCGTGCACCGGCAGGAAGTCCCGCCGCGCCATCGCCCCTGACAAGCCGCTGGTCAGACCGACCCTGTCCGCCACCATGCGTGCCGCCGCTGCGCCGGCGTGCCCGACGACACCGACACCATCACCGGTGACTACCAACCCTGCGGACCACGACGTACGCTTCACCTACCGAGTGCTTTCTGCTGGGCGACCTGGGACCTTAGACAAGTCCAAGTCTGCCCTGGTCAGGGAGCACTTCGGCGCATCCGGGCCCCATCACGACCAGACGCGCCGTGAACGATCGGGGCTAGGCAGACCTGGAGTCCAGTGTGGCGCGGTAGGCGTCGAAGAAAGTTGCGACGCGATCAGGGACGGCCGCCTGGCCGTTGGCCGTCCCGGCGGGCATGCCGAGCAGATGACGGGTCCACTGGGTCGAGTCGCAGCGGAAATCAACGTCATCGCAGGTCTGGGAGTCGCGGGTCGCAACCAGTCCGGCGTCGTCCAGGTGTACGTCGTAGAAGTATTCCTGGGGCCGAGGGCAACGGCTGTCCAACAGCTTCAGGCGGAGGCTGACCGGGGCGCCCTGCATGGCCGGGCGCGTGCACATTGTCTTCATCGCGAGGACGGCGGCACCGGCTCCGCGACCGAGGCGTCGACACCCTACCCAGCATCAAGGCCGAGTGAGAATCCCTAGACTAAAACCGCTCACTCTTCGACCGCCGAAACTGCTCAGTTTTCGAACGCCGTCGACACGGATTCGCTACGCATCGAAGCTGTTCGGCCCAAGGCCCCGCCAGATGCATCGTGTGAGGGCCTCCGACATCCTCCCCGCTTGTCGCGGTGACCCGGCGCGCCGAGGTTCCATCCCGCATCACTAGTCAACTTGGGCTATGGCGGGGACTGTCGGATTATCGGTGGGCGGGGTGCCCGGCGTTCTTAGGTGGTAGAGGGGGTGATGCGTCCCTCGAAGGTGATGGCGAAGGCGTTCAGGGGTGCCTTCCACCGCATGACCCATCGTGCCCTGCCTCTCCCGGTGGGGTCCAGGGAACGGGTCACCAGGTAGAGACACTTCAACGCGGCGGCGTCGTTCGGGAAGTGCCCTCGCGCACGGACGGCGCGCCGGTAGCGGGCGTTCAACGACTCGATCGCGTTGGTCGTGCAGATGACCTTGCGGATCTCGACGTCGTAGTCGAGGAAGGGCACGAACTCGCTCCACGCGTTGCGCCACATGCGGATCGCGGCGGGACAGACGGGCTCCCACGTGGCATCGAAGTCCTCGAACCGTGCGGCGGCCTGCTCGGCGTTGACGGCCGTGTACACGGGCCGCAGGTCCTTGGCCATCGCGTCCCAGTGCTGGCGGGCCGCGTACCGGAACGTGTTCCGGATCAAGTGCACGACGCACGTCTGTACGGCTGCGAGCTCCCATGTCGTGGTGATCGCCTCGGGCAGTCCTTTCAGCCCGTCGCACACGGCGATGCAGACGTCCTCGACACCGCGGTTCTTGATCTCGGTGAGCACGTTCAGCCAAAACTTTGCGCCCTCCCCGCCGTCGCCGGCCCAGATCCCGAGGATGTCGCGCTCCCCGGCGGTCGTCACGCCGATGACGATGTAGAAGGGCTTGTTGGTGACCTGCCCGTCACGGACCTTCACCCCGAGAGCATCGATGAAGATCACCGGGTACACGCGGTCCAGGGGCCGGTGCTGCCACTCAGACATCTCCGCGGCGACCTTCTCGGTGATCCGACTGATCGTGTCCTTGGACACCGACGCGCCATACACCTCGGCGAAGTGCGCCGCGATCTCACCGGTGGTCAGCCCGCGCGCCGACAAGGACAGGACGAGCTGATCGACGCCGTCCAGACGGCGTTGCCGCTTCCGGACGATCTTCGGGTCGAATGTGCCGTCCCGGTCCCGCGGAACGTCGATCGTGACCGGCCCGATCTGCGTGAGCACCGTCTTCGATCGGGTGCCGTTCCGCTCGTTCCCGCCCCCGTCGACCGGCGCCGGCTTCGCGTGCCGATCCGAGTGCTCGTAGCCGAGGTGCTCGGTCAGCTCTTCCTCCAGAGCGGTCTCCAGCACCTGCTTGGTCAGGCCCGTCAGCACACCGTCGGGGCCGACCAGGTCGACTCCTTCAGCGCGGGCCTGGTCCACCAGACGCTGCGCCAGCGCCTGCCTGTCGTCATCGTTGAGGTCCACGACCCCAATCGTGTTCGTCATGCTGCCTGCTCTCCCGCCGAGCACCGCTCAGCGCGTCAGGCCGAACCCCCACCCACCGTTGTTCTGACACTCCCCTCAACTGATCGCCGCCCGCTTCCAGGTCTCTCGACCGTTCCACTGGCGATAGCCGACGGGTGGGCCTACGCCCGCTGCTACACCAGCGAACAGGATCGCCGCGACGCCCTCCCCGGCTGACTGCACCAGTACAACCAGCACCGTCCGCAGACCGCATGTGGAAACCCGCCGCCTTTTTCGCGATCGATCAACGTGTCCGATCAGTACAGCTAGGTCAGGCCGAGACCACCGTCACCGGCATCGACGAGTCGGCCGGCAGGCCGAGGTCCGAGGGCTCCCGGCCACGCATCACCATCTGCGCCCCGAGGGCCGCGACCATCGCGCCGTTGTCCGTGCACAGCCCCGGCCGCGGCACGCGCAGCGTCACCCCGGCCGCGTCGCACCGCTCCTGGGCGAGGGCGCGCAGACGCGAGTTGGCCGCGACGCCACCCCCGACGACCAGGTCGGCCACGCCGTGCTCGCGGCAGGCGAGCAGGGCCTTGCGGGTCAGCACGTCGACCACGGCCTCCTGGAAGCTCGCGGCCACGTCCGCGACGGGCACGTGCTCGCCGGCCTCCTGCTTGGCGCGCACCCACCGCGAGACGGCGGTCTTGAGCCCGGAGAAGGAGTAGTCGAAGCGATGCCGCTCCAGGTCCTTGGCGGCCGTCAGCCCGCGCGGGAAGTCGATGACCACCTGCCCCTCGCGGGCGGCCCGGTCGATGTGCGGCCCGCCGGGGAAGCCGAGCCCGAGCACGCGCGCGACCTTGTCGAAGGCCTCGCCGGCCGCGTCGTCGATGGTCTGCCCCAGGTGCCGGACGTCGTCGGTGATGTCGGGGACGAGCAGGAGGTTGGAGTGCCCGCCGGAGACGAGCAGCGCCAGGGTCGGCTCGGGCAGCGGGCCGTGCTGCAGGGTGTCGACGGCCACGTGGGAGGCGAGGTGGTTGACGCCGTAGAGCGGCGTGCCCAGCGCCACGGCCAGCGACTTGGCCGCGGCCACGCCGACGAGCAGCGCCCCCGCCAGCCCCGGCCCGGAGGTCACGGCGATGGCGTCGAGGTCCTCCAGCCGCACCCCCGCCTCGCGGCAGGCGCGCTCGATGGTGGGGACCATGGCCTCCAGGTGCGCGCGCGACGCGACCTCGGGGACGACCCCGCCGAAGCGCGCGTGCTCGTCGACGCTGCTCGCGATCGCGTCGACGAGCAGGGTGCCCCCGCGCACGATCCCGACCCCGGTCTCGTCGCAGGAGGTCTCGATGCCGAGGACGAGGGGCTCGTCGGTGCGGGTCATGCGCGCTCTCCCTGGGTGGCGAGGTGGTCGGGTCGTATGCCGGGAAGGTGCCGCCGCATCACGAGGGCGTCCACCCCACCGGGCTGGTAGTAGCGACGTCGCACGCTGATGACCTCGAACCCGTTGCGGTCGTAGAGCGCTCGCGCCGGGGCGTTGTCGGCGCGGACCTCGAGCAGGAGCGCCTCGGCGCCGCGGGACCGGGCCCGCACCACGAGCTCGTCGAGCATCCGGCGACCGAGCCCGAGCCCCCGGGCCCCGGGCGCCACAGCGATCGTCATGACGTCCGCCACGTCACCTGCGGCGTCGATCCCGGCATACGCGAGGACACCGCCACGCGACGGGTCGTCCCAGACGACGTAGTCGCGCCGCGGGCGCTCGGCGAGCTCGGCCCACCAGGTCTGCTCGCTCCACGCGTCGTCGGCGAAGGCCTCGCGCTCGAGAGCGGCGAGGCGGGGGATGTCGGTCCAGCGCAGCTCGCGCAGCATCAGACCACCGTGACGGGGGCGACGGACGGGACGGCGTCTGGGCGCCGCAGATAGAGCGGGGTGGTGTCGTCGAGGGACGCACCTGCGGCCAGGCGGCGCACGGCGAGGTCGGCGAGCCAGCCGGCGGACACGTCCAACGGGGCGCCGGCCACGGGCTCCCCGAGCAGGTCGGGATAGAGCACCGGGCCACGGCCGACGACGGGACGTCCGTCGAGCCGGGGGGCGAGGTCGGCCGGGCGGCACACGTCCGGCGCCCACTCGGCCACGGGCAGGCCCTCCTCGATGCGGTAGCCCGCCCAGTAGACCTCCTTGCGGCGCGCGTCGGTGGCGACGACGAACCGCTCCACCCCGCGCAGGGGCCCGTGCGCGGCCTCGTGCGCCAAGGCGTCCAGCGAGCACAAGCCGTGGACCGGGACGGCCCGGGCGAGGGCGAAGGTCCGCGCCGTCACGATCCCGACGCGCAGCCCGGTGAACGGGCCTGGGCCGGTGCCGGTGACGACGGCGTCGACGTCGCGGGGGGTCAGGTCGGCCTGTCGCAGGACCTGCACGATGCCCGGGGCCACGAGCTCGCCGTGCGCCCGCGCGTCCAGGACGCTGCTCTCGGCCTGCACGCGCGCGCCGTCATGCAGCGCCACGGTGATGGCGGTGGTGGAGGTGTCGATGGCCAGCAGCACCCCCCAACCCTACCGGGGGCGAGGGCATCGACCGGCCTACGTACCGCAGGCCGATGCCCTCGCCCCCGGCAGGTTCAGGTCGCCTCGTTGGTGACGCGGGCTGCGGCGATCGGCAGAGAGCGACCGAGCACGGGGGCGAGCGCCACCCCGGCCAGGGCGACGGCCGTGAGGGCCACCCACACGGGCAGGGGCCCGCGGGCGAGCAGCCACGAGAACCCCACCGGCCCGAGGACGGAGGCGACGTTCCACGACAGCTGGTAGGCCGCGAGGTAACGACCTCGCAGGTGCTCGGGCCGGCTGTCCACCGCCACCGTGGTGAGGACCGGCCCGGCCAGCAGCTCCCCGACGGTGTAGATGCCGGCCGACACCAGGACGCCCACGGCGGCGAGGACCGGGGCGAGCAGCCCGGCCGCGGCCATGAGGACGAACCCGACGGCATACGCAAGGTGCCCCGCGGCGACGATCCGGTGCCGACGGTGCCCCCGCATGGACCGGACGGCCAGCCCCTGCCCGAGGCCCACCATGACGGTGTTGAGGGTGAAGATCGCGCCGGTCACCCACCCGGGCAGCCGCAGGACCTCCACGGCATAGACGGGCATGGCGTAGTTGAGCGCGAGACCCCCGAGGGCGTAGATCGTGTTGACGACGATCAGCGTGTGGAAGGGCCGGTCCCGCAGCACCGTCGACAGCCCGGAAAGGGCGCCGGCGCGCCCGTCCTCGTCGGCGCGGTCCGCGGCGGCTCGCCGATCGTGCGCCGGCACCCCGAGGAGCAGGCCGAGGGCGAGCAGGTATGACGCCGCGTCGGCCGCCACCATCGCGCGAAAGGCGGTGGGGGTGCCGACGGAGATGGCGACCCCGGCCACCAGGCCGCCGACCGCGAAGCCGACGTTGCGCAGCGCGCCGAGGAAGCCGTACCACAGCTCGCGCTCGCCGGGCCGGGTGATCGCCGCGACCATCGGCGAGTAGGACGCCCAGAATGCGGCCTGGCCCATCGCGACGAGAGCGGTCACGAGCTGCACCCCGAGGTAGCCGTCGACGAGCAGGTAGCCGAGGTAGCCCGCCGCCTGGATCGCGTTGGCCGCCAGCAGGATCCGCTTGGCGCCGTAGCGGTCGACGAGGTGACCGACGAGCAGCACGACGGGCAACGAGGCGGCCGCGGCCACGGACAGGGCGAGCCCGACCTGCTCCAGCGGCACGTCGGTGGTGCGCAGGAAGTACAGGACCGAGATGGGCATGAAGACGCCGCTGCCGATGGCGTCGACGCCCATGGCGACGACGAACCGGCGGTGGTGGCCGATGGGTGGGAAGCCGAGTCGGGAGAGCACGCCGTCAGCCTGCTACATCAAGCCCGCTTCACCTCAACGGATGTCGATGACGATGCGAGATGGGTTGCCGCGCTTGATGATCCGCTCGACGAGCATGAAGGCCTTGAACTCGAGGCCGTACTTGGCCGCCATGGTGCTCATGACCCGCTGCACGGTCCAGGGGTCGTCGTGGACGGTGGCGCGGGCCTCCACGGTGGGGGCGTCCGGCGCCACCCGGCCCCGCCGGTCGCAGGGTCGCAGGGTCACCCGGTCGTCGCGGCGCAGGCGGCGCAGCTTGCCGGTGCCCTCCGGCGTGATGACCACGAGGGCGTCGCCGTCGCGAGCCACCCACACGGGGGTCGCCACGCCCTCCCCGTTGCGGCGAAAGGTCGTGAGGGAGACGAAGCGTTCGTGGCCGAGGGCGGTGAGGGTCGTCATACGGCTCAGGCTAGGGCGCGTCGGGTGCTGACGGGTGTCCTGTCGAGGAGGAGAGTGCGCCCGGAGGGGTCTGCCGTCTGGGCGACCGTTACCCGTCTGGGCTGCCATCGCGCGTCTGGTGCTGCAGCTCGAGACGGGGCACGCACGTCAAGACCGGGCACGGGCTCAGCGCACGCTACCCGGCGCGGTCACCCCATCCCTCGCGTGGGTCCGGCCAGGTCCCGGACCGCCGCGAGGACGTCCGGACCGGCCCACCGCTGCCCGTGGCCGGTGAGCCGGGCCGTGCGGGTGGTCTCGCCCGTGAGCTCGAGCTCGAGATAGTCCTCGGACAGCAGCTCCGCCACCCCGTGCCCCCACTCGACCACGGTCACCGACTCGTCGACGGTGGCGTCGAGGTCGAGGTCGTCGAAGTCCAGCGCCCCGGACAGACGGTAGGCGTCCACGTGGACCAGCCGCGGCCCGCCGACCAGCGAGGGGTGGACCCGGGCGATGACGAAGGTCGGCGAGGTGATCGGGCCCCGCACGCCGAGCCCCTCCGCCAGGCCCTGGGTGAGGGTGGTCTTGCCGGCGCCGAGGTCACCGGTGAGCAGGAGCAGGTCCCCCGCCCTCAAGAGCCCCGCGAGACGGCGCCCCAGGTCCTGCGTCGACGCGGCGGTGGGCAGCGAGATGGCGTGCGGCTCAGCGTGATCAGGGGTCACGACGTTCCTTCCCGGGGCGGGCGGAGGTGATGGGTCCGGCGACGGACCGGACCTTGCGGGCCTGACGCTCGACCTGCTCGGTGGCGCGGGCGACCTGCTCGCGGCGCCGGGCCTGCTGCTCGCGCCGCAGGGTGGCGCGGTTGTGCACGAGGTCGGTGACCTCGCGGCGTCGGCCGCGGGTCTGCGCGGTCGTGCCGACGGGCACCGCCTCCCGCGACGCGAGGCCGCCGACGGCCGCCCGGTGCCGCTCGGCCCGGTCCAGCATCGCCAGGATCTCGTCGGTCACGAGATCGGGGTACTCCAGCATGATCAGGTGCCCGGCGTCGGTGACGAGGACGTGCTCCGCTCCTGGCAGCAGCCGCACGATCTCGTCGCTGTGGCGTGGCGGGGTCATCAGGTCGTGGGTGCCGTTGATCACGAGCGCCTCGATCCCGGCGAAGGTCGCCAGCGCCTTGCGCTCGTCGTGCTCGGACAGGGTGCGCAGGTAGCCGTGCATCACCTCGATGGGCGTCGCCATGATGATGTCGGCGGCGTAGCGCAGCAGGCTGGGCGGCACGGGCGAGTGGAACGAGTAGCGGTAGGTGAAGAAGTCCTCGGCCTGGCGGGCGAGGCGGCGGGCCTGCTCGACGGCATCCTGGCGCCCGGCCAGCGGCGCGAGGGCGAACGGCCCGACACGCTGGGCAGCGCGACCGAGCAGGTCGCCCAGCTGCACCCTCAGCTCCCCCTCCCCGCCCGCGCTCGTGGCGACGAAGGCCACGGCGACGCAGCGCTCGCACACGAGGGTGGGGCAGAGGCGGGCCAGACCCATCTGGGTCATCCCGCCCATCGAGTGGCCGACGAGGGCGAACGGCATCTCTGGGCAGGTCGCGTCGATCACGGCCTTGAGGTCCCCACCCAAGGTCTCGATGCGGTAGGAGTCGCGGGCGCCCTGCCCCGACCGGCCGTGGCCGCGCTGGTCCCACAGCACGACGCGGTAGCCCGCCGCGACCAGCCGGCGCCGGACGAAGATCCAGGCCCGGGTGGACAGGGTGTAGCCGTGCGAGATGACGACGGTGGGTCGCCCGTCCACCGCCGTGGCGGGGTCGGGCTCGTCGATCTCGACGTGGAGCACCGTGCCGTCCTCGACGACGACGACCGTCTCGTGCGACGGCGTGTGCTCGTAGGTCTCCCCCGTCTCCGGGGCCATCGCGTGGGCCCGCGACAGCACGCCGGCGAGGGCTCCGGCCGCGACGGCGCCGAGGCCGAGCCCGAGCCCGGTCAACCGGCCGACCGGCGTCATGTCAGGCGCCATCGCTCACCCCACCTCCGCGGCGCGGGCCAGCAGGCGCGCGACGGTGCGGGGCACCTGCTGGGCGATCTCGAGCGCGCGGACGGGGCCGCCGGGATTGGCGTCGTGGGCCGCGACCCCGTGCACGAGCGCGGCGAGGGACCCGGCGTCCACCGGGTCGAGGCCCGCCGCGAGCAGCGTCCCGGCCAGCCCTGCGAGCACGTCTCCGGACCCCGCTGTGCCGGCCCACGCCGGGGCGTCGGCCTGCGCCCGGACTGCCAGCCCGGAGGCGGGGGGCGGGACGACATACGTCGTGGATCCCTTGAGCAGCACCGTGGCCCGCAGCAGATCTGCGGCGCGCCGGGCCCAGCGCAAGGGCTCGACGACGACCCTTTCGCGGTCGAGCCCGGACGCCTCGGGGTCGAGCCGCGCGAGCAGACGGGCCAGCTCACCGGCGTGAGGCGTGAGCAGGGTGCGGGCACCGGCGTGCGTGCGCGGACCGTCGAGCAGGTCCAGCCCGCCGGCGTCGACCAGGCAGGGCAGCTCGCTGTCGAGGGCGCGGCGGGCGGCCTCGACCTGCGCCAGGCCCAGCTGGTCCCACGAGTGCGGATGGGCGTCGAGGCCGGGGCCGACGACCCAGGCCTGGACGCGCCCGGTCCCGTGCACGGCCTCGGGCACCTCGGCACGGACCAGCTGGGTCGGGCCGGGCGGGCCGACGTAGCGCACCATCCCCGCCCCCGCGCAGACCGCCGCGGTGACGCTCAGCAGGGGTGCGCCGGTGTAGACCTCGCCGCCGGCGACCACCCCGACCACGCCGCGGGAGTACTTGTCGTCCTCGGGACCGGGCACGGGCCACAGCGCGGCGACGTCGTCGTGGTCGACCCGCTCGGCCGCGGGCGCGGTGCGCGCGGCCGACGCGGAGGCATGGTCGCGTCCGAGGTCCAGGCCGATGTCGACGACGGTGAGCATGCCGCACCGGCTCGCCGTGCCGAGGACGTGCACGGGCTTGGCGCAGCCGAAGGTCACCGTCTCGTCGGCGAACACCCCGGCCCCGCCGACGATCTCGCCCATGGGGTCCACGCCGGACGGGACGTCGACGGCAATGACGTGGGCGTCCGCACCGATGGCCTCGAGCAGCTCGGTGACGAGGTCGGGCAGACCGGGTCGGCCACCGATCCCGAGGACGCCGTCGAGGACGACGTCGGCCACGGCCAGGGCCTCGACCGCGTGGTCCAGCGCCTTGCTCCGGCGCCTGGCCTTCGACCCGCCCTTGGACCCGCCCCTGGTCGCGTCGACGATCTCGACCTCGGCCCGGCGCGCGGCGCGCAGGCCCTCCTCGTGGCGGTGCTCGGAGGTGAGGACGGCGACCAGGTCGAGGGGCTCCCCCACCAGGTCCGCGAGGTGGGCGAGGGCCCACAGGGCGTCGCCGCCGTTGTTGCCCCCGCCGACGAGGGCGACGACGAGCGGCTGCGTGCTCGTGTCGTCCGGGAGGCGCGCCGCGACGACCTGGGCCAGACCCGTCGCGGCCCGTTGCATCAGCTCACCGTCGGGGAGCTGCGCCATGGCGCGCTCCTCCGCGGCGCGGACGTCGTCGACCGACCAGGCCTGGATCATCGCGGACCTCCTTGCAGGGCACCGGGGCGGGACCGGTCGGGTGTCACCCCTCGGCGATGACGAACGCCGAGGCCACGCCCGCGTCGTGGGACAGGGACAGGTGCAGCCTAGTCACGCCGAGCAGGTCCATCCGATCCTGGACGCTCCTGCGTACCTGCCAGTAGGGACGTCCGTGCTCGCCCCGCACGACGGTCGCGTCCTGCCAGCTGAGCGACCCGGGCGAGCCGAGGGCCTTGGCGAGCGCCTCCTTGGCAGCGAACCGGGCGGCGGTCGACTCGGCGCGCAGGCCCCGCTCCTCGGGCGTGAACAACCGCTCCAGCAGCCCGGGAGCCCGCTCGAGGGTGCGCGCGAACCGATCGACGTCGACGACGTCGATCCCCACGCCGAGGATCATGGACGACCTGCTCGTATGCCGGCGCCCGCCGTCACTCGACGGTGACGGACTTGGCGAGGTTGCGCGGCTGGTCGACGTCCAGGCCCTTGGCGGTGGCGAGCTCGCAGGCAAAGACCTGCAGCGGGATGATCGACAGCAGCGGCATCATCATCACGCTGGTGCGCGGCACCTCGATGACCTCGTCCGCGAACGGTCGGACCGCCTCGTCGCCGCGCTCGGTGATGACCAGCGTGCGGGCGCCACGCGCGCGGATCTCCTGGATGTTGGAGACCACCTTGGCGTGCAGGTCATAGGGGCTGTCCTGCGCGGGCATGACGATGAACACCGGCTGGCCGGGCTCGATCAGCGCGATCGGACCGTGCTTGAGCTCGCCGGCCGCGAAGCCCTCGGCGTGGATGTAGGCGATCTCCTTGAGCTTGAGCGCGCCCTCGAGCGCGATCGGGTAGCCGACGTGGCGACCGAGGAAGAGCACCGAGCGGGTGTCGGACATGAAGCGGGCGATCTCGCGGACGCGGTCCATGCTGCCGAGGACGGTGTCGACGTGCTGGGGGATCTCGGCGAGCTCGCGCATGACGGCCTGCGCGTCCTCGGCGTAGGTCCCGCCGCGCAGCTGCGCGAGGTAGAGGCCGAGCAGGTAGCAGGCCGCGATCTGGGCGGTGAAGGCCTTGGTCGAGGCGACGGCGATCTCGGGCCCGGCGTGGGTGTAGAGCGCGGCGTCGGACTCGCGCGGGATGGTGGCGCCGTAGGTGTTGCAGATCGAGACCGTGAGCGCGCCCAGCTCCTTGGCGTGCTTGACCGCCATGAGCGTGTCCATGGTCTCGCCCGACTGCGACATGGACACGACCAGGGTGCGGTCGTCGACGACCGGGTCGCGGTAGCGGAACTCGTGCGCCAGCTCGACCTCGGTCTGGATGCGGGTCCAGTGCTCGATGGCGTACTTGGCGGACAGGCCCGAGTAGAAGGCGGTGCCGCACGCCACGATGATGATCTTGTCGATGGCCCTGAGCCGGTCGGGGTCGATGTTCATCTCGTCGAGCACGAGCTTGCCGTCCTCGTCGGTGCGTCCGAGCAGGGTGTCGGCGATGGCCTTGGGCTGCTCGAGGATCTCCTTCTCCATGAAGGACGCGTGGCCGCCCTTCTCCGCCGCCTCGGCGTCCCAGGTCACCTCGAACCTCTTGCCCTCGGCGGGCGTCCCGTCGAAGCCGATGACCTGGACGTCGTCGGGGGTGATGACGACCAGCTGGTCCTGGTCGACCTCCATCGCCGACTTGGTGTAGCCGATGAAGGCCGCGACGTCGGACCCGAGGAAGTTCTCGCCCTCGCCGAGGCCGATGACCAGCGGGCTGTTGCGACGGGCCGCCACCACGGTGCCGGGGTGGTCCGCGTGCACGGCGAGGAGCGTGAACGCGCCCTCGAGACGGTTGACCACGTCGAGCATGGCCGCCGTCAGATCGCCGTCGTAGGCCCTGGCCAGCAGGTGCGCGGCGACCTCGGTGTCGGTCTCGGAGCGGAACTCGGCGCCCTCGGCGACGAGCTGCGTCTTGAGGGCGTGAAAGTTCTCGATGATGCCGTTGTGGACGACCGCGACCTTGAGGTCCTCGCCACCGCGGTGCGGGTGGGCATTCTGGTCGGTGGGGCCGCCGTGGGTGGCCCAGCGGGTGTGGCCGATGCCGGTGCTGGCGGCACCGAGCGGGTGCGCCTCCAGCTCGGTCGTGAGGTTGACGAGCTTGCCGGCCTTCTTGGCCGAGGAGACCCCGTCCGGACCGACGAGGGCGAGGCCCGCCGAGTCGTAGCCGCGGTACTCCAGCCGGGCCAGCCCCTCCAGGACGACCTGCTGAGCCTTGCCATCCACCTGGGGGCCGACGTATCCCACGATTCCACACATGCCGGCCACGATATCCGGCCCCGGGCCCACGCACGCGCGAAACCCGCGGTCGTGAGGTGACGGAGCGTCATACGTGCTCATGGGCCACAATGTCCGGGTGTCGTCCAATGCTGCCGTCGCGCCGGTCTCGACCCCGTACGTCGAGATGGACCGAGCCGCCTGGGCCCGGCTGCGGGACCGGCACCCCCTCTCGCTCGACGCCGCCGACCTGGCCCGCATCCAGGGCACCGGTGTCCCGCTGGACCTGCAGGAGGTCGAGGAGGTCTACCTCCCCCTGTCGCGGCTGCTGTCCTTCTACGTCGACGCCACCTCGCAGCTGCACCGGGTCACGAGCAGTTTTCTCATGGAGTCGACGCCGCCACCGACACCCTTCGTGATCGGGGTCGCCGGGTCCGTGGCCGTCGGCAAGTCCACCACCGCCCGCCTGCTGCGCGACCTGCTCCGGCGCTGGCCGACCACCCCCAAGGTCGAGCTGATCACCACAGACGGCTTCCTCTACCCCAACGCCGTCCTCGCCGAGCGGGGCCTGATGCACCGCAAGGGCTTTCCCGAGTCCTACGACCGCCGGGCCCTGCTGAGGTTCGTCGCCGCGGTCAAGGGCGGTGCGCCGTCCGTGACCGCACCCGTCTACTCCCACCTCGTCTACGACATCGTCCCCGGCGAGCAGGTCGTCGTGGAGCAGCCAGACGTCCTCATCGTCGAGGGCCTCAACGTCCTGCAGGCCCCACAGCCGAGGCGTGACGGGCGGCTGGGCCTGGCCGTGTCGGACTTCTTCGACTTCTCGGTCTACGTCGACGCCCGCATCGACCACATCAAGACCTGGTACGTCGACCGCTTCCTCAAGCTGCGGCAGACGGCCTTCGCCGACCCGGCGTCCTACTTCCGGCGTTACGCCGACCTGTCGGACGCCGAGGCGCGGGCCACCGCGCTGCGGATCTGGGAGGAGATCAACGGCCCCAACCTCGAGGACAACGTGATGACCACCCGCGGGCGGGCCAACCTCGTCCTCACCAAGGGCGAGGACCACTCGGTGCGGCGGGTGCTCCTGCGCAAGCTCTGAACCCACCCGCACGGCCCTCCCCCGCCTCCAAGGCTCTCGACGAGCAGGGCGGCTCAACGAAGGGGGCGGCGCAGGGTCAGCTCGACGAGGACCGGTCCCGACCGGCGCCGCGACGGGCCGTCCGCGCCGCAGCCAGCGGCCCCGTCGGCCGAGCCGGAGGCGCACGTCCCGCACCCGCCGTCGGGGCAGCCGGCGGCCAGCTCGCGCGCCTCGACCCTCCCCATCCGCACGAGGTGGTCGACGGCAGCGTCGACCGATGCCCGGGAGAGCCCCGTCCGGCGTGAGATCTCGTCCAGCGACCGCGCCCCCGACCCGAACGCCGCCAGCACCTGCTGCAGCGGCCCGCCCGTCATACGAGCAGCCGCCCGACCTGGAACACCAGGACCGACAGCGCCCAGGCCATCGTCAGCTGCACCACCAGCCCGAACCCCGTCCAGCGCAGACCGATCTCACGCCGCTGCGCCGCCAGGGTCGCGACGCAGGGGGTGTAGGCCAGCAGGAAGACCATGAACGCGAGCGCGGCCGCCGTCCCGTGGCCGCCCGACGAGCGCTCCAGGTCCTCGCGGATGACCTCGCCGAGCCGGCCGGGCTCACGCTCGCTGGCGGGCTCGGACACCGCGTAGGTCTGCGCCCACGACGAGATGACCGCCTCCTTGGCGACGAAGCCCACGACCAGCGCGGACGAGGTCCGCCACTCGCCGTAGCCGGCGGGCGCGAAGACGGGAGCGACCGCGGAGGCACCGGCGGCGTAGACGGAGTCCGCGGCCTGCACCTCGCCGAAGGACCCCCTGCCCGGCATAGGGGTGGCCTGCAGCAGCCAGATCGCGACGACCGTGGCGACGATGATGCCGCCGGCGGTCCGCAGGAATCCCCGCAGCCGCACCCAGGTCTGCGTGGCCATGAGCCGCAGGTGCGGGAGCTGATAGGGCGGCAGGTCGAGGATCAGCGGCTCGTCGCCGACGCGGCGCCATACCGTGGAGCGCAGCGCGAGGCCGAGCCCGACGACCAGCACGATGGACAGGAGGTACATCGCGAAGACGACGGTGCCCGCCTGGCGTGGGAAGAAGGTCGTCGCCAGCAGGACGTAGACCGTGAGCCGCGCGGTGCACGACGTGAGCGGCACGAGCAGCGAGGTCATGACGCGGTGGTGCGCGTTGGGCAGGGTGCGGGTGGCGGCGATGGCCGGCACGTTGCACCCGAAGCCGACCACCAGCGGCAGGAAGGCCCTCCCCGGCAGGCCGATCGACCGCATCAGCCGGTCGGTGACGACGGCGGCGCGGGCCATGTAGCCCGAGTCCTCGAGCAGCGACAGCAGCGCGAACATCAGCGCCATGAGCGGCACGAAGGTCAGGAGCATCCCGACGCCGGCGATGAGCCCGTCCACGACGAAGCCGCGAACCGGGCTCTCCCCCAAGCCGATACGACCGAGCAGCCACCCTGCTGCGTCGCTGACGGGGCCGGTGAACAATCCGTCGAGCCAGTCCTGCATCGGCGCCGCGACGGTCGTGGTGAGCTGGAACACCACCCACATGGCCGCCAGGAAGACCAGCGGCCCCCAGAGGCGGTGCGTCACGATCCCGTCGACCCGGTCGGTCCACCCGACCCGGACCTCGTCACCCTGGCTGACCGCGCCCTCCAGGGCCGACTCGACCCACGCGAACCGGTCGTCGGCCAGCAGCAGCTCGTGGTCGGCGGAGTCGAGCGAGTCCACGGGCCCGACCAGGTCCTCCCCGTCGGGGTTGTCCGTCTGGTCGTGGGCGTGTCGGTCCCGTATGCCGTCAACCGCCCGCACGGCAGGGACCGGGCGATCCAGGGTGTCGACCACGACGTGCGCGAGGGTGTCCAGCCCCGTGCGACGCCGGGGGTCGACGGGGACGACCGGCACGCCCAGCGAGGTCGCCAGTCGGTCCGCATCGACGTGGATGCCGCGCCGCTCGGCGACGTCGCCCATGGTCAGGGCCACCACGACCCGCAACGCGTGCTCGCGGACCTGCGCCACGAGGTAGAGGCTGCGCGCCAGGTGCGCGGCGTCGACCGTGACGACCACGAGGTCGGGGCGCTCGGCGGGCGGCTTGTCGACGAGCAGAGCACGCGTGAGCTCCTCGTCCGGGGAGGCGGGGTCCAGGCTGTAGGCGCCGGGCAGGTCGACGAGGTCCAGCTCGCCGGCCGTGCCCTCGCCCTCGCCCTCGCCCGCCGCGCGGCGTGGGGCCGCGGACGGGCCGACCCGCCACGCCCCGCGTCCCACCTCCACCGAGGTGCCGGGCCAGTTGCCCACGTGGCGGCGGGCGCCCGTGAGGGCGTTGAACAACGTCGACTTGCCCACGTTGGGCGAGCCGGCCAGGGCGACGACCGGCGCCCCGGGGGCCGCGGCCGGTCCACCGGCGTCGCTGTGGCAGCTGGGCACGCCGGCGGCCGTGATGTGCCCGGAGGTGGCGGCCCCGGCGTGGGGCGGGGCCTGCGTCATACGACCGGCACCTCCTGCTCCCCGAGGACCTGCATGCCGCGCGCCGTCTCCCGGTCCAGAGCGATGCGGGAGCCGGCCACCGCCACGACCCGACCACCCCCGGCCGTGCGGTGGACCACCTCGACCGTCGCGCCGGTGCGCAGGCCCAGCTCGGCCAGCCGACGACGCGCCCCGAGGGGCAGCCCGACCAGGGTGAGGCGCACCGGTCGCCGGAGGGGGACGGACTGGAGCGTGTCGGTGGGCCTCATGCCGCCCACAGTACGCCTGAGGTTAGGCACGCCTTGCACGGGTTACCCGTGAGGGGACGTCGGGTCGGGCGGCTCGCGCTCAGATGTCCAGGCCCTCCAGCAGGTCCGTGACGAGCGCGGCGATGGGGCTGCGCTCGCTGCGGGTCAAGGTGACGTGGGCGAAGAGCGGGTGCCCCTTCAGGGTCTCGATGACCGCGGCGACGCCGTCGTGGCGCCCCACCCGGAGGTTGTCGCGCTGCGCGACGTCGTGGGTGAGGACGACGCGGGAGTTCTGGCCGACGCGAGACAGGACCGTGAGCAGGACGTTGCGCTCGAGCGACTGGGCCTCGTCGACGATGACGAAGGCGTCGTGCAGCGAGCGCCCGCGGATGTGCGTGAGCGGCAGCACCTCGAGCAGGCCGCGGTCGATGACCTCCTCCACGACCTCCGTGGACACCACGGCGCCCAGGGTGTCGAAGACCGCCTGCGCCCAGGGCCCCATCTTCTCGTTCTCGGTCCCGGGGAGATAGCCGAGCTCCTGGCCGCCGACGGCGTAGAGCGGGCGGAAGACGATGACCTTGCGGTGCTGACGGCGCTCCATCACGGCCTCGAGCCCGGCGCACAGGGCGAGGGCGCTCTTGCCGGTGCCGGCCCGGCCGCCGAGGGAGATGATGCCGACGTCCGGGTCGAGCAGCAGGTCCAGGGCGATCCGCTGCTCCGCGGAACGGCCGTGCAGCCCGAAGGCGTCCCGGTCGCCACGCACCTGGCGCACCGCACCGTCCGCCCCGACCCGGCCGAGGCCGCTGCCGCGGGCTGAGGACAGCACCAGACCGGTGTGCACGGGCAGGTCCTTGGCCTCGGGCATCTCGGCGCGACCGTTCTCGTAGAGCGCGTCCAGCTGCTCCGGGGCGACCTCCAGCTCGACGATCCCCGTCCAGCCCGAGTCGACCTTCCACTCGTGGCGGTACTCCTCGGCGTCCAGGCCGACCGCCGAGGCCTTGACCCGCATGGGCAGGTCCTTGCTGACGATCGTCACGTGCCGGCCGGAGTCTGCCAGGTGCTTGGCGACCGCGAGGATGCGCGTGTCGTTGTCGCCCAGCCGGAACCCGTCCGGCAGGACGCGCGGGTCGGTGTGGTTGAGCTCGACCCGCAGGGTGCCGCCGTCCTCGCCGACGGACACCGCGTGATCCAGCCGCCCCTCCTTGACCCGCAGGTCGTCGAGCAGCCGCAGCGCCTGCCGGGCGAAGTAGCCCAGCTCCGGGTGGTGCCGCTTGGCCTCGAGCTCGGTCACGACGACGACCGGCAGCACCACCTCGTGCTCGGCGAAGCGGAGCATCGCCCGGGGGTCGGACAGGAGCACGGAGGTGTCGATCACGTAGGTGCGGCACCCCTTCGCCACCGCGCCCTGGACGGCGGCCAGATCCCCGGCGACCTCGGCGACCCCCTCGCCCCGGACGTCGGCGCCGCCCTCGCCCCGCTTGTCCGCGGACGTCTCGTCATGGCTGGTCTGCGTCACGCTGACTCCCCACGCGCGACGGTGCCGTCGCGCTCGCTCTCGGTCCGGAGGCCGACCCTGACGCCGGGGCGCCGGGTCCGGCCCCCGTCCGGAGCACGTGTGGCTCCCTCAACGTCAAGGCCTTCCCATCCGTGCGCTGGATGCGCCGGATGCCCGCCACGGTACGTGCGGCTCGCCGAGGTCGCGCGGGAGATCTCGCCGCGGCGCGCCCGGGTTCAGCGGAAGTTCACCCGCGCAGACCCCTGGCGTCGTCGGGGACCGCCGTATGGGGACACCCCAGTCTCGCGCGAACCATCAGGAGCCGTAACGCCGTTCGCGGTCGGCATACGACCGCAGGGCCCGCAGGAAGTCCACCCGACGGAAGTCGGGCCAGTAGGCCTCGCAGAAGTAGAACTCGCTGTGGATCGACTGCCACAGCAGGAAGCCGCCGATGCGCTGCTCGCCCGAGGTGCGGATCACGAGGTCCGGGTCGGGCTGCCCCTTGGTGTAGAGGTGGTCGGCGATCTGGTCGACGTCCAGCGACTCGATGATCTGCTCCAGCGTGCGGCCCCGGGCGGCCTGCGCACGCAGGAGATCCTTGACGGCGTCAGCGATCTCGCGGCGCCCGCCGTAGCCCACGGCGATGTTGCAGACGAGTCCGTCGAGCTCGGCCGTGGCCTGCTCGGCGCTGCGCAGCGCGGTCGAGGTCTCGGCGGGCAGGAGGTCCAGCGCCCCGACCAGCCGGATGCGCCAGCGCTGCTGCTCGGCGAGCGCGGCGACGGTGGTCTCGATGATGCGCAGCAGCGGTGCGAGCTCGGCCTCGGGACGGCTGAGGTTGTCGGTGGACAGCAGCCACAGGGTGACGAACTCGATGCCCACCTCGTCGCACCACTCCAGCAGGTGCTCGATCCGGTCCGCCCCGGCCTGGTGCCCCTCGGCCGTGTCAGCGCCCTTGGCGCGTGCCCAGCGACGGTTGCCGTCGAGCATCACGCCGACGTGCCGCGGCAGCCCCGCGGTGGGCAGCTGGCTGAGCAGCCGACGCTCGTAGGCGGAGTACAGCGGGTTGCCGACGGCGCTGCGCACGGGAACCTCCTTGACCGGTGACTCGGCGGACTCAGCGGGCTGTGCCAGCTCGGCGCGCACGGCGTGCTGGAGGGCGGCGCGGCACGAACGGTGCCGAGGCTACTCCTGCCGCCCGCCCTCGGCCCCTTGCTCGCGCGCGGCCTGCCGGTCGCGCTCGGCCTGCTGCTCCGCGGCCTCGCGGTAGCGCACCCGGCGCAGGTGGCCGTTCATGCTCCGGGCGAGCAGCCAGATCGCCAGCGCCAGCAAGAAGATCACGACGAAGGCTGCGAAGCCCGGTCCGATCTGGTTGTAGAGGTCGTTGCCGCCGCCACCGGGGTTCATGAGTCCTGCTCCTCGTGCTCGTGCTCGTGCTCGCTCTCGAGGGCCACGCGGCCGTCGTAGGCGATGGACAGGTCGCTGCGACGAGCCAGCGCGTCCGCCTCGTCGAGCGTGCCCAGGCCGGCGAACAGGTCGTCCTCACCGGCCTCGACCGGGACGTACGACAGGGCGGCCTCGAAGTCGTCGTACGGCCAGGACTGCTCCTGGATCGCGAGCGGCACCTGGAACCACGTGCCGTCCGGGTCGACCTGGGTGGCGTGGGCCATGAGGGCGGCGTCCCGGATCGGGAAGTACTGCGCGACGTGGACCTTGGTGGTCACCGTCCGCTCGGGGCGGTCGCGCCACCCCTTGAGCCAGTCGTCGTACGGACTCTTGTGCCCGCCCGCCAGCATCGCCTCGTGGAAGGCCGTGATGCGCGCCTTGGAGAAGGTCTGGTTGTAGTAGATCTTGAGCGGCTGCCAGGGCTCGCCCGCGTGCGGGTAGCGGTCGGCGTCCCCGGCCGCCTCGAACGCCGCCATCGCCACCACGTGGGTCATGACGTGGTCGGGGTGCGGGTAGCCGCCCTTCTCGTCATAGGTCGTCATGACGTGCGGACGGAACTCCCGGACGACCCGGACCAGCGCCTCGGTCGTGACGTCCAGCGACTCGAGGGCGAAGCACCCGTCCGGCAGCGGCGGCAACGGGTCCCCCTCGGGCAGCCCCGAGTCGACGAAGCCCAGCCACACCTGCTGCACGTCGAGGATCTCGCGCGCCTTGGCCATCTCCTGGCGGCGCACCTCCGGGAGGTTGCGCTGGATGTGCGGGTCGTCCTTGAGCTTGTCGTTGAGCACGTCCCCGCGCTCGCCGCCGGTGCAGGTGACGACGAGGACCTCGTGCCCCTCCGCGCGGTAGCGCGCCATGGTCGCCGCGCCCTTGCTGGACTCGTCGTCGGGGTGGGCGTGCACGCACATGAGCCGCAGCGGGCCACGGGCGGTGTCGGTCACGAGGGGTCCTTCCGGCGGGACTACGGTGGTGGGCGACCCCCATTGTGCCCCGAACCACCTGCAGGAGCCGACGTGCCTGACGACGCCTACCCGGACGTGGACGAGCGGGACTACGACGAGGAGCTCGAGCAGCCCGTCGTGCCCCGGCTCGGCTCCCGCCGGTGGTGGTGGATCGCGGCGGCCGTCCTCGTCCCGGCGGTCGCGCTCCTCGCCTGGATCGGCGTGCAGAACGCCACCGACGTCATCACCCACCGGGTCATCAACTACCGCGTCGCGGACGACCGGACGGTGATGGTGGACTTCGAGGTGACCCGGCCGCGGGGCTGGACGGTGTCCTGCGAGGTCGAGGCGCTCGACGTGCGCTTCGCGCCGGTCGGGACGGCGCACGTGCGGGTGACCGCGGACGACCGGCAGGACACGACGCGCACCCGCACCACCCTGCGCACGACCTCGCGAGCCGTGACCGGCACAGTCAAGCTCTGCACGCGCGTGTGAGCCACCCTTCGACGCCGTCTGATCAGGGCCGTCCGGGCCGGTTCGAGCACGGTCGGGGGCCAGTTGGTACACTGGTCGCTTACTCGTGCGGGTCTGGACCTGACGCGCGGCTCCCCGGAGCCTCGTCGCGTGGTCCGGACCCTGACTTATACCGACCAGGAGACATCATCGTGACCGAGACGACCGCTCAGCAGAGCTTCCTGACCCAGGAGGCCTACGACCGCCTCAAGGGTGAGCTCGAGCAGCTGTCGGGCCCCGGCCGCACCGACATCGCCAAGCGCATCGAGGCCGCCCGTGACGAGGGCGACCTCAAGGAGAACGGCGGATACCACGCGGCCAAGGAGGAGCAGGGCAAGATGGAGGCCCGCATCCGCCAGCTCAAGCAGCTGCTGGAGACCGCCAAGGTCGGCGAGGCCCCTGCGGACGACGGCATCGTCGAGCCGGGCATGGTCGTCACCGTCGACCTGTTCGGCGACGACCTGACGTTCCTGCTCGGCAGCCGCGAGATGGCCGGCGACGAGGACCTCGAGGTCTACTCCGAGAAGTCCCCCCTCGGCGCCGCCATCAACGGCAAGAGGAAGGGCGACTCGGCCTCGTACGAGGCCCCCAACGGCAAGACCATCTCGGTCAAGATCAAGGACGCCAAGCCCTATCAGGCGTGACTGTGTGACTGTATGACAGCCTGACCTCCTCGTTCTCCCACGATCGTGAGGGTCTGGTCCACGATTCTTGGACCAGACCCTCACGATCTTCGGGTTCTCCGGGCCGTATGCCGACCGCCCTACCGCAGCAGCCGCGCTGCCACCCGGCGGGCCGCCGCCTCGTCGACCCCCGCGAGCAGCCCCACCGCGCACAGCACGTAGTCCACGTCCACGGCCGTCCGGGCCTGGTCGGGCACCCGCCAGCCGCCGGCCCAGTCGCTCGTGACCGCGCCGAGCACCTCCCCTGCTGTCCTCTCCCCCGCTGTCGCTGTGCTCCCCCCCGGCTGGCCGCCGTGCCGCAGCGCACCGCCCGACCCCAGCACGAGGGCGATGTCGCCGGTGGGACGGTCCGGGCGGGCGTGGCGGCGCACCGCGATCGTGGCCGCGAGGCGGGCCAGCTCGGCGTCGTGCCTGCGCTCGATCGCGTCGACCGGCAGGTGCCCGGTGTCGGCGTGGACGCGGTCGGCATACGCGCTCAGGCCCTCGCTCACGGCGAGCCCCTCGCCGGGGGCCGCCTCGACGATGGTGGGGGCGTTCCAGCGCATCCCGAGGTCCCCCTCGACGGTGCGCATCGCCCAGAGCGTGCCGACGACGTGCTTGCGCAGCGTCGCGTCCTCCCCCTGCGGCTCGATGACGGAGTAGACGTCGGTCGTCGCGCCGCCCACGTCGACGACCAGAACGTCGCCGTCGTGCAGCGCCGCCAGCACCTCGACGCCGCTCAGCACCGCGTCGGGCGTCGCGGCGCGCACCAGCCGCGCCAGCTCCGGCCCCCGCGACAGCCCCTTGCCCCCGATCACGTGCTCCAGGAACACCTCCCGGATGGCGGCCCGCGCCCCTTCCGGCGCGATGACGCCGATGCGCGGGACGACGTTGTCCGTGGCGACCACCCGGCGGCCGGTCTCCTGCAGGATCGCCACGACCTCGTCACGCGCCGCGGCATTGCCGGCGACCACGACGGGCATGGTCACGCGGGCCCGCGCCAGGCGAGTCGCGTTGTGCCGCAGCACCTCTGCGTTGCCCCCGTCGGTGCCGCCGACGAGCAGGACCACGTCCGGACGGCTGGCCCGCAGGTCGCGGATGCCCTGCGCGTCGAGCTCGCCCGCGCTCACGTGGACGACCTTGGCGCCGGCCGACAGGCCCACGCGGTGCCCCGCCTCGGCGGTCACCGTCCGCTCGTAGCCCACCACCGCGAGCCGCAGCCCCCCACCCGCGCTGGAGCACAGCAGCACGTCGTCGATCGACCCCGCCCCGCCCAGCGCCGGGTCGACGAGCTGCGCCTCGACCAGCCCGCGCGCGGTCCGGTAGCCGTCGAGCACGTCGGTGGTCACGGTGGTCAGCGTCTCGGCCCGCGCCACCAGCTCACCGGTCTGCGTCTCGACCACCACCGCCTTGGTGAAGGTCGAGCCGACATCGACGCACAGCACGCGAGACATGCCCGCAGGCTATCCACCCCGGCCCTGGTGGACGTCGCGCGGCCCCTCCGGCTCCGCGTCACTAGCCTGGGGGCCATGCCCGGCACCCAGCGCAGCGTGACCCTCCGATTCATGGCGGCCCCGACGGACGGCAACGTCCGGCGCCGGGTGGGGGGCGGGCGCATGCTCGAGTGGATCGACAAGTCCGGATATGCCTGTGCCGCAGGGTGGTCCGGCACCTACTGCGTGACCGCGTATGTCGGCAACATCCACTTCACCCGCCCGGTCGAGGTCGGGGACCTGGTCGAGGTGCAGTCCCGCGTGGTCCACACCGGGCGCTCGTCGATGCACATCGTGGCGACCGTCTCCTCCGGCGACCCTCGCGACGGCCGGCTCACCATCAACACGCAGTGCCTGCTCGTCTTCGTGTCCATGGGCGAGGACGGGCGGCCCGCCGCGGTGCCGGAGTTCGTGCCGCAGGACGACTGGGAGCGCGAGCAGCAGGCCTTGGCGGTGAGCCGCATCGAGGGGAGGCGTGCCATCGAGGCCGACATGGAGCGGCAGCGCTACACCGACGACACGGACGCCTGCCGCGAGACGCTGCGGTTCATGGCGGCGCCGACCGACGTCAACTGGGGCGGCAAGGTGCACGGCGGCATCGTCATGCGCTGGATCGACGAGGCGGCCACGCTGGTCGCCGAGCGCTGGCACCAGGGCAGCGTCATCGCGGTCTACGCCGGCGGCGTCCGGTTCTACCGCCCGCTGCTCATCGGGGACCTCGTCGAGGTGGAGGCGCGCCTGATCTACACCGGCCACTCCTCGATGCACGTCTCGGTGCACGTCCGCTCCGGCAACCCCCGCACCGGTGAGATGCGCACGACGACGCACTGCACCATGGTCCTCGTGGCGCTCGACGAGCACGGCCACAAGCAGCACGTGCGCTCCTGGAACCCCCAGCGACCCGAGGACCTCGCGCTGCAGGAGCACGCCAAGGCGCTGATCGACATCCGTGAGCGGCTGCGCCGCCCCATCCCCGCGGCAGCGCCCGACGCCCCGCAGTGAGCGTGCGAGACTGGACGCATGATCTTTGGTCGCCCCAACCCCGTCATGGTCACCCCCGCCGAGGCACTGCCCGGGCGCGACACCCCCATGGGCGGGCTGGCGGCGCGGCATACGGTCCTCGATGCCCCACTCACTGGCCCCTGGACCACCACCGACGGCTCCCCCGCCGAGATCCTGTATGTCGCAGGCGGCTGCTTCTGGGGGCTGGAGCGGATCTTCTGGCAGATGCCCGGCGTGGTCGGCACGGCGGTGGGCTACATGGGCGGGTTCACCCCCAACCCGACCTACGAGGAGGCGTGCACCGGTCGCACCGGGCACACCGAGATGGTGCTCGTGGCCTACGACCCGGGCCAGGTCGGCGCCGACCGCCTCGTCGCCACGCTGATGGAGAACCACGACCCGACGACCGCCAACCGCCAGGGCAACGACGTCGGCACGCAGTACCGCTCGGCGATCTACTGGACCACGCCCCTGCAGGAGGCCCAGGCCCGCGCTGCCGTGCGAGCCTTCGACGAGCTGCTGACCTCGCGCGGCCACGGCCACGTCACCACCGAGCTGCGGTCGGCCGACGACGCGGGGCCCTTCTACTTCGCCGAGGACTACCACCAGCAGTACCTCCACAAGAACCCCGGCGGCTACTGCAACCACGGACCCAACGGCTACACCTGCCCCGTGGGTCTGGTCTCCTCCGACGACCTGCCCGCCCAGACGTCCGTCGAGCCGCCACGCGCCTGACCAGCAGCCGGACACGGAGTGCACGCAGACCACACTCCCCGTGAGCGCAGGAATTGCTGCTCCGCTCACGCATCGTCAGGAGCCCTGACCACACGCGTCAACGCTCCTGACGATTTCGTCGCCGCACAGCCCCCACTCCCCCTCCGCAGCGTGACACCACCCAACCCTCGGTCACAGGCTCAGAGGCCTACATCGAGTCGCCGGGTCACGGTGCGGGTCGTAGGCGGGAGTTCGGGCCGCCGGGGCCGCGCCGCGCCCGCCGCGGCCTGGGCGGCGCCACGTGCAGAGGACGGTCGTCCACCAGGGTCTGCAGGTCCTCGAGGAGGCCCCGGGAACCGTGATGCAGCCCGGGCCCCGCGTCCTCGAGCGCCATGGAGAGGGCGATCCTGAGACGTCTGGCAAGGCGTGCCCCAGATCCGGTCGGACGCACGATGGGGTCCCCCGTCGTGTCGTGCCAGTCACGTACGAGCAGACCGGCGTCGACGAGCCGCCGCACCACAGAATGCAGGCCCTGACGACTCAGCGGCTCCCGCTCGCGCAGCTCGCCGATCGAGGTGCCGGCGGGGCGACATACGAGCAGGACGCGGACCTCCCGCATCGTGAGCGCCTGCTCGACCTTCTCGGAGCGCAGGGCGTCGGCGACGACGTCCTCCACCCAGCGCGCCGCCAGGTCGAGCAACCGCGCGACGTCGTGCAGCGGAGGGTCCGAGTAGCCACGAAGGGTCCGGTAGGTCCACGCGGCCGAGTCGTCACAGGTAGGCATGCCGGACAGCCTGCACCGGTGACCCCGGGAGGGCTCCGGCTCATCCACAGGTGGGGCGCCTCGGCGGGCGCCTCACCATGCCCTTGTGGACGGACGTCAGGCTCGGCGGCCCGTCCGCGCCAGGACGCGGGCACGCCGGTCCGCCCCCTCGGGAACCTCGACGGGTCGGGCGAAGATGCCGGGTGCGTAGGCGTGCTCGCCGAATCCGTCCACGGCGGCGTCGATCTCGTCGAGCTCGGTGTCCGTGAGGACCTCGTCACGGCCCTGGGAGCGGGCGATGTCCCAGCGGTGCACCAGCAGGTCGAAGCCGTAGAAGCGGGTGAGGGTGGCGCCCACGGTCGTGGGGCCGAAATGGCCGTCGAACGCCTGGTCCCCCACGGCCGGGTCCGCCAGCAGGGCGGCCACGGCCGTCTCGTGCGCGGCCCACCGGTGGGACGGGGATCCCTCGGCGGTGACCGGCAGGGCCAGGCCGCATCCCTCGACGAAGTCCCGCTCCGTCTGGACGACGTGGTCTACCACGTCGGTGGCGGTCCATCCCTCGCACGGGCTGGCGGCGTCCCAGTCGGTCACCGCCACGACGACCGCCGTGAAGGGCTCGGCGTGCTGCCGCCAGCTCGCGAGGGTGGGGTTGTCGTCGGTCCTGGTGGTCGGGTGGGTGGTGGTGGTCATGAGGGTCTCCTCGGCAGATGGGGAGTCGAGACGGCGGGGCACGTCTGGACCGGGCACCCCGACGCTAGGCTCGGCGGGCATGGGCCGTCTTGACGATTCCCGACAGCCGGGCCGGGCGACCGACGACATCGACCGGGCGCACCTGCGCGACCCGGCGGACGACAGCTTCGTGATCAGCCGCTACCTCCCGCCGGACGAGCTGCAGGGCTGGATCAGGCGCTACTGGGTGCCGGTGTGGGACGTGCCGGAGGATCCCGACCAGCCCGACCACTCCGACCAGCCCGAGCGGCCCGAGCGAGGGCGCCGGGAGCAGAAGGTCCTGCAGTACCCCGTCACCCTGGCCGTCGTGTCGTCGGTCTACGCACGGTTCGTCGGCCCGCGGCGAGGCCTGTCGATCACCGTCCTGGAGGGACGCGGGTGGGCCTTCGGCGTGATGCTCGCACCCGCCGCCGGCGCGCCGCTCCTGGGCGGGCCGGTCAGCGGGATCACCGACCGGTATGTCGACCTCGCCACCGTCCCGTTGCTCGGGGACCTGCCCGAGGCGCTGCGAGCCGTGATGAGCGAGGACCCGAGCGACGAGGCAGCCCACGCCGTCGGCCGCCGGCTGGTGGAGGACCGGGTCGCCCGCCTGTGCCCCCCGGGCGTCGAGGACCGGTTGGTGAACGACGTCGTGCGCACCGTCGAGGAGGACGGCTCGGTCCTCACGGTCACCCAGCTGTGCGAGCGGGTGGGCCTGTCCGAGCGGACGCTGCAGCGCCTCACCGAGCGCCGGCTGGGGCTCACCCCGCTGTGGCTCGTCCGTCGTCGCCGGCTGCACGAGGCCGCCGACCGGTTGCGGCACCACGAGGGCAGCCTCGCCGACGTGGCCGCAGACCTGGGGTACGCCGACCAGGCGCACTTCTCGCGCGACTTCCGCACGGCGACGGGCTACTCGCCACGGGAGTTCGTGACGCTGCAGCGCGGAGGGGCCTGAGCCCTCGGCTATCGTGCGCGCCATGGACGACGCCCCGCAGCCTGACCCGACCTCCCTGCTGGACGAGCTGGAGTGGCGCGACGCCACGACCGCCGACGAGGAGCTCCTCGAGGTCGCCACGTGGGTCAACGTCAACTGGCTGCGGCACCGCACCAGCCGTGCGGAGGTCCGCGAGAACCCCCGGATGGCGCACTACTTCGCCGGTTTCGGGCACCGCGGCGGCGACCTCGGCGTGGTCGCCCAGACGCGCACCGAGACCGTCGGCGTCGCGTGGGCCCGGACGTTCTCGGCGCAGGACCCGGGCTACGGCTACGTCGCCGACACCATGCCCGAGGTGAGCGTCACGGTGTTCGAGGACTACCGCCGCGAGGGGGTCGGGCAGGCCCTGATGGAGCGGCTCGCCGACCGGCTGCGGGCCGCGGGGTATGCCGGCGCCAGCCTGTCGGTGGAGGACGGCAACGAGGCGGTCAACCTGTATGGCCGGCTCGGCTATCGCACGGTGGGGCACGACGGCACGGCCGAGACCATGCTCCTCGACCTGCGCGTCTGAGCCGTCGGGCCTGAGGGGTCCGGCCTGACGTGTCCAGACCCAGGCGGCCGATCAGCCCTGCGGGGTGCTGGTGAAGCGAGGGTGCCGCTTCTCCAGGAAGGCGGTCATCCCCTCCTGGCCGTCGACCCCCACCGCGCCGTCTGCCATCGCGGCAATCGCCATCGCGTAGGCCTCGGACTGGTCCCGGCCGACCTGGGCGTAGAAGAGCCGCTTGCCGGCGGCACGCTGGGCGGCGCTGCCACGGGTCACGCGAGCGACCAGGGCGGCCACCGCCTCGTCCAGCTCGTCCTCGGGGACGACCGCGTTGACCAGACCCCACTCCAGGGCGGTGCCCGCGTCCACGACGTCGCCGGACAAGGCCATCTCGAGGGCGCGCTTGCGACCGACGTTGCGCGCCACCGCCACCAGCGGGGTGTGGCAGAACAACCCGCCGCGGCCTCCCGGCAGCGCGAAGCCCGCCGTCTCGGCCGCCACCGCCAGGTCGCAGGTCGCGACGAGCTGGCAGCCGGCGGCCGTGGCGAGGGCGTGCACGCGGGCGATCACGGGCTGCGGCATCGCCTGGACCGTGTCCATCAGCGACGTGCAGAGCTCGAACAGCTCGGTCACGTCCTCCGACCTGGCTCCCACCATGTCGAGGAAGCTGTGGCCGGCGCTGAACACCGGGCCCTCCGCGGCCAGCACCACCGCGAGGGTGTCGGTGCTGCCCGCCTCGGCGAGGGCGTCGCGCAGCGCGCCCATCATGTCGACGACAGGGCGTTGCGCTGCCTCGGGCTGGTCATCGTCACCGTCGTGACGTCGCCGGTGCAGTCGACGCAGACGAGCACGTCTGCCATGGATCCTCCTCGATCGGGCGTGTCCTGGCAGTCTGGCAAAGGGGGACGAACCTGGATAGGCCCCGTGGCCCTACGTCGACCGTCGGCCCCTCCCGCGCGCCGAGCGGTCGGGTGCGTCAGACGCTCCGGCGCGTCAGATGCTCGGGCGCGTCAGGTGCTCGGTCGCAGCGCCCCGGCCGTCCGCGGCCGCTCGAACGGCGTGAACAGGCCTGACCCGATCGGGCGGAGGGTCAGCACCACCTGGCCCTGGCGGTAGACCGGCCGCACGAAGTCCAGGCCCTCGATCCGGGCCTGCGGGTCGATGCGGCTGGGGTGGCCGGGGATGACGAGCTCGTCGATCACGGTGCCGTCCAGGACCTCGCGCGCCGTCATCGCGCCGGCGAGGGCGCACTGGCCGGGGAAGACGAACAGCCGCCCGCCATACCGCGCCTCGTGGTCGGCGACGGCGTCGCGCGCCATCACGGCCCAGCGGTCATGGTCACGCAGCCCGGCGCCGGCCCAGCGGTGCGGCCCGAGGACCTGCGCGGTCACGAGGGCGATGCCGTCGACGACGTGGGTCGCGGCGGTGAGCACGTCGGTCCCCCGCGTGAGCTGCAGGGCCTGCTGCTCGGCCTCCTGCACGGTCGTCCACCACCCCGGCAGGGCGGTGACGTGCTCGTCGGGGCGCCGCGGAGGTCCTGCGCTGTCCATCGAGCCCCCTGCCCGTCGTGGCCGCAACGGCGGGAGTCGCCGGCGCCAGACGACCATTCGACTCGCGCCGAGCATCACGGGGGCCACCCCGACGTGAACGGGAGCCGAACTCGGAGAAGCCAGGTGCTGCGCATCGGGCATTACGCACCGGTAACCGAGTTTGCTTACCCTGGACGGGACATCGACGGGCTGAACGGGGTGGGGACGCTGGGTCTGGGCACGAGGATCGCGCGCGGCGGGAGCTACGGCCTGGCCGGGGTGGCCGGCGTGGGGGCGGCCGGCTACGGCATCCTCAAGGTCGAGGCGCGCATGGTGCGGCGGGTCGTGGGCAAGCCCTTCGAGTCCGCGCCGCGGGACTCCGACGTCTACGGCGCCGGCCTCGGCGACCCCATCGAGCTCGGTGTGCTGGGCGACTCGCTGGCCGCGGGTCTGGGGGTCGACCACCGGCGCCAGACCATCGGCGCCACGCTCGCGCACGGCATCTCCGCGATCGCCGGGCAGCCCGTGCGCCTCACCAACGCCGCCGTCGTGGGCGCCGAGTCGACCGACCTGCCCGCCCAGCTGGAGGACCTGCTGGCTCGCGCACCGCGGCCGCACGTCGTGGTCGTCGTGGTGGGGGGCAACGACGTGACCCACCGCAAGGACGTCCCCGAGGCGATGGCGCACCTGGCCGTGACCATCATGGCGCTGCGGGCCCTCGGCACCACCGTCATCGTCGGGACCTGCCCGGACCTCGGCACGGTGGAGCCGCTCCCCCAGCCGCTGCGGTGGTTGGTGAGCCGGTGGTCCCGGGACTTCGCGGCCGCGCAGACGGTGGCCGCCGTCGAGGCGGGCGCCCGCACGGTCTCGCTCGGGGATCTCATCGGTCCGGACTTCCTCGCCGAGCCCGCCCTGATGTTCTCCAAGGACCAGTTCCACCCCTCGGCGGCCGGCTACGCGCGGGCCGCGTCGGCGATCCTGCCGTCCGTCGCTGCCGCCCTCGGTCTGTGGCCCGAGTCGGAGCGCCCCCCGGAGGTCGCGCGCGGCGAGGGCGTGGGACCGTTGCACGTGGCCGCCGTCCATGCCGTGGCCCACCCGGGCACCGAGGTCAGCGCCGAGGCCGCCTCGGACGCCACCGGCGGTGGGACGTCGCGGACCACCCGGACCCGACGTGCCGTCCTGCGACGGCTGCGCCGCCCCGACGTGGGTCGGCTCCGCAAGGCCCAGGTGACGTCGGCCACCCCGCCTGGCGCGAGCGTGACCGACGAGCCGCAGCCGGGCTAACCTCTCGGCATACCTGCGGGTAAGGCACCCGCACGACACGAAGGAGTGCCGCATGCAGGACGCTGTCATCGTCTCGACCGCACGGACCCCCATCGGCCGGGCCTTCAAGGGCTCGCTCAAGGACGTCCGCCCGGACGACCTCGCGGCCCACGTCGTGCGCGCTGCGCTCGACAAGGTCCCCGGCCTGGACCGATCGCTCATCGACGACCTCTACCTCGGCTGCGCCGAGCCGTCCGGGGAGCACGGCGCCAACATGGCGCGGGTCGTGGCCATCCTCGCCGACCTCGACCACGTGCCCGCCGCCACCGTCAACCGGTTCTGCGCCAGCTCCGTGCAGACCACGCGCATGGCCTTCCACGCGATCCGGGCCGGGGAGGGCGAGGTCTTCGTGTCCGGGGGCGTCGAGTGCGTCTCGCGCTACCGGGACTTCGCGGGGGCGGGCGGCTCCGCCGACGACACCAAGAACCCCCGCTTCGCGGCCGCCCAGGAGCGCATGGAGCGCATCGCGGCCGACAACACGACCTGGACGGACCCGCGCGAGGAGGGTCTGCTGCCCGACATCTACCTCTCGATGGGCCAGACCGCCGAGAACGTCGCGACGCTGCGCGGCGTCTCCCGCGAGCGCCAGGACGAGTGGGGCGTCCGCTCGCAGAACCTCGCGGAGCAGGCCATCAAGAGCGGCTTCTTCGCGGAGGAGATCACCCCCGTCACCCTGCCGGACGGCACCGTGGTCGACACCGACGACGGCCCCCGCGCGGGCGTCACCCTCGACAAGATGCAGACCCTGCAGCCCGTCTTCCGCGAGGACGGCACCATCACGGCGGGCAACTGCTGCCCCCTCAACGACGGCGCCGCCGCCGTCGTGGTCATGGCCGCGGACAAGGCCAAGGAGCTCGGCCTCACGCCGCTGGCCCGCATCCTGTCGACGGGCGTCAGCGCCCTGTCCCCCGAGATCATGGGCCTCGGCCCGGTCGAGGCCTCCCGCCAGGCCCTCGCCCGTGCCGGCATGACCATCGGCGACCTCGACCTCTACGAGATCAACGAGGCCTTCGCGGCGCAGGTGCTGCCGAGCGCCGACGACCTCGGCATGGACCTCGACAAGCTCAACGTCAACGGCGGGGCGATCGCGCTGGGCCACCCCTTCGGCTCGACGGGCGCCCGCATCACCACGACCCTGCTGCACTCGCTGCAGGCCCGCGACCTGACCTACGGCCTGGAGACCATGTGCGTGGGTGGTGGCCAGGGCATGGCCATCATCTACGAGCGCCTCAGCTGATCTGGCGCCTCACCTGCGCGAGACGCTCCGCGAGATCGCGTATGCCGCCCGCCTGCCGCTCCTCGGGGTGCAGGCGGGCGGCGGCATACCGGCTCGCGTCGTAGACACAGACCTGCAGCTGGTGCAGCAGGGTCGCCGGCCCCAGCTCGGGCAGCGTCACGCGGGGTCGGGCCTCGGCGTCGGCGACCTCGTCGGCCAGCGCCTGGGCGAGGGCGCGCACCGGCCCGGCCGCGCGGAGCGCGTGGTCCAGCGGCAGCTGCTGCCACCGCCGGACCACGCGCTCCAGCTCGACCCGGACCTCGTCAGGCAGACGGGCGGGCGTCATGCTCAGTCCCGCAGGCGCGCCAGGAGGCGCAGCATCTCGATGTAGAGCCAGATGACAGTCACGACCAGGCCGTGGGCGAGCAGCCAGGAGTACTTCTCGGGCATCCCGGAGCGGACGGCGTTGTCGATCGAGTCGAAGTCCAGCGCGAGGGTGAAAGCCGCGAGACCGGTCGCGAACAGCGAGATGCCGATGCCGAGCATGCCGCTGCCGCCGAAGCCCCAGCCGCCGCCGACGCCCATGAAGGCGGCGACGAGGTTGATCAGGGCAAAGATCGCGTAGCCGATCAGGGCCATGCCCATCATGCGACGGAACTTGTCGGTGACCTTGATGAAGCCAGCCTTCCAGCCGGCGAACATCGCGCCGAAGACGCAGAGCGTGGCGAGGACGGCGGTCGGGACCACGCCCTCCCACTGCGCGTTGAAGAACTGGCTGATGGCCCCGACGAACAGGCCCTCCAGCACGGCGTAGCCCACGATGAGCGGGACGCTGATGACCTTCTTGAAGGCGATGACCAGGCCCAGGATCAGGGTGCCGAACATGCCACCCATCCACAGCGCCATGCCGGTCGCGGGGGCGGCCGCCGCGGCGAACCACGACACCGCGCCCACGCCGACGACGATGCCGAACAACAGCAGCGACTTCATCATCACGTCGTCGAGGGTCACCCGGCGCTCGTGAACGGGGGTGACCGACGGGGCGGCATACATGTCCTGGAGCTGGCGTGCGGACAGGTCGGGCGTGCGCTCCTGCTGGCCGAAGCCGGCGTAGCCGCGCTGCGCCTCCCGGTCGACGCGATCGAAGATCGGGTTGCTCATCGTGATGTCTCCCAATGATCGGGCCGTCACGCTCGGGGCGACGGTCTCCCTCACCATGACGTCACAGCGACCGGAAAAGTTCCCGACAGGCCGCTTTCAGCGCCCGCTGTGCCGGCCATGGTGCCCCCGACGGGAGTCGAACCCGCACTCGAGCGATTTTAAGTCGCCTGCCTCTGCCGTTGGGCTACGAGGGCGGGTCCAGACTAGGGCTCGCCCGGACGTATGCCGAGCGCGTCAGCTGCCGCGGTGGTCGCGGTAGTACTCGATGAGCCCCCGCGTGGACGGGTCCTGGGCGGCCAGGGCGTCGGCGTCGCCCTCGATGGCGGGGCCGACCTCCTTGGCGAGCTTCTTGCCGAGCTCGACGCCCCATTGGTCGAACGAGTCGATGCCCCACACGACGCCCTCGACGAAGGTGATGTGCTCGTAGAGCGCGATCAGCTGACCTAGCGTGGACGGGGTGAGGGCCGGCGCCATGATCGAGGTCGTCGGCCGGTTGCCCTCGAAGACGCGCGCGCTGACAAGGGACTCCTCGGTGCCCTCGGCGCGGACCTCCTCGGCGGTCTTGCCGAAGGCCAGCGCCGCGGTCTGGGCGAGGAAGTTGGCCAGGAACAGCTCGTGGACGTCCTGGGCACCGTCCTTGAGCGGGTGCGAGGGGTTGGCGAACGCGATGAAGTCGGCCGGCACCAGGCGGGTGCCCTGGTGGATGAGCTGGTAGAAGGCGTGCTGGCCGTTGGTGCCGGGCTCGCCCCACCAGATCTCGCCGGTCTCGGTCGTGACGGGCGTCCCGTCATACCGCACGCCCTTGCCGTTGGACTCCATGGTGAGCTGCTGCAGGTAGGCCGGGAAGCGGTGGAGGTACTGCGCGTAGGGCAGCACGGCGTGGGTGTGGGCACCGAGGAAGTTGGAGTTCCAGACGTTGAGCAGACCCATGAGGGCGGGGACGTTGCGCTCCAGCGGCGCGGTGCGGAAGTGCTCGTCCATCGTGTGCATACCGGCGAGCAGCTCGGCGAACCGCTCGGGCCCGATAGCGACGACCAGCGAGGTGCCGATGGCCGAGTCGACGGAGTAGCGCCCGCCCACCCAGTCCCAGAACCCGAACGCGTTGGCCGGGTCGATGCCGAACTCGCTGACCTTGTCCAGCGCCGTCGAGACAGCGACGAAGTGCTGCGCGATCGCGGCGAGCGCCTGGTCGCTGTCACCCTCGCGGATGGCGCCGCGCTCGGCCAGACCGTCCAGGAGCCACTTCTTGGCGAGGCGGGCGTTGGTGAGCGTCTCGAGCGTCGTGAAGGTCTTGGACGCGACGATGAACAACGTCTCCTCGGGGTCGAGGTAGGCGGTCTTCTCGTGGACGTCGGTGGGGTCGATGTTGGAGATGAAGCGCAGCTCCAGCCCCTCCTGGCCGTAGGGCTTGAGCGCCTCGTAGGCCATGACGGGGCCGAGGTCCGAGCCGCCGATGCCGATGTTGACGACGTTCTTGATGCGCCGTCCGGTCACGCCGGTCCACGCCCCCGAGCGCACCTTGTCGGCGAAGGCGTAGATCTGGTCGAGAACCTCGTGCACCTCGGGCACGACGTCGGTGCCGTCCACCTCGACGACCGTGCCGCGGGGAGCCCGGAGCGCGGTGTGCAGGACGGCCCGCTTCTCGGTGACGTTGATCCGCTCCCCGCCGAACATCGCGGCGCGCCGCTCGGCCAGCCCCACCTGCTCGCCCAGCCGGACCAGCTCGGCGAGGATCTGGTCGTCGACGAGGTTCTTGGACAGGTCCACGTGCAGGTCGCCGGCGTCCAGGCTCATCCGGCGCGCCCGGTCCGGGTCGGAGGCGAACCACCCGCGCAGGTCGGGCTCCAGGTCGTCGCGGGCGTCGGAGAGCTCACGCCAGGCGTCGGTCGTCGTCGGGTCGACAGGATGGGGCATGGGTGCCTTCCTTGCGGTGATGGCGGACGTCGGGTTGTCGTGCGAGGACGCCGTTGTCATCGCTGTGCGTCGCGTGACCTCGGCCACGCACCTCTTGCATCTAATCACCTCTGTGCCTCCAGGAGTCCGTCCCCGGGGATCCCGCCGCAGGTCCACGCCGCACGGCCGGGGCCGATGAAGCGCTTGAACGATTTAACGTCCCGGCATCGTCTCGGCCGGGCGCACCAAGGCCGGCGAGCACAACCGGCCCCGGCTCACAGCCGCGCGATCACCTCGTCGAGCATCGCGTCGGTGAGGCGGCCGGTGAAGGTGTTCTGCTGGCTGACGTGGTAGCACCCGACGAGGCGGATCTCCTTGCCCCGCGCGGTGATCAGGGTGGCCTCGGCGCCGTGGCCGAACTTCGGCGCGGGACGCGGGACGGCCCAGCCGAGCCGTCTCGCGGCGCCGATCGCCTGCGCCCAGCCGATGCCGCCGAGGGCGAGCAGGCTCTCGAGATCGCGCTCCACGAGGGTGATCTCACGATCCAGCCACGGTGCGCAGGTGGCCTTCTCCAGGGTCGAGGGCTGGTTGTCCGGGGGCGCGCAGTGCACGGGGGCCGTGATGCGCACGCCGTGCAGCTCGAGGCCGTCGGCCGCATGCACGCTGGTGGGCTGGCTGGCCAGGCCCGCGCGGTGGAGGGCGGCATACAGCCAGTCCCCGCTGCGGTCCCCGGTGAAGATCCGGCCGGTCCGGTTGGCGCCGTGCGCCGCGGGGGCGAGCCCGACGATCAGCGCGCGCGGGTGCGGGTCTCCCCACCCCGGCGCCGGGCGGCCCCAGTAGGGCTGGTCGGCGAACGCGGCCCGCTTGGCGCGGGCGACCTGCTCGCGCCACCCGACCAGGCGTGGGCAGGCCTGGCAGACGGCCACTCTCGCGTCGAGCTGATCGAGGGACCGGGCCGACCCCGCCAGCCGTATGACGTCCGTCGCGGCTGCGGCACGCTGGGTGCGGGGCCGCGCGGGATCCCCGGGCCACCCCGTGCCCGGCGGCACGGGCGAGGGATGCAGGTCGCCGGTGCCGGGGTGCGGGAGCAGGTCCATGCCGGCAGGATGCCATCCCGCACCGCCGGGCGTGCACGGCATCCGGTGGACCTGGTCCGAGAGCTGACGAGGAGCCGGCCGGGGAGGATGAGCGGCAGCAGGCCCAGCAGTAGGCTCGCGTCAGCGCGAGACGTAGCCCGTCGCCACCGCGTCACCCGCGGGGACGTCCTTGGGGATCAGGCCCTGCGAGCGCATGAACGTCGACATGGCCTGCCACTGTGCCGGGTCCAGCCTGCCGCTGACCGCCCCGTCCTTGGTGCGCATGACCGTGACCGTCGCGTCCAGGGTGGCTCGGGCCGCGGCGGCGGCCTTGGCCTCGGCGAGGTTGGGCACGTGCCGCGCCGAGTCCTTGATGGCCTGCTCCGGGTCGGAGACCATCATCTGGATGCCGTCCAGCATCCCGTCGGCCACCGCGCGGACACGGTCCGGGTTGGCGCGCAGGTAGTCCCGGGTGGTCACGAGCGAGATGGACACGAGCGGCACCTCGCCCGTCGCCGTGAGCGGGATCGAGCGCACGTCGAGCCCGGCGAGCCGCATCTGCACCGTGTCGTTGTTGGCGTAGCCCATGACGGCGTCCACCTTGCGGGTCGCGAGCGCGGCCTGGCTGGTGTATCCGATCTCGGTGACCCGCACGTCCCGCTCGGTGATGCCCGCGGCCTTGAACATCGCCAGGGCCCCGAGCCAGCTCTCGCCATACCGCCCGGGCACCCCGAGGGACCGACCCTCGAGGTCGGCGGGTGTCTTGATCGGGGAGTCGGCCGGGACGATCAGCTCGACGGGGTACCTCCGGTAGTAGGAAGCGACGGCCACCAGGTCCAGACCCTTGGCGCGGGCCTCGACCATCTCGTCGCCGCCCGCGATGACCAGGTCCTCCTGCCCGGAGGCGATGGCCGTGAACAGCCCCTCCTGCGCGCCGTGGTGGCGGACGGTGACGTCGGTGCCACGACGCCGGAAGGAGCCCTGCTCGATCCCCACGTAGAACGGCGCGAACTGGATGTTGGGGATGTAGGTGAGGCCGACCGTGGCCCTCCCTCCCCCGGTGCTGCTGCTCGCGGGCGTGCCGGTCGGCGCACCGGCGGTGGACGAGCGGACCACCGGGTCGCCGCTGCCGCCGCACGCGGCCAGCGCCAGCACCGAGGTGAGTCCGACGGCGGTGAGCAGGGATCGGCGGGTGATGGTCACGGGGAGTGGTCCTCTCGGGGATGCGGGGGTGCGGGAGTGCGGGTGGGTGAGGTCCGGTCAGCCGCGAGGGGTCTCACGGACGTCGGCGACGATCGTGGAGCGTCGCTCGACGACCAGGAGCAGGGTGTATGCCGAGGCTGCGATCACGCAGAGCATCACGATGACGGCGACCATGCCCGCCGTGTCGACCGCGTCCCGCTGCAGCGTGAGCAGGGTGCCGAGCCCCTCGCCGCCCATGACCATCTCGCCCACGACGGCCCCGGTCACGGACAGGGTGAAGCCGTTGCGCAGGCCGGCGAGGACGTTGGGCAGGGCCAGGGGCGCCTCGACGTGCCGGAGCAGGTCCCAGCTGCCGGCGCCGTCGATGCGGGCGGCGTCCACGACCTCGCGCGGGACGTGGGTCAGGCCGACGACGGAGGAGATGAGGATCGGAAAGAACACCATCAGCGAGCACAGGCCCATGATCGCGGTCAGGCCGTAGCCGACCCAGAGCACGAGCAGCGGGGCGAGGGCGATGGCGGGGATCGCCTGGGTGGCCCCGAGGAAGGGGGTCACGGCGGCGCCGACCCAGCGCGACCGGTGGACCAGCACGGCCAGGGGCAGGGCGACAGCGGCGCCGAGCGCGCAGCCGCCGAGCGCCTCGGCGAGGGTGAGCGCGACGTAGGGCCACACCACGGGGCCGCCCAGCATGCCCACCAGACGTGTCGCCACGTCGAGCGGACCGGGCAGCAGGAAGGCCGGCAGCCCGGCGAACGCCGCGACCAGCGCCCAGACGGCGAGCAGGACGGCGCCGAGCGCCAGCGGCGCCAGCCAGGTGTGCCTCGCGTGTCGGGTCATCCTCACCTCCGGTCGACTCCCGTGCCGATGCTGCGTGGCTGCGCCGGGTCACCGTCGGTCGACGGACGTGCGCCAGGTCCGGATCCGCGCCGGTCCCTGGACCGGAGCGGGCGCAGACAGGGCGCCGCGTGCTGCCTCCCATCCGGACTTTCACCGTCGGTCCTGGAGTTCCACCAGGTCAGCCGCCCACCTCGGAGAGGTGGTCGGGTCGCGGACTGTCACCGCCGGCTCGGAATTGCACCGACCCCGGAGCACGTGCTCCCCCCAGTGTAGGCCCGGCGGCGAGGTGCCACCGTCAGTCGGTGTCGGCCGCCAGGCGCAGGCAGACGCCGTCGAGGATGTCGTGCTCGGAGGTCACGACGAGGTCGTCCGCACCGGCGGCGAGCACTCGGTCGACGACCCGGCCCCAGATCAGCGCGCCAGCCCCGATGACGTCGACCCGCCCCGGGTGCATGAACGGCAGCGCCGCGCGGCGGCGGCGGTCGAGGTGGAGCAGGTCCGTACAGGCCGCGCGGACCTGGTCGGCGGGGAGCCTCGACAGGTGGATGACCTCGGGGTCGTATGCCGTCAGCCCCATCGCGTGTGCGGTCACGGTCGTGACGGTGCCGGCGACGCCGACGAGGGTGCGGACCCCGGCGAGCTCGACGGTGGCGGCGGCCAGGTCCAGCTGCCGGTCCACCTCGGCGAGGGCGACGGCCAGCTCCTCGGCGGTGGGCGGGTCGTGGTGCAGGTAGCGCTCGACGTGCCGCACGCACCCCATGTCCACCGAGATCGCCGCCTGGACGACGCCGTCCGCCGTGCCGCGCACGAGCTCCGTGGACCCGCCGCCGAGATCGACGACGAGGTAGGGGCCGGGGACGTCCGCCGCCCCGAGGTCGCCGGTCGCGCCGAGGAAGGACAGCTCGGCCTCCTCGGCGCCGCTGATCACCTCGGGAGCGACGCCGTCGTGCCCGTGCTCGGCGAAGGCTGCGACCACCCCGGCCGCGAAGTCCTCGGCGTTGCCGGCGTCCCGGGCGGCCGAGGTCGCCACGAAGCGCACGTCCGCCACGCCGAGCTCGGCGCACTGCTCGGCATACTCCCGCGACCGTCCGAGGGCGCGGGCCAGGGCGGCCTCGCAGATGCGGCCGGTCCGGTCGACGCCCTCGCCGAGGCGGACGACCTCCATGCGGCGCACGACGTCGTGCAGGACGGGTGCGGTCGGCGCGGTGAGGTCGACGTCCGCGACGAGCAGCCGGATCGAGTTGGTGCCGCAGTCCACGGCCGCGACGCGGCGCACCTCGCCGGCCGTCCCGGCAACGGGGCTCACCGGCGTTCCCAGCCGTCCTCGGTCGGCACGACGCACGGTCCGGGCGCCCACCACTGCCCCACGGCCTCGACGGCCTCGTCGCCGAGCGGGTTGACCCCCGGGCCGGCGGCAAGCGCGTGGCCCGCGAGCACGTGGAGGCACTTGACGCGGGTAGGCATGCCCCCAGCGGAGATCCCGTCGATCTCGTGCACAGCGCCCAGCTCGGCCCGGTCCGCGAGGTAGGCCTCGTGCGCGCGGCGGTAGGCCTCGGCCAGCGCCTCGTCGTCCTGCAGCCTCTCGGTCATCTCGCGCATGACGCCCTGGGCCTCGAGGGTCGACAGCGCGCCGGTCAGCCGAGGACACGTGGCGTAGTAGGTGGTCGGGAAGGGCGTCCCGTCGGCCAGCCTCGGCAGCGTGCGCAGGACGTCCGGGCGCCCGCACGGGCAACGGTGCGCGACCTCGACGACGCCGCGCGCCTCGCGCCCCAGCTGGGCGTGCACGGCGGCCGCGTCGTCGTCGGCGAGACCCGGGGCGGGCGTGGTGGACTCGGTGCTCATACGGTGGCCTCGGCCTTCGGGAGAGGAGGTATGTCGGGCGCCCGGCGTCAGCGCGTGGGCGAGGCACCAGGCGTGGTGCGACCGCTGGTGGCGCTGCCGGAAGGGGTGGCGCCGGGGCGTGGCGTGTCCGAGATCGTTGGCCGCGGTGTGGGCGTCGAGCCGCCCTCGGCGGGGGCCACGGTGGGGTCGAGGCCGAGCCGGTCGGCGCTGGACAACGAGGTCCAGACCTTGGAGTACCACGGGAGCTGCTCGGCGTCGAGGTCCACGCCGACCACCTGGGCATCGACGGACGTGCGCCGGCCCGACTGCGGGTCCAGCACGGTGTAGGACGTCTCGCCGGGCTTGACGAAGTGCAGGCGGGACCGGATCTGCTGCTCGAGGAAGGCCTGGTCGTCCCATCGGGCGCGCTCGCGGACGAGGGCGTCGACCTGGCGCTGCTGCTCGACGATGGAGCGTTCGAGGGTGGCGATCTGGTCGCGCTGCTCGAGATAGCGGCGCAGCGTGGGGACGAGCATGATCGCGAGCATCACCACGATGGCGGCCAGGCCGAGCAGCCGTCGCAGCGTCGCGGGCCGCAGCCGCCCGCCCGATCCACCCGATCCACGCGACCCACCCGGCCCGCTCGCACCACCCGGGCCACCGCCACGGCCCGCGCCACCGTCGTCGCCGGCTCGCCGACGGGTGCTCCCGGCGGGCCGCCGCTGCCGGTCGCCGGCGCCGGCAGGGCGTCGGGACGACCCCGCGGCTGCACCGGAGGAGGGACGTCGCGCGGGGCGCGACGTCCCTCCTCGGGAGCTGCTGGACGGCATGGGCCCCAGACTAGGCGCCCGCGCCCCGGTAGCGCGGGAACGCGCCCGCGCCGGCGTAGACGGCCGCGTCGTCGAGCTCCTCCTCGATGCGCAGGAGCTGGTTGTACTTCGCGACGCGCTCGGAGCGGGCCGGGGCACCGGTCTTGATCTGGCCGCAGTTGGTGGCGACGGCCAGGTCGGCGATGGTGACGTCCTCGGTCTCGCCGGAGCGGTGCGACATCATGCAGCGGTAGCCGTTGCGGTGCGCCAGGTCGACGGCGTCGAGCGTCTCGGTGAGCGAGCCGATCTGGTTGACCTTGACGAGCAGGGCGTTGGCGGTGTCGCTGGAGATGCCACGCTGCAGGCGCTCGGGGTTGGTCACGAACAGGTCGTCGCCGACCAGCTGGACCTTGTCGCCGAGCTGCTCGGTGATGGACTTCCAGCCGTCCCAGTCGTCCTCGTTGAGCGGGTCCTCGATCGAGACCAGCGGGTAGGCCCCGACGAGCTCGGCGTAGTAGGCGATCATCTCGTCCGCCGACTTGGTGCCGCCCTCGAAGGCGTAGGAGCCGTCCTGGTAGAACTCGGACGCCGCGACGTCGAGGGCCAGGGCGATGTCCGTGCCGGGCTCGTAGCCTGCGGCGCGGATCGCGTCCAGGATCAGGTCCAGCGCGGCGCGGTTGGACTCGAGGTTGGGGGCGAAGCCGCCCTCGTCGCCGAGGCCCGTGGCCAGGCCGCGCTCCTTGAGCACGGACTTGAGGGCGTGGTAGACCTCGGCGCCCCAGCGCAGGGCCTCCTTGAAGGAGGGCGCACCGATGGGGGCGATCATGAACTCCTGGATGTCGACGTTGGAGTCGGCGTGCGACCCACCGTTGAGGATGTTCATCATCGGGACGGGCAGGACGTGGGCGTTGGGGCCGCCGACGTAGCGGAACAGCGGCAGGCCGGCCGACTCGGCGGCGGCCTTGGCGACGGCGAGCGAGACGCCGAGGATCGCGTTGGCGCCGAGCGATCCCTTGTTGTCGGTGCCGTCGAGGGCGAGCATCTCGTTGTCGACGAGGCGCTGCTCGGTGGCCTCGTAGCCGAGGACCCGCGGCGCGATCTCGTCGAGCACGGCGTTGACGGCGTCCTCGACACCCTTGCCGAGGTAGCGACCCTTGTCGCCGTCGCGACGCTCCACGGCCTCGAACGCCCCGGTGGAGGCCCCGGACGGGACCGCGGCCCGCGCGATGGTGCCGTCCTCCAGGGCGACCTCGACCTCGACGGTGGGGTTTCCACGCGAGTCGAGGATCTCGCGTGCGCCTACTGCTTCGATGTTGGCCACAAGAACTCTCCTGATCGATGGTGATCGGTGCGGCTCGAGCCTATCCCGAGCGCCGCGGGGGGCGCGCCGGGGTGCGGCCAACCGTGCCGCCGTCCGAGCGGTGGACAGGCGGCGGCCGTATGCCGTCCGCCCGGCCGCTCAAGCGTCGCCGTCGGCGCGCGCCGCTAGCCGCCGGACCGTGCTCCGCAAGGCCTGCTCGGCGTCGATCCCGCGCGTGCGGGCCTCGAGGACGAGGGAGAGCAGGGCGGCCCCGACGTCGTCCGTCCCCGCCTCGCCGGCGGGGGCGGGTGCCACGGCCTCGGCGAGGAGCTCGCCGCGTCCGGCCCGCTCGAGCCGCGAGGCCGCCTTGGCGGCGAGGGCGAGCGCCGGAAGCGACGCAGGAACGCCGTCGAGCAGACCGGACCGGTCGGGCTTCTCGAGGGCCTTGATGGCCTCCCAGCCGGCCTCGACCTCGGCGGCATCTCGCACCACGGCGTCCGCGAAGACGTGGGGGTGGCGTCGCTCGAGCTTGCTGATGATGGCCCCGGCGACGTCGTCGACGTCGAAGGGGTCGGTGGGGTGCTCCTCGCCCACCCGGGCGTGGAAGGCGACCTGGAGCAACACATCCCCCAGCTCCTCCACGAGGTGCTGACGGTCGCCCGAGGCGATGGCCTCGGCCAGCTCGTGCGCCTCCTCGACGGCATACGGCGCGAGGCTGTCGTGGGTCTGCTCGGCGTCCCACGGGCACCCGCCCGGGGACCGCAGCCGGTCCATGACGGCGACGAGGTCGAGCAGCCGCTCGCCGCGGCGGGGCCGCCCGAGATCGCCGTTCGTCGTCATGTCAGGGCGTGGGCGAGGGGGTGGGCGCGCCGGCCGCGTCGGCCACGAGCCAGTTGCGCTTCTCGTCACCGATCTGCAGGGTGGTGCGGTCGAGCGAGCCGTAGCGCGGGTTGAGCTCGATGTCGGCCTGCTTGAGCTGCTGGACGACCCGCTGCTCGGTGGCCGGGTCCATGCTGTTGAGGGCGAGGGCCGTGCGCACAAAGTCGATGGTGGGCCGGGAGGGGTTGTCGACCTTGTCCAGGATCTTCTTTGCGGCGTCGTCGGAGATCCCCTTGCCCGACTGCTGCATCGCGGGCAGGACATAGCGCCCGAAGGTCAGCAGGCCGACGACGTTGGCCGGCTGCACCGGCTGCGTGACCTGGGACGACCCGCCGTTGAACTCGCGGGCCGCGGTCTGCACGTCGGACTCGAGGATCGGCTGGCCGTCGACGATCGCGGCGGCGCGGGACTGGGAGCCCTGGTCGCACCCCGCGAGGAGCCCGGTGGCGGCGACCACGGCCGCCAGGGTCCCGGTGAGCACGCGCTTGGAAGCCAACACCATCAAGTCCTTTCGGGAAGGGGTCTGCACCGTCCGCCTCGGGGACGCGGTCACAGCCTAGTCGGTGGTCGTGTGAGCCACGACCGGCGGGACCAGCCAGCGCTCGGCGCGGACCTCGCCGGCCCCGTCGGTGTCCCACCGGGCCCGGACCGCCGAGTAGGCGGGGGCGGGCGCGAAGCGCCAGGCCCAGCCGAGGTCCCGGAAGCCGCCGAGCGCCTCCTCGACCTCGACCTGGGCGTGCCCGCGCGCCGGGACGACGAGCTCGAGCTCGGCGTCGAGGACGGGGTCGCCCTCGAGGTCCAGGGCCTGCAGCCGCAGCGCCCCCCGCACCGGGAGCGGCGTGTCGTTGACCGCCTCGAGCAGCAGCCCGTCGAGCCCGCGGTCGAGCAGCAGCAGCGCGACGGGGGCGAGCACCGCGGTCAGGGCCGCCAGTGGCGCCTTGGGCGTGCCGGTGACGTCGAGCAGGCCCCAGCCCGGTCCCGGCGCCAGGTCCCGGTGGGCGAGCACCACGGCGCCGGCGGTCGGGGTGAGCGAGCTGCGCCACCAGGCGAAGGTCTCGGCCATGACCCGGGCGACGGTCCGGCGCTGCAGGTCCTCCCGCTGCTCGGTCGGGAGGTCATCGAGGTCCAGGTCACGCCCGGCCCAGCACCGGAGGTAGTGGTCGGTGACGTCCACGAAGTCCCATGAGGTCCCCCGGTCGTGCGGCGCCGCCCGGCGCCAGGCCGATCCGCGGCCCCGGTCCCCCGGCCCGGGGGCCGCACCCGAGGCCTCGAGGGAGGTCATGGTTGACGGCTCGGGCGGTATGCCGAACGCCAACGCCTCGGACGCGAAGGACACGCGTGCGGTGCGGGCGTCCTCGAGCGGCCGCAGGTAGGCCCCCACCCCGAAGTAGTGGCTGACGCCGTGCTCGATGCTGACCGGGCGGGGACCGCCGGACGGGCTCGAGGTCACGTGGACGGCGCCGGGCGCCAGCTCCCGCGCGAGGCGGGGCACCAGGTCGTGGATCGCCGTCATCCGGCGACGCTCGGCGGGCAGCCCCATCAGCGTGGGCTGCTGCTCGGTCTCGGTCCCCCCGCACAGGACCGCCAGGTGCGGCCAGCCCTGCCAGGCTTCGAGCTGGTCCCGCAGCTCGGCCTCGAGCTCGGCCAGCCAGGCCTGGTCCTCGGGCGGGTCGAAGGTCGCGAGCATCACGTCCTGCCACACGAGCAGGCCACGCTCGGCGGCGAGCTCGCGCAGGAGGGCGTCGGCGTAGGTGCCGGTGCCGGGCACCCGGACGAGGTTGAGGCCCGCCGCGGCGAGGGCGTCGAGGTCCCGGGCCATCTCGGCGGGGTCGCTGGTCCAGCCGCGCGGGTCGGTGGCCGCCCACACGACGCCACGGACGAAGACGTCGACGCCGTTGACGGCGAGCGCGAACCGGCCGTCCTCGCGGCGAGCCCGCACGCAGGAGAAGCCGATCCGCCGGTCCAGGACGGTCTCGCCCGACGCCTCGACGCGCAGGTGGTGCAGGGCCGGGGCGCCGTGGGTGTGCGGCCACCACAGGGCGGTCGCCGCCACCGCCTGGTCGTGCGTGAGCCGCAGGTGCCAGGCCCCGTCGTCGGCGAGGTCCCAGGACTCGGACTCGGGCTCCGACTCGGACTCCGACGCGGACGGCACCGCGTGCCCGTCGAGCAGCACCACGACGTCGTGCGGGTCCGCCGCCCGCAGGTGCAGCGCGAGCCGGGCGGTCCAGCCGTCCGGCCCCGGCTCGGCGTGCGTCCGCAACGAGAGCACCTCGACCCGGGGACGACGTCGCAGGGTGGCCTCGCCGAGGATGCCGACCGGCGGCAGCACCCCCTCCCAGGTGGGGATGCGGCCGAGCAGCGGGGTGCGCCGCCACCGCAGGCTCGGGTCGGGCAGCAGCGCGCTGCGCCAGCGGGGACGGGGCTTGCGAGGCACGGGCGTCTCGTCGAACGCCGCGATCCGCACCGTGATCTCGTGCCGCCCGGGGGCGAGGTCGCCGAGGTCGACGACGTGGCGGCGAAAGGCGTTGTCGCTGCGCAGGACCCGGGTGCCGTCGAGATGGACGTCGGCGTGGGTGGCGACCCGGTCCAGCACCAGCCGGGCGTCCGGCAGGGGCTCGTCGAGGGTGAGCAGACCGCGCAGCCCCCAGGCGACGTGGTCGGCGTCGGCGAGCGCCGGCTCGCCATACGCCTCGACGACGGCGGGCGACGCGGCGAGGGACCCGGGCACGACCGCGTCGACCCACCCGTCGCGCGGCCAGGCGACGGGGTCGAGCCCCCCACCCTCGTCGAGCCGCCTGACCTGCCAACGGATCTCGACGGGGTGCCCGCCCGCGGCGAGGGCGCTCATCCCAGCTGGGCCGCGACCCGGTCGATGGCGGTCCCCCACCGCTCGGTGGCGCGCCCGAGGGTCGGCTCGAGGTCTCGCGCGCGACCGCCGGTGATCCGGGCGAGGGCGAACTGGAGGTTCTTCATCTCCTGGGAGACGACGTCGAAGTCGTCTGCGGCCCTGCGCAGCTCGTCGCCGTCCACCTCATCCCCGGCGGCCAGCCAGCGGGTCGCGTCGGCGGCGGCCTGGGCGGTGAGCCCGAGCTGCCGGGTGGCGGTGAAGGAGTAGAGGTGGAAGAACGCGAAGCCGCGCTCGCGCAGCGTGGGCGCCACCTCGCGGACGGAGGCGCACAGGTCGGCCACCGGGTTGCCCACCGGTCGGCGAGCCAGGTGGCGGGAGGCCAGCGCCCTTGCCCTGCGGCGGATCTCGGTCTCGTCGCGGACGAGGCCGTCGAGGCGGACGCGCTCGACGTAGGGCTGCGGGGCGCACGTCGGCAGGCCGTGCAGGGCCAGCGCCCCGTCGTAGTCCTCGCCGTGCAGGGCGTAGAGGCCGGAGTTGTGGAAGTAGGTCATCGTCCGCGCGCGAGGGTCCACCTGAACGGGCACGATCGTCGTCTTGACCCGCTCTGCGCCGTAGGACACCCCCTCGGTGTCCGGCAGGTAGTAGGCGTCCGACTCGACCGTCAGCAGCTCGCCGACCTCGAGATGGTCGAGCACGTGCTCCTCGACGGTGCGCCACAGGTTGATCTCGGCGACCTCGATGCCGTAGAGGTCGCGCAGGTCGTCGGTCTGGGCCTTGAGGAAGGCCCAGGCTCCCGGGACCGTGCCGGCGCTGTAGGCGCAGACGCCGAGGGGCTCGGGAGGCAGCCCGAGGGAAGCGGCGATCTCGATCCAGATGTCGAGGTAGCAGTTGGTCTGCGTCCAGACCCGGTCGTCGCCGTGCAGCGGGTGCGCCGTGAAGGTGTCAGCCCGCAGGTGGTCCAGCAGCATGCCGTCAGCCCTGCGCGTCGAGCCCCAGCCGGGTGCGCACCGGAGCTGGCCAGGACGGGACCTCCATGCCGTGGGTCGCGAACAACGCCACCGTCACCCGCTCCAGCCCGAAGCCGATGCACGAGCTGTGCGCGAGCTCGCCGTCCGCGGTCGTGATGTCGAAGTCGAGCCCGAAGTGGTCGTTGTGGTAGTTGGAGGACCCGAGCGCCGTGCCGGGCTGGTCCTCGCCGTAGACCTTGCACTCGAACTCGACCTTGAGCCCGGCGTCGCGCTGGCCCGCGGCGAAGATCTTGGCGGCGCGGCCGAAGAAGGGGTCGTTGGCCGGCACCTCCTCGATCTGCAGCCCGATGGAGGTCAGCAGGTCCGGCCCCACGCGACGGCCGATCTCGCGGTGCGCCTGGGCCTGCTCGGGGGTGCCGATGCAGACCTTCTCGCGCATCCGGAAGGACACGAGGCGCATGGGGTCGTCGGACGGCTCGTGCCGGAAGCAGCGGTTGCCGGTCTCGTACGTCACGGACCGCTCGAGCCGGGTCCCGGCGTGCAGCGGGTAGGTCTGGTGGCAGGGCGCGGACAGCAGGTCCAGGCGGGCCGGGACGAGGTGGGTGGTCCAGTCCTCGCCGGAGTTCTTGGCGCCCACCATCGCCTTGTGCTCCCGGCCGTCGCCGGTGAAGACGTCGACTGAGCCGATGAGCTGGGGGAAGGAGTCGAGGTAGCCCGTCTTTTCGAAGACCGGCTGCGTGAGCAGCGGGGGGAACGAGATGACGGTCACGTCCTCGGTCGGCTGCATCTCATGGACGAGGCGCTCCACCCCGGTCAGGACCTCCTCGAAGGTCTGCGTGAACGCGGACAGACCACGCAGCGGGAGCTCGACCATGTGGCCGGCCTCGACGAGGTCTCGACGCAGGGCCAGCTCGCGGTCGTGACGTGAGGTCATCGGGGTCTCCTGTCAGCCTTTGTAGATCAGCTCGAGCTGGGCGGTGTTGCCGAGGATCCGGTCGTTGTTGACCATGAGCTGGGCGCCGTAGGCGTCCCGCAGCTGGCGGTCGAGGCTCACCGCCCCCGTCCGACGATAGCCCGCGATCCCCACGATGAGCAGGGCTTTGGCGACGACGTCCACGACAGTCTCGGCGCTGTAGACCTTGAGGGTGTTGTAGCCGATCGCCCGGCCCATGAGCGTGGCGGCCTGGGAGGTGGGGTCCACCTCGAGGTAGCCGACGGTGGCGGCGTGCACGCGGGCCCGGAAGGCCTCGAGCACGACCTCCAGCTCGGCCAGCCGCAGACCGGTCACCGGCGGCAGCTGGCCCGCGCGGCGCGCGGCCTGCCGCACGACCCCGCGCGCCACCGCCGTCGCGCCCTCGGCGAGGCCCAGCCAGCAGGAGGACCACAGGGAGTGCGCGATCGGGAGCATCGTGCGGGCGGACAGGTCGGCGTAGTCGTCCGGAAAGATCCGGTCCTGGTGGGAGCGGGCCGTCAGGACGAAGCCCGGGCTGCACGTGCCGCGGAAGCCCATGGTGTCCCAGTCGCCCAGCGGCTCCAGGGTCAGGTCCTCCTTCTCGCAGACGACCAGCACCTGGTCGCTCTCGACGGCCCCGGAGTCCTTGCGGGCGGTGACGAAGATCAGGTCCGCCTCGACGCCGTACGAGATGACGGGGGCCTTCTTGACCAGCTCGAAGGTGCCGTCCTCGGAGCGGTCGACGTGGCACAGGCTTCGTCGCACGTCGCCGCCGATGCCCATCTCGGTGGTGGCGGAGCCGACCAGCAGCTGCTCGGCGGCGATGCGCCGCATGAGCTCCTGGAAGTACGGGGACCTGCCGTGGTGGACCAGGCACCCCACCTGGATCTGGTGCATCGCAAAGATCATCGCGGTCGAGGCGCAGCCCTTGGCGAGCTCCTCGCAGGCGAGCCCGATCTGCACGACGTCGGCACCGAGACCACCCAGCTCGGTGGGGATCCAGGCGCCGAGGAGCCCGGCCTGCCTCAGAGCCGACACGGCCTCGTGCGGGAAGCGGGCGTCGCGGTCGACGTCGGCCGCGTGGACCGCCGCCACCTCGGTGGCGATCCGTCCGGCCTCGGCGACCACGTCCGTGCTGGTCGGGGACTGCGCGCCGGCACGGGCTGTGACGGGGTCGCTGGTCATCGCTGGTCCACCAGCGGCGACAAGGCGGCCTGCAGGGCGCCCACGGAGGCGAACGTGCTCTTGACGAGCAGCTCGTCCGGGATCTCGATGTCGAGGGTGTCCTCCAGCTCCAGCACGACGTTGACGGTGGCGTGCGAGGTCAGCCCCGCGGAGTAGAGGTCGGCGTCGGCGCCGATCTGGTGCGCATCCACCTTGAGCCGGCCGGCTTCGGCCAGGGCGTCGCGGATGGTGGTGGTCAAGGAGTCGACAGACATGGTGGCCCTCTGCTGAGCTGGTGCGGACGCGACGAGCTGCCACCAGATTCCCCCTAGGGCTGCTCGCCACCGAGCCTAGTGCGGACACCTCCCGTCCACCTGGCGTTCGGGGGGGCACCACACCCGCGCATCACCACAATGCGCCAATCCATGACACCTGGTGAGATCAGTGTGACGCTGCGCGCTCAGCTGCGTCCCTGGACCCCGGCCGCCGCGGCGATGTCGTCGAGCAGGATCGACTGCACGAGACCGGCGGCCCAGCGCAGGATCTCGACGTCGCGGAGCACCGTGCCGCCGACCTTGGCGGTCGTGGGCACCGGCACCAGGAGCTGCCGCTGCGGCTCCTTGACGAGGGTCCCGGGATACAGCCTCATGAGGCGCAGCTGCTGGGACTCGCGCAGCTCGACCGGCCCGAACCTGACGAACTTGCCCTGAACCCCGATGTCGTTGACCTTGGCTCGTCGGGCGACCGTGCGCAGGCGGGCCACCTCGATGAGGTTGTCGACGGCGGGGGGCGGGGTGCCGTAACGGTCGGTGAGCTCGGCGACGATGTCGGCCAGGGCGGCCTCGTCCTCGACGACGGCGAGCTTCTTGTAGGCCTCGAGGCGCAGCCGCTCCCCCGGGACGTACTCGTGCGGGAGGTGGGCGTCGACCGGGAGCTCGATCTTGATCTCCATCGGCTGGGCAGCGGCGTCGTCGCCCCGGAAGTCGGCGACCGCCTCCCCGACCATGCGGACGTAGAGGTCGAACCCGACGCCGGCGATGTGGCCGGACTGCTCGCCGCCGAGCAGGTTGCCGGCGCCGCGGATCTCGAGGTCCTTCATCGCGACCTGCATGCCCGCGCCGAGGTCGGTGTGGCTGGCGATGGTCTGCAGCCGGTCGTGCGCGGTCTCGGTGAGCGGCTTCTCAGGGGGGTAGAGGAAGTAGGCGTAGGCGCGCTCGCGTCCGCGCCCCACCCGACCACGCAGCTGGTGCAGCTGGGAAAGACCGAGCATGTCGGCCCGCTCCACGATCAGGGTGTTGGCGTTGGAGATGTCCAGCCCGGTCTCGACGATCGTCGTGCACACGAGCACGTCGAACTTCTTCTCCCAGAAGTCCAGCACGACCTGCTCGAGGCGGTGCTCGCCCATCTGGCCGTGCGCCGTCTCGACCCGTGCCTCGGGCACCAGCTCGCGCAGCCGCGACGCGGCCCGCTCGATCGAGGAGACCTTGTTGTGCACGAGAAAGACCTGTCCCTCGCGCAGCAGCTCGCGCCGGATGGCGGCGACCACCTGCTTCTCGTCATACGCCCCGACATAGGTGAGCACGGGGTGACGCTCCTCGGGCGGCGTCGCCAGGGTCGACATCTCGCGGATGCCCGTCACCGCCATCTCCAGGGTGCGCGGGATCGGGGTGGCGCTCATCGCGAGCACGTCGACCGAGGTGCGCAGCGCCTTGAGCTGCTCCTTGTGCTCGACGCCGAAGCGCTGCTCCTCGTCGATGATCACCAGGCCGATGTCCTTGAAGGAGATCTCCTTGGACAGCAGCCGGTGGGTGCCGATGACCAGGTCGACGGACCCGTCCGCGAGCCCCGCCACCACCTCCCGGGCGTCCTTGTCGGTCTGGAAGCGCGACAGCGCCCTGACCGTCACGGGGAACTGCGCGTAGCGCTCGGAGAAGGTGTTGTAGTGCTGCTGCACGAGCAGTGTCGTCGGCACCAGCACCGCGACCTGCTTGCCCTCCTGGATCGCCTTGAAGGCGGCCCGCACCGCGATCTCGGTCTTGCCGTAGCCCACGTCGCCGCAGATGAGGCGGTCCATGGGCACGGACTTCTCCATGTCGGCCTTGACCTCGTCGATGCTGGACAGCTGGTCCGGGGTCTCGACGTAGGCGAAGGCATCCTCGAGCTCGCGTTGCCAAGGTGTGTCCGGGCCGAAGGCGTGGCCCGCGGTCGCCATGCGCGCGCTGTAGAGACGGATGAGCTCGCCGGCGATCTGCTTGACGAACTTCTTGGCGCGGCTCTTGGTCCGCTGCCAGTCGGAGCCGCCCATCTTGGACAGGGTCGGCTGCTCACCGCCGACGTAGCGGGTGACCTGGTCGAGCTGGTCGGTGGGCACGAAGAGCTGGTCACCGGGCTGCCCACGGCGGGAGGAGGCGTACTCCAGGACGAGGTACTCGCGCGTCGCGCCGCCCACCGTCCGCTGCATCATCTCGACGAACCGGCCCACGCCGTGCTGCTCGTGCACGACGAAGTCGCCGGGACGCAGCTGCAGGGGGTCGACCTGGTTGCGCCGCCGGGAGGGCAGCTTGCGCATGTCCTTGGTGCTCGTGCCCTGGCCTGAGGTGCCGGTCAGGTCGGCCTCGGTGAGGACGACGAGATCGACGCTGTCGCAGGCGAACCCGCGCCCCAGCCGCCCGGTCGCGACCGAGGCGACCCCACTGTCCAGCCCGGCGCCGTCCGCGAGCAGACGAGCCGGGAGACCGCCCTCGCCGAGCAGGTCGACCAGGCGCTTGGCCAGACCCTGGCCCTCGGTCACCATCAGGACGCGGCGCCCGTCGCGCAGCCACCCCTGCAGGTCGGCGAGGACCGCGTCGCGGTCGCCGCGGTAGGCCGGCGTCTCGACGGTCGGCACCGTGAACGTCAGCGCGTCGTCGTCGCCGGCCCCGACCAGCGCGGCGAGGTCCTCGTCGGCGGCGAAGGGCGTCAGGGTCCACCACGGGCGGGACGTGGCGAGCGCGTGCTCGCGCACGTCGCCGAGGCCCTGGTAGGACGCGGTGCCGAGCACGCTCGCGAGGTCGACGGGGACGGCGTTGCCCGCAGCCGCGTTGGCCCAGCTCGCCTCGAGGAACTCGGCACTCGTCGCGACGAGGTCGCGGGCGCGGGTGCGCACGCGCTCGGGGTCGCACACGACGACGTGCGCCCCGGCGGGCAGGGTGTCGAGCAGGCTCTCCATGCCGTCGACCAGGGCCGGGCCGAGGGACTCCATGCCCTCGACGGCGATCCCCTCGGCGACCTTGTCGAGCAGGTCGCGGACGCCGGGCAGCTGCTCGGCCAGGGCCCGGGCGCGCTCGCGGACGGTGTCGGTGAGCAGGATCTCGCGGCACGGCGGCGCCCACAGCCCGTGCTCGGCGACCTCCAGGCTGCGCTGGTCGGCGACCCGGAACCACCGGATCTCCTCGATCGTGTCGCCCCAGAGCTCGACGCGCAGCGGGTGCTCCTCGGTGGGTGGGAAGACGTCGAGGATGCCGCCGCGGACGGCGAACTCGCCGCGTCGCTCGACCAGGTCGGTCCGGGTGTAGGCCGCGCCGACCAGCGCCTCGACGATGTCCTCGAGGGGACGCTCGTCGCCGGCGGCCAGGGCCACCGGCTCCAGCTCGCCCAGCCCCGTCGCGATGGGCTGGATCAAGGCGCGGACGGAGACCACGAGGACCGAGACCGGGCCGAGTGCCGGGTCGTCGGCGGAGGGGTGCGCGAGCCGCCGCAGCACGGCCAGCCGCCGCCCGACGGTGTCGCTGCGCGGGCTGAGCCGCTCGTGCGGGAGGGTCTCCCAGCTGGGGAACTCGGCGACGGCGTCGTGCGGGAGGAAGCAGCGCAGCGCGGCGGCCAGGTCGTCGGCCTCGCGCCCGGTCGCCGTCACGGCGAGGACCGGGGTGCCGCCGCGGTGCTGGGCCAGCAGCGCGATGAGGGGGGCGCGCGACCCCCCTGCCGCGGCCACTTCCACGAGCTGCTCGACGCCGACGGAGTCCAGGACGCGACGCACCGTGGCGTCACGACCGAGGACGTCGAGGAGGGCAGGCAGCGCCATGAGCAGTCTCGCTTCCGAGGGGGGTGGCTTCACGGGGGATCCGGACCGCGGGACAGCCTACGCCGCGGCACCGACACACCCCGCTCCCGCGGGAGCGGGGTGCGGACCACCGGGAGCAGGGTCAGCGGACGTTCCAGCGGTCCTGGGCGTAGGTGAGGCCGCGGGTGATCAGGTCCTCGACGATGTCGGCGGCGTCCTCGAGCAGCACGTCCACGTCGGCGCGCTCGCCGCCCGAGAAGTCCTTGAGCACGAAGTCGGCCGGGTCCTGCCGGCCCGGGGGGCGACCGACGCCGAGGCGCACGCGCACGTAGTCCCTGGTCCCGAGGCTCTTGCTGATCGACCGCAGCCCGTTGTGACCCCCCTCTCCCCCGCCGAGCTTGACCCGGGAGGTGGCGAAGGGGATGTCCAGCTCGTCGTGGATCACGACCAGCTGCCGCGGCGGCACCTTGTAGAAGGAGGTCAGCGCCTTGACCGGGCCACCGGACTCGTTCATCCACGAGGACGGCACGGCGAGCACGGCGCGCGGGCCGGGGGCGCCGCCGGGCAGCACCCCCACCCGCACCTCGGCCGCCGACGCCCGGGCCTTGTGGCGACGCAGCGACGCCCCGGCCCGGGCCGCGAGCACGTCGACCGCCATGGCCCCAACGTTGTGCCGGTTCTGGGCGTACGCGGACCCGGGGTTGCCGAGGCCCACGACGAGCCAGGTGTCCGAGGTGGTCATGTCAGGCAGTCTCCCAGAGCAGAGGGGGTGGCACGACGACGCGGCGCCCAGGTGCTGCCTGGGCGCCGCGCCGGCGTACGGGTCGTGCTGCGGGCTGGCCCGCGGGAGGGGTGAGGATCAGGCCTCGTCGCCCTCGGGCTTGGCCTCGTCGCCCTCGGCGTCGCCGCCCTCGGCGGACTCGCCCTCGCCACCCTCGGCGTCGGCGTCGGACTCCTCGTGCTCGATGCCGGCCTCGGCCTCGGCCTCGGCGAGCTCGGCCTCCAGCGCCTCCGCGGAGACCTGCTGGGTGATGTTGACGACGAGCAGCTCCTCGTCGGACACCAGCGTGGAGCCGGCGGGCAGCTCGACCTCTTTGGCCAGGATCTGGGTGCCGGCCTCGAGGCCCTCGACGGACACCTCGACGCCCTCCGGGATGTGGGTGGCCTCGGCCTCGACGGAGAGGACGGAGTTCTCGAGGGTGACCACGGTCTCGGACGCGGCCTCGCCGACGACGCTCACGGCGATGTCGACGGTGACCTTCTCGCCGCGGCGGACGACGACGAGGTCGATGTGCTCGATGACGACGGTCTTGATCGGGTCGCGCTGCACGTCGCGGGCCAGGGCGTACTGCTCCTTGCCGTCGAGGACGATCGTGAGCAGCGCATTGGGGTTCTTGAGGGCGAGCAGCGTGTCGTGGCCCGGGAGGGTCACGTGCACGGGGGCAGCGCCGTGGCCGTACATGACGGCGGGGATCTTGCCCTCGCGGCGGATGCGGCGGGCGGCGCCCTTGCCGAACTCGGAACGGGCCTCGGCCTGCAGGATGGCGTCGGACATGTCGACTCCTCGTGGGTGGTGGGGAACGGTCGGGCCTCGACGCGGGACACGGCGCGGGCGCGACGGCGCGTCAGCAGGAGGTGACCCCCACCACCGCGTCGATCACGGACCTGGCCGGTGCTGCGCACCGTGCCCTGTCCCTCGCCGAGGCAACCGCACCAGCATAGCCGAGCCTCGCCGTATGCCGGAACCGCCCGCGTCGGGTCACCAGGTGGTCGAGGCGCGGCCCATCCCGCGGTAGGACCAGCCGGCCGCCTCCCACCGGGCCGGGTCCAGGGCGTTGCGACCGTCGATGATCGCGCGCTCCTTGACCACCGAGCCCAGCTGGTCGGGCTCCAGGCCCGTGAAGTCGGTCCACTCCGTCAGCAACATCACCAGCTCGGCGTCCACGCACGCCGCTCGCGCGTTCGGCGCCGTCTGGATGTGCGGGTACCGGGCGTGCAGCCCCGGCAACGCGATCGGGTCCGTCACGACCACGTCCGCGCCCTGCCCCACCAGCCGCGTCGCGACATACAACGCCGGCGAGTCCCGCAGGTCGTCGCTGTCCGGCTTGAACGCCGCCCCCAGTATGGCGACTCGGCGATCCCGGACGCTCCCGCCGAAGTGCCGCTCCGCCATCGCCACCGCATGCTGACGCCGCCGCTGGTTGATCGCGTCCACCTCCCGCAGGAAGGTCAGCGCCTGGTCCACGCCCAGCTCCCCCGCCCGCGCCATGAACGCCCGGATGTCCTTGGGCAGGCAACCACCCCCGAACCCGACCCCCGCCCGCAGGAACTTCGGACCGATCCGCTCGTCGTGCCCGAGCGCCTCCGCCAGCCGCGTCACGTCCGCCCCCGTCGCCTCGCACAGCTCCGCGATCGCGTTGATGAAGCTGATCTTGGTCGCCAGGAAGGAGTTGGCCGCCACCTTCACCAGCTCCGCCGTCTGGTAGTTGGTCACCAGCCGCGGCATCCCGTGCGACAGCACCCCCGCATAGACCTCGTCCAGCAGGTCCCGCGCCGCCTCCCCGGCCGCCCGGTCCTCCGGCAGGCCGTACACCACCCGGTCCGGGGTCAACGTGTCCTGCACCGCGAACCCCTCCCGCAGGAACTCCGGGTTCCACACCACCGTCGCGGCCACCCCCTCACTCCCGCACCACTCCTGCAGCCGCGCCGCCGTGCCCACCGGCACCGTCGACTTGCCCACCACCAGCGCCCCCGGCACCGGGTGATCGGCCATGACCGCCAGCAGGGACGTCATCGCGGCGTCCAGGTGCGACAGGTCCGCGGCATACCCCGACTCCCGCTGAGGCGTCCCCACCCCCACGAAGTGCACCCGTGCACCCGCGACGTCCCCCATGTCCGTCGTGAACCGCAACCGTCCCTCGTCCACGCCGCGCCGCAACAGCTCCGCGAAACCCGGCTCGTAGAACGGCGGCTCACCCCGAGACAGCCGCTCCACCCGGTCGACGTCCACATCGACCCCCACCACCTCGTGGCCCAGCTCGGCCATGCTGGCCGCGTGCACCGCACCGAGATATCCGCATCCGATCACCGAGAGCTTCACGGGGCCGAAGATAGGCGTTCGGCAAGCCCGGCGGGACATCGCGCGGTCGACGAGTCCCCCAACGCCCCGTGAACGTTCGGCCACCGCCCCCGATCTCCGGGTCGTCGTCCCCGTCACCGCCACCGCCGCTGCTACCGCCCGGCATTCTCCGCAACCACGCCCGCGCACCCCCGCCACCACCTAGGATCGGCCTGTCGACCGCCATGGTCGGCAGCGAGGCCGGGGGAAGGCCACGGGACGGGGTGGACATGAGAGAGGGCTGCGTCAGCGTGGGTCTGTCGACGTCCAGCACCCGGGTCGTCGCCGTGGGCGTCGACACCGCCGACGTCGCGGAGGTCCGCCGTTCGCTGGCCGTCTACGCCGAGCGCTACCGGGCCTTCCTGCTCTCCCCCCGGGAGCGGGCCGAGCAGACGGCCCTGACCGGCCAGGACCTCGTGCGCGACACCGCCCGGCGGTGGGCGTCCAAGGAGGCGGTCACCAAGGTGCTCGGCCCCGCGCAGGACGACCCCTGGCCGTGGCGCCACGTCGAGGTGGTCGGCGGGGCCGGACGACCCTCGGTGGTGCTGCACGGGCGGCCACGAGAGCTGGCCGCTCGGCTCGGGATCGACGAGCTCGTGCTCGACGAGCTCGACGAGGTCACCCCCGCGGGCCTGACCGCCGACACCGTCACCGTCACCGCGGTGGGCCTCCGCTCCGGCCGCACCACGCCCCGCACCACACCCCGCACCACAGAAGCGCAGGAAGGGACACCATGAGCACCGACACCACGGGCACCGACACCATCGAGGCGGTGCGCGCCGTCGTTGCCGCGCACGCCGGCCTGAAGCGCGACGCCTCCGAGCTGGCGCCGGAGGACGACCTCTTCGACGCCGGCATGACCTCGCACCGCAGCGTCAACCTGATGATGGCACTGGAGGACGAGCTCGGCGTCGAGTTCCCCGACGCCCTGCTGACCCGCGAGACGTTCACGTCGCTGCGCTCCATCAGCGACGCCGTCGACCAGCTGCGGGGCTGATGAACCCCACGGCCTTCCGGCGCGCCCTGGTCGAGGCCGGGCACTTGCTCCCGCTGCCGCACCAGGGCAGCTGGGGTCGAGGCGCGGACCTGGAGCGGGTGGTGCTGGGCTTCGTCGCGCGCCTGGACGCGATGTACTCCGACCGGCCGCAGAGGACCTACCACTTCGGGCCGCTCATGCCCCAGGAGTCCTTCCAGCGCACGGGTTACGTCGCCTCCCAGACGCAGCTCGTCGGCAGCGTCGACGTCTTTCGCGGCGGCGACGAGGAGCACCGCGCGCTGCTGGCCGAGTGCGAGACCGGGGAGGACTGGACGCACCGCCTCGAGCCCGCCGGGCTGATGTTCGCCTCGGCCGCCTGCCACCCGCTCTACGCGGCGCTCGCGGGGCAGCAGGTCAGCGGTTCCTACCTGATCTTCGGCCACGCCTTCCGGCACGAGCCGTCCGAGGACCCCTTCCGCACGATCACCTTCCGACAGAAGGAGTCCGTGCGCGTCGGGACCCACGAGGACTGCGTGGAGCACCGCGACCACTACCTCGAGCGGGCTGCCGCGCTGCTCACCTCGCTCGGCCTCGACGTGGAGGCCGAGGTCGCCAACGACCCCTTCTTCGGCCGGGCGGGCAAGCTCATGGCGCGCGGGCAGCGGGCCGCCGAGCTCAAGCGGGAGCTGTCGGTCCAGGCCTACGGCCCGGGCCACCCGCGCACCGCGCTCGCCTCCGCCAACCTCCACGGCCCCCACTTCGCCACGGCCTTCGACCTCAGGCTGCCCGACGGGTCGCCCGCCGAGACGGCGTGCACGGGCTTCGGGGTGGAGCGGGTGGCGCTGGCGCTGCTGCTGGTCCACGGCCTGGACGTGCGCGAGTGGCCCGCCGAGGTGCGCCGGGAGCTCGCGCTCTGACCGTATGCCGCACGCCGCCGCCTCGGGGTGACCCCGTGAGTCGTCGGGCGTCCGGCATACGGCCGGTCGTCAGTGCGCCCGCTCCGAGGCGTGGTCGAACAGCGAGGTGACCGAGCCGTCCTCGAAGACCTCGCGGATCGCGTCGCCGATCAGCGGGGCGATCGACAGCTCCGTGAGCTTGTCGAAGCGCTTCTCCTCCGGGATGGGCAGGGTGTTGGTGAGGACGACCTCGCGCGCCACCGACGCCTTGAGGCGCTCCACGGCGGGGTCGGACAGGATGCCGTGGGTCGCCACGATCACGACCCCGCTGGCCCCGGCCTCCATGATGGCGTCCGCGGCCTGGCAGATGGTGCCGCCGGAGTCGATCATGTCGTCGACCAGGATGCACATGCGCCCCTCGACGTCACCGACCACGCGGTTGGCGACGGACTGGTTGGCCTTGTGCGGGTCGCGGGTCTTGTGGATGAAGGCCAGCGGCGTGCCGCCGAGGCGGTTGGCCCACTTCTCCGCGACCTTGATCCGGCCGGCGTCCGGGGAGACCACGCACAGGTTGTGGTGGTGGTACTTCTCGTAGACGTACTCCGACAGGATCGGGATCGCCTGCAGGTGGTCCACCGGGCCGTCGAAGAAGCCGGAGATCTGCTCGGTGTGCAGGTCGACGGCGATGAGCCGGTCCGCCCCCGCGGTCTTGAACAGGTCGGCCATCAGTCGCGCGGAGATGGGCTCGCGCCCGAGGTGCTTCTTGTCCTGCCGGGCGTAGCCGTAGAACGGCATGACCGTCGTGATGCGCTTGGCGCTGGCCCGCTTCAGCGCGTCGATCATGATGAGGTTCTCCATGATCCACTCGTTGATCGGCGCGGTGTGGCTCTGGATCACGAAGGCGTCCGAGCCGCGGACGGACTCCTGGAAGCGCACGTAGATCTCGGAGTTGGCGAAGGTGCGGAAGTCGGTCGGGACCACCTGGGTCTCGAGCTGGTAGGCCACCTCCTCGGCGAGCGCGGGGTGCGCCCGGCCGCTGAAGATCATGAGGTTCTTCTCGTTGGTGCGCTTCACACCGGTCATCGGGTGGTGCCCTCCTGCTTGCTCTCGTCGCCCTGCCGTGCCTCGGCGGCGGCTGCTGCCTCAGCGGCCTTGCTGCCCGGGCGACGGCTGCGGATGTAGCCCGGGATGTTGCGCTGACGGCCGCGCGCGACGGCCAGGTCGCCCGCGCCCACCGGCTGGTTGATCGCCGACCCGGCCGCGACGAAGGCGCCGTCGCCGATGTCGGCCGGGGCCACCAGCACCGAGTTGGACCCGATGAAGACGTGCTTGCCGAGCGTGGAGCGGTACTTCCGCTCCCCGTCGTAGTTGGCGAAGATCGTGCCGGCCCCCACGTTGGTGCCCTCCCCGATCGTCGCGTCCCCGCAGTAGGTCAGGTGCGGGACCTTGGCGCCGTCACCGATCTGGGCGTTCTTGGTCTCGACGAAGCCGCCCACCTTGGCCTTGACCCCGAGCGTCGTGCCCGGGCGGAGGTAGGAGAAGGGGCCGACCGTGGCCTGCGGCCCGATCTCGGCCAGCAGGGTCTGGGACCGTATGACGCTCGCGCCGTCCCCCACCTGAGTGTCCTGCAGCGTGGTGTCGGGCCCGATCTCGGCGCCCTCGCCGATGGTCGTGGCGCCGAGGAGCTGCGTGCCCGGGCGGATGGTGGTGTCGCGCCCGATCGAGACGTCCGCGTCGATCCACGTGGTGGCGGGGTCGACGACCGTCACGCCCTCACGCATCCAGCGCTCGACGATGCGGCGGTTGAGCTCCTTGCCGAGCGTGGCGAGCTGGACGCGGTCGTTGACCCCCTCGGTCTGCCACAGGTCGTCGACGACGTGGGCGCTGACCGTGAGCCCCTGGCCCTTGGCGATGGCGAGGACGTCGGTGAGGTACTTCTCGCCCTGGGCGTTGTCGGTGCCCACCTGGGCGAGGGCGCTGCGCAGCACCTGGGCGTCGAAGGCGTAGAGACCCGAGTTGATCTCGGTGATCTCCCGCTGCTGCGGCGTCGCGTCCTTCTGCTCCACGATGGCGGCGACCGAGCCGTCGGCGTCGCGCACGATGCGGCCGTAGCCCGTGGGGTCCGTGAGGTGCGCGGTGACGACCGTGACCGCGCTGCCGGTGGCGTCGTGCTGCTCCAGCAGGGCCGTGAGGGTGACCGACTCGAGCAGCGGCACGTCGCCATACGTCACGATCACGGTGCCGGACAGGTCGGCCGGCAGCTGCTCGAGCCCGCACTCGACCGCCCGGCCCGTGCCCTTGACCTCGTCCTGGTCGGCGATCACCGCCTCAGGGGCGATCTCGGCGACGTGAGCGGCGACCCGCTCCCGCTCGTGACGCACCACGACCGCGAGGTGCAGGGGCTCGACGCCCTCGGCCGCCCTGATCGCGTGGCCCACCAGGCTGCGACCGCCGATCGCGTGCAGCACCTTGGGGGTGGCGGACTTCATCCGGGTGCCCTCGCCTGCGGCGAGGACGATGACGGCGGCAGGACGAACTGCGGTCACTGGGGGTCTCCAGCCTGGCGGGGACAGGGCTCGCACGCCCTGGCGGCGCACGACGTGAACTCTACCGGTCCGCCAGGTGACGTCCGTGGACGGAGTCGTCTCACGCGCCCTGCTGGGGCGGGCACCTTCGTCGCCCAGCTCCCCGGGTAGGAATCGAACCTACGTCGCTTGTCCTGATTCAAAGTCAGGCGGGCCCTGCCAGCAGACCAACCGGGGAACGTCGCCTGGGCGACCGCCCAAGCCTAGTCGACCGAGCTGGCTGGTCTGCGTGGGTGGCTGCCGAGGGGTCCCCAGATGGAGGGGATCAGGGGTGGGGGGTCGCTGGGGTGCTGGCTGCCGTCGGGGTAGGTGTGGATGGTGGTGGGGGGCTGGTCCCAGCCGGTGTAGTCGGGGGGTGGGTGCACGGCGTGGGTGGTGTGGCCGGGGGCTTCGTGGGCGTAGTTGTGGGCCTCGCACAGGCCGATCCCGTTGTCGGCGGTGGTGGTGCCGCCGTCGCGCCAGGGGTGGACGTGGTCGATGTGGCGGATGGGTGAGTCGCAGCCCGGGGCGCGGCAGGTCCCGTCGCGCCACACGATCAGGCGCCGCAACGCGCCGTCGAACGCGCGTCCGCGGGCGTCCAGGGCGACCAGCTGCCCGGTGTCGGGGTGGGTGTACAGGCGGCGCAGGAACACGTCCGCTGCCCGGGCCAGCACGGCCGGGTCGTCCCCGTCCAGACCGTCTCCCGGCGCGCCGGGCCGGGCCTGAGGCACGTAACCCGGCCCGGTGACACCACCACCGTCGCGGTCGTGACCGTCGTGACTGTCGTGGTTGTCGTGACTGTCGTGGGTGTGGTGGGTGTGGTGGTGGCGTTCGTCCTGTCCGCGCAGCAGGCGTCGGGCGACGGGGGCGGGGACGGGCCCGTAACCGGGTAGCCAGGCCGCGGTGTCCCCGGTCCCGAATGCGGTGTGGTCGCCCATCACGATCCCGACCTCGACCGGCATGCACCCGGGTGCTTCCCCGGTGATCCGCTGCACCAGCAGGTCGGCCTGCAGCTGCGACACCGAACGCGCGTCCCCGGTGGCCTTGGCGGCCTGCGCGCCCTGACGCAGCGCGGCCAGGCACGCGACGCCCTCGACCAGGGGCAGCAGCGCGGACAGGCGCATCATCGCGCCCGGGACCGGGCGACCCGACACGTGCCGGTCCGCGACCGCCCGCTCGTGCGCCGCGGTCGCCGCGCCCGGGTCCAGCTCGTACGCGATCGCCCGGGCCCGCGCCTCCAGCTCCCGCACGCTGCACCCCGCCGCGTGCGGGGCGACCTCCTCATCGACAGTGACCCGGTCATCGCGGCCGAGCCCGATCGTGGCGGCCGCGACCGCCCGCACGTGCTGCTCGGACACCAGACCCCGCGCGTGCAGGCCCGCCACTCGACCCAGCTCCCGGTCCGCGACCCGCGCCAACCCCAGCCGGTGTCCTGCCGCGCCGGCCGAGCAGCCCAACGCGGCCCCGACCTCCGCGGCGACCCCGGGCGCCGAGCCGCGCCGGTCGGTGGCCAGCCCCGCGGCCTCGCGCTGGTCGTGGCGGTGCTCGTCCAGGGCCAGCATGGTGCGCAGCTGCGCGGCCTGCGCCGCGCGCTCCAGACGCTGCAACGCTGCCAGCAACCCGACCCGCTCGGTGTCGGTGGCGGTGTCGTCCAGCACCAGCAACCGGTCCACCACCTGGTCGACCCCGCCCGCGGTCAACACCCCCGCGCCCCCTCCCGGCTCGATGCCCGGCAGGGGGGTCAGGTGACGGCGTGCGGGGGCCGCGTCGGGCCCGGGGGCCTGCCGGAGCGGCGTCGTCGTCATGCGAACAGGATAGCGAAAAGTATGCTCGGAAACCACCCCTGACCAGCACAAACACCCAGACGGCAGACCCCTCACCCACGGTCAGCACCCATAGCCACGAGTGCCCACCGACTCCAGCTCGACGACCAGCAGGGGGCGGTCAGGCCTGCTGGATCTCGACCCGGTTGCCCATGCCGTCGTGCGTGTGCAGCCGTCGCACGCCCGGGATCGCGTCGTCCCAGGTGACGTCGTGGCCGGCCGCGGTGAGCCGACGGGCCACCTCGTCGAGGTCGCCGCTCAGCAGGCAGGGATGCGCCTTGCGGGCCGGACTGAAGTCGGGCTCGACACCGACGTGCACCACCGCCGACCCCGAGCGGAACCAGCACCCACCCCGCACCGCCAGGACGGGCGGCTTGGGGAGCTCCGCCATGCCCAGCAGCTCGCCGTAGAACGCCCGCGCCCGCCCCTCGTCGCCCGCCGCGCAGGACACCTGCACGTGGTCGAGGCCGACGACCAGCGGGGCGGCGCCGTCGCGCGCTCCTGGCCGGCGGCCGACGGCGAAGACGCGGCGGAAGGGGAACGGAACGCCATGAGGCTCACGGGGATACGCCGACCGCAGGCGCTCGCGGTAGGGAGCCAGGAAGGACTGCGCGTCGTCCCCCAGCACCTCGAGGACCGGTCGCAGTCCTGTGCCACGCACCCATTCGAGGACCGGATCCTCTTGCGTCCCAGCAGGATCCAGGACATGCAGGTATGTCGTCTCCCACGCATCCGTCTCGAGTCCCGACGCCATCAGCAGCCGCAGGTAGTCCGTGGCGGACCCCGATGCCCGGGATCGGTCCAGCACCGGCGCCAGCTCCGCGGCGCGGGGGTGATCGGCCGCCACCTCGCGCATCAGGGCGTGGCTCGGGGCGTCGAGGTTCGCGGGAACCTGCATCGCGAACCACCCTGCGGCAGCGAGGTGCTCGAGCCACCGCGGGATCAGCTCACGGTGCGTGGGGACCCACTGGAGGGTGGCGTTGGTGACGAGGACGTCACCGCCACCGTCGGGTCGGTGTTCTTCGAGGTCGTGGAGCGGCGCGGCGGCTACGACGGGTATGGCGCCCCCAACGCCCCCGTGCGCCTCGCCACGCAGCACGCCCGGCTGCGCGGGGCCCACCCCGGCGGTCGCCGCCGCGATCGCTAGGATCGCACCCATGACCAGCACGGACGCCGCCGCTGCCACCGCAGCGACCCCGGCCGCCCAGGCGGGGCAGGCCCCCGGCGACGGCTACGTGCAGTCCCTGGCCCGCGGCCTCGCGGTGATCCGGGCGTTCGACGACGAGCATCCCGAGATGACGCTGTCCGAGGTGGCCCGCCGCACCGACCTGTCCCGGGCCGCCGCCCGACGCTTCCTGCTCACCCTCGAGGCCCTCGGCTACGTCCGCAGCGACGGACGCACCTTCACCCTCACCCCGCAGGTGCTGCGGCTCGGCTTCGCCTACCTGTCCAGCCAGACCCTGCCCGACGTCGCGCAGCCGCACCTGCAGGACCTCTCCGAGCGGATCCGCGAGTCGACGTCGGTGGCGGTCCTCGACGGCGACGACATCGTCTACGTCGCCCGTCGTGCCACCACCCGGATCATGACGGTGTCCATCCTCGTGGGCACGCGCTTCCCGGCATACGCGACCTCGATGGGTCGGGTGCTGCTCTCCGGCCTGCCCGACGACCAGCGGGAGGACTACCTGGCGCGGGTGCAGCTCGAGCGCCTGACCCCCCACACCGTCGTCACCGTCGAGGCGTTGCGGCGCTCGCTCGACGAGGTGCGCGAGACCGGCTGGTGCATGCTCGACCAGGAGCTGGAGCTCGGCCTACGCTCGCTCGCCGTGCCGATCCGTGACCCCCGCGGCCAGGTCGTGGCCGCCGCCAACGTGTCCACCAAGGTGATGTCGACCGAGCGAGGCCAGCTGGAGGGCTATCTCGACGCGCTGCGCGACACCGCGCGGGCGATCGAGGAGGATCTGCGCGTGCAGACCTGAGCGGCTCCCTCAGCCCTCGAAGGACAGCAGCAGCCGACGCAACGTCCCCGCCAGCTCGGCGCGATCCGCCGGCGACAGCTCCGTGAGCAGCTCGCGCTCGCGCCCCAGCAGGTCCGCGAACGCCGCGTCCACCACCGCGCGCCCCTCGTCGGTCAGCGCCACGATGACCCCCCGTCGGTCGTGCGGGTCCGGCGACCGGCGCACGAATCCCCGTGCGGTGAGCCGGTCCACGCGGTTGGTCATGGTGCCGCTGGTCACCAGCGTCTGGTGGACCAGGGCCCCCGGGGACAGCTCGTATGGCGAGCCGGCCCGTCGCAGCGCGGCCAGCACGTCGAACTCCCACCCGTCGAGCCCGTGCTGGGCGAAGGCCTCACCCCGCGCCAGGTCGAGGTGCCGGGCGAGACGCGAGACGCGCGACAGGACGTCCAGGGGGGCGAGGTCGAGGTCGGGCCGCTCTCGCCCCCACGCCTCGACGATGCCGTCGACGTCGTCAGCGGTGGTCATGAGGACAGGCTACCCCCGTCAAGTTTCTCGACGTCGAGCGACCTGCGGGGCTCAGGAGACGTCGCCTGGGTGGACTGGGTGCTGTCCGCGCTGACGACCGGGCGCGCGCCGGGCTCCCCGGACGACCCGGGCTGAGCCCCGAGCCGACGAATGGGCGCGGCGCGGTGGGCTCGACGACGGCGGTGGGGGCGGCGTTCAGTCGGCGATCTCGGCGGCCTCGAGCCAGGCCATCTCCAGCTCCTCGCGCTGATCGACGACCTCGCGCAACCGGACGTCGAGCTCGCGGACCGCGGACGCGTCGGTGGCCCGGGCCACCAGGTCGTCGTGGAGCCGGGCCTGCTCGGCCTCGAGCCGCGCGATCTGGCGCTCGAGGCGGCCCATCTCCTTGCGCGCCTCACGGACCTCGGCGGCGGAGTAGGCCGACCCGCCACCGCCGTCGTGGGTGACCCTGCCCGCCGGGGTGGCCGAGGCGACGGCGCCCCGCGAGCGGGCGGCCTGCTGGGCGGCATACAGCTCGAGGTATTGCTCGACGCCACCGGGCAGGTCACGCAGTCGACCGTCGCCGAGGAGCGCGATCTGCTTGTCGCACATGCGTTCCAGCAGGTAGCGGTCGTGCGAGACCACGAGCAGGGTGCCGGCCCAGCCGTCGAGGACGTCCTCGAGGGACTGCAGGGTCTCGATGTCCAGGTCGTTGGTGGGCTCGTCGAGGAGCAGGACGTTGGGTTCGGCCATGAGCAGGCGCAGCAGCTGCAGCCGCCGACGCTCGCCACCGGACAGGGACCCGACGCGGGTCTGCTGCCGCTGCCCGGTGAAGCCGAGCTGTTTGGCGAGCGAGGAGGCGCTGACCTCCTTGCCGCCGAGCATCGTGAACTTCTTGACGTCCTCGATCGCCTCGATGACCCGCCAGTCGGCGAAGCGCTCCAGCTCGCGGACCTCCTGCGACAGGAAGGCCATCGCCACGGTCTTGCCCTGCTTGCGGCGTCCGGAGTCCAGCGCCACGTCGCCGGAGACGACGCGCAGGAGGGTGGACTTGCCGGCCCCGTTGACGCCGACGATGCCGATGCGGTCGCCCGGCCCGAGGCGCCAGGTCACGTCGTCGAGGATCTGCTTGTCCCCCAGCCGGACCGACGCGTCCTCCAGGTCGATGACGTCCTTGCCGAGCCGCGTGGTGGCGAAGCGCAGGAGGGAGACGTCGTCGCGGGGCGGCGGCTCGTCCTCGATGAGCTGGGTGGCCGCCTCGATGCGGAAGCGCGGCTTGGAGGTGCGGGCCGGCGCACCGCGGCGCAGCCAGGCCAGCTCCTTGCGGAGCAGGTTGGCGCGCCGCTCCTCGGTGACGGCGGCGATGCGGGCCCGCTCGGCCTTGGCGAGCACGTATGCCGCATAGCCGCCCTCGTAGGCGTTGACGGCACCGTCGACGACCTCCCAGGTGTCGGTCGCGACGGCGTCGAGGAACCACCGGTCGTGGGTGATGGTGACCAGTGCGCTGTCGGTGCGGGTGCGGCGGGTCGACAGGTGGCGGGCCAGCCAGGCGACGCCCTCGACGTCGAGGTGGTTGGTCGGCTCGTCGAGCATGAGCAGGTCGGGGTCCGCGACGAGCAGCGCCGCCAGGGCGAGGCGCCGGCGCTCGCCACCGGACATCGGCCCGACGATCGCCTCGAGGCCACCGACGTCGGGGGCGGACACACCCCCGAGCAGGCCCTCGAGCACGTCCCGCACGCGCGGGTCGCCCGCCCACTCGTGCTCGGCGCGGTCGCCCAGGACGGCCTGGCGCACCGTGTGCGCCGGGTCGAGCGTGTCGTCCTGGCTGAGGACGCCGACAGTCAGGCCGCCGGTGTGCGCGACCCGGCCGTCGTCGACCGGCAGCGAACCGGCGAGCACCTTGAGCAGCGTGGACTTGCCGCCGCCGTTGCGGCCGACGATGCCGACGCGGGTGCCGGAGCTGACGCCGAGGGAGACGTCGTCGAGGACGAGCGTCGTGCCGAGCGCGAGGGTCGCGTGCTCGACGGAGACGAGGTTGGCCACCTGCTGGTCACTGCTCCTTGCCGGGGTGGATGAGTCGGGCGCCGGGCACCGGGCCCTGGGCGCGACGCACGTCGGAGGCCACGCCCGACGCGGTCAGCGCGACGGCCAGGTCGAGCGCATGCTCGTGCGAGGCCGCGAGGAAGGCGCAGGTGGGGCCGCTGCCGCTGACGATGCCGCCGAGCGCGCCGCACTCCTGGCCGATGACGAGGGTGTCCGCGAGGCGGGGCTGCAGGGACAGCGCGGCCTCCTGCAGGTCGTTGTGCATGGCCCGGCCCACGGCCTCGGCGTCCCCGGCGAGCAGCGCCGTCATCAGGGCCGGGGAGACCTCGGGCTCGGGCTGGTGCACCGCTTCCTCGCCCCGCTCGGCGCGCAGCCGGTCGAGCTCGGCGAAGACACGCGGCGTCGACAGCCCCTCGTCGCTGAACGCGAACACCCAGTGATAGCTGCCGCGCGCCATCGCCGGCGCCAGCTCGTCGCCGCGCCCCGTGCCGATGGCCGTGCCGCCCAGCACCGAGAACGGCACGTCCGCCCCGAGCCCGGCCGCGAGGCGGTGCAGCTCGCTGCGACCGAGCCCCACGCCCCACAGCGCGTCAGCGGCGACGAGGGCCGCGGCGCCGTCAGCCGACCCTCCCGCCATACCGCCGGCCACGGGGATGTCCTTGGCGATGGAGATGGCGACCGGCCCCGCGTCGGGGTGTCCCTCGCCGACGGCGACCACCGCCCGCCAGGCGAGGTTGGACTCGTCGGTCGGCACGTGCTCGGCGTCGCGGCCGGCCACCGTCAGCGAGCAGCGCCCCGCCCGGCGCACGGTGACGTCGTCGTAGAGGCTGACGGCCTGGAAGACCGTCGCGAGCGCGTGGTAGCCCGAGGCGTCGCGCGGACCGACCAGCAGCTCGAGGTTGACCTTGGCTGCGGCACGCACGGTGACGGCATCGGGCAGGGACGGCATGTCTCGCACCCTACCCACACCCGGGCCGGGCGCGCAGACGACGCCGGGTCACGCGGGGACCGTGCCGGCCGCCACCGCGATGCGGGTGAACGCCTCGATGTCGAGGGCCTCGCCGCGAGCCTGCGGGTCGACGCCCGCCGCGCGCAGGATCGCCTCGGAGCGGGCCGTGGAGCCGGCCCAGCCGCCGAGGGCCGCGCGCAGGGTCTTGCGGCGCTGGAGGAAGGCCGCGTCGATCACGCGGAAGACGTCGGTGCGGTCGGGCTGGTCCCCCTCGACGACCGGCGCGGGACGACGGACGAGCTCGACCAGGCCGCTGTCGACGTTGGGGGCGGGCCAGAAGACGGTGCGCCCGACCGTGCCGACGAGGCGGACGTCGGCATACCAGGCGGCCTTGAGCGAGGGCACGCCGAAGGTCTTGGAGCCCGGCCCGGCCGCGAGGCGCTCGGCGACCTCGAGCTGCACCATGACGAGCACGCGCGCAAGGGTCGGGAAGGCCTCGAGGAAGCTCAGGACCACGGGCACCGACACGTTGTAGGGCAGGTTGGCCACGAGGGCGGTCGGCTGTGGGTCGGGCAGCGACCGCACCGTGAGGGCGTCCGCCTGCACCAGCGAGAGCTTGTGCGCGACAGCGGGGTTGGTGGCGGCGACGGTGTCGGGCAGGGCAGCCGCGAGGGCCGGGTCGACCTCGATGGCGACGACCTGGCGCACCTCGGGCAGCAGCGCGAGGGTCAGCGAGCCCAGCCCGGGCCCGACCTCGACGACGACGTCGTCCGGCCCCACCCCGGCGAGGCGCACGATGCGCCGCACGGTGTTGGCGTCGAGGACGAAGTTCTGCCCCCACTGCTTGGTCGGGCGCACCCCGAGGCGGCTCGCCAGCTCGCGGATCTGGACGGGCCCGAGCAGGCCGGTGGTCGGGCCGTCGGTCGAGCCGTCGGTCGGGCCGTCGGTCGAGCCGTTGGTCGAGGGCTCGGTCACGACCAGCCTCCATAGATGCGCTCGGCGTTGTCGGACACCGCGCGGCACAGCGTCGGCACGTCGACGTTGAGGGTGGTCGCCATCGACCGGAGCGTCACCGGGATGAGGTAGGGCGCGTTGGTGCCGCCGCGCCACGGGTGCGGGGTCAGGTAGGGCGCGTCGGTCTCGACCAGCACCTGCGACAGGGGCACGATCGACAGGGCGTCGCGCAGCGACTTGGCCGACTTGAAGGTCACCGTGCCCGCGAACGACAGGTAGTAGCCGCGCTCCACGCACTCGCGCGCCACGGTGATGTCGCCGGAGAAGCAGTGCAGCACCGTCACCGGCGGCGCGCCCTCCTCGGCGAGGATCCGCAGGACGTCCTCGTGGCTGTCGCGGTCGTGGATCTGCAGCGCCTTGCCGAGCCGCTTCGCGAGATCGATGTGCCAGCGGAAGGACTCGTGCTGCACGTCTCGCCCCTCCGGGCCGGTGCGGAAGTAGTCGAGACCGGTCTCGCCCACCACCCGCACGCGTGGATGCTGCGCCAGTCGCTCGATCTCGGCGTATGCCGCAGCCAGGTCACCGCGAGCCGCGAGGGGCGGGACCTCGTTGGGGTGCAGCGCGACGCCGCCGATGACCTCGGGGTGCGTCACCGCGGTCTCGACCGTCCAGCGGGCCGCCTCCAGGTCGCAGCCGACCTGCACGAGGCGGTCCACGCCGACGCTGCGCGCCTGCCGGATCACCTCGCTCAGGTCGGGGCGCTCGCCGCCGTCGCGGGCGGTGTCGACGTGGGTGTGGTTGTCCACGACGGGCAGCGGCAAGGGGTCGGGCAGGGGCGGCGGCGCGCCGCGTTCCTGCCCGGCGCCGTGGCCGCCGCCGTCCGTCATGCCCGGGCCTCGCCGCCGGCCGGGGCGGCCTCACCCTCACCGGTCGCGCCGGCGCCGGAGGCGCCCGTCATACGGGCCATCTCCTCCTCGACCACGGACGGGTCGAGCTTGACGAAGACGGGGGTCGGCCTGGCGACCGGCGCACCCACGGAGACCGGGCGCCGCTCCCAGCGCGGGGTCGCGGAGTACTCGCCGGTGATGATGGGGTAGACGCGGAGCTCGTCCGCGGCGATCGAGGGGTCGACCGGCGCGGTGGTGACCGGGCCGAGGTCCTCGACGTGCTCGATCCGCGGCATCGGCATGAACTCCCCCTCGCCGCCGAAGGTCGCCCACACGCGGTTGGCGGCGTGCGGCAGGAAGGGGGCGAGGATCGTGTTGCAGTCGTGGACGCACTGGGCGAGCGTGTGCAGCACCGTCGCGAGGCGCTCGCGCTGGTCCTCGCCCTTGAGCTTGAACGGCTCGGTGCGCGAGACATAGGTGTTGACCTCGCCGACGATCCGCATGGCCTCGGCGATGCCGGCCTTCTGCCGGTGGTGGGCGATCAGGTCCCCCACGGTGTCGAAGCCGCGCGCGACCTCGTCGAGGATCTCCTGGTCGACCGGCTCGAGGGCGCCCGGCTGCGGAATCTGGCCGAAGCTCTTGGCGATCATGCTCGCCGTGCGGTTGACCAGGTTGCCCCAGCCCGCGACCAGCTCGGAGTTGGTGCGCTGGACGAACTCCGCCCAGGTGAAGTCGGAGTCCTGGCTCTCCGGGCCGGCGGCGCAGATGAAGTAGCGCAGCGCGTCCGGCTGGTAGCGGCTGAGCATGTCCCCGACGTAGATCACGACGCCGCGCGAGGACGAGAACTGCTTGCCCTCCATCGTCATGAACTCGCTGGCCACGACCTCGGTCGGCAGGCTCGGCGCGCCGAAGACGCCGGGCTCGCCGCCCGTGGCGCCCTGACCCGCGTAGGCCAGCAGCTCGGCGGGCCAGATCTGGGAGTGGAAGGTGATGTTGTCCTTGCCCTGGAAGTAGAAGGAGCTCGCCTCGTCGCTCCACCACTCGCGCCACCGCTCCTCGTCGCCGATGCGCCGCGCCCACTCGATGCTCGCCGACAGGTAGCCGATGACCGCGTCGAACCACACGTAGAGCCGCTTGGCGCGCTGGTCGCGCCAACCGTCCAGCGGCACCGGGATGCCCCAGTCGATGTCGCGCGTCATCGCGCGGGGGCGCACGTCCTTGAGGAGGTTCTGGGAGAACTTGATGACGTTGGGGCGCCAGGTGCCCGTGCTCTCGCGCTCGTCCAGCCAGACCGCGAGCGCGTCGGCCAGCGCGGGCAGGTCGAGGAAGAAGTGCTGCGTCTGCACGAACTGCGGCGTCTCGCCGTTGATCTTGGAGCGCGGATCGATCAGCTCGGTCGGGTCCAGCTGGTTGCCGCAGTTGTCGCACTGGTCGCCGCGCGCGTCCGGGAAGCCGCAGATCGGGCAGGTGCCCTCGACGTAGCGGTCCGGCAGGGTGCGCCCCGTGCTCGGCGAGATCGCCCCCTTGGTGGTCTCCTCGACCATGTAGCCGTTGGCGTGGCAGACACGGAACATCTCCTGCACCACCGAGTAGTGGTTGCGGGTGGTCGTGCGGGTGAACAGGTCGTAGGACAGCCCCAGGTCGACGAGGTCCTGCACGATGACCGCGTTGTTCTTGTCGGCCAGCTCCTGCGCGGTGACGCCCGCGTTGTCCGCCGCGACCAGGATCGGCGTGCCGTGCTCGTCGGTCCCCGACACCATCAGCACGTCGTGACCCGCCATCCGCATGTAGCGGCTGAAGACGTCCGAGGGGACGCCGAAGCCCGCGACGTGACCGATGTGGCGGGGGCCGTTGGCGTACGGCCAGGCAACTGCTGACAGGACCTTGCTCATGAGGCACGAGTCTAGTGGGCGCACGCGGACCGCTCTCACCGTCGCCCGCTGGTCAGGTCCGGCGCGAGCGGCCGGGGCGGCGCGTCATACGGGCCGGTCTGGCTGGCCGGCCTGGGCACCCGCCAGGCGGGCGACCAGGTCGATCGCCTCCTCGTAGCCCGCGATCCCGTGGCCGGCGATCTGCGCGGCGGCGACCTGCTCGACATAGGAGTGGTGGCGGAAGTCCTCGCGCGCGTGGATGTCGCTGATGTGCACCTCGATCACCGGCGCCTCGACGGTCTCGAGGGCATCGCGCAGCGCCACGCTCGTGTGGGTGTAGCCGCCCGCGTTGACGATCAGGCCGACGCAGCTGGTGCGCAGCTCGTGGACCCAGTCGATGAGGACGCCCTCGTGGTTGGACTGGCGGCAGTCGGCGACCAGGCCGTATGCCGCTGCCCGCTCCTCGCAGCGACGCTCGACGTCGGCCAGGGTGTCGCGGCCGTAGACCTCGGGGTTGCGCGCCCCCAGCAGGTTGAGGTTGGGGCCGTTGAGGACCGCGACGACGGGCCTGCCCGCGCTCGTGACCTCCGCCTGCGGTGCGGGGTCTCGCTGAGGTGACGGCCGGGGGTGGGTCTGGTCCATGGGAGAACGCTAACGGCCCGTCGCTCCCCTCGCCGAGGGGAGGACGGGCCGTCTGCGGTCGTAGGCCGTCCCGGTGGCTACCGGTGGGACGGCGCACGCGGTGGCGCCGGGGTGACGAGCGGGGTCAGCGCTTGCCGCCCTTGCTCATGCGGAAGTCCGCGTTGAGCGTGGAGATGACGTCCTGCGGGATCTCCTTGGGGCAGGCCGCCGAGCACTCGCCGATGTTGGTGCAGCCGCCGAAGCCCTCGGCGTCGTGCTGCTTGACCATCGCGGCGACGCGGGACCAGCGCTCCGGCTGGCCCTGCGGCAGCTCGCCGAGGTGCGTGACCTTGGCGCCCATGAAGAGCATGCCCGAGGCGTTGGGGCACGCCGCGACGCAGGCGCCGCACCCGATGCACGCCGCCGCCTCGAACGCCCGGTCGGCCTTGCGCTTCTGGACCGGCACCGAGTGGGCCTCGGGGGCCGACCCGGTGTTGGCGCCGATGAAGCCGCCCGCCTGGATGATCCGGTCGAAGGCCGAGCGGTCGACGACGAGGTCACGGATCACCGGGAAGGCCGTGGCGCGCCACGGCTCGACCGTCAGCTCCGCGCCGTCCGAGAAGGACCGCATGTGCAGCTGGCAGGAGGTGGTGACCTCCGGGCCGTGGGGCTGGCCGTTGATGACCACGCCGCACTGCCCGCAGATGCCCTCGCGGCAGTCGCTGTCGAACGCCACCGGCTCCTCGCCGGAGGAGATCAGGGACTCGTTGAGCACGTCCAGCACCTCGAGGAAGGACATGTCCTCGGAGATGTCGTCGAGCTGGTAGGTCGCGAGGGCGCCCTTGGCGGCGGGGCCCGCCTGGCGCCAGATCTTCAGGGTGATTCTCACTTGTAGCTCCGCTGCTTCAGCTCGATGAACTCGTACACGAGGTCTTCCTTGTGCAGGGTGGGGGCGCCGTTCTCGCCGCCCCACTCCCAAGCGCCGACGTAGGCGAACTCGTCGTCGTGGCGCAGGGCCTCGCCCTCCTCGGTCTGCGACTCCTCGCGGAAGTGCCCGCCGCAGGACTCGCGCCGGTGCAGGGCGTCGATGCACATGAGCTCACCGAGCTCCAGGAAGTCGGCCACGCGGCCGGCCTTCTCGAGCTCCTGGTTGAGCCGGTCGCCCTCGCCGAGGACCCGCACGTCGCGCCAGAACTCGGCGCGCAGGTCGCGGATCATGCCGATGGCCTTCTTGAGGCCCTCCTCGGTGCGGGACATGCCGCAGTACTCCCACATGATCGAGCCCAGGGCGCGGTGGAAGGAGTCCACCGACCGGGTGCCGTTGATCGTGAGGAAGTGCTGGATGCGGTCGCGGACGGAGCGCTCGGCCTCGGCCACCGCGCTGTCGTCGGCGTCGACCTTGGGGAAGGGCCCGGCCGCGAGGTAGTCGCGGATGGTGTTGGGCAGGACGAAGTAGCCGTCCGACAGGCCCTGCATGAGGGCCGAGGCGCCGAGGCGATTGGCGCCGTGGTCGGAGAAGTTGGCCTCGCCGGCCACGAACAGCCCCGGGATGTTGGACTGCAGGTCGTAGTCGACCCACAGGCCACCCATCGTGTAGTGCACGGCCGGGTAGATGCGCATCGGCGTCTCGTAGGGGTTGTCCCCCGTGATCCGCTCGTACATGTCGAACAGGTTGCCGTACTTGGCGGACACGGCGTCCTTGCCCAGGCGGGAGATGGCTTCGGCGAAGTCGAGGTAGACGCCGCGACGCACCTGGCGCTCCTGGCCGTCCGGGCCGATCTCGGCGATGGCCGGGCCGACCCCGCGACCCTCGTCGCACATGTTCTTGGCCTGGCGGGAGGCGATGTCACGCGGCACGAGGTTGCCGAAGGAGGGGTAGATCCGCTCCAGGTAGTAGTCGCGGTCCTCCTCGGCGATCTGGCGCGGGTCCTTGTCGCAGTCCTCGGCGCGCTTGGGCACCCAGATGCGGCCGTCGTTGCGCAGGGACTCGCTCATCAGCGTCAGCTTGGACTGCTTGTCGCCGTGCTGCGGGATGCAGGTCGGGTGGATCTGCGTGTAGCAGGGGTTGGCGAACAGCGCGCCCTTGCGGTGCGCCCGCCAGGTGGCGGTGACGTTGCACCCCATGGCGTTGGTCGACAGGAAGAAGACGTTGCCGTAGCCGCCCGAGGCGAGCACGACGGCGTCGGCCAGGTGGGTCTCGAGCTCGCCGGTGACCATGTCGCGGGCGATGATCCCGCGGGCGCGGCCGTCGACGACGATGAGCTCGACCATCTCGTGCCGGGTGAACTGCCGGACCGAGCCAGCCGCGACCTGGCGCTCCAGGGCCTGGTAGGCGCCGATCAGGAGCTGCTGGCCCGTCTGGCCGCGGGCGTAGAAGGTGCGGGACACCTGCACGCCGCCGAAGGAGCGGTTGTCCAGCAGCCCGCCGTACTCGCGGGCGAAGGGGACACCCTGGGCGACGCACTGGTCGATGATGCTGGCCGAGACCTCGGCGAGGCGGTAGACGTTGGACTCGCGGGAGCGGTAGTCGCCGCCCTTGACCGTGTCGTAGAAGAGGCGGTAGACGGAGTCGCCGTCCTCCTTGTAGTTCTTGGCGGCGTTGATGCCACCCTGCGCGGCGATCGAGTGGGCGCGCCGCGGGCTGTCCTGGTAGCAGAACGCCTTGACGTTGTAGCCGGCCTCGCCGAGCGTGGCCGCGGCCGCGCCGCCGGCCAGGCCGGTGCCGACGATGATCACGTCGAGCTTGCGGCGGTTGGCCGGGTTGACGAGCTTGGTCTCGAACTTGTGGCGGGTCCAGCGCGACTCGATCGGGCCCTTGGGCGCCGCCGTGTCCTGGATCGGCTCGCCCTCGCGGTAGATGCCGTGGATCAGGTTGTCAGTCATGGGTACTCAGGTCCTACTTCCCGATGATGCCGAGGACGATGGCCAGGGGCGGCACGGCGAACCCGACCGCGATCACGAGCGCCAGGGCGATCGAGACGAGGTTGGCGGTGCGGTTGGCCTTCTTGGTGCTGGTGCCGCCCAGCGTCTGGATCGAGCTGTAGATGCCGTGGCGCAGGTGCATCCCCAGCGCCACCATGGCCAGCAGGTAGATCAGCGTCATCCACCAGGTGCTGAACGCGGCGAAGGTCAGCAGGAACGGGCTCTCGTGGCCACCGACCATCAGGTCCGCGTCGGAGTAGCTGCTGTTGACGTTGATCTTGGCGATCGTGAAGTGCAGCAGGTGCCAGACGATGAAGATCGCGAGCGCCAGGCCACCCCAGCGCATGGTGCGCGACGCCAGCGTGGCCCGCACGGTGCGCTTGACGACGTAGCGGTCCTTGCGGGCGGCATGGGCGCGACCGGTCAGCTGGAGCGCGGCCCAGACGTGGGCGACGACGGCCACGAGCAGGGTCAGGCGGAACACCCACAGGAAGCCCGAGTGCGGGAGGATCGGCATGAACATCGTGCGCAGGTGGTGCGCGTACTCGTCGAAGGCCGCCTGGCCCGCGAACAGCTTGAGGTTGCCGTACATGTGAAAGAGGACGAAGAACACGAGGTACAGACCCGAGATCGCCATGATGACCTTCAGGGCGATGCTGCTGCGCCGCGGCGTGTCCTGCCTCGCGGGAAGTGTCGAAGTAGCCACGTGGTGAAACTTACCCCTTCGCCGCAGCACAGGCCCGACCGGGGCGCGCCCTCCGAGGCCACGGATCGGGAACGATCACGGTGCGCGCCGCGTTGGTGTCCGTCTGCTTAGGGTGGCCTTCGTGACCCACGTCACCGACGTGAGGTTCGGGGGGTCTCGGCCCCTGGGACTACCGGTCCGTATGCCGGGCGCGCAGCGCCTCGTCGTAGAGCGCCTTCTTGGCCGCGCCGGTCTGCGCGGCGACCGCGGCGCACGCGTCCTTGAGCCGTTCGCCGGAGGCGACCCGGTCGAGCACCAGCGCCACGGCGTCCTCGGCCCGGACGACCACCGCGGGCGCCCCCTCGACCACCACGGTGACCTCGCCACGCACCTCGCCGCGCGCCCACTCCACCAGCTCCACGAGGGGGCCGCGGACGACCTCTTCGTAGGTCTTGGTCAGCTCCCGGCACACCGCAGCCCGCCGGTCGCCGCCGAAGGCCTCGACCATCGCCGCAAGGGTCGCGTCGAGCCGGTGCGGCGCCTCGAAGAAGATCATGGTGCGGCGCTCGCCGACGAGCTCGGCGAGGTGGCGGGCCCGCTCCCCGGCCTTGCGCGCGAGGAAGCCCTCGAAGCAGAACCGGTCGACCGGAAGCCCGGACACCGCGAGGGCCATCAGCACCGCGCTGGGCCCCGGCACGCAGGTCACCCGGACGTCCGCCTCGACCGCGGCCGCCACCAGGCGATAGCCCGGGTCGGAGACGGACGGCATGCCCGCGTCCGTCACGACGAGCACCCGCTCCCCTGCCTCGAGTCTGGCCAGCAGGTCGGGCGTGCGCGAGGCCTCGTTGTGCTCGTGATAGCTGAGGACGGTGCCGCCCGGCTGGACGCCGAGGGCCTGGCAGAGACGGTGCAGCCGACGGGTGTCCTCGGCGGCGACGACGTCGGCCGCGGTCAGCTCGTCGGCGAGGCGGGGAGCCGCGTCGCGCGGGTCGCCGATCGGGGTGGCGGCGAGGACGAGCACGCCCTCCCCCGGCCTGGCGGCGGGAGGGGAGGCGGCGGGCGGCGTCATACGATCCCCTCCCGGCCCAGGTCCGTCCGGCCCTGCGGCCCCGCGGGCAGCGCACCCAGGTCGACCGGGACGCCGTCGTAGGACCGGGGGTCCTCGAGCGGTTCGAGGTGGATGACGACCTGCAGCTCCGGCATCGCCCGGCGCAGGTGCTGCTCGACGTCCTCGGTGAGGTCGTGGCCGCGCCGCACGGTCCAGTGGCCGGGCACGAGCAGGTGCAGCTCGGCGAACTCGTGGTGACCGGACTTGCGCGTGCGCAGGCCGTGGAAGTCGACCTCGTCGGACGCGAACGGCAGCAGCGCGGCGGCGATCTCGCGGTGCCGCTCCTCCGGGAGGGCGGTGTCCATGAGCCCGCCCACGGACTCGCGCAGCAGCCGCACGCCGGTGAGGACGATGTTGATGCCGACGAGGGAGGCGACGACCGGGTCCAGCCGCTGCCACCCCGTGAGGGCGACGAGCAGGACACCCACGACCACCCCCACCGAGGTCCACACGTCCGTCAGCAGGTGCTGACCGTCCGCGCGCAAGGTGATCGAGTCGTGCCGCCGACCCGCGCGCACCAGCACCACCGCGACCAGACCGTTGATGACCGAGGCCACGACCGAGACGCCCAGGCCGACACCGACGTTGTCGATCGGCTGCGGATGCAGGAAGCGCTCGACCGCGGTCACGAGGATCACCCCCGCCGCCACGAAGATCATCAGGCCCTCCACCGCGGCCGAGAAGTACTCAGCCTTGGCGTGCCCGAAATGGTGGTCGTCGTCGGCCGGGCGCCCCGCCACCGTCAGGGCGACGAGGGCGACCACGGCGGCCACGAGGTTGACGACGGATTCCGCGGCATCGGACAGCAGCCCCACCGAGCCCGTGAGCAGCCAGGCTCCGGCCTTGAGGGTGATGGTCGCGATGGCCGCGGCGATGGAGAGCCAGGCGAACCGGCGGAGGTCGCGCGAGGGGTCGGCAGCGGGCGTCACGCGTCGATCATCGCACCCCGCTGCACCTACGATGAGGCGCGTGACGCCACCGACCGACCTCGCCCTGCGGCTGAGGGAGCGCCTGATCGGCCGGCCGCTCACCGACACGCTACGGGCCTGGCTGCTCATCGGCCTGGTCACCCTGGTCGGCGGCGTGCTGCGCTTCCGGGACGTGGGGCGTCCGCACGAGCTGATCTTCGACGAGACCTACTACGTCAAGGACGGGGTGGGCCTGCTCAAGAGCGGCGTCGAGCTGACGCCCAAGTCCTCGATCACCAGTCACGACGTGCCGTTCACCCACGGCACCACCGACGTCTTCGGCACCGCGGGCAACTTCGTCGTGCACCCACCCATCGGCAAGTGGTGCATCGCGCTCGGCGAGCTGGCCTTCGGCCCCACCAGCTCCCTCGGGTGGAGGTTCACCGTGGCGCTGATGGGCACCCTGTCGATCCTCATGCTCGGGCTGGTCGCCCGCCGGATGCTCCGCTCCACCCTGCTCGGCGTCGTCGCCGCGATCCTGCTGGCCGCCGAGGGCCACCACTTCGTGCACTCGCGGACCTCGCTGCTCGACATGATCCTGATGTTCTGGGTCCTCGCCGCGTTCTGCGCACTCGTGGCGGACCGGGAGCACTCCCGGCGACGGCTCGCCGACCACGCCGCCACGCTGATAGCCCAGGGACGTGACGTCACCTACGGACGCATCGGCCTCGGCATACGGCCCTGGCGGCTGGTGGCCGCCCTCTGCCTCGGTCTCGCCATCGGCACCAAGTGGTCCGGCGGGTTCTACTTCGCGGCGTTCGGGCTGCTCACGGTCGCCTGGGACCTGTCCGCGCGGCGCGCGATCGGCGAGGTCAACTGGGCCCGCAACGCGATCCTCGTCGACGGGGTGACCGCCTTCGTCTCGATGACGACGATCGTCGTCGGCACCTACCTCGCCGGCTGGACCGGGTGGTTCCGCAGCGACAACGGCTACGGCCGGCACTGGGCCGACAGCCACCCCGCCGACCCCCTGTGGAGCTGGGTCCCCGGCGCGCTGCGCTCGCTCCTGCACTACCACCAGGACATGTTCACGTCCGCCCGCTCGATCACCGCGTCGCACCCCTACATGTCCAACCCCTGGTCGTGGCTGCTGCAGGGCCGCCCCACCTCCTTCTACTGGCAGAACCCCAAGCGCGGCGAGCAGGGCTGCGCCGTCGACTCCTGCGCCAAGGCGATCACGTCGGTCGGCACGCCCCTGCTGTGGTGGACGGCCGTCGCAGCGCTGGTCGTGCTGCTCGTGATGTGGCTGCTGCGGCGCGACTGGCGGGCGGGCGCGATCGTCGTGGCGGTGGCGGCGGGCTACCTGCCGTGGTTCATGTACCAGGACCGCACGATCTTCACGTTCTACGCCGTGGTGTTCGTGCCCTACCTCGTGCTCGCCGTCACCTATCTGCTGGGCCTCGTGATCGGGCGGCCGGAGGCCTCGGTGGCGCGCCGACGCGCCGGGCTGACCGTGGCGGGGACCTTCGTCGCGCTGTGCGTGGCGTGCTTCGTGTTCTTCTGGCCGGTCTACACCGCGCAGGTGATCCCGTACGCCGACTGGCAGCTGCGCATGTGGTTCCCCTCCTGGATCTGACCTACCGGGGGTAGGGGCATCGACCGGCCTTCGTCCCCCAGGTCGATGATCCCGCCCCCGGTAGGGGCATCGACCGGCCTTCGTCCGCCAGGTCGATGATCCCGCCCCCGGCGGGTCGGCGATAGGCCGAGCGGCAGCTCGTCGGTCACGATCTGCCACGCCCGGTCGGTCGGCACGTCCACCACGTCATAGTGCTGCGACCCCGCCGCCGTCGCCGCCACCAGCGTCGCGACGCCGACACGCCGCTGCCAGAAGGTCTCCCGCACCGTCCACCCGATGATGCCGTCGGCGTCGAGCGCGACCGTCCGTCGGTGCAGGCTGCCCGCGCGCGTGACCAGCTGCCGCGCCTCGCCGGGACGGCCGAGGACGGCGTGACCGAGGCTGCGCCAGCGGTCCTCGGCGAGCAGCGGGGCGAGCAGCAGAGGTATGGCGAACGGCGCCACCCACCACCACGACCACCCCGCCCGCAGCACCGGCACGAGCGGCGGCACCAGCAGCAGCAGGCCGGACAGCAGCGCCCGGCTCCAGCGGCGGCGCCGGGCAGCCGGGCCGTGACCGGTCAGCGGCGCGCCGAGCCGGTCCTCGCCGAGCAGGCGGGTGGCCAGCGCCTGGACGTGGCGGCGCGGGGCGGGGGGCAGCAGGCCGGAGCCCGAGCTCGAGCCGACCCCCTCGTCAGCGCCCTGTCCACCGATGCCCGTCGTCACGGCCTTGAGGCTGGCGCCGCGGGCCGCCCGGACCGGCAGGCTCTCCCCCATCGCCACGCCCCGCAGCCGGCCGAGGTCCATCGTGGTCGAGCGCACGGTGAGCAGGCCGCGCGCGATGTGCAGCCGGTCCCCTTCTCGGGTCACCGTGTGTCCCCAGTAGGCCAGGACGTAGGCCACCAGCGCGCACACCAGCACGAAGACCACGGCGGCGACAGCCAGGGCCGCCACGATCGCGACGATGCCGTAGCGCTGCGAGGCGTTGGTCAGCTGGGCCACGACCTGGTCGCTGAGCACCTGGCCCGCGAGCTGTCCCGCGAATCCGACGATGGCCAGGGCGATCAGCAGCCCACTGGTCGACAGCGGGGCGTACCGCACCCACCAGGGGTCGAAGCGGGACAGCACCTCGGGCTCGGGCGCGCCGGACGGCCCACCGGTCGTGGTCGTCCCCTGCGCGTCGAAGCCCTCGCCCTCCCCCGCGCCCACCGCCGTGGTGGAGGGGGCATGGGTCTCCTGGATCGACCCGCGGCGCACCAGCAGCTCGGCGCGCAGCGTGGCTGCCTCGCCGGTGGTCAGCCCGTCGAGGACCAGCGGCTTGCCGCCGGCCACCCCCGTGCCGATCCGTGCCGTCGACAGGCCGAGGATGCGGTGCAGCGGGGAGGCCTGCAGGTCCACCGACCGGACCCGGTCGATGGGGACGTTGAGGGTCTCGCGCTTGAGCAGCCCCTTGCGCTGCTGCACCCGCCCGTCGGCGATGCGGTAGCGGGTGGTCGCCCAGGTGACGACCGCGACCAGGAGCACCACGGCGCCGACGCCGAGGTTCCACGACTGGTTGTCGATGCCCACGCGCGCGTTGCCGACGACGAGGGCGGGCAGGATGGCGGGGAACAGCTCCTTGAGGCTGCGCAGCGGGTGGATGAGGAGCATGCGCCCGCTCAGCCGCCGCCAGGGGATCTCCGCCGGGCCGGTCCGCGGCTCGACCTCGCCACCGGTGCCGATGCCGACCCGCTCGGCCTCGGTGCGCTCGGTCGGGTCGCTCACGTCGCGTCCCCCGGCGTCTGGTCGGTGATGCGGGTCAGGTCGGCGACCACCCGCTCGGCGGTCTCCAGGTCGAGCCCCTCCAGCTCGACCGCCCCCGCAGAGGACGCCGTGGTCACCGTCACGGTGGCCAGGCCCAGCATCCGCGCGATCGGGCCACGCTCGAGGTCCACGGTCTGCACCCGCGAGATGGGGGCGACGCGGCGCTCCTGCGTCCACCACCCCGTGCGGGTGAACACGGCGGTCGGGCTGCACTCCCAGCGGTGCACGGCGTAGCGCCAGCGCGGGACGACCACCACGTCGACGAGGGTGATCACCGCCAGCGCGACCAACGCCCACGTCGACCAGGTGCGGCGCTCCTCGTCGAACCACCACCAGGCGCCCACCGCCACCAGGAACGGCAGCGACCCCAGCACGGAGTGGACCAGCCACAGCGTCCTCGCACGTGGGCTCGGCCGGTGGGCGGGTGACTTCAGCGCCGCGGCCAGGTCGGTCGGTTCGTCGATCGTCTCCCCCATGGGGCCACCCTGCCAGACACACCCCTCGTATGTCGGGAGGGCCCCACCGCCTCGTGGGGTGGGGCCCTCCCGGCATACGGCCGGAGCCGGATCGCGAGACGCTCGGTCAGCGCACGTCGTCGTCGACCCAGTCGAAGGTCCGGGTCACCGCCTTCTGCCACAGGCGGTAGGTGCGCTCGCGCTCGTCCTCGTCGACCTGGGGCTCCCACCGGGCGTCCTCGGCCCAGTTGTCGATGACGTCCTGCTCGCCGTCCCAGTAGCCCACGGCGATGCCGGCCGCGTAGGCCGCCCCGAGGGCGGTCGTCTCAGCGACCTTGGGGCGGACGACGGCTACGCCGAGCTGGTCGGCCTGGAACTGCATCAGGGTCTCGTTGGCGGTCATGCCGCCGTCGACCTTGAGCTCGGTGAGCTCGATGTCGGCGTCCTTGGCGTCGGCCGCCATCGCCTCGGCGACCTCGCGGGTCTGGAAGGCCGTGGACTCGATCACGGCGCGTGCGATGTGCCCCTTGTTGACGTAGCGCGTCAGGCCCACGAGGGCGCCGCGGGCGTCGTCCTTCCAGTACGGCGCGAACAGCCCCGAGAACGCCGGGACGAAGTACGCGCCGCCGTTGTCGTCGACGGTGGTGGCGAGCGTCTCGATCTCGGCGGCGTCCTTGATCAGCCCGAGGTTGTCACGGACCCACTGCACGAGCGAGCCGGCCACGGCGATCGACCCCTCGAGGGCGTAGACGGGCTTGTTGTCGCCGATCTTGTAGCAGACCGTCGTGAGCAGGCCGTTGCGGGAGTGGATGACCTCCTCGCCGGTGTTCATGAGCATGAAGCAGCCGGTGCCGTAGGTGTTCTTGGCCATGCCGCGCTCGAAGCACGCCTGCCCGAACGTCGCGGCCTGCTGGTCGCCGAGGATGCCGGCGATGGGCACGCCGACGAGAAAGCCGCCCTTGCGACCCTCGCCGTAGACCTCGGAGGAGCTCTTGATCTCCGGGAGCATGGACATCGGGATCCCCATCGCGGCACAGATGTCGGGGTTCCAGTCGAGGGTGTCGAGGTTCATCAGCATCGTGCGGCTGGCGTTGGTGACGTCGGTGACGTGGACGCCGCCCTGGACTCCGCCCGTCATGTTCCACACGACCCACGAGTCGGTGGTGCCGAGGAGCAGGTCGCCGCGCTCGGCCTTCTCACGAGCGCCGTCGACGTTGTCGAGGATCCACTTGACCTTGGGGCCGGCGAAGTAGGTCGCCAGCGGCAGGCCGCAGCGCTCCTTGAAGCGGTCGTCGTCGCCCTGGGCGAGCTCATCGCAGATCTTGTCGGTGCGGGTGTCCTGCCACACGATGGCGTTGTAGACCGGCTCGCCCGTGGTCTTGTCCCACACGACCGCGGTCTCGCGCTGGTTGGTGATGCCGACCGCGACGATGTTGGAGCTGTTGATGTCCTTGGAGGCGGCGAGGCACTGGGCCACGGCCTGCCGGACGTTGCGCCAGATCTCCTTGGGGTCGTGCTCCACCCACCCGGCCCGGGGGAAGATCTGCTCGTGCTCGAGCTGGCCGGTGCTCACGATCTGGCCCGAGTGGTCGAAGAGGATGGCGCGCGAGCTGGTCGTGCCCTGGTCGATCGCCATGACGTACTTCTGGGTGTTGGGGCTCATGAGTTGTCCTTCACGTCCTTGTGAGTTGGGTTGACTGTATGTCGATCAGCCGACGAACGCCGTGGCGGCGACACCGGCGAGGACGCCGCCGAGCACGGGTCCGAGGATGGGGACCCAGGCATAGGCCCAGTCGCTGCCACCCTTGCCCTTGATCGGGAGCAGGGCGTGGGCGATGCGGGGGCCGAGGTCGCGGGCGGGGTTGATGGCGTAGCCGGTGGGCCCGCCGAGGCTCGCGCCGATGCCGATGACCAGCAGGGTGACGGGCAGCGGACCGAGCTGGGCGGGGTTCTGCCCGAAGGTGACGATGACGAAGACGAGCACGAAGGTCGCGATGACCTCGGTGATCAGGTTGTTGCCATAGCTGCGGATGGCCGGGCCGGTCGAGAAGATCGCGAGCTTGTCGCCGGCGGGGGCCTCCCGGTCGAAGTGGTCGCGATAGGCCAGCCAGGCCAGGACCGCGCCGAGGAAGGCCCCGAGGACCTGCGCGGCGATGTAGACGAGCGCGGTCGTGGCGCCGGCCGGGACGCCGGGGGCGAAGTCCGCGCCGTTGGCCCACAGGCCGAGGGTCACCGCGGGGTTGAGGTGCCCGCCCGACTTGAAGGCGACGTAGACGCCGGCCATGACGCCGATGCCCCACCCGACGTTGATCATCAGGTTGCCGCCGCCCTTGCCCTTGGAGTCGGGCAGCAGGGCGTTGGCGACCACGCCCGCACCGAGCACGATGAGGATCATCGTCCCCAGCAGCTCGTGGGCGAAGACCGTGCCGAGCGGCACGGGCTCGGCCGGTGGCGCGGCGATCGCCGCCTGGGCGAGGGCAGCGGTGAGCAAGATGGGCATGGCTGACTCCTTGGTGAACGTCGTTGTCCTGCAGTCGCCCCGGCCGGGACGGTGATGGCGCCCGGGGGGTGGGTTGTTCTAGCGGTCGAGCGGGTCGGTCAGGCCGACCGGGTCGCTCAGGACGAGGCCGGCAGCGCCTCGCCGGCGACCTGGGCGCGGGCCGCGGAGGCGGCGGCGTCGGTCCGCTCCTGCTCCGCCGCGGCCTCGCCCGCCACGCGGGCGCGGTAGGCCGCCTGCTCCCGCGCGAGGTCGTCGTCATCCCAGCCGAGCAGCGGTGCGGCGATCGAGCCGATCTCGTCGAGAGCGCTGACGCCCCGGTCGCGGGTCTCGTAGTGCAGCCGGATGCGGTGCATGAGGATGTCCTCGAGGTGCAGCGCGCCCTCGTGGGTGACGGCGAACGCCGCCTCCACCCGCAGGTAGGCGGGCGCGGTCGTGAGCGGCTCCCCCAGGGAGGCGTCGGCGTCGACGAGGGCCAGCAGGGCCGGGAGCTCTGCGCCGTAGCGGGACAGCAGGTGCTCTACCTGCTCGGCGCTCCACCCGTAGGCGGCGGCGATGCGCGGAGCCTGGTGGCGGTAGGCGTCGAACCCGGCCGCGCCGACCAGCGGCGTGTGCTCGGTGACGGACGGGTTGGCCTCGGCCGCCTCCTCGCCCAGCGCGACGTCGACGGCGTCCTCGGCCATGACGCGGTAGGTCGTCAGCTTGCCGCCGGCGATCGACCACAGCCCCGGGGCGACCTCGGCCACGGTGTGCTCGCGGGACACCTTGGTGGAGGACCCGCCGCTGCCGCGGTGGGGCTGCAGGAGGGGGCGCAGCCCGGCATACGTGCCGATGATGTCGTCGCGGGTCAGGGGACGGGCCAGCACCGAGTTGGCCTGCTCGAGGACGTAGTCGATGTCCTCGGCGGTGGCCACCGGGTTGCGCAGGTCCTGCTCCCACGGGGTGTCGGTCGTGCCGATGACCCAGTAGCGCTCCCAGGGGATGACGAACAGCACGGACTTCTCGGTGCGCAGGAACAGCCCGGTCTCCCCCTGGATCCGCTCCTTGGGCACGACGATGTGGATCCCCTTGGACGCCAGCACCTTCAGGCCCTGGTCGGAGCCCGTCATCGCCTCGACGTCCTCGGTCCAGACGCCGGCGGCGGCGACCACCCGGTGCGCGCGGATCGTCAGGTCGCGGTCGCCCTCGGCGTCGTGCACCTCGGCCCCCACGACCCGTCCCGTGTCGTCCTTGGCGAAGGAGGTGACTCGCGCGCGGGTGGCCGCGAGCGCGCCATACCCGGTGGCGGTGCGGACCAGGTCGATGACCAGGCGGGCGTCGTCGACGCGGGCGTCGTAGAAGCGGATCGCGCCGGTCAGCGCGTCGTCGCGGATGTCGGGGAAGAGCTCCTGGGCGCCCTGGCGCGTGTAGTGCTTCTGCAGCGGGACGGTCTTGGTGCCCTTGGCCCCGACGAGCGCAAGGGCGTCGTACATCCCCACCCCCACGGCGCTGTAGGACCGCTCGACGACCGGCAGCTTGAGGGGCCACAGGAAGGGCTGGGCCTTGACCAGGTGCGGGGCGAGGGTCGTGAGCAGCAGGCCGCGCTCCTTGAGGGCCTCGGCCACGAGGGCGAAGTTGAGCTGGTAGAGGTAGCGCAGGCCGCCGTGGACCAGCTTGGAGGACCACTGGGAGGTGCCGGAGGCCCAGTCCTCGGCCTCGACGATGCCGACGCGCAGGCCCCGGCTCGCGGCGTCCAGCACGATGCCCGCGCCGGTGACGCCGCCGCCGACGACGAGCAGGTCCAGGGGCTCGCCGGTCGTCATCGCATCGAGGGCGTCGGCGCGGCTCGTCGCGGACAGTGCGGTGGAGGTCATCGGTGTGGCGGCCATGGTCCTCACGACCCTTTCTGTGCCGGTGTCGACCGGCGGCTCGGTGGGTGCACCCCGTGGTGCATCTTGGTCTCTGCATCGAGCATGCGCCGCCCTGCACGTATGCTCAAGCAGTCTGCACGAACGTGCAGGAGGGGGCGAGGCTCGTGAACGATCGTGAAGCCGCTTACCGCGCAGCGCAGCTGTACTACCTGCAGAACCAGACCATGGACATGATCGCGGGTGACCTCGGCGTCTCGAGGTCGACCGTCTCGCGGCTGCTGCGCTGGGCCCGGGACGAGGGGATCGTGCGCATCACGGTCGCGGCGCCCGACGGGCCGACCGACCACACCGCGCGCACCCTCCTCGACGCCTTCGGGGTGCAGGCGCACGTCGTGCCCGTGTCGTCCTCGGCCAGTGATCCCCAGCGGCTGGAGGCCGTGGCCCGGCGCGCCGCCGGCCTGCTGGACTCGTGGATGGGCGACGACATGACCCTCGCGGTCGCGTGGGGCACGACGACATCCGCCATCGCGGGGCATCTCGTGCCGCACCCCACCACCGGGTCGGTGGTCGTGCAGCTCAACGGCGCGGCCAACGCCCGCACCTCCGGGGTCCGCTACACCACCGAGCTGCTCGATCGCTTCGCGAGCGCCTACGACACCGAGCTCTACCACTTCCCCGCCCCGGCGTTCTTCGACTTCGCCGAGACCAAGGAGGCGCTGTGGCGTGAGGGATCCGTGCGCCGGATCCTCGAGCTGCGGCGCACCTGCGACATCGCGGTGTTCAGCGTCGGGGCCTTCCGCGGGCGGCTGCTCAGCCAGGTCTACTCCACCGGCTACCTGCGCCCCGAGGAGGTGCGCGAGCTCGCCGACCAGCACGTCGTCGGCGACGTCGCCACGCACTTCCTGCGGGTGGACGGGTCGTATGCCGGGATCGCGCTCAACCGCCGGGCCTCCGGGCCCTCCCCCGCAGAGCTGCGGCGTGTGAAGCGCAGGCTGTGCGCGGTGGCGGGTGACAGCAAGATCCAGGGGACGCTGGGGGCGCTGCGCGCGGGCGTGGTGTCGGACCTGGTGATCGACGAACGCACGGCAGGTGGCCTGATCGCCCTGCTGTCCTCGTGAGGGCCCGGTGGTGCGGTGGCCCAGGGACGCCGTCGGCCAGCTCAAGGTTCCAACCCCGACCTTGTCGAGTGTGTCGCTGTGCGATGTTCATATCGCATAGCGACACACTCGTCACAATGGGGTCACGTTGGTAGCTGCCTGCAGTGCGGCGGCAAGGTAGCCCGCGGAAGCACCGACGCCCTTGTCCGCGACGTAGGCGGGCGTACCCGCTGCAACCACGGTCCCGCCGGCGTCGCCCGCGCCGGGTCCAAGATCGATCACGTGATCGGCCACCGCGACAACGCGCATGTCCAGCTCCGCGGCGACGACCGTGTTGCCCGCATCGACCAGCGTCTGCAGATGCGCGACCAGACGATCCGTGTCGGCGCAGTGGAGCCCGGACGTCGGCTCGTCCAATACGTACAGCGTGTCCCCACGCTGCGCACGCTGCAGCTCGGCCGCCAGCTTGACGCGCTGGGCTTCACCCCCCGAGAGTTCCGTTGCCGGTTGACCCAGTCGGAGGTAATCGAGTCCAACGTCCGACAAAGCGGCCAGGGATCGAGTGATCTCCTCATCGCCCACGAAGAACAGGTTCGCCTCCTCGACGCTCATCGACAACACGTCAGCGATCGTGCGCCCCCGCCACGTGACCTCGAGCGTTGACGCCTTGTATCGGGTGCCGTGGCAGTCGGGGCATTCGGTGTACACGGAAGGCAGGAAGAGGAGCTCGACCATCACCGATCCCTCGCCCTCGCAGGTCGGGCAGCGCCCGCCGGCGACATTGAAGGAGAATCGGCCGGGCTTGTACCGGCGGGAACGAGCTTCCGGGGTGTCTGCGAATCGACGACGTACGTGGTCGAACAGCCCGGTGTAGGTGGCGACGTTCGACCGCGGCGTCCGGCCGATGGGCCGCTGGTCGATGACGATCAGCCGGCGTACACCGGTGACGGGCCCGGCGACGCGTCCATCGAGACGTTCCGGCGCATCCGCGAGGAGTGACTCGTCGCTGACCGGCTCGTCATCGGCCGGGACGGCCCGGCCAAGGCGATCGCCAAGCAGCGACGGAAGCGCCTGGCTGACCAGACTCGACTTGCCGGACCCGGACACGCCCGTGACCACGGTGAAGACACCCAATGGGATATCGACTGTGAGGTCGTGCAGGTTGTTCCGCGTCACGTTCTCCAGGGACAGCCAGCTGCGTGCCTCACGGGGTGTGCGAAGAGGGAGACCGCGGCCACCGAAGAGGTACCCGCGTGTCACGGACTCCTCGATATCGGCGAGCCCGTCGGGCGGGCCGCTGTAGAGCACTCGGCCGCCGTGTTCACCGGCGCCCGGCCCGATGTCGACCAACCAGTCCGCGTGCCGCATCACGGCCACGGAGTGCTCGACGATGAACAGGCTGTTACCTTTCCCCTTGAGTCCGTCGAGGATCCCGAGGAGCGCCGTCACGTCCTGCGGATGCAGCCCCGCCGAGGGTTCGTCGAGGACGTAGACCACCCCGAAGAGATCAGAGCTGAGTTGCGTCGCGAGCCGTAGCCGCTGTAGCTCGCCGCCCGACAGCGTCGGCGTCGTCCGGCTCAACGACAGGTAGCCCAGCCCCAGATCGACCAGTGGACGAAGTCGCTGCAGCACCCCTGATGCGAGCTGGACCGCAGCAGCACGCTTCTCTGGCGCTCGGCTCAGGGTGGGTCGTACATCGGGCGCGGCGGCAGGCGAGGAACCGCCAGCAGCGACATGCTCCTGCGATGCGGCTCGTGGAGAGGCAGCGCCGGGAGAAGCGGCTCCGTGCTCCTCCAGGCGGGCAACGACTCCCGAAAGGATCGTGGCAAGTTCCCGAAGCGGCAGTCGGGAGAATTCGGCGATGTCGAATCCTTCGAACGTGACGGACAGCGCCTCGGGCTTCAGCCGCTTGCCATCACAGACCGGGCAGATGATAGAGCCCCGTTGAGTGGTGGGCTTTGAGGTGATGCTCGTTGCCTACCGGTCGCTCTTTTCGAGGGCGACGGTCTCAGTATCGCGGGTTGGGTAGAGCTTGGCCATGGAGCCTTCGGAGAGGTAG
>NZ_WLVL01000029.1 GCF_009707125.1 Arsenicicoccus cauae
CCATCGGCGCGTTCCGCACCCGCCGCCTGGATCACGCCCGGTTTCCCTACGTCTATCTGGACGCGACCTATCTGCACGTGCGCACCGAGGCCGCCATGGTGGTCTCCAAAGCCGTCGTGGTCGCCACCGGCGTCACCGAGCACGGCCGCCGGGAGATCCTGGGCCTGGACGTCGGTGACAGCGAGGACGAGGTCTTCTGGCGAGCCTTCCTCATCGGCCTGAAGAAGCGGGGCCTGGGCGGTGTGCAG
>NZ_WLVL01000003.1 GCF_009707125.1 Arsenicicoccus cauae
GGCGGCGGGAGGCACGACGGCGGGTGCGCCGCTGGGCGTGGCGGTCGCGGTAGCGGTGGCCTTCGCGCTGGCCGGGGCGCTCGGCGCCGCCGACGCCGAACCGGTCGCGGGCGCGGAGGCAGGGGCCGTCGCGGTCCCGGTGGGGGTCGGGGCGGGCTGCGTGGAGCCGGGACCCTCGACCAGGACCGGCCGGAAGCGCATCATCGAGGACTTCTTGAGCGAGTCCACCGTCTCCTGCGGCGTGCCCTTGGGCAGCGACACGACGATGTTGCGGCCACCCTGGGTGGACACCTCGGCCTCGGCGACACCGGACCCGTCCACGCGCTTCTGCATGATGTCGACGGCCTGGTTCATGGTCGACTCGTCGAGGGCGCGATTGCCCTCGACCTGCGGGGCGAGCACGACCTGGGTGCCGCCGGCGAGGTCCAGCCCGAGCTTGGGGGTGAGCTGGGCGGTGCCCCAGGTGTGGACCCCGGCGAGGAGCGCCGCGAGGCCGAGCAGGAGCGTGGCGAACCAGACCAGGGTCCGGCGGGCTCCCCTGGTGCGAGGGTTGCGGGCCATCAGTCAGTGCCCTCGGCGCGGGTCGTCGTAGCGCCGCCGGCAGCGGGGGCCTCGCCCATGAGGGCGCGCTCGTCGAGGGTCAGCACCACTCCGTCGGCCACCTCGACCTGCGCGATGCCGCCACCACGGGACACGAGGGTCCCGATGATGCCGGAGGCGGTGAGGATCCGCTGGCCCGGCTGGAGCGACTCGGCACGGGTGGCCGCCTCCCGCTGGCGCCGGCGCGTCGTCCACCACAACCACCCCAGCATGAGCACGGGGAGCAGGAAGATCAGGTAGGACAGAGCCCCTTGGTCGTTCTGCGCCGCAGCGGCGACGAACGGGGTGGCAGAGATCATCGACACGTTCTCTCGATCGGATGGTCTGACAAGATCGCCGGCCTGGGATGACGCAGGGTGGCGACCTTGACACGTGGTGCAACGAGGAGGATTCCTCTCGGCAGTCTACGTGTCGGGTCTGTCCCCACCCAATCACCACGCGCTCAGGCGAACCGTCCCTCGCCGTCCAGGGGCAGCTGCTGGGTCACCGCTGCGCCTGGCGCATCCGGCGGGGCCGCGAGGCCGAGGTGCTGCCACGCCAGCGCCGTCGCCGCCCGGCCTCGAGGCGTGCGGACCATGAAGCCCTCGCGCACGAGATAGGGCTCGGCGACGGTCTCGACGGTGTCCGGCTCCTCCCCGACGGCGACCGCGAGGGTCGACAGGCCCACGGGACCGCCGCCGAAGCGCGTGCACAGCAGCTCCAGCACGCCCCGGTCGAGGCGGTCCAGGCCGCGCGCGTCGACGTCGAAGAGCGCGAGCGCCTCGTGCGCGGCCTCGAGATCGACGACACCGCGTCCGTGCACCTGCGACCAGTCGCGGACCCGCCGCAGCAGGCGGTTGGCGATGCGGGGCGTGCCCCGGGACCTCCCGGCGATCTCGGCGATGCCGTCGTCGAGGGCCTCGACGCCGAGCAGTCGCGCGGAGCGCCCGAGGATGGCAGCGAGGTCGTCGGCGGAGTAGAAGTCGAGGTGCCCGGTGAAGCCGAAGCGGTCGCGCAGCGGCGCCGGGAGCAGACCGGCCCGAGTGGTGGCCCCCACCACGGTGAAGGGGGGCAGCTCGAGCGGGATCGCGGTCGCGCCCGGGCCCTTGCCGACGATCACGTCGACCCGGAAGTCCTCCATCGCGAGATAGAGCATCTCCTCCGCCGGTCGCGCCATCCGGTGGATCTCGTCGAGAAAGAGCACCTCCCCCTCGGCCAGGCTGGACAGGATCGCAGCGAGGTCACCGGCGTGCTGGATGGCGGGGCCGCTGGTGACCCGGATCGGCCGCTCGAGCTCGGCCGCGACGATCATCGCCAGGGTGGTCTTGCCGAGGCCTGGGGGCCCGGACAGCAGGATGTGGTCGGGCACGGCGTCGCGACGCCGGGCTGCCTCGAGCACGAGCGACAGCTGGTCGCGCACGCGTGGCTGGCCGGGGAAGTCGGCCAGACGCTTCGGCCGCAGCGCCGCCTCGACCCGCTGCTCGTCGTCGTTGCCCCGGGCGTCGACGACCCGCGCGGTCGCGTCGTAGCTGCCGTCGTCGAACGGGTCGCCGGGCCCGCTCTCCCACACCTCCGCCACGGGTCAGCGCCCCAGCTCGCGCAGCGCGGCGCGCAGCATCTCGCTCGTGGTCCCCGGAGCCTCGCCGGCCTTGAGGACGCGCCCGACGGCGTCCTCGGCCTGCTTGGCGCTCCAGCCGAGCCCGACCAGTGCCTCCACGACCTGCGGCTGGGTCCCACCGGCGGTCGGCGCGACACCCGCGCTCGTGGCCGCGCCCGGAAGCGCGCCCACCTTGTCGCGCAGCTCCAGCACGATGCGCTCGGCGCCCTTCTTGCCGATGCCCGGCACCTTGGTCAGCGCGACGATGTCGCCCCCGGAGATGGCCGCGCGCGCCACGTCAGGGGCGTGCACCGACAGGATCGCGAGGGCCACCTTGGGCCCCACCCCGCTCACGGTCTGGACCTGCTCGAAGAGGGCCCGCTCGTCGTCGTCGCCGAAGCCGTAGAGCGTCAACGAGTCCTCCCGGACCACCAGGCTCGTCGACAGGCGCGCCTGCTGCCCCACCCGCAGCCCGGACGCCGTGGCGGGGGTCGTGTGCACGAGCATGCCGACACCCCCGACCTCGACCACGACGTGGTCGAGCCGGGCGGTCAGCACGGTGCCCGAGACGGACGCGATCATGAGCTCTCCTGTGGTCCGGTCTGATGGGTCGTATGCCGCAGCGGCCGGCTCATCGCGCGGTCCCCCGCTGCACCGCCTGCCGCCGCGCGGCCGCGACCGCCGGGTGAGCCGACCCGCCGCTCGCGCGGTGCGCCGCCACGGCCTGCTGCCACCGGTTGGGGGCGGCGGGCTGACGGCGTCGGGCCGCGTCCAGCGCCTCGGTCGTGCGGTTGTCGGTCACGGCGTCGGCGAGCCGTGACGCCGCCCCTCCCCGCCATACCTGGCAGATGGCGAGGGCGAGGGCGTCCGCGGCGTCCGCGGGGGTGGGTCGCTCGTCGAGGCCCAGGACCCGCATCACCATGCTGGTGACCTGGGCCTTGTCGGCGCGACCGTTGCCCGTGACGGCCGCCTTGACCTCCGAGGGCGTGTGCAGCGCCAGGGGCAGGCCGCGGCGCGCAGCCGCCAGCATCGGGATCGCGCTGGCCTGGGCGGTCCCCATGATCGTCGACACGTCGCCGCGGGCGAACATGCGTTCCACGGCGATGGCGTCCGGGTCGTGGTCGTGCAGCCAGTCCTCGAGCTCGGTCTGGATCGTCAGCAGCCGTTGGTGCAGCGGGTCACCGCTGGGGGTGCGGATCACCCCGACGGCCACGAGCCGCAGGGGTCGCCCCGGGGCCCCCTCGACCACGCCGACACCGCAGCGGGTGAGGCCAGGGTCGACCCCGAGCACCCTCATGCCGTCACCCCTCTCGCCGATCGTTCGCGCGACGGTCTCACCGTGCGCACCGACAGTCTCCACCGTGCGCACCGTCAGGCTAGGCGGGACACACCGAGGCTCCGAACACACGTTCGCCGCGCGGGCCATCCCTCGCCCGTCTCCGCCGCCATCCCCTGCCTGGCCTGCCATCCCACGTCCTGGGCTGCAGCACGAGACCGACGCGGCGACCTAAGACGGGCGCCAGAACCCCAGACCAGGGACACCCAGGCACACGCCAGCGGGGCCGGCACGACCCCCGTCGCCCCAGCCCCGCTCCTACGTCGCTCGTGTCCTCGCGCTGTCGTCAGTCCTCGAACCCTCTGGTCGGACCTCCTCCGCGCTCCGGGCCTCGCTCCTACGTCGCTCGTGTCCTCGCGCTGTCGTCAGTCCTCGTCGTTCAGGCCGAGCTCGTCAGCCACCTCGTCGCTGATGTCGCCGTTGGTCCAGACGTTCTGCACGTCGTCGCTGTCCTCGAGCGCGTCCACGACCTTCATCATCTTGGTGGCGCCGTCGGCGTCCAGGTCGACCTTGAGGTTGGGCACGAACGACGCCTCCGCCGACTCGTACTCCAGCCCGGCCTCCTCGATGGCCTTGCGCACGCCCACGAAATCCGTTGCCTCCGAGATGATCTCGAAGGTGTCACCCTCGTCGTTGACCTCCTCGGCCCCGGCGTCCAGCACGATCTCGAGCAGGTCGTCCTCGGTCAGGTCCCGGCCCTTGTTGGCCTTGGGCACCGCGACGACACCCTTGCGGGAGAAGTTGTAGGCGACCGAGCCCGGGTCGGCGAGGTTGCCCCCGTTGCGGGTCAGGGCCACGCGCACCTCGGTGGCGGCCCGGTTGCGGTTGTCGGTGAGGCACTCGATGAGCACGGCGACGCCGTTGGGGGCGTACCCCTCGTACATGATCGTCTGCCAGTCGGCGCCGCCGGACTCCGCACCGGAGCCGCGCTTGAGCGCGCGGTCGATGTTGTCGTTGGGGACGGAGTTCTTCTTGGCCTTCTGGACCGCGTCGTACAGCGTCGGGTTGCCGGCCGGGTCGGCGCCGCCGGACTTGCACGCGACCTCGATGTTCTTGATCAGCTTGGCGAACAGCTTGCCGCGCTTGGCGTCGATCGCCGCCTTCTTGTGCTTGGTGGTGGCCCATTTGGAGTGGCCGCTCATACGTAAGCTCCTCGTGTGTCCGGCGTGGCAACTGGCCCAGTCTACGCGCCGCGCACCAGGTCGACGAAGTACTCGTGCACCCGCAGGTCGCCCGTGACCTCGGGGTGAAAGCTCGTGACCAGCAGGGGGCCCTGCCGCGCCATCACGACCTTGCCCGCCGCGTCGCCCTGGACCGACGACGGCACGCTGGCCAGCACCTCGACCTCGCTCCCCACGTCCTCGACCCACGGCGCCCGGATGAACACCGCCCGCAGCGGGTCGGCCACCCCGTCCCGGATCGCCGGCACCGACAGATCCGCCTCGAAGGAGTCCACCTGCCGCCCGAACGCGTTGCGCCGCACCGTGATGTCCATGCCGCCCAGCGTCTGCTGGTCGGCCGTCGCGTCGGTCACGCGGTCGGCGAGCATGATCATGCCCGCGCAGGACCCGTAGGCCGGCATACCGGCCGTGATCCGGTCCTGCAACGGGCCCTGCAGGCCGAAGGCCCGGACCAGCTTGTCCATGACGGTGGACTCGCCACCGGGGATGACGATCCCGTCCAGCTCGTCGAGCTCCTCGGGCCGGCGGACGGTGATGGCCTGCACGCGCAGGCACTCCAAGGCGTGGACGTGCTCGCGCACGTCCCCCTGGACGGCGAGGACTCCGATGCGGGTGGGGGCGGTCACCCGCGCCACCCTAGTGTCCCTGCTCGTATGACGACGACCGCGCCCGCCACGAGTCGTCGCCCAGCGGGGTTCGGGCATACAGGACCTCACGGCCCCGCCGCCGCGGACTGACCAGACCGGCCCGGGTCACGACCTGCTCCGCCCTGACCGTCACCGCCGTGCACCGCGTCCGGGGCTCCTCACCCCGCCCCGAGGCGAGGTGAGGAGCTCGTCGCGCTCAGCTCACCAGCCGCGCTCGGCGAGGCGGTGCGGCACGGGGATGTCATCGACGTTGATGCCGACCATGGCCTCCCCGAGGCCGCGGGAGACCTGGGCGATGGTGTCGGGGTCGTCGTAGAAGGTGGTGGCCTTGACGATGGCCGCCGCCCGCTCGGCCGGGTTGCCGGACTTGAAGATCCCGGACCCGACGAAGACGCCCTCGGCGCCGAGCTGCATCATCATGGCCGCGTCGGCGGGGGTGGCGATGCCGCCGGCGGTGAAGAGCACGACGGGCAGCTTGCCGGCGTGCGCGACCTCACGCACGAGCTCGTAGGGCGCCTGCAGCTCCTTGGCCGCGACGTACAGCTCGTCGGCGGCCATGGACTGCAGCCGGTTGATCTCGCTGCGGATCTTGCGCATGTGCATCGTGGCGTTGGAGACGTCACCGGTGCCGGCCTCGCCCTTGGAGCGGATCATGGCGGCGCCTTCGGTGATGCGGCGCAGGGCCTCGCCCAGGTTGGTCGCCCCGCACACGAAGGGGACGGTGAAGGCCCACTTGTCGATGTGGTTGCTGTAGTCCGCCGGGGTGAGCACCTCGGACTCGTCGACGTAGTCGACGCCCAGCGACTGCAGCACCTGGGCCTCGACGAAGTGACCGATCCGGGCCTTGGCCATGACGGGGATGGAGACGGCGGAGATGATGCCGTCGATCATGTCGGGGTCGCTCATGCGCGACACGCCACCCTGGGCGCGGATGTCGGCGGGGACCCGCTCGAGCGCCATGACCGCGACGGCGCCGGCGTCCTCGGCGATCTTGGCCTGCTCCGGCGTGACGACGTCCATGATCACCCCGCCCTTGAGCATCTCGGCCATGCCGCGCTTGACGCGGGTGGTGCCGGTGCCGGCGCTGGGGACGGAGGGGGTGGTCGCAGGGGTGGACTCGGTGGTGCTCATCGCGATGGGGCTGCCTTAGCTCGAGGACTGCTGTGTCGACGTCGGTGTCGGCGTCATCGTAGGTCCAACCAGGCGCCACGCCCGCATCGGCCGGTCACTCCAGCGCGGACGGCAGCCGGTCGTCGAACTCGACGGTCCGCGGCAGCTCGGCGTGCCCGGCGAGCCGGAAGGCCCGCACGAGGCGCTTGCGACGCACCCGCTGCACGTCCACGACCGCGTCGTTGTGGAAGCGCCGCGCCAGCTGGACCCGCGTGCACGAGCTGCGGAGTCGCTGGAGGAGCACGCGCCCGCCGTGGTCACCGTCGCGGCGCAGCCCGTCGACCGTCTCGGGCGGCAGGGCGAGGTCCAGGGCCTGGGACAGGTCCGTCTCGGCCTCGACGCGGGCGTCGACCGGCTCGTCCTCGAGCTCGAGCGACTCGGCGGCCGCCGCGGCGAGGAACAGCGAGGTGGCAGGGTCCAGCAGGCCCGACCCGGCGAGCTCCTGCACCGCCTCGGCGCGTCTCACCAGCTGGGCGTCGACCGCGACCAGCGCGCCCTCCACGCGCGCGTGCAGCCGGTCCAGCCGCGCCGCGGTGTAGGTCAGCCGCCAGGCCAGCAGCACCAGCGCGAGCCCGAGGAGGACGAGCGGCCCGGGGATGCTGGGCACCTCGGGGATGCCGAGGAACCTCGCGATGACCGCGATGACCGGGATGACCGTGATGACCGGGACGGGCATCAGGAGCGCCTCGCCCCGCGGCCGAGGCTGTCACCGAGGCCCTGGGTGAGGCTTCGGCCGAGGCCCTCCAGCCGCCTCGACACGGCGCCACGCGGCTTCGCGGGGGCGCCGAGCAACACGGTCTCGTAGACCGCGAGCACCTGGTCGGCCACCACGGACCAGTCGAACTGCCGGGCCCGGTCCTGCCCCAGCCGGGACAGCTCCGCGCGCCGAGCGGGGTCCGCCAGCAGCGCCACGGCGGCCTCCGCCAGGGACCCGCTCGACTCGTTGGCAAAGGTCGCTCCGGCCCGGCCCCCGTCCAGCACGCGGACGAACGCCGGGATGTCCGACGCCAGCACCGGGGCCCCAGCGGCCATGGCCTCGACCAGGATGATCCCGAAGCTCTCGCCGCCGGTGTTGGGGGCGACGTAGAGGTCGGCGGAGCGAAAGAGCGCGGCCTTGTCGTCGTCGGAGACCGCCCCGAGCAGCTCGACGCTGCACCCGTCGGGCACCGCCGCGCGCACGGCCTCCTGGTCGCCCGGCCCCGCGACGAGCAGCCGCACGCCGGGCACCGCGCGGGTGATGGCGGGCAGAGCCTCGAGCAGCAGCGGCAGGCCCTTGCGCGGCTCCTGCAGCCGGCCGAGGAAGGCGATGGTCGGCCGCTCGGGCGAACCTTGCCACGCGGGCCGCACGGGCGCTGCCGCGAACCGGTCGACGTAGACGCCGTTGGGGATGACCACGGCGTCGCCGCCGTAGTGCGTGGTCACGGTGCGGCGCGCGTCCTCGGAGACCGCGATGCGGCCCAGGATCTTCTCCAGCGACGGGCGGAAGGCGGGATAGACGGTCTGCATCGCCCGCGAGCGCACCTGCGAGGAGTGGAAGGTCGCGACGATCGGGCACTCGGCCTGCCAGAGGGCGAGGGTGCCGATCGACGGGGTGATCGGCTCGTGGATGTGCACCACGTCGAAGGCGCCGTCCTCGAGCCAGCGACCGACGCGCGCGGCCGTCACCGGCCCGAAGTTCAGCCGCGCCACGGACCCGTTGTACTTGACGGGGACAGCGCGTCCGGCGCTCACGACGTACGGCGGCAGCACAGTGTCCTCGTCGGCCGGCGCCAGCACCGACACCGCGTGCCCCTCGCGCAGGAGCCACCCGGCCAGGTCGCGCACGTGGAACTGCACCCCCCCAGCCACGTCGAAGGAGTACGGGCAGACGATCCCGACGCGCAGCGAGGTCACCGCACGTCCTCGGCAAAGACCCGCTGCATCATGTGCCAGTCGGCCGTATGCCGGACGACCGCCGCCTCGAGCGCCGCCGCACAGCTCTGGGTCATGGCCGCGGCCTTGTCCCTCGTGCGACCCGTCTCCGGCACGGGCACCTGCTCGTGGAAGGTCACGACGACGTCGTGGCCGCTGCCGGTCCCGCCCGGTCCCCGCCGGCGCTCGTAGTGCACCGAGACGGGGTGCAGGGGTGCCCCCGTCGCGACGGCGAGGGCGGCCGGGCCGGGCGCCATCCGGGCCTCGCGCCCGCAGAAGGTCACGGTGACGCCCTGGTCGGTCAGGTCTCGGTCGGCGAGCAGGGGCACGAAACCCCCTGCGCGCAGCGCGCGCACGAGCTCGGGCATGGCCGGCGGCCCACCGGTCAGCGGCAGGATCCGCATGCCGAGCCGCTCGCGGAAGGCGACGAAGGCCTCGTAGACCTCCTCGGGGCGCAGGCGCTCCGCCACGGTCGTGACGGGCGCGAGCTCGTGCGTGGACCAGGCCCCCGCGAGGTCCCAGTTGCCCAGGTGGCCGAGGAACATCACTGCACCGCGCCCCTCGCGCAGCGACGCCCGCACCCCCTCGTCGCCGACGACCCGCACGGTCTCGTGCAGCACCTGCGGCGTGAGGTCGGGCAGGCGGAAGGCGTCGCACCAGTACCGCAGGTAGGAGCGCATCCCCTCGCCGACGAGCGTCTCGAGCTGGGTCGCCGTCAGCTCGGGCCGCACCCGCGCGTAGTTGGCCCGCAGCCGCTGCACCGAGCGCCCGTCCCGGCGGTGCGTGACGTCGGCGACCCGGTCGAAGGCGGCGTAGGCGACCCGGGCGGGCAGCAGGCGCACGACGCGCCAGCCGGCACGGAACGCCCAGACGGTGGCCCGGTCGGCGAGGCGGTTCGGCATACGGCCTCAGCCCCGGGCGAGGGCCTGGGTGCGCACCACGAGGATCCGCTGCAGCACCGTGATCGCCGACAGGACGGCGAGGACCCACAGCGCCACCGCGACCATGGGCTCCCACAGGCCGGTGCCGGTCACGAAGGTCGCGACCAGGATCAGCACGAGCCGGTCCGCGCGCTCGGCCACGCCGACGCTGGCCGTCATGCCGAGGCCCTCGGCCCGCGCCCGGACGTAGGACACGAGCATCCCGAGCACGAGCACGGCGAGGGCGACGCAGGTCAGCACGCGCTCACCCCGCCACGCGTAGTAGAGGACGAGCCCGCCGAAGATCGAGGCGTCACCGATCCGGTCCAGGCTCGAGTCGAGGAAGGCGCCGAAGCTGGAGGTACGGCCGCTGTGCCGGGCCATGACCCCGTCGATGGTGTCGGAGAACACGAAGACGGCGATCAGCAGGGTCCCGACGAGGAGCTCGCCGCGAGGAAAGAACCACAGCGCGCTCGCCGCCACCCCGAGCGTGCCGACGACCGTCACGGCGTCGGGCGAGACCCCGAGGCGCAGCAGGATCTTGGCGACGGGCGTGAAGATCCGGGTGGCCAGAGCACGAAATCGGTTCAGCATGGTGCCCCCACCCTAGCCATAGGGGGACCCCGGTTGTCGGCACCGCTCGCCGGGAGTTGAGTATGGAACCACCCACCCTGCACGCCGGGGTGACGATCCGCCAACGACGAAGTCAGGTGAGATGACATGGCCGCTAACAACAGCCAGGGTCAAGGAGCCGCGGGCTCCCCCGCCCCAGCCCGCCCCGAGGACATCAGGAATGTCGTCCTCGTGGGGCCGTCCGGGTCGGGCAAGAGCACGTTGTTCGAGCACCTCGTGGCCGCTCGCGTGCCCGGGCGCCGCGTCAAGGAGACCCCCAAGGGCGAGGACACCCGGTCGGTCGGGCTGGACGCGGCGTCCTTCGACGTCGACGGGACGACGGTCAACCTGCTCGACACGCCGGGGTACCCGGACTTCGTCGGTGACCTGCGGGCCGGGCTGCGCGCGGCCGACGCGGCGCTGTTCGTCGTCTCTGCGGTGGACGGGGTGGACGCGGCGACCGGCATGCTGTGGCAGGAGTGCGAGGTCGTGGGTATGCCGCGCGCCATCGTCGTGACCAAGCTCGAGGCAGGGCGCGGGTCCTTCGAGGAGACGGTGGACTCGTGCCGGCGGGTGTTCGGCGACGCGCAGCCGTTGTACCTGCCGGTCCAGGCCGACGACGGCACGATCACCGGGACGCTGGCGCTGCTCAGCCGCCGCCACTACGACTCCTTCGGCGGGGACGTACGGATCAGCGACGCCACGCCCGAGCAGCTGGAGGTCATCGACGAGGTCCGTGGCGACCTGGTCGAGGCGATCATCACCGAGTCGGAGGACGACACCCTGCTGGACCGCTACCTCGAGGGCGAGGACGTGTCCTTCGATACCATCCGGGCCGACCTCATGACCGCGGTGGCCGCCGGCACCTTCTTTCCCGCCATCCCGATCAGCGCACTGACGGGGGCGGGCGTCCCCGAGCTGCTGGAGATCTTCACCGACGCCTTCCCCGACCCCACGCGGCACCCTCTGCCGATGGTGACCTCGCTGGACGGCGAGCCGATCGAGGCCCTCGTCGGCGACCCGGACGGACCTCTGGTCGCCGAGGTCGTCCGGACCTCCACGGACCCCTACGTCGGGCGCGTCTCGCTCGTCCGCGTCTTCAACGGCACCCTGCGCGCCGAGGACGTGGTGCACGTCGCCGGCCACCTGTCGACCTTCGTCGGCAAGGAGGTCGATGGTCACCCCGACCACGACTCGGACGAGCGCGTGGGCCAGTTGTCCACGCCGCTCGGCGGCACCGAGCACGCCCCCAAGTCGTCCGGGTTCGCGGTGGCCGGCGACCTGGCGATCGTGGCCCGGCTCGCGCACGCCGAGACCGGGGACACGCTCTCGGACAAGGACTCCCCGTGCGTCGTGGAGCCCTGGCTGCTCCCCGACCCCCTGCTGCCGGTGGCGATCCACCCGGACTCCAAGGCCGACGAGGACAAGCTCGCCAGCGCCCTGCAGCGGGTCGTCGCCGAGGACGTGACGATGCGGCTCGACCACGACGCCGAGACCCACCAGACGGTCCTGTGGACGATGGGCCAGGCCCACGTCGACGTGCTGCTGGGCCGGCTCCAGGAGCGCTACCAGGTCACCGTGGAGGCGGAGCCGCTGCGCGTGGCGCTGCGCGAGACCTTCGTGGCCCCGGCCAAGGCCCAGGGCCGCCACGTCAAGCAGTCCGGCGGGCACGGGCAGTTCGCCGTCTGCCACGTCGAGATCGAGCCGCTGGAGCGGGGCGCGGGCTTCGAGTTCGTCGACAAGGTGGTGGGCGGGGCCGTCCCGCGGCAGTTCATCCCGTCGGTGGAGAAGGGCGTCCGCGCCCAGATGGCCAAGGGCACCCTGGCGGGCTACCCCATGGTCGACATCCGCGTCACCCTGACCGACGGCAAGGCGCACTCCGTCGACTCCTCGGACATGGCCTTCCAGACCGCGGGGGCGCTGGCGCTCAAGGAGGCGACCAGCTCGGCCACCGTCACCCTGCTCGAGCCGGTGGACCGCGTGGACGTCGACGTGGCGGACGAGTACGTCGGTGCCGTCATGAGCGACCTGTCGACGCGCCGGGGGCGGGTCGTCGGGACCGAGGCCGGCAGTGTCGGGCGCACGGTCGTGCACGCCGAGGTCCCGGCGCTCGAGCTGACGCGCTACGCCATCGACCTGCGGTCGGTCTCCCACGGGACGGGCACCTTCGGCCGGGACCGGCTGCGCTACGACCCGCTGCCGCAACACCTCGCGGCCAAGCTCGTCACGGGCTGACCGCCGCGCCCGGCCAGTAGTCTGTGGGCATGAGCATCCAATTCCCTCATGGTGTGACCGTGCCCGAGATCGGCATCGGGACATGGTTCGTCGGCGATGAGCCGTCGCGTCGCGACGAGGAGATCGCCGCCATCCGTGCCGGGCTGGATGCGGGGCTGCGCGTGATCGACACGGCGGAGATGTACGGTGACGGGCGCTCGGAGCAGCTCGTCGGCGAGGCGATCCGCGGCCGGCGCGACGAGGTCTTCCTGGTGAGCAAGGTGCTGCCGTACAACGCGTCGGAGGCGGGTGTGCGCTCCGCGGTGCACGCGAGCCTGCAGCGGCTGGGCACCGACCGTCTCGACCTCTATCTGCTTCACTGGCGCGGCTCTGTGCCCTTCGACGAGACCGTCGCCGCGTTCGAGCGGCTGCAGAAGGACGGCGACATCGGCGCGTGGGGTGTCAGCAACCTCGGTCCGGATGACATGGCCGACCTTCCGCACGGATGCGCGACCGATCAGGTGCTCTACAACCCGATTCGCCGCGGTCCGGAGCTGGATCTCTTCCCGATCCTGCGATCCCGGGGTATTCCGGTGATGGCGTACTCACCGCTCGAGCAGGCTCGGCTGCTCGATGACCCTCGGCTGCAGGCTCTCGCGGTCGACAGCGGCCTCTCCGCGGCGCAGCTCGTGCTGGCCTGGGTGATCCGCGACGGCGACGTGCTGGCGATCCCGAAGGCGGGTTCCGCAGGCCATGCCCGCCAGAACGCCGCCTTGCTGGGCATGACTCTGTCCGCCGACGTCCAGGCGGAGATCGACCGGCTGTTCCCGGCTCCGCAAAACCCGGTGCCACTCGAGATGCTCTGAGGCCGTCGACGCCCCTGGGTCAGAGTCGCTGCGCCGGGGGCGCAGACGTCTCGCCGGCGCGGAGCTGGCACGTGAAGTGCACCGACTGACCTTCGTCGCCCCCGAGCTTCCGGGCCACCCCGGGCTGGGCGCCGGCCGTGGCGGATGACAGACTCTGGGACATGGACCTCTTCGTCATCCGCCACGGTCAGTCCGAGAACAACAAGCTGTATGCCGAGACCGGCAGCCGCGCAGGCCGCACGCCCGACTCCGAGCTGTCCGAGCTCGGTCACGAACAGGCCCGGCGCCTCGCCGAGGCGGTGCGGGAGGACCGCAGCCACCTCGACGTGGAGGTCCTCCACACCGCCCTCACGCACCGGTGCCTGCAGACCGTCGCCCCGCTCGCCGACGCCCTAGGGCTCGAGCCCATCGGCCGGACGGACCTGGGCGAGGTCGGTGGCCTGTACGCCGCCCACCCGGCCACCGGCGTGCGCCGCCCCTACCCCGGCCTCAGCACGCAGGAGATGCACGACATCGCGCCGTCCCTCACGCTGCCGGCCGACGTCGAGCAGGGCTCGGAATGGGACGGCGGCTTCGAGGAGGAGCACGCCGAGGCCCAGCGCCGGGCCGCCGCGGTCCTCGACGACCTGGCGTCCCGGCACGGGGACCGGACCAAGATCGGCATCCTTACCCACCAGCACTTCGGTCAGCTGCTGATCGGGGCGGCCGTCGGGATCGGCGAGGCCGGCCGCAAGTTCGAGCTGTCCAACTCCTCGGTGACCGCCCTGCGGCACGAGGACGGCGAGTGGCGCGTGCTCTGGGTCAACCGGGTCCGCCACCTCGACAGCGACCAGATCAACGCCTGAGGCGCCAACCGCGCTATCCTGGGCGACGAAAGGGAGTAGTCCCCAACAGTCGAGTCGACACATTGGCCCTCGGGCCCGGCTCGGCAGGCCACGACCTCGTGGCGGACGAGACTTTCGACCAGCACCCCGTCGACGGACGTGCCTGGCCGAGGTCCGTCCACGACGCGGGTCCGGCAGGCCTGAGAGGACCCCCTCGTGTACGCCTTCCTCCTGAGCACCGCGGTGATCTTCGTCGCCGAGCTCGGCGACAAGAGCCAGCTGATGGCCATGACCTTCGCCGCCCGCTACCGCGCCCGGGACGTGCTCCTCGGGATCACCGCGGCCACGGCCCTGGTCCACCTCGCGTCCGTCGGTATCGGCTACGCCATCGGCGACGTCTTCGCCGACGCCCAGGGCGCCATCCAGGTCGTGGCGGGCATCGCCTTCCTGGCCTTCGCCGCGTGGACCCTGCGCGGCGACGAGCTGACGGACGACGAGGCCGCCAAGGCCCGCAACAGCCGCGGCATGGCGCTGCTCGCGGTCGGCACGGCCTTCTTCCTGGCCGAGCTGGGCGACAAGACCATGCTCGCGACCATCACCCTGGCCACCCAGGAGGGGTGGTTCGGCACGTGGGTGGGCTCCACGCTCGGCATGGTAGCGGCCGACGCCCTCGCGATCGGTGCCGGGGCCCTGCTCGGCCGCAAGCTGCCAGAACGCACCATCAAGATCGGCGCCGCCCTGCTCTTCCTGGCCTTCGGCGTGGTGCTGATATTCAGCGGCGTGCACGCGCTCTGACGAGCCCCTCCACCGGGCGCACACCCGGCCGCAGGAAGCGGTGGCCGTGCCGCAGCAGCTCCGGCCAGACCCCGCGGCCGCGGGTCACCGTGCCGTCCCCGCCGACCCAGACCAGGTGTCCGCGGCAGTCCTCGGGGGCGAGACCCCACCGCTCGAGCGCCACCCGGCGCCAGGGCCGCAGCTCGAACCTGTCGCGCGACACCACGTGCCACAGCACCCGCGCCCGCGCCCGGCCGAGGGCGGTCGTGTCGTCATAGAGGAGGACGGGCTGGGGGTCCGTCGGCATGGCGGGCAGGTCCGGCATACGGCTCACTCCCCCGGCCAGGCCGCCACGATCTGTTGCCGGGTGTCCTCGAGAAGGACGGGCAGGGCCTTGGTCTGACCGACGATCGGCAGGAAGTTCATGTCGCCGCCCCACCGCGGCACCACGTGCTGGTGCAGGTGTGCGGCGACGCCCGCCCCGGCGACGGCGCCCTGGTTCATGCCGAGGTTGAAGCCCATCGGGCTGCTCGCCGCCTCCAGCGCGCGGATGGCCGCCTTGGTCAGCCGGGTGAACTCCTCGGTCTCGTCGTCGGTGAGGTCGAGGTAGAGCGGGACGTGCCGGTAGGGGCAGACGAGCAGGTGCCCGGGGTTGTACGGGAAGAGGTTCATCACCACGAAGCACAGCTCGCCGCGGTGCACGATCAGCCCGTCGGCGTCGTCCTTGTCGGGGGCCGCGCAGAACGGGCATCCCTGTCCCGGACCGGTGCTCGGCCGGTCCGCCTGGATGTAGGCCATGCGGTGCGGCGTCCACAGACGCTCGAACCCGTCGTCCACACCGGCGAGCTGGCCGGCGTCCTCGATGCTGCGCGGGCCCTGGAGGTCTGTCACCCCTCGATCCTAGACTCGACGGTATGGCGACGACGCCAGACCCCACGCCCGGCGCCCCGGGGCACCCGCAGTGGTTCCTCAACTGGTCGCCCACCCGCACCTGCGCCTGCAGGACGGCACGACCGTCACGCGTCAGGTGGCGCGCCTGGCCACCGATGCCGAGCACGCCGCTAGGTGGCCCCGCTGCGTCGAGGCGTTCCCGCCCTGCGCCGACTACCAGACCAAGACGGACCGTCAGATCCCGACCTTCCTGCTCGGGCAGCCGTGAAGGAGACCCGGCAGGAGCTCCACCGCCTCCAGGCGTTGCTCGACGCGTCGCGCTCCCGGTCCGCCCCACGGATCAGCGCGGTGGACGGGCACTTCCTGCACGGGTCGCCCAGGGCAGCCTGGCATGCTGGGCGCCATGACCAAGCACGCCGACACCCGTCGGGCCCGCATCCGCGCGACGCTCCAGGACGCCATCGATCAGACGACCTGCGTGCGCCTCACGACCCGGGACGGTGACGACGTCGTCGGCTACTGCGTCGGCGTGGGTCGCCGCTGGTGCCTGGTCGCGCTCGCCGCACCGTGGCCCGACGGCTACGCCGCTGTCCGGCTGGCCGCCCTTGAGCGCATCCACCGCGTCGAGCCCGCCACCGTCGAACGCCGCGCCTTCGAGCGGGACGACCGCTGGCCGCCGGCCGCTCTCGAGGACCTCGACCTGGACCGCACGGACGCGCTGCTCGCAGGACTGGCCGACCGCTTCCCGCTGGTGGGGCTGGACCTTCGCGACAGCGAGGACGACGTCTTCGTCGGGGCCCCCGCCCTGGTCGCCGAGGGCACGCTCATGCTGCAGGAGCTGGGGTCGGACGCGCAGTGGGACGCCCTGTCCGCGTGGCGCCTGCGGGACATCACGCGCGTCACCGTCCAGGACCGCTACCTGCAGCTGCTGGCGGACCTCGCGCCGCCGCAGCCGCAGCAGCCCTCCCCCTTCTCCGACTGACGGAGCAGGGCGGAGAGTGACAGGATCGCCGTGCCCGCCACCATGACCACCAACGACATCACGAGGCCCATATGCCGCCAGACGGACGGTGGTCCTGCGTTGCCGCGCGCGGCGTCATACCCGGCAGTGAGCGTCAGGACATCGGCAGAGCGACGAACGGGTCCATGATGGCGAACAGGCCACCCAGGGCCTTGACGCGCACGGTCTGGTCCAGACCGGATGATCTCAGAAGAGCGTTGCGGGGACCCTCAGCACCGACTCGAAGATCCCCTCATGAGCGGGCCGTCCACCCAGACGACGCGCGATGCCCGGGGCTGCCGGGCCGAGCTCGGTGAGGTCACCGCGCAGGTGCGTCAGCCCCTCGGCCGAGGACCACGCGAACACCTCCCGCGCCATCTGCCCACCGATCCCGCACCGGCGGAAGGTCGGCGTCACGAACATCGTGTGCACCTGGCCCCACCGCGAGCGCCGGGGGCCGCCGAGAACGGGCAGCTGCTCGACGAGAGTGACGCCGGCGATGCCGAGGGGCCGCTTCTCGATCTCGGCGAGCCAGTAGGCGTGCGAACCGCTGCTGCGCAGCCAGGCGTCGGCGAACCGGTCGATGAACTCCGGGTCCGGCGAGGCGCCGCGCTCCCTGCCGAGCTGCAGCATCATCGCGGCAACGGCGAACGCGTCGTGCGGGCGGGCACGGCGGATGTGGGCAGGGGCGCTCATGGCCACAGTGAACCACCGGTCGAGGGTCTCGGCACCTCCTCGTGACCAAACCGTCACTCCATGGGAGCGTGGTCCGTATGCCGGGACGCCCCTCCCTCACCCTGCGAGACCCCTCCTAGAGTCGCCGCAGGTCATGAGCGTCAGGAAGGGTACGTGGTCATGAGCGACTGGGCATTCGAGACCAAGCAGATCCATGCGGGGCAGACCCCGGACTCCGAGACGGGCGCGCGGGCGCTACCGATCTACCAGACCACCTCGTTCGTCTTCGACGACGCGCAGGTCGCGGCGGACCGGTTTGCGCTGTCGGACCTCGGACCGATCTACACCCGCCTCGGCAACCCGACGAACAACGCCATCGAGGAGCGCATCGCGGCGCTGGAGGGTGGGGTCGGCGCGCTGCTGCTGGGGTCGGGCATGGCGGCGACGACCTTCGCGATCCTCAACGTCGCGCAGGCGGGCGACCACGTCGTGGCCTCCCCCGCGCTGTATGGCGGGACCTACAACCTGCTGCGCTACACGCTCCCGAAGCTGGGGATCACGACGACCTTCGTCGACGACCAGGCGGACCTTGAGCAGTGGCGCGCCGCGGTCCGCCCGGAGACCAAGCTCTTCTTCGGCGAGACGATCTCCAACCCCGACCAGAAGGTCCTCGACATCGCCGGGATCGCCGGGGTCGCCCACGAGGCGGGCGTGCCGTTGTTCGTCGACAACACCGTCGCGACGCCCTACCTCATCCGCCCGATCGAGCACGGCGCCGACGTCGTCATCCACTCGGCCACGAAGTTCCTCGGCGGCCACGGCACGTCGATCGTGGGGGCGCTCGTCGATGCCGGCACGTTCGACTACGCCCAGGACCCCGAGCGCTTCCCACAGCTCAACACGCCGTCCGACAGCTACCACGGGCTCGTCTACGCCCGCGACCTCGGGGTCGGCTCGGCGCTCGGCGCCAACCTGGCGTTCATCCTCAAGGCGCGCGTCGAGCTGCTGCGCGACCTCGGCTCGGCATGCTCGCCGTTCAACGCCTTCCTCGTGGGCCTCGGCATCGAGACCCTCTCGCTGCGCATCGAGCGGCACCTCGCCAACACCCGCCGCGTCGTCGAGCACCTGGCGGGCCACCCGCAGGTCGAGCGCGTCTACTACGCCTCGCTCGACGGCAGCCCGGAGAACGCGCGCGCAGAACGCTACTGCCCCAAGGGATCCGGTTCGGTGTTCTCCTTCGAACTCGCCGGTGGGGTCGACGCGGGGCGGGCCTTCGTGGACGCTCTTGAGCTGCACAGCCACGTCGCCAACATCGGCGACGTCCGCTCGCTCGTCATCCACCCGGCCTCGACGACGCACTCGCAGGGGTCGGACGAGGACCGCCTCGGGGCCGGCGTCACGCCCGGCCTGGTGCGCCTGTCGGTGGGCCTGGAGCACATCGACGACATCCTGGCAGACCTCGACCGCGGCCTTGCGGCGGCGGCGTCAGCGGCGGGCACCGACCAGGCCTGAGGACTCGACACGGCACCCACCCCCCGGGGGGTGGGTGCCGTCGGTCATCCTGCGCCGGTATGCCGAGCGCGTGCCGTCAGGCGCGAGCGGCGCTCAGGCAGTCTCGGCGGTCGTGGTGGGCTCAGCGGGCTCGACCGCCTCGGGCGACGCCTCGGGCGAGCCGATAGGCGCGGTCATGACCTGCTCACGGGACTCCACGGACCGCACGATCTCCTCGACAGCCTGTCCCACCGGGATCCCGTTGCGCTGCGACCCGTCGCGGTAGCGGAAGGACACCGCCCCCGCCTCGACGTCCTCGCCCCCCGCGATGAGCACGTAGGGCACCTTGGACTTCGAGGCGTTGCGGATCTTCTTGGGGAAGCGGTCGTCGCTGTGGTCCACCTCGACCCGCACGCCCCGGCGGCGCAGCTGACGCGCCACGTCCTCCAGGTAGTCCGCGAAGTCCTCGGCCACCGGGACGCCCGTCACCTGGACCGGGGACAGCCACACCGGGAAGGCCCCCGCGTAGTGCTCGACCAGCACCCCCATGAACCGCTCGATCGACCCGAACTTGGCCGAGTGGATCATGACCGGCTGCTTGCGGGTGCCGTCGGCGGCCTGGTACTCCAGCCCGAAGCGCTCCGGCTGGTTGAAGTCGTACTGGATGGTCGACATCTGCCAGGTGCGGCCGATGGCGTCGCGGGCCTGCACCGACACCTTGGGGCCGTAGTAGGCGGCGCCGCCCGGGTCCGGCACGAGCTCGAGACCCGACTCGAGGCACACCTGCTCCAGCACGCGGGTCGCGGCCTCCCACTGCTCGTCCGAGCCGATGAACTTGTCCTTCTTGGCGCCCTCGGCCTCCCGCGTGGACAGCTCGAGGTAGAAGTCGGACAGCCCGAAGTCGCGCAGCAGCCCGAGCACGAAGTCCAGCAGGTGCTTGATCTCCGCCGGCGCCTGCTCGGCCGTGACATAGGAGTGCGAGTCGTCCTGGGCGAAGCCGCGCACGCGCGTCAGCCCGTGGATGACCCCGGACTTCTCGTAGCGGTAGACCGAACCGAACTCGAAGAGCCGCAGGGGGAGCTCGCGGTAGGACCGGCCACGGGAACGGTAGATGAGGTTGTGCATCGGGCAGTTCATCGCCTTGAGGCGGTAGTCCTGACCCGGCTTGGTCACCTCGCCGGCGTCGTTGCGCTCCTCGTCCACGTGCAGCGGCGGGAACATCGTGTCCGCGTAGTACGGCAGGTGCCCGGAGGTGTGGAAGAGCCCGTCCTTGGCGATGTGCGGGGTGCCGACGTACTCGAAGCCCTCCTCGATGTGCCGGCGCCGGACGTAGTCCTCCATCTCCCGCTTGATGATCCCGCCCTTGGGGTGGAACACGGGCAGGCCGGAGCCGATCTCGTCGGGGAAGGAGAACAGATCGAGCTCGACGCCCAGCTTGCGGTGGTCGCGCTTCTCGGCCTCGGCGAGGCGGTCGAGATAGGCGCGCAGCTCGTCCTTGCTGGGCCAGGCCGTGCCGTAGAGGCGCTGCAGCTGCTCGTTGGCCTGGTTGCCGCGCCAGTAGGCGGCGGCGGAGCGCATGAGCTTGAAGCCGTTGGCGATGATCTTGGTGCTCGGCAGGTGCGGGCCGCGGCACAGGTCGCCCCACGCGACGGTGCCGTCGCGGCGGACGTTGTCGTAGATGGTGAGCTCGCCCGCGCCGACCTCGACGCCCGCTCCGGCGTCCTCGTCGTCGTGGGTCATCGAGCCCTTGAGCCCGACCAGCTCGCACTTGAAGGGCTCGCCCGCAAGCTCCTCCAGCGCCTCGGTCTCGCTCACCACGCGGCGGCGGAAGGTCTGCCCCTCGTTGATGATCTTCTGCATGACCTTCTCGAGGGCCTTGAGGTCCTCGGGCGTGAACGGCTCGTCCACCTGGAAGTCGTAGTAGAAGCCGTCGCGGACCGGCGGTCCGATACCGAGCCTGGCATCGGGGTTGACCTGCTGCACGGCCTGCGCCATCACGTGCGCGCAGGAGTGCCGCAGCACGTCGAGGCCGTCGTCGCTGGCGATGTCGACGCCCTCGACCTGATCGCCGTCGCGCAGCTCCGTGGCCAGGTCCTTGAGCTCGCCACCGATGCGGGCCACGACGATGCGGCGGTCGTCGGCGAACAGGTCGGCGGCAGTCGTGCCTGCCGTCACCGTTCGCTCGTCTCCAGCGATGTGCACGGTGATGTCGGCTGACACAGGTGTCTCCAGTTCGTTCTCGTATGACGTCCCGCTGCCTCGCGGGCGGCCGTCACCGCTGCGGTGACGTTCTTCCTAGGCTATCGGGCAGGGCAACCGGGTTCGGTCAGGATGACCTCCCGCCGAGTGGTCAGAAGGACGCGCAGCAGCGCACGACGCGCGCCTGGTCCCCCACCAGCAGATCGCCGCCCTTGACGGTCTCGGCATACAGGCCCTCGCAGGCGCTCGGCTTGCACCCCAGCCGCACCACCACGTCACCGATCCGCAGCTCCTGCCCCTCGAGGGCGGCCAGCTCGTCGTCGCTCATGTCGAGGACCAGGTTGGCGCGCAGGTCGCCGGCTGCCTGCGTGGCCGTGGCGACCAGGAGCGGGTGCCGCTTGGCGCGGTCGCCGACGAGGCCGGAGTCGGTGAGCACGGCCTGGCGCAGGGGACGGCCCGGCTCACCCTTGACGGGATAGACGGCGATGTCGGTGAGGGGCCACACGGGCGTGACGCTGGATGCCATGGGTCAAGCGTGCACCCCCAGCACCAACCAGGGCCAATCCGCGCCGCCAGCCGGATCGACCCGGTCGGCAACGCCAGAGGGACCGGCACGCCCACAGCGTCCGGCCCCTCTCGATGATGGTGGACGTGAAGGGACTCGAACCCCTGACCTCTCGCGTGTGAAGCGAACGCTCTAACCAACTGAGCTACACGTCCAGGTGCCGCCGCAGCGGACAACTACGGCATCGTATCCGGTGTCGGGGTCCAGCACGAAATCGGGTCTCAGGGCAGCAGATCGACCAGGACTCGCTCCACCGGGTCGGGCAGCCAGGCGGGCACGCCGGTGAACGCCATGGTGGTCAGGACGACCAGCCCTACGAACGCCGCGGTGGCCAGGCCGACGGCCGCGCGCACCCACACCGGTTGCCGCAGGAGCCAGTCGTTCCACCTCCGCAGGTGCCCCATCCCCCACCCGTGCAGCCGCTGGGCCCACGCGAACTCCGTCGCCCAGACGAGGACGCCGAGAAAGACGATCAGCCACCCCGGCCCGGGGAACGGCACCAGGATCAGACCGACCACCACGATCACCAGGCCGACCGCCCCGACGACCGCCCGATACACGGCGTGGCTGCGCGGGTCCGCCCTGAGTCGCCGCCTCCAGGCCCAGTCACGCTCCGTCATGTTCACGCCCCCTTTGCGCGTTGCTGCACGTCGATGACCCGATTCGTCTGGTCACAACCTGTGTTTCCACCAAAGGTGGGGTTGCGCCAGCATCCGTGGGTAGTATCGCTGACAAGGCTGGCACCGAGGGCGTCCCCTAGCGGGTACCGGCTGGCCCGCAGGTCTAGAAGACGGCCTGTCTTACCCCGACAACGATCGAGGTTCCCCTGTTGAGCAAGTCTTCTCATCACATCGTCTTCGGCCTGCCGCACGTCCGGCCCGTCGGTGACGGCGAGTCCGAACGACTTCTCGCCACGATCCCCGACCTCGCCGCCGAGGAGCGCCAGGCCGTCTACAACAAGGTCATCTCCGACAACCTGTCGCTCGCCAAGCGGCTCGCGAGCCGCTACCGCAACCGTGGCGAGCCCGCCGACGACCTCGAGCAGGTCGCCAACCTGGGCCTGGTCATGGCCGTCCTGCGCTACGACCCCTCCCACGGGGTCAGCCTCATCGACTTCGCCACCCCCACCATCATCGGTGAGCTGCGCAAGCACTTCCGGGACAAGTGCTGGTCCGTGCGCCCGCCGCGCCGGCTGCAGGAGCTGCGTCCCCGCGTCCGCGAGACCCAGCAGGAGCTGGAGCAGAAGCTCGGCCGCGCCCCCACCTCCACCGAGGTGGCCGACGCCCTGGGCCTGACGGCGCAGGAGCTCGCCGACGTCGAGCGCGCCGCCACCGGCTACCAGCCGCTGTCGCTCGAGCACCCGACCGGCGAGGGCTCGTCCACGACGCTGGGGCACCTGATCCCGGACGACGACGACGACCTCGCCAACCTGATGAACGAGATGACCGTCCACACGCTCCTGGACTGCCTGACCCCGCGCCAGCGCAAGATCATCGAGCTGCGCTACTTCTCGGAGATGACGCAGCAGGAGATCGCCGACGAGATCGGTGTCAGCCAGGTGCAGGTCTCGCGGCTGCTGTCCCAGATCCTGCGGCGCCTGCGCCACGTCCTGGACATCCAGCGGATGCCGGTGCGCCCGGTCGCCTGAGCCGCAGCCCCTCCCGTATGTCGAAGGCCCGGTGCTCTCACGTGGTGAGGGCACCGGGCCTTCGTGACGCCAGGACGTCCCGCCAGGGTTGAGCCCCGGCGGCCACGATCAGGACCTCGGCCCCAGACGCACGAACCCCCTCTGGTCGCATCGCTGCGGCCAGAGGGGGTTCGCTGTGGTGGGCGATACTGGGTTTGAACCAGTGACCTCTTCCGTGTCAAGGAAGCGCGCTACCGCTGCGCCAATCGCCCTAGGGCGAGGGGCGCGATCTCTCGCGCCCCTCGTCGGAGCGGACAACCGGGCTCGAACCGGCGACCTCAACCTTGGCAAGGTTGCGCTCTACCAACTGAGCTATGTCCGCCTGCACCACGCCGTGGTGCGCGTAGAAACGATAGCCGATGGGTGACGTGCGGCCCAAATCGAGGTTACGGGGCGTCGGGCAGCCGGACGGTCAGGTCCGAGCCTGCGCTGAGCGTGATCGTGGCCTTGCCCGACAGACCCACCGCCGTGCCAGGCGCCGGGGCCTGCGCGGCCACGACGTCCTTGGGCCGCAACGGATCTGGGCCCGCCGCCGTCGGTGCCAGCGTGACGTCGAAGCCCGAGTCCTGCAGCACGCGGACGGCCTGGTCGCGCCCCAGGCCCCGGACGTCGGGCATGACGGCGTGGGTGCCGGCCAGCTCGGCGGGCCCGACGGGCGCGAAACCCTGGACCGGGAGCCCCTCGTGCATGGACCGCATGGCGTCCTGCCAGATGGGTCCGGCCGCCGTGGAGCCGAAGACGGAGCCGATGCGGCGGCCGTAGAGCTGCACGCTGTCGATGGGGTGCTTCTGGCCTCCGCGCGGATCCCCCACCCACACGGCGGTCGCGAGCTGGGGGGTGTAGCCCGCGAACCACACGGCGGCGTTGCCGTCCATGGTCCCGGTCTTGCCGGCGACCGGGCGCCCGATCGACAGGCGCTTGCCGGTGCGGTACGGGTCGGGGCCGTCGATGGTCTCCGCGAGACCCGCGGTCACGGCGTCGGCGATGCCCGGCCGGATCTCCTGGTGGCACTGCGGGTCGGGCGCCTTGCGCGGCTTGCCGTCGGCGCCGGTGATGGCCACGATGCCGACCGGCTTGCACACCCTGCCGTGGGCCGCGAAGGACGCGTAGACGGAGGCCACCTGGATCGGTGACGCGTCGTGCGTCCCCAGGGTCGTGGACCCCTCGTCCGCCCCGATCTTGTCGGCGGGCAAGGTCATCCCGAGCCGGTTGGCCATCTGGACCACCTTGGGCACGCCGACCTGCTCCTCCAGCATGACGAACCACGTGTTGGACGAGCGGGCGAGCGCCTGACCGGCCGTGAGCCGGCCCGCGTCGGCCGCCATCGAGTTGCGGTATCCCCCAGGCGGATAGCTCAGCTTGTCCGGGCGGTAGCGCGCGGGCGCGTCCTGGACGCCGTTGACGGGGAAGCCGCCCTCGAGCGCCGCGGCATACGTGATGGGTTTGAAGGTCGAGCCCGGCTGAAAGGCCGTCAGCGCCGGATAGATCTGGTTGGTCCGGCCCTGCCCCAGACCGAACGAGCGGTTCTGCGCGAAGGCCACGACCTGCCCGGTCCCGGGCTGCACGACCGCCACCCCGGCGGCGAACTGGTTGTCACGCCCGAGCGCATCGTCGGCGGCGCGCTGGGCCTGATCGGCGAGCCTCGGCTGCAGAGCGGTCCGGATCGTCAGCCCGGAGTTCATGAACCGACGTCGCTGCGCCGGGGTGGCGCCGAAGGTAGGGTCCCGCTCGAGCGTGTCCCTGACCCACTGGCAGTAGAAGGGGTAGCGGCTGGCCGTGCACCCGTTGGCGGCCTCGGACGGCTTGAGCCCGAGCGGGGTTCGCTGCGCCTGGGCCGCCTCCGGCGCGGTGATGACCCCCGTGTCGCGCATGCGTGCCAGCACGACGTTGCGGCGCTTCAGCGCCTGCTCGGGGTGCACCATCGGGTTGTAGCCGTAGGGGTTCTGGACCAGACCCGCGAGCAGCGCGGCCTGGGTGAGGGTCAGTCGGGACGCCGGGACGGAGAAGAAGTGCTGTGCGGCCGTGCCGATGCCGTAGGCGCCGTCGCCGAAGTAGGCGATGTTGAGGTAGCCCTGCAGGATGTCGTCCTTGCTCATGGTCCGGTTGAGCGCCGCCGCGAGCTTGGCCTCCTGCGCCTTGCGCGTGATCGTCGTCTCGGTGGCCCGCGCGCGGTCCTGCGGCGTCTCGGCGTTGTTGAGCAGGACGTTCTTGACGTACTGCTGCGTGAGGGTCGACCCACCCTGGCGGCCCCCGTCCCCGGCGTTGTTGACCAGCGCGCGCAGGGTGCCGCGCAGGTCGACCCCGCCGTGCTCGTAGAAGCGGTCGTCCTCGACCGCCACCACGGCCCGGCGCGCGACGGGGGCGACCTGCGCGAGAGGCAGCTCGACGCGGTTCTCGGAGTAGAACGTCGCGACGATGCTGCCGTCCGCCGCGAGGATCGTGGACCGCTGCGGCACCGGCTCGATGGGCAGCGTGGTCGGCAGCGCGTCCCAGTAGTCCGCGACGCTGTTGGCCGCGGCGCCGGTCATCATCACCGCGGGCGCGGCCGTGGCGGCGGCCGCGAGACCGGCCACCGCCGCGACACCGACCAGCCGCGCCATGAGGGCACGTCGCCGAGGGGCGGGCTGCCGGCCGCCAGGCCGGTCGTCGTACGGGATGGTCATCGTCAGGGCCTCGGGGTGGGGCGTGGGTCGGGCGGCGGGGACGGCGAGGTGGGCGAGGCGGGAGGCGGCAGGTCGAGGGCCGGGTCCCGTGCCGGGGGGCACGTGGGTGCCGGGACGCTGGTCGCGCTCGGTGCCGGCGAGGGCTGCGCCGGGTCCGTGGACGGCGGCGGCACCGTCGTCGCGCAGGCCGCGACCGCCGAGGCGTAGGCCGTCGCCAGGTCCTCGCGACGGCGAGTCTCCGCGTCGTAGGCCGCCAGGGCCTGCTGGTAGCCCTCGAGCGCCACCCGGTAGGTCTCCTGCTGGGCGCGGATGGTCGCCCACGCGCTCTCCACCTGCTGCGCGGCCACCGCGTAGTCGGTGTAGGCCTGCGCCTCGCGCTGGTAGCGCTGCCACGCCTGCTCGTAGGCCCGGACCGCCGCGGGGTAGGCCGCGACGGCGGCCTGCATGGCCGTCACCGCCGCCTTCCTCCGCTGCTCCTGCGTGGCGGCCGCCGCCTGCTCGTCGTAGGTCGGCGCGATGGTGCCGGTGAACGCCCAGCCGCAGCCGGGCCCCCGCTCGTCGGGGGCGGGCGCGAGGTAGGACGTCTGGACGGGGTAGGGCGTCGGCGGCTGCGGCTCGGTAGGGCTCGGGACCGGGTCGGGGGCCCGCTCGGGCCAGTAGGGCGGTTGTGGCGGCGTGGGGGTCGTGACGGGAGGCAACGGGGTGCCGGCGTGCGGGGGCGCGAGGTCGGGCAGCGGCGTGCCCTGGGCCGGCAGGTCCACCCCGCGAGGCACCTGCAGGCCCGTGAAGGCGGTCCGCGTGATGAGCGGAGAGCGGGCGAAGTCGGCCGTCGTCGAGTCCTGGTCGGCGCACAGCGGAGCGAGCAGCTGGGCCAGCCGGCGGTCGAGGTCGGCCGCGGCGTCCTCGGGCACGGGCCGCCCGGTGCCGGACACCGACACCACCACGTCGCCGCGCCGGAACAGCACCGACCGCGTGTCCACCGCCCCCTTGGTCCTGGCGGCCCGCAGCGTCTGCACACCGAGCCCCGAGGAGGCCGTCACCCGGGTCTGCCCCACGCACTCCTGGCGCGCGACCAGCATCGCGTCGAGGGCCGGTGCACCGGCTCCCGGCCCGTATGCCGTGGCCGTCACCGTCACGCCGGAGCCGAACCCTCCGGCGCCCGGCGGGCTCGCCCAGGTGCGCGAGCGCGACAGGACCGGCGAGACGGGGGTGTCGCACGTGGGCGACACGGCCGGCGACACGGTGCCCGTCACGGACGACGCGTCGACCAGGCCGGACGGCATCCCCGCCGGCACGGGCGCGAGGAGGGCGCGCAGCACGCCGGCCGCCGGAGCCGCCTCGGCCCGGGCCAGGGCGGCGCGCGTGGTGGCGGGTGGTGGCGCAGCGACGGTCGTCCGCTCCGGGCGCTGGTTGGTGAACCTCAGCGAGGGGTACATCGCGGTCAGCAGCAGCACCGCGCACACGCACCCGACCAGCACGCCCAGCAGCGCGCGACCGGCGTACACCCGGGCCTCGCGCTCCGGGTCCTGCGGTGACGCGCGCAACCACCGGGGCAGCCGGTCCGCACCGGCCGGCCGCGGGTGCTCCGGGCGCTCCGTGGGGTCCAGGGTGTCTCCGTCGCTGGGGTCGTCGTGGCAGGTCCCGTCACCGTACCAACGCAACCGATGGCCCAGCCGCATCCCGGTCCGCACACGCCAGCGGGCCCCGGACCGATCGGTCCGGGGCCCGCTGGAGGTGGTGGGCGATACTGGGTTTGAACCAGTGACCTCTTCCGTGTCAAGGAAGCGCGCTACCGCTGCGCCAATCGCCCGAGGTGGAGACGGGATTTGAACCCGTGTACACGGCTTTGCAGGCCGTTGCCTCGCCTCTCGGCCACTCCACCGTGCCGATGCGCCAGCATGGTGGCAGGTGCAACCATGCTAGCCAATGCATCACCGGAGGGTCCGAGGACCCCCCTGAGGGTCCAGGACCCTCGGAGCGGACAACCGGGCTCGAACCGGCGACCTCAACCTTGGCAAGGTTGCGCTCTACCAACTGAGCTATGTCCGCGTGCTGCACCGTGCGGTCGCCGGATCTTGGTGAATCCGCAGCGTGCACCTTCACCCGCCGTGCGTGCTGACCGACACTAACCGATGCCGCCGCGGGACGTCCAATTCCTGAGCACCCCGCGCGTCGGCCACGAGACCCACGATCACCGGCCCGAACGGCGAGGTCCGCGGGCGCGGCTCGCGGCGCACCTCGAGCTCGGTCCGGATCGCCTCGACCACCCGGGCCCGGGCGCTGGGCCGGTCGGGCACGGGCCACAGGTGGCGGACGGCAGCGTTCATGGCGGCTCCGATCAGGACGGCGATGGCGAGGAGGTAGAGCCAGACGAGCAGGACGATGGGTGCGGACAGTGGTCCGTAGACGGAGGTCCCGCCGATGGACGCACCGAGCCAGGTCCGCACGACGTAGGAGACGAGCACCCAGAGCACCACGGTGAGGGCGGCCCCCGGAAGGTCCCGGCGCCAGGGCGAGCGCCGGGGCGTGGCAACGTGGTAGAGCGAGGTCACCGCCCACAGCACGCCACCGGTGACGAGGGTCCCGTGGACGATGCCGACGAGCACCTCCGGCCCCGGCAGGACCCGGGACAGGATCGCGGGGCCGAGCAGGACCAGCGGCATCAGCACTGCGCCGACCATCACGGCGACGGAGTACATCGTGAAGGACAGGGTCCGGGTGCGCACGATGCCGCGGACCCCGCTCTGGCCATACATGATCGAGATGGTGTCGATGAAGACGTTCAGGGCCCGCGAACCCGACCACAGGGACAGGACGAACCCCAGCGACACCAGATCGATGCGACCTCCCCGCAGCACCTCGTCGATCGTCGGGACGATGACCGCGCCCACGCTGTCGTCCGTCAGGAACCGCCGCGCGTAGGCGGCGAGCCCGGCCACCACCTGGTCGACGGTGCCCTGCCCGGCCCAGCTCCCGGCATATCCCAGTCCCCCGATCAGGCCGAGGACCAGCGGGGGCAGGGAGAGGAGGGCGAAGAAGCCCGCCTCGGAGGCGAGCCCTGTCACGCGGTAGCGCAGGCAGACGCGGACCGTCTCGCGCACGAGGCGCGCGAAGGACAGCCCACCGGGCACCTGCTGGAGCAGGTGTCGCAGGGCCGTCCGAGGGGTCATGGCCACGACGCTAGGACGCGCGCCCGGCCGGGACGGCTGGGGCACGAGGGGCACGTGGGGCTCGTTGTCGAGACGTGATGTCGTCTCGCCGAGACCCGCAATCCCCCGGGGGGTCTCGTGGACCGCGTAAGGTGACCGGTTGATCGATCCCACCACCACTGCACGCGAGGACGAACCCCTTCATGGAAATCTGGCCCGGCAAGCCGTATCCCCTCGGCGCCACGTTCGACGGCAGCGGCGTGAACTTCGCCGTCTTCTCCGAGGTCGCCGAGCACGTCGAGCTGTGCCTCGTCGACGACGAGGGCGCGGAGCAGCGCGTCTCCCTCACCGAGGTCGACGGCTACGTGTGGCACTGCTACATCCCGCAGATCCAGCCGGGTCAGCGCTACGGATATCGCGTCCACGGCCCCTTCGACCCGGCGAGCGGCCACCGGTGCAACCCGGCCAAGCTGCTGCTCGACCCCTACGCCAAGGCGATCGACGGCCAGATCAGCAACGACGAGGCGCTGTTCTCCTACCGGTTCGACGACCCGTCGGCGTTCAACGACATCGACTCCCTCGGCCATACGATGCTGTCCGTCGTCATCAACCCCTACTTCGACTGGGGCCACGACCGACCGCCGCGCCGGGAGTACCACGACACGATCATCTACGAGGCGCACGTCAAGGGCCTGACGATGACGCACCCCGAGGTGCCCGAGGACATCCGCGGCACGTACGCCGCCATCGCGCACCCGGCCGTGATCACGCACCTCAAGCAGCTCGGCATCACGGCGATCGAGCTGCTCCCGGTGCACCAGTTCATCCAGGACACCTCGCTGCAGGAGAAGGGGCTGCGCAACTACTGGGGCTACAACACCATCGGCTTCCTCGCCCCGCACAACGAGTACGCCTCCTCCGGCACCCGCGGCCAGCAGGTCACGGAGTTCAAGGCCATGGTCAAGGCGCTGCACGAGGCCGACATCGAGGTCATCCTCGACGTCGTCTACAACCACACGGCCGAGGGCAACCACATGGGCCCGACGCTGGCCTTCCGCGGCCTGGACAACAACGCGTACTACCGCCTCGTGAGCGACGACCTCGCGAGCTACTACGACACCACGGGCACCGGCAACTCGCTGCTGATGCGCAACCCGCACGTGCTGCAGCTCATCATGGACTCGCTGCGCTACTGGGTCACCGAGATGCACGTCGACGGCTTCCGGTTCGACCTGGCGGCGACCCTCGCACGTCAGTTCCACGAGGTCGACAAGCTGTCGGCGTTCTTCGACCTGATCCAGCAGGACCCGGTGGTCAGCCAGGTCAAGCTGATCGCCGAGCCGTGGGACGTGGGCGACGGCGGCTACCAGGTCGGCAACTTCCCCCCGCTGTGGACCGAGTGGAACGGCAAGTACCGCGACACCGTCCGCGACTTCTGGCGCGGGGAGCCCTCGACCATCGGCGAGTTCGCCTCGCGCATCACGGGATCCAGCGACCTGTACGCCCACTCGGCCCGCAAGCCGATCGCGTCGATCAACTTCGTCATCGCGCACGACGGCTTCACGCTGCGCGACCTCGTGTCCTACAACGACAAGCACAACGACGCCAACGGCGAGGGCAACAACGACGGCGAGAGCCACAACCGGTCGTGGAACTGCGGGGTCGAGGGCCCGACCGACGACCCCGAGATCAACGCCCTGCGCGCCCAGCAGCAGCGCAACTTCCTCACCACCCTGCTCGTCAGCCAGGGGGTGCCGATGCTGGCCCACGGCGACGAGCTGGGGCGCAGCCAGGGCGGCAACAACAACGGCTACTGCCAGGACAACGAGATCTCCTGGATCGACTGGGACCTCGACGCCGACGACCTCGCGCTTCAGCAGTTCACGGCCAAGCTGACCGCGCTGCGCTCCGCCCACCCCGTGTTCCGGCGCCGTCGGTTCTTCGCCGGCGACGCGGCCCACGGCGGCATGTCCGACCTCGGCGACATCGCCTGGTTCACCGCCCACGGCACGCAGATGTCCGACCAGGACTGGGAGTCCGGCTACGCCAAGACGCTGAGCGTCTTCCTCAACGGTCACGCCATCGCCGCCCCGGACCAGCGCGGGCGCATGGTCGTCGACGACGACTTCCTGCTGCTGTTCAACGCCCACCACGACCACATCGACTTCACGATGCCGCCGGAGGACTACGGCACCGAGTGGACCGTGGTGCTCGACACCGCCGACCCGGAGCTGACCGAGCCCCGCGTCTGGGCGGCCCGCAGCGTCAACCGCGTCCCGGCTCGCTCGGTGGTGGTCCTGCGGTCCGAGCAGCCGGCCGAGCAGGCCTCCCCCGGGCTGGCGTCGCCGCTCACCGCCAAGACCGGTGCCGGCATCACGGGGCCGGTCACGACCGACCCCGCCGCCCGCCCGGCCCCCACCGAGCCGGTGACGCACCAGCACCAGGACAAGGACGACAGCGCCGACAGCGGTGCGGACGACCAGGCCGGCGGGTCGAGCGGCGGCAAGGCCCAGGCCGCGACCAAGGCGGACGGCGAGGGCTGAGTCCCGCTCCGCACCCCGTTCGCGCAGCGGGCCCGCCTCGTCCTGGACGAGGCGGGCCCGCTCGTATGCCGGACGCTGGGCACCCGACGTGGGCGCCGGGTGCCGCGAGACTCAGGTCTGGGCGAGGCGCTCCTGCTCGGTCGCCACGTCGAAGGTCGCCGCCGGCCACTCCAGGTCCAGCCCCCGCAGGTGCTCGAGCAGGATCTGCTGGACCGCGAGCCGGGCGTACCACTTGCGGTCCGCCGGGACGACGTGCCAGGGCGCGCCCTTGGTGCTCGTCTTGGCCAGCACCGCCTGGTAGGCCTCCATGTAGTCGTCCCAGCGTCCCCGCTCGGCGATGTCGCCCGGGTTGTACTTGTAGTACTTGTCCGGACGGGCGAGGCGCTCCCCGAGGCGCGACCGCTGCTCGTCGGAGGAGATGTGCAGCATCACCTTGACGACGGTGATCCCCCGCGCCAGGGCGGCCCGCTCGAAGGCGTTGATCTGGGCGTAGCGCCGCATCCACTCGGCGCGCGGCACCAGCTCGTTGACCCGGACGACCAGCACGTCCTCGTACTGCGACCGGTCGAACACCCCGAGCTGACCGGGGTCGGGCAGCGCCCGCTCGATGCGCCACAGGAAGTCGTGGGCGCGCTCCTCGGGCGTGGGCGCCTTGAAGGCGGTGTACTTGACGCCGCCCGGGTCGGTCGCGCCGACCACGTGGCGCATGATGCCGCCCTTGCCGGAGGTGTCCATGCCCTGCACGAGCAGTAGGACCGACGGTCCGTCGCCGTCCTTGCCGTTCGCCCAGAGGCGCTCCTGCAGGTCGGACAGCTCGGTCTGGCCCTCCACGAGGTCCATCGCGGCCGACTTCTTGTCGCCGGAGTAGCCCGGCGTGGACCGGGTGTCCACGTCCGCGAGCACGAATCCCCGCTCCACGCGCAGGGCCTCGCTGAACGTGAAGTCCGGGTCGCCGAAGGCGAGCGGCGCCGTGACCACCTCCGAGGCGCCGTCCTTCGACGTCTTGCCGCGGTCCTTCTTCGACGCCTTCTTGGACGCCTTCTGGTCGTCCTTGTGCGCCTTCGCCTCGTCGGTCGCGGCTGCGCTGCCCTCGTCCCGGACGAGCGTCTCGACGGCCTCGTCGGCGCGGTCGGCGGCCTTCTTCTTCTTGGAGGTCTTTGCCATGCGGCTTATGGTCGCACCCCCGGCGCAGGTGGGGCCGCACCTCGGCCCACGAAGCCCTCGACGAGTTGCTCCCACCGCTGCTGGTCGACGTTCCACTCCTTGCAGTGCCGGGCGACCTGCCAGGTCTCCAGCTGGACGAGGTCGGGCCGCGCCGCGGCCAGGTCGAGCGAGCGCTGGGCGGGCACGAACTCGTCGTCGAGCGAGTGCATCAGCAGGATGGGGTGACGCAGCTCGTCGGCCCGCCGCACGAAGTCGGTGGCCGCCAGGTCGATCACCGACTCGATCCCCACCAGGTGCCGTCCGGGAGGCACGCCGAGCAGCCGCATGCTCAGCGTAGTGAGCTGCCCGGGCACCCGCATCGCGCGCGCGTGGTGGTGCAGGACGTCCGGCCAGTCGACGACCGGCCCGTCCAGGACCACCTGCGAGATGCGGTCCCCGTGCGTGGAGTTGATGAGGGTCTGCAGCACGATCGCCCCGCCCATCGACCACCCGACGAGGACGACGTCTCGGGCGCCGTGCTCCAGGGCGTAGGCGACGGCAGCGTCCACGTCACGCCACTCGGACAGCCCGAGGCCGTACAACCCGTCGTTGCTGGCGGGGGCGACCTGGTCGTTGCGGTAGGACGGGGTGAGGCAGGTCAGGCCGGCGCGGTGCAGGGCGGCGATCCCACGCACGGTCTCCTCCCGGCCCGCGCCGCGACCGTGCACGAGCACGGCCCACCGGCTTCCGTCGACGCGGCCGCCCGGCGGCGGGACCAGCCAGGACGGCAGCGGACCGACCTCGCCGGGGACGTCCACGTCGCGCGTCGGGAGGCCCAGCGCGCCGTCGGGTCGCAGGGCGTAGTAGTAGGAGTGGAACCGGGCCGGTCCGGCGTGCAGCCGCCCGAGGTCGACGCCGTGCAGCCGCCGGGTGATGGTGCCCTGCCCCGGGTGGTCGGCCAGGATCCGGCCGAACCTCACGTGAGACTGCCCGCCGTCCAGGAACAGGCCGTACTTGCCGGGCACCACGGTCTCGGCCGTGCGGCTCAGCGTGATGCTCCGCTCGTCGAAGGACACCACCTCGGTGTCGTCGGGGCGTCTGCGTTCCGGCGTCACGACCTTCTTGGCGAGGTAGACCGCGGCACTCAGCCAGCCCGTCGCGGCTCCGACCGCCCCGACACCGCCGGCCACGGCTGCCGCCACCGCCCGAGGGTGCGCGCGCAGCACACCGGCGGGCCCCCCTGCCCTGTCGCGCGTGCTCACCCGCCCATCGTGACATCCGAGGGCGCGCGGGTGGGTCAGGTGGCGCGAGCGTGGCGCGGCATACGGCCCTCGACGAGGGACACAATGGGCCGTATGACGCTGCCCATCGCCACCCCGGTCTCCCCCATGCTGGCCAAGGCCGTCCCGACGGTCCCGGCCGCGGACTCCGTCCCGGGTGGGCTGTCCTACGAGCCGAAGTGGGACGGCTTCCGCTGCATCGTGATCCGCGACGGCGACGAGATCGAGCTGGCGAGCCGCGGCTCCAAGCCGCTCACGCGGTACTTCCCCGAGGTCGTCGAGCGGGTGCGCGAGCACCTGCCCCCTCGCTGCGTGGTCGACGCCGAGATCGTGGTCCGCGCGGGTGCCGCCGGCGCCGAGCACCTGGACTGGGACCTGCTCTCCCAGCGGATCCACCCGGCGGCCTCCCGCGTCGCCAAGCTCTCTGCGGAGACGCCGGCCGAGCTCATCTGCTTCGACCTGCTGGCCGACGACGACCGGGACCACACGGATCGACCCTTCCGCGAGCGCCGTGCAGCCCTGGAGTCCCTGCTCGCGGACGTCTCGCCCGCGTCGGGCATCCACCTGACCCGGGTCACCCGAGACCCGGAGCTGGCGCAGTCGTGGTTCGAGGACTTCGAGGGGGCGGGGCTCGACGGGGTGGTCGCCAAGCCGCTGGACGGGACCTACGAGCAGGGTCGGCGCACCATGCTCAAGGTCAAGCACAAGCGGACCGCGGAGGCGGTCGTGGTGGGCTACCGGGTCCACAAGAGCGGCCAGGGGGTCGGGTCGCTGCTGCTCGGGCTCGTGGACGAGGGAGGGCGGATCGTCAACGTCGGTGGCATCGCGGCGTTCACGGCCGCGCGGCGGCTCGAGCTCGTCGAGGAGCTCGAGCCCTATGTCATGCGGGAGGAGGACGGCTCGGTGGTCGCGGCGGAGACGGACCGGTCGCGGTTCAGCTCGTCCAAGGACGTGTCCTACGTGCCGCTGCGACCCGAGCGGGTCGTGGAGGTCGCCTTCGACCAGCTGGAGAAGTCCCGGTTCCGGCACGCCGTGACCTTCCTGCGCTGGCGTCCCGACCGCGAGCCGATGTCCTGCACGCTGGCCCAGGTCAGCCGGGCCCCGAGGTATGACCTCGGTCGCGTCCTGGTCGAGTAGCCCACGACAGCGTGTCGCGCCGAGTGACCGTCCGTCACCGGCTCACTCTGCATGCAGGTGAATCCCCTGATCGTTCCCTGGTGTGGCCCCGACCTGCGGATATGCCGTGTGACAGTGAAGTCATGACCACGCCAGCCGCCACCTGGGCCAGCCGCGACCTCCCGGTGCTCCGCGCCGTGGAGCAGCTGGACCTGCTCGGCGGTCCCACCCACGAGCTGTCCGAGGTCGTGGCCCGCACCGGTCTGCGCGGCGACGAGGTGGTCGCGGCCCTCGAGACGCTGCAGGCTCTGCGGGCGGTCCGGGTCGAGGTCCTCGACGGTCGGCGGACCCGCGTCGGCAACGTCACCGCCATCGGCGCCGCCATGCTGGCGATGCAGGCCGAGAACGACCTGGCCTGCTGATCCGCCTCGCCTGCTGATCCCCGGCCTCGTGCCCGGCGCGACGGCTCCCCTCAGGCGTCGTCGACCTTGCGGGCCCGGGACGGCTGCACCCGCGGCGGCTCGCCCGCCATCTTCGGATAGTCCGGGGGGAAGTTGAGCTCCCCGAGCCCGCGCTCGTCCACGTCCCGCTGCCACCACTGCAACGCGGTGTCCACCCGTGCCCGGGCGTCGTCGAAGCCCGCCCAGGGGTCGTCCTCGGCGGCCACGATCTCGGGCGTCGTCCGCACGGTGTAGTCGCCGGGGGCGATGTCGCCGAGGACCTCCCAGGCGATCGGCATACTGACGGGCGCACCCGGCAGGGGGCGCGGGCTGTAGGCGCCGGCCAGGGTGCGGTCACGACAGGCCTGGTTGAAGTCGGCGAAGATCCGCTCGCCCCGCAGCTCCTTCCACCAGGCCGTGGTGACCAGGTCCGGGACGCGCCGCTCGAGCTCACGGGCGATGGCGATCACCGCGTGGCGCACCTCGAGGAACTCGTGCGCCGGCTCGATCGGGGCGAAGACGTGCAGCCCGCGGTTGCCGCTCGTCTTGACGTAGGGGTTCAGGCCCGCCTCCTGCAGGACCTCGCGCAGCACCCCCGCGGCTTCGACTGCCTCGGCGAAACCGGTGCCCGGCTGCGGGTCGAGGTCGATCCGCAGCTCGTCGGGGTCGTCGGTGTCCGAGGTGGTCACCGGCCAGGGGTGGAAGGTGACGGTGTTCATCTGCACGGCCCACACGGCGGTCGCCACCTCGTCGACGACGAGCTGCGGGTGCGTGCGGCCGGAGGGATAGGTGCACATCACGGTGCGGGCGAAGTCGGGGACGCCGCGGGGCGGGTTCTTGGAGTAGAACTCCTCCCCCGTGATCCCCTCGGGGAAGCGCTGCAGGGTCACGGGCCGGTCCGCGAGCCGGGCCACGAGCCGGTCCCCCACCGCCAGGACGTAGCGGGCGAGGTCCTCCTTGGTGATCCCGTCGTCCGGCCACATGACCCGGTCCGGGCTCGAGACCCGCACCTGCCGGGTCGCGCCGCCCGGACCCGGGACCTCGATCGAGATGGCCTTGCTCGCCACGACGTGCTCCTGTCGGCCTGGTGAGCGGAATCTGCCGCGACCCCGCGAGGTTGGACCCAGTATGACCCAGCGCGAGTACCCCGTGACCAAGTCCGACGAGCAGTGGCGTGCCTCGCTGACGCCCGCCGAGTATGCCGTCCTGCGCCAGGCCGGCACCGAGCGACCCTTCGTCGGCGAGTACACCGACACGACCACCGAGGGCGTCTACAGCTGTCGCGCATGCGGCGCCGAGCTGTTCACGCACACCGAGAAGTTCTCCTCGCACTGCGGGTGGCCGTCCTTCTACGCCCCCTCCGAGGCCGACAACGTCGAGCTGCGCGAGGACCGGTCGCTGGGCATGGTGCGGGTCGAGGTGCTGTGCGCGCAGTGCGGCTCGCACCTGGGCCACGTCTTCGAGGGCGAGGGCTACCCGACGCCGACCGACCAGCGCTACTGCATCAACTCCGTCTCGATGCGACTCTCCCCCCGCTGACCCGCCGGGGGCCAGGGCATCGACCGGCCTTCGTCCCCCAGGCTGATGTTCCTAGGGCCGGCTGATCTCGCGGTCGTGCCCGTATGCCGACCCCCGATCCCCCTCGCGGCAGCTCAGGAGCTGTCTCATTGCCGCGCCCAGCCCGGTATCCGTGCGTTGGGGACCACGTTCGCCACCAGGTCGGCCAGACCGATGCGCTGGTCGTTCAGGGTGTGGTCATCCTCCGGTCGGCGGAGTCTCGGGGGTGAACGCGGCATCGGGCAGCATCGGGCGTGGCATGGTACCCCATCAGGAGTGGGCGATCTCGTGGCGGCGCGCGGTCGACCAGGATTCGCCGTCCTGCTCGGCGCTCGTGGGGTGCACGCCGAGCTCGGACGGGTGTGCACCGCGGTGATCATGGCGCGAGCCCAGCCATCGCTTGCGGGGGGCCGCTGATCCTGCTCCGCCCCGAGATCAGCTGGAACCGCTCGTGGAGGAGACGGTCGCCGCCGTGATCGCCGCGATCATCCCGGCGTTGGCCGACTGGACCGCCCGGGCAACGCCGTCGGCACCGGGGCCGGCAGACTCCGCGACGGCCTTGATGCCTCGCTTGAGGTCACCCTTGTCCAGGCCGACCTCGTCGGGGTGGAAGACCTTGGTGCCGAGCTCCAGGCCGTGGACCAGCCCGACCAGCGCGTGCTGCTCGACCGTCGGTGAGGCGCCGCGCAACACCGCGACCAGCCCGCGGCGCAGCTCGGCCTCGCGGCTCACGTCCACGATCGGGTAGCGCTGCGGCTTGAGACCGAGCATGCCGCCCTCCTCGACCCGCACCACCCCGCGTCGGGCGAGGTAGTCCCCGACCTCGCGCTCGAGCTTGCGGGCTGCTCCGGGGATGACGGACGAGAGCCGCTTGCCGTCCTTGTGCCCGAACCTGCGCAGCCCCTCGTCGAGGAGCTCGTCGCCCGTCACGCTGGTGTCCAGGACACGGAGCTTCTTGCCGTCGTCGCTCACGCCGAGGCGACCGGCCGCGACGAGGTCGGAGAGCAGGGCGCCGGCCAGACCGTAGCCCGTCTGCTGCCCCATCGACACAGGCTTGCCATCGTCCTTGAGGACGAGCAGGAAGAGGGAGGTGGTCGTGCTGGGCTGGTTCGTCGTCATGCCCACGAACCTAGGGTGGGGGCGCGTGGCGGGGCATCCCCCGGGAGGATGGTTCGCGTGGGCATACCTTCTCCTCCGGGAGGACGAGATCGACCGGCTCTGGTCTCATCGGCCTGGGGGACGAAGGCCGGTCGATGCCCCTACCCCGGGCGGGGGCATCAGCCTGGGGAACGAAGGCCGGTCGATGCCCCTACCCCCGGTAGGTCATGGGAGGTCGGCGACGAGCTGGTCGAGGTCGACGCGCGGGCCGGTGAAGAACGGCACCTCCTCGCGCGTGTGCCGCCGCGCAGCCGCCCCCCGCAGGTGCCGCATGAGGTCGACGATCCGGTGCAGGTCGTCGGCCTCGAAGGCCAGCAGCCACTCGTAGTCGCCGAGGGCGAAGCTCGCCACCGTGTTGGCCCGTACGTCGGGGTAGTCGCGGGCCATCCGGCCGTGCTCGACGAGCAGGTCGCGGCGCTCCTCGTCGGCAAGGAGGTACCACTCGTAGGACCGCACGAAGGGGTAGACGCACACGTAGGCGCGCGGCGTCTCGTCGGCCATGAACGCCGGGATGTGGCTCTTGTTGAACTCCGCCGGGCGGTGGATCGCGACATTGGACCACACCGGGTCGCACGCCCGGCCCAGCCCCGTGCGCCGGAAGGCGTGGTAGGCCCGCTGCACCGCCTCGACGGACTCGCCGTGCCACCACACCATGAAGTCCGCGTCGGCCCGCAGCCCGGCCACGTCGTAGATCCCGCGCACCGTGACCTGCCCGTCGGCGGCGAGCTGGTCGAAGAACGCCTGCGCCTCGGCGAGCAGCCCCTCGCGCTCCGCCTCGTCCCCCACGGAGTCGGTCACCTGGAAGACGGACCACATGGTGTAGCGGATCGAGTCGTTGATCGCGCGGACCTCGGCGGGGGACGGACGGCGGTGCTGCTGGGGCTTGAGACTCATGCCCGCATCATCCCACCTGCGCGCTGCCCAGAGCACACGCCAGGCAGCACGCGGCCCCGGGCCGGTCAGCGTCAGGCGACCGGCCCGGGGCCGCGGGATACGTGCGGTCAGGCGTTGTGGGCCTGGTAGCGCACGATCTTGGCGAACTCCTCCGGGTCCAGCGAGGCCCCGCCGACGAGGGCGCCGTCGACGTCCTCCTTGGCCATGATCTGGGCGACGTTGCCGGACTTGACCGAGCCGCCGTAGAGGATGCGGACACCGTCGGCCAGCTCCGCGGAGTAGAGCTCGGCGAGCTTGCCGCGGATCGCGCCGCAGACCTCCTGCGCGTCCTCGGGGGTCGCGACCTCGCCGGTGCCGATGGCCCAGATGGGCTCGTAGGCGATGACGATGCTCCTGGCCTGGTCCTCGGGCAGCCCGTCGAGGTCGGCCTCGATCTGGGCGAGCACGTGCTCGACCTGACGCCCCTCCTTGCGGACGTCGAGGGCCTCGCCGCAGCACAGGATCGGCGTCAGGCCGTGCCGGTAGGCCGCCTTGACCTTGGCATTCAGCAGCTCGTCGGTCTCGCCGTGGCCCTCGCGCCGCTCGCTGTGACCGACCGCCACGTAGGTGCAGCCGAGCTTGGCGAGGAAGGCGCCGGAGATGTCACCGGTGTAGGCGCCGGAGTCGTGCTGCGAGAGGTCCTGGGCGCCGTACTTGAGCTCGAGCTTGTCGCCCTCGACCAGGGTCTGCACCGAGCGCAGGTCGGTGAACGGCGCCAGCACCGCGACCTCGACCGCGGCGTAGTCGTGCTTGGCGTCGCGCAGGGTCCAGTCGAGCTTTTGCACGAGATGCGTGGCCTGCAGGTGGTCCTGGTTCATCTTCCAGTTGCCGGCCATCAACGGCGTGCGGGATGCCATGTGCGTCTCCTTGTGAGTCAAGAGTTTTCAGTCGTATGACGAGAAGGCGGCCCCGCCACCCGGGTCGGGTTCACGGGGCCGCCTCGTGTCGTGCAGCCGGCGTCAGCCGAGGATGGAGATGCCCGGGAGGTCCTTGCCCTCGAGGTACTCCAGGCTCGCGCCGCCACCGGTGGAGATGTGACCGAACTGGTCGTCGGAGAAGCCCAGCTGACGCACGGCGGCGGCGGAGTCGCCACCACCGACGACGGTCAGCGCGCCCTTGGCGGTCGCGTCGACCAGGGCCTGGGCCACCGCCTTGGTGCCGGCGGCGTACGGCGCCATCTCGAAGGCCCCCATGGGGCCGTTCCAGAAGACGGTCCTGGCGTCGGCGACCTTGGAGGCGTAGAGCTCCGCGGACCTCGGCCCGATGTCCAGGCCCATCTGGTCTGCCGGGATCGCGTCGGCAGCCACCGTGGTGACCTCGCCCTCGGCGCTGAACTCTGCGTTGCAGACCACGTCGACCGGCAGGACGATCTCGACGCCGGACTCCTCGGCCCGGTCGAGGTAGCCCTTGCAGGTCTCGACGTTGTCCTCGTCGAGCAGGCTCTTGCCCACCTCGTGGCCCTGGGCCTTGAGGAAGGTGAAGGCCATGCCGCCCCCGATGAGGAGGCGATCGGCCTTGCCGAGGAGGTTGTCGATGACGGCGAGCTTGTCGGCGACCTTGGCGCCGCCGAGGACCACGGCATACGGCCGCTCGGGGTCCTCGGTGAGGCGCTCGAGCACGTCGACCTCGGTCTTGACCAGACCGCCCATGGCGGCGGGCAGGATCTGCGCGACGTCGTAGACGGATGCCTGCTTGCGGTGCACGACGCCGAAGCCGTCGGACACATAGGCGTCCGCGAGCGACGCGAGCTCCTTGGCGAAGGCCTGACGCTCGGACTCGTCCTTGCTCGTCTCGCCGGGGTTGAACCGGAGGTTCTCCAGGAGGGCCACCTGGCCGTCCTGCAGTCCCTCGACCGTGGCCTTGGCGGACTCCCCCACCGTGTCGGTGGCGAAGGCGACGTCCTGGCCGAGCAGCTCGCCCAGGCGGGAGACCACGGGCCTCAGCGAGTACTTGTCCTCCGGCGCGCCCTTGGGGCGACCGAGGTGGGCGACGACGACGACGCGTGCACCCTTCTCGGTCAGCTCCTGGATGGTGGGCACGGACGCGCGGACCCGGCCGTCGTCGGTGATGCGGTCACCGTCGAGCGGCACGTTGAGGTCCGAGCGGACGAGGACTCGCTTGCCGCGCAGGTCACCCAGGTCGGCAATGGTCTTCATCGGCTGTCCCCGATCGCTCAGAGCTTGGAGCCGACGAGGGCCGTGAGGTCCACGAGGCGGTTGGAGTAGCCCCACTCGTTGTCGTACCAGCCGACGACCTTGACCTGGTTGCCGATGACCTTGGTGAGCTGGGCGTCGAAGACGCAGGAGGCCGGGTCCGTCTCGATGTCCTTGGAGACGATCTCGTCCTCGGTGTAGACGAGCTTGCCCTTCATGGCGCCCTCGGCGGCCGCCTTGACGATCGCGTTGACCTCCTCGACCGTGGTCTCGCGCGAGGCCTCGAAGGTGAGGTCGGTGGCGGAGCCGGTCGGGGTCGGCACGCGCATGGCGTAGCCGTCGAGCTTGCCCTTGAGCTCGGGCAGGACGAGGGCGACGGCCTTGGCGGCACCGGTGGTGGTGGGGACCATGTTGAGGGCGGCGGCGCGGCTGCGGCGCAGGTCCTTGTGCGGACCGTCCTGGAGGTTCTGGTCCTGGGTGTAGGCGTGGATCGTGGTCATCAGACCCTTGACGATGCCCAGGCCGTCGTTGAGCGCCTTGGCCATGGGGGCGAGGCAGTTCGTGGTGCACGAGGCGTTGGAGATGATCGTCTGGGAGCCGTCGTACTGGTCGTCGTTGACGCCCATGACGATGGTGATGTCCTCGTTCTTCGCCGGGGCGGAGATGATGACCTTCTTGGCGCCGGCGTCGATGTGCGCCTTGGCCTTGGTGGCGTCGGTGAAGAAGCCGGTGGACTCCACGACGATGTCGACGGCGTTGTCCTTCCACGGCAGGGCGGCGGGGTCCTTCTCGGCGAAGGCCAGGATCTTCTTGCCGTCCACGGTGATGGACTCGTCGTCGTAGGTGACCTCGCCGGGGAAGCGGCCGAGGATCGAGTCGTACTTCAGCAGGTGGGCCAGCGTCTTGTTGTCGGTGAGGTCGTTGACCGCAACGACCTCGATGTCGGCACCGGAAGCCACCACGGCGCGGAAGAAGTTGCGGCCGATGCGGCCGAAGCCATTGATCCCAACGCGAACAGTCACGTCTTGAGCCTTCCTAGAGGGTCTTCGTCTTGGCGTTGTCCACCCTAGTCGGAAGTGGTGCGCGGCGCGTTGTCGGGCCGTGACCGGTCCGAGATGTGGGAGGGTCGGTCCGCTCTGCGGACCGACGGCGTCACGGACTACTCAGAGGTCGAGCATGTCGGGCGTCAGGTTGGCCTCGGTCCCGGGTATGCCGAGGTCCTGGGCGCGCTTGTCGGCCATCGCCAGCAGGCGCCGGATCCGCCCCGCGACCGCGTCCTTGGTCATCGGGGGCTGCGCGAGCTGGCCGAGCTCCTCGAGGCTGGCCTGCTTGTGCTGGAGCCGCAGCGTGCCGGCCTGACGCAGGTGGTCGGGCACCTCCTCGCCGAGGATCTCCAGGGCGCGCTCCACCCGCGAGCCCGCCGCGACGGCGGCCCGGGCCGAGCGCCGCAGGTTGGCGTCGTCGAAGTTGGCGAGGCGGTTGGCGGTGGCGCGGACCTCGCGGCGCATCCGCCGCTCCTCCCAGGCCAGCACCGCGTCGTGGGCGCCCATGCGCGTGAGGACCTGGCTGATGGCGTCCCCGTCGCGGATGACGACACGGTCGATGCCCCGCACCTCCCGCGCCTTGGCCGCGATCGAGAACCGCCGGGCCGCGCCCACGAGGGCGAGGGCGGCCTCGGGGCCAGGGCAGGTGACCTCGAGGGCCGAGGACCGGCCAGGCTCGGTGAGCGAGCCGTGGGCGAGGAAGGCCCCGCGCCACGCGGCGACCGCGTCGTCGGTGGCGCCCGAGACGACCTTGGGCGGCAGACCGCGCACGGGGCGACCGCGCGGGTCGATCAGGCCGGTCTGGCGCGCGAGCGCCTCGCCGTCCTGGACGACGCGCACGACGTAGCGGCTGCCCTTGCGCAGGCCCCCGGCGGACAGCACCCCGATCTCGCTGGTGTAGCCGTAGACGTCGGCGACGTCCTTGACCAGGCGCCTCGCGACGGAGCCGGTGTCGAGCTCGGCCTCCACCACGATGCGTCCACCGACGATGTGCAGGCCACCGCTGAACCGGAGGATGGCGGAGACCTCAGCCTTGCGGCACGAGGGCTTGGTGATCTGGAGCCGGCTGAGCTCGTCCTTGACCATGGCCGTCATCGACATGGGATCCATCCTGACAGTAGGCCGCACGGTGCGTGGGCGAATTCGGCACGTTTCGTACAAATGCGACAGCGCAGTGTAGTCAGCTCATGATGTCACGGTAGGCGGCGGCGAGACGGAGCGAGTCGTGCTGGCCCGGGCTCCCGGCGGTCGCCACCTCGGCCACGACCAGCTCGGCACCGAGCTGCTGCGCCGCCTGGCGCAGGGCCTGCTCGTCGGCGACCACGGACGGGTCCGCCAGCACGACGTCCAGCCGCAGCTCCGGCGCGTGCGCCGCCAGCACCTCGAGGTGGCGCTCGGCGGTGAAGCCGGAGGTCTCGGACGTGTCCAGCTCGAGGTTGAGGTTGAGCAGGCGGCGCGCCGGGGTGCGCACCAGGGCCGCGCGCAGCTCCGGGACCAGCAGGTGCGGGATGACGGACGTGAACCACGACCCCGGTCCCAGCACGACCCACCCGGCCTCGTCGATGGCCTGCACCGCCTCGGGACTGGCGGGCGGCTCCTGCGGGACGACGGCGATCGACGCGACCTGGCCCGGGGTCTTGGCGACCGACGCCTGCCCCGTCACGGTGCTGAGCGCCTCGGGGTCGCCCGGGTCCAGCCCCCGCACCACCGCCTCGATCGTCAGGGGCACCGCGGCCATGGGCAGGACCCGCCCGCGGGCGCTCAGCAGCCGACCGACCATGTCGAGGCCACGCACCGTGTCGCCGTAGTGCTCCCACAGCGACAGGATCAGCAGGTTGCCGAGGCTGTGGCCGCCGAGCGGCCCCTCCCCCGCGAACCGGTGCTGCAGCACCGCCGCCCACGTGGTGCCCCACTCGTCGTCGTTGCAGAGCGCCGCCAGCGCCATACGGAGGTCGCCCGGTGGGAGGACGTCGAACTCCGCCCGCAGCCGACCCGAGGAGCCACCGTCGTCGGCCACGGTCACGACCGCGGTGATCTGGTCGCTGACCAGCCGCAGGGCGGACAGCGTCGCCGCCAGCCCGTGGCCTCCCCCCAGCGCCACGACCCGGGGCCGACTCACTCGCGCCCCAGGTCTCGGTGGACGGTGATCGTGCCGACCTCGGGCCCGGAGAGCTCGCGCGACAGGCGCTCGGCGACGGCCACGGACCGGTGCTTGCCGCCCGTGCACCCCACGGCCAGCGTCACGTAGCGGCGCCCCTCGCGGACGTAGCCGCTGATCATCGCGTCCATCATCGCCACGGCGCGCTCCACGAACTCGTCGGCGCCCAGCTGGTCGAAGACGAAGCCGGCGACCTCCGGGTCACGCCCGGTCTTGCTGCGCAGCTCGGGCACCCAGAAGGGGTTGGGGAGGAAGCGCATGTCGAGGACGATGTCGGCGTCCAGGGGTATGCCGTACTTGAAGCCGAAGGACATGACCGCCACCCGCAGGCGCGGGCCCCGCTCGGAGTCGAAGATCTGGGCCATCTTGGCCGAGAACTGGTGGACGTTGAAGCCGCTCGTGTCGACGATCGTGTCGGCCACCGAGCGGATGTCACCCAGCCTGCGCCGCTCCTCCTGGATGGCCTCCAGCAGCCCCCCGTCCCCCTGCAGGGGATGGGGTCGGCGCACGCTCTCGAAGCGCCGCACCAGCGTCTCGTCGGTCGCGTCCAGGAAGACCACGCGCGGCTGCCACCCCAGGTCACGCAGCTCCTGCAGCGCCTCCGACAGCGACTCGAACATGTCGCGCGACCGGACGTCCACCACCGCCGCGACGCGCAGCACCTCCGGCTGCTTGTCCCGCAGCAGGGTCGCCATCGGCGCCAGCATCTGCGGCGGCAGGTTGTCCGTGACGTACCACCCGGTGTCCTGCAGGACGTTCGAGGCCGTGGACCGCCCCGCGCCGGACAGGCCGGTGACCACGACGAACTCGTGGCGGCGCGAGACGAGCGGCATGTCCGCGGTGTCGGGGTCACCCGACCGTCGGGAGGGTTCGCCCGGGCGGGTGTCGGACTCACGCTGCTCGGTCGGCTCGGCCACGGGTGGGCTCCTTGTCGGGTGGGCGGGTGGCCGTCAGTCTAGCCAGCGACGGCGCCTCGTCCTGGCGCTGTCGTCGTCACCAGACCGGCCAGGAGCAGGGCCAGCACGGCGATGACGACGGCGGCGCCCGGCTCGGCCAGGGACAGGGTGGTGGCGGTGCTGGCACCGACGCTCGCCAGGCCGCGGCCGAGCAGGACGTACCCGAGGAACATCGGGACCAGGGCGAGATAGGTGACGACGGCCAGGTTGACGCGCCCATCGCGGCGCGGCTCGGGATGCCGGTCCGGATGACCCGGACAGCACCCCAGGAGTAGAGGGCGTAGGTCGCCCCGCCGCGCAGGCCGATGCCGGCGACGTGGCCCCACCCGCCGACCGCGGCGGCACCTGCTCCTACGGGGCCGCCTCCTGCCGGGCCGGCGTGCGAGAAGGCCAGAGCGGTGACGCCCAGGAGGCCGAGGGCGGTCCCGACGGCCCACCGGCGGGAGAGGGGCGTGCCGTCCACGGCTCGTTCGACGAGTGCAGCGGCGGGCGGGGCGGAGCCGATGGTGACGACTGTGCCGACGGCGACGCCACTGAGGCGCATCGAGGAGTAGAAGGCGAGGGGGGAACACCGCCACGGCCGCCGCGGAGAGGGCCAGGGTCGGCCCCTGCGCGCGCAGCGCCGTCCGGTGACGACGGAGCTGCTGCACCTCCGCCTTGTGCCGCCGGACCTGCTCGCGCCCGGGAGCTCCGCTCGGCAGCTCCGCCGCTGCGTTGAGCAGACCGCACACTCGGAAGCCGTGGACGTATGCGGCGTTGGCGTGGTCGGCATACGCGTCGAACACCGCCGCCACGCCCGCCCGGCCGGAGCCGTCACCGGCGGCCCGCCTCGCCCCGTAGAGGCCGAGCCACTCCTCGTGGCGCTCCTGGAGGTAGGCGAGCACGAGCTCGTCCTTGGACGAGAAGTTGTTGTAACGCGGCCTACGAGAGCACCTCCCCGGTCGTGAGGTTGACCCCCGGCTCCGCCTGCTCGCCCGCCAGCCTGGCGTGCACGACCTCGGCCAGCGCCGGACCGATGCCCTGCACCTCCTGGAGCTCCTCGACCGTGGCGCCGCGCAGGCGCTTGACCGACCCGAAGGTCCGCAGCAGGGCCTTCTTGCGGGCCTCGCCGAGCCCGGGGATGCCGTCGAGCGCGCTCGTCGTCATCGCCTTGGAGCGCCGCTGCCGGTGGAAGGTGATCGCGAAGCGGTGGGCCTCGTCGCGCAGGCGCTGCAGCAGGTAGAGACCCTCGCTGGAGCGCGGCAGGATCACCGGGAAGTCCTGGTGCGGGATCCACACCTCCTCGAGACGCTTGGCCAGACCCACCAGGGCCACGTCGTCGATGCCGAGCTCGTCGAGCACCCGCTGGGCGGCGTTGACCTGCGGTAGCCCACCGTCGACCACGACGAGCTGCGGGGCATAGGCGAACCGGCGCGGCCTGCCCGTCTCGGGATCGATGCCCGCGGGCGTGTCGGGCAGGTCGGCGGGCGCCCCCGCCGTGGCGGTCGGAGCCTCCTCGGTGGCGGTCTCCCCCTGCGCCTCGGCCTGGGCCAGGTGCCGACGGAACCTCCGCAGGAGGACCTCACGCATCGCAGCGGTGTCGTCGACGGCGGGACCCGCCGCCTCGTCGCCCCGCACGATGAAGCGGCGGTACTCCCCCTTGCGGGGCAGCCCGTCCTCGAAGACCACCATCGAGGCCACGACATTGGTCCCCTGCACGTGGGACACGTCGTAGCACTCGATCCGCAGGGGCGCCTCGTCGAGCTCGAGCGCGTCCTGCAGCTCCTGCAGCGCCTGGCTGCGCGCCGTGAGGTCGCCCGCCCGCGTCACCTTGTGCCGCGCCAGGGCCTGGTCGGCGTTGCGGCGCACCGTCTCCATGAGCTGGCGCTTGTCGCCCCGCTGCGGCACGCGCACCTCGACCCGGGCGCCGCGCAGCTCGCTCAGCCACTGCTCGACCGCCTCGGCATCCTCGGGCAGCACGGGGACCAGGACCTCGCGCGGCACGCCCTCGCTGCTCTCGCCGCCGTAGACCTGCTGCAGCAGCCGCTCCATGAGCAGGGGCAGGGAGGCGACATCCTCGGACTCGCGCTCCACCACCCAGCCCCGCTGGCCGCGGATGCGGCCGCCGCGCACGTGGAAGACCTGCACCGCGGCCTCGAGCTCGTCGTCGGACACGGCGAAGACGTCCGCGTCCGTGGCGTCGCCGAGCACCACCGCGGACTTCTCCAGGGCCTTGGTCATCGCCCCGAGGTTGTCCCGCAGGACGGCGGCGCGCTCGAACTCCAGCGCGGAGGACGCGGCCTGCATCTCGCGCTCGACCCGGCGCACGAAGCGGGTGGTGCTGCCCGCCATGAACTCGCAGAACTCCTCGGCGATCTCGCGGTGCTCCTCGGGCGTCACCCGCCCGACGCAGGGCGCCGAGCACTTGTCGATGTAGCCGAGCAGGCAGGGTCGACCGACCTGGGCGGCCCGCTTGAACACGCCGGAGCTGCACGTCCTCACCGGAAAGACCTTGAGGAGCAGGTCGAGGGTCTCGCGGATCGCCCAGGCGTGGCCGTACGGCCCGAAGTAGCGCGTCCCCTTGCGCTTGGCCCCCCGCATGACCTGGGCGCGGGGGAACTCCTCGCCCATCGTGACCGCGAGGTAGGGGTAGGACTTGTCGTCGCGGTACCTCACGTTGAACCGCGGGTCGAACTCCTTGATCCAGGAGTACTCCAGCTGCAACGCCTCGACCTCGGTCTTGACGACGGTCCACTCGACCGACGCCCCGGTCGTGACCATGCGTCGCGTGCGGGGGTGCAGGGCACCGACGTCCTGGAAGTAGGAGCTCAGCCGGGAGCGCAGCGACTTCGCCTTGCCGACGTAGATGACCCGGCCTTCCTTGTCGCGGAAGCGGTAGACGCCCGGGTCGACCGGGATCTCTCCCGGGCGGGGTCGGTAGGACGAGGGATCAGCCACCCGACAACCCTATGCCGGTGCACCGACACACCCGGGACGGCGTCCGCGAGCGGGAGCCACCCCCGTCGTCATCCGTTCGGCTCAAACGACCCGAGTGCCGTGCGAGTGCGTCCGGGTTTGCCGCGAGCGGTCGCTTGGCGGCGATGAACGGTCACCCAGGACCCGCCCCCGGCGCCAGCCGGGCGGCATACGGAAGCAAACACGACCAAACGCTCGGGGTAACAGGCCAAGTCACTGGTAACAGGCAGGTCACAGTCACGCTCCGGCATCGACCGGACCCTGGTAGGACCTGGCCGGTAGCCCTATTGTCAGCCGCACTTCAAGCGGCGTCGACCATGACACCGCTCCCCCACACCCTCTGGGAGGAAACGTGCAGCAGCGTTCCTGGATGACCCTCGGTGCCACCGCGCTGGCGGCATCCCTCGCACTGTCGGCCTGCGGCTCGCGGGAGGCGTCCACGTCCAACAGCGGCTCGTCGGGCTCCGGCGCGGCCGCCACCAAGACCGTCAAGATCGGCGTCATCGCCCCCGTCTCGGGCGACCTGTCGGCGCTGGGTCTCGGCATCCAGCACTCCGTCGAGCTCGCCGCCAAGAAGGCCAACGAGAGCAACGCCGTCCCCGGCTGGAAGTTCGAGGTCGTGACCAAGGACGACGAGGCCAAGCCCGACGTCGCCAAGAACGCCGCCACCGCGATCGCCGCCGACAAGGACGTCCTGGGGGTCGTGGGGACGCTCAACTCCTCGACCTCGCAGTCGGTCCAGCCGGTGCTCTCGACCGCCAAGATCGTCCAGATCTCGCCGGCCAACACCAACCCCTCGCTGACCCGCGGCGCCAAGTTCGCCGACGCCCCGCAGCGGATGTACCCCTCGTACTTCCGCACCTGCACCACCGACTCGGTGCAGGGCCCGTTCGCGGCCAAGTACCTCCTCGAGCAGGGCATCAAGCAGGTCGCCACCATCCACGACAAGAAGACCTACGGCCAGGGCCTGGTCGAGGCCTTCACCGCGGAGTTCAAGAAGGGCGGCGGCACCGTGGTGGCCGCCGAGACCATCAACCCGGACGACTCCAACTACGGCCCGGTCATCTCCAAGATCAAGCCGTCCGCGCCCAAGGCGATCTACTACGGCGGCGAGTACCCCCAGGCCGGCCCGCTCTCGCAGCAGGCCAAGTCGGCGGGGCTCGCGGTCCCGGTGATGGGTGGGGACGGCATCTTCGCCGCCGACTTCATCAAGCTGGCCGGCGCCACCGCCACCGGTGACCTCGCCACCTCCGTCGGCGCCCCGACCGACACGCTCGAGAAGGGCAAGACCTTCCTGGCGGACTACAAGACGGCCGGCTACAAGGAGCCCTCCGAGGCCTACGGCGCGTACTCCTACGACGCGGCGAACGCCATCATCGAGGGCGCGAAGACGGCCCTCAAGGACGCCAAGACCGTCGAGGACGCCCGCGCCAAGATGGCCGACGCGGTCGGCAAGGTCGCGATCGAGGGAGTCACCGGCAAGGTCGAGTTCGACGAGTACGGCGACACCAAGACGCGCACCCTGACGGCGTACAAGGTCGAGGGCGGCAAGTGGGTCGCCGCCAAGACCGGCACGGCCTGATCGCCAGGTCGCCGGACGAGCTCCATCGGAGGCGGGGAGGCCAACCCTCCCCGCCTCCCACCCCTGTCATCACTCGATCGAAGGTGCCCGCATGCATTTCCTGCAGTACCTGGTGGACGGAGTGACCCTCGGTTCCCTCTACGCCCTGATCGCCGTCGGCTACACCGTCGTCTACGGCATCGTCCAGCTCATCAACTTCGCTCACGGCGAGGTCTTCATGATCGGCGCGTTCGGCGCCATGTCGACCTACCTGCTGCTCTTCAAGGGTCAGACCTCGATCTGGATCCTGCCCGTCCTGATCCTCGGCGCCATCCTCGCCTCAGTCGTGACGGCGGTCCTCATGGAGAGGGTGGCGTACCGGCCGCTGCGCAACGCGCCACGGCTCGCACCCCTCATCACCGCCATCGGCATCTCGGTCCTTCTGCAGGAGGCCGTGCGCCTCTTCTACGACCGGCCCGGCCTGTTCGTCGACTGGAACCCGCTCGAGTTCCCCAGCGCCAAGTCCAAGATCTCCTTCCCGCAGATCGAGGGCGTGACCGGGGCGGCCTGGAGCGTCGGCGGCGTGAGCCTGGCCCGGCCGGCGCTGTTCACGATCGCCTCCCTCCTGGTGTCCGCCGCCTTCCTGTGGTGGTTCGTCAACCGCACCCGGACCGGCCGCGGCATGCAGGCCGTGTCCCAGGACCCCGACACCGCCCGACTCATGGGCGTCGACGTCGACCGCATCATCGTCGTGTCCTTCGCCCTCGGCGCCGCGCTGGCTGCCATCGCCGGTGTCGCGCAGGGCCTGCAGGACGGGACCATCGGCTTCCGCATGGGCTTCCTCTACGGCCTCAAGGCGTTCACCGCCGCGGTGCTCGGGGGCATCGGCAACATCCAGGGCGCCGTTGTCGGCGGCATCGCCCTCGGGATCGTCGAGGCCTTCGCCACCAACCTGTTCCCCTCCGACTGGAAGGACGTGTGGGCCTTCGGGCTTCTCATCGTGTTCCTCGTCTTTCGCCCCCAGGGCATCATGGGCGCTCGGGTGGTGGACCGGGCATGAGCACCGTCACCACTTCGTTGAGCGACTCCCCTATGCCGCGTCGCGGGGCCGCCGCGGACCAGGCCCCCCTCGAGCCCCGGCTGACCCGCGCCTGGCTGCTGGGCATCGTCGGCTCCCTCCTGCTGATCGCCAGCGCATTCCTCCCGTGGACCTACGACCCGGCCCTGCTGGGCAACGTCACGATCGTCGGCTACCCCGCACCGGTCCAGCTCATGGCGATCGCCCTCGGGCTGCTCGCGTTGTTCATGACGTTGGTCCGCAAGGGTCCGCTGGCCCGCCTGGGCCGGCACCTCGGGTCGCCGTCCGGGCTCAAGCGCCTCGGCATCGGCTCGCTGGTCTTCATGCTGCTGGTGCTGGTGGGGGTCGCTACCTCGGACCCCGCGCTGTTGGCCGCGGCCGACCCCGGTCTGTGGATCGGCATCGTGGGGGCCCTCCTCGTCGCCGCCGCCGGCTTCCTGCTGCCCGTGCGCAAGGTCCGCTCCGAGCCGCACCAGCGGTTCGCGGGGTGGGTCGAGATCCTCGTCATCGTGGCGCTCGTCGCGCTGGTGCTGTTCGGCGCCGCCTACGGCCTCGGCATCGAGGACGCCTGGGTGTTCGTGCTCTTCCTGACCTTCGTCTTCGCGATCGGGGCGGGCCTGGCCGGGGGCGGGTTCTTCGCCTGGCTGTCCATCGTCGCCGCCCACCACAGCCGGGTGCTGCTCCTGGCGACCTTCCTGGCGGCGTTCGCCTTCCCGTTCACCCAGGGCGGGTCCAACGCCAACATGTCCATCGCGACGCAGGTCATCATCTTCGCCGCCACGGCGATCGGCCTCAACATCGTGGTCGGCCTGGCGGGCCTGCTCGACCTCGGCTACATCGCCTTCCTCGGGGCGGGTGCCTACGTGGCGGCGACCATGTCGGAGTCGACCTTCGCGACGATCGGGTGGCACCCGCCGTTCCTCGTCGTGGTGCTGATCGGCGCCTGCTTCTCGGCCGTCCTCGGCCTGATCATCGGCTCGCCGACGCTGCGCGTGTCCGGTGACTACCTGGCGATCGTGACGCTGGCCTTCGGCGAGATCTTCCGCCTGGCCATGAACAACCTCGACGGCGCCCACGGGCCCAACATCACCCGGGGCCCCAACGGTATCCCCGCCATCCCCGACCTGGAGTTCTTCGGCTTCAACTTCGGGGACACGCACAACCTTCTCGGCGTCGACATCCCCCGGTTCGCCAACTACTACTTCCTGCTGCTGCTGCTGCTCGGCCTGATCACCCTGGTGTTCAGCCGCCTCAACGACAGCCGCATCGGGCGTGGCTGGATCGCGATCCGCGAGGACGAGAAGGCTGCCGAGGCCATGGGCGTCAACGTGTTCGGGCTCAAGCTGCTGGCCTTCGCCGGCGGCGCCTTCCTCGCCGGCCTCGCCGGCACGGTCAAGGCCCACCACGACCAGTCCGTCACCCCGGACCAGTACCAGTTCCTGGAGTCCGCCTTCCTGCTCGCCGCCGTGGTCCTCGGCGGCATGGGCACCATCGGCGGCGTCCTGCTCGGCGCCGTGGTGCTCAAGCTGCTGCCCGAGAAGCTCCGGTTCTTCAGCGAGTACCGCCTCCTGATGTTCGGTCTTCTGCTCGTGCTGATGATGCGCTTCCGGCCCGAGGGCCTGGTCGCCAACAAGCGTCATCAGCTGGAGTTCCACGAGGACGACGAAGAGCTGGCGGACGAGATCGAGCACGTCCACGTGGAGAAGGTGTCATGAGCACGCGAGTCGACGAGCGTCCGGGCGGCCAGCCCTCGGGCGCGCCCAGCCCCGGCGGGGCCGTCCTGCTGGAGGCCCGAGGCGTCACCATGCGCTTCGGTGGCCTCACGGCCGTCAACCAGGTCGACATGGTCGTCCACGAGGGCGAGATCATGGGTCTGATCGGCCCCAACGGCGCCGGCAAGACGACCTTCTTCAACTGTCTCACCGGGCTCTACAAGCCCACGGAGGGGCGGGTCGTTCTGGCGGGCAAGGAGATCCCGCCGAGGCCGGGCCTGGTCGTCAAGGAGGGGATGGCCCGCACCTTCCAGAACATCCGTCTCTTCGGCAACATGACCGCCCTCGAGAACGTCATGGTGGGTCGCTTCTGCCGCACCTCGGCCGGCCCGCTCACCTCCATCGTGCGCGGCCCGAAGTACCGCCGCGAGGAGCGCGAGACGCGCGAGCGAGCCCAGGAGCTCCTGGAGTTCGTGGGGCTGGGGGGCTCGACCGAGCTGCTGGCCCGCAACCTGCCGTATGGCGACCAGCGCCGCCTCGAGATCGCCAGGGCCCTGGCCACGGACCCCAAGGTGGTGCTGCTCGACGAGCCGACGGCCGGCATGAACCCCCGCGAGACCGAGCAGGCCCAGGAGCTCATCTTCCGCATCCGCGACAACGGCATGGCGGTCGTGGTGATCGAGCACGACATGCGCTTCATCTTCACGCTGTGCGACCGGGTGCTCTGCCTGGTGCGGGGCGAGGCGCTGGTCGAGGGAGCACCGTCGGTCGTCCAGTCCGACCCCCGGGTCATCGAGGCCTACATCGGGAGCCCGGACGTCGACGAGTCGGACGAGGAGCTCGACGCCGAGATCGGCAGCGAGCTGCACACCGAGAGGGAGGAGGGCCGATGAGCATGCTCGAGGTCAAGGACCTGCGCGTCGCCTACGGCAAGATCGAGGCAGTCAAGGGCATCTCGTTCGACGTCGAGGAGGGGCAGGTCGTCTCGCTCATCGGCACCAACGGCGCCGGCAAGACCACCACCTTGCGGACCATCTCGGGACTCCTGCGGCCCGCGCGCGGCTCGATCACCTTCGAGGGCAAGCGGATCGACGACGTGCCGGCGCACAAGATCGTCACCCTGGGCCTCGCGCAGTCACCCGAGGGTCGGCGCATCTTTCCTCGCATGACGGTCGAGGAGAACCTCATGCTCGGCGCCTTCGCCCGCAAGGACGGCTCCTCGGCCGTCCGGCAGGACCTCGACGCGGCGTTCGAGCTGTTCCCGATCCTGCGCGAGCGTCGCTCGCAGCCGGCCGGGACCTTCTCCGGCGGTGAGCAGCAGATGTTGGCCATGGGTCGGGCCATGATGTCGCGTCCGCGCCTGATGCTGCTCGACGAGCCGTCGATGGGGCTGTCCCCGCTGATGATGAAGAAGATCATGTCGACGGTGCAGACCCTCAAGGCCCAGGGCACGACGATCCTGCTGGTCGAGCAGAACGCCAACGCGGCGCTCAAGATCTCCGACGTGGGCTATGTCCTCGAGGTCGGCAAGATCGTGCTGCGGGGCACGGGCCAGGAGCTGCTGTCCTCGGACGAGGTGCGCAAGGCCTACCTCGGCGAGGAGTGACCGCCCGGTCGCCCTGACCGGTGGGCCCCGACCTCGCACGGCGGGGTCGGGGCCCACCGTCGTCAGGTCATCCCTGCGCCGCCGCCTCCAGCGCCGCGACCCAGATGCGATCGACCTCCTCCTGGTCGTCGCACACGACCTGGAGGGAGACGCACTCGCTGAACGGGAACTGAGGCCCGCCGTCGAGGCCGGCATACGGCCTGCCGTCGAGCTCGAACTCGACCACCATCACGGCCCCCGGCTCTCCCTTGTCGCCGTCCTCGGGGTAGGGGATGTCGGTGAGGATGCGTGAGTTGGGGATGTCGGAGGTCCACAGCCGGGCGGCCTCGACCGCGTCGCCGTCGAACCATAAGACCGGGGTGACTCCCTGCATGGTGGTGACCTCTCCTGACGTGCCCGGCCGTATGCCGGTTCGCCCACCCCAGTCGGGGGCCCGGGCCGAGGCGCGCGAAACCGCCTCGGCCCGATGCGCCGGGGGCGCGGCACGCAGGTAGCGTGCCCCCATCTGGTCGTCCAGCCGAGGAGAAGCACATGCGCCCCATCGTCGTCACCGCGTTCATGTCCCTCGACGGGGTCATGGAGGCCCCCGGCGGCGAGCCCGGCCACCGCAGCAGCGGGTGGACCTTCAAGGACATCGCGTTCGACCCCGCCGCCTACGAGATCAAGGGTCGTGAGCAGGAGGAGGCCGGCGCCCTGCTGGTCGGGCGCAGGAGCTACGAGGCCTTCGCGCCGGTGTGGCCGAGCATGACCGAGGAGTTCCCCGGCTACAACGCCATGCCCCGCTACGTCGTCTCCACGACGCTCGCCGAGGCGGACCCGCGCTGGCCCGCCTCGATCCTGCGGTCCCTCGACGAGGTGGCCGCCCTGAGGGACTCCGACGGCGACCCGATCATCGTCCACGGCAGCGCGACCCTGGGGCACGGCCTCGCCGACGCCGGCCTGGTCGACCGCTACCACCTGCTGGTCTTTCCGGTCCTCCTCGGCGCCGGCAAGCGGTTGTTCAGCGACACCGACAAGGACAAGCAGCGCCTCGAGGTCCGCGAGTCCGAGACCTACGGCAACGGGATCACCAAGCTCGTCGCCGACGTCCTGCGCTGAGCCCGCTGCCGCCGGGCCACCGTCACCGCCGTCGCGGCCCTGGTCAGCCAGCAGCGCCAGGAGCGGGTGCTGTCGACGGGCGTCGTCGAGGGCGGGCGCCGGGCCGTGGGCCAGACGGCCGACGTGCTCGCCGGCTGATATCGCTCACCGCAGCGCAGCGGCATAGGACCTCACCCTCCGCAGCTCGGCGAGACGGGCCTCCCAGGTCACGCCGAGCCCGACCAGGACCCCGCCGCCGACCGCCAGCGGCAGCCACGGCGGCAGCAGGCTGACCACGGGAGCGCACAGGGCGAGGGCCAACGCCCCGGCCGCCGCGGCACCGACGTAGAGGTGGGCCGCGCGGCGGCGGCCCGCGCCGAGTGCGGTCAGCGCGACCGCCGCGACGATGCCCACGAGGGCGCGGACGGAGGTCGTGTCGTCGACCCCCATCATCGTGGTGGGGGCGAGCGCCACGGCCAGGGCCGGGACGGCCGCGTAGGAAGGGGTTCGCAGCGTCAGGGTCGCGGGCAGCGTCCAGGCGGCCAGGCAGGCCGCGGCCGTCAGGGTGTAGGCCTCCGGCACCGTGACGTCGGCCATGGCCAGGAGCAACCAGCAGGCCACGAGGAGCAGACCGGTCGCGACCATGCCGAGGGCCCGGCGTCGCCGCAGCAGGGACCATCCGGCGCACCCGGCCGCACCGACGAGCAGGACCGCCACCAGCCGCTCGGTGTGGCCGTGCGTCAGCAGCAGGGCGGCACCCCACCACACGCTCGCGGAGGGGTCAGGCCGGCGACGTCGCCCGTCGATGGCCCCACCCACCACGATGACGGCGGCGGCGACGGCCGCTCCGACGGCCGGGAGCCACCCGGCCGACAGCGCGACCATCGGCACCGAGGATCCGCCGGCACCGTTCCAGGCGCACCAGGGCACGACGAGAGTCGCGAGGACGGCGGTCTCGCCCTGGATCCCGAGGATCCGTCGCAGCTCTTGCCGCCCGGCGGGCCGGCGACCAGTCGCGTGCAGGAGCACCGTCAGGACCAACGCCGAGACCGGCCAGGTCCAGACCAGGGAGGACGGTTGCCGCACGGGGTGCGCGGCCTGCCACGCCCCGAGCGCCAGCCCGGGCACCACCCCGGACGCGGTGAGGAGCAGGCCCGGCGCGAGCGCGACGAGCGGCCGGACGTCGCCGGTCGCCCGCACCGCGACGGCACCGACGAGGCCCACGACGGCCACGAGCACCACGGAGGACCAGGCACCGTCCGCGACGGCCAGGTCGTCGGCGGCCACCAGCCACCACAGGGCGACCAGCGCGCCGGCCGCCGCGTCCAGCGCGAGCGCGACCCGCGACCAGGCCAGCGGCACGGCCGCGCGTGACGCGGTGACCAGGACGGTGGCGAGCCAGGGCAGCGGCCAGCCGGCCAGCAGCCCGGTGCCCAGGGCGTGCTCGGCCCGTGCGGCGAGGACGGCCTGCTCGACCAGCACCACCGTCATCACGCCGAGGACCAGCGCGGCGGACCACACGGAGACCGGGGCCGCGCGGGTCACCCGCGGCCGACGCGCCAGGAGATCGGCGAGCGCGGGGATCCCCAGGACGAGCACGACGGCCACCCAGGGACCATGGCGGTGCGCCTGCTCGACCAGGAGCAGACCGAGACCGCCCAGGCCGACGGCCCCCGCCGCGTCGGCGCTGCGCCACAGCACCCCGCGCCGCAGCCCCCGGTGCAGGCTCCCCCAGCCCACCGCGCAGAGGACGGCCAGACCGAGGGCGTGCACGACGCGCGGCTCCTCGGCGTGAGGCGCGGCAACGGCCAGGCCGATGAGGTGGAAGCCCGTCGCCAGCGCCCCCGCCGTCTCGGCGGAGCCCGGCAGCCCCCGACGGCGCAGGATCGGCGCGACCGCCAGGGCGCCCCCCGCGAGGCCCAGCATCACGACGAGACGGGCCTGCCACGGCAGGAGCATCCAGGTCACGAGGGCGAACACGCTGCCCGCTCCCAGCAGGCACAACGCGCCCACGAGGAGCAGGGTGCTGCGCACCGCCGAGTGACGCACGGGGTCTGCGGTCGGGGCGGCGGCGGGGGCCGTCCCCGCCACCGGCTCGGGCCCGGGCCCGAGCCGGTGATCGGCCCCCTGCGAGGCGGTCGGGTCAGGGTGGAGGGCGGTCGGGTCGGCGCGGAAGGCGGTCGGGTCGGCGACGAGGGCGTCCTTGGTGCGGTCCGCCTCGGACAGCAGCGTCGCGAGCCGACCGACCGTCGGGTGCGTCAGCCGCAGACGGCACCCGGGGCACCGGGTGACTGCGCTCGGGAGGTCGGCGCCGCAGACGGGGCACGACTGGGGGTCGAAGTACCTGGCCATGGCCCCATGCTGGCCAGCCCGCTCAGGGGGCGGCCAGAGTATCCCTACCCACGCGCCCGGTCACGGCGCGTGGGTGGAGCAGGGCAGGGCGCGGGATCAGGCCGAGCGCGATGCCGCCTTGCGCGGCGCAGCCTTCTTTGCGGTGGCCCTGCCCGTGGACGTCCCCTTGCCGGAGGTCGTCACCGCAGCCGCCTTGCCGGCGGACCTCGCGGCCTTCTTGGCCGCGCCCTTGGCGGGTCGCTCGACCGGCGCGGCCACAGAGACGTCGGACCGCTCGGTGGTCTTGGCCAGCACGGGTCGCAGGAACTGACCGGTGTAGGACCCCGAGACCTCGGCGACCTGCTCCGGCGTGCCCGTCGCGACGACCGTGCCGCCACGGTTGCCACCCTCGGGGCCCATGTCGACGATCCAGTCGGCGTTCTTGATGACATCGAGGTTGTGCTCGATCACCAGCACGGTGTTGCCCTTGTCGACCAGCCCCTGCAGCACCAGGAGGAGCTTGCGGATGTCCTCGAAGTGCAGGCCCGTGGTCGGCTCGTCGAGGACGTAGATGGTGCGGCCCGAGGAGCGCTTCTGCAGCTCCGCGGCCAGCTTGACGCGCTGCGCCTCCCCGCCGGACAGGGTCGTGGCGGGCTGTCCGAGGCGGACGTAGCCGAGGCCCACCTCGACGAGGGTCTTGAGGTGGCGCGAGATCGCGGGGACGGCCTCGAAGAAGGTGGCGGCCTCCTCGATGGGCATGTCCAGGACGTCGGCGATGGTCTTGCCCTTGTAGTGCACCTCGAGGGTCTCGCGGTTGTAGCGCGCCCCGTGGCACACCTCGCAGGGGACGTAGACGTCCGGGAGGAAGTTCATCTCGATCTTGATGGTGCCGTCGCCGTTGCAATTGTCGCAGCGACCACCCTTGACGTTGAACGAGAACCGTCCCGGCTGGTAGCCGCGGACCTTGGCCTCCGTGGTCTGCGCGAAGAGCTTGCGCATGTGGTCGAACACCCCGGTGTAGGTCGCCGGGTTGGACCGCGGCGTACGGCCGATCGGCGACTGGTCCACGTGCACGACCTTGTCGAGGTGCTCCAGCCCGGTGACGGTGCGGTGGCGTCCCGGCACCTGCCGGGCACCGTTGAGCTTGTTGGCGAGGACGGTGTAGAGGATGTCGTTGACCAGCGTGGACTTGCCGGAGCCGGACACCCCGGTCACGGCGACGAGGTTGCCGAGGGGGAAGGACACGTCCACCCCGTGCAGGTTGTGCTCCTTGGCGCCCACGACCGTCACCTCGCGGCCAGGCTCCTGCGGGCGGCGGACCGCGGGCATGGGGATCTCCCGCCGTCCCGACAGGTAGCGCCCCGTGAGGGACTCGTCGTTGGCGAGCAGGTCGTCCACCGACCCGCTGTGGACCACATGGCCGCCGTGCTCGCCGGCGCCGGGGCCGATGTCGACGACCCAGTCCGCGGTGGCGATGGTGTCCTCGTCGTGCTCGACGACGATGAGCGTGTTGCCGAGGTCCCGCAGCCGGGTCAGCGTCTCGATCAACCGGTGGTTGTCTCGCTGGTGCAGGCCGATGGATGGCTCGTCGAGGACGTAGAGCACGCCGACGAGGCCCGACCCGATCTGCGTGGCGAGGCGGATGCGCTGCGCCTCGCCACCGGACAGGGTGCCGGCGGGGCGGTCCAGCGAGAGGTAGTCGAGGCCGACGTCGAGCAGGAAGCCGAGCCGCGCGTGGATCTCCTTGATCACCCGCTCCGCGATCTGCTGCTCGCGGGCCGAGAGCTCCACGTCGCGCAGGAAGGCCGCGCACTCGTCGATGGGCAGGGCGCAGACCTCGGCGATCGACCGGCCCCCGAGCAGGATCGACAGGATCTCCGGCTTGAGGCGGGCCCCGTTGCAGGCCGGGCAGGGGATCTCGCGCATGTAGCCCTCGTAGCGCTCGCGCGACCACTCGGACTCCGTCTCGGCATGCCGCCGCCGGACGAAGGGCACCACGCCCTCGAAGCCGGTGGTGTAGGAACGGTCGCGGCCGTAGCGGTTGCGGTACTTGACGTGGACCTTGTAGTCCTGCCCGTGCAGCAGCGCCTCCCTGGCCCGCTCGGGCAGCGAGCGCCAGGGCACGTCCAGGCTGAACGACAGGTCCTTGGCCAGCGCGTCGATGACCCGCAGGAAGTAGTCCTGGGCCCCCGATCCCTGGGCCCAGGGCGCGATGGCGCCCTGGCGGATGCTCAGCTCGTCGTCCGGGACCAGCAGGTCCGGGTCGACCTCCAGCTCGGTGCCCAGACCGGTGCACTTGGGGCACGCGCCGAACGGCGAGTTGAACGAGAAGGACCGCGGCTCCACCTCGTCGATGGACAGGGGATGGTTGTTGGGGCAGGCCATCTTTTCGGAGAACCGCCGCTGCTGCGGGAGTGCCTGCCCGTCGTCGTCGACGTCGCCGTCCTTGACGTCGACGAAGTCCACGACCAGGATCCCGCCGGTGAGGCGCAGGGCGGTCTCGACCGAGTCCGTGAGCCTGCGCTTGCTGGTGGCGTCGTCCCCCTTGGCCACCAACCGGTCCACCACCACCTCGATGGTGTGCTTGCGCTGCTTCTCCAGCGTCGGCGGCTCGGTCAGCGACACCGTCTCCCCGTCGACCCTGGCCCGGGAGAAGCCCTTGGTCTGCAGCTCGGCGAACAGGTCCACGAACTCGCCCTTGCGGCCCTGCACGACCGGGGCCAGCACCTGGAAGCGGGTGCGCTCCGGCAGCGCGAGCAGCTGGTCGACGATCTGCTGAGGGGTCTGTCGGCCGACCGGCTCGCCGCACACGGGGCAGTGCGGGTGCCCGGCCCGGGCGAAGAGCAGCCGGAGGTAGTCGTACACCTCGGTGATCGTGCCCACCGTCGAGCGAGGGTTGCGGTTGGTCGACTTCTGGTCGATCGAGACCGCCGGGGACAGCCCCTCGATGAAGTCGACGTCAGGCTTGTCCATCTGACCGAGGAACTGACGGGCGTAGGCGGACAGGCTCTCGACGTAGCGACGCTGGCCCTCGGCGAAGATCGTGTCGAACGCCAGCGACGACTTGCCGGAGCCCGACAGCCCGGTGAAGACCACCAGGGAGTCGCGGGGCAGGTCGACGGAGACGTTGCGGAGGTTGTGCTCGCGTGCTCCACGGACGATCAGACGGTCGTGGGCGCGGCGAGGGGCGACAGAAGCATCAGGCACGACCGCCATGCTAGGTGCCACCACCGACATACCCCCTCCCTGACGCCTCGGCGCCTCGTCGCGGCGTCCGGGGGACGCTCGCACGCTGGCGGGCAGCTCTCCCCCGGCTCGTCTAGTCTTGTCCGTATGACGGACGCCCCGGCCCAGCAGCACGCCGCCGACCTCGCGCTGCTCCGGGTGGAGTCGGCGCGCGTGGTCGCCACCGTCGAGGCGCTGGGCGCGGACGGCATACGGCACCCGTCGATGTGCGAGGGCTGGACCAGGGCCCACGCGATCAGCCACCTCAGCGGCAACGCCCGGGCGATGCTCAACCTCGTGGCCACCGTCGAGGGCGACCCCACCCCGATGTATCCCTCGCGCGAGGAGCGGGACACCGACATCGAGCGCGGGGCCGCCGCGACCTACGAGACGCTGCTGGCCGAGCTGCGCGACACCTCGCAGCAGCTCGTCGACGCCCTCGCGGCCATGCCCGAGTCGGCGATGTCCCGGACCGCGCAGGCTGGCAACGACCCCGCCGCCATGACCGCGCTGACCGGCGCCGACCTGCCCGGCCACCGGCTGCGCGAGGTGGTGTGGCACCACGTCGACCTCGACGCGGGCTACACCTTCGCGGACGCCCCGGCCAAGGCCGTCGGCCGGTGGTTCGACGAGGCCGTCGACGACCTCCGCAGCGACCCGCGGTGTCCGCCCATGACGCTGCGCACCGACGAGCGCGACGTCGTCGCCATCGGCGACGGCCGGCCCACCGTCAGCGGTCCCCGGGCGGGGCTGCTCCTGTGGCTGGTCCGCGGCCGACCCGACCAGGTCACCGCCCCCTCCCCCGACCAGCTCCCCCACCTCTCCCCCGACCAGCAGGAGGACCTTCTGTGACCCACACCGACTACACCGGCGACGTCGCCCCCGGCGGCCCCAGCGACGTGCGGGAGCTGCCGCACCTGACCATCCGCAAGGCCGCGGTGTCGTCCATGCACAACAACGTCTACCTGCTCACCGACCGGGCCACCGGCCACCAGCTGCTCCTCGATGCCGCCGACGACGTCGGGCGCATCACCGCCCTCGTCGCCGAGGGCACGGGCCGGCTCGACCTGGTCGTCACGACCCACCAGCACTGGGACCACACGCGGGCGCTCAAGGACGTCGTCGAGGACACCGGCGTCGAGACCGCCGCCTCCGCGGCGGACGGGCGGGCCCTGCCGGTCCGGCCCGACCGCGAGCTCGCGCACGGCGACACGATCACCCTGGGCGAGAGCACCCTGAGGGTGATCGAGCTCCGCGGCCACACCCCCGGAGGGATCGCCCTCGCCTACGACGACCCCGAGGGCGACTCGCACCTGTTCACCGGTGACAGCCTGTTCCCCGGCGGCGTCGGCAACACCAAGAACCCCGGCCAGTCCTTCGACCAGCTCATCGACGACGTCGAGACGCGCATCTTCGGGGAGTACGACGACGCGGACTGGGTCTACCCGGGCCACGGGGGCGATACGACGCTCGGCGCGGAGCGCCCCAACCTCGACGAGTGGCGCGCCCGCGGCTGGTGACCTGCGTGGCCGCACCCCGCGTGGGGCCCGGCCCGCCCAGCCGTTAGATTTGGCGTCGTCCTCGGTTTTCGACGGAGAATCTCCCAAGGAAGTGTCCTCATGCGCGCGCTCGTCAAGCCCCACTCCGGCCCTGGTCTCGAGCTGAGAGAGGTCCCGGAGCCGCACGTCGGCCGCGGCGAGGTCAAGATCAAGGTGCTGCGGGCGGGGCTCTGCGGCACCGACCTGCACCTGGAGCAGTGGGACGAGTGGGCGGCCTCCATGGTGCGTCCGCCCATGACGCTCGGCCACGAGTTCTACGGCGAGATCGTCGACATCGCCGACGACGTCGTCACCGCCCACGGGTCCGGCAACCTGCAGGTGGGTCAGCGCTGCGCGGTCGAGGGGCACGTCGTGTGCGGCATGTGCCGCAACTGCCGAGCCGGCCGCCGGCACATGTGCCTCCACACCAGCAGCATCGGCATCAACCGGGACGGCGCCTTCGCCGACCACGTGGTCGTCCCCGCGAACAACGTCTGGGTGCAGCCCGACGACATCGACCCTGAGCTGGGGGCGCTGTTCGACCCCTTCGGCAACGCCACGCACACCGCGCTGCAGTTCCCCATGGTCGGGGAGGACGTCCTGATCACCGGCGCCGGGCCCATCGGGGTCATGGCCGCCGCGATCGCCCGGCACGCCGGCGCGCGCCACGTCGTGGTGACGGACCTCAGCGACTTCCGGCTCGAGCTGGCGTCCGGCGCCGGGGCGACGCGCGTGGTCAACGTGGGTCGCGAGTCCCTCGCCGACGTGCAGCGCGAGCTCGGCATGACCGAGGGCTTCGACCTCGGCCTGGAGATGTCGGGCGCGCCGGCGGCGATGAAGGCCATGATCGACAACTGCAACTTCGGCGCCAAGATCTCGATGCTGGGCCTGCCCACGGAGGGCTTCCCCGTCGACTGGGGCACCGTCATCACGCACATGCTCACGATCAAGGGCATCTACGGGCGCGAGATGTTCGAGACGTGGTACCACATGACCTTCATGCTGCAGACCAGCGCTGCCCTGCGCGACGCCGTGCGGTCGGTCATCACCCACCGGGTCGGGCTGGAGCAGTGGCCCGACGCCTGGGCGACGGCGCGCTCCGGCGAGTGCGGCAAGGTCGTCCTCGAGATCGCCGACTGACCGCGACACCTAGGAGATTCGATGTACGGCACGATCAAGGACGAGCTCGCCAGCACCCTGCAGGAGATCAAGGACGCGGGGCTGTGGAAGTCCGAGCGGCAGCTCACCAGCCCCCAGTCGGCGCACGTCACCACGAGCCGGGCGCAGGCCCTCAACTTCTGCGCCAACAACTACCTCGGCCTCGCGGACCACCCCGAGGTGGAGCGCGCCGCCGCGGAGGCACTGCGCGAGTGGGGCTTCGGCATGGCGAGCGTCCGCTTCATCTGCGGAACCCAGAGCCAGCACAAGGCCCTGGAGGGCGCGCTGTCGGACTTCCTGGGGACGGATGACACGATCCTCTACAGCTCCTGCTTCGACGCCAACGGCGGGGTCTTCGAGGTGCTCTTCGGCGCCGAGGACGCGATCATCAGCGACGAGCTCAACCACGCCTCCCTCATCGACGGCATCCGGCTCTCCAAGGCGATGCGGTTCCGGTACAAGAACGCCGACATGACCGACCTGCGGGCCCAGCTCGCGGCGGCGCACGAGCGGGGCGCCCGCCGCGTCGTCGTCGTCACCGACGGGGTCTTCTCGATGGATGGCTACCTCGCGCCGCTGCCCCAGATCTGCGATCTGGCCGAGGAGTTCGGCGCGATGGTCATGGTCGACGACTCGCACGCGGTCGGCTTCGTCGGGGACGGCGGCCGCGGCACCCCGGAGCACTTCGGCGTCATGGACCGGGTCGACATCCTGTCGGGCACGCTCGGCAAGGCCCTCGGCGGCGCCTCGGGCGGCTACATCAGTGCCCACCAGGAGATCGTGGACCTGCTGCGCCAGCGCTCGCGCCCCTACCTCTTCTCCAACGCGGTGGCCCCCTCGGTGGTCGCCGGGTCGCTCAAGGCTCTGGAGATCGCGCGCGGCTCGGCCGAGCCCCGCGAGGTGCTGCGCCGCAACGCCGAGCTCTTCCGTCGGCTGATGACGGAGGCGGGCTTCGAGCTCCTGCCAGGCGAGCATGCCATCATCCCCGTGATGTTCCCCGGCGAGGACGGCGCCCGCTCCGCGGGTCAGGTGGCCGACGCGATGCTCGAGCGCGGCGTCTACGTGATCCCGTTCAGCTACCCCGTCGTGCCGCAGGGGCGCGCTCGCATCCGGGTCCAGCTCTCCGCGGCGCACTCCGAGGACGACGTCCGGGCGTGCGTCGGGGCCTTCGTGGCGGCCAGGGACGAGGTGGGTGCGGCCCGGCACTAGCCGCCGACCCGCTCCTGCGGCCCGCCCGGGGCCAGGCAGCCGAGCACGGCCTCGCCCACCGCGGCGAGCGCCGGCAGGACGCTGACCGAGTAGTCCTGACCGTGCCGGTCGTCATACATCCCGGTCGCCGTCACCGCCACGGCAGCCCAGGCGCCACCGGTCTCGATCAGCGCCACGTCGTGCCGGATCCCCGGCAGGTCACCCGGCTTGGAGCCGCGCACCACGTCGTCGGGCAGCAGCGCCGTCACGCCGTACGCGTGCTGCTGCTCGGACAGCAGGGCCAGCGCGAGCGCCGTCTGCTGAGCACCGAGGGCCTGGCCCGCCCGCAGCACGGCGAGCAGCCCGGCCTGGTCGGCGGCCGTGGTGGTGTTGTCGCGGCCCTGGCTCGCCGACCGGCTGTCCATCAGGTCTCGCCGCACGTGGGTGTGCCGCAGGCCGAGCTCCAGACCGCAGCGGGTGACCCGGTCGTGCCCCAGCAGCCGCAGCAGCAGGTTGGCCGCGTCGTTGTCCGACAGCGTCACCATCAGGCGCAGCAGCTCCACGACGGACAGCTCGACCACCGAAGGCAGCAGGCTGAGCGCTCCCGCGCCGCCGACGCGGTCGTCGGGGATCCGCAGGGTCTGGTCCAGGCTCAGCCGCCCCGCCTCCACCTCACGCAACGTCGCCACCAGCACGAGCACCTTGACCAGGCTCGCGGCCGGCACCCCCCTGTTGGAGTCCCACCCGGCGAGGACGCCCTCGGGCCCGACCACCTGGATGCTCAGCCTCCCGGGGGCATGCCGGACGATGTCCTTGAGGTCACGCTGGAGGACCTGGCTCGCGTCGATCGGCTGCATGCAGGCAGTATGACGCGGGTGAGCGCCCACCACCTCGTCCGTCCCCGCGCGATCCGCGAGCACCTCGGCACGGCATACGTCGAGGACAGGCTCGAGGACCTCGGACGCCTGGGTCGGACCGAATGACGGCCCCCACCCGTCGCAGCACCCCGCTGCTGCTCGTGCTCGCGGCCATCGTGTCCGTCCAGCTCGGCGGCGCCCTGGCCGCCCTGCTGGTCCCGCTGATCGGGCCCACCGCCACCGTGGCCCTGCGGCTTGGGCTCGCCGTCCTGGTCCTGCTGGTGGTCGCGCGCCCCCGAGTCCGCGGGCACAGCCCCCAGGCGTGGTGGGCCGTCGTCGCCTTCGGCGTCAGCCTGGCCCTGATGAACTCCACCTTCTACGCGTCCCTCGCGCGCCTGCCCATCGGGGTCGCGGTCACCATCGAGTTCGTCGGCCCGCTGACGCTCTCGGCGGTCCTGTCCCGACGCGGGACTGACGCGCTGGCCGTCCTGGCCGCACTCGGAGGGATCGCCCTGATCTCCGGCGCCCTGACGGTGCCGTGGGCCGAGCTCGACCACGTGGGGATCGCGTTCGCCGCGTCCGCCGGCGCCTTCTGGGCGGCCTACATCGTGTGCAGCCAGCAGGTCGGGCGGCACTTCGCCCGGCTGGAGGGGCTCACCCTCGCCATGGTGGTGGCGGCGGTGCTGGTCATCCCCGTGGGCGCCGCCACCGTGGACGGCGATCGCCTGACGACCGCCGTCGTGGCCGGCGGCCTCGGCATCGCGCTCCTGTCCAGCGTGATCCCGTACTCCTTCGAGCTGCTTGCGCTGCGGCACCTCGACGCCCGGGTGTTCGGGGTGCTGCTGTCGCTCGAGCCCGCGACCGCGGCCCTGGCGGGTTTCCTCGTGCTGCACCAGACTCTCGACGGGCTGCAGCTGGTCGGCATGACGCTGGTGGTCGTGGCGAGCGCCATCGTCATGGGCACGAGCAGACCCCGGGCCGCCGACATCGGCTGACCCGGGGTCCAGAGCCCGGTCGCGGCCGTGGTGCTCACGGCCGAATGACGCCCGTCAGTGCTCCAGGCCCGCCCGCTCGTCCTTCTTGGACTTCCACAGGCTGGCGATCGTCGTGACGCCGAGGATCAGCACGATGGCGCCCAGGGACACGGCGATCGGGATCTCCGGAGCCCACTCGATGTGGTGGCCGCCGTTGATGAACGGCAGGGTGTTCTCGTGCATGGCGTGGAGGATGAGCTTGACCCCGATGAACGCCAGCAGGACCGCCAGTCCGAGACCCAGGTAGACGAGCCGCTTCAGCAGGCCGCCGATGAGGAAGTACAGCTGCCGCAGACCCATCAGCGCGAAGATGTTGGCCATCAGCACCAGGAAGGGCTCCTTGGTGAGCCCGAAGATGGCGGGGATCGAGTCGAGCGCGAAGAGCAGGTCCGTGGTGCCCAGCGCCAGGATCACCAGGAACATGGGCGTGATCACCCGCTTGCCGTCCACCTGGGCGAACATCTTGGGGCCGTGCCACTGGTCGGTGGCCGGGAACCGCCGGGTGACCCACTTGGTGAAGGCGTTCTCCTCGTACTCGTCGTCGTCGCTCTCGCCCTCGAACGCCAGCTTGACCGCCGTGTAGATGAGGAACGCGCCGAACAGGTAGAAGATCCAGGCGAACTGGTTGATGAGGGTGGCGCCCACCGCGATGAAGATGCCGCGCAGCACCAGCGCGATCATGATGCCCACCATCAGAGCGGTCTGCTGGAGCTTCTCCGGGACCGCGAACTTGCTCATGATGATCAAGAAGATGAACAGGTTGTCGATCGACAGGGAGTACTCCGTCAGCCAGCCGGCAAAGAACTGCAGGCCGTAGTCGTAGCCGGCGAAGTACCACACCCCGATGCCGAACAGGACGGCCGACCCGACGAAGAAGGCCAGGTGGCGCAGGCACTCCCTCATCGTGGGGGTGTGCGGGTTGCGCATCATGTGGATGACGTCGACGACCAGGAAGAGGACGGTGACGCCGACGGAGGCGATCCAGACCCAGGTGGGGATGTTCACGGTTGGACGAGGCCTTTCGGTGGGAGGGGGAGGCCATGCGTCGGAGGTCTCTCCCGCCCGAGGCGGACCGGCGCCCCGGGCACCTGGGACAGGGTCGTCCGTCCAGGTCCGTGCTGACGAGGCCACCGCGTTGGGGATACTCCCCTCCGTGGTCGATCGCGTGATTGTTTCACAGTCGCGGGTGTTCCTCGTGTCGTGCCCGCTCAGGCCGGGCGTCTGCTCCTCGGCAGGCCCGACACGACGCGGTCGTAGGACTCCTCCATCGCCTCGCGGATCTCGTCGGCGGGGATCCGGCCCCCCACGCGCAGGACGTTCCACCCGTGCCGGCCGATGTAGGCCGAGACCGAGGCGTCCTGCGGGTAGCGCCGGATCCACTCGTCGGCCTCGTCGCGCCAGGCGCCGGGCTTGGCCAGGCAGCAGCCGAGCAGGTCGGGGGTGGCCTCCACGCCCTCGCCCCGGGGATCCGGAGTCAGCGCGTCGCCTCCGTCATCTGGCGGAGCTCCTTCTTGAGGTCGCCGAGCTCGTCGCGCAACCGGGCCGCGAGCTCGAAGTGCAGCTCGGCGGCCGCCTGGTGCATCTGCTGGGTGATCTCCTGGATGAGCTCGGCCAGCTCGGCCGCGGGCATCGACCGGGCCTGCTGCATCAGCGCGCCCTTGTCGCCGGTCGCGGCGCCCGCGACGGCGCCTCGCCCCTTGCCCTTGGCCCGCGACTGACCGCGTCCGCTGCCGAGGAGCGCCTCGGTGTCGGCCTCCTCCTTGGCGATGAGGTCCGTGATGTCGGCGATCCGCTTGCGCAACGGCTGCGGGTCGATGCCGTGCTCACGGTTGTAGGCGATCTGCTTGTCCCGGCGCCGGTTGGTCTCGCTGATCGCCTCCTCCATGGACGGGGTGATCGAGTCGGCATACATGTGGACCTGGCCCGACACGTTGCGGGCCGCGCGACCGATGGTCTGGATGAGGGAGCGGGCCGACCGCAGGAAGCCCTCCTTGTCGGCGTCCAGGATGCTGACGAGCGAGACCTCGGGCAGGTCGAGGCCCTCGCGGAGCAGGTTGATGCCCACGAGGACGTCGTACTCCCCCATCCGCAGCTCCCGCAGCAGCTCCACGCGGCGCAGGGTGTCGACCTCGGAGTGCAGGTAGCGGACGCGGACCCCCTTTTCGAGCAGGTAGTCGGTGAGGTCCTCCGCCATCTTCTTGGTGAGGGTGGTGACCAGGACGCGCTCGTCCCTGGCCGTCCTCTCGCGGATCTCGTGCAGCAGGTCGTCGATCTGGCCCTTGGTGGGCTTGAGGACGATCTCGGGGTCGACCAGGCCGGTGGGGCGGATGATCTGCTCCACCGTGCCGTCGCCCTTGGCCAGCTCGTAGGGACCGGGGGTGGCCGAGAGGTAGACAGTCTGCCCGATCCGCTCGAGGAACTCCTCCCACTTGAGCGGCCGGTTGTCCATCGCGCTGGGGAGCCGGAAGCCGTGGTCGACGAGCTGGCGCTTGCGGGACATGTCGCCCTCGAACATCGCGCCGATCTGCGGCACCGTCACGTGCGACTCGTCGATCACGAGGAGGAAGTCCTCGGGGAAGTAGTCAAGCAGCGTGTTGGGGGGGGACCCCGGGGAGCGCCCGTCGATGTGCATCGAGTAGTTCTCGATGCCCGAGCAGGAACCCACCTGGCGCATCATCTCGATGTCGTAGGTGGTCCGCATCCGCAGTCGTTGGGCCTCCAGCAGCTTGCCCTGCTGCTCGAACGTCGCCAGCTGCGCCTCGAGCTCGCGCTCGATCCCGCTGATGGCGCGCTCCATGCGCTCCTCGCCAGCCACGTAGTGCGTCGCCGGGAAGACGTACATCTCCTCCTCCTCACGGACGACCTCCCCGGTGAGGGGGTGCAGGGTGTAGAGGCGCTCGACCTCGTCGCCGAAGAACTCGATGCGGATGGCGAGCTCTTCGTACTGCGGGATGATCTCGACCGTGTCCCCCCGCACGCGGAAGGTTCCCCGGGTGAAGGACAGGTCGTTGCGGGCGTACTGCATGGTCACGAAGCGGCGCAGGAGCTCGTCGCGCTCGATCTCCTGACCCACCTTGAGGCGGACCATGCGGTCGACGTACTCCTGCGGGGTGCCGAGGCCGTAGATGCACGACACGGACGCGACGACCACCGTGTCGCGCCGGGTCAGCAGCGAGTTGGTGGCGCTGTGCCGGAGCCGCTCGACCTCGTCGTTGATCGACGAGTCCTTCTCGATGTACGTGTCCGTCTGGGCGATGTAGGCCTCGGGCTGGTAGTAGTCGTAGTAGCTCACGAAGTACTCGACCGCGTTGTTCGGCAGCAGCTCGCGGAACTCGTTGGCCAGCTGGGCCGCCAGGGTCTTGTTGGGCGCCATCACCAGCGTCGGGCGCTGCACCTGCTCGATGAGCCAGGCGGTCGTCGCCGACTTGCCGGTCCCCGTGGCACCCAGCAGGACCACGTCCTGCTCCCCCGCCTTGATGCGGCGGGTCAGCTCCGCGATCGCACTCGGCTGGTCGCCGGACGGTGAGAACTCGGAGACCACGTGGAAGGGGGCCACGCTCCGCTGCAGGTCGGTCGTCGGTCGCATGACGTCAGCCTAGAGCGCGGGTCTGACAGACCCCGTGTCTACAGGTGCCCGGAGGCGGCTAGGAGTGCCACCCCGTCCGGCGGGCCCACGCCTGCATGCGCGGCCAGATGTGGTTGAACCACGGCTCCTTCGCCTCGGCGTACTCCGACGTCGTGGCACAGGTGCCCGCCAGCCGGTGCTTCTCGGTCAGGTAGTCCGCGCGCGCCTGCGCGTCGGACCGCAACCAGTCGCGGTAGAGCAGGGCGTACTGCCAGCCCGCCCCCTCCGTCTCGCGCACGTGGACGTGCACGACCCGGCCCGGGTCGCAGGACCCGTGGAACCGCTTGACCCACAGCGACGGGTCGGGCAGCTCGTCCTTGACGTTGTCCATCGTGTTGTCCTTGGACCGCGGGAACCCCAGGTCCTCCAGGGTGCGGACGAACTCCGGGTCGTCGGCGTCGTGCAGGTCGGGCACCCCGATCTGCAGGTCGATGACGTCCTTGCCCGCCAGGCCGGGCACCGCGGTCGAGCCGATGTGCTCGATCTCCGGGGCCCGCGCCCCCATCGCGGCGCTGATCCGGGCGATCAGCCGGTCCGCCTGCTGGGGCCACGTCTCGTCGTACTCCACGAGGGTGGGCACGTCCGGGCGACGCGCCCGCGTGCGGGTGCGCACGTTGTCGGCATACGGCCGCAGTCGCTCCTGCCACACCCGGTCGACCTGGGTGACCAGGTCCGCGACGGACCCGTTGTTGTCGATCAGCACGTCGGCGGCAGCGCGGCGCTGCTCGTCGGTGGCCTGGTGCTCCATCCGGGCCCGCGCGTCGTGCCCGCTGAGGCCCCGCCCCTCCAGGCGCCGCAGGCGTGACTCGTGGTCGGCCTCGACCACCACCACGAGGTGATAGGCCGGACCCATGTGCTTCTCGACCAGCAGGGGCACGTCGTGCACGACGATGGCGTCCTCGCCGGCCTCGGCCATGAGCTGCCCGGTGCGGTGCGCGATCAGCGGGTGCGTGATCGCCTCGAGGTCGCGCCGGGCCCGCTCGTCGGCGAAGACGATGCCGCCCAGGGCCCCGCGGTCGAGCGCACCGTCCGGACCCACGACGCCGTCACCGAACCTCTCACGGACGGCCCGCAGCCCCTGCGACCCGGGCGAGACGACCTCGCGAGCCAGCTGGTCGGCATCGACCACCACCGCGCCCAGCTCGCCGAGGCGCTGCGACACCGTCGACTTCCCAGAGCCGATACCACCTGTCAGACCGATGCGAACCATGCACAGAGGCTACTCGCGCCCGGGCGCCGACACCCGCCGGGGGGCGCCGTGATCCTCGGCGGCGGGGACGCCACGCGCACGACGACGGCCCCGCCCACCTGGGGTGGACGGGGCCGTCGGCCGGGACCGGGCGAGGTGCGCCTGGTCTGGTGGCTCAGTTGGAGCCGGTGAGCTTCTCGCGCAGAGCGGCCAGCGCCTCGTCGGAGGCGAGGGTGCCCTCGCTCGAGGAGGACGACGACACGGACGACGCGGACGTGCTCTCGGAGCCGGAGCCGCCCGAGGAGTAGGACGTCGGGGCCTCCGGGTTGGCGGCAGCCTCGGCGTCGGCCCTGGCGGCCTCCTCGACCTGGGTCTTGTGCGCCTCCCACAGCGAGTGGGCCTCGGCGTACTGCTTCTCCCACTTCTCGCGCTGGGTCTCGAAGCCCTCGAGCCACTCGTTGGTCTCGGGGTCGAAGCCCTCGGGGTACTTGTAGTTGCCCTGCTCGTCGTACTCGGCGGCCATGCCGTACTGCGTCGGGTCGAACTCGTCGGAGACGACGGACGCGTCGTTGGCCTGCTTGAGCGACAGCGAGATGCGGCGACGCTCGAGGTCGATGTCGATGACGCGGACGAAGATGTCGTCGCCCACGTTGACGACCTGCTCCGGCAGCTCCACGTGGCGCTCGGCCAGCTCGGAGATGTGGACCAGACCCTCGATGCCCTCCTCGACGCGCACGAACGCACCGAACGGGACGAGCTTGGTGACCTTGCCCGGCACGACCTGGCCGATGGCGTGGGTGCGGGCGAAGTGCTGCCACGGGTCCTCCTGGGTCGCCTTCAGCGACAGGGAGACACGCTCGCGGTCCATGTCCACGTCGAGCACCTCGACGGTGACCTCCTGGCCCACCTCGACGACCTCGGACGGGTGGTCGATGTGCTTCCAGGACAGCTCGGAGACGTGGACGAGACCGTCGACGCCGCCCAGGTCCACGAAGGCACCGAAGTTGACGATGGAGGAGACGACACCGGAGCGGACCTGGCCCTTGCCGAGCTCCTTGAGGAAGGTGGTGCGGACCTCGGACTGGGTCTGCTCCAACCACGCGCGACGCGACAGGACCACGTTGTTGCGGTTCTTGTCGAGCTCGATGATCTTGGCCTCGATCTCCTTGCCGACGTACGGCTGGAGGTCGCGGACGCGACGCATCTCGACCAGGGAGGCGGGCAGGAAGCCGCGCAGCCCGATGTCGAGGATGAGGCCGCCCTTGACGACCTCGATGACGGTGCCGGTGACGACGCCGTCCTCCTCCTTGACCTTCTCGACCGTGCCCCAGGCGCGCTCGTACTGGGCGCGCTTCTTGGACAGGATCAGACGACCCTCCTTGTCCTCCTTCTGGAGGACCAGGGCCTCGACCTCGTCGCCCACGGAAACGACCTCGGACGGGTCGACGTCGTGCTTGATCGAGAGCTCGCGGCTCGGGATGACACCCTCGGTCTTGTAACCGATGTCGAGCAGGACCTCGTCCCGGTCGACCTTGACGATGACACCGTCGACGATGTCTCCGTCGTTGAAGTACTTGATCGTCTCGTCGATCGCGGCGAGGAAGTCCTCCTCAGATCCGATGTCGTTGATCGCGACCTGAGGGGCGGTCTTTTCGACCGGGCTGGCAGTCATGTAGTAGGAACTCCGATGGTGGACAGGTTGAATAAGTGGGATCGTGCACGTGCCCCGGGCCGCCGGCTTTCGCGCGCGGTCACGCACGAGACACCCGTCTACCCTAACGGTCCTGTCACGCACCGGTCAAAGCAGGAGGCAGTATGACGAGCGCCCACCGCGGTCGCTTCGCCGGCGTCAGCCGGCGGGACGCCGACCAGGGCGAGTCGGCCCGCGCCAACAAGGGCTGGTGGGACGCCGAGGCGGGCGACTACTACGCCGAGCACGGGGCCTTCCTCGGTGACGCAGACCTGGTGTGGGGCCCGGAGGGGCTGCGCGAGCACGACGCCCGGATCCTCGGCCCGGCCGACCGACTCGTCGGGCTCCGCGTCCTCGAGATCGGCGGGGGCGCGGCCCAGGGGGGCCGGTGGCTGGCGGGCCAGGGGGCGGTCGTCGTGTCCACCGACCTGTCCACGGGGATGCTCGCGCAGGCGCGCAGCATCGATGCGCGGCGGGCGGACGGCATACGGGCGGGGCAGCCTCCGGTGGCGCCGCTCCCCCTGCTGGCGTGCGACGCCGCCGCACTGCCGTTCGCGGACGCGAGCTTCGACCTGGTGCTGACCGCCTACGGGGCGGTGCCCTTCGTCGCCGACTCGGCCGCGGTCATGCGGGAGGCGGCGCGTGTGCTGCGCCCGGGCGGTAGGTTCGCCTTCTCCACCACGCACCCGATCCGCTGGGCCTTCCCCGACGTCCCGGGAGAGGCCGGGCTGACCGCGTCGAGCTCCTACTTCGACCGCTCCCCCTACGTCGAGGAGGACGACGTCGGCAACGCCCTCTACGTCGAGCACCACCGCACCCTCGGCGACCGGGTGCGGGAGATCACCGCCGCCGGTCTGCGCCTCGTGGACCTGGTCGAGCCCGAGTGGCCGGCGGGGCACGAGCAGGTGTGGGGCGGCTGGAGCCCGCTGCGGGGACGACTCATCCCCGGCACCGCGATCTACGTCTGTGAGCGCTGAGCGAGGGGTCGCCCAGGCCGGCGACCCGCCGCGGGACGCGACATCCGCGCCCCCTCGACGGGGGGCCGCCGTCCCGCCCGCACCCCCTCCCGGCCGGGCGACCCCGGCCGGGAGGGGGTGGAGGCGGTCCGACATACTCGCCGTCGTGGACACAAAGCCGTTTCCCTCAGACATCGAGATCGCGCGATCCGCTGATCTCGCCCCCATCCCCGAGGTCGCCGCCACCGTCGGCATCGACGCCTCGCACCTGATCCCCTACGGCCCGCACGTGGCCAAGGTCGAGCTCGACGTCATCGACGAGATGCGGGACCTGCCCGACGCGAAGTACGTCGTCATCACCGCCATCACCCCCACGCCGCTCGGCGAGGGCAAGACCACCACCGCGGTCGGGCTCGCCCAGGGCCTGGCGCGCGTCGGCCGCAAGCCGGTGCTGGCGCTGCGCCAGCCGTCGCTCGGCCCGGTCTTCGGCGTCAAGGGCGGCGCAGCCGGCGGCGGCTACAGCCAGATCGTGCCGATGGAGATGCTCAACCTGCACCTCACGGGCGACTTCCATGCCATCACCGCGGCGCACAACCTGCTCGCCGCGATGGTCGCCAACCACCTGCACTTCGGCAACGAGCTCGGGCTCGACGACATCCAGTGGCGCCGCGTCCTGGACGTCAACGACCGCTCGCTGCGGCACATCATCGAGGGCTGCGGGGCCAAGACGGACGGCGTGACCCGCCAGGCCGGCTTCGACATCACCGCGGCGTCGGAGGTCATGGTCATCATGGCCCTGGCCACCTCGCTGCGGGACCTGCGCGAGCGGCTCGGCCGCATCGTCGTCGGCTTCACCAAGGACAAGCGGCCCGTCACGGCGGAGCAGATCGGCGCGGCGGGCGCGATGTGCGTGCTGCTCAAGGACGCCCTCAAGCCCAACCTGATGCAGACACTGGAGCACACCCCGGCCCTCATCCACACCGGCCCGTTCGGCAACATCGCGATCGGCAACTCCTCGATCATCGCCGACCGCGTCGGCATCAAGGCTGGCGACATCCTGCTCACCGAGGCGGGGTTCGCCGCCGACATGGGCGCCGAGCAGTTCTTCAACGTCAAGTGCCGGGCGGCCGGGCTCACCCCGCAGGCCGCGGTGCTCGTCGCCACGGTCCGCGCGCTCAAGTCCCACTCCGGGCGCTACGAGGTCAAGGCCGGCAAGCCGCTGCCCGAGGGCATGCTGCTGGAGTCGCCCGAGGACGTCGAGGCGGGCTGCGACAACCTGCGCAAGCACATCCAGATCATCCAGGACTTCGGGGTGCAGCCGGTCGTCGCCATCAACGCCTTCCCCACCGACCACCCGTCGGAGCACGACGTGATCCGGCGCGTCGCGGAGGAGATGGGCGCGCGTTGCGCGGTCTCCACCCACGTCAAGGACGGTGGCGCCGGGGCGGAGGACCTCGCCCGCACGGTCGTGGAGGCCTGCAACGACGAGGTCCACTTCACGCCGACCTACGACTTCGAGGACTCCCTGGAGACCAAGATCCGCAAGATCGCCACCAAGGTGTATGGCGCCAACGGGATCTCGCTCGACCCGGCCGCCGCCAAGGCCCTCGCGATGTACACCGACCAGGGCTACGGCCACCTGCCGGTCCTCATCGCCAAGACGCAGATGTCGCTGTCGCACGACGCGACCCTCAAGGGCGCGCCCCGCGGCTGGACCCTGCCGGTCCGCGAGGTGCGGCTCGCTGCCGGTGCCGGCTACGTCTATGCGATCTGCGGGTCGATGATGACGATGCCGGGCCTGTCGAAGTCGCCCGCCGCGATGCGCATCGACATCGACGCCGACGGCAACACGGTCGGGTTGTTCTGACCCTCTCCGCGGGGCGAGGCCAGGGAGGGTCGGGCGGCTAGGTCCGCTCGACCTTCTCGTCGTCCCGCACGCCGGGCACCTGACCGGTGCGGACCGCCGCCCGGCTCAGCAGGTGCGAGGAGACCGGGGCGCTCGCCATCTGAAAGATCGCGACGAGCAGCAGCATCCCGACGTCGAGCGGGGAGTGCCGACCGATGCCGACCCCGAGCAGCACCAGCAGGATCCCCAGGGTCTGCGGCTTGGTCGCGGCATGCATGCGCGAGAGCAGGTCGGGGAAGCGCGCCAGCCCGATTGCGGCGCACAGGCACAGCAGCGACCCGAGGGCCAGGCAGACGAGCGCGGCGAGGTCGGCGACGGCGGTCCAGGTCATCGGTTGCCCCCGTGGTCGTCGGCGACACCCTGGTCCTCGTCGAAGCCGCTGACCTCGGCGGGCTCGGGCACGTCGGACCCGGGCCGACCGGCCTCCCGCAGCCCGAGGTCGGAGTCACCGGCGACGAACCGCGACACGGCGACCGTCGCCACGAACCCGACCAGCGACAGGGACACGAGGACCGGCAGCGTCGTCGAGTGGTCCCGCACGACCGCCTCCACCCCGAGCGCACAGATGATGACCGCCACGAGCACGTCGCTCGCCAGCGTGCGGTTGAGCACCGTGGGACCGGTCACCAGGCGCCAGAGCACGAGCAGCGCCGCCGCCAGCAGAATGGTCACGATCAGCCACACCAGCACCGTCATCGTCCGGCCTCCTCGTGCTCGCGGGTATGCCGCCCCGGCTGCGCCGGGTCCTTGCCGAGTGCGCGGTGCACGCGGCGCTCCAGCGCGGCGACCCGCTCCCGCTCGGCCTGCAGGTCCGCGGGGTCGGTGCGGTCCAGGACGTGCATCGTCAGCACCCCCGACGACGGGTCGAGGTCGACCACGACCGTGCCGGGCACGAGGGACGTCAGCTCGGCCACCACGGTGCGCAGCAGGTCGTCGTGCACCGTGAGCTGCACCTCGATCACCGCTCCGGTCCCGATCGGCCGGGGGCGCACAGCCAGCCAGGCGACCGCGAGGCTGGCCGTGACCAGGTCCTTGAGGAAGGTGCCGACCAGGACGAGCAGCCCCCAGGGGTGGACCCGGAAGCCGGACATGACGTGCGGCAGGGGAAAGAGCACCTGGACCACCAGGGCGACCAGGAGTCCCGCGAGGACGTTGCCCCACGAGACGTTGCCCCAGAGCAGGACCCACACCAGGGCGAGACCGAGGGTCGGGGTGAGACGCACGCGGCTGCTCATCGCGACACCCCGTGCAGGACGGCGGCGGTGTAGCCGTCCGGCTGGGCGAGCTGACCCGCCGCGGCATCGGTGACGTGGTAGAGCGGGCCGGCCGCGAAGGTGATGGCCACGCTGACCGCGACCAGCAGCGTGGTCGGCAGGACGGTGCCGAGGGGCAGGCGTCGTCCGGCGACCACCTCGGCCGCGCTGTCGCCGGTGACGACGATCACGTCGTCGTCACCCCCGTCGTCGTCCGGCACCGCGGCCCGTGGCGACCTCCAGAACACCCGGCCCCACACCCGGCTGATGGCGTAGAGGGTGAGCAGGCTGGTGATCACGGACCCCGCGACGAGGAGGTAGGAGAGCCAGGTGCCTGCCGCCACCCCGGCCTGGATGAGCCCCACCTTGCCGAGGAAGCCCGAGAACGGCGGTATGCCCGCGAGGTTCATGGCGGGGACGAAGAACAGGAGGGCGAGCCCCGGCGACAGTCTCCCCAGCCCGCCCAGGTGGCTGAGCGAGGTGGAGCCGCCGCGAGCCTCGATCAGGCCGGTGACCAGGAACAACGCGGTCTGGATGGTGATGTGGTGGGCGGTGTAGAAGATGGCCGACGACAGCCCGGTCTCGTTGCCGACGGCGACGCCGAAGACGAGATAGCCGATGTGCGAGACGAGCGTGAAGGAGATCAGTCGCTTGATGTCGTCCTGGGCGACGGCACCGAGGATGCCCACCAGCATCGTCAGCAGCCCGGCCCACATCAGCACGCCGTCGAGGCGACCGTCGGGAAAGAGCAGGGTCTGCGTGCGGATCATGGCGTAGACGCCGACCTTGGTGAGCAGTCCCGCGAACACCGCCGTGACCGGTGCCGGCGCCGTGGGATAGGAGTCCGGCAACCAGCCGGACATGGGGAACACCGCGGCCTTGATGCAGAAGCCCAGGAGGAGCATGCCGTGCAGGAGCCCCTGCTGGCCCGCGGGCAGGGCGCCGAGGCGCTCGGACAGCTCCGCCAGGTTGACCGTGCCCGTGGCGGCGTAGACGAGCGCGATGGCGACGAGGAACAGCAACGAGGACAACAGGTTGACGACGACGTAGTTGGCCCCTGCCCGCACCCGGGAGGCCGTGCCCCCCAGGGTGAGCAGGACGAAGCTGGCGAACAGCAGCATCTCGAAACCGACGTACAGGTGGAACAGGTCACCGGAGACGAAGGTCGTGGAGACGCCGGCGGCGAGCACGAGCATCGTGGGGTGAAAGATCGGGAGGGGCGCCCCCCCGTCGTGCTCGCTGTCGTCCGAGGCGCGGCCCTGCCCGATGGAGTAGAGCATGACCGCCAGGGTGACCGTCGAGGACACCAGGAGCATCAGCCCGGACAACCGGTCCACGACGAGGACGATGCCGTCGGCCGGGGACCAGCCGCCGGCGTTCACCACCAGCGTGCCCCGGGTGTGGGCACCCCACAGGAGCACCGCAGAGACCACCACGGAGGCGGTGAGCACGAGGGTGCTCACCATCCTCTGCACCGCCTGCTGCCCGGACGCCACGACGGTCAGCCCGGCCCCGACGAGGGGCAGCACCACGGGCAGCGGCACCAGCGGCCCTGGGTCGATCATCGGTGGTCTCCCCGGTCGTCGGTCGCCGCGTCGGCGAGGGCGTGCGGATCGGTGGTGTCGGCGTAGTCGGTGTCGGGAACCCGGTCGGAGTCGGCCAGCTGACCGATCCGGGTGTCCTCGGGATCGTCCTCGACGTTGTCGCTCGACGAGAGCTGCCAGGACCGGTGCGCGAGCGCCAGGCAGTAGGCGGTCACCGCCAGCGTGATCACGATGGCCGTCAGCACCATGGCCTGCGGCAGGGGGTCGGAGATGCCGTCGGCACCGACGGTCACGCCGTCCGCCGAGGCCTTGCCGACGATGGGTGCGCGCCCGGGTGCGCCGGAGGCGACGAGGAAGACGACGTTGACGCCGTTGCTCATGAGCAGGACGCCCAGCAGGGCTCGCACCAGGCTGCGCGCCATGAGGAGCACCACGCCCGAGCCGAAGAGGATGCCGGCGAGGACGACGAGCGTGAGGTTGACGGTCATCGGCCGGCCCTCCCGCTGATCTCGCGGTCGAGGGCGGCCCCGAGGGACCTGAGGATGTCGAGCATTAGTCCGATCACGACGAGATAGACCCCGATGTCGAAGAACACCGAGGACACCAGGTGCAGGTGGCCCACCAGCGGCAGCTCGACGTCCGCGTCCCAGCTCTGCAGGACGTCACCGCCCACCAGCATGGAGACCAGGCCGAAACCGGCGGACAGGAACAGCCCGGTGCCGAGCAGCGCCCCGGGCATGAGCGGGAGCGCGGCCCGCAGCTCGACCCGCCCGCCGGCGAGGTAGCGCACGGTGAGCGCGAGGCCGGCGACCAGCCCCGCCGCGAAGCCGCCGCCGGGGTTGTTGTGGCCGGCGAACAGCAGGTAGAGGGACCAGACCATGATGGCCGGGAAGATCAGCCGCGTGATCACGGCGAAGATTAGCGACGGCTCCTCGGTCCGCTCGCCCGTGGGCACGGCCAGCCAGCTGGGCCGGCCCTCCCGCGTGCGGTCGCGCAGACGCCTGGCCTCGTCGAGCCGCCTGCGGGTCGCCAGGACCCGGTCGTGGCTGAGGTAGATCAGGCTGGCGACCCCGGTCGCCGCGACCAGGACCACGGCGATCTCCCCCATGGTGTCCCAGGCTCGGATGTCGACCAGGGCGACGTTGACGATGTTCTCCCCGCCGCCGAAGCTCGTCGCTCCCACCGGCCACCCGGCGGACCCCGGGGGCGCCGTGCGCGCCCCCGCGGCGGCGAGGGCGGCCCCGCTCACCAGCACCCCGGACACGACGCCGAGCGCGATGCGCAGGCTGCGGTTGCCGCGGGACGGGTTGTCGTTGAACTTGCCGCTGAGCCGCCGCAGGACGAGCACGAAGACCACGATCGACACGGTCTCGACCAGGACCTGCGTCAGGGCGAGGTCGGGGGCGCCGTGGAGCAGGAACAGGACGGCGCTCGCGTAGCCCGTGACCCCGACGAGGAAGACGCCGCGCAGCCGCCGCCGGGACCGCACGGCCATGACGGATGCCAGGGCGGCCACCACGGCCACGACCGCCTGCGCAGGGGTGTCCCACCAGCGGGTGCGGGGCATCGCGCCGATGCCGAGCAGCCCGGCCACGGTGAGGCCGATGAACACGACCAGGATGAGCCCCAGCGACAGCGGCAGGGACCCCCGCTGCGCCGCGCCGGTCACCTCGATCGAGCCTCGGTCGAGGGCGCGCATCACCCAGCGGTATGCCGACACCGCGGCCGGGGGGTGGGGCAGGCGGCGCTGGGCCGTCTCGAGGGGGCGCCGCACCGCCACCAGCGCCAGGCCGACGACGACCGTGAGGACACTCAGCCACAGGGCCGGCGTCAGGCCGTGCCAGAGCGCGAGGTGGATGGGATGGTCCGAGGGGGGCCAGCTTGCGGCATACGGCTCGACGAGGTGCTGCGCGGCGCCGAGGAAGGGGCTGGCCAGCACGCTGCCCAGCCCGAGGAGGGCCGGCACCCACACGACCGGGCCGTGGAGTGCGTGGTAGGGGGTGTCCTCCCGGCCCGGCACGTCGCTCCACGCTCCGAGGAGGAAGCGAGCGCTGTAGGCGAAGGTCAGCATGGAGCCGATGACGAGCACGACGAGCACCGGCCGGCTCCACGCCTGACCGCCGTGCCAGTAGGTCTCGTAGACCGCCTCCTTGCCGACGAAGCCCAGGGTCGGGGGAAGCCCCGCCATGGACGCCGCGCACGCGACGGAGGCCGCGAAGACGACAGGCATGCGCCGGCGCAACCCGCTCAGCTGCCGGATGTCCCGGGTGCCGGTGGCGTGGTCGATCGCGCCGACGGACAGGAACAGCCCACCCTTGAAGACCGCGTGGGCGACGAGCATGGCGAGCCCGGCCACGGCGGCCTCGGCCGACCCGGTGCCGACGAGCACCACGAGGAAGCCGAGCTGGGAGACCGTGCCGTAGGCCAGCAGGAGCTTGAGGTCGACCTGCCGCAGCGCGCGGTAGCCCCCCACGAGCATCGTGGCGCAGCCCAGCACGAGGATGACGGGGTGCCACGTGGCGGCGTCGTGGAAGCCCGGCGCAAGCCGGGCCACGAGGTAGATTCCGGCCTTGACCATGGCCGCGGCGTGCAGGTAGGCACTGACGGGGGTCGGCGCGGCCATCGCCCCGGGTAGCCAGAAGTGGAAGGGCACCAGCGCCGACTTGGTGATCGCCCCGACGAGCAGCAGGGCCACGGCGACGGCCACCCCGGGGCCCGCGGGCGGGTGAGCCAGGATCGTCACCAGCGAATAGGTCCCGGCGCTCTGGCCGAGCATGACGATCCCGACCAGCATCGCGAGGCCGCCGGCCGTGGTCACCACGAGCGCCTGGGTGGCGGCGTTGCGGCTGTCCTCGAGCTGCGAGGAGTGACCCACGAGGAGGTAGGACAGGACGGTGGTGAGCTCCCAGAAGAGGTAGAGCACCAGGAGGTTGTCGCTCAGCACCAGCCCGGTCATCGCGCCGGCGAAGGCCGTCAGGTGCGCGGCGAAGCGGTCCAGCCCCGGCTCGTCGGGCTCGAAGTAACCCGCGCAGTAGATCAGGACGAGTGCCCCCACCACCCCGACGACGAGGCACATCAGCCACGCGAGGGCATCCATGCGGAGCGTCACCGACAACCCCAGCGACGGCACCCAGGTCAGGTCCTCGCGCGGCACGGGGCCCGCGGTGGCCTCGCCGGTGCGCGCCAGGGCGAGACCAGCGGTGGCGGCCGACGGCAGCGCCAGAAGCCAGAACGCTCGGGGTCCCCACAGCCGCACGAGCAGCGGGGCGCACACGGCCGCGAGCAGGTGCAGACCGACGAGGGCGAGCATCGAGCTCCTGAGGTCGTGAGGTCGTGAAAGGGTTTGGGGTCAGGGGTGGGCGCCCAGTGAACTCTAGGAGAGTTGGCTGGGCCTCGCCTGGTTGCCCGGTCCTCGAACCGTCGGGTCCGCGGATCGGCCTCCCGTCAGTGCTCGGCGTCCTGCCACGAGCGGCCCACCCCCACGTGGACGTCCAGGGGGACGTCCAGCCGGGCGGCACCACCCATCTCCCGACGCACCAGCGCCTCCACGGTGTCCCGCTCCCCCGGCGCGATCTCGAGCAGCAGCTCGTCGTGCACCTGCAGGAGCATCCGGGACCGCAGGTCCTCGGCGCGCAGGGCCCGGTCGACACCGAGCATCGCCACCTTGATGAGGTCGGCGGCCGAGCCCTGGATCGGGGCGTTGAGGGCCATCCGCTCGGCCATCTCGCGGCGGTTGCGGTTGTCGCTCGTCAGGTCGGGCAGGTAGCGGCGTCGCCCGAGGATGGTCGCGGTGTAGCCCGTGGCACGTGCCTCGGCGACCACCTCGCGCAGGTAGTCGCGGACCCCGCCGAACCGCTCGAAGTAGCCGTCCATCAGCCCCTGGGCCTCGCCCGTGGAGATGCGCAGCTGCTTGGACAGGCCGAAGGCCGACAGGCCGTAGGCGAGCCCATAGCTCATGGCCTTGACCTTGGAGCGCATCGCGGCGGTCACGTCCTCGGGCTCGACCTGGAACACGCGCGACCCCACGAACCGGTGCAGGTCCTCGCCCGTGCGGAAGGCCTCGATGAGCCCGGCGTCACCGGACAGGTGGGCCATGATGCGCATCTCGATCTGGCTGTAGTCGGCCGACATCAGCGACGTGTAGTCCACCGGCTCGTCGCCGTGGCGACCCCGCCCGACCACGAAGACGGACCGGATCCGGCGGCCCTCCTCGGTGCGGATGGGGACGTTCTGCAGGTTGGGCTCGGTGGAGCTGAGCCGACCGGTGGCCGCCACGGTCTGCAGGTAGGTGGTGTGGATCCGTCCGTCCTCCGCGACGGACTTGCGCAGCCCCTCGATCGTGGAGCGGAGCTTGGCCGCGTCGCGGTGCCGCAGCAGGGCCTCGAGGAAGGGGTGCTCGGTCTTGGTGTGCAGATCCGCGAGCGCCTCGGCGTCGGTGGTGTAGCCGGTCTTGGTCCGCTTGGTGCGCGGCATGTCGAGGCGCTCGAAGAGCACGACCTGCAGCTGCTTGGGCGACCCGAGGTTGATGCTGTCGTCGTCGATGGCCGTGTGGGCGTCCGCCTGGGCCTGCGCCACCAGGTCGGCGAAGTGCGACTCGAGGCGGGCCAGCCCCTCCTCGTCGACCGCGATGCCCACCCGCTCCATCTGCGCCAGCACGCTCAGCAGCGGCAGCTCGACGTCGGCGAGCAGGTCGCGCTGCCCGGTGGCGACGAGCTCCTGGTCGAGCACGGCGGACAGGTCGAGGACGGCCCGTGCCTTGACCATGGAGGCCTGGGCCTCGGCGTCCTGGTCGGCGGTGAAGTCCAGCATCCCCTGCCCGTCGCTCGCGCCCTCGACCCGCAGCTCGCGGTGCAGGTGCCGCAGGGTGAGATCGGCCAGGTCGTAGGACCGCTGGTCGGGGCGGACGAGGTAGGCCGCCAGGGCCGTGTCGAGGAGGACACCCGCGACGTCGGCGAAGCCCCTCGCCGCCAGCGCCTGGAGCTGGCCCTTGGCGTCGTGCAGGACCTTGGGGACCGAGGCGTCGGCGAGCCAGGCGGCGAGGGCGGCCTCGGCCTCGGGCGTCAGGGACGTCACGTCGAGGTAGGCCCCGGCGCCGTCCTCGGCCGCGAGCGCCAGCCCCTCCACGTCGCCCGTGCCGCGCGCCCATCGTCCGTCGACGACCAGCCCCACCGACCCCGACCGGCCGTGGCTCGACAGCCAGTCCCCCAGCTCGTCGGCCTCCAGCACGGTCCCGTCGAGGTCGAAGCCAGACTCCGCCTCCGGCGCGGCGGACTCCACAGTGGCGAAGAGCCGGTCGCGCAGCACCCGGAACTCGAGCCCGTCGAAGACGCGGTGCACCTCGTCGCGCTCCCAGTTGGCCCGCTGCAGGTCCGCGATGCCGAGCGGCAGGTCCACGTCCGTGACCAGCTGGTTGAGCTGCCGGTTGCGCAGCACCTGGTCGAGGTGGGCTCGCAGCGCCTCGCCCGCCTTGCCCTTGATCTCACCGACGTGCTCGACGATCCCCGCGAGGTCGCCATACTGCGTGATCCACTTGGCCGCGGTCTTGGGCCCGACCCCCGGCACGCCAGGGAGGTTGTCGGAGGTCTCCCCCACGAGGGCCGCGAGGTCGCTGTAGCGCTCGGGGGGCACGAGGTACTTGCTCTCGACGGCCGCGGGGTCCATGCGCCACACCTCGGACACGCCGCGGACGGGGTAGAGCAAGGTGGTGCGCTCGTCGACGAGCTGGAAGGCGTCCCGGTCGCCCGAGCAGATCACCACCTCGTCCAGACCTGCGGCGGCCGCCTGCGTCGTGAGCGTGGCGATGATGTCGTCGGCCTCGAACCCCTCGGCCTGCAGGTGAGGGATGCGCATCGCGTCCAGCACCTCCTGGATGAGCGAGACCTGGCCCTTGAACTCGTCGGGCGTCGTGGCGCGGCCCGCCTTGTAGTCCGCGTAGGCCTCGGTGCGGAAGGTCTGGCGCGACAGGTCGAAGGCGACCGCGACGTGCGTCGGCTCCTCGTCGCGCAGCAGGTTGATCAGCATGGAGGTGAAGCCGTAGACGGCGTTGGTGGTCTGACCTGTCGTCGTCGAGAAGTTCTCGGCCGGCAGGGCGAAGAACGCGCGGTAGGCCAGGGAGTGTCCGTCGAGGAGCAGAAGTCGCGTCACGCATGGCAGCCTAGGCCGTATGACCGACACACCCGCAACGGCGACCGAGCCCGACCCGTCCACCACCCTCGAGCAGCTGCGGGACGCCGGCCGCGGCACCCTGATCGAGCGGATGGCGATCGAGCTGACCGAGGCGTCCGCGCAGCGGTGCTGCGGGACGATGGACGTCGAGGGCAACACTCAGCCCTACGGGCTGCTCCACGGTGGCGCCTCGGTGGTCCTCGCGGAGACCCTCGGCAGCATCGCGGCCATGCTGGCCGCAGGACCGGGCAGGTATGCCGTGGGCGTCGACATCAATGCCACGCACCACCGATCGGTGCGCTCTGGCGCCGTCACGGGCGTCGCCACGGCCGTGCACGTCGGCCGCACGACCGCGTGCTACGACGTCGTGATCAGCGACGAGCAGGGGCGGCGCGTCTGCACCTCGCGGATCACCTGCGCCCTGCGCGACGAGGTGTGACCGGACCCGTCAGGAGGCGCTGGCGCCGGCCTGCACGATCTCCAGAGGCTGGGTGAGACCGGTGCGGGCCCGCAGTGACCGTCGGCGGGCCAGCACCTTGTCGAAGGGGCGGCCCCCCTCCTCGCCGGACAGTCGGCGGCGCAGGGCTGCGGGAGAGGTGATCCTGCGGGTCACGGTGGACGCGAACCCCATCCGGGCAAAGAACCGGTTGAGGTCGCGCGACTGGCTGGGGACGTTGGACACGACGTGGGTGGCGCCGGTCTGCTCGGCCAGCACGGCGGCCTTGGCCAGGAGCAGGTGGCCGATCCCGCGACCGCGGCGGGCGGGCGTGACGTAAAGGATCTCCACGGTGACGCAGGCCGAGTCCGTCAGCCCGCTGAGGGGGTTGCTGGTGGCGACCATGAGCCCCACCAGGTCGTCGTCGTGCTCGGCGACCATCGTCGTGACCCCGGGACGGCTGAGGACCTGCTCGAGACGCTCCGCGCCGACCTGCCGCCCGGCAACGTCACCGGCAGGGGTGGCGTCCGCGAGGGCGTCGGACCACAGCCGATGCACGCCGGCCCAGTCCTCGTGCCCGACCAGACGCGCGACGGTCCACGACCGTGCCATGAGTACCTCCAGGGAAATGACCGGGACGAACGGTTGGCGCATGCCTCCCCCGAAGCACTCTCCACAGCAAAATATGGCACGCCCCCCGATGGTTTGGGTAGCCGGGGTGGCCCTCATGGCTTCTCTCTCCCGGCCACGGACCGGTCGGTCGCCCACGGCGTGCGACCGGACGCCTACTCTGCGCCTATGAGCGCTGCGTTCCCCGGCCTCGGCACGGTCGTCAATGTCGTCGCCGTCCTCCTCGGGGCCTCCCTCGGCATGGTGATCGGCAACCGGCTTCCCGAGCGCACCCGGTCGATCGTGACGGACTGCCTCGGCCTCACCACGCTGCTGATGGCCCTGTTGTCCGCGTGGGAGGTGACCTCGCGCAGCCTGACCGACGCTGTCGGCACGGGTGCCCCCATGCTGATCGTCCTGGGATCCCTGCTCGTCGGCGCCATCTGCGGCTCGGCGCTGCACATCGAGCGACGGCTGGAGGGGCTCGCCGCAGCGGTGCAGCGGCGCGTCCACCGCAGCGCTGCCTCCGGTCCCGACGCAGCCGCCGGGGACGGCGCGTCGGCCGACGAGGAGCGGGAGAGGTTCATCGAGGGCTGGCTGACGGCGAGCCTGCTGTTCTGCGTCGGGCCGCTCACGATCCTGGGGTCCCTCAACGACGGGCTCGGGCGCGGCATCGACCAGCTCGCCCTCAAGTCGGTGCTGGACGGGTTCGCCGCGCTGGCCTTCGCCTCGACCTTCGGGATCGGGGTGCTGCTGTCGGCGGTCTCGGTCGCCGTCGTCCAGGGCGCCCTGACGGTGGTCGGTGTCCTGCTCGGGTCGGTGCTGCCCGAGGCGCACATCGCGGCGCTGACGGCGACGGGTGGGCTGCTGCTGGTGGCGATCGCGCTGCGCCTGCTACGGATCCGGGAGATCCCCGTCGGGGACCTGCTGCCGGCGCTCGTCGTGGCGCCCCTGCTCACCCAGCTGGTGGTCGCTCTCCGCTGAGTCCCTGGACCCCGGACCCCCCGGACCCCCAAACCCGAAACCCCGGGGTGGGGGTCTGGGGCTGGGTGGGCGATGGGGCTACTTCTTGGCCTTGTCGTCGCCCATGCCGGTGATGACGGCGTCGGCGACCTGCTTCATCCCCATGCGGCGGTCCATGGCCGTCTTTTGGATCCACCGGAAGGCGTCGGCCTCGCTCAGCTTGAGCTTCGCCATCAGTACGCCCTTGGCCCGGTCGACCGACTTGCGGGTCTCCAGCCGCTCGGACAGGTCGGCGATCTCGGACTCCAGCGCTTGGTACTCCGCCCACCGCGACACGGCGATGTCGATGGCCGGAGCGAGGTCCGCCGCGGTGAACGGCTTGACGATGTAGGCCATGACGCCCGCGTCGCGCGCGCGCTCGACGAGCTCGGTCTGGCTGAACGCCGTGAGCATCACGACCGGGCAGATCTTGGCGTTGCCGATCTGCTCCGCCGCCGAGATCCCGTCCAGGACGGGCATCTTGACGTCCATGATGACGATATCGGGCTTGTGCTCGGAGGCGAGCTCGACCGCCTGCTCGCCGTTGCTGGCCTGACCGACGATCTCGTGGCCCGCGTCGCGGAGCATCTCCACCAGGTCGAGTCGGATGAGGGCCTCGTCCTCGGCGACGAGGATGCGGCGGCCGGTGGTCACGGGGTGCTCAGTCACCCCGTCACTCTAGTCGCTCACCGGTGCGCCGGGCGACCGGGCAGGCCGTGTGAGCCGTGGTGCCGAGGGCGGGACTCGAACCCGCACGCCCTTGCGGGCGGAGCATTTTGAGTGCTCTGTGTCTGCCATTCCACCACCCCGGCAAGGTGCCCACCCATGCTACCGGCCCCTGCACGGGCCGGCGTACGGACGGGCGTCACCTCGTCAGGCGGGCTGCTCGTCGAGCGTGCGTCCCATCCGGTGGTTGATCGAGTCGCCCATGCGGTGCACCCGCACGGAGTTGGTCGAGCCCTCCACCCCCGGGGGCGTGCCGGCGACGATCACGACGTAGTCGCCCTCCTCGACCCGGCCGGCAGCCAGCAGGGCCAGGTCGACCTGCATGACCATCTCGTCGGTGTGGCTGGCCCCCGGCACGAGGAAGGTCTCCACGCCCCAGGACAGCGACAGCCGCGAGCGCGTGGCCTGCTCGGGGCTGAACGCCAGCACCGGGATGCTGCAGCGCAGGCGGGACAGCAGGCGTGCGGACTTGCCGGACTGGGTGAAGGTCACCAGGTAGCGCACGTCGAGGTGGCGCGCGATGTCGACCGCGGCCTGCGTGACCGCGTCACCCACGTGCCAGCGCGGCTCGGGCGTGGGCAGGACGCGGGACAGGCCGTGCTCCTCGGTCGACTCGATGATGCGGGCCATGGCCTGCACCGTCTCGATCGGCCACTTGCCCACCGAGGTCTCGCCCGACAGCATGATCGCGTCCGCGCCGTCGAGCACGGCGTTGGCGCAGTCCGAGGCCTCGGCGCGGGTGGGCCGGGAGTTCTCGATCATCGACTCCAGCACCTGCGTGGCGACGATGACGGGACGGGCGTACTTGCGGCACAGCTCGATCGCGAGCTTCTGCACGATCGGGACCTCCTCGAAGGGCAGCTCCACGCCAAGGTCGCCGCGGGCGACCATGACGGCGTCGAAGCGCTGCACGATCTCCTCGAGGTTGTCGATCGCCTGGGGCTTCTCGATCTTGGCGATGACGGGGACGCGGCGGCCGACCTCGTCCATGATGCGGTGCACGTCGTCGACGTCGGCCGCGGAGCGCACGAAGGACAGGGCGACCATGTCGCAGCCCAGCCGCAGGGCGAACCGCAGGTCCGCCTCGTCCTTGTCGGACAGTGCCGGGACGCTCACGGCCACGCCGGGCAGGTTGATGCCCTTGTTGTTGGAGACGAAGCCGCCCTCGACTACCTCGGTGACCACGTCGGTATCGGTGACCTCGACGGCGCGCAGGCCGACCTTGCCGTCGTCGATGAGCAGGCGGTCCCCCGGCGAGACGTCGCCCGGCAGGCCCTTGTAGGTCGTGCCGACTCGCTCCTGGTCGCCCTGGACGTCGTCGGTGGTGATGGTGAACCGGTCGCCCTTCGTCAGCAGGATGGGGCCGTTGGCGAACCGCCCGGTGCGGATCTTGGGGCCCTGCAGGTCGACGAGGGTGCCCACCGCGCGGCCGACCTCGTCGGACGCGGCCCGCACGTTGGCGTAGACCTGCTGGTGGTCCTCGTGGGACCCGTGGGAGAAGTTGAGGCGAGCCACGTCCATCCCGGCAGCAACCAGCTTGCGCATCTGCTCGATGGAGGATGTGGCCGGCCCGATGGTGCAGACGATCTTGGCTCGGCGCATGGCTCCCATCCTAGGGCAGTGGCGTGCGCCACAATGCCGCCGGGACCGGGTGGCGGGAGTCAGGATGGGCCCCGCGCCCGTCGAGGGTCCGGACAGCCGTATGCCGGTCGCCCGCCGTGCAGCGGGCCACCGGCATACGGCGTGCTGGGGTCAGACCACCAAGGGCCGGTCCGTCGGATCGACCGGCCGCGGGAGCCGGGAGGTCCCGCCGGTGAGGTAGGCGTCGACGCCCTGGGCGGCGCTGCGCCCCTCGGCGATGGCCCATACGATGAGCGACTGGCCCCGGCCGGCGTCCCCGGCGACGAAGATGCCGGGGACAGAGGTCATGAAGCTCGGGTCGCGGCGGATGTTGGAGCGCTCGTCGAGCGCGACGCCCAGCTGGTCGACCAGGCCCTCGCGCTGCGGGCCGAGGAAGCCCATGGCCAGCAGGACGAGCTGGGCGGGGATCACGCGCTCGCTGCCCTCGACCTCCTCGAACCTGCCGTCGCGCATCTCCACCTCGGTGATGCGCAGACCCGCGACGTTGCCGTCGTCGTCGCCGACGAACTCCTTGGTGCTGACGGCGTAGACGCGGTCGCCGCCCTCCTCGTGCGCGCTCGCGACGCGGTAGAGCATCGGGTAGGTCGGCCAGGGCTGGTGGGCGGGACGCAGCTCCCCCGGCCGGCCCATGATCTCCAGGCTGGTGATCGACCGTGCGCCCTGGCGGATCGAGGTGCCGAGGCAGTCCGCGCCCGTGTCGCCGCCGCCGATGATGACGACGTCCTTGCCCTCGGCGGTGACCTGTCCCTCGACCCGCTGCCCGAGGGCCACGCGGTTGGCGGGGGGCAGGAAGTCCATCGCCTGGTGGATGCCGCGCAGCTCGCGCCCGGGGACCGGCAGGTCGCGCGGCACCGTCGAGCCGATCGCGAGCACGACCGCGTCGTAGCGCTCCCGCAGCTGGTCGCCGGTCAGGTCCTCGCCGACCTTGACGCCGGAGCGAAAGATCGTGCCCTCCTGCGTCATCTGGTTGAGCCGGCGGTCAAGGACGGCCTTCTCCATCTTGAACTCGGGGATGCCGTAGCGCAGGAGCCCCCCGGGCTTGTCGGCGCGCTCGTAGACCGCGACGGTGTGGCCGGCGCGGGTCAGCTGCTGGGCCGCCGCCAGGCCGGCCGGTCCCGAGCCCACGACCGCCACGCGCTTGCCCGACAGCCGCTCCGGCGGCTGGGGGTCGACGCGCTGCGCCTCGAAGGCCCGCTCGACGGTCGTCACCTCGATCTGCTTGATCGTCACCGGCTCCTGGTTGATGCCGAGGACGCAGGCGGTCTCGCAGGGGGCCGGGCACAGGCGACCGGTGAACTCCGGGAAGTTGTTGGTCGCGTGGAGGCGGTCGATGGCGTCGCGCCAGTCGCCGCGCCAGGCCTGGGTGTTCCACTCGGGGATGAGGTTGCCGAGGGGGCACCCGCTGTGGCAGAAGGGGATGCCGCAATCCATGCAACGCCCTGCCTGCCGCTGGAGCTGGTCCACGGGCTGCGCCTCGTAGACCTCCTTCCAGTCCTGGATGCGCACCGGCACCGGGCGCCGCTTGGGCAGCTCCCGCTGGCGGTTCTTCAAGAATCCACGGGGGTCAGCCACGGGAAGCCTCCATGATGCGGTCCCAGACCTCGTCGCCCTCGAGGTCCAGTCCTTCGGTCTCGGCCTGGGCGCGGACGTCCAGCACGCGCTGGTAGTCGCGGGGCAGCACCAGGGTGAAGCGGGCGTAGGCCGCCTCGAGGTCCTCCAGCAGGCCGGCGGCCACGGTGGAGTCGGTCCAGCGCAGGTGGTCGCGGAGCAGACCCTCGACCACCGGCTTGTCCAGGTCACGCAGCGGCAGCACGTCGACGAGCTCGGTGTTGACGCGGTCGGTGCGGGCGTCGAGCAGGTAGGCCACGCCGCCGGACATGCCGGCCGCGAAGTTGCGGCCCGCCTCGCCGAGGATCATGGCCAGGCCCCCGGTCATGTACTCGCAGCCGTGGTCGCCGACGCCCTCGACGACCGCCGTGATGCCGGAGTTGCGCACGCAGAAGCGCTCCCCCACGGTGCCCCGCAGGAAGATCTCGCCGGTGGTGCCGCCGTAGCCGATGACATTGCCGGCGATGACGTTGTCCTCGGCCACGAGCGCGCTGCGCTCGCCCGGCCGCACGACCACGCGACCGCCCGACAGGCCCTTGCCGACGTAGTCGTTGGCGTCGCCGAACAGCTGCAGGGTGATCCCTGCGGGCAGGAAGGCGCCGATCGACTGCCCGGCCGAGCCGTGCAGGCGCACGGTGATCGACCCGTCCGGCAGACCGTGGGGGTGGGCTCGGGTGACCGCGTTGCCCAGCATGGTGCCGACCGTGCGGTTGACGTTGCGGACGGGGACGTCGAAGGTCACAGGCTCGCCGCCGTCGATGGCGGTGCGCGCCCGCTCGATCAGCTCGTTGTCGAGCGCGTGCTGGAGCCCGTGGTCCTGCTCCTGGGTCTGGTGGCGCGCGGCGCCGTCCAGGGGCACGGCCTCGGCGAGGACCGGCGACAGGTCCAGGCCGCTGGCCTTCCAGTGGTCGATCGCCTTGCGGGTGTTGATGACGCCGGTCTGGCCGATGGCCTCCTGGATCGAGCGGAAGCCCAGCTCGGCGAGGAGCTCGCGGACCTCCTGCGCGATGTACTCGAAGAAGGTCTCGACGAACTCGGGCTTGCCGCTGAACCGCGCCCGCAGCTCGGGGTTCTGCGTCGCGACGCCGACCGGGCAGGTGTCCAGGTGGCAGACGCGCATCATGATGCAGCCCGACACGACGAGCGGGGCCGTGGCGAAGCCGAACTCCTCGGCGCCGAGCAGCGCCGCCACGACGACGTCGCGACCGGTCTTGAGCTGGCCGTCGGTCTGCACCACGATGCGGTCGCGCAGGCCGTTGAGCACCAGCGTCTGCTGGGTCTCGGCCAGGCCGATCTCCCACGGGGCACCGGCGTGCTTGAGCGAGGTGAGCGGGGAGGCTCCCGTGCCGCCGTCGTGGCCGGAGACGAGCACGACGTCGGCGTGCGCCTTGGACACGCCCGCCGCGATGGTGCCGACACCGATCTCGGAGACCAGCTTGACGTGGACGCGGGCCTGCGGGTTGGCGTTCTTGAGGTCGTGGATCAGCTGGGCGAGATCCTCGATGGAGTAGATGTCGTGGTGCGGCGGCGGCGAGATGAGGCCGACGCCCGGGGTGGAGTGCCGGGTGCGGGCGACCCAGGGGTAGACCTTGGGGCCGGGCAGCTGGCCGCCCTCGCCGGGCTTGGCGCCCTGCGCCATCTTGATCTGGATGTCGTCGGACTCGGTGAGGTAGAGGCTGGTCACGCCGAACCGGCCGGAGGCGACCTGCTTGATCGCGCTGCGCCGCTCGGGGTCCATCAGCCGGTCGACGTCCTCGCCGCCCTCGCCGGTGTTGGAGCGGGCGCCGAGGTGGTTCATCGCGATGGCCAGGGTCTCGTGCGCCTCCTTGGAGATCGAGCCGTAGCTCATCGCCCCGGTCGAGAACCGCTTGACGATCTCGCTGACCGGCTCGACCTCCTCGACGGGGATCGAGGGGCGGTCGGAGGCCAGGTCGAACAGCCCGCGCAGCGTCATCAGGCGCTGGGCCTGGTCGTCGACGCGCCGGGTGTACTGCTTGAAGATGTCGTAGCGCCGCTCGCGGGTCGAGTGCTGCAGGCGGAACACCGTCTCGGGGTCGAACAGGTGCGGCTCGCCCTCGCGGCGCCACTGGTACTCCCCGCCGATGGGCAGGGTGCGGTGCGCCTGACGCACACCGTCCACCGGGTAGGCCGTGACGTGACGGGCGGCCACCTCGTCGGCGATGACGTCGAGGCCGATCCCGCCGAGCTGGCTGACGGTGCCGGTGAAGTAGGTGTCGACCAGTTCCTGCGACAGACCGATCGCCTCGAAGACCTGCGCCCCGCGGTAGGACGCGACGGTCGAGATGCCCATCTTGGACATGACCTTCAGGACGCCCTTGCCAAGCGCCTTGATGAGGTTCTTGACCGCCTTCTCGGGGGTGACCCCCTCGATGATGCCCTGGCGCACCAGGACCTCGACGGACTCCATCGCGAGGTAGGGGTTGATCGCGGCGGCGCCGTAGCCCACGAGCAGCGCGACATGGTGCACCTCGCGGACGTCGCCGGCCTCGACGACCAGGCCCACCTGGGTGCGGAGCTTCTCGCGGATCAGGTGGTGGTGGACGGCCGAGGTGAGCAGCAGCGACGGGATGGGGGCGTGCTCCCGGTCGGAGTCGCGGTCGGACAGTATGACCAACCGCGCGCCGCCACGGATCGCCTCCGTGACCTCGGCGAAGATCTCCTCCAGGCGGGTCCGCAGGCCCTCGGCGCCCTCGTCGACGCGATAGAGCCCGCGGACGACGTGGGTGGCGTAGCCGGGCAGGTTGCCGTCGGCGTTGATGTGGACGATCTTGGCGAGCTCGTCGTTGTCGATCACGGGGAAGGACAGCTCGACCTGGCGGGCCTGCGTGGCGCTCGGCAGCAGGGCATTGCCCTCGGGGCCCACGGCGGTCCCGAGCGAGGTGACCAGCTCCTCGCGGATGGCGTCCAACGGCGGGTTGGTGACCTGTGCGAAGAGCTGCGTGAAGTAGTCGAACAGCATGCGCGGGCGGCTGGACAGCACGGCGATGGGGGTGTCGGTGCCCATCGACCCGAGCGCCTCGGCGCCGTTGACCGCCATCGGCGTCAGCAGGATCCGCAGCTCCTCGAGGGTGTAGCCGAAGGTCTGCTGGCGTCGGGTGACCGAGGCCGCGGTGTGGACGATGTGCTCGCGCTCGGGCAGGTCGGACAGCTTGATGACGCCGGCCTCCAGCCAGTCGGCGTAGGGCTGCTCCGCCGCGAGCTGGGCCTTGATCTCGCCGTCCTCGACGATCCGGCGGGCCTCGGTGTCGACGAGGAACATCCGGCCCGGCTGCAGGCGCCCGCGGCGCACCACGTGCTCCTCGTCGAGGGGCAGGACGCCGGACTCGGAGGCGAGGACCACGAGCCCGTCGTCGGTGACCCAGTAGCGCCCCGGGCGCAGCCCGTTGCGGTCCAGCACGGCGCCGACCAGGGATCCGTCGGTGAAGGTCACGCACGCCGGGCCGTCCCAGGGCTCCATGAACATCGAGTGGAACTCGTAGAAGGCCCGGCGGGCGGGGTCCATCTCGGCGTGGTTCTCCCACGCCTCGGGGATCATCATCAGCACGGCGTGCGGCAGCGACCGGCCGCCGAGGTGCAGCAGCTCGAGGACCTCGTCGAAGGACGCGGAGTCCGACCCGTCCGGCGTGCAGATCGGAAAGAGCCGCTTGAGGTCGCCGGGGATGACGTCGCTGCGGAGCATGGACTCCCGCGTGCGCATCCAGTTGCGGTTGCCCTTGACCGTGTTGATCTCGCCGTTGTGCGCGATGTAGCGGTAGGGGTGCGACTTGGGCCAGGACGGGAAGGTGTTGGTCGAGAACCGTGAGTGCACGAGGGCCAACGCCGTGGCGAACCGCTCGTCCGACAGGTCGGGGTAGAACTGCTCGAGCTGGGCGGTGGTGAGCATGCCCTTGTAGACCAGGGTGCGCGCGGACAGCGACGGGAGGTAGACGTGCGCCTCGTGCTCGGCGCGCTTGCGCAGGCAGAAGGCCAGCCGGTCGAGCTCGAGACCCTCGCGGCGACCGGTGATGTCGGAGACGAACAGCTGGGCGAAGTGCGGCATGCAGTCCCGGGCGACCTGGCCGACGCAGCCCGGCTCGACCGGCACCTCGCGCCAGCCGAGCACCTTGAGGTTCTCCTCGGAGGCGATGCGCTCGATCGTGCGGACGGCCTCGGCGCGCTCGGCCCCTTCCTGGGGAAGGAAGGCCGTGCCCACGGCATACGTCCCGGCGGTGGGGAGGGCGAAGTCGGTGACCCCGCGGAGGAACTCGTCGGGGACCTGGGTGAGGATGCCCGCGCCGTCACCCACGAGCGGGTCGGCCCCGGTGGCGCCGCGGTGCTCCAGGTTGGTCAGGGCCAGCAGGGCCTGGTCGACGATGTCGTGCCCGGCCGTGCCCCGGAGGGTGGCCACCATGGCGACCCCGCAGGCGTCGTGCTCGTTGTCCGAGCGGTACAGCCCCTGGTCCCCCGGCTGGGCGCCGAAGCGGGCGAACGTCGTGGGGATCGTGGTGCTTCGAGGGTTCGCGGACGTCGCAGACGACTGGGACATCAGGTGATCACCGTCCTCCGTGCTGGGCCGGAGGGCGGGGCGCCGTCCGGTCATGAGGCATCGCTGCGGGGACGGCGGTGGCCACGCAGCAACACGGGTGAAAGAGTGCCCCCCGGTGGGGAGGGACTCGTTATTCATTCCGAAGTATGAGATTCCATCGGGTCGTTTGTCGAGACGCTGTGTGGCCCTCGACGAGCCAGGACGAACCATGCCAGACCGAAGGCGAGGACGAGGAGGCTGGTCCAGACGTTGAGCCGCAGCCCCAGCACGTGGTTGGCCTCGTCGACGCGCATCATCTCGATCCACACCCGCCCCAGCGTGTAGCCCACGACGTAGAGCGCGAAGACCTGACCCCGCCGCAGGTCGAGGCGCCGGTCGGCCCACACCAGCAGGGCCGCCACCCCCAGGCACCACAGCGACTCGTAAAGGAAGGTCGGGTGGTAGTGGCCCAGGACGACGGCCTGGCCCGACACGTCGCGCACCGCCTCCCCCGCAGCTGCGTCCCACTCGTGGATCCGCAGCGCCCAGGGCAGGTCGGTCGGTCCGCCGTACAGCTCGTTGTTGAACCAGTTGCCCCACCGGCCGATCGCCTGGGCGACCAGCAGGCCCGGGGCCAGGGCGTCGGCGAAGTCGAGGTAGGACACGCCGCTGCGCCGGCAGCCGATCCACGCCCCCAGCGCCCCCAGCGCGACCGCTCCCCATATGCCGAGGCCGCCGTTCCAGATCTTGACGGCGTCCAGGGGGTGGCCACCCTCCCCGAAGTACGCCCGCGGCGAGGAGATGACGTGGTAGAGCCGGCCCCCGACGATGCCGAAGGGCACGGCCCACATGGCCACGTCGACGACCCGCTCGGGGTCACCCCCGCGCGCCGCGAGCCGGCGCTGGGTCAGCCACACCGCCACGAGGATGCCGGCCAGGATGCACAGCGCGTAGGCACGCAGGGGCAGGGGGCCAAGGTGCCAGACCCCCTGCGTCGGGCTGGGGATCTCGGCGAGGATGGGCGTCACCGGATCACTTCGTCGCCGCGGCGACGTCCTTCTCGAGCTGGGTCGGGTCCTGGGCGAGGGTCTGGAAGGACAGCTCCTTGCCGTTCAGGAGGTACTGGGGGGTGCCCGTGTTGCCCTTCTGCTGGCCGACCTGCTCCATCTTGGTCGCATAGCCCTGCATCTTCTTGTCCTGGACGCAGGCCTGGAAGCCGGCGAGGGAGTCACCGCTCAGCCCGGCCTCCTGGGCGAAGTCCACGCGCAGCTGCTGGTCGGTGTAGCCCTTGCCCTCCTCGGGCTGATGCTTGAACACGACGTCGTGGTAGGCCTTGAACCGTCCCGCCGCATCGGCGCAGCTCGCTGCCGAGGCCGCCCGCAGCGACGAGTCGGGGTTGGGGACGTTGGGCATGGCCCGCTGGATGTTGGTGTCCAGGAAGCTGCGCAGGTGGTACTCGAGCCTGACCTTGCCCTGGTCGGCGAGCGTGGTCACCGTCGGGCCGACGACGTCCTCGACCTGCTTGCAGATGGGGCACTGGAAGTCCTCGTAGATCACGAGCGTCGGGGCCCCGGCCTTGGCCTTGCCGGGGTTGGCGACGATCCCGCCGCCGTCCGTCGTGGCGTTGGGCGGCGTCGAGGCGTTGGCGATCGTGTCCGCGACCTCGCTCTTGTGGGACTGCTGCGACCAGATGGCCCAGCCGACCGCGGCCAGGACGAGCAGCGCGACCAACGCTGCCGCCGCTGCGACCTTGGCCTTGTTGTCCCTCGGGGCCGCGGCCTGCGCCTTGCGGCGCCGTTCCTCGTAGCTCGTGCTCATCGGTGGTGCTCCTCGATCAGTGTCTGGTCGGGGCTCCGAAGAGCCATCGGTCCATGCTCGCAGGGGTGCGCGGTCGGATCGTCAGCCACACGCCGCAAAGCAGCAGGCCAGCGTCGCGCACGACGTCCCACAGGTAGTTGGTGTCCTCGGGCGCCACGACGCCTCCCCCGCCGAAGCAGCCGCAGTCGATGGAGATGCCGCGCACCCACACGCTGACGATGCCGATGAGGAAGGCGACCATCAGCAGACTGCCCGCGACCGCGGCCAGACGGGTGAACAGCCCGAGCACCAGCAGCGCGCCGATGGCCAGCTCCAGCACCGGCAGGACATATCCGACCAGGTTGGCCAGGTCGAAGGGCAGGATCTTGAAGGCGCGCACGGCCTCGGCGGAGGACTCGAGCGAGCCGACCTTGAGGTAGCCCGAGACGAGCAGCACGACGCCCAGCACGAGCCGGGCCACCAGGCCCACCCAGCCACCCCAGCGACCCGCGCTCATCGGCCGCCCTCCCGGACCCCCGCGGCGAGCTCGCGCACGACGCCCTGCAGCTCCTCGACACCGTCGGTGAGCGCCCGCACGAGGGCCGACCCGACGATGACCCCGTCGGCGTACGACGCCACCTGGGCCGCCTGCTCGCGGGTGGAGACGCCGAGCCCGACGCACAGCGGGGTGTCGGTGACGGCACGGGTCCGCTCGATGAGGTGGGCCGCCTCGGGCCCGACGGCGGTCCGGGCCCCGGTGACGCCCATGAGGGCGGTGACGTAGACGAACCCGCGGCAGGCGGCGGCCGTGCTCGCCAGACGCTCGGTGGTCGAGGACGGGGCGACGAGGAAGATGCGGTCGAGGTCGTGGCGCTCGGCCGCCTCGATCCACGCGCCGGCCTCGTCAGGGATCAGGTCGGGGGTGATGAGCCCCGATCCGCCGTTGGCGCCCAGCTCGGCGGCGAACCGGTCGACGCCATACCGCAGGACGGGGTTGATGTAGGTCATGCAGACCGCGGCGCCCCCGGCATCGGTGATGGCCCGGACCGCACGGAAGGCGTCGGCGAGCCGCACCCCGCCGGCCAGGGCCTGCACGGCGGCGTCCTGGATCACCGGGCCGTCCATGACGGGGTCGCTGTAGGGGATGCCGACCTCGACGACGTCGACGCCCGCCTCGACCATGGCGACCATGGCCTCGATCGAGCGGTCGACGTCCGGGTAGCCGACGGGCAGGTAGCCCACCAGGGCGGCCCGGTGCTCGTCGCGGCACCGCCGCAGGACGTCGGTGACCCGGGAGCTCACTGGCCCACCCCTTCGTTGTCGGCGACGGGCTCGGCGGCCTTGATCTGCTCGGCCCGGGCGAAGTCCTCGCCGTCCATCAGCCCGAACCACCGGGCGGCGCTGTCGACGTCCTTGTCCCCGCGCCCCGACAGGCTGACGAGGATGACCGCGTCGGGCCCGAGCTCACGGCCGAGCTTCATGGCGCCCGCGAGCGCGTGGCTGGACTCGATCGCAGGCAGGATCCCCTCGGTGCGGGTGAGCAGCCGGAAGGCCTCCATCGCCTCGTCGTCGGTGATCGGGTGGTACTCCGCGCGGCCGGAGGCGTGCAGGGCGGCGTGCTCGGGCCCGACGCTGGGGTAGTCGAGGCCCGCCGAGACCGAGTGGGACTCGATCGTCTGGCCCTCGTCGTCCTGCAGGAGGTAGGTGAAGGCGCCGTGGAGCACGCCCGGGGTGCCGGTCGAGAACCGTGAGGCGTGGCGCCCGGACTCCACGCCCTCGCCGCCGCCCTCGAGACCGACCAGCCGCACCTGCCGGTCGGGCACGAAGGCGTGGAAGATCCCCATCGCGTTGGACCCGCCGCCCACGCACGCGCACACGGCGTCCGGCAGCCGGCCGACGAGCTCGAGGACCTGCTCGCGCGCCTCCTCGCCGATCACCTTGTGGAAGTCCCGGACCATCTCCGGGAAGGGGTGCGGCCCGGTGACCGTCCCCAGCACGTAGTGGGTGGTGGCCACGTTGGCCACCCAGTCGCGGAAGGCCTCGTTGACCGCGTCCTTGAGGGTGCGGCTGCCGTGCGTCACCGGGACGACCTCGGCCCCGAGGAGCCGCATGCGGGCGACGTTGAGCGCCTGTCGCTCGGTGTCCCGCTCCCCCATGTAGACGACGCACTCGAGCCCCATCAGGGCCGCCGCGGTGGCCGTCGCCACGCCGTGCTGCCCGGCGCCCGTCTCGGCGATGACGCGGGTCTTGCCCATCCGGCGCGTCAGCAGGGCCTGGCCGAGGACGTTGTTGATCTTGTGGGAGCCCGTGTGGTTGAGGTCCTCCCGCTTGAGGATGACCCGCGCTCCCCCGCAGTGCTCGGCGAAGCGCGGCACCTCGGTGACGATGCTCGGCCGGCCGGTGTAGGTCCGCTGCAGCCGCTCGAGCTCGGCGATGAACTCGGGGTCACGGGCGGCCTTCTGCCGCTGCTCGTCGAGCTCGTCGAGCGCGGCCACGAGAGCCTCGGGGACGTAGCGCCCGCCGAAGTCGCCGAACCGGCCGACCGGGTCGCCCGGCTGGGCGTCGCTGGGGCTGCGGTGGCTGCGGTTCGTCATACGGCGTCTCCGGATCTGGTCAGTGGCGCAGGGCCGGGTGGGCGCCGGCGGCGACGAGCTCGGCGACGGCGTCCCGCGGGCTGCCCCCGGTGACGAGGGACTCTCCGACGAGGACCGCGTCGGCGCCGGCGCGGGCGAGCTCGAGCACGTCGTGCGGTCCGCGGACCCCCGACTCGGCGACCCGCACGACCGTGTCGGGCAGCACCGCGGCGACCCGGCCGAAGGTCGAGCGGTCGACCTCGAGTGTCTTGAGGTTGCGGTTGTTGACGCCGACGACCCGGGCGCCGGCGTCGAGGGCCCGGCGCGCCTCGTCCTCGTCGTGCACCTCGACCAGGGCCGTCATGCCGAGGGACTCGGCACGCTCACGCATCGAGACCAGGACGGGCTGCTCGAGGGCCGCCACGATGAGCAGGATGACATCGGCGCCGTGCGCCCGCGCCTCCCACAGCTGGTAGGGCTCGACCATGAAGTCCTTGCGCAGCACCGGCACGTCCACGGCGGCCCGCACCGTGTCGAGGTCGGCCAGGCTCCCGCCGAACCTGCGCTCCTCGGTGAGGACGCTGATGACGCTGGCCCCGCCGGCCTGGTAGTCGGCTGCGAGCCCGGCCGGGTCGGCGATCAGGGCCAGGGCGCCCTTGCTGGGGCTCGACCGCTTGACCTCGGCGATCACCCGGACACCGGCGGTGCGGCCCGCGGCGAGGGCGGCTCGGGCGTCCTTGGCGGGCTCGACCTGCGAGGCGCGCTGCTTCAGCTCCTCCAGGGAGGCCTGCGCCTGACGGCGCGCGAGATCGTCGCGGACGCCGCCGATGATGTCGTCGAGTACCGAAGCCACGGCCTCAGGCTAGCCACTGGTGGCGCGGTCACCGAATCCGTCCACCCGTCGGCTAGGGCTGCCACCACGACAGCGGCGCCCACCAGCGGGCCACGCCGAAGGCGCACCACAGCAGGAGCACCGCTGCGGCCCAGCGTCCGGCCGGGGCCTCCTGCAGACGTATGACGACCGGGTCCGCTCCCCCGACGCGGGCCGCCCGCCAGGCCACCACGACCCAGGCGATGGTGCCGGCCACGACGGCCACCACCGCAAGCAGGGTGGGGGCGTTGGACGACACGGCGGCGAGCAGGTCGCCGCGCACGAGGTCGTTGACCGAGCGGAGGCCTCCGCACCACGGGCACGGCATACCGGTGATCGTCAGGAACGGGCAGCTCCCCCACGACCCCGCCACGTGGGGATCCCGCACGGCCAGGGTGCCGAGCGCCAGGGCCTCGCCGGTCAGCAGCCCCAGCGGCAGGGCGGGCCTTGCCCGCGGGCCGGCGGGGGCCGGTGCCGGGGTGGAGGTCTGCTGCACCAGGCCACGATACGGCCACGACCTGCGGACGCACGGGTGACGTCCACGGCGCGCCCCCGGCCGGCGGCTAGCGTGGCAGCGCCGCCCTGACGGGCGTGTCCGTCACCGACGAGAGGGGAAATCCATGACCGACCACCCGCAGAACCCGCCGCCCCCGGCCGGCGAGCCCGAGCGTCCCGCCTCGGGCGGCGCGTACGGCAGCCAGCCCTACGGGAGCCAGCCCTACGGGAGCCAACCGTACGGGAGCCAGCCCTACCAGCCGGCCGACGGTCAGACCGGTGGCGCTCAGCCGTATGACGGGGGCCAGCCGCCCTACGGGGACCAGCCCTACGGCCAGGGCTACGCCCCGCAGCCGCAGGGCACGAACGTGCTGGGCATCATCGCCCTGATCCTCGGCATCCTGTCGATCCCGCTCGCGTGCTGCGGGGGCTGGCCGGGCCTGCTCGCCGGCATCGTCGCGATCGTCCTCGGCGTGATGGGCAACAAGAAGGCCAAGCAGGGCCTCGTCGGGGGCAAGGGCCTGTCGATGGCGGGTCTGATCCTCGGCATCATCGGCACCGTGATGGGGATCGCGATGCTGGTGTTCACGATCATGTTCGCGGACCTCGCGCAGAAGTGCCAGCAGTACGACCAGGACCCGGCCAAGATGCAGCAGTGCGTCACGGACGAGTTCAACAAGCGCTGAGTCTCAGCTGGGGCGCCCTGACGCGCGCCCCACGAATATCGTGAGGGTTTGGTCCAAGGATGTTGGATGTCGTGTCTCGGTACATGTGGGACGCGATGTCTCGATGGATGTGAGACAGGTTAGGCGATGAGCTGGCCTTGGTTGCGTCGGTCGCGGTCGAGGGTGAGGTGGCCGAGGTGATGGCCGTCGTGGTCGTGGACGTTGGCGTGCTGCCCGTCGATCACGACGGTCATCGTCTGTCCGGTGTGGGCCCGTCCGATGGTGATGCTGGTGCCGTGCATCCAGACTCGGCCGGTCTTGTCGACGCGGGCGGCGTAGATGTGGGCGTCGGTCTGAGCGGGCAGGCTGGTGGGGCCGCCGAGCGCTGGGGCGTTGGCCCAGGTGGCGGCGGGGGTAGCGCGGATGGCCGAGTGCCAGCGTTGGGTGTTGTACCAGTCCTGGTACTGGTCGCATAGGGCCTGCATGTGCGTCAGCGTCTGGGGCTGGTGCCCGCTGGCTGCGAGCCACTTGTTGAAGGTCTGGTGGTGCCGTTCGA
>NZ_WLVL01000030.1 GCF_009707125.1 Arsenicicoccus cauae
ACCGTCGCGGACCTTGACCATGATCGCGTCGATGAAGATCGCGGCGTAGACCTTCTCCAGGGGTCTGGCCCACCAGGACTGCATCTCCTCGATCACCCGGTCGGTGATCCGCGAGATCACGTCCTTGGACACCGACGCGCCGTACACCTCGGCCAGGTGCGCGGAGATCTCCCCGGTGGTCAGACCCTTGGCGTACAGGGACAGGACTAGCTCGTCCAGGTCGGACAGGCGCCGCTGCCGCTTCTTGAC
>NZ_WLVL01000031.1 GCF_009707125.1 Arsenicicoccus cauae
ACCGTCGCGGACCTTGACCATGATCGCGTCGATGAAGATCGCGGCGTAGACCTTCTCCAGGGGTCTGGCCCACCAGGACTGCATCTCCTCGATCACCCGGTCGGTGATCCGCGAGATCACGTCCTTGAACCGCCCCGGGTTTGGTGGAGGGTCTTGATCTCTACGGGAGAGTGGAGTCATGCCTGCACCGAGGAAGTACAGCGACGAGTTGCGTGAGCGTGCGATCCGCACGGTGAACGAGACGATCAGGGA
>NZ_WLVL01000032.1 GCF_009707125.1 Arsenicicoccus cauae
GTCAAGAAGCGGCAGCGGCGCCTGTCCGACCTGGACGAGCTAGTCCTGTCCCTGTACGCCAAGGGTCTGACCACCGGGGAGATCTCCGCGCACCTGGCCGAGGTGTACGGCGCGTCGGTGTCCAAGGTGAACCGCCCCGGGTTCAGTGGAGAGTCGTGTGTGCTTCGGCGGCGGTTGCCGTCGAAGGGTTGCGGGCAGCGTAGTAGGCGTTCTCGTACGCTGCGGGTGCGAGGTAGTCGCACCAGGAGTGCGGG
>NZ_WLVL01000033.1 GCF_009707125.1 Arsenicicoccus cauae
CGGTAGGCGGCACCCACGACACCCTTGCCGTTCTTGCGGGTGTCGTACAGGTCGAAGTTGCCGCCGTAACTGGAGCCGCCTCCGCCTCCTCCACCGTACCCGCCTACCTCTTGCCGGCGCCCGTCGATGTCGTAGCTGTTGATGGGGTCGAGGGGGTAGGTGTAGGCGGTGGGGTTGCCGCCGGGTTCGGGGTCGAGGCTGGTGAAGGCGCCGCGGGTGGGGTTGTAGTAGCGGTCGCCCATGAGGGTGAGGCCTGCGGTGGCTGGGGTGGTGGAGCGTTGTTCTGCTCCGAGCCATCCGTAGCCAGCGAGTCCTGCGACGGCTTGGGTGGCGGCGGGGTCTCTGGGGGTGCCGTACTCGGTGTAGTCGCTCCACCCGGTGATGCTGGTCGCGGCCGTTCCTTCGCCCTGGTCGGGGCTGAGGTTGATGGTGGTGGCGACGTCGCCGTGGAGGGTGGTCAGGGTCAGGGTGACGGACGCGTCCTCGGCTAGCTGGCGCCGAGGTCTCCGCCGAGGGATCCGGTGCACCGGGTGGTGACGGTCTGGCCGGCGGTGTTGGTGGTGGTGGTCCAGGAGGGGTTGTCGCTGTCGTCGGTGTAGTGCCGCACCATCGTCGAGGTAGGGACATCAGGGTTGGTGCTGGTGGTCTTCTGGGTCAGGCGGCGGTCGACGACGTCGAGGGTGAAGGTGGTATCGACGCCGCCCTGGTCCACACGCTGGGGTAGGTCGGTGTCGTAGTAGCCGAGGGTCAGGTCGCCCTTGGCTGGGTCGGGGGTGTCGGCGGCGGGGACCCGCGTCTGCCGCCCGAGCGGGTGGGACTGCTGCACGGATAGGTGACAGTGGTAGTCACGCAGCCTGGTCGGCTGGTGTGGTCATGGTGGTCTCGTATTCGATGGGCGTCAATCGGCCGAGGCGGTCTTGTCGTCGTCGGCGGTGGTAGGTCCGTTCGATCCAGGTGACGATCGCGATCCGCAACTCGTCGCGGGTGTCCCAGCGGCGTTGGTTGAGGAAGTTCTTTTGCAGGAGGGCGAAGAAGGATTGTGAGACTCCCAGCATGCTGCGCGGCAAGGTGGTGCTGGCTGACGTGACCCACAGAATGACCGACCCTGCCGGTGTCCTTATTGAGAGATATGTCCGCCAGCCGCACCGCCGACCTCGATGGCTTGATTAGGAGCTTGTCCCTTCGGGTGACCCATCACAGTCCTGCCTCACCTCCTCGGCGGAGTCCATCCGCTAGATGAGAAGGAGCAAGGCATGTCACTCGCAGAACTCGTCGACCACGTCATCGGAGTCGACCCCGACAGGGACCGCATCACCGCCGCAGTCGTCTGTTCAAGAACCCAGGGCGAGATCGCCTCAAAGGTCTTCGCCACAACCGCCCGCGGCTACGGCCAAGCGCTGCGGTGGGCAAAGGGCTACACCACCGACGAAAGGCGCGCTTGGTCGATCGAGTCCACCGGGAGCTACGGGGCTGGGTTGGCTGCAGCGCTCGCCGCCAAGGGCGAGTTCGTCATCGAGTTCGACCACCCCAGCACGCGCCCATCGAAGGACGGCGCGAAGTCCGACTCCCTGGACGCCGTTCGTGCAGCGCGCGAGATCTTGGGCCGCAAGACCTGGGCGACGCCGCGTTCGCGCGGTGCCCGCGAAGGCCTGCGAACACTCATCACCGCCCGTGACAGCGCGAAACTCGCGCGGGTCGCTGCGATCAACGTCCTCAAAGCACTCGTGGTCACCGCGCCCACCGACTTGCGCGAGGAGCTGCGCGGGCGCCCGCTGATGGAGCTGGTCGGGCGTTGCCAACGTCTGCGCCCGGAGACCGCCACTGATCCCGAGTACGCAGCGACGAAGCTATCGCTGCGTAGTACCGCGAACCGGGTCCGGCAACTCACCGATGAGTGCCGCGAGCTCGAACTGGCGATGATCCCACTCGTGCGTGCGATGGCGCCGGCACTGCTCGACGAGCCTGGCGTCGGCGTGCTCATGGCCGCCCAGATTCTGGTGTCGTGGTCGCACCCTGGCCGCTGCCGCGACGAAGCCGCTTTCGCCAGGCTCGGTGGCGTCGCACCGCTCGAAGCCACGTCCGGCCAGACCCAGACTCGCCACCGACTCTCACGCGGCGGCGACCGTCAGCTCAACCGGGCACTGCACACCGTGATCCTCGCGCGGGCCAAGCACCACCAGCCGACCAAGGACTACATCGCCCGCCGGATCAGTGAGGGCAAGACGAAAAGAGAGGCCATGCGGTGCCTGAAGCGCTTCTACGCCCGACACCTCTTCCGCGTCCTCGAGGCGGCTCCGATGACCGCTTGACTCTGATAGGAGCATCTCCATCGCGGCATTGTCACCGCAGGCACCGACCCGTCCCATGGACCCGACGAGCTGGTGGCGGCCCAGGCGGTGGACGAATCTTCGACTTCGAAATTGCGAGCCTCGGTCGCTGTGCACGATGCACCCGGCCACATCGACGCCGTCAGCGGCGCGGCGCGCGACGGCTGAGTTCAACGCCGTGACAGCCAGGTGCGACGTCATCCGTGAGTCGATGCTGTAGCCCACGATCCGCCCGGAGCAGGCGTCCTTG
>NZ_WLVL01000034.1 GCF_009707125.1 Arsenicicoccus cauae
TCCCTGATCGTCTCGTTCACCGTGCGGATCGCACGCTCACGCAACTCGTCGCTGTACTTCCTCGGTGCAGGCATGACTCCACTCTCCCGTAGAGATCAAGACCCTCCACCAAACCCGGGGCGGTTCAGTGGTCGATCTTCGGGAAGAAGCGCTCGGCCCGTCCGCGGCCCGGACCACCGGTGCACGATGACCGGCTCGCGGTCGAGGGCGAGGCGGGCCGCGTCCGCCACGACTTCACCAGCGCGGCGGCACCGAATCGGGTGTGGCTGACCGACAT
>NZ_WLVL01000035.1 GCF_009707125.1 Arsenicicoccus cauae
TCGTTGCGCTCGTCCGTGCCGGCGCGGAGTTCAGCAACGGCAAGCTCGTCGAACGACCCGACGAATCAGGAGGTCACGCTCACGCCGCCTGACACATCAATCCACAGGTCTTGACTATTCCTCTCGCTGCGGGCGTTGACACCCACCAGGACATCCACACCGCTGCGGTGATCGACACCGCCGGCCGGCTCCTGGGGCATCGTCAGTTCCCGGCCTCGCGGCGTGGCTACCTCGACTTGCTGGACTGGCTGCGCTCGTTCGGGCTACTGCTGGTCGTCGGCATCGAGGGCACCG
>NZ_WLVL01000036.1 GCF_009707125.1 Arsenicicoccus cauae
CTTCCCGAGCCGGCGCGTCAACGCCGACCACGATCCGAACTTGAGCATGGGCTTCGATCTTGCTCGGGAGGTACGTCTCCTCTACGTCACCTCGCCGAGAGCCATCCACAGGTTCTGATCATTGCTCCCGCAGCGACCTCGATTTGGTCTGTCTGGCTCCGGTCCGTCTTCGTGCCGGTGTCCTTGCATGCGATGGTGGTCATCGCCGTCCTCTCACTCGACCTGGCAGGGCGGCACGCACCCGCCGAGGTGAGCGGACAAGACAGTGATGGGTGCCTGCTGGCACAGGCTCCTATGAGGTC
>NZ_WLVL01000037.1 GCF_009707125.1 Arsenicicoccus cauae
GCCGGGTCGCCGATCCCGAACGGACAAGTCGCGCGGAAGGCACGAAGCCAGTCAGGCGAGGAGTCACGAACGAGACCGACGACCACAGCCCATCACCGCTGGGCTGCTGTCACACCCTCACAGTCAGTCGAGGGGCGCGTCCCGGCGCAGGGGTCGGTCCCGCCCGAGGCGCCGCGACTCGGGCACGTCGAAGTCGTCGCAGAGGGCGAGCCACACGGCGCGCGGCGGGATCCCGTCGGCCACCGCCTCCTCGACGGTGCGGCTGCCCAGCCCCGAGATCCGGTGGTCGCTGGCCACCGTGGGGGCATAGCCGGGGCCGAACTCCTCGTCCAGGAGCCGCCGCAGGTCGGACAGGCGCATCCGGACACCCTGCCGTGCAGATCACAAGTGTGCAACCCATCACCCGAACGGCGCAACGAGCGCCGCCGACCATGCGGGGACCGGCAGCGCTGTGACCAGCATGAGTACGCAAAGTGACCTGTTATATCACGCGCACACTATGACATGGATCACAACCACCTTCACGCATGGGCGCGGGCGGGGGTGGCAAACATGAAGCAGTACAAACAGCGAACGACCGTACGACGAAAGGAAAATCATGCGCCGCACCATGACCCGTCTGGGTGCCGCCGCCGTGATCGGAGCCGCATCGGTCACTGCCGCTGCTGCCCCGTCCATGGCAGCCCCGCCCGCCCAGCACGCACCCAGCGTCACCGTCGTCGCCGCCGACGAGGACAACGTCGCCGACGACAACTCCGGCAAGTGGGGCCTCGCCGGCCTCCTCGGGGCCCTCGGCCTCGCGGGCCTGCTCAAGGGCAAGCAGGCCGTCGACGAGCGTCGCGCCTCGGGCGCCACCCGCGCCACGTCGACCCAGGCCCACCGGACCGACGACCGGTCCCGCTGAGAAGCCGACCGATCTCCCGACGCACCTTCCCTCAACGAAAGGCTTGACCATCATGCGCAAGACCATCCTCACCGCCGCCGCGGCCGCCGCCTTCGCCATCGTGCCCGCCGGCGCGGCCGTCGCCGACACCGCGACCCCCTCGCCGAGCACCTCGGTCACCACGACCACTACCACGACCGAGTCCGACAAGACCGGCCTGTGGGGCCTGCTCGGTCTGCTGGGACTGGCCGGCCTGCTGAAGAAGAACAAGAAGCACGAGGTCCACCCCGCTGACCACGTGGACCACCGCAGCACCCGCACCGAGCACGTGGGCACGCACCACGACACCAACGTCACCCACGGCCACGTCGACCGCGACGACGCCATCCGCACCACGGACACCGACCGTGGCGGTCTCGGCGAGACGCGTCGTGACGGCCTGGACGACGACACCCGCCGCTGACGCGCCTGCGCGGGCCGGGCATCGCAGGCCCGCGCGCAGCACCATCGAGGGGGTCCCCGGCCGGCTGGCCGTGGACCCCCTCGTCGCACCGGGAGGGCCAGGGGTATGTCGGACCTCCGTGGCACTCTTGGACGCACCATGACCAGCGACGTCCTCGACCGCTTCTCCCCAGCCACCCGCGCGTGGTTCCGGAGCAGCTTCCCCGCGCCCACACCGGCCCAGACCGGGGCGTGGGAGGCGGTGTCGACGGGTCAGCACACGCTCGTCGTGGCGCCCACCGGGTCGGGCAAGACCCTGGCGGCCTTCCTGTGGGCGCTGGACCAGGTGGGGTCGAGCCCACCGCCGCAGGACCCGTTGCGCCGCTGCCGGGTCTTGTACGTCTCCCCGATGAAGGCGCTGGCCGTGGACGTCGAGCGCAACCTGCGCTCGCCCCTGGTCGGCATCGAGCACGCCGCGCGCAGGCTGGGTATCCCCCCACCCGCCGTGACGGTGTCGGTGCGCAGCGGGGACACCCCGGCCGCCGATCGCCGGGCCTTCCAACGCCGTCCGAGCGACGTGCTGATCACCACGCCCGAGTCGCTCTTCCTGCTGCTCACGTCCGCCTCGCGCGAGAGCCTGCGCGGGGTCGAGACGGTGATCCTCGACGAGGTCCACGCCGTCGCGGGGACCAAGCGAGGCGCCCACCTCGCCCTGTCCCTGGAGCGCCTGGACGCCCTGCTGGACCGTCCCGCGACGCGCGTCGGCCTGTCCGCCACGGTCCGCCCCGTGGAGGAGGTCGCGCGCTACCTGGCGGGGGGCCGCCCCGTCAGCGTCGTCCAGCCCCCGTCGACCAAGGAGTGGGACCTGCAGGTCGTCGTCCCGGTCCCCGACCTGGCCGAGCTGGGCTCCGCCGCGCCGGTCGACCTCGACGGCCCCGGCGACGCGGACCCGCGCCGCGCGGCATCGGTGTGGCCTCACGTCGAGGAACGCATCGTCGACCTCGTCGCCCAGCAACGCTCGACGCTCGTCTTCGCCAACTCGCGGCGGCTGGCGGAGCGTCTGACTGCGCGCCTCAACGAGCTGTGGGAGGAGCGGCTCGGACCCCCCGAGGACGAGGGCGACGACGGTCGTACGCCGGTGCCCCCCGTCACCGCGCCGGACGGCCTGCCCGCGCCCGCTCGCCTCACCCACGGCACCCCTGCGCACCTCATGGGTCAGGCCGGGCAGAGCCACGGTGCCGCACCCGTGCTGGCCCGGGCCCACCATGGCTCCGTCAGCAAGGAGCACCGCCAGGAGATCGAGGAGGCCCTCAAGTCCGGCCTGCTGCCGGCCGTGGTCGCCACCAGCTCGCTCGAGCTCGGCATCGACATGGGCGCGGTGGACCTCGTGGTCCAGGTCGAGAGCCCCCCGAGCGTGGCGAGCGGCCTGCAACGCGTCGGCCGCGCCGGGCACCAGGTGGGGGCCGTCTCCCGCGGCGTCTTCTTCCCCAAGTACCGCGCCGACCTGGTCCAGACCGCCGTGGTGATCGACCGCATGCGCGAGGGGGCCATCGAGGCGCTGCGCATCCCCGCCAACCCCGTCGACGTCCTGGCCCAGCAGGTCGTGGCCATGTGCGCGCTCGACGACTGGACCGTGGGGGACGTGGAGCAGCTCGTCCGGCGGGCGGCCCCCTACGCGTCCTTGCCCCGCTCCGTCCTGGAGGCCACCCTCGACATGCTCGCCGGGCGCTACCCGAGCGACGAGTTCGCCGAGCTGCGGCCCAGGATCGTGTGGGACCGCGTCGCCGACACGGTGTCCGGTCGCCCCGGCGCACAACGGCTGGCCGTCACCAGCGGTGGGACGATCCCCGACCGCGGGCTGTATGCCGTGATGCTGGCCACCGGTGACGGCCCCGGCCGGCGGGTGGGCGAGCTCGACGAGGAGATGGTCTACGAGTCGCGGGTGGGCGACGTCTTCACGCTCGGTTCCACGGCCTGGCGCATCGAGGACATCACGCAAGACCGGGTGCTCGTCACGCCGGCCCCGGGCCAGCCCGGTCGTCTGCCGTTCTGGAAGGGCGACCAGCTCGGGCGCCCGGCCGAGCTCGGCGCGGCGGTCGGGGCACGGCTTCGCGAGCTCTCACGGCTGCCACGGGAGGACGCCGTGCACCGCCTGTCCGACGGCGGGCTGGACGCCTGGGCGGCCGACAACCTGGTCGACTACCTCGCCGAGCAGCGCGAGGCCACGGGCGTGGTGCCCGACGACCGGACCGTGGTGGTCGAGCGCTTCCGCGACGAGATCGGCGACTGGCGGATCGCGATCCACTCCCCCTACGGACAGCAGGTGCACGCTCCCTGGGCCCTGGCCGTCGGGGCCCGCTTCCGCGAGCGGTTCGGCTACGACGTGCAGGCGATGAACGCCGACGACGGCATCATCCTGCGGCTCCCGGACCTCGACACGGCCGTCGACGGGCCTGCGGGCGACGACGGGGAGTCCGGCGACGTGGCGGACTGGACCCGCGAGATCGTCGACCTGATCACCCTCGACCCGGACGACGTCCGGGCCCTGGTGACGGCCGAGATCGGCGGCTCGGCCGTCTTCGCCGCCCGGTTCCGCGAGTGCGCCGCGCGCGCCCTGCTGCTGCCGAGGCGCCAGCCCGGTCGACGTCAGGCCCTGTGGCAGCAGCGGCAGCGGTCCGCGCAGCTGCTCGAGGTGGCCAGCCGCTACCCGTCCTTCCCCATCGTCCTCGAGGCCGTGCGGGAATGCCTCCAGGACGTCTTCGACGTCCCCGGGCTGATCGACCTGATGGCCCGCGTCCGGTCCAGGGACGTCCGTGTCGTCGAGGTCGAGACGCCGACCCCGTCGCCGTTCGCCAAGAGCCTGCTCTTCGGCTACGTCGCCCAGTACCTCTACGAGGGCGACTCCCCCCTGGCCGAGCGCCGGGCCGCCGCGCTCTCGCTCGACGCCGACCTGCTGTCGGACCTGCTCGGCCAGGACGCCGGCAGCTCCCTGCGAGACCTGCTGGACCCCGAGGTCATCACCGCGACCGAGGCCGACCTGCAACGCCTCTCGCCGGCTCGACGGTGCCGGGACGCCGAGGGGGTCGCCGACCTCCTGCGCGTCGTGGGTCCCCTGAGCACTCCCGACGTCGCGCTGCGCTGCGCCGCCGAGGAGGACGCCTACCCGGACGAGGGGCAGGCGGCGACCTGGCTGCAGCAGCTCGAGTCGGCGCGCCGCGTCGTCCGGGTCCGCATCAGCGACGAGGAGCGGTGGGCCGTCGTGGAGGACGCGGGTCGGCTGCGCGACGCCCTCGGGGTGGCCGTGCCGCCCGGCATCGCCGACAGCCTGCTGGACGGCGGCGACGACCCGCTCGGCGGACTGGTGCAGCGATACGCGCGCACCCACGGACCCTTCACCGCCACGGCCGTCGCCGCGACCCTCGGGCTCGGCACGGCGGTCGCCTCGCACACCCTCGCTCGTCTCGTCGGTCGCGGTCAGCTCGTCGAGGGTGAGCTGCTCCCCGAGCAGCTCGGCGGCGGGCAGCACGGTGTCGAGTACTGCGACGTGCAGGTGCTGCGCACCCTGCGGCGACGCTCCCTGGCTGCGCTCCGCGCGGAGGTCGAGCCGGTCCCGGTGACCGACCTGGCGCGGTTCGTGCCGGCCTGGCACGGCATCGGGGATCGCAGCCGGGGCGTCGAGGCCGTGGCGCGCGCCGTGGAGCAGCTGGCCGGGGCGCGCCTGCCCGCCAGCGCCGTCGAGACACTCGTGCTCCCGGCCCGCGTGCCGGACTACTCCCCCGCGATGCTGGACGAGCTGACGGCGACGGGTGAGGTGCTGTGGCAGGGGCACGGGTCCCTGCCCGGGGACGACGGCTGGGTCTCGCTGCACCTGGCGGACACCGCCCACCTCACGCTGGCAGCCCCCGGCCCGGAGGCTGATCTCACCGCGCAGCAGCGGGACCTGCTCGACCACCTGCGGCTGGGCGGGGCGCACTTCGTGGCCGGGCTCGCCGCGACGCTCGGACGAGGCACCGACGCCACGGTCGTCGACGACCTGTGGGCACTGGTCTGGGCAGGGCACGTCACCGGCGACACGTTCACGGCCCTGCGAGGCCTGCTCGACGGGGGCCACACGGCGCACAAGCCACGCCGCAGCGGCCCCCGGGCCGGACGCGGCGGTCGACGCGGCACCCTCGGGACGCTGCGTGGGGGCGGTCCCCGCAACGGCCTGGCCCGGCCCGCCTCGAGCGTGCGCATCACCGACCCCCGCGGCCTCGGGCGATGGAGCGTCCTGCCGGCCACCGAGGCCGACGCGACCGTCCGCGCGTGGGCGCAGGCCGAGCTGCTCCTCGACCGCTACGGCGTGGTCACCCGCGGCAGCGCGGTCGCCGAGGAGGTCGTGGGCGGCTTCGCGTCCGTCTATCGGGTCCTCGCCGCCGCCGAGGAGTCCGGTCGGGTGCGACGCGGCTACTTCGTGGAGGGCCTCGGCGGCTCCCAGTTCGCGACCGCGGGGGCCGTGGACCGTCTGCGCGCCGGCAGCCGGGTCCTCGACGACACCGCCGGTGGTCAGCAGGGGGCCGGCCTGCCGGCCAGCCCGCTCGCGCACCTCGGCGACGCCTGGTCGGTGAGCGCTCAGCGTCGCGGAGCTCAGCCCGAGCGCCCCGCCCTGGTCCTGGCCGCGACCGATCCGGCCAACGTCTACGGTGCGGCGCTGCCCTGGCCCGAGCGCCCGGACGACGCAGGCAGGCATCGTCCGGCCCGCAAGGCCGGTGCCCTCGTCGTGCTCGTGGACGGGCGCCTGGTCCTCTACGTCGAGCGTGGTGGCAAGACGCTGCTGTCCTTCGGCGAGGACCCCGCCGACCTCGGGGCCGCCGCCAGGGCGCTGGCGGACGTGGTGCACCGCGGCGCGCTGGGCAGGCTCAGCGTCGAGCGCGCGGACGGCGCCGCACTCCTCGGGTCCGATCACCCGCTCGTGCAGGCGCTGGCGGACGCCGGCTTCCACCACACCCCGCGCGGGCTGCGGCTGCGCCGTTGACACCGCTGACACCGAAGGAGCTCGGAGGATGACGACGGTCTGGACGATCGGGCACTCGACACGCCCGCTCGAGGAGCTCATCGGGCTGCTGCGCGAGCACGAGATCACCCAGCTCGTCGACATCCGCACGGTGCCGGGCTCGCGACACAACCCGCAGTACTCCCAGGAGGCTCTGCGGACCTCGCTCCCGGAGCAAGGTGTCCGCTACGTCTACCTCAAGGAGCTGGGCGGCCTGCGCAAGACCGCGCCGGACTCGATCAACGGTGCCTGGCGCAACGCCTCCTTCCGGGGCTACGCCGACTACATGCAGACGCCGGCGTTCCGCGCGGCCGTGGACGAGCTCGTGGACCTGGCCGCCCGGCCTCGGACGGCGATCATGTGCGCCGAGGCCGTGCCCTGGCGGTGCCACCGCTCGCTGGTGGGCGACGCCCTGCTGGTCCGCGGCGTGCGGGTCGTGGACATCGTGGGTCCTCACCAGGCCCGCGAGCACAAGCTCACCGCCTTCGCCCAGGTCGTGGGATCCTCCATCACCTATCCCCCGGAGACCCCCGACTGACCGTGAGCAAGCGGACGCCAGTCGTCCGCAACCGCCGCTACGGTCCCCTCATGGCTATCACTCCAAAGCTTGACCTCGTCGTCCTGGACTGTCCCGACGCGCTCGAGCTGGGCCGCTTCTACGGCGCCCTGCTCGGCTACGAGCTGGAGGAGGGCGCCGACCGTGCGTGGGTCAATCTCGTCCCGCCGGGCGGTGGGGTCTCCAAAGACAACCCGGACGGGCGGGCGACGCTGGCCTTCCAGCGCATCGATGACTACGTCGCGCCCACCTGGCCCGGCGGCGCCCACCCGCAGCAGTTCCACCTGGACCTGAGCGTCCCCGCCATCGATGCTGCAGAGCCACGAGTCCTCGAGCTCGGCGGCCGGGTGCACGAGCACCAGCCGTCCGAGGAGGGCAGCTTCCGCGTCTACCTGGACCCGGCCGGCCACCCCTTCTGCCTCGTCCAGGGCTGATCGGTGCAGGAAGCCAGGACTGGATGACGTGTGTACAGTGTCCACATGAGCGCCCCCGCACCGTACGTCATCTTCCCCGGCACCACCCGAGACGCCCTCAGCACCTACCAGCGGATCTTCGGCGGCGAGCTGAGCCTGCACACCAGAGAGGACCTGCGGCGCACCGAGCAACCGCTCGACGCCATCGGGCACGGCCAGCTGACCGGCCCGGTCACGGTCTTCGGCGCGGACGGCACCGACGGCCAGCAGACCGTCCGCACGGCCGGGCTGATGCTGGCCCTCCTCGGGGCGGCTGACGCCGACACCTCGCGGCGCTGGTTCGCCGAGCTGAGCGAGGGCGGCACCGTCGTGGACGACCTGCATGCTCGCCCCTGGGGCGACTGGGACGGGCGGGTCGTCGACCGCTTCGGCCTGTCCTGGCTGATCGGCTTCCAGCCGCAGGCCTGAGCCCCGAAAGACGCCAGGCTCCCGGCATACGGCCGGTCGTGCCAGGATCGGTCCATGCCCGAGGGAGATGCCGTATGGCGCACCGCCCGGCGCCTCCACCGGGCGCTCGCGGGGCGCGTGGTCACCGACTGCGACCTGCGCTGGCCATCGCTGGCCACCGCCGACCTGCGCGGACGCACGACGGTGGAGGTCGTGCCGCGCGGCAAGCACATCCTGCACCGGCTCGACGACGGGCTGACCCTCCACTCGCACCTGCGGATGGACGGGTCCTGGCGCACCCACGACCCGGCGAGGCTCACGCTGCGGCAGCTGCGCGACCCGGACGTGCGCGCGGTCGTGGGCTGCGAGACCGCGACGGCCATCGGCACCATGCTCGGGATGATCGACCTCGTCCGGACTGCTGACGAGGGGCGCCTCGTCGGGCACCTCGGCCCGGACCTGCTCGGTCCCGACTGGGACCCGGAGGTGGCCGTCGCCAACCTGCAGCGCCGCCCCGACCGCGAGATCGGCGCCGCGCTCCTGGACCAGCGCAACCTGGCGGGGGTCGGCACGATGTGGGACGCGGAGGTGCTGCACCTGGAGCGCGTGTGGCCATGGACACCCGTCGCCGAGCTCGACGCAGCGCGCCTGCGGTCCATCGTCACGCGGGTCCAGGCGTTGGTCGACGCCAGCAAGGTGCTGCGCCAGTCGACGTCGACCGGTTCGCTCGCTCCGGGTCAGGAGATGCTGGTGCACGGTCGCAGCGGCCTCCCCTGCCGACGCTGCGGCGGCCCGGTGCGGCTCTCGCGGATCGGGGAGGCGCCGCAGGACCGGGCGATGTTCTACTGCCCGGTCTGCCAGGGCGGGCTCGGGCCCGACGACGACGGGCGACGTCAGCGTCCGCTCGGCGAGGGGCGAAGCGGGCCGAGCCGCAACGGCTGAGACGGCAGCTCAGGTGCCGCAGCTCACGCGGCCGAGCGTGCGGAGGTGGAGGCTGGCGCGAGCTCGCGCTCTGCGGACACCGGGAGCGGGACGGGTGCCGACATCCGCTCGGAGGCGGCGACCCGGGTGGACACGTCCCCGAGGACGGTCGACAGGGGCACGTCCAGCGCCGCACAGATCGAGGAGATGAGCTCCGAGGACGCTTCCTTCTCGCCACGCTCGACCTCGGACAGGTAGCCGAGGGAGACCTTGGCGGACGCGGACACGTCCCGGAGCGTGCGACCGAGGGTGCGCCGGCGGTCGCGCAGTACCTGGCCCAGCTCACGACGCAGCAGGGTCATCCCTCGCTCCCTTCTCGGCCAGCACGCACGTGCGTGGCCCACGATAGCGCGCCAGCCCCACGGCGGCCCTCCTGCCATGCGGACCACCCCTCGGTCGGCGCAGCCCGGCCCGCGTGTCCCGCCTCCCCCCCGATCTCCCCCCTGCAGATCGCGAGGGTCGGCGCCAAGGAGGTCCGACCAAAGGCTCACGATCCGGAGGGAGGGGGCTGTGCGCCCTCTGCACAACGCTGGGATCAGCCCAGACCTTCCAGGGCGCGCGCCAGCACCGCCTGCACGCTCGCCGCCCGGATCGCCGCGCGTTCCCCCGCCAGCGTGAGCCTCCACGCCCGGCAGCCGGACGCGTCCGCCACAGCGACGTAGACCGTCCCGACCGGCTCGCCGTCCGCCGGGTCCGGACCCGCGACGCCGGTCGTCGCGAGACCGACGTCGGCGCGGCACACCCGCCGGGCCCCCTCGGCCAGCTGCCGGGCGACCTCGTCGTTGACCGCGCCGCGGGCCGCCAGCAGGGCAGCCTCGACCCCGAGCACCTCGGCCTTGACGTCATAGGCGTATGCCACGACCCCGCCGCGCACGACCGCACTCGCGCCCGGGACGCTCACCAGGTCAGCCACGACGAGCCCCCCGGTCAGCGACTCGGCGGTCGCCACGGTCAGACCGCGCTCGGCCAGCCGCGCCACCAGGCGGCTCGCCAGGTCGGACCTGTCCGAGCCGTATGCCGTCCCGCCCGCCGTCACGCCCCGCCGCCGGGACGCGCGTCCCGCCGCAGCCGGTGCGCTGCGAGGAGGTAGTCGACGCCGGTGACGACGGTGACGACCAGCGCGGCGGCCATGACGAGGGCGCACGCCCAGTGCCACAGGTCGTTGCCGGGCAGGACGTACATGCCGAGGGCGATGGCCTGCAGCATGGTCTTGAGCTTGCCGCCACGACTCGCCGCCATCACGCCGTAACGGATCACGACGAAGCGCAGCAGCGTGATCCCCAGCTCGCGCACGAGGATGACGACCGTCACCCACCACCAGAGGTCGCCGATCAGCGACAGACAGATCAGGCCGGCGCCCATGAGGGCCTTGTCGGCGATCGGGTCGGCGAGCTTGCCGAAGTCGGTGATCAGGCCGCGCGAGCGTGCGAGGTCCCCGTCGATCTTGTCCGTGACCGAGGCGAGGACGAAGACGCCCCAGGCCCACCACCGGTCGCTCGCGTCCAGCCCGCCCTGACGCATGAGCAACCACACGAACACGGGGACGAGCAGGATCCGCAGCATCGTCAGCGCGTTGGCGATGTTCCAATTGCTGACGTGCCGCTGCGGGGCGCGTCCCCCGGGCGTCACGGGTGCGCTCACGACGCGGCCCCCGGCTGCGGCTCAGCGGTCTCGGTCAGGGTCTCGGCCGTCGCCTCCGCGAGCGGCTCGGCCACCAGGTCGACGCCCTCGCTCGCCACGACGGTCGCGCGCACGAGGTCGCCCACACGAGGCAGGGGCGCGCCGTCGGCATACGAGAGCAGGGTCACGCCGTCGACGTCGGGCCCCTGGAAGGGCGAGCGCCCGACGACCTCGACGGCACCACCCGAACCCCCGACCTCATCCTTAGCCTCAGCCTGCTCGACGGACTCGACCAGCACCTCGACGACCGACCCCACCCGCTCATCGGCCCGCTGGGCCATCAGCTCGTCCACGAGCGCCTGCACGCGGGCCACCCGCTCTGCCACGACGTCCTCGTCGACCTTGTCGGCGTAACCCTCGGCCTCGGTGCCGTCCTCGTCGGAGTAGCCGAAGACGCCCACGACGTCGAGCCGGGCCGCTGCGAGGAAGCGTTCGAGCTCGGCCACGTCGTCGTCGGTCTCGCCGGGGAAGCCCACGATGACGTTGGACCGGATGCCGGCGTCCGGCCGGATCGCCCGGATCTGCTCGACGAGCCTCAGGAAGGCCTCGGTCGACCCGAACCGCCGCATCCGGCGCAGCACCGGCTCGCTCGCGTGCTGGAAGGAGATGTCGAAGTAGGGGACGACGGTCGGCACGCGCAGCAGCGTCTCGATCAGACCCGGACGGATCTCGGCGGGCTGGAGGTAGGACACGCGGATGCGGGGCAGCCCCTCGATCTCGCCGAGCGACTCGACGAGCGACTCGAGCAGCCGCAGGTCGCCGAGGTCCTTGCCGTAGGACGTGGAGTTCTCCGACACGAGGAAGACCTCGCGGACGCCCTGGTCGACGAGCCAGCGCGCCTCGGCCAGCACGTCGGCGGGGCGGCGCGACACGAACGACCCGCGAAAGGCCGGGATCGCGCAGAAGGCGCACCGCCGGTCGCACCCGGAGGCGATCTTGAGGGGGGCCCAGGGGCGCCCGTCGAGCCGGCGGCGCACGACCCGGGGCCCGCTGTCCGGGGCGACGCCGGCCGGCAGGTCGGGCACCTGCGCCACGCCCGCGTCGGGCAGGGCGTCGACAGCGGCCCCGTGCCCCGGCAGCGCCACGCCGGTCGAGGCGACCTGGCGGGCGGCCGGGGACAGCGGCAGCAGGCGGCGCCGGTCGCCCGGCACATGCGCCTCGGGGGTGCTCCCCGCGAGGATGGCGCGCAGGTGCGAGCTCATGTCGGTGTAGGAGTCGAAGCCCAGCACCGCGTCGGCCTCGGGCAGCTGGTCGGCCAGCTCCTTGCCGTAGCGCTCGGCGAGGCAGCCCACGGCCACGACCTTCTGGGTGCGCCCGTGCTCCTTGAGGTCGGAGGCCTCGAGCAGGGCGTCGATGGAGTCCTTCTTGGCCTGCTCGACAAAGCCGCAGGTGTTGACCACCGCGACGTCGGCGTCGGCCGCGTCGTCGACGAGCCGCCAGCCTCCGTCGGCGAGCCGGCCCGCCAACTCCTCGGAGTCCACCTCGTTGCGGGCACACCCCAGCGTCACGACGGCCACGGTCCTCGGAGCGTGCAGGTCGGTCTCGGGGTCAGCGGTCATGGGACAACCCTAGATGCCACCGGGGCGATCGCCCTCATGCCTGCACCGGCCCCCCGGCCCGACCGTGCGGCCGGGGCCGCCGGAGGCGCGTCAAGAAGGCGTCAAGACCCGTCAACCAGCCGTCAAACGGCCCGGTCGGGCAGGCGCCCGGTGCTGGAGTGGCGCCCGTGATCGAAGACATCCTCGTCGGCCTCGTCGCCGCCTCTCTCGCCGTCTACCTCCTGGTGGCCCTGCTGCGGCCCGAAGGCCGGTGACCCATCGTGGGTGACCTCCTGACCGTCCTGGCGCTCGTCGCGCTGCTGGGGATCGTCCACGTGCCCCTCGGGACCTGGATGGCCCGGGTCTACACGTCGACCCGCCACCTGTGGGTGGAGCGCGTGCTCTACCGCGCCGCGGGCGTCAACCCGGACGGCGAGCAGACCTGGCGCTCCTACGCCCTCTCCGTGATGGGCTTCTCCGTCGCCTCGGTCCTCGGGCTGTGGGCGCTGATCACGGCCCAGCGGTGGCTGCCGCTGCGCGCCGGCCGTGAGGGCATGAGCTGGCACACCGGCCTCAACACCGCGGTGTCCTTCACCACCAACACCAACTGGCAGTCCTATGCCGGGGAGGTCGGCACCGGGCACCTGGTGCAGATGGCCGGCCTGACGGTGCAGAACTTCGTCTCCGCCGCGGTCGGCATGGCCGTCGCCGTCGCGCTCGTGCGCGGCCTGGCCCGCGAGCGCACCTGGCGGCTGGGGAGCCTCTGGGTGGACCTGGTCCGGGGCACGGTGCGGATCCTGCTGCCGATCGCGGTGCTCGGGGCGCTGGTCCTGATCGCGGGCGGCGTGGTGCAGAACCTCGCCAGCCCCACCGAGATCACCACGGTCACGGGGGCGCGCCAGACCGTCCAGGGCGGCCCGGTGGCCTCCCAGGAGGTCATCAAGCTGCTCGGCACCAACGGCGGCGGCTTCTTCAACGCCAACAGCGCCCACCCCTTCGAGAACCCCAACGCGTTCACCAACCTGGTGGAGGCCTTCCTGGTGCTGTGCATCCCCTTCTCGCTGCCGTGGACCTACGGGATGCTGGTCCGGGACCGTCGTCAGGGCCACGTCGTGCTGGTGCTCATGGCCTCGTTGTGGTCGCTCGGCCTGGCCGCGGCCTATGCCGCCGAGCGGGCCGCCGCCACCGGTGCCACCGGCGCCCTGGAGGGCAAGGAGATGCGCTTCGGCCTCATCGGCTCCGTGCTCTTCGGGACCGCGACCACGGGCACCTCCACGGGTGCGGTCAACTCGATGCACGACTCCTACAGCGCCCTCGGCGGCGGGATGCTCATGCTCAACATGATGCTGGGCGAGGTCTCCCCCGGCGGCGTGGGCACCGGGCTCTACTCCGCGCTGATCCTGGCGATCATCACGGTCTTCATCGCCGGCCTGATGGTGGGCCGCACCCCGGAGATCCTCGGCAAGCAGATCGGCCGCCGCGAGATCACCTGCGCGGCGCTCTACGTCATCGCGATGCCGGCCCTGGTGCTCGCGGGCACCGCGATCGCCCTGTCGGTGCCCGTCTCGCGGGACGCGCTGCTCAACGTCGGGCCCCACGGCCTGTCGGAGATGCTCTACGCCTTCACCTCGGCGTCCAACAACAACGGCTCCGCCTTCGCCGGGCTGTCGGCCGACCAGCCGCTGCTCAACCTCATGCTGGCCGCCTGCATGTTCCTCGGCCGCTTCGTCCCGATCGTGCTGGCGCTGGCGCTCGCGGGCTCGCTCGCCGAGCAGCGCCGTCGCCCGGTCACCGACGGCACCATGCCGACCCACACGCCGGTCTTCGCGGGCCTGCTGGTCGCGATCACCATCGTCCTGGCCGGTCTCACCTTCTTCCCCTCCCTCGCCCTCGGACCCCTCGCGGAGGCCCTGTCATGAGCGCCACCACCCACGCGCACCGCGAGCAGAGCCGGCCGCTGTGGAGCACCGCCGCGGCGGCCCTGCCCCAGGCCCTGGCCAAGCTGGACCCGCGGCACGCCGTGCACACCCCGGTCATCTTCGTCGTCTGGGTGAGCGCGGTCGTCACCACGGTCCTGGCCGTGGTGCACCCCTCGGTCTTTTCCGTCAGCGTGGCGCTGTGGCTGTGGGCGACCATCGTCTTCGCCAACCTGGCCGAGGCCGTCGCCGAGGGCCGGGGCAAGGCCCAGGCCGACTCGCTGCGCAAGGCCAAGGTCGAGGCGCGGGCCCGGCGGCTGCGCGCCGACGGCTCCGAGGAGGAGGTCCCCGGCGCGGAGCTGGCGATCGGCGACCTGGTCGTCGTCGAGGCCGGTCAGGTCATCCCCGGCGACGGCGACGTGGTCGAGGGCGTCGCCACGGTCGACGAGTCCGCGATCACCGGCGAGTCCGCCCCCGTGATCCGCGAGTCCGGTGGCGACCGGTGCGCCGTGACCGGTGGCACGACCGTCCTGTCGGACCGGATCGTGGTCAAGATCACGACCAAGCCGGGCGAGAGCTTCATCGACCGGATGATCTCCCTCGTCGAGGGCGCCGCCCGGCAGAAGACGCCCAACGAGATCGCCCTGGACATCCTGCTCACCACGTTGACCCTGATCTTCCTGCTGGCGGTGAGCGCCATCGCCCCGATCGCGGCGTGGAGCGGCGCCCGGCCCAGCCTGATCGTGCTGGTCGCACTGCTGGTGTGCCTCATCCCCACCACGATCGGAGCGCTCCTGTCGGCCATCGGCATCGCCGGCATGGACCGGCTCGTCCAGCGCAACGTCCTGGCCATGTCCGGCCGCGCCGTGGAGGCCGCCGGCGACGTGTCCACGCTGCTGCTGGACAAGACCGGCACCATCACCTTCGGCAACCGTCGCGCGAGCGAGTTCCTGCCGGTGGCGGGCGTGTCGGTGGAGGAACTCACCGAGGCGACATACCTGTCCTCCCTCGCCGACGAGACCCCCGAGGGACGCTCGATCATCGACCTGGCCCTAGAGTCGCTCCCGGCGGGCGCGGTGCGCTCCTCGGAGGACCTCGCCCGGGAGGGCGCCGTGGTCGTCCCCTTCACCGCCCAGACCCGCATGTCGGGCGTGGACCTGCCCGACGGCACCGAGGTGCGCAAGGGTGCGGGCGGCGCGGTGGCCGCGTGGGTCAAGGACAACGGCGGCCGCGAGGAGTCCGAGCCGGTCGTCCTCGCCGACGGCATTGCCGCGGCCGGCGGTACCCCGCTGACGGTGGCCGTCCGCCGTCCCGGCCAGCCTCCCGTCGAGCTCGGCGTCGTGCACCTCAAGGACGTCGTCAAGCCCGGTATGGCGGAGCGCTTCGCCCAGCTGCGGGCGATGGGCATCCGCACGGTGATGATCACCGGGGACAACCCGCTCACCGCTCGCGCGATCGCCGAGGAGGCCGGCGTCGACGACTTCCTCGCCGAGGCCACCCCCGAGGACAAGCTCGCCCTAATCCGCAAGGAGCAGGAGGGCGGCCGGCTGGTCGCGATGACTGGCGACGGCACCAACGACGCCCCCGCGCTGGCGCAGGCGGACGTGGGCGTGGCGATGAACACCGGGACGTCGGCGGCCAAGGAGGCCGGCAACATGGTCGACCTGGACTCCGACCCGACCAAGCTGATCGACGTCGTGGGCATCGGCAAGCAGCTGCTGATCACGCGCGGGGCGCTGACGACCTTCTCCATCGCCAACGACGTCGCCAAGTACTTCGCGATCATCCCGGCGATGTTCGTGACCGTCTTCCCCGGCCTGGACCGCCTCAACGTCATGCGGCTCGCCAGCCCCGAGTCGGCGATGCTCTCCGCGGTGATCTTCAACGCGCTGATCATCGTGGCGCTGATCCCGCTGTCCCTCAAGGGCGTCGCCTACCGGCCGCTCAACGCGTCGCAGCTGCTGCGCCGCAACCTGCTGGTCTACGGGGTCGGCGGCGTCGTCGCCCCCTTCATCGGCATCAAGCTCATCGACCTGGTCGTCTCCCACCTCCCCGGACTGGCGTGATCCCCATGACCTTCCTTCGTCACCTGCGCGCCGGCGCCCTCATGCTGCTGGCCCTCACCGTCCTCACCGGATTGCTCTACCCCTTCGCGGTCACCGGGGCGGCCCGGGCCCTGCCCGGGCAGGCTGACGGGTCGCGGGTCACCCACGACGGCCGGGTCGTGGGCTCCTCGCTGCTCGGCCAGGAGGTCGGGCCCGAGTGGTTCGCCGCTCGCCCCTCGGCCACCGACCACGACGGCGCCACCAGCGGCGGCTCCAACCTCGGCATGACCCAGCCCGACCAGCGCGCGGCGGTCGCCGAGCGCCACGAGGCTCTGACCCGGGCCAACCCGGACGCGACCGGCCCGGTGCCCGCCGACGCGCTCACCATGTCCGGCAGCGGCCTGGACCCGCACATCAGCCCGGCCTACGCGCGCTGGCAGGTCGCCCGGGTCGCCCGGGCCCGCGGGCTGGACGAGGGCCGCGTGCGCGCGCTCGTCGAGCAGCACGTCGAGCACCCCGCCCTGGGCTTCCTCGGCCAGGACCGGGTCAACACGGTCGAGCTCAACCTCGCGCTCGCCGACCTCGCCAAGGGATAAGAATCAGCCCATGCCTCGTGGATCCCTGCGCGTCTACCTCGGTGCCGCACCCGGTGTCGGCAAGACCGTAGCCATGCTCGGCGAGGGGGTGCGCCGCCGGGACCGCGGTACCGACGTGGTGGTGGGGGTGGTCGAGACCCACGACCGCCCCTACACCGCGCACATGGTGGGCGACCTCGAGGTGATCCCCCGCGTCGAGGTGGAGCACCGCGGCGCCCGGATGGCCGAGATGGACGTCGACGCGATCCTGGCGCGCCGCCCCGTGCTGGTCCTCGTCGACGAGCTCGCCCACACCAACGTCCCCGGCAGCCGCCACGAGAAGCGCTGGCAAGACGTCAAGGAGATCCTTGACGCGGGCATCGGCGTGATCACCACGGTCAACATCCAGCACCTGGAGTCGCTCAACGACGCGGTCGCGGGGATCACCGGCGTCCGCCAGCGCGAGACCGTCCCCGACCACGTCGTGCGGGCTGCGGACCAGATCGAGCTGGTCGACATGACCCCCGAGGCGCTGCGCCGCCGGCTCGCGCACGGCAACGTCTACAAGCGGGAGAAGGTCGACGCCGCCCTGGCCAACTACTTCCGACCCGGCAACCTCGCCGCCCTGCGCGAGCTGGCCCTGCTCTGGCTGGCGGACCGCGTCGACGAGCGGCTCACCACCTATCGACGGGAGCAGGGCATCCAGGACACCTGGGCCACCCGGGAGCGGGTCCTCGTGGCCCTCACCGGGGGCGACGAGGGCAGCACACTGCTTCGCACCGGCGCGCGGATCGCCTCCCGGGGCGCCGGGGGCGAGCTGCACGCGGTCTACGTCGACCGGGCCGACGGGCTGGGCGGGGCCCCGCTGCCGGCGGTCGCCGAGCAGCGCCGGCTCACCGAGTCCCTCGGCGGGACCTTCCACGTCGTCAGCGGCGAGGACACCGCCGAGGCCATCCTCGAGCTGGCCCGCGCCATCAACGCGACCCAGATCGTCCTCGGCACCAGCCGACGACCGCTGTGGCGCCGGCTGCTCTCCCCGGGCGTCGGGGAGTCGGTGGTGGACGGCTCCGGGGACATCGACGTCCTGATGACCACACATCACCGCGCCGCCATCCGCCGGGTGGACCTCGGCCCCGGGCTCTCCGCCGGCCGGGTGCGCCTCGGCTGGGTGCTCGCGGTCGTGGCCCCGCTGGTCCTCCTGGGGCTGCTCAGCTTCTTTCCCCTCGCGGGGGGCCTGCCCCTGCAGGTGCTGCTCTACCTGCTCCTCACCGTCGTGGTCGCGGCCGTGGGCGGCCTCTGGCCGGCGCTGGTCGCGGCCGTCTCCTCCTCCCTGCTGATCAACTGGTTCTTCACCCCGCCGGTGCGCACCCTGACCATCTCCGACCCGCAGAGCCTGGCCGCGCTGCTCGTCTTCGTCGCGGTGGCGCTGCTGGTGTCCGCGATCGTGCACACCAGCGTCCGCCGGACCGCCCAGGCCCTGGCGGCTCGGCACGAGTCGGCCGTGCTGGTCGAGCTCTCCCACTCGCTGCTCGGCGCCACCGACCAGCTCGGGCTGCTGCTCGACCGGGCGCGCGACATGTTCCATGCCGAGGGCGCCGCCATCGAGCACCGGGACGGCGAGGGCGAGGACGCGCCCTGGCGCGTCCTCGAGCAGACCGGCGACCTGGGCGAGGCGGCCGACCGCACCAAGACCGTCGAGCCGGTGGACGAAGACCACCGGCTGGTCCTGGTCGGGCGGCCGGTCGCGGCGCGGGACTCCCGGCTGCTGGCCGCCTTCGCCGCCCACGCCGGGGCGATCCTCACCCGGCGCGCCCTGCGCCGCTCGGCGCGCACCGCGGACGAGCTGGCCCGGGACAACCGTGCCCGCACCGCCCTGCTGTCGGCGGTCTCCCACGACCTGCGCACCCCCCTCGCCGGCATCAAGGCGGCCGTCACCGGCCTGCGCTCCACCGACGTGGAGTTCAGCCCCGAGGACGAGGCCGAGCTGCTCGAGGCCATCGAGGACGGCACCGACCGGCTGGACGCGCTGATCGGCAACCTGCTCGACATGTCCCGGATCCAGACCGGCGCTCTGGCCGTGCACCCCCGCGACTGCGCCGTGGGCCCCGTGGTCGCCGGCGCCGTCGCCACCGTCAGCCGCCCCGAGCTGGTCCAGGTCGACGACTGCGAGGCCGAGGCGCACGTCGACCCCGGCTTGCTCGAGCGCGTCCTCGGCAACCTCGTCGAGAACGCCCTGCGGCACGGATACGGCTGCCCGGTGACCGTGTCGGCCCGCGCCGACGGCCACCAGGTCGTCCTGCGCGTCGCCGACAGCGGCCCGGGCGCCGACGACGCGACCCGGGAGCGGATGTTCCTGCCCTTCCAGCGCTACAGCGACCAACGGGCCGAGGGCGTCGGCCTGGGGCTGGCGATCGCCCGCGGCCTCACCGAGGCGATGCACGGGACCCTTGAGGCCGACGACACGCCCGGTGGTGGGCTGACGATGGTGGTGACCCTGCCGGCTGCCGGGTCACGGCATACGGTCGAGATCACCGGCGAGGAGGAAGGGAGCGTGACGGCATGAGCGACCGCCCGGCACGGATCCTGGTCGTGGAGGACGACGGCGTCATCGTGCGGACCCTGCGGATCAACCTGCGGGCCCGCGGCTACGAGGTGCTCGTCGCCCACGACGGGCGAACCGCGCTGCAGGTGGCGCACGAGGACCAGCCCGACCTCCTCCTGCTCGACCTAGGCCTGCCCGACCTGGACGGGGTGGAGGTGCTGCGCCGGCTGCGACGCACCTCGGCGGTCCCGGTGATCGTGCTGTCGGCCCGGCGCGAGTCCGACGACAAGGTCGAGGCGCTCGACGAGGGCGCCGACGACTACGTCACCAAGCCCTTCGGGATGGACGAGCTGCTCGCCCGGGTGCGGGTCGCGCTGCGCCGCGCCACCTCCGGCTCCCCCGCCGAGCCCGGGGAGAGCACCCCCGCCCCCGTGCGCACGGCCGACTTCACCCTGGACTTCGCGACCTTCCGCGCCACCCGCGACGGGGTCGACGTGCACCTCACCCCCACCGAGTGGCGCCTGCTCGCCGAGCTGGCCCGGCACCGCGACGTCGTCGTCCCCGGGCGCCAGCTGCTGCAGGCCGTATGGGGGCCCGCCTACGGGCGCGAGTCCAACTACCTGCGGGTCTACGCCAACCAGCTGCGCCGCAAGCTCGAGCCCGACCCGACCCACCCCCGCCACCTGCTCACCGAGCCCGGCATCGGCTACCGGCTCCAGGTGTGACCTGCGCCGCCCGCCCCGGGACCGGGCGCGAGGGGGGCCGCACCTGCCCGGTGCGGCCCCCCTCTCGGCATACGGGTAGCTCAGAAGCCGCCGGAGCGGCCGTGCTGGGTGAGCTCCCAGGCGTCCTCGGACTCCTCGTCCAGGCCCTCCTCGTCGACGACGCGACCGGTGACCATGTCCTCCGAGGCGGACGCGTACCGGTCCGCGGGCGCCGCGGCCTCATCGACGAGCTCGGGGTTCGCCGCGGGGGCGGGGGCGGCTGGCGGCTCCTCGCCCCGCATCACCGCCAGCGTCGCGGGCAGGTCGTCCGGCTTGATCAGCACGTCGCGGGCCTTGGACCCCTCGGAGGGGCCGACCACGCCACGGGACTCGAGCAGGTCCATGAGACGCCCGGCCTTGGCGAAGCCCACGCGCAGCTTGCGCTGCAGCATCGACGTCGAGCCGAACTGCGTCGTGACCACCAGCTCGGTGGCCTGCAGCAGCAGGTCGAGGTCGTCCCCGATGTCGTCGTCGATCTGCTTCTGGGGCGCGACGACGGCCACGTCCTCGCGGTAGCTCGGCTTGAGCTGGTCGGTGACCCGCTTGACGACCTCGCTGATCTCGGACTCGGTGACCCACGCGCCCTGGACGCGCATCGGCTTGGAGGCCCCCATGGGCAGGAAGAGCGCGTCGCCCTGCCCGATGAGCTTCTCCGCGCCCGGCTGGTCGAGGACCACGCGGGAGTCGGCGAGCGAGGAGGTCGCGAACGCCATGCGGCTCGGCACGTTGGCCTTGATCAGACCCGTGACGACGTCTACCGAGGGACGCTGGGTGGCGAGCACCAGGTGGATGCCAGCGGCGCGCGCGAGCTGGGTGATGCGCACGATCGACTCCTCGACGTCCCGCGGGGCGACCATCATCAGGTCGGCCAGCTCGTCCACGATCACCAGCAGGTAGGGATAGGGGTGGATCTCCCGCTCGGAGCCCGGCACAGGCTTGACCTGGCCCGCGCGGACGGCCTTGTTGAAGTCGTCGACGTGCTTGAACCCGAAGTTGGCCAGGTCGTCGTAGCGCTGGTCCATCTCGCGCACGACCCACTGCAGCGCCTCGGCGGCCTTCTTGGGGTTGGTGATGATCGGGGTGATCAGGTGGGGGATGCCGTCGTATGCCGTCAGCTCCACCCGCTTGGGGTCCACCAGGATCATCCGGACCTCGTCGGGGGTCGACCGCATGAGGATGGAGGTGATCAGCGAGTTCACGAAGCTCGACTTGCCGGCGCCGGTGGCCCCCGCCACGAGCATGTGCGGCATCTTGGCGAGGTTGGCGATGACGTAGCCGCCCTCCACGTCCTTGCCGACACCCATCACCATGGGGTGCGCGTTGTTGCGGGCGACCTGGGAGCGCAGGACGTCACCGAGGCAGACGTTCTCGCGGTCGGTGTTGGGGATCTCGACGCCGATCGCGGACTTGCCGGGGATGGGCGACAGGATGCGCACGTCGGCGCTGGCCACGGCGTAGGCGATGTTCTTGGACAGCGCGGTGATGCGCTCGACCTTGACACCCGGTCCCAGCTCCACGACGTACCGCGTCACCGTCGGGCCGCGGGTGAACCCGGTGACCTGGGCGTCGATGTCGAACTGGTCCAGGACGCCGGTGAGGGCCTCGACCACGCGGTCGTTGGCGGCGCTGCGCTCCTTGTGGGGCGGTCCGGGCTTGAGGATCGAGTCCTCGGGCAGGTGATAGGTGATGTCCCCGGCCAGGGCCAGCTGCTCGACCCGCTGCGGCAGCGGCTCGGTCGGGGGAGCCTCCAGCTGCGGCTTGCTGGGCATCGCCGCCGGGGCGGGGGCAGGCGCGGACCCGGCCGCGGCACGAGCAGCGTCCGGCCGGCCGTCGGGTCCGTCGGTGCCGTCCGGGGTGGGCGCGTGGCCCTGGGCGGCGGCGTTGTCCCGGGCGCGGCGCAGGGCCTCGGCCTCTGCGCCGACCGGACGCTTCTGACCGGGGCGCAGTCCGGCACGGGAGGGACGGCCGGTCGGCTCGACCACCGCGGCCTGCTCGTAGGCCTCGTCGCCGGCGCGCTCGTCCAGGTCGGCGTCGGCGCGGTCCCGGCGTCGTCGGGTGGCGCCACCGGCGCGCTGCGTCATCAGGTCCTGGCCGTGGCCGGGCGACCCGTCAGCGTCCCTCTCGCCGCCATCGCCGTGGAAGAGCCGCAGGTAGGCGTCCCGGAGCCGCGGGCCCACCTGGTGGACCGGCGTCGCCGTCACGACGAGCAGGCCGAAGATCCCGAGCAGCACGAGGATGGGCACGGCGCCGTAGACGCTGACGGCCGCCGTGAGCGGGCTGGAGGCGAGGAACCCGATGATGCCGCCTGCCGCCTGCATGTCCTCGGCGGTGCCGCTCGGGGTCGGCACGCCCTTGGCGACGTGCACGATCCCGCACGTCGCCAGCAGCAGCGCGCAGGTCCCGATGGCGATGCGGTTGGTGCCGTGGCCGTCGTCCGGGGCGCGCAGCACGCGCAGCCCGAGGCCGAGCAGCACCAGCGGGAGGACGAGGGCGACGCACCCGATCGTGCCGGCGACGACCGTGTGGACGATCGCGCCGGGCCAGCCGGGCATGTTCCACCACTCGCGGGCGGCGACCACGATGGCGAGCGCCACGAGGGCGAAGCCCACCCCGTCGCGGCGGTGCTCCGGCTCCAGGTCTGCGGCTCCGTGTCCCACGCTGCGCACCCCTCCCCCGACGACATGGGCGAGCCCCATCCAGGTCCCCCGCAGGGCCCGCACGGGCAGGGGCAGGCCACCGTCACGCGTGCGGCCCGGGGCAGGCTTGCGGGTCGCCCCGCCCTTGCTCGAGCCGGGGCGCGTCGATCCGCCACGACTGGTCGAGGAGGAGCGTGTGGAGCTGGTGGAGCCACGGGTCGCCATGTTCCGCAGGCTACGGGACCGGCCCTCGCACCCCTCGCGGCACACGCGCGCCGGTGACCACACTGTGACCCGTGCCCGGCACACCCAGCACGTCCACCCAGCACGTCCACCCAGCACGTCCACCCAGCTCGCCCACCGCGCCGCCCCCACGACCCGGCGCCGACACGCCGACCACGGCATCTGCGAGGATCGGTGCGTTCCGGCATGATCGCTGAGGGCGTGCCCATCGCGGGCCGCACGGGGGCCGTGCTGCACGACGATGACATCGACGTGACGCACGGGCACGACGAAGGACCACGACCACTGATGAAGATCGCTCACGTCACCGACTTCTACCTCCCCCGCCTCGGCGGGATCGAGATGCAGGTCGCAGAGCTCACCGGCCGCCAGCGCGCGGCCGGTCACGAGGTCGTGGTCGTCACCAGCTCGCCGAGCACCCGTGACGCCCCCGACGACAGCGATCCCTACGCCCCGAGCCACACCAGCGCCGGGGTGCCGTTCGGACCCGACGCGGTCGTCCGTCTCACCGACGGCTACCGGGTCCAGCACGCCATCCACCCCGCCGCGTGGCGCGACGGCTGTCGTGAGGTGCGTGAGGGCGGCTACGACCTCGTCCACTGCCACGTGGGCGTCGGCTCGCCGCTCGGCTTCTTCGTCGCCCGCGCGGCCGCCCGCGCCGGCATCCCGACCGTGGTGACCGTCCACTCGCTGTGGGCCTGGGCCATCGGGATCTTTCGTCTGTGCAACCTCGTCTGGGGCTGGACCAAGCTCCCGATCACCTGGACCGCGGTCAGCGACACCGCGGCCCGTCACGTCCGGCGGGTCCTGCCCGACGGCGCCCGGGTGCACGTCATCCCCAACGGCGTGGACCCCGCCCGGTGGACCCGCCGGGGCGGCTACCCCGATCGTGAGGGCGAGCTGACCGTGGCGGCCGTGATGCGGCTCAGCGCCCGCAAGCGGCCGATGCCGCTCCTGCGGATGCTGCGCGACGCCCAGGACCGCCTGGGGTCGACCGCCACGATCCGGCTGCAGGTCGCCGGCTGCGGGCCACGCCAGCGAGCCATGGACCGCTACCTGCGCCGCCACGGCCTCGCCGACCAGGTCACGCTGCACGGCCGCCTGGACCGCGACCACGTCCGGCTCATGCTGGAGTCCAGTGACGCCTTCATCGCGCCGGCCAACCTCGAGTCCTTCGGCCTGGCCGCGCTGGAGGCTCGGTGCGCGGGCCTGCCCATCGTCGCCAAGGCCTCGGGCGGTCTGCCGGAGTTCATCCGGCACGAGCGCGAGGGCCTCATCTGCGAGACGGACGGCGACATGACCCACGCCCTCGAGCGCCTGGCCCGGGACCGCCCGTTGCTGCGGCGGATCCAGCACCACAACCGCACGCAGGACTGCGCCGTCATCTGGCCGCACACCCTGACCCTCCTGGCGGACGTCTACGAGACGGCCGGGGCCGGGGACGTCTCCCTCCTGCCCGAGATCGACCTGTCGCCCCTGCAGGGTGACGAGGCTGTCCGACCCCACCCGCGGGGACGGACCGAGCGGTGACCTCGGTCCTGCTGCTGTCCCTGGCGGCCACCGCCGTCTTTGCCATGAGCTCGGTGCTCAAGCACCGGTCGGCGGGGAGCATGCCCGAGATCTCGGGCAGCGGCCTCGTGCGGGTGCGCAGGTTCGTCCAGGCGATGATCTCCCAACCCCTCTGGCTCGCCGGGCTGGTGTGCGACGCCGGCGGCATCGTCCTGCAGGTGCTGGCCCTGCGCGAGGGCGCGATCTCCGTGGTCCAGCCCATGCTGACCCTCGCCCTGGTGTTCTCCTTGGTGCTGAACGCCTGGTTCCTCAAGCAGCGGCCGTCCGGCCGGGAGGTCGCCCTGGCGCTCACGCTGGTCGCCGGTCTCGTGCTGTTCCTGTGGGCGTCCGGGGCAACCGGTCCCCACGGGCCTGAGGCCAAGGGCGCACGCAACCCGGCCATCTGGGTGGGCGTCGGCACCGCCGTGCTGGTGGTCGCGTGCGTGGCGGTGGCTCGTCGCGTGGGACCACGCCGCAAGGCCGCGCTGCTCGGCACGTCGGTCGCAGCCCTCTATGCCTGCACGGCCGCCCTGATCAAGACCTGCACCCGGATCCTCGAGCACGGCATCCCGGACCTCCTGCTGTCCTGGCAGCTCTACACCCTGCTTGTGGCCGGCGGCCTGGCCCTGGTCCTCAACCAGATGGCCTTCCAGGCCGGTCCGCTGTCCTCCAGCCTTCCGGTCATCGCCAGCCTGGACCCGTTGTTCTCGCTGCTCATCGGCGGTCTCGTCTACGGCGAGCGCTTGCACTCCACCCCCAAGGACCTGGTCCTGGAGGGGCTCGGGCTGGTCGTGCTGCTGGCCTCGGTGTTCGCCCTCAGCCTCCTGTCGGCGCGTCACCAGCAGGACGACGGCGCGGCGGGCGGGTCGGCCGACGAGAGACAGGTCCTCGTCTGACGCGGACCTGCCACGCAGGTCATCCCACCCTGAGCCGCGCCCAGACCGCACGGTGATCGGTGTCCGGGATCGCCGCGACCCCGCTGTCGACCACCCGGAGGTTGCGCACCAGCACGTGGTCGATCTGGGCGAAGGGCGGGTACCACCGGCCCTGCGGCCACGTCGGCTCCCAGCCCTTGCCGGCCGCCCGCGCCGCGTCGGTGAGCGGCGCGACGGCCTGGCGCAGCGGCGGGTGGCTGTAGGTCGCGTTGAGGTCGCCGGCCACGAGCACCGGCTGCTTCGGGTCGAGCCGGGTGACCCGGGCGATCCACGACCCGAGGTCCCCCAGGTCGCTGCCCCAGCGCTCCGGGCTCGTGGGCGCGGCCGGGTGCACCCCTCGCAGCAGGACCTCTCCCCTGCTCGTGCTCAGCAGACCGTATGGCGTCCCGGCGCGGGGGTCGTAGGACGGCGTCACGGCCCGGAGGGGGTCACGGGTCCGCACCACCAGCCCGCTCGCGCGCGGCCCCGGGCGACCCATGGAGTGCGGGTAACGGCCCGACAGGCCGGCCTCGTCCAGGCGCGCCAGCGCGCCCGGCGTCACCTCGACGAGGACCACGACGTCGGCATCGACGCGATCCGCCGTCTCGATCACGCGACGAGCCTGCGCGCGGCCGTACTGCAGGTTGGTCGAGAGGACGACCAGGTCGTCGGGGCGGGGTGGGACCGTGTCGGGCAGGACGGTGGGGGCGGCCAGCCCGGCATACGCGAGGGCCGGGAGCAGGGCCACCGCCAGCGGGCCCCAGGCCCGCGCCAGCAGCAGCGCCACCACGCCGAGGCCCACGAGGACCCCGCCCATCGGTGACAGGGCCTGCAGCGCGAGGAAGCCGGTGCGCTCCGGCACCACGGCCCACCGCAGCGCCAGCAGGCCGGTCCCCAGCAGCGCCAGCGAGGCCCCGGCGACCAGGAGCGCCCTCGAGGAGGGTGACCAGGCCGTCGTCGAGGGCCTCGCGCGGGTCGCCCCGGCCGTCATGCGTCGATGACGACCGGGATGATCATCGGACGGCGCCGCAGCTTCGTGCCGACCCAGGAGCCGAGGGTGCGCCGCACGACCTGCTGGAGGGCATAGGTGTCGGTGGTGCCCTTGGCCATGGCCTCGACCACGGCGCGCTCGACCTGGGGCCGGACCCGGTCGAAGACCTCCTGGTCCTCGGCCACGCCGCGGGAGGTGATCTCGGGCTCGCTGACCACCTCGCCGGTGGAGGTGTCCACGACGACGATGGCGGTGACGAAGCCCTCGTCCCGCAGGATCCTGCGGTCACGCAGCAGCTCGTCGCTCGTCTCCCCACCGAGGGCGGACCCGTCGACGTAGACGTAGCCGCAGGGCACCTCGCCCACGATGCTGGCGACCCCGTCCACCAGGTCCACGACGGTGCCGTCCTGACAGAGCAGCACCCGCTCCGCCGGCACGCCCGTCGCCTCGGCCAGCCGCCCGTTGGCCACGAGGTGGCGCCACTCGCCGTGCACCGGCATGACGTTGCGGGGCCTGACGATGTTGTAGCAGTAGAGCAGCTCGCCGGCGCTGGCGTGGCCGCTGACGTGCACCTTGGCGTTGCCCTTGTGGACGACGTCGGCGCCGAGACGCATCAGCCCGTTGATCACGCGGTAGACGGCGTTCTCGTTGCCGGGGATCAGCGAGGACGCGAGCAGCACCGTGTCGCCGGGCCCGACCTCGATGCGGTGGTCGCGGTTCGCCATACGGCTCAGCGCGGCCATCGGCTCGCCCTGCGAGCCGGTGCACACGAGGACCAGCTGGTCGTCGCGCAGCGAACCGACCTTCTTGATGTCGATGAGCACGCCGGCCGGCACGTGCAGGTAGCCGAGCTCGGCCGCAATCGTCATGTTGCGCACCATCGAGCGACCCACCAGGGCCACCCGCCGGCCCGCCTTGTGGGCGGCGTCGAGCACCTGCTGGACGCGGTGCACGTGCGAGGAGAAGCAGGCCACGATGATCCGGCCCGTGGTGTGCCGAAAGACCTTGTCGATGGCGGGCGCGATCTCCCGCTCCGGCGTCGTGAACCCCGGCACCTCTGCGTTGGTGGAGTCGGTGAGGAACAGGTCGACGCCCTCCTCCCCCAGGCGGGCGAAGGCGCGCAGGTCGGTGAGCCGGCGGTCCAGCGGCAGCTGGTCCATCTTGAAGTCACCGGTGTGCAGGAGGGTCCCCGCGGCGGTGCGCACACAGACGGCGAGCGCGTCCGGGATCGAGTGGTTGACGGCCACGAACTCCAGGTCGAAGACGCCGGCCTGCTCGCGCTGGCCCTCGCGGACCCCCAGCGTGTAGGGGGTGATCCGGTGCTCCTTGAGCTTGGCCTCGACCAGGGCCAGGGTCAGCTGGGAGCCGATGAGGGGGATGTCGGGCTTGCGCTTGAGCAGGTAGGGCAACGCGCCGATGTGGTCCTCGTGCCCGTGCGTGAGGACGACGGCGTCGACGTCGTCCAGGCGCCCCTCGAGGTAGTCGAAGTCCGGGAGGATCAGGTCGATGCCGGGGTGGTGCTCCTCGGGGAAGAGCACGCCGCAGTCGATGATCAGCAGCCGGCCGCGGTGCTCGAGCACCGTCATGTTGCGGCCGACCTCGCCGAGGCCGCCGAGCGCGACGACCCGCAGGCCGTCCTTCGCCAGCGCGGGCGGGGTGGTGGGGACCTCGGTCACGAGGCCGGGTGCAGCGGAAGCAGAAGTCACATCAGTCCTGAGCTGTGGAGGCCGGATCGGACGATCTCGACCTGGTCGTCGGTGGCCGCGACCAGCGGCAGGCGCACGTCGGCGTGGGCGATGACGCCCAGCTCGACGAGGGCCGCCTTGGTCATGATGGCCCCCTGGGTCACGTTCATCACGGCGTCGACGACGGGCACGAGGCGGCGATGGATCTCGCGCCCCCGCTCGACGTCGCCGCCCTGGAGGGCCCCCACCATCTCGGCATACGCGTCCCCGGCCACCTGGGCGACGACGCTGACGATGCCGACGGCGCCGAGCGCCAGGTGGGAGAAGTTGGCGACGTCGTCGCCGGAGTACCACTGCAGGTCCGTCTCGCGCTGGACCTTGGTCGCCGCCCACAGGTCGCCCTTGGCATCCTTGACGGCCACGATGCGCGGGTGGTCCGCGAGCCGGACGAGCAGCTCGGTGGGGATCGGCACGCCCGCCCGGCCGGGGATGTCGTAGAGCATGACGGGCAGCTCGGTGGCGTCGGCCACCGCTCGGAAGTGGGCCTCGAGCCCGGCCACGGGGGGCTTGTTGTAGTAGGGCGTCACCACGAGGAGACCGTCCGCACCCGCGTCCGCGGCCTGGCCGGCGAGCTCGATGGTGTGCCGGGTGTCGTTGGTGCCGACACCGGCGATGACGTGCACCCCCTCGCCGACGGTATCGCGCACGAGGCGGACCAGCTCGGCCTTCTCGTCGTCCGTCGTCGTCGGCGACTCGCCGGTGGTGCCGTTGACGACGATGCCGTCGTGGCCGTGCCCGACGAGGTGGCGCGCGACCTGCTGCACCCCGTCGCGGTCGATCGCACCGCCGGGCAGCATCGGGGTCACCATGGCCGACAGGACGCGGCCGAACGCGGGTGAGGTCGTCATGAGGTCAATGTATCCCGCGATGCCGGGCCCGGTCGGTGACCGCCACGGGCGCCGGCAGCCGGGCCGGAGGCGGAGGAGGGGGACGAGGGGACGAGGGGGACGAGGCGGGTAGACATGTGAATCGCGTAGCCACCCGCTCGGGGGTCCGGGTGGCTACGCGATTCACGAGATACATCGGCCAGTGGGCCCGTCTCGTTACACCGTCGCCGGACCGGATGGTGTGACCTGGCTCACATCCACGCCGTGAGTGCCCGCGCCGGTCGATGACGGTATGCCGGACCCACCCCGCTACCGTGGTCGCCATGCAGCAGTACCTCGACCTCCTCGACCACGTCCTGACGACCGGGGTGGACAAGTCGGACCGCACGGGGACCGGCACCCGCAGCGTCTTCGGCCACCAGATGCGGTTCGACCTCGGCCAGGGCTTCCCGGTCCTCACGACCAAGAAGCTCCACCTGAGGTCGATCATCGGCGAGCTGCTGTGGTTCCTGCGGGGCGACACCAACGTGCGCTGGCTCCAGGAGCGCGGCATCACGATCTGGGACGAGTGGGCCGACGAGCACGGCGACCTCGGCCCCGTCTACGGCCACCAGTGGCGGTCCTGGCCGACCCCCGACGGTCGGTCGGTCGACCAGATCGACCAGGTCGTCACCTCGTTGCGGACCAACCCGGACTCGCGCCGGCACATCGTGTCGGCCTGGAACGTCGCCGACGTCGACCGCATGGCCCTGCCGCCGTGCCACACCATGTTCCAGTTCTACGTGGCCGAGGGGCGCCTGTCCTGCCAGCTCTACCAGCGCAGCGCCGACATCTTCCTCGGGGTGCCCTTCAACATCGCGTCGTACGCCCTGCTCACCATGATGGTCGCCCAGCAGACGGACCTCGAGCCGGGCGACTTCGTGCACACGCTCGGCGACGCCCACCTCTACGCCAACCACCTCGACCAGGCGCGGCTGCAGCTCACGCGCTCGCCCCACCCGCTGCCGACCATGCACATCGCTCGCCGGCCCTCCATCGACGCCTACGAGCTCGAGGACTTCACCCTCGAGGGCTATGTGGCCGACCCGTCGATCAAGGCCCCGATCGCCGTATGACGTCCAGGACGCTCACCCTCGTCGCCGCCGTGGGACGCAACGGCGCGCTCGGGCGCGAGGGGGCCCTGCTGTGGCGGCTGCCCGGTGACCTCCCGCGGTTCAAGGCCCTGACCGAGGGACGTCCGCTGGTCATGGGCCGCAAGACCTACGAGTCCATCGGGCGCGCCCTGCCCGGCCGGCGCACGATCGTGATCACCCGTGACCCCGGGTGGTCCGTGGCCGACGCGGAGTCCGCGTCCTCCCTGGAGGAGGCCCTGGCCCTGGCCGGCGAGGGAGAGGTGTGCTGCGGTGGCGGGGGCGAGATCTATGCCCTCGCCCTGCCCCTGGCGGACCGGCTCGAGCTGACCGAGGTGGACGACGCCCCGGAGGCCGACACGTGGTTCCCCGAGGTCGATCGCGAGCAGTGGCGCGAGGTCCGGCGCGAGCAGGTCGCCGGGACCGACGCCCACCCGGGCTTCGCGTTCGTGACCTACGACCGCGTGAGGGGCTGAGGCGCGTGCGCAACCGCGCCGTCCTGCTGCTCATGCTCCCGGCGGTCCTGGCCGCGGTGGGTGTCGCCGTGGCCTGGACCCGCTCCCGCGAGCTGGCGGCCCGGGCGAGGGCTGGGCGGCGCGGCCGGGCGCTCGTCTGGCCCCTCACCCTCGGCGGCGCGCTGGTCGGGCTCTTCGTGGGGGTGGTCGTGGGTGTGCTGACGGGCCTGGTGGGGGGGCATGCCGACCTCGGCCGCGACGCGATGGACGGCACCTTCCTGCTCGTCCCGGGGATGCTCGCGGGGCTCGGCGCGGGCCTCGCCCGGTGGGCGACCATCACGGCCGTATGGCGCCGCCCGACCCGCGTGCACCGACCACGTCTGCGCCGGCCGGGCCGACGCTGACCTCTGGCTCGACGCTGACCTCTGGGTCGACGCCGACGTCCGGCGACGGGTCTGCGGTGAGCTCCCACAGGCGGTGCTGCTCGTCTTCGGCGAGGCCGGGCAGCCCCAGCCCGAACCTCCCCCGCAGCTGCTCGACCCACTCCTCGGCGGTCGTGAGGTGACGCACCTGCCAGCCCTGGGGGGTGCGGATGCGCAGCGTCCTCAGGTGCAGCATCTCCACGGCCCCGGAAGTCCTGCGCTGGGCCCAGGCGGTGCGGCGGTAGGGCGAGTCGGGGTCGCGGCACACCCGGTCGTACAGCTGCTCGAACGAGGCTGGCGCGGCCGGGGCGAGGGTCAGCTCCACGGCGCGCAGGGCACGTGGACGACGATCGTGCTCGATCCTCCACACCCCCTCGCCGCGGTGGCGGACCTCGTAGCGGAAGCCGCCCTGCAGGTAGGTGCCCGGCAGGAGCGGGAGCGGCTCCAGGTGGCCCGTCCCGGTGCCCACGTCCAGCAGCCACCGCACCCCGTCGACGGTGGCGGTGACGACGCAGTGTTCACCGTGGTGCCGGCTCGCCTCGAGCTGGAAGGTCGACTGGGCCGTCGCCCGGTGCAGCACCGGGTCGAGGCCCAGCTCACGCAGCAGCCAGCACAGACCGACGTTGAGCTGCAGGCACCCGCCGCCCTCGCCGTCCAGGAGGGCCTCGACGAGCTCCGGCTCCACCAGGCGCGGGACGCGACCGCGGACCATCCACACGGTGTCGTGGGCGAAGCGGTCCACGTGCGCCGCGTGCACCCGAGCGAGGTAGCGGGCGGTTGGGCGCTGACGGGGCAGCCCCAGCTGGTCGAGGTAGCGCTGCACGAGATCCCCCATGCCTCGACCCTAGGCCTGCCTGCGAGGTCTCACCACCGGCCGAGCAGCTGGCCGGCGATCCGGATCACGAAGGTCCCCACCACGACGATGAAGACGATGCGGACGAAGCCCGTGCCGCGCGACACGGCGGTCCGCGCCCCGATGTAGCCACCGGCGATGTTGGCCAGTCCCATGACCACGCCGATCGGCCACATGACCGCCCCGTGGGGGACGAAGACCGCGAGGGCCGCGAGGTTGGTCGCGAAGTTGGCGATCTTGGCCTTGGCGCTGGCCTCGAGGAAGGCGTAGCCGGTCAGCCCGACGAGCGCGAAGACGAAGAACGACCCGGTGCCGGGCCCGAGTGCCCCGTCGTAGAAGCCGACGACCGCCCCGATGACCAGGGCCGCCGCGAGGTGGTGGCGACCGGAGAAGCGCAGCTGCGTGGACGCGCCGAGACTGGGCTTGAGCACCGTGTAGGCGCCGACCACCACGAGCGCCACCAGGATGATCGGGTTGAACGCCTTCTTGGGGATCCGGGTGGCGACGACCGCACCGAGCGACGACCCGGCGAACGCCGCGACCGCGAGCGGGATCGCGGTGCGCAGGTCCGGACGCACCCGGCGGTAGTAGGTGACCGCGCTCGTCGAGGTGCCGCAGATCGAGGCCAGCTTGTTGGTGGCGAGGATCTGCGCGGGCGAGGCGCCGGGCAGCCCCACGAGCAGCGCGGGCAGCTGGATCAGCCCTCCCCCGCCCACGACGGCGTCGACCCACCCCGCGCAGAACGCGCATCCGACGAGGAAGAGGACGACCTGCAGCGACAGCTCACCCACGCCCGCACCACCGGTCGACGATCGTGAGGACGTCGAGCAGCTCGTGCGCGACCGCGTCGGGCTCCGCGTCGTGCGAGACCTGCTGCTCCACGGGGATCCGCGAGTGCGGGACCCACACGGCACGCATGCCGGCCCGCTGGGGGCCGTGGACGTCCTCGAAGGACCGGTCCCCGACGTAGACGCACCGGTCCGGCTCGACGCCCACCGCCCGCGCGGCGGCGAGGAAGGCCTCGGGGTGCGGCTTGGCCCACGGGATCTCGCTGGAGTAGACGTCGGCGTCGATGAGGTGGGCCACCCCGTCGCGCTCGAAGACCCCGCGGTGGTAGTCGCGGGTCCAGATCGTGTTGGACAGCACGCCGACGCGGATCCCGCGCTCGCGCAGACCGGTCCACAGGGGCTCGACCTGGGGGTCGGTGAGCGTGTGCGGCTCCCAGAAGGTCTCGTAGGCCGCCAGGCCGGCGAGGGTCGCCTCGTCCTCGGGGTCCAGGCCCACCTGGGTCAGCAGGTCGGCGAGGCGGCCCGACTCGTGAGTGGTGCGAGCGCGCTGCCACAGGGCGTCCTCCGCGAGCAGGATCCGGGCCGTGAGCTCGTGGAGCGAGCAGGCCAGGGTGCCGTAGCCGCGGGAGAACTCCACCCACTGCTGGCGCAGGTCCACGTCGTGCCACGGGGTGAGGGTGCCGCCCCAGTCGAAGATGACGGCGCCGACCGGCGACGGAGCGGCGTCCGAGGCGTCCGTGGCTCCCGGCGCCCCCGCACCCGCACCCGCACCCGTCAGGACCGCACCTCGCGGGCGACCTCGGCCACCACGTCGGCGACGGCCACCTCGCGACGGTCGCCCGAGCGCCGGTCCTTGATCTCCACGGTGCCGCCCGCGAGGCCCTTGCCGACGATGACGATGGTCGGCACGCCGATCAGCTCGGCGTCCTTGAACTTCACGCCGGGGCTGACCTTGGCGCGGTCGTCGACGATGGAGGAGATCCCCTGCCGCGCGAGCTCGCTCGCGATCCGGTCCGCCTCGACGAGCACCGCCTCGTCCTTGCCCGTGGCGACGACGTGGACGTCGGCAGGCGCGACGTTGCGGGGCCACACCAGACCCAGGTCGTCGTGGTTGGCCTCGGCGAGGGCGGCGACGGCCCGCGAGACACCGATGCCGTAGGAGCCCATCGTGACGGTGACGAGCCGGCCGTTCTCGTCCAGCACCTTGAGGCCGAGGGCCTCGGCATACTTGCGACCCAGCTGGAAGATGTGGCCCATCTCGATGCCACGGGCGGTCCGCAGGGTGCCGACGCCGTCCGGGGCTACGTCGCCGTCGCGGACCTCGGCGGCCTGAACCGTCCCGTCGGTGGTGAAGTCGCGGCCGTGGACCAGGTTGATCACGTGGACGCCCGCCCGGTTGGCCCCGGTGGCCCACGCGGACCCCTCGGCCACGCGCGGGTCGAGCAGGTAGCGGATGCCCGTGCGGGACACGACCTCGCCGGCCTCGTCGCGCTCGACGGTCTCGCCGAGCACGCCGGGCCCGATGTAGCCGCGCACCAGCTGCGGGTAGGCCGCGAAGTCGGCCTCGGTGAACTCCTCGACCTCGGCCGGGGCGACCTGCGCCTCGAGGCGCTTGAGGTCGACCTGCCGGTCGCCGGGCAGCCCGACGACCAGGGGCGAACGGGTGCCGTCGGGGTGGACCAGCATCACGACGACGTTCTTGAGGGTGTCGGCGGCGGTCCAGGCCCGGCCGTCGGGGCGCGGGTGCTGGGCGTTCAGCACGTCGACGAGGGTGTCGATGGTGGGGGTGTCCGGCGTGTCGACCTCCTGCGCCGTGGGGACGCCGGACGCGTCGACGGGCTCGGCCTGCGGGACGACCACGGCCTCCACGTTCGCGGCATACCCGCTGTCGTCCCGCACGAAGGTGTCCTCGCCGACCTCGCTGATCGCGAGGAACTCCTCGCTGGCCGACCCGCCCATCGCGCCGGAGGTCGCCTGGACGATGACGTAGTCGAAGCCGAGCCGGTCGAAGATCTTGACGTAGGCCTCGCGGTGCGCGTCGTAGGACTTCTGCAGGCCCTCGTCGGAGACGTCGAAGGAGTACGAGTCCTTCATGATGAACTCGCGCCCGCGCAGCAGTCCGGCGCGGGGCCGCGCCTCGTCGCGGTACTTCGTCTGGATCTGGTAGATCGACAGCGGCAGGTCCTTGTAGGAGCTGTAGAGGTCCTTGACCGCGAGGGTGAACATCTCCTCGTGGGTCGGCCCGAGCAGCATGTCGGTGCCCTTTCGGTCCGTGAGGCGAAAGAGGTTGTCGCCGTACTCCGTCCAGCGCCCGGTCGCCTCGTAGGGCTCGCGCGGCAGCAGCGCCGGGAAGCTCAGCTCCTGGGAGATCTGGTCCATCTCCTCGCGGACGATGCCCTCGACGCGACGAAGCACCTTGAGCCCTAGGGGGAGCCAGCTGTAGACGCCGGGCGCCGCGCGACGGACGTAGCCGGCGCGCACGAGCAGCCGGTGGCCGGGCAGCTCCGCGTCGGCCGGGTCCTCGCGCAGGGTCCGCAGGAACAGGGACGACATGCGCATGATCTCACCGGGCACGGTGGGGCTCCTCAGGTCGGCGGAGGTGGGACCACGGCAGGATATCGGCCCTGGCTGACCGGCCTCGACCGCGCCCGGGCGTAGCCTCTGAGGTGGAGGTGAGGGTCGTGGCAGAGTGCGTCGAGACGCCGGGCGGGGGCGGGCCACCGGCAGGAGGGCCAGGCGTCGAGCCCCTCACGCTGCAGGCGGGACTGGCCGCCGCAGCGGACGCCGTGGAGCAGGCGGTGGCGGCGGCGACCACCGCCCACCTGCACCTCACCGAGGCCCTGGCCGCCGACCGGACCTGGTCCAGGCCCGGGGACGCCGTCCTCGACGAGATCATGACGCGGCGCACCGACGTCGGTCTGTATGCCGCCGGCCAGCTCGTCGACCAGCTCCGCTCCGAGGCCGAGGTCGCCGCGTCGCGCTTCCCCCGCCTCGGGATGGCCGGCGAGGAGGTGCTGCCCATCCCCCGCGACGACGCGCCCGACGTCGTCGCCGCCTGGTGGCGGGGCCTGGCCCCCGAGGACCGCGAGGAGGTGCTGCGGCGCCACGCCCCCTGGGCGGGGAGGGCCGACGGGCTGCCCACCGCCGTCCGGCACGCGGCCAACCTGCAGGTCCTCGAGGCCGAGATCGCCCGGCGCAGCCGCGAGCTCGACGTCGACACCGGCGCACCCGCGGACGAGGCCACGGTCGAGGAGGAGCGGGACCTGCGAGGGCTGCTCAAGCTGCGGGCACTCTTCGCCGACCCCGACCTGCTGGCCGAGGTCCCCGAGGGGCTCGCGCAGGTCAGCACGCTGCCGACGCGACGGTTCCTCTATCTGCTCGACGCCCGCAGCTATCCCCTGAGGACCGCCATCGCGCTCGGCGACCCCGACACCGCCACCCACGTGGTGGTGCACGTCCCGGGCACGACCACCACCGTGGACCTGCGCCTCTATCGCGAGGCCACCTGGATGTCCTGGCTGCGCGACGAGGCGGTGCGGCTGCTCGACGGGGACGCCCGCGTGGCGGTGATCGACTGGATCGGCTACCGGGCGCCCTACGACATCGCCACCCGAAAGGCGCTGGGAGACACCGGGATGCGCGTGCTCGTGCCCGGCGAGGCATCCGACCCGCGCTATGCGCGGGAGGCTGCCGGCCACCTCGCCAGGACCCTGCAGGGCGTCCGTGAGATCACCCCCGCCGGAGCCCGCGTCGTGGCGAGCGGGCACTCCTACGGCGCCTCTGCCATGGGACTCGCCCTGTCCCAGCTGGCCGCCGGGGGCGCGCACGTCGTCGACGCCGCCATGACGGCCGGCGCACCAGGGATCTTCGCCTCCAGCCTGTCCGACCTCGGCCTGGCGCCGGGCACGTTGTACGCCTGCATCGCCCCCGGCGACCTCATCGGCATGCTCGGCGTCTTCGGCGGCGAGGTCCTGCGCATCGGCGGCGTGCAGCAGCTGTCCCCCCTCGCCCGCCGGGTGGTCTACCCCGACGGGTCCTGGACCGTCCTGCGCCCACCGGTCGGACACGAGCAGTACTACCACCGAGGCACCTCCAGCCTGCTCCACCTGGCCGCCGTGGCCGCGGGCGACACCGAGCGGATCAAGCTGATGAGGCGCCCGTGGTCGATGCTCACGGGCGGCTCGTCAGGACCCGCCGAGGCGGGCAGCTCGGGTGACTCAGGTGACTCAGGTGGGTCGGTCGACTGATCAGTCTGGGTCCTCGTGACTGACGGCCGCGCGTCTCCGGCATCGTCACGATGATCAGCGAGGACAGCGGCACCATGGCGACGGTGCAGCAGGCCGTGAGGACGAGCATCATCGGCTTGCGCCCGATCCGGTCGGACGAGGCACCGAGCGGGTACTGCAGGGCGATGAAGACGACGATCGAGATCGTCAGTGCAGCACCGACCTCGGCGTCGCCGGCGGCGGGAGGGTGGATTCGGCCGCCACCCTGCGACGAGCCGTCGCCCCTTCCTGACGGGCGGTCGGTGATCGCATGTCTACCCGTCGTCCAGCGTGAGGTCACAGCAGGATGGTGGCGAACTCCCCGACCTCCCGCATACCGATGCGCGCGTAGGTTGCGCGCGCCGCGGCGTTGAAGTCGTTGACGTAGAGCGAGGCTCGAGGGGCGTGGTCCCGCAGCACGGCCTCCACCACGGCCGCCATGGCCGGCACCGCTCGGCGCCTACCGCGCAGGTGCGGCGCCAACCAGACGCCTTGGATCTGAGCGGTGCCAAGGGCGACCGACCCGACGTCGGCCTTGAACACCACGTCTGGCCCCTCCGACAGGACATACGTGCGCCCCTGCTCGATCAAGGCGGCCACCGACCGGCGGTATGACGTCACCGAGCCGACATACGGCGGGTAGCCGATCTCCTCGGTGAACATCGCAGCCGCGGCGGGCACCACGGCGTCAACCTCGGCCGGCCGGGCCAGACGCACCCGCTCCTCGAGGGCGAGGCCGAGCTCGCTCGGCGGGACGGTCGTCGACATCAGCGGCTGCGACCCTCGCACCGCCCGGGGCGCGCCCCAGGACGGCGTGAGCAGCGTCCACAGCCGCAGGACGTCGTCGGCGGGGCCGAACAGGGAGGACGCCCAGCGGCTTCGCCGGCGCAGGCGTTGGGCGAAGTCCGGGGCGGTGTCCGGCCCTACGTCGACCGGGACGACGTTGGCGCCGGTCCAGAGCAGGGAGCGCCATCCCAGGGGGTCCTCCCGATCGGCGTAGCCGAGCAGGCAGCCGGGGGTCGTGCGCAGCGCCCCCTCCTGGATCCGGGACGCCACGAAGACGTGGGCGTCCGGTCGGCGTGCACAGACAGCGATCGCCGCGTCCTCGTCGGCCGGTGTCAGAGCCTGGATCGGCGAGCGGGATCGGAGCACCCCCCAAGGGTGGACCGCAGGGGGGAGCTTGTCACGCCACCACGCGCCACGCGGCAGGCGGCAGGGAGTTCGCGTCCGCAGGAGAAGGTCCCCGCCGCGGCAGCTGCCGGGCGAGGCCCTCCCTGGCTGCGGGACTGCTCAGGTCCCCCCGTCGCTAACGGCACCGGGGCGCCCCATGCGGCCGTGCCTCGCACCGGCTCCACCTACCAAAGACTTCGTCGTCGACATGCCGTGACCGGAGCGCAAGTCCTGAACCATCGGGCAAACACCTACAGTGACTGTTTTCCCCTGAATAGGCCTACCGGTTGGTACTTTGAACCATCACACTGAGTTATTGACAGCCATTCGTGTCAGATAGGTTGCACACAGTGGTTGTTGCGGCCATCCCACCACCCCCGGTCCCGGTTGCTCCTCCTCCCCCTCCCGAGGTATTCCATGCACTTCCCCCTGCCCGCCCGCCGGTCCCCCCGGCTGACCGGCGGACTGGTCGGCGCCCTGGTGACGTCGACCGCCCTGGTCTGCGCTCCGGTGGTGGCCGCGTCGGCCGCCCCGACGACCACGACCCCGGTGACGGCGTCGGCCGCCGCGGCCAAGGTCGACCGCGACCGGCTGCCCGAGCGCATCTTCGCCCCCGACTCGTTCTGGTACCGCAAGCTGCCGACGAACACCCCCAAGGACCCGCGCTCGGCCGAGATCGCCCGGCACATCTACGACCAGGGCGTCTCGTACTACGGTCGCCCCGGAGCCCCGTCCATCGGCGTCAACACGGTGCGCTACTCGGCACCGATGTACGTCGCCAAGCCCGGCGACCCCACGACGACCTTCGCGTTCGACAACTGCCAGGGCAAGTCGTATGGCGACACCGGCCTGATCGCCAACCACCTCAGCAGCCTCCGGATCCCGGCCTACGCTCGTCCCGCCGAGGGGACCGACCTCGAGATGCTGGTGTACGACGCGCACTCGCGTCGACTCACCGAGACCTGGGTGACGCGCAAGAACAACGGTTCCTGGTCCGCCTGCTGGGGCGGCAGCATCCCCGACGCCTCCAAGAGCAACGGGGTCTTCCCGCACCCCTTCGGCACGACGGCCAGCGGGCTCTCCTTGGCCGGCGGCACGATCCGCCCCGAGGAGCTCCGCCGGGGTCACATCGACCACGTGGTCGGCATCGCCCTGCCCCACAACGCCCCCTGGCCCACCGTCTCCCGCCCCGCCAACCGGACCGACGGCTGGAACCCCTCGGGGCGCCCCGCCGCCGCCGAGGGGCAGATGCTCCGCATCCCGGCGTCCGTGAACCTCGACGCCATGCGCCTGTCGCCCACCGCGCGCACCATCGCCAAGGCCGCCCAGGAGTACGGCGTGGTGGTGTGGGACACCGCGGGGTCGATCAGCTTCCGCGCCGAGAACCCGATCGGCATGACGAGCGACCCTTACCCGGAGCTCTTCCGAGGACGTGCCGACTGGCAGGAGATGCTGGGCGACCCCGGACGCGGCGAGCGGGGCTTCCCCCTCGAGCTGCTCGAGGTGCTTCCCCTGCACTACGAGGCCCCGGTCTCCGCAGCTCCCAGTCCGGCTCCGGCGCCTGCCCCCCAGCCCACCCCCAGCCCGGCTCCCGCACCGAGGCCCACGCCGACCCCCACCCCCACGCCAACCCCCACGCCCACCCCGACCCCGCCGGCCACGGGTGTGTCCACGGTGCGCCAGACCGCGGCGTGGGTCGACCAGACGGACTCCCTGGGTCGTCTGTGGACCGGCCGCGGTAACGCCTTCGACTCCTACAAGACGGGCACCGCGATGGCAGACCGTGACATCGCAGGGACGGACTCCGACCTGCTCTACCGCTCGACGGTCTACGCCATGTCGTCCTACCGGGCCAAGGTCGCCGACGGCACCTACCGGGTCAAGCTCTACACCGCGGAGGACTACTTCACGGCTCCCGGGCGACGCGTCTACTCGGTCTCGGCGGAGGGTGCCACGGTGCTCAAGGACGTCGATGTGTTCGCCCGGGCCGGTGGGGCCTTCCGGGCCTACGAACCGACCTTCACCGTGACGGTCACCGACGGTCGGCTCGACCTGGGCTTCCACGCCGTCAAGGACGTGCCGAGCCTGGCGGCCGTGGAGATCAGCCGGCTCTGACGCCCCGTCGTCGCGGTCCTATGCCGAGGCGCCGGTCGTCCCTCCCCCGGGGGCGACCGGCGACTCGGCATACGAGCCCCGCGGGACTCAGCCCACGGTGACCGTGGGGCTGCCTGCGGACTCCTCGTCCACGGACTCGCCCATCTCGTCGGCGAGCCGCATGGCCTCCTCGATGAGGGTCTCGACGATGGCGGCCTCGGGGACGGTCTTGATGACCTCTCCCTTGACGAAGATCTGGCCCTTGCCGTTGCCGGACGCGACACCCAGGTCCGCCTCGCGGGCCTCGCCTGGCCCGTTGACGACGCAGCCCATCACGGCGACGCGCAGCGGCACCGTCATGCCCTCGAGCCCCGCCGTCACCGCGTCGGCGAGCTTGTAGACATCGACCTGCGCACGCCCGCACGAGGGGCAGGAGACGATCTCGAGCTTGCGGGGGCGCAGGTTGAGGGACTGCAGGATCTGGATCCCGACCTTGACCTCCTCGACCGGCGGGGCCGACAGCGAGACCCGGATGGTGTCGCCGATGCCCTTGGACAGCAGCGCGCCGAACGCCGTAGCGGACTTGATGGTGCCCTGGAAGGCCGGGCCCGCCTCGGTGACGCCGAGGTGCAGCGGCCAGTCGCCGCGCTCGGACAGCAGCTCGTAGGCCCGCACCATCACGACGGGGTCGTTGTGCTTGACCGAGATCTTGAAGTCGTGGAAGCCGTGCTCCTCGAACAGGCTGGCCTCCCAGACGGCGGACTCGACGAGCGCCTCCGGCGTCGCCTTGCCGTACTTCTCCAGGAGGCGCTTGTCGAGGGAGCCGGCGTTGACACCGATGCGGATGGAGGTGCCGTGGTCCTTGGCGGCCGCGGCGATCTCCTTGACCTGGTCGTCGAACTTGCGGATGTTGCCGGGGTTGACGCGGACCGCGGCGCAGCCCGCCTCGATCGCGGCGAAGACGTACTTGGGCTGGAAGTGGATGTCCGCGATGACGGGGATCTGGCTGTGCTGGGCGATCTGGGGCAGGGCGTCCGCGTCGTCCTGGCTCGGGCAGGCCACGCGCACGATGTCGCAGCCGGCGGCGGTGAGCTGGGCGATCTGCTGCAGCGTCGTGTTGACGTCGGAGGTCAGGGTGGTCGTCATGGACTGCACCGAGACGGGCGCGTCACCGCCCACCTCGACCTTGCCGACCTTGATCTTGCGGGTCTTGCGACGCGGTGCGAGCACCGGCGCAGGGGCAGCAGGCATGCCTAGCGAGACGGTCATGGTGTCAGTATCCCTCACTCATCCGAGCTTGACGGGCCGCACGATGTCGGCATAGATCAGCAGGCCCCCCATGACGATCAGGACGATCGACATGGCATAGGCGACGGGCAGCCCCTTGGCCACGTCGACGTAGCCGGGGTCGGGGCGACGGGTGATGCGCGCGAAGCCGCGACGCATCGCCTCCCACACGGCCCCGACGACGTGTCCGCCGTCGAGCGGCAGCAGCGGGATGAGGTTGAAGACGAAGAGGGCGACGTTGAGCGAGGCGATCAGCATGATCTCGGTGATCAACCTCGAGGTCGTGCCCTCGAGGCCCTGCACCTGCCCGGAGGCGATCTCGCCGCCGATGCGCCCGACGCCGACGACCGAGATGGGGCCGTTGGGGTCCCGCTCCCCCGACCCGAAGGCCGCCTTGGTGATGCCCACCATCTTCTCCGGGATCTCGAAGATCACCCCGGCCGTCTGGGCCACGGCGTTGCCGACCGCCCCCGGCACCGCGGCGATCGGCTGGCGCTCGACCTGACCGACGGGCGCCGACTGCATGCCGATGTAGCCGGTCTGCACGGTCTGCGGCGTGCCGTCCGACCCGGTCACGGGCGCGCCGTGGCGGTCGAGCCGCGGGAGGGCGTTGGTGATGGGGGTGATGGTCAGGGTCTGCTGACGCCCCTCCCGCTCGACGACGACGGGCAGGGCCTTGCCGGCGCTCGGCCGCACGACACGGCCGACGGCGGCGGTGCCGTCCACGGCAATCCCCCCGATCGAGACGATCCGGTCGCCGGGCAGCAGACCGGCCTGCGCGGCGGGCGTGGGGCGGTCCTGCTCGGTGCAGGGGCGCGTGGCGTCGGCCCCGGCGGGTCGCACGCACTCGACGACGGACGCGACCTTGGCGCCGCGCTCGACGAAGACCCCGTGCCCCATGAGGACGCCGCCGATGAGCACGGTGGCGATGACGAGGTTCATGACGGGGCCGCCGAGCATGACGATGACCTTCTGCCAGCTCTTGAGCTTATAGAAGACCCGGTCCTCGTCGCCGGGACGGACCTCCTCCATCGACTGCGTCCGCGCGTCGTCGACCATGGCGGCCCAGCGGCCGGTGCTGGACGGGCGCAGGTGGTGCTCGTCCTCGCCCTTGCCCTTGGGCGGGAACATCCCGATCATCCGGACGTAGCCGCCGAGGGGGATGGCCTTGAGGCCGTACTCCGTCTCCCCGAACCGGCGCGACCACAACGTCGGCCCGAAGCCGATCATGTACTGCGGGGCCTTGACCCCGAAGAGCTTGGCCGGGACCAGGTGACCGATCTCGTGCAGCGCGATCGAGACCCCCACGCCCACGACGACGAACAGGATGCCCAGGATCGTCAGGACCACGGTCATGCGGGCTCCTCGGTCAGGGCGGGGCGGAGGCCGAGCACCTCGCGGGCCCGGGCGCGTGCCCAGGACTCGGCACGCAGCACAGCGGCAACGTCCAGGTCGCCGGGGGTGTTCCCGGCGTTGGCGGCCCGATCCCCGCCGGCGTGGTGCTCGTCGACGACGCGTTCCACCGTGTCGACGATGTCGAGGAAGCCGATCCGCCGCTCGTGGAAGGCCTCGACACACTCCTCGTTGGCGGCGTTGTAGACGGCCGGGTAGGTGCCCCCCGCCTCCCCGACGCGGTAGGCCAGCGGCACGGCACGGAAGGCCTTACGGTCCAGGGGCCAGAACTCGAAGGTGCGGGGCCGGCTCCAGTCGTAGGCCGGTGCCGCGTCGGGCACGCGGTCGGGCCACGCGAGCCCCAGCGCGATCGGGATGAGCATCGTGGGTGGGCTCGCCTGCAGCAGGGTGGAGCCGTCGGTGAACTCCACCATCGAGTGCACGTCGGACGTCGGGTGCACGACCACCTCGATCCGGTCGAAGCCGATCCCGAAGAGCAGGTGCGCCTCGATGACCTCTAGCCCCTTGTTGACCAGGGTCGCCGAGTTGGTGGTCACGACACGGCCCATGTCCCAGGTGGGGTGGGCCAGCGCCTGCTCGGGCGTGACGTCCGTCAGCTCGGCGCGGCTGCGGCCCCGGAACGGCCCGCCGCTCGCCGTGATCACCAGCCGGCGCACCTCCTCGGAGCGACCCCCACGCAGGCACTGCGCCACGGCGCTGTGCTCGGAGTCGACCGGGACGATCTGCCCGGGCCGCGCGGCGCGCGTGACGATCGGCCCCCCGACGATCAGGCTCTCCTTGTTGGCCAGCGCCAGCGTGCTCCCGGCCTCGAGTGCGGCCAGCGTGGGCCGCAGCCCGATCGAGCCGGTGATGCCGTTGAGCACGACGTCGGCGCCGTGCGCGGCGACCTCCTCGCTCGCCCGCTCGCCGACGACCACCCGCGGCTCGTATGCCGCCGCGCCCAGCCGCTCGCTCGCCACCCTGATCGCGCGCTGCAGGGCCTCGGCGGAGCCCGTGGCCACACCGACCAGCTCGGGGCGCAGCAGCACGGCCTGCTCGGCGAGCTGGTCGAGCCTGCCGCCGCCGGCGGACAGCGCGGTCACGGTGAACCGGTCCGGGTTGCGCAGGACGACGTCGACCGCCTGGGTCCCGATGGAGCCGGTCGAGCCCAGCAGCGCGACCGTGCGGTGACCGGCGCGAGGGGTGTGCGCGGGAGGCAGCGGGCTGTCGGCATACGGGCTCTGGCTCACCCGACCATCCTCGCACCCGTCGGCCGGTCTGCTGCTCCGCGTGGGCTCAGTCGGTGGGTCCGCCGCCGGACTGCAGGAGCCGCCAGGTGCCGGGACCGACGATCCCGTCCGCGGTCATGCCCAGCTGGGTCTGCAGCGTGCGCACGGCACGCTCGGTGTCAGCCCCGAACCGCCCATCGACCGAGACGGGCACGTCCTGGGCGACGAGGGCGCGCTGGACCCGGGCGACGGCCTCGCCCGTGCTCCCCCGGCGCAGCCGAGGCGTGGAGCCCCGCGAGAGGAGGAGGGTCCACACGTGGGTCTCCACGTGCGGCACCCACGCCTGCCAGCCGAGGCGCCGCGCCACCTGGTCATAGGCCTGACGGGTGGCCGGTCCGTAGGCCCCGTCGACCGCCACGCTTGCGCCCTGCTGACGCAGCAGGCACTGGAAGGCCTCGACCGCCGGTCCCCTGGCCCCCGGGTCCAGGTCGGGGTAGCGCCGCAGGGTTGGGGAGCACGCGCGAGCCACGGGAGCCTCGCTGGTGCGGGCGGCGCCACTGACCTCGGGCCGCGCACCCGCCGAGCTCGCACCCTGCGCCTGCGGCTCCGCCCCGGTCACCGGTGACGGCTCGGCCGCCGGGGCGGCGTCGGTCGTCGTCCCCGGCGGCGTCGACGTCACCGTCTGCGTGACTCGCACGACCTGGGTCCCCTCGATGTCCGAGGAGCAGCCTGACAGGGTCAGCGCCGCGGCGATGGCTGCGGCGAGTCCCCGCACTGGAGCGATGGAGCTGGTCCGGTGGTTCATCGGGGCCTCCTGGTGCCGCGTGGTCACCCTCCATGCTGTCGCGGGACGGCCTGCGACGCGAGCGGCGGCCACCGCGGGTGCCGAGCGTCGAGGGGTCGCGAATGCCCGCGACATGCCGCGCCGAGCGAATCTGCCTCCCCTCGACAACCAGCGACCCCTCGGCAGCCCCCCGCCGACCCGCGGGACTAGGCTGACGGGGTCGGCGACCGCCGGACGACATCCAGGGGAGGACCAGCATGGCCAAGGACCGCACCGGGCTCAGCCTCGGCTACCGGATCATGTGGCGAGTCCGCTACATCGGGGTCAGCGTCTTCGGGCCGGCGCAGCTCGACCCCGACGACGACCCCAAGGACAACCTCCTCCGCGAGCGGCAGCGCAAGGTCGCGGCCGCGCACGCCGCTGCAGGGACCGCCCCGCGGGCGTGAGCGAGCGGTCTCGCGGGCGCCTCAGGCCTGCGGCTGGTCGGCCGCATCAGCAGGTGGGCGGACGCCACGCGACCATGGACATGATCACTCCGGCGGCGACGCCGGACACGACAGGTCACCTCAGCGCCCGGCGGGCGAGGTGCGCCCGGCGAGCAGACGGGCCGCGACCGCGCAGCTGACCGCGACGGCCAGCATGATCACGCCGATCACGTTGGCCTCGGCGGGGATGCCTCGCAGGTACGCCGTGTAGACGTAGGTCGGGAAGGTGGCGACCTCCCCCGAGACGAAGGTCGTGATGATGACGTCGTCGATGCTGAGCGCGAAGGACAGCAGCGCCGCCGCGACCACCCCGGGCAGCACCCCCGGCAGCGTGACCTGCCAGAAGGTCGCGGCGGGCCCGGCATACAGGTCCGCGGCCGCCTCCTCGAGGCGAGGGTCGAGGGACTGCACCCGCGCCCGCACCGTCACGACGACGAAGGACAGGCAGAACATCACGTGGGACAGCACCACGGTCCACCACCCCAGCTCGAGCCCCACGCGGGTGAAGCCCTGCACGAAGATCGTGAGCAGCGAGGCGCCGAGCACGACCTCGGGGGTCGCCATGGGCAGCAGCACCAGCGCCTCGACCACGCGGCGCCCCCGGACGGTCCCCCGCGCCAGCGCGAGCGCCATCATGGTGCCGAGCACCGTGGCGATCGCCGTGGAGACGAGGCCGACCTGCAGGGACGTCCCGAGCGCCGCGCACACACCCGGGGCCCCGCACGGGTCGCGCCAGTGGTCGAGGGTGGGTCGCCCGCTCCAGGCGATGTTGGACTTGGTGTAGCCGTTGACCGAGAACACCACGACATAGGCGACCGGCAGCAGCAGGTAGACCAGCACCAGCACGGACACCAGCACCACGACCTGGTCACCCAGCCGGCGCCGCACTCCCCCGGTGCTGGCTGCCCGGCCCCGCCGCGCGCTCACAGGAGCTCCCTCGTGCCGTAGCGGCGCAGGTAGATCAGGACGAGCACGAGGATGGCCAGCATCAGGGTGAACGACAGGGCCGCCGCGACCGGGTAGCCGCCGATCACGCGAAAGAACTGCGCGTCGATGGCGTTGCCGACCATCGAGGTGCCCCGGTCGGAGCCGAGCAGGTCCGCGTTGACGTAGTCCCCGGCCGCGGGGATGAAGGTCAGCAGCGTGCCGGCGAGGACGCCCGGCATGGCGAGGGGGACGGTGACCAGGCGGAAGGTCTGCCAGGGCGAGGCGTAGAGGTCGGCGCCGGCGGACAGGACCGACCGGTCGACCCGCTCCAGGGAGGCGAGGATCGGCAGCAGCATGAACGGCACGAAGGTGTAGGTCAGCCCCATGACGACGGCGAACGGCGTCTCCGTGAGGTGCCCGCCGGGCAGCAGGTGGGCCGCGCGCAGCGTCGAGGCGACCGGGGCGTCGTCCGCGAGGATCTGCCGCCACGCGACGGTGCGGAGGATGTAGGGCGTGAAGAACGGCGCCACCACGAGCACCATCAGCAGCCCGCGCCACCGACCGGCGCGGAAGGCCATGGTCCAGGCCAGCGGGAAGGCCAGCACGAGGCACAGCAGGGTCGCGGTCCCGGCATACAGGAAGGATCGCCCGAGCTGGCCGCCGAAGCCGGTCAGCGCGGTGGCGTAGTTGCCGATGTTGACGTCGCGGTAGTAGTAGCCGGGGTGGCCCGGGTATCCCGACTGCAGGCTCACGCTGGCGAGCTGCACCAGCGGGGCGACGAACAGCACCCCCAGCCACAGGACGCCGGGGAGGAGCAGCAGGTATGCCGTCCGCCGGCTCACGGAGCGGTCACCCGCACGGGCGCGGCGTCCGGGGAGGCGTCCGGGGAGGCATCCGCGGCGGTGGCAGCGGCGGTGGCAGCGGCGACGGACCCCGCGGCGGGCCCGGCCGCGCCGTCCTCGGCCGGGAGGGTGAAGGTGTGCCGCAGGTCCCACGCGACGCTCACGAGGTCGCCGGGGCGCGCCGTGGTCTCGACGTCGACGTTCTGCTCGTGCACCGTCCACGTGCCGGCACCGGGCACCTGCAGGACGTACTGCGTGGCGACCCCCGTGAACGCGACGTCCAGGACCCGGGCGCCCGTCAGGACGTTGGCGACCGATCGCCGGCGGACCTTGCCGCCGTCCGCGACGAGCCGGACCTTCTCGGGGCGCACCCCGAGCAGCGAGCGGCGCGCGTCCTGCCCGGCGGCCCGCGACCGCAGCGCCCGCACCCGCTGGCCCCCGAGCTCGAGCACGAGCAGGTCGCCCTCGGCGCCGACCACGGATGCCGGCGCGAGGTTGGACTGGCCGAGGAAGGTCGCCACGAAGCGGGTCCTCGGCAGGTCGTAGAGCGTGGCCGGTGGGCCCAGCTGCTCGATCCGCCCGTCCCGCATGACCGCGACGGTGTCGGCCATGCTCATGGCCTCCTCCTGGTCGTGCGTGACGTGCACGAAGGTCAGGCCCGTCTCGGCCTGGATCCGCTTGAGCTCGAGCTGCATCTGCCGGCGCAGCCGCAGGTCGAGCGCGCCGAGCGGCTCGTCCAGCAGCAGCACCTCGGGGCGGTTGACCAGGGCGCGCGCGAGCGCCACACGCTGCTGCTGGCCACCGCTGAGCCTCGCGGGGCGCCGGCGCGCCATACCGTCGAGCTCGACCAGGGCGAGCGCCTCCCGCGCCAGCTCGGCGGACTCGGCGCGGGAGACCCCGCGCCGGCGCGGCCCGAAGGCCACGTTGTCCCCCACGCTGAGGTGCGGGAACAATGCGTAGGTCTGGAAGACGGTGTTGACCGGTCGCTCGTGCGGCCGTAGCGCCGTGACGTCCCGCTCCCCGAGCAGGACCCGCCCGGCGTCGGGGCGCTCCAGACCGGCGACCATGCGCAGGGTCGTGGTCTTGCCGCACCCCGAGGGCCCCACCAGGGCAAAGAAGCTGCCCCGGGGCACGTGCAGGGACAGGCCGTCGACCACGACGTCCCGCCCGAAGCTCTTGGTGAGGCCTTCGAGCCTCAGGTCACCGGCGCTCACTGCCCCACCACCGTCGTCCACATCGCGGCGTACTCCTGCTCCTCGCGCGCGTCCAACGCCCGGAAGACGCTCGTGCGACGCGCGAGGAAGTCCGCCGTCGGAAAGATCAGCGGGTCCTCCACCAGCTCGGGGTCGACCTTCTCCATCGCCTTCTGCGCCCCGGCGACCGGGCAGATGTAGCCCACCCACGCGGCGACCCGGGCCGCGATCTCGGGCTGGTAGTACCAGTCGAGCAGGCGCTGGGCGTTGCGGCGCCGCGGCGAGGTGATCGGCACGACCGCGTTGTCGCTCCAGAGCATCCCGCCGGACTCCGGCACCACGAAGGTCCACCGATCGTTGCCGGTCTCGGCGCGCAGGGTCGCGATGTCGCCGCTCCAGACCAGGCCGGCGAGGGCGTTGCCGCTCTGCAGGTCCTGGACGTAGGAGTTGCCGCGGATCCTGCGGATGTGCCCGTCCCGCAGGTGCCGGTCGACGACCTCGACGGCGTCGGCCAGCTGGTCCCGGGTGAAGGGTCGCGCCGGGTCGACGCCCTGGCTGCGCAGGATCACCCCGAGCGTGTCGCGCCACTCGCTGAGCCCGACCACCCGGCCCTTGAGGTCGGCGCGCCACAGGTCCTCGACGGACCGGATCTCCGTGACCCTGCTCGCGTCGTAGCCGATGCCGGTGAGACCGGACTGCCAGGGGAGCGAGTGCAGGCGTCCCGGGTCGAAGGGCGCGTCCATCAGCTCGGGCAGTACGTTGCCGGCGTGGGGCATGCGGATCAGCTCGAGCGGCTGCACGAGCTCCTGGTCGATGACCCGGTTGACCATCCAGTCCGACAGGACGACCAGGTCACGGCCGATGTCCTGGCCGGCGCGCAGCTGTGGGGCAATCTTGTTGACGTAGAGGTCGTTGTCGTCGATCTCCTCGCTGTAGCTCGCCTGGATCCCCGTGGCCCTGACGAAGGCGTCGAGGGTCGGGAAGCGCTTGGTCCGCTCATCCTGGTCGAGGTACTGCGTCCAGCTCGCGAAGGCGACGCGTCGGTCAGTCGCGGACCGGTCCGCCGGCAGCGGCCGGGCGGTGCGGGCGGCCGCGGGCGGCTCGGGCGGGGCGCAGGCCGAGAGGAACGCGGCGGCGGTGGCCGAGCCGAGCAGGCTGCGGCGCGACAGCGTGCGGTCGGGCATGAGGCATGGACCTCCGGGAGCGGCCCAGGCGGGCGGAGACAAACCTGGGCAACGCTACCAGCGGTATGCCGGGGCCCGCCCCTGGTGTCAACCCTGGTGTCAGCCCTGTGGCCGGAGCACCGAGGTCAGGCTGTCCAGGACGCTGCGGTCCTCGATCGTCGACGGCACCTGGGCCTCCTGGCCGTCGGCGATCTGGCGCATCGTCTTGCGCAGGATCTTGCCCGAGCGGGTCTTGGGCAGGCCGTCGACGATGTCGACCTGGTGGAGGGCGGCGACCGCGCCGACCTCCTCACGGACGCGCTGGACCAGCTCCTTGCGCAGCCTGTCCTGCGCCTCCGGGGTGGAGGCGTCGACGCCGGACTTGAGCATGACCAGGGCGCGCGGCACCTGGCCCTTGAACGAGTCGGCGACCCCGATCACCGCGCACTCCGCGACGGCGGGGTGCCCGGCGAGCGCGGCCTCGATCGACCCGGTCGACAGGCGGTGGCCGGCGACGTTGAGGACGTCGTCGGTGCGGCCCATGACATAGATGTAGCCGTCCTCGTCGATGTAGCCGCCGTCCCCGGTGAGGTAGTAGCCGTCGTAGGCCGACAGGTAGCTCGAGACATAACGGTCGTCGTCCTGCCAGAGCGTCGGGAGGGTCCCGGGCGGCATGGGCAGCTTGATGACGATGGCGCCCTCGGTGCCGGCGGGGACCTCGGTGCCCTGGTCGTCGAGGACGCGCACGTCATACCCGCAGACCGCGGTCGACGGCGAGCCGGGCTTGATCGGCAGCTCCTCGATCCCGCGTGGGTTGGACGCGATCGGCCAGCCGGTCTCGGTCTGCCACCAGTTGTCCACGACGGGCCTGCCGGTGCGCTCGGTCGCCCAGTGGTAGGTGTCGGGGTCGAGCCGCTCGCCCGCGAGGTAGATCGTGCGTAGGCTCGAGATGTCGTAGTCCGCGAGCAGCCTGGCCTCCGGGTCCTCCTTCTTGATGGCGCGGAAGGCCGTGGGCGCCGTGAACAGCGAGGAGACGCCGTAGTCCTGCACGACCCGCCAGAAGGCGCCGGCGTCGGGGGTGCCGATCGGCTTGCCCTCGTAGACGACCGTGGTGGCGCCGGCGAGCAGCGGGGCGTAGACGATGTAGGAGTGCCCGACCACCCAGCCGACGTCGGACGCGGTGAACATCGTGTCGCCCGGCTCGATGCCGTAGACGTTGGGCATGGACCAGCGCAGGGCCACGGCGTAGCCGCCGCTGTCTCGCACGATCCCCTTGGGCTTGCCCGTCGTCCCGGAGGTGTAGAGGATGTAGAGCGGGTGCGAGGCCTCGACGGGCACGCACTCGGCGGGCTGCACGACGCCTGGCCTCATCACCTCGGCCCAGTCCAGGTCCCGCTCGCCCAGCTCTGCGGGCTGCTGCTCGCGCTGGAGGATGACGCACCGGTCCGGCTTGTGCTCCGCCCGGCGGATCGCCTCGTCGAGGTAGGGCTTGTAGGCGACGACCCGCTTGGGCTCGACCCCGCAGCTGGCGCTGACGATGACCTTGGGGGCGGCGTCGTCGATGCGGGCCGCGAGCTCCTGCGGCGCGAACCCACCGAACACCACCGAGTGGATGGCGCCGATGCGGGCGCAGGCCAGCATCGCGATGACGGCCTCGGGCACCATCGGCATGTAGATGACGACGCGGTCGCCCTTGGTGACGCCGAGGTCGCGCAGCACCCCGGCGAACCGGGACACGAGTTCGAGCAGCTCGGCATAGGTGTAGGTCGCGCGGGAGCCCGTGACCGGGCTGTCGTAGTGCAGGGCCGCCTGGTCCGCGCGGCCGTCGACGACGTGGCGGTCCAGCGCGTTGTAGCAGACGTTGAGCCGACCGTCGGGGAACCACGTGTAGAACGGGGCCCGGCTGTCATCGAGGACACGCGTGGGCCTGGTGATCCAGTCGATGTCCGTGGCCGCCTCGGCCCAGAAGGCCTCGGGGTCCTGCCTGCTCGTCTCGTACGCCCTGGCGTAAGCACCCTTGCTCATGCCTCCATCCAACCCGCCGTGCGGGGCCATGGCCAGAGGGACATGGTTTGGCCTGGACGACAGGTCGCTGCCGCGCGGCGAGCGGTCGGACACACCGAGTGGTCGGCCCCGGCCGCCTTGGCGACGGGGACCGACCACTCGGGTCGTATGCCGTGCGGCCGGGTCAGCAGCCGTCGAGGCCCAGGCCGCGCACGACCTTGACCGGGGCGATGCCGCAGCCGACCTGTGCGGTGCCGAGGTCGGCCACGCGCCAGCGACCGTTCACCTTGCGCAGGACGACGGTGGCGTCGTCGGTCTGGCCGCGGGTCGGGTGGACGGTCGCCCGCGCCCAGGTGGGGGCACCAGGGGCCAGGCTGATCCGCTGGACGCGCCAGTCGGCGCGCTTCCAGCCGCGCATGGAGCGGTCGCCCGCGATGGCGACGTAGATCTGGTGCACGGTCGTCCGGGTGACCTGGGTCGAGCGGGTGCGAGCCGTGACGGCGCCCGAGGCGGCGGGTGCGGTCGCGGTGGCCTGCTGGGTCGCTCGGGCCGTGGCGACGGAGGGGGCAGCGGCCACGGCGGGGGCGGACGTCCCCAGGCCGAGGGCGAGGGCGAGAGTGGCGGTGGCGGAGGTCGCGATCAGTGAACGGCGGAGCATGACGGGGATCCTTCTCGAGTGTGCGGTTGCGGCGCGCTGCGCCGACATCACCATGATGACGCCGCAGCGGCGCGGTTGGTTGGCTCGCGTCGCCATCCCCTCGTCACGGTTGGGTCACGCATGATGACGACATGGAGATCGAGGACCTGGCCACGCTCACCGCCCTGCTCGACGAGGGCCGCAGCCTGCACGGCGTGCGCGTCCAGGGCATCGACCTCGACCTGTGCACCGACCGGCTCCTCGCACGGTCGGACCTGCACGGGCTCGTGGTCCTCGGCGGCGCGACCTCGCCCGCGCTGGCGCAGCACCTCGTCGGTGCCGGCGCGGTCGTCTTCCCGGCGGTCCACGACTCCCCCGTCGACGTCTACCGCTCCCGGCTCTACACCCCCGAGGAGCTGTATGCCGGGATCGCCCGGGGCTACGACCAGACCCCGGACGCGCTGGCCTACGCCTGGTCCCAGGACGCCACCCTCGTCGGCGACCCCTACGTCGCGGTGCTGCGCTCCCTGCACGACGACTCGATGGAGGACGCCCTCGACGACCTGCTCGCCGACCGGCGCGTGGTGGGGGTCATGGGTGGCCACGGCGTCGACCGCGGAACCGCGCGCTATGCCGAGGCCGCGCGCCTGGGGCGGGCGCTGGCGGCATACGGCCTGGTCGTCGCCACGGGAGGAGGGCCGGGGGCCATGGAGGCCGCCAACCTCGGGGCCGCCTGCCCCGACGACGCCGCGCTGGACGAGGCGCTGCCGCGGCTGGCGGACGTGCCGTCCTTCCGGCCGGAGGTGACCCCCTGGGCCCGCGTCGCGCTGCAGGTGCGGGAGGGGCTCGGCAGCCCCGACCCGGTGACGAGCGTCGGCATCCCGACCTGGTTCTACGGCCACGAGCCGCCCAACCCCTTCGCCCAGGCCATCGCCAAGTTCTTCTCCAACGCACTCCGCGAGGACCTGCTGCTCGCCCGTTGCACCGCCGGCGTCGTCGTCCTCCCCGGGGCGGCCGGCACGGTGCAGGAGGTCTTCCAGCTGACGACGCGCCTCTACTACGCGGCCCGGGGCGAGACCGTCCCGCTCGTCCTCGTCGGGCGGGAGCACTGGACCGAGACATTGCCGGTGTGGCCGCTGCTGCAGGCCCTGGGCCGGGATCGTGAGATGGCCGACCGTCTCCACCTGGTCGACGACATCGCCGACGTGCCCGACCTGCTGCAGGGCTCCAGCACCACACCCCTGCGCGGCTGAGACGGAACTTCACGGGGTAAGAACCGCGTTGGACGCGCTGGACCCGGACATTCCCTCGGAAGGACCTGCCCTGACCTCCCTCGCCCTCCTCACGCAGCTGCCCGCCGCCGGCCCCGACAGCGGTGGCATCACCGGGTGGGCCGTCAGCCTCATGGAGACGCTCGGCGGGCCGGGCGCCATGGTGGCCACCATCCTCGACAGCGTCTTCCCGCCGATCCCCAGCGAGCTCATCCTGCCGCTGGCGGGCTTCACCGCCTACCGCGGCGGCATGACTCTGGCCGGGGCGATCATCTGGAGCACCCTCGGGTCGCTCATCGGCGCGCTCATCCTCTACTGGGCCGGCGCCGCCCTGGGGCGTGAGCGCGTCAACGCGATCGCTCGCAAGGTCCCCCTGGTCGACGTGCACGACATCGACCAGGGCTTCGAGTGGTTCGAGCGGCACGGTCGCACCGTGACCTTCTTCGGCCGCATGGTCCCCATGGTCCGGTCCATGGTCTCCATCCCGGCCGGCGTCGAGCGCATGCCGCTCGCGGTCTTCTGCCTCCTCACGACGCTCGGCTCGCTGGGCTGGAACGCCGCCCTCATCCTCGGGGGCTACGCCCTGGGATCGCAGTGGGCGCGCATCGAGGAGTGGGCCGGGTGGTTCCAGTACGCCGTGATCGCGTTCTTCGTGGTCCTGATCGCGCGCTGGGTGCGGCAGAAGCTCAAGGGGCGCCGCACCCCTTGAGACCCCTCGTCCCGGTCAGGCCGTGGCCGCCGCCAGCTGGCCGCACGCCCCGTCGATGTCCTGGCCGCGGGTGTCCCGCACCGTCGTCGAGATGCCGCGCCCCCGCAGCCGCTCCACGAACTGCTGCTCGACGCCCTTGCGGCTCGCCGTCCACCGGCTGCCCGGCGTGGGGTTGAGCGGGATGGGGTTGACGTGCACCCACCCGCTCCCCCGCGCGTTGAGCTTGTCCGCGAGCAGCTCGGCGCGCCACGCCTGGTCGTTGATGTCCCTGATCAGGGCGTACTCGATCGAGACGCGTCGTCCCGTGGTGTCGAAGTAGCGGCGCGCCGCGTCGAGCGCCTCGTCGACCCGCCAGCGGGTGTTGATGGGGACCAGCTCGTCGCGCAGCTCGTCGTCGGGGGCGTGCAGGGACAGCGCCAGGGTCACCGGGATGCCCTCGGCGGCGAGCCTGTCGATGCCCGGCACCAGCCCGACGGTGCTCATCGTGACGCCGCGCGCGCTCATCCCGAGACCGGCCGGGGCCGGCTCGACCAGGCGACGGATCGCGCCGATCGCAGCCTTGTAGTTGGCCAGGGCCTCGCCCATCCCCATGAACACGACGTTGGACACGCGCAGCGGACCCTGGTCGCCCTCGGGCATCGGCCCGAGCTCGCCCGCCCGCAGCGCCCGGGCGGCGCTGACCACCTGCTCGACGATCTCGGCGGTGCTCATGTTGCGCTGCAGACCGCCCTGCCCGGTCGCGCAGAACGGGCAGTTCATGCCGCACCCCGCCTGGCTCGAGATGCAGATCGTGGCGCGGCCGGGGTAGCGCATCACGACGGACTCGACGAGCGCGCCGTCGTGCAACCGCCAGACCTTCTTGTGCGTGGCGCCACCGTCGGCCACGCGGGTCGTGATCGGGGTCAGCAGCTGTGGCAGGGCCTGGGCGACGAGCTCGGCCCGCTGCGCCTTGGGCAGGTCGGGCATGTCCGCGGGGTCGGTCACCAGCCGGTCGAAGTAGTGCACGCTCAGCTGCTTGGCCCGGAAGCCCTGGTGCCCCAGCTCGGTCACGAAGGCCTTGCGCTCGTCGAGCGCGAAGTCGGCCAGGTGGGCCGGGGGCTTGCCGCGCCGCGGCGCGGTGAAGGTCAGCTGTCCCGGCGCCGGGCGGGTCGTCGGCGTGGGCAGGTCCTGCGGCTGGGAGTCACTCATCGCGCACCATTGTCTCAGGTATGCCGCCCCGCCCGCCCCGACGCGGGGTGATCGTGTCGGCGCGGCGCCTCAGGACGCCGCCGGCACCAGGTAGGTGAGGACGAGCCAGGCCATCGGCGCGGTCAGCAGCAGCGAGTCCAGCCGGTCCATGATGCCGCCGTGCCCCGGGAGGATGTGGCCCATGTCCTTGATGCCTAGGTCCCGCTTGATCACGGACTCGCACAGGTCACCGACCGTCGCGGTGACGCAGGCCGCCGCCCCCAGCAGGACACCGGTCCACCAGGGCGCGTGCAGCAGCCAGGACGTGCAGGTCGCGCCCACGAGCATGCAGGTCGCCATCGACCCGATGAAGCCCTCCCAGGACTTCTTGGGCGAGATCGAGGGCGCCATCGGGTGCTTGCCCTTGAGCACGCCGACGGCGTAGCCGCCGATGTCGGAGAAGACCGTCACCGCGATGAAGGTCACCACGCGCAGCTCCCCGTCGGGCTGGGCGAGCAGCATGATGCAGAAGCTCGCGAGCAGCGGCACGTAGGCCAGGGTGAGCACGCCTCCGGAGACATCCCGCATGGCGTCGCCCACGCCCTGCAGGGAGCGCCATACGAGCACGACCAGCACCGCCAGCGTGAAGGCGAGGGTCAGCGGACGGGGACCACCCCAGTAGGCGCTGGCGAGCATCGCGACGCCGCCCGCCATCGTGGGGACGAGCGGCACCCGGACCCGTCCGTGCCGGACCCCCTGCACGACCTCCCACATCCCGATGACGATGGCCACGGTCACGAGCGCCAGGAAGGCCTCCGGGCGCCACGCCAGCGACCCGATGATCAGGGCACCCAGCCCCACGCCGACCCCGATCGCTGCGGGCAGGTCGCGGCCGGCCTTGCCGGGGCTCTTGGACCGGCGGGCCACCTCGACGGCTCGCTGGATCCGTCGCTGGACCCGCGAGCCCTCGAGGGCCGGGGGCATGTCAGGGGTGGGCACGATGTGCTCCGCGTCGGTCGCTCAGACCTCGAGCAGCTCGGCTTCCTTGCCCTTGAGCAGGGTGTCGATCTGGTCGGTGAGCTTCTTGGTGAGGGTGTCCAGCTCCTTCTCCGCACGGGTGCCCTCGTCCTCGCCGACGTCGCCGTCCTTGACGAGCTTGTCGATCTGGTCCTTGGCGCTGCGCCGGACGTTGCGGATGGAGACCTTGCCGTGCTCGCCCTTCTCGCGGGCCAGCTTGATGTACTCCTTGCGGCGCTCCTGCGTCAGCTCCGGGAGGTTGATGCGCAGCACCCCGCCGTCGTTGTTGGGGTTCACCCCGAGGTTCGAGGCCCGCAGGGCCTTCTCGATCTCGTGGGTCGCGCCCTTGTCGAAGGGCGTGATCAGGATCATCCGCGCCTCGGGCACCTGGAAGGACGCGAGCTGCTGCAGCGGGGTCGCGGCACCGTAGTAGTCGACCATGACCTTGTGGAACAGCGCGGGGTTGGCGCGCCCGGTGCGGATGGACGCGAAGTCCTCCTTGGCCACCTCGACGGCCTTGTCCATCTTGTCCTCGGCCTCGAGCAGGATGTCGTCGATCATGGGGTGCCTCCATCGTCCGTATGGCGAAAAAACGTCGGGGTCCGTGCCACGAGCCCGGTGCTGCTCCGCACGACCGGGGCTCGCGACGGTCGGGCAGGCGGGCTGCTCAGGCGGTGACCACCGTCCCGATCCTCTCACCACGCACGGCGGCGGCGACGTTGCCCTCGCCCTCCATGCCGAAGACGATCATCGGGAGCTTGTTGTCCATGCAGAGGCTGAACGCCGCGGCGTCGACCACCTTGAGGCCCCGCGCGAGGGCCTCGGCGTAGGTGAGGGTGTCGTAGCGCCGCGCAGCGGGGTTGGTCTTGGGGTCGGCGTCGTAGACCCCGTCGACGCCGTTCTTGGCGATCAGGACCGCGTCGCACTTGGTCTCGAGGGCGCGCTGGGCGCTGACGGTGTCGGTGGAGAAGTACGGCATGCCCGCGCCGGCACCGAAGATCACGACGCGGCCCTTGTCCATGTGGCGCATCGCGCGGCGGGGGATGTAGGGCTCCGCGACCTGGGTCATCTCTATGGCGGACTGCACCCGGGTCTCGACGCCTTCCTTCTCGAGGAAGTCCTGCAGCGCCAGGCAGTTCATGACCGTGCCCAGCATCCCGATGTAGTCGGCCCGAGCCCGGTCCATGCCCTTGTCCTGCAGCTGGGCCCCGCGAAAGAAGTTGCCGCCGCCGATCACCACGCACACCTGGACCTTGCTCTGGACGGCCTCGGCGATCTGCCGCGCGATCCCGCGCACGACCTCCGGGTCCAGACCGACCCTGCCCCCTCCGAAGACCTCGCCGGACAGCTTCAGCAGCACGCGCTGGTAGCCGCGGTTGTCGGGGGTCTCGGTCATCGTGCAGCTCCTTGCCAGGTGGACGCGTGATCGGTCTGCCGACCGCCGCACAGTCTGTCACACGGCGGAGGCCTCACGGCGCCCCGGCGGGCGTCCTGCGGGGAGGCTGTGCGGTGCCCGGGGCGCGACCGGGCCCGGCCCACCCATGGGGTGGACCGGGCCCGGTCGCGGGTGCGCCCAGGGGCGCGGGAGTCGGGCGGGGATCAGCTGCCGACGCGGAAGCGGGCGAAAGCCGTGGCCTTGGCGCCACCCTCGTCCAGCACCTTGCCGACGGTCTTCTTGGCGTCCTTGGCGAACGGCTGCTCGAGCAGGACCTGCTCCTTGAAGAAGCCGTTGACGCGACCCTCGACGATCTTGGGGAGGGCGGCCTCGGGCTTGCCCTCCTCCTTGGCCGTCTCCTCGGCGATGCGACGCTCGCTGGCGACCGTCTGCTCGTCGATCTCGTCCCGGGTGAGGACGCTCGGTGCGAACGCGGCGATGTGCAGCGCGACGTCGTGCGCGACCTGGTCGTCGCCGCCCTCCGTGGCGATCAGGACACCGATCTGCGCCGGCAGGTCGGGGCTGGTCTTGTGCAGGTAGGACGTGACCTTCTCACCCTGCAGGCGAGCCACGCGCTTGACCTCGATCTTCTCGCCGATCGTGGCGTTGGCCTCGTCCAGCAGCTCCTTGACGGACTTGCCGTCGACCTGGTGGGCGAGGAGCGTCTCGGCGTCGGCGGCCTGGGAGTCGACGGCCGCCTGGAGCACGGTGTCGGCGAGCTGGCCGAACTTGTCGCCCTTGGCCACGAAGTCGGTCTCGCACAGGACCTCGACGAGGGTGCCGACGCCACCGTCGACCTTGGCGCGGACCAGACCGTTGGAGGTGGCGCGGCCCTCACGCTTGGTGACGCCCTTGAGACCCTTGACGCGCAGGATCTCGGTGGCCTTGGCCTGGTCGCCGTCGGCCTCGTCGAGGGCCTTCTTGACGTCGAGCATCCCGGCGCCGGTCTTCTCGCGGAGCGCCTTGATGTCGGCAGCGGTGTAGTTAGCCATGTGTCGTAGCTACTTTCTACGCGTGTTCGAAGTGGTGGTTGACGCGGTGGTGACTGCCGCGGCTCAGGCCTGCTCGGCGGCGGGCGCAGCGCCCTCCGTCGCGGGCGCGGCCTGCTCAACACCCTCGGGGGCCGAGGCGACCTGCTCGGTGACGTCGGCCGGCTGGGTGCCCTCGGCAGCGGGGGTCTGCGCCTGGTCCTGGTCCGCCGCGGGAGCCTCGGACTTCGCGGCCTCGGCGTAGAGCTCGCGCTCCCACTCGGCGAGCGGCTCGGCCTCGGTGGCGCCCTCGGAGGAGCGACCGGACGAGCGGGCCACGAGGCCCTCGGCGACGGCGTCGGCGATCACGCGGGTCAGCAGGGTGACGGAGCGGATGGCGTCGTCGTTGCCCGGGATCTTGTAGTCGACCTCGTCGGGGTCGCAGTTGGTGTCGAGGATCGCGATGACGGGCAGGCCCAGCTTGCGGGCCTCGTCCACCGCGAGGTGCTCCTTCTTGGTGTCGACGATCCACACGGCCGAGGGGACCTTGGCCATGTTGCGGATGCCGCCGAGGGTCTTCTCGAGCTTGTCCTTCTCGCGCTTGAGGACGAGGAGCTCCTTCTTGGTGCGACCGGAGCCGGCCACGTCGTCGAAGTCGATCTCCTCGAGCTCCTTGAGGCGCGAGAGGCGCTTGGAGACGGTGTTGAAGTTGGTGAGCATCCCACCGAGCCAGCGGTGGTTGACGTAGGGCATGCCCACGCGGGTCGCCTGCTCGGCGACGGGCTCCTGCGCCTGCTTCTTGGTGCCGACGAAGAGCACGCTGCCGCCGTGGGCGACGGTGGCCTTGACGAACTCGAAGGCGTCGTTGATGTAGGTCAGCGACTGCTGCAGGTCGATGATGTAGATGCCGTTGCGCTCGGTGAGGATGAAGCGCTTCATCTTGGGGTTCCAGCGACGGGTCTGGTGCCCGAAGTGCACGCCGCTCTCGAGGAGCTGGCGCATGGTGACGACGGCCATGCCGAGGTCCCTCTCTCTGTCGTTGTCAGTTACCCACGATCGCGCGGCGGGTGCCGCGGCCGTGCCTGGCGCCTGCGAACGCACCCCGCCGGTCACCCGCGCCGCGTGAGGAGCACGAGCCTGGACCGGACTGCCGTGGTGCGCCCCGGACTGCATCGAGATCGACTCGTCCGGCGAGAAGGCGCGCGAATTCGGGATCGGTGCTCCTGGCAGCCGCCAGGCCCACGTCACCCGTCCTTCCATCCTACGTGGCGGGCCCACCGCGACCTAATCCCTCCGTGCCCGCGTCGCCGGTCCCGTCCGGCGTTGGGCTACCGTCGGCCGCATGCCCCGCACCCCTGGCCACCCCGGGCTGACGACCTTCGGCACCACTGTCTTCACCGAGATGACCGCGCTCGCCCAGCAGCACGACGCGGTCAACCTCGGTCAGGGCTTCCCGGACTCGGACGGACCGCCCGAGATGCTCGAGGCCGCCTGCCGTGCCATCCGGGGCGGCGTCAACCAGTACCCTCCCGGTCCCGGTCTGCCCGTGCTGCGCGAGGCGATCGCCGAGCACCAGTCGCGGTTCTACGGCCTGCGGGTCGACCCGGGCTCGGAGGTGCAGGTGACCGTCGGCGCCACCGAGGCGATCGCGTCGACCATCCTGGCCCTCGTCCGCCCCGGCGACGAGGTGGTCGTGCTGGAGCCCTACTACGACAGCTACGCCGCCACCATCGCCCTGGCGGGAGGGGTCCGGCGCACCAGCGTCCTGCGGTTCCCCGACTTCGCCGTCGACGAGGCCTCCCTGCGGGCCGCCTTCTCCGAGCGGACCAGCGTGGTCCTGCTCAACAGCCCGCACAACCCCACCGGTCGGGTCCTGTCCCGCGCCGACCTCGAGCTGGTCGCCGAGCTCGCCCGGGAGCACGACGCGTGGCTCGTCTGCGACGAGGTCTACGAGCACCTGACCTTCGACGGCGTCGAGCACGTCCCCGTGGCCACCCTGCCCGGGATGAGCGACCGCACCATCACGATCTCCTCGGCGGGCAAGACCTTCTCCGCCACCGGGTGGAAGGTCGGCTGGCTCACCGGCCCTGCGGAGGCCGTCGCTGCGGTGCGGCAGGTCAAGCAGTTCACGACCTTCGCGCACTCCGGCCCCTTCCAGGTCGGTGTCGCGACCGCCCTGGCCCTCCCCACCGACCGGTATGCCGAGCTCGCGTCGACCCTCCAGTCCCGGCGGGACCTGCTCGTCGACGGGTTGCGCTGCGCCGGTCTGGAGGTGAGCGTCCCCGCGGGCACCTACTTCGCCGTGGCCGACGTCGCTCCGTTGGGCGGGGTCGACGCCACGGACTTCTGTCGCCGGATGCCGGCGGAGCTGGGTGTGGCAGGTGTGCCCATGTCGGCTTTCCACGACGACCCCGAGGCCGCCAGGTCGCTCGTGCGCTTCGCCTTCTGCAAGCAGGAGGACGTCTTGCGCGAGGCCGCCCGCCGCCTCGCCGGTCGCTAGCGCCGGGTCGTGCGGCCTGGCTGCTGCATGGCCGGCGGGGGCCTTGGCCCGAGCGCGTCGTCCACAGGCCGGGCGGCGGACGCGACGATCCGCGCCCTCGTCCACAGGCGCTGCCCCGCGCCTTGTCCCCGCCCTGCTCCCGCCCCAGCCTCGACCGTATGCCGATCGCCCGCCCCCTCCTCACCGCCCTCGTCGCGCTGTCCGCCGCGTCCGTGGCCGCCTCGATGACCGCCGCCTCCGTCGGTGCCTCCCCCACCGTCGAGGCGGAGGCGTCGAGGCGCTCGCCGGTCGTCGGACCGGCCGCGTCCGACCTCGCCGCCTCGGCCCGAGGCGTGCTCGGGCCGGGGACCGACTCGCGCGTGGGGGCGACCCGGGCACCCGCCTCGGGCGCACCCGGACGCCTGTCGCCCGTCGAGGTCGCGCCGCCCGCGAGCTCGGGGCGCCCCACGCGCGGCCGGTGGGACCCACCCTTGCGACCACTCCGCGTCGTCGGACGGTTCGTCGGACCGCCGCAGCCGTGGGCCCCGGGTCACCGGGGCGTCGACCTGCTCGCCGCCGCGGGGACGCCGGTCCTCGCCCCGGACGACGGCGTGGTGGCGTTCGCCGGCATGGTCGCCGGCCGCCCGGTCCTGTCCATCGACCACCCGGGAGGGCTCCGCAGCACCTACGAACCCGTCGCGTCACGCGTCGTGGTCGGCGACCGGGTGGCGCGGGGTCAGGTAATCGCGGTCCTGGTCGCCGAGCCGAGCCACTGCGCCACCACGTGCCTGCACTGGGGCGCACGACGGGGCGAGACGTACATCGACCCCATGACGCTCATCGATCGCGGGCCCCTGGTCCTGCTGCCGCTGCGCTGAGTGCACCGTCGCAGACTGAGTCCCCCGCTCCCACAACGCCGCCCGACCCACCCTCACACGACCCACGCCGAGCCCCCAGCCCCCAGCCCACAAACCGCCGCCCGCACGCCCTCTGGACGACCCACACCGAGCTCGTGGCTCACCAACCGCCTCGGGGACCCGCTCAGGCGCGCGGGTGGGCCTGGCGATAGGCCGCCCGCAACCGATCCACCGACACGTGCGTGTAGATCTGGGTCGTCGCCAGGCTCGAGTGGCCCAGCAGCTCCTGCACGACGCGCAGGTCCGCCCCGCCGTCGAGCAGGTGCGTGGCGGCGCTGTGCCGCAGCCCGTGCGGTCCGAGGTCGGGCGCGTCCGGGACGCGCGCCAGCAGGCGGTGGACCACCTCGCGCACCTGACGGGGGTCGACCCGCCGACCACGGCGTCCGAGGAGCAGGGCCGGGCCGCTGGCCGGGGTCACGAGCTGCGGTCGACCCCGCGACAGCCAGGTGTCCAGCGCGCGCTGCGCGGGCACGCCGTACGGCACCGTGCGCTCCTTGTCTCCCTTCCCGAGCACCCGCAGCGTCCGCGTCGACGGGTCGAGGTCGTCCAGGTCGAGCCCGACGAGCTCGCTGACGCGAATCCCGCTGGCGTACATGAGCTCCACCATCGCGGCGTCCCGCAACGACAGGGGGTCGACCTCACCCGGCGGGTCCGCGGGGCCCTCACCGGCAGGCTCCCCCGTGGCGCCGGGCCCGAGGTCGGGCTCCCCCTGCGCGTCGACGTGCTGGTCGGTCTCCGCCGCAGCATCGACGTGTCGACCGGGCCTCGCAGCAGCGTCGGCCGCAGACTGCAACAAAGCGTCTGCCTGCACGTGGTCGAGCACCCCCGGCAGGGTGCGGGTCCGCCGCGGCGACGCCAGCCTGGCGGCCGGGTCGCTCGGCAGGTGCCCGCGGCGGGTCGCCCAGGCATAGAACGCCCGCACCGCCGCCGCCCGGCGTGCCACCGTGGCGCGGGCCGCCCCCTGCGTCCCCTGACGCGCCAGCCACGAGCGCAGGTCGGTCAGCCCGAGGTCGGTCAGGTCCTCGGCACCCTCCTCCCGCGCGTACGCCCGCAGGGCCCGCAGGTCACCGAGATAGGCCCGCACCGTGTGCTCAGAGCGTCCACGCTCCACCCGCAGGTGCTGCGCGAACTGCTCGATCAGGTCCTCGGCCACCCGCTCACGGTCGCAAACCGCGTGATCGGGAGCAAGGACCGCCGAGCAGACGCGCCGGGATCTCCGGTCCGGCTGACACGTCCCGGCACGACCGGCCGGCTGTCACCGCCCCGCGGTGCTGCGGCGGCGTGCGTCGGGTCCCAGGCGGTATCCCCCATCCCGAGTCTCCGCCAGGCCCAGCGTCACGAGCCGGCCGAGCGCGGCCCGAGCCTCGGGCACCGTGACGCCCGCGGCCAGCGCGGTCGACTCGAGGCGGGCGAGGTTGCGGACAGGCAGGGCGGCGCGCACGGCGGCGTCGACGGGGCCCAGCAGGTCCAGCTCCTGCACCGGGGCCCTGCGCTCCGGTGCCAGGTCGACGCCCATCCGCCCGCACAGCTCGGCGACCTCGGCCGCATCGGTCACCAGCTCGGCCATCCCATCGCGGACGGCCTGGTGGCACCCCGCGCTCGTCATGCTCGTCACGGGGCCGGGCACCACCGCCACGGGCCGGACGAGCTCGACGGCGGCGCGCATCGTGCTGAGCGCCCCGCTGCGATAGCCCGCCTCCACGACCACGGTGCCCTGGCTGAGCGCCGCGATGAGTCGGTTGCGCAGCAGGAAGCGTGATCGCGTGGGCGCGCACCCGGGCGCCACCTCGCTGACCACGGACCCCGTCTCGGCGATGCGGGTGATCAGACGCTCGTGCGCTGCGGGATAGGGACGCTCGACGCCCCCGGCGAGCACGGCGACGGTCTCCCCGTCCTCCGCGAGCGCGCCTCGGTGCGCGGCCGCGTCGATCCCGAAGGCCGCTCCCGACACGACGGTGAAGCCCCGCTGCGCGAGGCCGGCGCCGAGGTCGGCGGCCACGCGCTGGCCGTACTCCGTGGCAGCCCGGGAGCCCACGACCGAGACGCTGCGCTCCATGGCCTCGGCGAGCGGCGCGGGCCCGCGGACCCACAGGCAGTAGGGGCGTCTGACCACCGGGAGGTCGTCCAGGCCAGGCGGCCACTCGTCGTCGCCGGGGACGAGCAGCCTCGCTCCGCACCGTCTTGCCAGGGCCAGGTCGCGTCCAGGCTCGGCGGCCGCGAGCCGGTCGCGCAGCGCGTCGTGACGGGCCTCGCCGTCGTGCAGCAGGCCCTGCAGGGCGGTGACGGGGTCGACACCGTCGAGCATCGCGGCGACCCGGGTGTCGGCGGGCTCGGCGATCCTGCTCCACAGGGCGCGGGCCGTCCGCTCGTCGCGGGGCAGCTCGTCGGGTCTCATGCCGCCACCTCCGCCGCGCCGCGCAGGGTCAGTGCCTGATCGACGTCGTCACTGGTCGGGCTCGCGTGGCCGGCGAGATCGGCCAGCGTCCACGCCACCCGGGTCACCCGGTCGTAGCCACGCAAGGTGACCCCTCCCCGGTCCAGCGTGCGGTCGAGCAGCCGGGTGGCTCTGCGCGAGGGCCGCAGCGGGCCACGGCGCAACCGGCCGGGGGGCACCTCGCCGTTGAGCGACCAGCGTTCGCCCGCATAGCGTTCCGCCGCGACGGCGCGCGCCTGCGCCACGCGTGCGGCCACCACCGCCGTGGGCTCCGGGTCGGCCTCGACGAGCTCGAGCCGGGAGACCGCCGGCACCGACAGCTGCAGGTCGATGCGGTCGAGCAACGGGCCCGCCAGCCGACCGAGGTAGCCACGACGCTGGTTGACGGTGCAGGTGCAGCCGAGGCCCTTGCCCACGGCCCGGCCGCACGGGCACGGGTTGGCGGCGAGGACCAGCTGGAAGCGGGCGGGGAAGGTCAGCATCCGATCGGTCCGACCGATCGTCACCGTCCCCGACTCGAGCGGCTGGCGCAGGGAGTTGAGGACGTGGGAGGCGAACTCAGGAGCCTCGTCGAGGAAGAGCACACCACGGTGCGCAGCCGTCACCGCACCGGGTGAGGGACGGCCGGACCCGCCACCCACCATGGCCGCCATCGTCACGCCGTGGTGCATGGCGACGTAGGGGGGTCGCCGCAGCAGCCCCAGGGGCGCCGCCTCGCTGCTCATGACCGAGGCGATGGAGGTGACCTCGAGCGCCTGGTCGTCCGGCAGCGGAGGGAGCAGGCCCGGCAACCGCTCGGCCAGCATGGTCTTGCCCGCGCCGGGCGGACCACTGAGGAAGAGGTGGTGTCCGCCGGCGGCCGCCACCTCCAGTGCGAAGCGCCCCTCGCCCTGACCGGCGACGTCGACGAGGTCGAGCTCGTCGCGGACGGGCTGGTCACCCGGGCCTTCGCTCTCGGGCTGCAGGAGCAGCTCGCCCCGGTGGAAGGCCACCACCTCCGCGAGGTGGTGCACCCCGAGCACCTGGGCGCCCTCGACCAGCCGCGCCTCGCGGACGTTGACGGCGGGCACGATGATCCGACGGTGCCCCGCCTCCACAGCGGCGCGGACGCACGGGAGGACACCGCGGACCCCCTTGACCGCCCCGTCGAGCGACAGCTCTCCGAGGTGGACCACGCCGCGCACGCTCGGTGGCACCTCCTGCGCGGCCGCCAGCAGAGCCACGACCATGGGCAGGTCGAAGGCGCTGCCGGACTTGGGCATCCACGCCGGCGACAGGTTCACCGTGAGACGACGCGACGGCAGGGGCACGCCCGCGTTGCTCGCCGCCGCCCGGATCCGGTCGCGCGCCTCGCCGACGGTCGTGTCCGCGAGCCCCGTCACGGTGAAGGCCGGCAGCCCGAGACTGACATCCGCCTCGACATCGACGACGGCCCCCTCGAGCCCCGACAGGGTCACGCCGCGGGTCAGCCCGGTGCTCACGACAGCACCCCCTCGAGGTGCTCGACCTCCGGCGCGCCGGCGCGGGGCACGAGGACCCCCACGACGTCGACGCGGACGTGCGGGGACGTGACCTCCGGGTGCTCCTGCAGCCACCGCACGGCGAGGCGCCGCAGCCGCATCGCCTTGCGCTGCGTCACCTGCTCGACCGGGCTGCCGTAGGACACGCTCGTGCGGGTCTTGACCTCGCACACCACGAGGGTGGGGGGTGAGGTCGGGGCCACGGCCACGACGTCGATCTCCCCCTGGTCGCACCGCCAGTTGCGGTCGACCACCGTCATCCCGAGGGCCTCGAGGTGGCGCGCCGCCACCCGCTCGCCGTAGTCCCCGACGGCCCGATGCCGTGCCGGGCCGGATCCACATGCCATGGCCACACCTCACGCTCCCGTGCGACCACCGTGACCGCACGGGGTCAACCCTGGCCGCCCCCGGCGCACGGCGACCCGGCGACCTGCGCCCTGTGGACGACCGCGGCGGGGACGCGACGAGCTGTGGACAAACCCCCGGGATCGCGAGGTCCGGTGCCGTCAGGACGGGAAGCCGGGGTCCTTGGCCAGGTCCAGGTCGGACTTGGCCAGCTCCTCGACGTTGACGTCCTTGAAGGTCACGACCCGGACGTTCTTGACGAATCGGGCCGGGCGGTAGACGTCCCAGACCCACGCGTCCGCCATGGTGACGTCGAAGTACACCTCGCCCCCGTCGCTGCGCACCCGCACGTCGACGGAGTTGCAGAGGTAGAAGCGACGCTCGGTCTCGACGACGTGGGAGAACAGCCCCACGACGTCGCGGTACTCCCGGTAGAGCGCGAGCTCCATCTCGGTCTCGTACCGCTCGAGGTCCTCTGCGCTCATCGCTCCTGCACTCCCTGCTCGGCTGCTGCGGCGCCGTCGGCCACCGCGGTCCTCGTCCCATCATCACCCACGGCCCCTTGCCGAGGCAGCCGCCACGAGCGGCGGTGGTGGCGGCAGGGTCCGAGGCGGGACAGCGCGTCGAGGTGCCCCGGGGCGGCATACCCCTTGTTGGCGGCGAAGCCGTAGGCGTCGTTCACGTCGTCCTGCTCGGCCAGACGCACCATGAGGCCGTCGCGCTCGACCTTGGCGAGCACGCTCGCGGCCGCGACCGACGAGCACCGCAGGTCGGCCTTGATCATGGTGTGCACCGGGATCACGTCCTCGTCCACGGCCCCCAGCAGACCGAGCCGGTCGGGCTCGGTGAACCAGTCGTGGTTGCCGTCGAGCAGCACCAGGGAGGGGGCGAGCCCGCCGGCGCAGGCGGCGGCCATGGCCCGCCTCCCCGCGAGGCGCAGCGCACCCATGATGCCGACCTCGTCGATCTCGAGCGGCGACGCGTGCCCCACGCCGTATGCCGGCGCCCACCGTCGTAGGCGGGGCACCAGCCTCTCGCGGGCGGCCGGCGTCAGCAGCTTGGAGTCGCGCACGCCGGAGGGTGCGGACCCGACGGACAGGTCGATCAGCACGACCCCCACCGACACGGGCCCGGCCAGGGCACCGCGGCCGACCTCGTCCATCGCCGCCAGGACCTGCCGGCCCTCGGGCAGGCCGCGCTGGAGGGTCCGCTCGATCCTCAGGCTGGGCCTGCGCGAGGCCGACGTGGCGGGGGGTGTCATCTGGCGTCGGGCACGGCCGAGAACACCGTCGAGGGCTGACCGAGCCAGGTCATCTCGGAGAAGGGCCACACGACGGCGACGGCACGTCCGACGACGTCGTCGATGGGGACCGATCCCGTGCTGCCGTCGCGGCTGGGATCGTGGTAGCGGGAGTCACCCGAGTCGCTGCGGTGGTCGCCCATCACCCACAGTCGTCCCTGGGGCACGGTGATGTCGAATGGCTCGACGCTCGGCGCGTCACCCGGCTTGAGGTAGCTCTCGGTGATCTCGGCGCCGTTGACGGTCAGCTTGCCGGACTGGGTGCAGCAGGTCACCTTGTCCCCCGGCAGCCCGACCACACGCTTGATCAGGTGGCTGTCCGAGTCGTTGGGCAGCAGACCGACGAAGACGAAGGTCTCGTGCAGGACGTTGGCGATCCCCGAGCGCTCGGCCGTTGGCGCCCGCACCAGCCACCGGCCGGTGTCCTCGAACACGACGACGTCGCCCCGCTCCAGCTCGAACGGCCTCGGGGTCAGTTTGGACACGACCACCCGGTCCCCCTCGACAAGGGTGTCCTCCATGGACCCGGAGGGGATGTAGAAGGCCTGCATCAGCCAGGTCTTGACGGCGAGCGACAGGACGAGTGCGAGCCCGACGACGATGACGAACTCGCGCACCGCATGCATCAGGTGGGACCCCGTGCCGGAGGAGCGCGAGGCGCCTGAGCGCGATCCTGCCGCGTCCTGCCCGGACGACACGGCCCCGCCGCCGCGCTCCGCCGACGCGGCCCCCTTGCGGGACCCCGCCGCCTCACCACCGGGCGTCGGGTCCTCGTGCACGTCACGCGCGTCGGTCATCGGGATCCTCCAGGGGTCGTCGGGTCAGGTCGGGCGGCCACGGCGCGCCAGTGGCCGGGGGGCCACAGCACGCGGATCACCCGACCGGTGACGTCGCGCTCGGGCAGGAGCCCGCCTCCCGGGGAGCCCAGCCGCGACCGCGAGTCGGCCGATCGGCTGCGGTGGTCTCCCAGCACCCACAGTCTGCCTGGCGGGACCTCCACGTCGAAGCGCACCTCGCTGGGTGTGTCGCCCGCGTGGAGGTAGGGCTCGTCGAGGGGGCGGCCGTCGACGGTGAGGCGCCCCTGGTCGTCGCAGCAGCGCACGTGGTCGCCACCGACGCCCACCACGCGCTTGACGAGGTGGTGGCCGGGCGAGGCCCCGAACGCCCGGCCGAGGAGCCGGACGGGGAGCGGCGGCCCGTCCCCGGTGTCGAAGGTGCCGGTGCCGTCGAAGACGACCACCTCGCCGCGTCGCACGCCCTGCGTCGTCTTGTCGACGAGGATCCGCTCGCCGGGCCGCAGCAGCGGCTCCATGGACCCGCTCGGCACGACGAACCAGTCGACGACCCAGGTCCGGACGGCGACGAGCGCCACCCAGGCGAGGACCACCACCACCAGCAGGTGCCGGCTCCGACGAGAGATGCCGACCGCGACCGAGGTGTCGGTCGGGGTCGGCATCGTCGTCCGGGGGTGCACCCGCGGCAGCCTACTGGCCCCCGCTGTGCGCGCCTCCCCGGCCTCGTGAGCCAAGGGTCAGCGCTTGCCCGTGGTGTCGCGCTTCTCCTTGATCTTGGCGGCCTTGCCGCGCAGGTCCCGCAGGTAGTACAGCTTGGCGCGTCGCACGTCGCCGCGCGTCATGACCTCGATCTTGTCGATCACCGGGGTGTGCAGCGGGAAGGTGCGCTCCACGCCGACGCCGAAGGAGACCTTGCGGACGGTGAAGGTCTCGCCGATGCCGCCGCCGGAGCGACGGATCACGACGCCCTGGAAGACCTGGACGCGGGAGCGGGTGCCCTCGATGACCTTGACGTGGACCTTGAGGGTGTCTCCGGCGCGGAACTCGGGGACGTCGTCGCGCAGGCTCGCGGCGTCGAACTCAGCCAGCTTCTTCATGCGATGTCGCTTTCTCGTGGGGCCGCCACAGGTCGTCCCACCGTCGGCCGCGCCCTGGTGGGCGCGGACTGGTGTCGTATGACGCCCCCGGCTGCCGCGTCCCTGTCATCAGACAGGTCCTCCCCCTGTGGCAGGGGCATGGATGATCGCCGCGAGACGCAAGGCACGATTCTGCCAGATCCGCGGCCCCGACCCCAACTCGGGCGACGGGCTCCGCGGCCGGACCCCGGGCGACGCGCTCAGGAGCGGCGCAGCCCCTTGTCCAGCTCGACCGTGCCCGGGATGCCCTGCCGCGGCCGCCGCACGGGGCGGTACCCGGCCTTGCGGTAGAGGCGCTGGTTGCGTTCGCTGAGGGCCCCGGTGACGAGCCAGGCTCGCACGGCCTCGCGGGGCGCCTGCTCCTCCGCGTGCGCGAGCAGCTGCCGGCCGATCCCACGCCCGACGAGGTCGGGGGCGACCATGAGCCGGCCCACCTCCCAGGTGTCGCCGTCGACGAGCCGGGCGCGCACGGACGCGACGAGCCGACCCGCCTGACCGGCGCCGGATCCGGACCCCTCCCGGACCACCCAGGTGCGCCATCGCTCGAGCTCGGCCTGGGCGTGCTCCAGCGTCTCCACCAGCGGTGGGATGTCGGGGGCGTGGTTGAGCCGCCCCTCGTCCACCCAGCAGGCCCGGGTGAGGGTCCACAGCTCGGGCACGTCCGCGGGGGTGGCGAGGCGGATCGGGAGGGGGTCGTCGCCGTTGACGGCCGCCGATGCCTCCAGCAGGTCGGGCCGCCGGGCCGCGGTCCGCTCCAGACGCTGCCGGTGACGCCAGGTCGCGATGGCGCCGTGGTCGCCGGACAGCAGCACCGGCGGCACCCCGCGGCCCCGCCAGGAGGCGGGCTTGGTGTAGACGGGGTACTCCAGCAGCCCGTCCTCGTGGGACTCCTCGACGAGGGACGCGGCATTGCCCACCACCCCGGGGAGCAGCCGGGCCACGGCCTCGGTGATGGCGAGCACGGCCACCTCGCCCCCGTTGAGCACGTAGTCGCCGAGCGAGACGACCCGCACCCGACCGTCGAGCGCCTCGGCCGCGTAGTCGTAGACGCGCTCGTCTATCCCCTCGTAGCGCCCGCAGGCGAACGCCAGCCACGGCTCGGCGGCCAGCTCGTGGGCCATCGCCTGGTCGAACCGTCGCCCGCCGGGGCCCGGCACGACGAGCAGGGGCCGCGCTCCGGCGTACGACCGGTCACCGACCGACGCGAGGTGGTCGACCGCCTGGGCCCAGGGCTCGGGCGTCATGACCATGCCGGCGCCCCCGCCGTAGGGAGTGTCGTCGACGGTGCGGTGCCGGTCCGTCGTCCAGGACCGCAGGTCGTGGACGTGGAGGTCGAGCAGCCCCTCGCGCCGGGCCCTGCCGATGAGCGAGAGGTCGAGGGGCGCGAGGTACTCCGGGAAGATCGAGACGACGTCGATGCGCACGGTCACTCCCCGTCGAGGTCGAACAACCCGTCGGGGGCGTCGACGACCACCCGCCCCCCGGGGACGTCCACGGTGGGGACCAGCGCCTCGACGAAGGGCACCAGCCCCGTGCGACCGTCGGCGAGGCGCACCTCGAGCAGGTCCTGGACGGGACGGGTGTGCAGCGCCACCACCTCCCCCACGACGACGCCGGCAGGGTCCTCGGCGCGCAGGCCGACCAGGTCGGACGCGTACCACCCCTCGTCGTCGTCCTGGGACGCCGACCCGGAGGCGTCCACGTCGAGGGTCAGCAGGGTGTTGCGCAGGGACTCGGCCCCGGTGCGGTCCGGGATCTCCTCGAAGGCCAGGAGCCAGATACCGTTGTGGACGCGAGCCGTCCGCACGGTGAGCTCGCGGGGCACCCCGGAGCCGCGGCGCGCCTGCGTCGCCAACCGGGCGCCCGGCGCGAGCCGTGCCTGAGGGTCGTCGGTGCGCAGCTCCACCGTGACCTCCCCGCGCAGCGCATGTGCCTTGCCGATCCTGGCGACGACCACGTCCATGCACTCTCTCCTCGTCTCCTCGTGGAGCTCGTGCGGGGCAGCCCCGCAGACGACGAGAGGCGTGCGACGGGGTGTCCCGCGCACGCCTCTGGTCGTTCGAGCGTGATGCCGGGCGCTCAGCGCACCCGGTCCGTGTCGACGATGTCGACGCGGACCTGCTTGCCACCGGCCAGGGCGCCCATCACGGTGCGCAGGGCGCTGGCGGTGCGGCCCGAGCGGCCGATGACGCGCCCGAGGTCGTCCGGGTGGACGCGCACCTCGAGCACCTCACCGCGGCGGAGCTCCTTGTGGCGCACCACCACGTCCTCGTCGTGGTCCACGATCCCCTTGACGAGGTGCTCGAGCGCCTCCTCGAGCACGATCAGGCCTCGGACTTCTCGTCGGACTCCGGAGCAGCCGCCTCGACGGACTCGGTCGCGGGGACCTCCTCGGCCTCGGCGGAGCCCGCAGCCTCGGCCGCCTCTGCCGGGTCGGTGGTCGCGGGGGCCTCGGGGGCCGGCTCGGAGGGAGCCTCGTTCTTGGTGGCCTTCTTGCGCGGCGTCTCCTTGGGCTCGAGCTCAGCCTTCTGGAGGGCCTCGTTGTAGAGGTCCTGCTTGGACTTCTTGGGCTCCTTGACCTGCAGGGTGCCCTCGGCGCCCGGCAGGCCCTTGTGCTTCTGCCAGTCGCCGGTGATCTTGAGCAGGGCCAGGACCTGCTCGGTGGGCTGGGCGCCGACGCCCAGCCAGTACTGCACGCGGTCGGAGGTGATCTCGATGCGCGACGGCTGCTCCGTCGGGTGGTAGATGCCGATCTCCTCGATCGCACGGCCATCGCGCTTGGTGCGCGAGTCCATCACGACGACGCGGTAGTACGGTGCACGGATCTTGCCCATGCGCTTCAGACGAATCTTGACGGCCACGAGTGTGGTGTCTCCTTGGTGTGGTGTGGGTGAGCCCGCGTCACGACACCGTGGGGACAGGCGCTGGACGGGCTCGATGGACGCGTCGAGACCGGTGAGAGGGTCCGCCCACGGCGCATACGGGAGTCCATGATGCCAGATCGCCCGGCATGCTGACGACATCCCGGCTCAGTCGTCGGACAGCAGCCGACCCAGGTCGAAGGTCCTTGGGATGTCCGCGATCCGGGAGTACTCCTCGAACAGGTGTCCCTGCGCGAGGTCGCAGCCCAGGTCGCGCAGCACCCGCGCGGCCCCGGGGGTCTCGATGCCCTCGGCGACGACCGACAGCCCAAGGGTCTGGGCCATCGAGATGACCGCCGCGACCAGCGTGCGGTCGCAGGGGCTGCGCGCCGCGCGCACGACCAGGGACCGGTCGATCTTGAGCAGCTGCACCGGCATCCACGACAGGTGGACCATCGAGCTGTGCCCCGTGCTGAAGTCGTCGATCGCCAGCCGCACCCCGGCGTCCGACAGGTCTCGCAGCACCTGCGCCTCCTGGGAGGCCACGTCGACGAAGGACCGCTCGGTGACCTCGACCACCAGCCGGTCCAGGCCCAGGCCGGCCGCCGTGGTCCGTCGCCGCAGGTCGTCCAGCAGGCCGGGGCGGCGCAGCTCGCGCGGGCCCAGGTTGATCGCGACGAAGCTCGGGGAGCCCGACGCCGCGAGGTCGCGGATGGACTTGGCGAGCACCACCCGCCCCAGCGCGTCGATCAGGCCGGACTCCTCGGCGATCTCGATGAACTCGGCGGCCCGCACGAGCCGCCCGTCCTCGTCCATCCGGCACAGGGCCTCCACCCCCACGACCGTGCCGGTGCGCAGGTCGACGATGGGGTCGTATGCCGGGAGGATGCGCCCCTCCTCGATGGCGCGGCGCACGCGGTGCTCCACCTCGAAGCGGCGCACCGCCTGCTCCCGGTCCGTATGGCCGAAGACATAGATCCCCCCGCCGCCCTGCGACTTGGACCGGTTGAGCGCGACGTCGGCGTCCCGCAGCAGGTCGAGGTCGGTGTCCCCGACGGGCCGGGGCATGCCGGGCGCGGCCTGGGCGACGCCGATGCTGACCTGGGGCCGCACCGGCCCGAGGCTCGGCAGGTCGACGGGCGTGCACAGCTCCTGCACGAGCTGCTGGGCGGTGGCCACCCCGTCCAGCGGCCCCTCGGTGTCGATGAGCACGCAGAACTCGTCACCGCCGAGGCGGGCGACGCACGTGCGCCCGGAGAGGACGAGCACGGCGGTCTCCAGGCGTCGTCCGACGACGGAGAGCAGGGCGTCCCCCACCTCGTGGCCGTGGGCGTCGTTCACCACCTTGAAGCGATCCAGGTCGAGGTACAGCACGGTGCGCCAGGTGTCCGGCCCGGCCGGCTCGCGCAGCCGGCTGAGCACCGCGTCCCGGCTGTAGAGCCCGGTCAGCTCGTCGTGGGCGGCCCTCCAGGTGAGCTCGGCCGTGCGCTGTCGCACCAGCAGGGTGAGCTGCTGCTCGCGTCGGCGGGCCTCCTTGAGGTCAGCCTGGAGCAGATCCATGCGGAGCCGGTCGGCGAGGTCCCGCACCCGTGAGGCTGAACCGACGCGGGCGTCGCTGCGGGCCGCCTCGCGCTGCTCCTTCATCAGCGCCAGCGCACCGGCCTCGTCACCGGTGCGCTCGGCGGCCTCGGTCAGCAGGTCGTAGACGGCGTCGCGCTGGGGCCGTGGCAGGGAGCTGGCGTGGTGGTAGGGCGCCAGGGCCCGCACCGCCGACTCTGCATCGCCGGAGCGCAGGTGGGCCGTGGCGAGGGCGAGCAGGGTCGTCAGGCTCGGTGCCCCGGTCGCCCGCCGCTCGTCGTCCGCGAGCCGACGCAGCGTGTCGGGGGCGCTCGGGTCACCGAGGCGGGCTCGGACGTCGGCGACGCGGCGGACGTGCTCGGCGGGGTCGAGCCCGGCGTGGACGACCAGCTCGGCCCCGCGCTCGCTCTCGGCAAGGGCGCCCTCGAGGTCATCCGCGTCGAGGAGCAGCTCGGCCCGGATGCCGTGCAGCCGGGCCACGGCCGCGTCCGACTGGGGGACGGTCGTGCAGGCGAGCGCCCGGTCGACGTAGGTGAGGCCGAGCTCGGTGTCGCCGAGCGCCTGCATGACCTGCGCGAGCCGCGCCAGCACGAGCGGCCGCAGACCGAGCACCCCGTCGGCGTCGGCGTCCAGGGCCGCGCGGAAGTGCGTCACGGCCCGCTCGAGGTCGCCCTCCACGACCGCCACCTGCCCATCGAGCGCGAGGAGCCCGGCGCGCACCCGCAGGCCGAGGTCGTCCTCCGGCAGCGGCAGGGTGGCGGAACGGCGGGCGGAGGCGGCGCACCCGGCTGCGCCGTCGAGGTCCCCGAGCGCCAGGAGCGCCTCGCCGCGGGTCAGCTCCGCCTGGATCTCCACGACGAGGGACCACGGGCCGGGCGGCAGGTGCGTGATCACCTGCAGCGCGCCCCCGGCGACCTGCAGCGCGGCACCGGGGTCGTTCTCGCCGAGGTACCCCAGCTCGCTCGCCAGGTCGGCCGCGCACTGCACGGTGGTGTCAAGGGTGATGTCGGGGTCGGTCTCGGCGAGGCGCGCCAGCCGCTGGCACGCGCGGGCGGCGCGCTTGATGCGCAGGGCCGCCTCGCCGGCGGCCAGCCCCACGCGGAGCAGCGCCGTGTCGTCGCGGACACCGCGGACACCGCGGACGCCGGATCCACGAAGGCTCACTGGCCTATCTTGCCCCGAAATTCAACGCAGAGTTACGGCAACGCCACAGATTGCTACTTCTTGGTCTTATGCGCCTTTCCGGTCTCCGCGGCCTCTGCGGTCCCTCCGGTCTCGGCGATCGACCGGCCCCACGACGGCAGCAGGGCGCCCCGCGACCGACTCGGCCGCGGGGCGCCCTGCTCCCGGGTCGGACCCTCGGCCCGGATGACGGCGGCCCGCCGTCATACGGGCCTCGGGGTCACTTGACCAGGGCCGACAGGGTCGGGTCGTTGGCGTAGGCCTCCTTGGCGTTGGCCTTGGTCACGATGACCGGCTCGAGCAGGTTGGCCGGGACGACCTTGACGCCGTTGTTGTAGGACTTCTCGTCGTTGACGGTGACCTTCTCGCCCTTCTGGATCTGCTTGGTCATGTCGATGGCCGCCGCGACGAGCTTGCGGGTGTCCTTGTTGATGGTGGAGTACTGCTCCCCCGCCATGATCGACTTGACCGACTCGACCTCGGAGTCCTGCCCGGTGACGACCGGGGTCGGCTTGCCGGCCTGCTTCGCCGACGTGAGGATGGCGCGGGCCAGGGTGTCGTTGGGCGACAGGACGCCGTCCAGCTGCGCGGAGCCGTAGGACCCGGCGATCAGGGTGTCCATGCGCTTCTGGGCGTTCTCGGCCTTCCAGCCCTGGGTCACGGCCTGGTTGAAGGAGGTCTGACCGGACACGACCTTGAGGGTGCCGTCCTTGATCTTGGGCTCGAGGACGCTCATCGCCCCGTCGAAGAAGACCTTGGCGTTCGCGTCGTCCGGCGAGCCCGCGAAGAGCTCGATGTTGTAGGGGCCGCTCGGCTTCTTGGCCTTGAGACCCTCGAGCAGCGCGTTGCCCTGCAGCACGCCGACCTTGAAGTTGTCGAAAGCGACGTAGTAGTCGACGTTGGGGGTGTTGGTCAGGAGCCGGTCGTAGGCCACGACGGTCGCGCCGGAGTCCTTGGCCGCCTTGAGCTGGGTGCCCAGCTGGGAGCCGTCGATGGCGCCGACGACGATGAGCTTGGCGCCCTTGGTGACCATCGACTGGATCTGGTTCTGCTGCTCGGAGACGCCGTTGTTGGCGAACTGCACGTCGGCCTTGTAGCCCGCACCCGCGAGATCGGTCTTGAAGAGGTTCTCGGCGAGGACCCAGTTCTCGGAGGTCTTCTGGGGCAGCGAGACGCCGATCAGGGCGCCCTGGTCGAAGCCCTTGGCCGCCGCGCTGCCGCCGCTGCTCTGGGTCGAGGTGGTGGTCTGCTCGGCGCGGCCGCAGGCGGACAGGGCGAGGGCGACCGCGGAGGCGGCCACCACGGTGGTGGTGAGCTTGCGCATGTGACTTCCTTGTCGTTCGTTCTGGTGTGGTGAGGTGGGTGGGGCTCAGGCCTCGGGCCGGGTGGCGGCCGAGGCGTCGGCAGGCGAGGCCGTGGCTGGGGTGCGCGGGCCGGCCTTGCGGGTGAGGTGGCCGATGATGGACGGCCGCCCCTGCATCTTGTTGAAGACGTCGAAGGCCACTGCCAGCAGCAGCACCAGACCCTTGATCATGGACTGGGCGTCGGCGCCCACGCCCATGAGCTGCAGGCCGTTGTTGAGAACCGCCATGACCAGGCCACCGATGATCGAGCCGACCACGGTGCCGACGCCGCCGGAGACCGCAGCGCCACCGATGAAGACGGCGGCGATGGCGTCAAGCTCCCAGCCCACGCCGTCGAAGGGGCCCGAGGCGGTCGAGCGCGCGACGAACATCATGCCGGCGAGGGCGGCGAGGATCGACATGTTCATCATGACCAGGAAGTTGACCTTCTTGGCCTTGACGCCGGACAGCTCGGCGGCGTGCTTGTTGCCGCCCACCGCGTAGACGTGCCGGCCGATGACGGTGCGGCTCGACACGAAGCCGTAGATCAGCACCAGCGCCGCGAGGATCAGCCCGGAGATCGGGAAGGAGGTGCCGGTGGGGCCCGAGGCCATGAGGAGCGTGACCCCGAGGATGGCCGCGCAGATCAGGCCGAGCCGGAGGCCGAGGACGACGCCGTCCTCGAGCGGGAGGCCGATCCGCTTCTGGTTGGCGCGGTTGCGCAGCGCGCCGACCACGATCGCGAGGCAGGCGACGAGGCCGAGCACCACGGTGAGGTTGTTGTAGCCGGTCGCGGGTCCGACCTCGGGAAGGTATCCAGAGCCGATCTTCTGGAAGCCCTCGGGCACCGGCACGGTCAGGGACTTGCCGATGAACTGGTTGACCCCGCGAAAGATCAGCATGCCGGCGAGCGTCACGATGAAGGCGGGGATGCCGACATACGCGACCCAGAAACCCTGCCAGGCGCCGATGAGCGCGCCCAGCGCCAGGCCGAGGAGGATGGCGAGCGGCCAGGCGAGGTGCCAGTCGCGCATGGCGATGGCGACCATGATCCCGACGGCCGCGGCGACCGACCCGACGGACAGGTCGATGTGCCCGGCGATGATGACGAGCACCATCCCGATGGCGAGGACGAGGACGTAGGCGTTGCCCTGGAGGATGTTGATGACGTTGTCGGGCTTGAGGGTCAGACCGTCCGTCTGGACCGTGAAGAAGGCGATCAGGGCCACGAGGGCCATGATCATGCCGAACTGGCGGATGTCACCGCCGAAGACCTGCTTGAGCTTGTTCATCGGGCGTCTTTCGGGTCAGGCGGTGGGCACGTGGGTGGACGAGGTGAGGGTCATCAGGCGCATCAGCTGCTCCTGGGTGGCCTCGGACTTGTCGAGGCAGCCGGTGATGGCGCCCTCGCAGATGGTGTAGATGCGGTCGGACAGGCCGAGGAGCTCGGGCAGCTCGGAGGAGACCACGATGACGCCTTTCCCCTGCAGGGCGAGCTGCTGGATGATGCCGTAGATCTCATACTTGGCGCCGACGTCGATGCCGCGGGTGGGCTCGTCGAGGATCAGCACCTCGGGGTCGGTGAACAACCACTTGGCGAGGACGACCTTCTGCTGGTTGCCGCCGGAGAGCTTGCTGACGCCCTCGTTGACCGACGGGGTCTTGGTGCGCAGCGACGTGCGGTAGCGCTCGGCGAAGTCGAACTCCTTGTGCCGGTCCACGACGCCGTTGGGCGAGATCTTGCCCAGCTTGGCGGACACGGTGGTGGCCTTGATGTCGTCGAGCAGGTTGAGGCCGAGCACCTTGCGGTCCTCGGTCACGTAGCCGAGACCCTCCTTGATGGCGGTCGGCACCGAGCTCAGCCTGAGCCGGCGCCCGCGCAGCAAGGCCTCGCCGCCGAGGAACTGACCGTAGGAGTGGCCGAACAACGAGCGCATCAGCTCGGTGCGACCGGCTCCCATCAGGCCCGCGAAGCCGACGATCTCCCCGGCGCGCACGGTGAAGCTCGACCCCTTGCAGACCAGGCGGCCGGGGATCTGCGGGTGCTCGACGGTCCAGTCGCGCACCTCCAGGAGGGTCTCCCCGATCTGGGGCGTGTAGTCCGGGAAGCGTGAGTCCAGCGGGCGCCCGACCATGCCGCGGATGATCCGGTCCTCGTCGACCCCGCCCGCGGCGACGTCGAGGGTCTCGATGGAGCGGCCGTCGCGGATGATCGTGATCGAGTCGGCGATGGCGGCGATCTCGCCGAGCTTGTGGCTGATCATGATGCAGGTGATGCCGCGCTCGCGCAGGCCGCGCAGCAGGTCCAGCAGGTGCTGGGAGTCCTCCTCGTTGAGGGCGGCGGTGGGCTCGTCCAGGATGAGCAGCCGCACGTCCTTGTTGAGCGCCTTGGCGATCTCGACGAGCTGCTGCTTGCCGACGCCGACGTTCTTGATGGGCGTCTCGGGGTCGTCGCGCAGCCCGACCATGTCGAGCAGGTCCCGCGCACGGCGGTTGGTGCCGACCCAGTCGATGACACCACCGCGGGAGGCCTCGTTGCCGAGGAAGATGTTCTCCGCGATCGACAGCTCGGGGATCAGCGCGAGCTCCTGGTGGATGATCACGATGCCGGCGTGCTCGCTGGCGCGGATGTCCTTGAACTCCACCTCGCGGCCGTCCAGCAGGATGCTCCCGCTGTAGCTCCCGTGCGGGTAGACCCCGGACAGCACCTTCATCAGGGTCGACTTGCCGGCACCGTTCTCGCCGCAGATCGCGTGGACCTCGCCGGTGCGCACGCGCAGGTTGACCTGGTCGAGCGCCTTCACGCCCGGGAACTGCTTGGTGATGTCCACCATCTCCAGCAGGTACGGCGTCGTCGCCGTGCTCGCCATTGGGGGTCCCTTCCTCGCGACCTGATGGCATCGACACCATCACTCGTTTAAGAAGTGAAGTCGCCGCGACCTGCTCCCGTCAACTCCGGAACGCGGCGAGTTGCGCGATCGTGACTAACGCCTCACCCGCTCGGCGGCATGCGCCACGGCAGCGGCACCGAGCGCCTCGGCCCGGGCTCCGAACGACTCCAGCGTCACCGTGGTGGCCGCGGCCACCACGGGGGTCGTGGCCCGCTCCAGGCCGCGGCGCACCGCCGCGAGGAGCAGGTCCCCCACCGGCATCAACGGCCCGCCGAGCACGATGACGGCAGGGTTGAGCAGGTTGCACAGGCCACCCAGGACCTGACCGAGAACGAGCCCGGCGTCCTCCAGCACGCGCAGCGCGGCGAGGTCCCCGCTCTGGACCAGCTGCAGCAGCTCGGAGGTGCGCGGGGTGCGCCCCACCGACGCCTCGAGCCCGGCGAGCAGCGTCGGCACGGCCGCGACGGTCTCCAGGCAGCCACGGTTGCCGCACCGGCACACCTGGCCGAAGGACGAGACCTGCAGGTGACCGATCTCGCCGGTGATGCCGATGTGGCCGCGGTGGAGCTGGCCGCCGAGGATCAGCCCCGCCCCGATGCCGCTCGCCACCTTGACGTACGCCAGGTCGGGGACGCCGGCGTGCGCCCCCCAGCGCGCCTCGGCGAGCGCCCCGAGGTTGGCGTCGTTGTCCACGGTGACGGGCAGCTGCAGGTGGTCCTCCAGGGCCTGCCGCACGTGGAGGCCGACCCACTCGGGCAGCAGGGCGGCATGGCCGACCAGCCCGGTCCGCGCGTCGATGGGCCCGGGGATGCCGACCCCCGCGCCCACCAGGTCGGCGCGCTCCAGGCTGACCTCGGCTAGGGCGCGGTCGAGCAGCTCCTCCACCAGCGCGAAGCAGGCCTGCAGCGAGTGCCCGACCGGCAACCCCTCGAAGCTCTCGGCCAGCACCTCGCCGTCCTCGGCGACGAGGAGCAGCCGCACGTGCCGGCGCCCCACGTCGATGCCGGCGGCCACGGAGCGGTGCTGCTCGGCCAACGAGACCTCGACCGCGCGGCGACCGTTGGCGGTGGTGGTGCCGGTGACGACCTGGCCGTCCTCGGCGAGCATCCGGACCAGGTTGGACACGGTGGCCGGGGACAGCCCGGTGGCGCGGGCCAGGCTGGCCTGGGTGCTGGGGCCGCGGTAGCGCAGGACGGCCACGAGACGCTCGGTGTTGGCGCGCCGCAGCGCGCTGGGTGACCCGGACCCGCGGCGGGCAGCCCGACGGGAGGCGTCCTCGACGACCATGCGCCCACTGTCCCTGTCAGACCGTATGCCGTCAAGATATGAAAGCAAGGTGTGACCCGCGTTACGTCTCGCGTGGCGGCGTCATCCAGGATCAGGCGGGTCCCCCACCCGCGACGACGGCGCCTCGCAGCACCACGACGGACGGGAACGACAGGATGTCCAGGTCCACGCGCGGGTCCGCGGCATACACGCACAGGTCGGCCTGGGCGCCCTCCTCCAGGCCGGGACGTCCGAGCCAGCGGCGCGCGCCCCAGGTGATCGCGTCCAGGACGGCGGTGGCCGGCATACCGGCCTGGCGCAGCTCGCGCGCCTCGGACCCCACGAGGCCGTGGGGCAGCGAGCCGCCGCCGTCGGTGCCGACGTAGATCGGGACGCCGGCCTCCCACGCCTCGCGGACGGTGTCGTGGCGCCGGGCGTACAGGTCGAGCATGTGGCGGTGGTAGTCGGGGAACTTCGCCCGGGCCGGCTCGGCGATCTGTGGGAAGGTGGCGATGTTGACCAGGGTCGGCACGATGGCGATGCCCTGACGAGCGAAGTCGTCCACGACGGCGCCGCGCAGGCCGGTGGCGTGCTCCACGCAGTCGATGCCGGCGGCGGCGAGCTGGGGCAGCACCTCCTCCCCGAAGCAGTGCGCGGTGACCCGGGCGCCCTCCTCGTGCGCGACGGCGATCGCGGCCGTCACCGCCTCCTGCGGCCAGCAGGGTGCCAGGTCACCGGTCGCGCGGTCGATCCAGTCCCCCACGAGCTTGACCCAGCCGTCCCCGCGTCGCGCCTGGGTGCGGACCGCGGCCACGAGACCGTCCGGCTCGACCTCGTCGGCGTAGTTGCGGATGTACCGCCGGGTGCGGGCGATGTGCCGGCCGGCGCGGACCACCACGGGCAGGTCCTCACGGTCGTCGATCCAGTGGGTGTCCGCGGGCGACCCGGCGTCGCGGATCAGCAGCGTGCCGGCCGCGCGATCCGCGGTGATCTGCCGCTCGGCGGTCTCGGCGTCGACCGGCCCGTGCTGGCCCAGACCGACGTGGCAGTGCGCGTCGACCAGCCCGGGGAGCACCCAGCCCCGGACCGTCTGGCACTGCGCCGTCGGCCGGACGAAGGTCACCCGGCCGTCCACCACCCACAGCTCGTCACGCACGTCGTCGGGGCCGACCAGGACCGGGCCGGTGAGGTGCAGCGGTGCAATGCTCATGCGGGCGACCCTACCGGGCACGGCCGCCTGGAGCATCGCGGCCCAGCCACCTGAACACAGTACTGACCTCACCGGGCGTACCGGCGAAGTCGCTGGTCAGATTACGCAGAGACTGCACGCTTCGACCCTCCGAAGTAGTTGCCGCCCGAGCCGGTAGAGCCCGACACGATGCCCCAACCCCGCTGTCCTCGCCACTGGAACCTGATGAGGCCCCGCCACCCAGGTGGGGCCCAGCCCCCACGTGAGAAGCGGTCATCATGTCCCCCACCCTCGCCCCCTGGAGCTCCGAGGTCGACGCCCCCGCCGGCGCGCAGCGCGCCCAGGCGACGGTGGGCGAGCCCCGCCTCGGTCGTGTCCACGTGCTGATCCCCGCCCACGACGAGGAGGCCGGGATCAGGACGACCCTCCTGGCCCTGCAGGACCAGACCTACCAGCCCCACACCGTGACGGTCATCGCCGACAACTGCTCGGACGCGACCGTGCAGATCGCCCGCGCGATGGGAGTCACGGTCGTGGAGACCGTCGGCAACACGGACAAGAAGGCCGGCGCCCTCAACCAGGTCCTCGACACCCTCCTGCCGACCCTCGGCGAGGGCGACCTCGTCTTCGTCCAGGACGCCGACTCGGCCCTCGACCCGCACTTCCTCGAGAACGCCGCGGGCTTCCTCACCCGGCACGACCACCTCGGGGCCGTCGGGGGGACCTTCCGGGCGCAGCCGGCCGTTCAGCACGAGCGCACCCGACGCAGCGAGCCGCTCGCGGAGCGGTGGAGCCGCGTCGCGTGGAACGCCAACTCCCGGTTCCTGCAGCACCTCCAGGACAACGAGTACGCTCGCTACGCCCGGGACGTGCGCCGCCTCGACGGCAAGTGCCTGGTCGTCACGGGCACCGCCGCGATGTTCCGCGCCACGATGCTGCAGGACCTGAGCAGGGCGCGCCTCGAGGGGCGGCTGCCGCAGGGCGACGGCCGCGGCGGCATCTACGACCCCCGCGTCCTGACCGAGGACAACGAGCTGTCCTTCGCGATAATGCACCTCGGCTACGAGCTGCTGGCGCCCCCGAACTGCCTGCTGACGACCGAGGCCATGTCCACCTGGCGCGAGCTGTGGCAGCAGCGCCTGAGGTGGAAGCGCGGCGCGGTCGAGAACTGCGTGCAGTACGGCGTGACGCGCGTGACGCGCCCCTACTGGGGTCGTCAGCTCCTGACGATGCTCGGCGTCGTCATCACCGCCCTGTACCTCGCCGACGTCGCCCTGACGCTCGCGCTCGGGCACTTCATGCTTCAGCCGATCTGGCTGGGGATCACCGCGATCTTCTGCGTCGAGCGCTTCGTCACGGTGCGCGACAAGGGACTTCGCCAACAGCTGCTGTCCGCCACGATGTACGAGCTGCCGTTCGACTTCTTCCTCCAGGCGACCCACGCCAAGGCCTATGCAGATGCCATCGCACGAACCGAAAGGACATGGTGACCCATGTACAACAACCCAGCCACCCCCGTCTTCGCCGCCGGTGTCGGCGGAGGTCTGACCTACGCGGGCTTCGAGAGCCTCTACCTCGCCATGGGAGCCTTCGCGCTCGTGGCGGCCGCGTCGGCCGTCAAGCGCATGGCCCCGGTCTACCGCGGCAGGGCTGCCCGGGCCCGTGCGGCGATGCTCGACCAGTCCGCCTGATCGAGACGGGACACATGACATACGGAGCGTGATGGATGGTGACTGTGCGTAGCATATGTGCATGGTCACCGTCCGTCACCCTGCCGCCCCCCGCCGCGCCCTCCTCGCCGCCGTCGCCCTGGCGACGGGAGCCGTCGTGAGCGCACCCGCACTGCTGCCCGGCACCCCGGAGCCCCAGGCCTCCGCGGCCACCTCCGCGGCGCAGCCGACGGCCGTCACCTCGACCATCCCGCTGGCCTTCGGCGCCTACAGCCAGGGGATGGACCGTGACCCCCGCGTGCTCGACCGCACGGCCTCGGCCGTCGGACGACCGATGGCCATCGCTTCCGTCTTTCGCGGACGCGGGGACGACCCCTACTGGCCCTACCCGAGCGACCGGGCCATGGGTGCGACCCGCACCCTGCTCGTCGCCTGGTCCCTCGAGGACTACGGCAGCTTCGCGTACTGGTCCAGCGGCCGGGGCGACGCCGTGCTCCGCGCCAAGGCCCGCACCCTGCGGGCCTACGGGCGCCCCGTGGTGCTGCGGCCGTGGGCCGAGATGAACGCTGACTGGGTCGCCCACCAGCCCACCACCGGCGCGGCCAAGAGCCGCGGCGGCACCCCGGCCCAGTTCAAGGCCGCCTGGCGCCGCGCGGTCACGATCTTTCGTCAGGAGCGGGCCACCAACGTCCGCTGGGCCTTCAACCCCACCACCGACACGTATGCCGGGACCACGGACGTCCGCACGATCTATCCCGGCAACGACGTCGTCGACATCCTCGGGCTCGACGGCTACAACTGGGGCACGACCCGGGCCCGCAACCTCGGGTGGCGCAGTTTCGACGACGTCTATGCGGTGCAGTACCAGCGGCTCGTGGCGCTGGCACCGCGCAAGCCGGTCTGGATCTGCGAGATCTCGTCCGCCGACCCCGCCTCGGCGGGGGTGTCCAGCGTCGCCGTCAGCGCCCCGCGTGGCCAGAGCAAAGCCGCCTGGTGGCTGGACGCCTTCGCGCGGATGCGCACGGGCTACCGCAACGTGCAGGCCGTGGTGATCTTTGACGTGGACAAGGAGCGCAACTGGCGCGTCACGAGCTCGTCCGGCGCCACCGCGGGGCTGCGCTCGGCGGTAGCGACCCCGATCCTCAAGCCGCGCCAGCCCTGAGGCCGGGCGGCCAGCCCTGAGGCCGGGCGGCGGGCGTCAGCGGCCGAGGAACGAGTCGAAGCCCTTGGGCAGCTGGGAGGCGTCGAACCCGGCGCCGTCCGCCCCGCCTGCGCCGTCCGCACCGAACGCGGACCCGAACGCGTTCCCCTTGGCCGCCTTGGCCTTGTCCGCCGCCGCGCGCTCCTGCTCCGCGCGCTTGGCCGGGTTGCCCGACTTCCCCTTCTTGCGCTGGGGGGCCTGCTTGCCCTTCTTGCTGCCGCCGGGCAGCCCGGGCATGCCCGGCATGCCGCCGCCGCGACGCATCTGACGCATCATCTTCTGCGCCTCGGTGAAGCGCTCCAGCAGGGCGTTGACCTCGGACACCTGCACTCCGGAGCCGCGGGCGATGCGGGCGCGCCGGGAGCCGTTGATCTGCTTGGGGTGCGTGCGCTCGAACGGCGTCATCGAGCGGACCATCGCCTCGACCCGGTCGAACTCCCGCTCGTCGAGGGCGTTGATGGCGTCCCGCATCTGGTTCATCCCCGGCATCATGCCGAGCATGGACTTGAGGTTGCCCATCTTCTTGATGGCGGCCATCTGCTGGAGGAAGTCGTCGAAGGTGAAGTCCTCCTCCGCCATGAACTTGCGGGCCATCTCGTCGGCCTGGCGGCGGTCGAACGCCCGCTCGGCCTGCTCGATCAGGGTGAGGACGTCGCCCATGTCGAGGATGCGGCTCGCCATGCGGTCGGGGTGAAAGACCTCGAACTCCTTGACGCCCTCACCCGTCGAGGCGAACATGATCGGTCGCCCGGTGGTCTGGGCGACCGAGAGGGCCGCGCCGCCGCGGGCGTCGCCGTCGAGCTTGGTGAGCACGACGCCGGTGAAGTCCACCCCGCGCTGGAAGGCGTCGGCGGTCTCCACCGCGGCCTGGCCGATCATGGCGTCGATGACGAAGAGCACCTCGTCGGGGTCGATCGCGGTCCGGATGTCGGAGGCCTGCCGCATGAGGGCCTCGTCGATCGCCAGGCGACCGGCGGTGTCGACGATCACGACGTCGCGCTGCTGGCGACGGGCCTCCTCGACGCCCTGGCGCGCGACCGCGATGGGGTCGCCGAAGCCCTGCGTGCCCGAGCGGCTCTCGATCGCCGCGTCGTAGCCGGAGACGTTGCCGCGCTCGGGCGCGTAGACCGGCACGCCGGCGCGCTCCCCCACGACCTGGAGCTGGGTCACCGCGTTGGGACGCTGGAGGTCGGCGGCGACCAGCATCGGGGTGTGCCCCTGGTCCTTGAGCCAGTAGGCGAGCTTGCCCGCCAGCGTCGTCTTGCCGGAGCCCTGCAGGCCGGCGAGCATGATCACGGTCGGCGGCTGCTTGGCGAAGGCGATGCGCCGGGTCTCGCCGCCCAGGATGGTGACGAGCTCGTCGTTGACGATCTTGACGACCTGCTGGGCGGGGTTGAGGGCCTCGTGCACCTCGGCCCCGAGCGCCCGCTCCCGCACCGCCCCGGTGAAGTGCCGCACCACGGGCAGCGCCACGTCGGCGTCGAGCAGGGCGACCCGGATGTCGCGGATCGTCGAGTTGACGTCGGACTCCGTGATCCGGCCCTTGCTGCGCAGGTGGCGGAAGGTGTCTGTCAGGCGGTCGGAAAGGCTCGTGAACACCAGACAAGGCTAACGGGTGACGGGTCGGCTGCCGACCAGGCGACGGCGGCCGAACCTCGGCCCCGGGCCGTATGCCGCCCGCCCGGGGCCCCTCACGAGCCGCCGTCGCAGGCGTCGATGAGGGCGGAGACCGTCCGCCCCACGAGGCCCGGCGACAGGGGCTCGCCGGCGGCGTCGGTGAGGTAGAAGGTGTCGAGCGTCTGCCCGGCGTAGGTCGCCACGTGGGCGCTGCGCACCGAGACCCCCACGGCGGTCAGGGCCCGCCCCAGGTCGTGCAGCAGGCCGAAGGCGTCGCCGGCCCGGACCTCGAGCACCGTGGCGTCCGTGCCGCCGGCCGGCACGACGAGCACGCGGGTCTGGCCGGGCGCGGCCGAGGCGGCGCGGGAGCTGGCGGTGAGGGCGCGGCGATGCGTGCGCCGGTCCAGCGCCGCGAGCGGGGCGCGGTCCCCGGCGGCCAGCCGCGTGAGCGCGCGTCGGAGGACGGCGACGTCGACCGGGTCCTGCGAGGGCGACACGACGTGCCAGTCGTCGACCGCCAGTGCGCCGACGGTGCGGATGGCGGCGCTGCGGACCTCGAGGCCGTGCACGGCGAGGAGCCCGGCCAGGTCGGCGAACAGGCCTGGGCGGTCCGGGCAGACCACGCTGACCCGGTCCACCGACCCCTCGCGCTCGACGCCCACCCAAGGTCGGCCGGCCTCGACCTCCGCGGCGGCGGCCGAGGGGACCACGACCTGGGCCGGGTCCGACTCGGCGATGTCGGGGGTGGGCGCCGAGGTGCCGTCGAGGCGTGCGCGGGTGCCGGCGACGAGCCGGGCGAGCAGCGACTCCCGCCAGCCGGACCAGGCCTGCTCCCCCGCCGCCCGGGCGTCGGCCTCGGTGAGGGCCCGCAGCAGGGCGAGGCGCTCGGGATCGCCGGCGACCGCCTCGACGGCGGCCGTGACGGTAGCCGGGTCGTCCGGGTTGCGCCGGGTGGCCAGCTCGATGAGGGTCAGGTGGTGGCGCACCAGCGCCACCACGGTGTCGACCTCGTCCGGCGGGTAGCCCCACCGCTCGAGCACCGGGCGCGCCCGGGTCGCGCCCTCCTCGCTGTGGTCCCCGGCCCCGGCCACCTTGCCGAGGTCGTGCAGGAGGGCGGCCACACCCAGCAGGTCGGGGCGGGCCACCTCGCGGGCGAACCGGGACGCCTCGACAGCGGTCTCGACGCAGTGGCGGTCGACGGTGTGACGGTGGATCCCGTTGCGCTGCGGGCGGCTCCGCACGTCGTCCCACTCGGGGAGCCAGCGGCTGACCAACCCGGCCTGGTCGAGGTCCTCCCAGGTGGCGACGAGCCCGGGGCCGGCCGCGAGCAGGTCGCCGAGCAGGTCACGGGCGTCCTGGGGCCACGGCACCGGCAGGTCGGGGCAGCGGCTCGCGAGGTTGGCCGCGGTGGCGGGGGCCAGCGGCATACCGGCTCTTGCCGACGCGACCGCAGCCCGCAGGGGCAGGAGGGCGTCCCGCGCGGGGTCGACCCGCGGCCCGAGGACGACCTCTCCGTCGTGGGCGTGCAGGCCATGGCCGAGGGGGGTCAGGACGGGGCGGCGCGTGCGCACCCGGAGGGTCCGGGCCCGTTGCGCCTGCCCGGCGCTGCGCAGCGCGGCGTCGAGGTCGTGCGCGACGGCTCGAGCGGCGGTGGTCACGCCGGCGAGCATCGTGTCGCTGTCGGGCTCGGAGGTCAGCGCCGCCACGGCATCCTGGTCCGCCAGGTTGAGCCGCGTCCGCCCGCGGCCGGTGACCACGTGCAGGGCATCGCGGACGTCGAGGAGCCGGTCGTAGGCCGCGAGCACCTCCCCGCGTGGCCGCTCCGCGAGCCAGGCCACCGCGAGGGCGCGCAGGATCGTCATGTCCCGCAGCCCGCCCCTGGCCTCCTTGAGGTCGGGGTCCAGGCTCTGCGCCAGGTCGCCGAACCGCGCGTGCCTCGCCCGGGCGGACTCGACGAGCTCCGGCAGCCGCGTGCGGGCGTTGGCGCGCCAGTCGTGGGCGAGGGCCGCTCGCACCGCGGTGACGATCTCCTCGTCCCCGGCGAGCAGGCGCAGGTCGAGCAGGCCCACCGCCGCGGTGAGGTCGTCGGTCGCGGCCCTGCGGCACTGCGCCAGCGACCGCACGGAGTGGTCGAGGCCGAGCCCGCTGTCCCAGAGGGGATACCAGAGGCGGTCGGCGAGGGCGGCGAGCTCCCCCTGCGGGACACGCCCCTCGTGGAGCAGGACCAGGTCGAGGTCCGACAGGGGTCCCCCGTCGCCGCGCGCGAGGCTGCCCGTCGCGGCGAGGGCGACGCCGGGCAGCAGACGACCGGACGTCGCCTCGGCCCACAGCCGTCGCAGGGTCACGTCGGTGAGCGCCGTCACGGCCTCCCGACGGGCCCGGCCGGCCCCGCGAGCGGAGTGCTCGCGGGTGCCGGCCAGGCTCAGGCGTCGGTCGCGCAGGGTGGCGGGGGCAGCCGGGCCGGCAGCGGCGGTGGACGCGGTGGCGGTCGTCATACCTGCTCCATCTGCTCCTGCTGGTGCTGGCGCTGGTGCCACACCGGTCTCCCCGCGCCCCGGACCGACGGGCGAGGTCACAGCGCGTCGACCCCGCGCTCGCCGGTGCGGACCCGGACGACGTCCTCGACCGGCACGGACCAGACCTTGCCGTCGCCGATGCGTCCGGTGGACGCCTGCCGCACGACCAGGTCCATGACGTCCTGGGCGTCGCGGTCGTCGACCAGCAGCTCCAGGCGCAGCTTGGGGACGAAGTCCACGGTGTACTCGGCACCGCGGTAGACCTCGCTGTGGCCGCGCTGCCGGCCGTAGCCCGAGGCCTCGCTGACCGTCATCCCGGCCAGCCCGAAGGCCTCCAGGGCCTCCTTGACCGGGTCGAGCATGTGGGGCTTGATGATGGCGGTGATCAGCTTCATGAGTTCACGTCCTCCGTGGTGCGGGTGCCCTGGCCCCAGTGCGAGCTGGCACCGATGGCGTCGGCGAGCGGGGCGGCCGTGCCGGGGCGACGACCGATGGCGATGGGGGTCAGGTCGTAGCCCGTCTCGGCGTGCTGCGTCTGGTCGACGCCCTGCAGCTCGTCCTCGTCGCTGGCCCGGAAGCCCATCGTGACATCGATGACCTTGGCGATGACCCAGCTGACCACGAAGGAGTAGAGCATCACCGCGACCGCGCCGACGGCCTGGCGCCACAGCTGGTCGACCCCGCCGCCGTAGAAGAGGCCGTTGACGGTGTTGACCGGCGCCGCGTCGGTGGCGAGGAAGCCGACCGCGAGGGTGCCGACGAGCCCGCCGACGAGGTGGACGCCGACGACGTCGAGCGAGTCGTCGAAGCCGAGACGGAACTTCAGCCCGACCGCGTAGGCGCAAACGATGCCGGCCACGAGGCCGATGACGATCCCGCCGACCGGGCTGACGGTGGAGCACGCGGGGGTGATGGCCACCAGGCCCGCGACGACGCCCGAGGCCGCACCGAGGGAGGTCGCGTGACCGTCACGCAGCCGCTCGGTGAGCAGCCAGCCGCACATGCCGGCGGCGGTGGCGCCGAGGGTGTTGATCCAGGCGATGCCGGCGAGGGGGCCGGCGCCGAGGGCGGAGCCCGCGTTGAAGCCGAACCAGCCGAACCACAGCAGGCCCACGCCGAGCATGACCAGCGTCAGGTTGTGCGGCCGCATCGGGTCCTTGCCGAAGCCGCGACGCCTGCCGAGGACCAGCGCCAGGGCGAGGGCCGCCGCGCCGGCGTTGATGTGGATCGCCGTGCCCCCCGCGAAGTCGATCGCCTTGACCGTGTTGGCGATCCAGCCGCCGCGCTCGGAGACGACGCCGTCGAAGGAGAACACCCAGTGCGCGGCCGGGAAGTAGACGAGCAGCGACCACACGGCCGCGAAGGCGCACCAGGCGCCGAACCGTGCGCGGTCCGCGATGGCGCCGGAGATCAGCGCGACCGCGATGATCGCGAACGCCGCCTGGAAGCCGGCGAAGACCGTCGAGGGCACGGTGCCGACGACCGAGTCGGGGTTGAGCATGTGGTTGAGCCCGGCGAACTCGAGGGGGTTGCCGAGCACCCCGCCGATGCTGTCGCCGAAGGCCATCGAGTAGCCGACCAGGATCCAGAGCACGCCGACGATCCCCATCGCCGCGAAGCTCATCATCATCATGTTGAGCACGCTCTTGGAGCGCACCATGCCGCCGTAGAAGAAGGCGAGACCGGGGGTCATGAGCAGCACCAACGCGGCGCTGACGAGGACCCAGGCGGTGTCGCCGGTGTTGATCGCGTCCATGGGCTCCACCCTGGTGGGGCCGCGTTTCGTGACGCGTCGCCAGCGTGTTTCCGCGACGTTAACCCGACGACTCCCCGGTTAACCTCGGGTTTCGCCGCCCCAGTGCCCGCCCATCGGCGGCACCAGGCCCGCGTCCGCCCCGGCCGCCCGCAGCGCCAGCCCGATCGAGTCCACCGTGTCGTGGGCGTTGAGCCCGCTGGGGTTGGGGACGACGTGCACGATCGCCCCGCGCCAGCGCTGCGGCTGTCGTCCGCGCTCGACCTGCCGGACCCCGAAGGCGATGCGGTAGGTCGAGATCCCGGCGAACGCCACGACCGCAGGACCCCGCTCCCCCACCAGCGTCGCGAGCCGCTCGAGGCCGGCACGCAGCTCGTCCGGGCTCACCTCGTCGGCGCGCGCCGTGGCCCGGGCGACCAGGTTCGTCATACCGATCCCCCTGTCGCACAGGGCGACCCGGTCGTGGGCCGCCAGCCCCGCGCTCGGGTCGATGACCCGCGGGACCAACCCGGCCCGGTGCAGCGCCGGCCAGAACCGGTTGCCCGGCCGGGCGTAGTGCGCGTCCACGGCCCCCGACCACAGGGACGGGTTGATGCCGACGACCAGGAGGCGCAGGGGGTCCGGCAGCAGGTCGGCGATGGCCCGCCCCCGGGCCAGCTCGAGCTCCGCGGCCGTGGGGCGACGACCGACGACGTATGCCGAGGAGCCCGCCGCCTCTTGAGGCGACGGGCTCCCGCTCGGGTGCTGCGAGACCACTACTCGACGATCGCATCGACGAAGGCCACCGCGTCGAACGGCGCGAGGTCGTCCGGGCCCTCGCCCAGGCCGACCAGCTTGACCGGGACGCCGAGGGCGCGCTGGATGGCGACGACGATGCCACCCTTGGCGGTGCCGTCGAGCTTGGTCAGGGCGATGCCGGTGATGTCGACCTCCTTGGCGAAGGCCTCGGCCTGCTTGAGGCCGTTCTGCCCGGTGGTGGCGTCGAGGACGAGGATGACCTCGTCGACCTCGGAGGTCTTTTCCACCACCCGCTTGATCTTGCCGAGCTCGTCCATCAGGCCGACCTTGTTGTGCAGGCGACCGGCGGTGTCGAGGATGACGACGTCGACCTCCTGCTCGATGCCGGCCTTGACGGCGTCGAAGGCCACGGATGCCGGGTCGGCGCCGTCGCGGTGGGAGCGCACGGTGGGCACGCCGACGCGCTCGCCCCAGGTCTCGAGCTGGTCCGCCGCGGCGGCGCGGAAGGTGTCGGCGGCGCCCAGGATCACGTCGCGGTCCTCGGCGACGAGCACGCGGGCGAGCTTGCCGACCGTCGTGGTCTTGCCGGTGCCGTTGACGCCGACGACCATGATCACGGCGGGGCGATCACCGCGCCGCGTGGAGGCGATGCGGCGGTCCATCGTGGGATCGACCAGGGTCAGCAGGTCCTCGCGAAGCCACTCCCGGGCCTCGGCCTCGTCCGTGGTGCCGTCGACCCGCACGTGCGTGCGCAGCGTCTCGACGAGCTCGGAGGTGGCCTGGACGCCGAGGTCGGAGGCCAGCAGGGTGTCCTCGACCTCCTCCCACGCCTCCTCGTCGAGCCGGCCGCTCGACAGCAGCGTCAGCAAGGCGCGACCGAAGGCCGTGTTGGACCGGGCGAGGCGGGAGCGCAGCTTGTGCATCCGGCCGCGGGCCGACTCGGGGCGCTCGGTGGAGGGCGCGGGTGCCGTGGACGCGGCTGCGGCGGACCCGCCGTCGCGGTCCCCGGGGTGAAGCGTGGAGGTGCGGGAGGTCAGCCCCTCGGGGTCCCGGTCCGGCGCGGGCGCGCCGACCGTCGAGGAGGTCGAGGCCGTCGAGGCCGCCCTGGCCTCGTCGACGAGGCCGGCATCCGTCGCCGACGCGCTGGTGGCGCCCCCGGACCTCGCGGGGTCGGTCGTGGCGCCGGAATCGCCAGCGGCGTCGGGCTCGCCGGCGTCGCGACGGGGGGCCTTGGGCTCGAGGACGTCCCCCCAGGTCGGGGCGGGGGCGTCCCGGCGGGACTCGGGCCGGGTCGACGGGGGCGGGGGTGCGTGCCTGGTCCGGCCACCGCGGCCGCGCACGAGGCCGACGACCGCGACGACGGCCACGACGAGGATGCCGACGATGAGGAGCAGGTAGTCCTGGAGGGTGTCCACGCCGCCATCCTCGCAAAGGTCGGCGCCCGCGACACAACGCGCCGCCCGTCCGACGTGACGCCGGGCGGGCAGCAGGTGGTGCGCGAGGGAGTCCTGGCGACCCGGGCGGCGGGTCGTGCGCCGATCAGCGGCTGGTGACCTTGTCCCGGGCTGCGGTCATCGTGTCGGCGACACGCTCCTGCCCCTCGGCGGTCAGCAGGGTGTCGCCCTCCCGGGCGGCGGGGATGGCGACGAGCGCCACCACGACGAGGGCGAGGGCGAGGGCGAGGAGCATGCCAAGGATGACGACGACCATGGCACCCAGTGTGGCGTGCCCACCTGGGCGCCCGTCCAGGAATCGCTGCATCGCGTCCGGACTGTGATCAGGCTGCGCCATCCGAGTGAGCATCCCCACCGGAGTCGTCGGCGCCAGCACTGTCAGCAGAGCCGGCATCGTCGTCCAGGTCGCGGATCCGCTGGGACACCACCGTCGTGACGCCGTCGCCGCGCATGGTCACGCCATACAAGGCATCGGCGACCTCCATCGTCCGCTTCTGGTGCGTGATGACGATCAGCTGGCTGGAGTCCCGCAGCTCCTCGAACAGTCCGATGAGCCGACCGAGGTTGGCGTCGTCCAGCGCCGCCTCGACCTCGTCCATGATGTAGAACGGGCTCGGCCTGGCCTTGAAGATCGCGACGAGCAGGGCCACGGCGACCAGGGAGCGCTCGCCGCCGGACAGCAGCGAGAGCCGCTTGATCTTCTTGCCGGGAGGGCGGGCCTCGACCTCGATGCCGGTCGTGAGCATGTCGTCGGGGTCGGTCAGCAGCAGCCGCCCCTCGCCGCCGGGGAAGAGGCGCGAGAAGACCCCGACGAACTCCCGGGCGGTGTCCTCGAAGGCCTCCGCGAAGACGCGCTGGACCCGGTCGTCGACCTCCTTGACGATGTCCAGCAGGTCGCGCTTGGAGCGCTTGAGGTCGTCGAGCTGCTCGGTCAAGAAGGTGTGGCGCTCCTCGAGGGCGGCGAACTCCTCGAGCGCCAGCGGGTTCACCCGACCGAGGGCGGCCAGCCCACGCTCGGCCTTGCGCAGGCGCTTCTCCTGCTCGTCCCTGACGTAGGGGACGCTGTGGTGCTCGTGCCGGTCGCCCGGCGTGGGCGCCTCGTCGCCGATCGGCCCGGCCGCAGCCGGCTGGTCCAGGACGGGCACGGGCTGGTGCGGCCCGTACTCCTCGACCAGGACGTCCGGCTCGATCCCGAGCTCGTCGAGCGCGCGGGTCTGCAGCTGCTCGATCCGCAGCCGCTGCTGCGCGCGGGCGACCTCGTCCTTGTGGACGGAGTCGGTGAGCTCGCGGAGCTCGTCGGCCAGCGTGGTGACCGTGCGTCGTATGTCGACAAGCCCGGCCTCGCGGGTCGCCCGCTCGGCCTCGGCCCGGGCACGCCGGTCGGCGGCCTGCTCGACCAGCCGGCCCACGACGGTGACGGCCTGCTCGGCGCCCGCCCGGACCGCGCGGGCGACCTGCGCCTCCCGGCGGCGACGGGCCAGGCGCTGGGCGGCCTGCTGGCGGGCGAGCTCCTCCTGCTGAGCGGCGCGCTCCAGCCCGGCAGCACGGCCACCGAGCCCGCGCACGCGCTCCTCACGGGTCCGAAGGGTGAGGCGCAGCTCGGTCTCCTGGTGCCGCGTGGCCGACGCGGCGGCGGCGAGCTCGTCGCGCTGCTCGGTGGACGGCTCGCTCTCGCCCGGGTCGTCCTCGGCCTGGGCGTCCTCGAGCCGCTGCTCGAGCTCGGCCAGGTCGGACCGGTCCCGGTCGAGCCCCGCGGTGATCTCGGTGCGCCGCCGCTCCGTGCGCTCGGCCTCGGCCCGGGCCGAGCGGGCGGTGGCGGCGAGCGAGCCGAGCTTCTCGGCCACGGCCGAGAGCTGGGCGTCGTTGTCGTTGAGCCGGTCCAGCGCCGCGTCGAGCGCCGCGCCTGCCTGCTCGAGCTGTCGGGCGGCCCCCTGCAGCTCGAAGGTCGCCCGCTCCCCCGCCCTCGTGGCGGCGTCGACCGCCGCCTGGGCCTCTTCGACCGCGGCCTGCACCTCCAGCAGGCTGGGCGCGGAGGCGGACCCGCCCCGCGCAAACCCCGGTGCGTGCACGTCCCCCTCGGGAGTGACCGCCGTCGCCCCCAGGGCCACGACCGCCTCCACGGACGCGACGTCCTCGACCAGGGCCACCTGCTCGAGGAGCCGCACCAGGGCCGGCCGCACCTCGTCGGGGGCGGCCTCGACCGTGTCGATGGCCCAGACGGCCCCGGCGGGCAGCTGCGGCCACGGCGGTCCCGACGGCTCGGACGCCCCGGCCACGACCAGCGACGCCTGGCCGGCGTCCTCGTCACGCAGAAGCTGCAGGGCGCCGACCGCGTCGGCGCGGCCGGCGACCGCCACCGCGTCGGAGGCCCAGCCGAGGGCCGCGGCCACCCTGCCCTCGTAGCCGCCGCGCACCTGCACCAGCGAGGCCAGGGAACCGAGCACGCCGGTCGGGCCGACGCCGTCGGCTCCCTCCAGCAGCGCACCCGCGCCGTCCTTGCGCCGCAGCCCGAGCTGCAGGGCCTCGAGGCGGGCCGCGGAGGACGACCGGTCGCGGTCGGCGGCGCGCACGACCTCCTGCAGGCGGTCGACCTCGGCCTGCGCGGCCTCGCGCTCGGCCTCCGCCCGCTCGTACGTCCCGTCGAGGTCCTCCTCGCCCTGCTCGTGGTCGGCGATGGACATCTCGAGGGCGTGGAACTCCCTGTCGGCAGCCGCTGCTCGCTCGCCGGACGCGGCGACGACCTCGTCGAGTCGTCCGAGCTCGGCCTCGGCCGCCTCGATCCGCGACCGCCGTGCCGCCACCTGGCCCGCGAGCCGCGCGAGCCCCTCGCGCCGGTCGGCCGCGGCCCTCGCGAGCCGGGCCAGCCGCTCGACCTCGTCCTGGTGGGCCTGCTCCAGCTCTCCGCGACGCGTCACGGTCTCGGCCAGCTGGGCCTTGACCTGCTCGACCTCCCCGGCCAGCGCCTGCTCCTGCGCCCGCACCTGGGCGGCCTCGCCGCGCAGGGCCTCGGGATCCCGGGGGGCCTGGGTCGGCGGGTGGACGTCGTCCTCGGCGAGGAGCCGGGCGCGCTCGGCGGCGAGGTTGCCGGTGCCGGCGATGCGGTCGCGCAACGACGACAGCGCGAACCACTGCTCCTGCGCCCGCGCCACCTGCGGCGTGATCTCGGCGAGCGCCGCTTCCAGGGTGGCCAGCTCGGCCTGCGCGGCGCGCAGGGAGGCCTCGACCTCGCCGCGGCGGGCCAGCAGAGCCGTCTCGTCGGCCACCTCCTGCTCCAGCGTGCTGGTCAGCTGCACGAGATCGTCGGCCAGCAGCCGCAGCCGCGCGTCGCGCGCGTCGGCCTGGATGGTGGCGGCGCGACGGGCCGTCTCGGCCTGGCGTCCGAGCGGTCCCAGCTGCCGCCGGATCTCCCCCGTGAGGTCCTGGACGCGTCGGAGGTTGCCCTCCATCTGCTCGAGCTTGCGCAGCGCGCGTTCCTTGCGCTTGCGGTGCTTGAGGACCCCGGCAGCCTCCTCGACGAAGCCGCGGCGCTCCTCCGGGGTGGCCCGCAGCACGGTGTCGAGCTGGCCCTGCCCGACGATGACGTGCATCTCGCGACCGATGCCGGAGTCGGACAGCAGCTCCTGGATGTCGAGCAGGCGGCAGGCCGTGCCGTTGATGGCGTAGTCCGACCCGCCGTTGCGGAACATCGTCCGCCGGATCGTCACCTCGGTGTAGTCGATCGGCAGCGCCCCGTCGGTGTTGTCGATCGTGAGCGCGACCTCGGCCCGTCCCAGCGGTGGCCGTCCGGCCGTGCCGGCAAAGATGACGTCCTCCATCTTGCCGCCGCGCAGGCTCTTGGCGCCCTGCTCGCCCATGACCCAGGCGAGGGCGTCGACGACGTTGGACTTGCCGGACCCGTTGGGGCCGACGACGCAGGTGATCCCGGGCTCGAGCTTGAAGGTCGTCGCGGACGCGAAGGACTTGAAGCCCTTCATCGTCAGCTGCTTGACGTACACGGTCGGCGGCGACTTCCTCGGCGGGGACGCGGTCAGGTCGTCACTCTAGCGGCCGGCCGGCCCCCGGCCGGCTCACCGCCGGCTCACGCACGGTGATGTCCTATGACGAGCCGCTACTTCTCGACGAACCCGGAGGCCTGCCCGCGGGGCTCCCCAGGGACGGCTGTGCAGGACTCCACGTGCCCCGGCCGGCGCCGACCCGACGGAGGCGCGGCCGTCGGGGACAGCCGCCGACCCATCTCCTCCACGGCCTCCTGCGGCCCCTCGGCGACGATCTCGACCCGGCCGTCGCTCATGTTGCGAGCATGGCCGGTCAGTCCCAGCTCGAGCGCCTGGGCGCGGGTCCACCAGCGAAATCCCACGCCCTGCACCGTCCCCCGCACGAAGTAGGTCGTCCTCACGGTGCTCCCGGTCATGCGCCTCACCCTACGCCGCGCTCGGCCTGCCGCACCTCCAACCGCAGGCGCCCCGGGACGTCATCTTGGGCAGAGGCTGTGCTGCAGGACGTCAACCAAGCCGGCGGACACCGCCTCGAGCACCCATCCGGCGAGTCCCGGAGCCACGTCGACCAGCCCGGCGGCGACCCCGAGCCCCGGCGCCGGGCTCGGGGCCCCGATCGGGGACGGCTCGACCAGCGAGCAGCGTCCCCAGCCGGGCCTGCCGCCGGTGACCAGGCTCAAGCCCCGCCGGGGGCAGGGGCATCGACCGGGCTTCGTCCCCCAGGCTGATGATCCCGCCCCCGGCAGGAGCATCAGCCGTGCTTGGCCCCCCGGGCCGTATGCCGTCGCGCCCGCCCTCACGCGTGGTCGGCGCAGCAGGGTGTCGGTGCCGGATTCTCGAAGGGGACGACGGTGTCGTCGGCGGCCGGCTGGACGAGCAGCACGAGCCTGCCGTCGCGCCATACGGGCCGGACGAAGTCCCGGGTGCGCACCACGGTCGCGTGGGTGACCACCGTCCCGGCGATGCCCTCCACGGCGTCGATGGCGCAGCGGTCGACCAGCTCGGCGACCGTGAGCTCGCCGACGAGCCGCTGTCGGCCCGGGTAGACGACGGCGCGGCCGCTCGTGCCGTCCCGCGCCAGCAGGGCCACCTCGGCCGCGCTGTCCGCGAGGTCGGCATAGCCGCGGCGGAGCTGCTGCGATCCGCCCGTGGCCGCGCCGATCTCGTGCGCGGCTGCCGCGGCGGTCTCGGGGACGAGACGTTCGCAGAGCCGGTCGACGACCGCCACCAGGTCGCGCTCCCCCGGCGGCGGGGAGCACCACCGGATCGACAGGGCCAGGTGCGACGACGCACCGCCGGGCCCCGGCACCAGGTGCGTGGACACGATGGTGACGTGCCCGTGCTCGGCCAGCGCCTCGCCGAGGTGCTCCGCCAGGTGGTCGGCCTCCGTGATCGTCGCGGCGACGGGGTCGAGCCCGGCCGCCACCGTTGTGGGGTCGGGCTCGACCGGGCGCGTCAGCGCGTCGGTCGGGTCGAGCGCGTCGGCCGCGTCGGTCCGGGCGCTCACGCGCGCGGGAGCACCCAGATCGGGTTGGTGTAGAACCACAGGTCGTCCCACGGGTTGGCGTTGCCCTCGACATCGATGGCCGGACCGGCAGGGTCGACCGCGGCGCCGCGCAGGCCGGGGGCGGTGCGCTTGCCGTCCGATCCACGCAGCCGGACGTAGACGCCGGCGTCGCCGACGGTCACCGGCCCATAGCTGAGCTCGACCCACTCACCGGCGGCGGCGGTGCTGACGTCCCAGCTGCGCAGGACGCGCGTCTGCGGCGCGGCGAAGGTGTCCCGGTCGGCGACCGGGCCGGTCACCGTGCCGCCGATGGCGTCCACCTTGGCGAGCTGCGGGACGAACTGAGCCCAGTTGGGCAGGGACTGCTTGCGGATGCGCACGACCAGCTGGGCCTGGGTGCCCCGTTTGACGGTGAGCACCCCACCGAGGCCGACCTCGCGGCCGCCGGCGCGGACCCGCACGTCCAGGTCCTGCACGAGGCGGCCGTGGTCGACCCAGACGCGGCCGTCGCGCAGGCCCTGCATCACCGCGGCGTAGTCGCGGTGGTCGGCGCCGACGTGGGTGCGGCTGTAGTAGCCGGGCCAGTAGTCGCCGCTGCCGGTGTCCGGCGTCGGGCCGTTGACCGGGTCGGCGTAGTAGCCCTGCTTGGCGAAGTCGCTGTCGGGTCCGCCGCGCACCGCGGTGTCCAGGTAGACGCTGTGGCTGTCGGAGTTGGCGGTGATCCACCAGGGCTTGCCCTCGGCGAGGAGGCTGTCCCACAGGCCGCCGACGGTGGCGGTCATCCAGTCGAACCCGCCGAAGGTGCGGTAGCTCTCCAGCGGGTAGCCCGCGAAGCTGTCCTTGCCGGGCGCGTTGTCGTAGTAGCCGCGCCCGCTGCCCGGGCCGAGCGGCTTGGGCAGGCCGGCCGCCTGGTGACCGGGGGCGCCCTCCATGCCGACGGCGATCCGTCCGGGCGCGTCGCGCCAGCCGCGGATCTCGTGGGGCGAGTCGATGCCCTTGCGCGCCGGGTGGTTGGCCAGCATGAGGGCGTCCTTGACCTCGCGGGACCCGACGGCCGACGCGAGGTAGGCCAGGCCCTGCAGCGCAAGCGCCTCGTTGGCCGGGGTGGAGCCGGTGGCCTTCTTGACCGACCCGTCGAAGGAGCTCTCGAAGGTCTTGAGCACCGCGACCTCGTTGGCGCCGGGGTGCACGAAGACCGTGCCGTGCTCGGCTGCGGGGATGTTCCACTCCAGGCCCTGGAAGACGAGCATGTCGTCGAACTCCTGGCGGGCCGCCCGGATCAGCGGGTTGACCGTGTCGACGCCGATCTTGGCGTGCTGGTCCGAGCCGTGGTCGGTGATGACCATCCAGTCGAGGCCGTAGGCGCTGGCGTGCTGGACGTGGTCGATCACGCGGTACTTGCCGTCGGAGGAGAACTGCGTGTGGATGTGGTGGTCGCCGGCGAGCCAGCGCTGGCCCTTGCCGTGCCGGCGGCTGCGGTGCCACGCCTCCTGCTCGGACGCGGCGGCGGTGCCGGTCCCCTGCTCGGTGACGAAGCCGGCCGCGGCCACGCCGGCGCCCAGCAGCCCGGCCGCCCGCAGGAAGTTGCGCCGCCCGAGGTCGGACGGGGCGAGCTCGGCGTCCGGCACCCGCAGGTCCTCGGCGGGGCCGACGGGCAGGTCGAGGTCGTGTCTGTGGCTGTGGCTGTGGCTGTGCGCGTGACCGTGGGGGTGGTCGTGGTGGTGACCCATGAGGCGTCCTTCGCGGCGTGGTCAGGACCATCTCGTCGCTCCGACGAGGTGGGTCGTCCGGGGGCCTGCGTCCCGGGCGGGCGCCCTCAGCGTCCTCCCGCCGGGCAACCGTCCAGCAGGTCCCCGCTGAACGATCCGTGAACGTCTGGTGAGGAGGCGGGGCCAGCACGACGACACGACGGCCCCTATGTCCGGCGGATCAGGGGCGGACGAGCACCTCGAGGCTCCTCCGCTCATCCCTGTCGCGGTAGCCGGCGGGCACACCGGCGAGGTCAGTCACGGCGTCGAAGACCCTGCCCGGCTCGACGGACCCGTCGAGGATGGTCGGCAGCAGCTCGTCGATATGGGCCCGCACGGGAGCTGGCCCGCCCGCCATGCGGACGTTGTGGCGAAAGAGGCCGCCGAGACCGATCGGCGTCCGCCGGGGCGGACGAGGTTCCCCGTTGACCGGGCCGACCTGGACCAGAGCTTCGGCTAACGTCTCCGCTGGCAGCGGGGGCAGTAGTGGCTGGAGCGGTTCATGAACGCCTCGCGCCGGACCGGCGTCCCGCAGCGTGGGCACGGACGACCCTGCTGGCCGTAGACCGCGAGGGAGCGGTCGAAGTAGCCGCTCGCCCCGTTGACGTTGACGTACAGGGCGTCGAAGCTCGTCCCGCCCTGCTCCAGCGCCTCGCGCATCACCTCGGCGGCGTGGTCCAGGACCCGCGCGAGCGTCGGCCTGGTCAGCGAGTCCGTGTCGCGGACGCCGTTGACCCGCGCCCGCCACAGCGCCTCGTCGGCGTAGATGTTGCCGATGCCGCTGACCAGCCGCTGGTCCAGCAGCGCCCGCTTGACCGCCACGTGCCGGGCCTTCATCCGACGGACCACGTCCGCCTGGTCATAGGCCGGCTCGAGGGGGTCCGGGGCGATGTGGGCGATGGACTCCGGTATGCCGAACGCCCGCCCTCCCGCGACGAGCTCGGACCAGGCGAGCCCGCCGAAGGTCCGTTGGTCCACGAAGCGGAGCTGCGGGGCCGGCTCGCCCGACGTCTCGACGAGGTCGAACGTGGCGTGCAGGTGCTTCTCGGCGGGCGCGTCGGGCGGCTCGACGAGCAGCTGGCCACTCATGCCCAGGTGCAGGATCAGCGCGTCCGCCTGCCCCGTCTCGTCCTCGACGACGAGCCAGAGGTACTTGCCGCGGCGCTCGGCGGCCCGGACCAGGCGACCCCGGAGGCGGTCCTCCAGGTCGCGAGGTCCGGGCGCGTGCCGGCGGGCGACCCGAGCGCCACGCAGGCTGACCTCGGCGACGCGTCGCCCGACCACGTGCTCGGCGAGCCCGCGGCGGACCACCTCGACCTCGGGCAGCTCCGGCATACGGCTCGATCAGCCGCGCTCGAGGATCTCCCCCGACGGGGTCCCGTCGAGGTCCGTGGCGACGGAGTCGTCGGCGGTCGGCGAGGTGCCTCGGGCGCTGAGCTCGGTCCAGGCGACCTCGGCAGCCTTCTGCTCGGCCTCCTTCTTGGAGCGCCCCACGCCCTCGCCGAGCACCTCGGTGCCCACCACGGCCTGGGCCGTGAAGACCTTGAGGTGATCGGGTCCTTCGTCGGTGATGGCGTACTCCGGGACGCCGATCCCGAGGGTGGACGTGAGCTCCTGCAAGGAGGTCTTCCAGTCCAGGGCCGCGCCCATGCGCGCGGAGGACGCCATGAGGGGGTCGAGGAGGTGGTGGACGAGCGTCGAGGCCGCCGCCGCGCCGCACGACAGGTAGACGGCGCCGATCACGGCCTCGGTCGTGTCGGCAAGGATGGACGTCTTGTCGCGACCTCCTGTGCTCTCCTCACCGCGACCGAGCAGGAGGTAGGCCCCGAGGTCGAGCCCGCGCGCGACGTCGGCGAGGGCGCGCATGTTGACCACGGCGGCCCGCAGCTTGGCGAGCTGCCCCTCCGCCTCGTCGGGGTGGGTGCGATAGAGCGTATCGGTGACGACGAGCCCCAGCACGGAGTCGCCCAGGAACTCCAGGCGCTCGTTGTGCGGCAGGCCGCCGTGCTCGTAGGCGTAGGACCGGTGGGTCAGGGCGCGCGACAGCAGCGACTCGTCGACGCGCTCTCCGACCACCTGCGCGAGGTGGTCGACGAGGGCGCCGACGGGCCGCTGCTGCGAACCCTCCGGACCGGTCCCGGCGCGTGACGTGGTGCTCATGCGCTCGGCGACCCCGGTCAGCCCTGGAGCTCGGTGCGCTCCGCGGCCGCGTAGTGACGGCCGTTGTAGGAACCGCAGGACGGGCAGGCCATGTGCGGCTGCTTCATCGAGCGGCACTGCGGGCACGCCATGAGGGCGGTCGCCGTGGTGCGCCAGTTCGCGCGACGCGAACGGGTGTTGGAGCGCGACATCTTCCGCTTCGGGACAGCCACGTCAGTTCCTCTTCTCTTCGTTGCTGGTCAGAGCTTGCAGGGCCGACCACCGGGGGTCGAGCACCTCGTGGTGGTGGTCCGGATCGTCCGCCAGGTGCGCTCCGCACTCGGAGCACAGCCCTGGGCAGTCGTCCCGGCACACCGGCTGGAACGGCAGGGTGGGCACCACTGCGTCCCGCAGCACCGGCTCGAGGTCGAGCAGGTCTCCCTCGAGCTCACGCACGTCGTCGTCCTCGTCGTCCGTCGCCACCTGCTCGTGCCGAGCAGCACGCTCGGCGTAGGCGAACAGCTCCTGGAAGGTGGCCTCCACGGGGAGGGTCACCGGGTCCAGGCACCGCACGCAGGCGCCGGTCGCCGTGGTGGTGATGGTGCCGGTCACGAGCACGCCCTCGAGCACGGACTCGTAGCGCACGTCGATCGTCACGGGGGTGTCGGGCGCCACCGCGATGACGTCGGTCCCGAGGTCCTCCGGGGCGTCCACGACGCGCTGCTCGGCGTGCATGGACCCGGGGCGACGACCGAGCTCCCGGGTGTCGAACACCAGGGGCGAGCGGGGGTCGAGTCGGGACATGGCTCCAGTCCGAGCGGTCGAGGATGGTGAACGCACGGTCGTCGAGATCGTGCAGGTCGGTGCTGCCGGCCCGTCGTCGGCGCCCCGGGCGCCGGCACACAGACCGACGCACAAGACTACCGGACGTGGCGGGCTGCCCCAAATGCACCACGGGCCGCCCGGGCGGTCGTCCGGGCGATCGTCCAGGGCTCAGGCGCCTCGCGCCCGCAGCGCCTGCGCCACCGGCTCCGGGACGAGGTCGAGGCCGTAGCCGCCGAGGCGCCATACCTCCTTGACCAGCGAGCTGGACACGTGCTCGAAGGCCGGGTTGCCGGGCAGGAAGACCGTCTCGACCCCGGTGAGGTGCTTGTTCATCAGGGCCATGGGCAGCTCGTAGGCGAAGTCGGTGCCCGACCGCAGGCCCTTGACGATGGCGCCGATCCCGAGCCTCGTGCAGAGGTCCACCAGCAGGCCGTCGGCGTAGGCCCCCACGGACACCCCCTGCAGGTGAGCGACCGACTCCTCGATGAGGCGGACCCGCTCGTCGATGCCGAACATCCCCGAGTCGGCCTTGGCCGGGTTGTAGAGCACCCCGACCACCACCTCGTCGTAGAGACGCGTGGCGCGCTCGACGATGTCGAGGTGGCCCAGGGTCATGGGGTCGTAGGAGCCCGGGCAGATGCAGCGGCGGACCTCGCTCATGGCGTGAAACCTACCGCGTGCTCGGCGTACCACACGGAGGTCTCGCCGTAGCGCTTGTGGTCCACGACGGACAGCCCCTGCGGCCAGCGCGGCTCGGGCGACCGGGAGGACCGCTCGACGACGACGACGGCCTCCGGGGCGAGCCAGTCCCCGTCGACGAGGCGGCCGAGGACGGCCGCCAGGGCCTCCTCGGAGAGGTCGTATGGCGGGTCGACCAGCACCACGTCCAACGGCTCCCCGGCTCGCGGACCCGCGAGCACGCGCTCGACCGTGTCGCGGCGCACGGTCACCTCGCGGAGGCCGAGCTCCCTGGCGTTGCGGGTCGCCACCTGCGCCGCAGACCGGTCGTGCTCGACCAGCAGCACGCTCGCGGCCCCCCGCGAGGCGGCCTCGAGCCCGAGCGCGCCGGACCCGGCATACAGGTCGGCGACGTGAGCGCCGGCCAGGACGTCGAGGTGGGCCAGGCGGGAGTAGACCGCCTCGCGCACGCGGTCGCTCGTGGGGCGGGTGCCACGGCCGGTGGGGGTGCTGAGGCGCCGGCCGCCGACGCTGCCGGCGATGATCCTGGTCACGCGGGCAGCCTACGGTCACCCCCGCTCGAGGTAGGCAGCGCTCTCGTCGTCGAGCGTGTCGGCGAGCCACGCCGCGAGCCGCGGGTGCGCCGCGAGGCCCACGTCGTCCCGCAGCAGGTCCTGGGCGTCCTCCCGGGCCTCGGCGATCAGCTCGACGTCGCGGGGGTCGGCCAGGCGCAGCATCCGGATGCGGCGTCGACGCCCGCTCTGGCTCGCCCCCAGGACGTCGCCCTCGCCGCGCAGTTCGAGGTCATGCTCGGCGAGCGCGAATCCGTCGGTGGTGCCAGCGACGGCCTGCAGCCGCTGCCAGGCGACGGGCACGTCCCCGTCGTCGCCGGTGGGCTCGACCGTGCTCGCGAGGAAGCAGGTGCCCGCGTGCTCACCGCGACCGACCCGGCCGCGCAGCTGGTGGAGCTGGCTGATCCCGAAGCGGTCGGCGTCGAGGACCACCATGACGGTCGCGTTGGGCACGTCGACCCCCACCTCGATGACCGTGGTCGCGACGAGCACGTCGATCTCGCCCGCGGCGAACCTCCGCATGACCGCGTCCTTGTCGTCGCCCGCGAGCCGCCCGTGCAGGAGCCCGAGCCGCACCCCTTCGAGCTGGGGGGTGGCGTGCACGAGCAGGTCGTAGGCCTGCAGGAGGCTCATGGCGTCCGGTCGCCGGGCCCCCGCGCGGGCGTCGGAGCCCTCGTGGCCCCGAGCGCCCAGGTCGTCCTCGGCACCCGCCGCACCCGCCGCACCCTCGACCCCCTCGGGCGGGGCCTCGACGAAGCCGTCCTCGGTCTCCTCGCCGCTCGGGCTGTCGTTGTCACCGATCCGTCCGCACACGACATAGGCCTGCCGCCCGGCGGCCACGGCCTCGGCCACGACCTGCCACATGCGGGCCATCCAGGTGCCGGAGCCCTGATGGACCACGTGGGTCGTGATCGGCGACCGGCCCGCCGGCAGCTCGCGCAGGATCGCGGTCTCCATGTCACCGAAGACCGTCATGGCGACCGAGCGCGGGATCGGCGTCGCCGTCATGACCAGCACGTGCGGTGGCCGGGATGCCTTGGCCCGCAGGGCATCTCGTTGCTCGACGCCGAATCGGTGCTGCTCGTCCACGACCACGAGCCCGAGGTCGGCCAGCTGCACGTGCTCCTGGATCAGCGCGTGCGTGCCGATGACGATGCCGGCCTGCCCGGAGGCCGCCTCGGACAGGGCTCGGCGGCGCGCGTCGGCGCTCATCGACCCGGTGAGCAGCACCACCCGGGTCGCCTCGTCCGCCCCGCCGAGCAGGCCACCCTCGGCGAGCGGGCCCATGATCGCGCGGACCGAGCGCTCGTGCTGGGCGGCGAGCACCTCGGTCGGGGCGAGCAGGGCGGCCTGGCCGCCGGAGTCGACGACCTGCAGCATGGCGCGCAGCGCCACGACCGTCTTGCCGGAGCCCACGTCTCCCTGCAGGAGGCGGTGCATGGGGACGGGCGAGGCCAGGTCGTGGGCGAGCTCCTCGCCGACGACCCGCTGCCCCTCGGTGAGGGGGAAAGGCAGGGCCGCGTCGAACGCGTCGAGCAGGCCACCGCGCCGGCCGGGACGGGCGGTGCCCTCGTCCCGGGCTGCCGTGAGGCGCCGCTGGACGAGGGCCGTCTGCAGCACCAGGGCCTCGTCGTAGCGCAGCCGGGAGCGGGCGGTCGTGAGGTCGCCCCAGGCGCGGGGCTGGTGGATCAGGCGCACCGCCGTCGTCCGGTCGCAGAGCCCGTGGCGGCGGACCAGCTCGTCCGGGACGGGGTCCTCGAGCTCGCCGACCGCGTCGAGCACGATGCCCATCGCCGTCCCGATCTGCCAAGAGGTCAGCCGGTCGACGCTCCGGTAGACGGGCAGGATCTGCTGGTGGCGCACCGAGTCCTGGATGACCTGGTAGTCGGGGTGCGACAGCTGCCAGCGTCCGTTGAAGGTGCCGGCTCGCCCGGAGAACACCGCGAGCGTGCCGGGGGTGAGGTCCTTGGCCGGTCCCCAGTGGCTGAAGAAGGTGAGGTCGATCTCGGTCGTACCGTCCGTCACCGTGGCCCGCAGCAGCTTCTTGCGCGGGTTGGAGCGGACCGGCGCGACGACGGCCTTGAGCACCTCGGCCACCACGACGAGGTGCTCCCCCTCGCGCAGCCGAGCAGTCGAGAGCCGGGCCTCGAGATAGTCCCGGGGGTACCACTCCAGCAGGTCACCGGCCGTGACCAGACCGGCCTTGGCCAGCACGTCAGCGGTGCGCTTGCCCAGCAGGGAGCGCAGGGAACTGCCCGGCCCGGCGCGGTCCGCGCCCTCCCGGTCCACCCAGGTCGTCTCCCCCGGCACCTACTCGACCCCCACCATCAGCAGGTATGCCGCCTGCCCGCCCCTGTGGACGCCCACCTCCACGTCGGGCCACCGGCGCGTGAGGTGCTCGCGCACGGCCGCGACGTCCGCGTCGGGCAGCCCCGCGGTCACGAGGGTGACCAGCTCTCCACCCTGCTCCAGCAGACGGTCCAGCAGCTCGGTCCCGACCGCCGCCGCGGACTGCCCCACCAGGACGATGTCACCCTCGACGATGCCGAGCAGGTCCCCGGTCCGACAGGGTCCTGCCGCCGTCGACGCGTCCCGGGCCGCGCGGGCGATCGCTCCGCTGCGGACCTCCTCCACGGCGGTCCGCATCGCCTCGGCCGCCTCGTGCGCGGGCGCCCCCCGGTCGAGGACCGCCAGGCACGCGAGGCCGGCGACGTCGGACCGGGAGGGCACGACGTGCACCTCGCGACCGGCGGTGGTCAGCTCGTCGGCCGCGCTCGTGGCGGTGAGCAGGACGTCGGGGTCGTTGGGCAGCAGCAGCACGGGACGGTCGGGGTGGTGCTCGACCACGTCCACGATGGCGCCGACGCTGGCCCGAGCGCCGGGGCTGCTCGGCACGACGAGCGCGCCCTCGTCGACGAAGAGCTCGCGCAACCCGCGCCCGTCGGTGCAGACCACGACGAGGGGGCCGTCCTGGGCGGCCAGGGCACCGGTGGCCTCCCGGCTCTCTCGCACGGTCGCGGCCTGGGCGTGCAGGTCGGTCACGGTGACCCCCGAGACGGCACCCGCCTGGTCTGCGGCCCGCAGCACGGCGTCGGGGTCGTCGGCGTGCACGTGCACGCGCGCCAGGTCGCCGTCGACCGCCACCACGACGCTGTCGCCGAGGGCACCGAGCGCGGAGCGCAGGTGGTCCACGGCCGCGGTCGTGGACAGGTGGAGCACCAGCATCACCTCGTGCTGGGGACCGCGGTAGTCCTCCCCCACCTCGGGCCCGTCGTGGGCCTCGCGGGCGAGCGCGGCCAGCCGGTCCGCCTCCGCCGCGGGGTCTGCCTGGTCGCCGTCGCGCGGGTCGTCCACGTCGCTCCCACCGCCGTCGACCACCCGCTTGAGCGCGTCGAGGACCGTGACGAGGCCGGAGGCGCCGGCGTCGACGACCCCGGCGGTCCTCAGGGCGGCGAGCTGGGTGGGGGTGCGGTCCAGCGCCGCCCGCGCCGCGGCCACGGCCGCGTCGACCACGGCGCTGAGGCTGGCCTGCGCCTGACGGGCCCGCGCCTCGGCCGCCTCGGCGGCGCTGCGGGCGACGGTCAGGATCGTGCCCTCGGCGGGGTCCCCGACGCAGGCGTAGGCCAGGTCCGAGGCCCGGCGGAAGGCCTGGGCCACGATGCCGGCGTCGGCGCCGCCGTCATGCGCGGGGCGCTCGACGACGTCGAGCAGGCCCCGGACGAGCTGGCTGACGATGACGCCGGAGTTGCCGCGCGCGCCGAGGACGGCTGCGCGGGCGAAGGCCGTGAGCTCTTCCTCGGGCTCGGCCGCGACCGACCGCTCGACGGCGGAGTCCAGCGTCAGGAACATGTTGGTGCCGGTGTCCCCGTCGGGGACGGGAAAGACGTTGAGCGCGTCGATCTCCTCGCGCCGCTCGGCCAGCGCCGCTCGCGACCGGACGGCCCACAGCCGCAGGGCGTGGCGGTCGAGCACGCTCAGCGGGCCACGCGGGCCACGCGGAGCACCTGGCTCACCGCGCTGCTGCTCACCCATCCGCGCCTCCCTCCGGCTCGACTCCGGCTCGACTCACGCTCGGCTCGCGTCGAGCCTACGCGAGGGCACCGACACACCTGCCAGACCCGTGAGGGCTGCCAGACCCGCGAGCTGCGAGAGCTGCGAGAGCTGCTCGGCCGAGGTCAGCTACGCCAGGTTTGGATCCCACTGCCCCCGTCGGCTACGCTAGAGCGGTTGCCCCACCACCTCCGCGCCGTCGGCGTGCTCGTCGGGGCGCACCCCGACTGTCAACGAATGTAGGAGATCACCGTGGCTGCCAACTGCGATGTCTGCGGCAAGGGACCGTCCTTCGGTCACAGCATCTCGCACTCGCACCGTCGCACCAAGCGCACCTGGACCCCCAACATCCAGCGTGTCAAGGCTCTGGTCGGCGACGCGGGTGTGACCCCCAAGCGTCTCAACGTCTGCACCTCCTGCCTCAAGGCGGGCAAGGTCAAGCGCTGACACCAGCACCGCAACACCGCCGAGGGCGGCTCTCCACGGGAGGGCCGCCCTCGGTGTCGTCGGGGCCGTCCACCGGGCAGGAGGCCGTATGACGTCCGCCTCCCCCTCCCGGGTCGCGGCGGTCGACGTGGCCCGCTGCCTGGCCCTGCTGGGGATCCTGGTGAACCACCTGGTCGGCGGGCTCGCGAGCGCCGTCCTGTGGGACGTGCACGCCGTGCTGTTCGCGGTGCTCGTCGGGGTCGGGGCTCAGCTCGGGTGGTCCGCGCACCGGCGCGGGTCGACGGCTCGGGCCGGTCTCGTGCGCGCGGGCGCCCTCGCCGTCGTGGGGCTGACCCTCGCCGACCTCGGGACCCGGGCCGCGATCGTGCTGGTGCCCCTCGCGGTCGTCACCGTCGTCGTCACCTGGGCCGTTCGGCGCACCACCCGCGTCCTGCTCGGCGTGACGGCCTCCGTCGCTCTGCTGGCACCCCTCGTCGCCCACCTCGGGCGCCGGGGCCTGGCCGGTCGGTGGCTCCCCGACGTGGGGTGGAGCGACCTGCTCGACCCCTCGCACGCCCTGTCCACCGCGGCGTTCGCGACGTCCTACCCCGCGGTGCTCTGGACGGCCTATGGCTTGCTCGGCGTCCTCGCCGCACGGGCCAGCCTGCCCGACGGCAATCGCCCGGCACGGCCCGCCGCGCTGGCCCTGGCCGGGCTCAGCCTGGTGCTCGTCGGACGGGTCGGCAGCATCCTCGCTCTCGTCCTGACCCGTCGCACGGCCCTGCTGGAGGCGGAGCGGCGGGCCGCGGTCGAGGCGTCGAGCCTGCCCGACGACGTCGACCGGCTCACCCTCGTCGGGGCCTATCTGCCGTCGACACCCAGCCTGCTCGTCAGCGGTGGCCTCGCGCTCCTGGTGCTCGCCGGCGTCATCGCCCTGTGCCGGCGGCCCCGGGTCCGGGAGTCGGCCCTTGTGCGCGGTGCCGCGGACCTCGGATCCATGACCCTGTCGGCCTACACCCTGCACGTCCTGCTGCTGCCCGGCACCGAGCGCGTGCTGGAGGCCCACCCGGGGCTGGGACCGTGGTGGCTGTGGGCGGCGCACGTGACGATCATCGCGGTCGTGCTGCTCACCTGGCGGCGCACCCTGCCGAGCCCCCTGTCGTCCGGGCCGCTGGAGTGGGCCACCCGACGGGCGGTCGCCGCCGTCACCCCGCGAAGTGGTCGAAGCCCTGCCCCTGGACCGCCACGCCGTCCAGCGTGACCCGCGGCAGGGCATCGTCCGCCTCGACGACCCGCCCGATCGGCCGCCACCGCACCGGCCCCGCCTCGTCGGGCGACACGGCGGCCGCGCCGGGCGGGAAGGTCGCGATCAACGAGTGTTCCTCCCCCCCGGTGAGGACCTGCTGCCACGCCACGTCGAGCGGGATGCTCGCCGCGAGGCCCGCGACCACGTCGAGCAGCCCGGCGCGGCCCAGGTCGATGCGCACCCCTGAGGCGCGCGCGATCCGCCCGGCGTCGCGCACCAGCCCGTCGGAGACGTCCATCATGGCCGTGGCCCCGGCAGCGGCGGCGTCGCGCCCGGCCCCGACGTCGGTCGTGGGCACGAGGTGGTCCCGGACGAGCCTCGACGCCCCGGTCCCCGGCTCAAGGCCCTCCCCCTGCTCGAGCAGCCACCACCCCGCTCCGGAGCGTCCGAGGCTGCCGTGGACGGCCAGCACGTCGCCGACCCGGGCGCCCGACCTCAGCACGGGGTCACGGCCCTCCAGGTCGCCGAGCGCCGTGATCGAGACCATCACCACGCCGTCGGGCGCGCCCGAGAGGTCACCACCGACGACGCTCACGGCATACCGCTCGGCCTGGGAGCCGACCCCCCGGGCGAACTCGACCGCCCACGACTCGGGCAGGTCGCGGTGCGCCGCGAGCGTGACCAGCAGACCGGTGGGGCGGGCGCCCATGGCGGCGAGGTCGGCGACGTTCTGCGTCACGAGCTTGGCGCCGACCTCGGCCGGTGCGGACCACTCGTCGCGCCAGTCGTGGCCCAGCACCATCGTGTCCGTCGTCGCCACCACCGACCCCGACGCGGCCCGCACCACGGCCGCGTCGTCCCCGGGCGGGACCAGCACGTCCTCGCCCTGGGCGAAGTGCGGGAAGATCCGCGCGAGCAGCTCCTCCTCCGACAGGTCCCGCAGGCGCGGCCCGTCCCCGGCGTGGGCTTGTGACATGCGGACCTCCAGTGCGAGCCTTCGGGAGCGACACGCTACCGTGGTCGCGACGCGGCACCGCCCTTGGTCCCGCACCCGCCGCAGCGACGCGGCGGCAGCCCAGAACGAGTGGAGGATTCGATGGTCCAGGCCTACATCCTGATCCAGTCCGAGGTCGGCAAGTCGTCCCAGGTGTCCGAGTCCGTCGGTGCGATCGACGGGGTCGTCAAGGCCGAGGAGGTCACCGGACCCTACGACGTGATCGCCCGCGTGGAGGCGGACAACGTCAACGAGCTGGGCCAGCTCGTCATCGCCAAGATCCAGGACATCCAGGGCATCACCCGCACGCTGACCTGCACCGTCGTCCACGGCTGAGCAGGAGACCGTGCAGGGTCTGCTCGACCGGCGCATCCTCGTCACGGCCACCGTCTGCGCACTCGCGGCGGTGGCCGTGACGCTGCTCCTGCTCCGTCCGCGTCCGGTCGAGGTGGCCGCCGGCCCCGCCGACACCTCGAGCGCCTGCGTGGCGGCAAGGGCGCACTGGCCCACCTCCGTCGCGGGCGAGCCGCGACGGGACGACCTGGTCGGCGCCGAGAGCGCGGCGGCCTGGGGGTCCCCGGCGATCATCGCGCGCTGCGGCCTGGCGCCCCAGCCGCCCAGCACCGACCAGTGCATCGACGTCAGCGGGACCGACTGGGTCGTGCAGCGGCTGACGGACGGGACGCGGCTGACGTCATACGGCACCGACCCCGCCATCGAGGTGCTCGTGCCCGAGCGCTACGCCCCCGCGCCCCTGCGGGTCGGCGCCTTCGCCGACGCCGTGAGATCTCTCCCCTCGACCGGCCGACGCTGCACCTGAACCAGGGGCACACTGGGTCGCATGACCGACTCTCCAGGCACCGCCGCTCCGGCAGAGCACAAGGGCGGCGAGAGCCTGCTCACCGTCCTCGTCGCCCTGGGCGCCAACGCGCTGATCGCCGTCGCCAAGACCGTCGTCGCCGTGATCACCGGGTCGGCGTCGATGGTGGCCGAGGCCGCGCACTCGTGGGCCGACGCGGGCAACGAGATCTTCCTCCTGCTCGCCGAGCGCAAGTCGGGACGCCCCCGGGACCGCTCGCACCCGCTCGGCTACGGCCGCGAGGCCTACGTCTGGTCGATGTTCGCGGCGTTCGGCCTGTTCACCGCCGGCTCGATCGTCTCCATCTGGCACGGCATCACGTCCCTGACCTCCGAGGAGGCCGAGACCGACTACCTCCTCGCGTATGCCGTGCTGGCCGTCGCCTTCGTGCTGGAGGGCATCTCCTGGCTGCAGGCCATGCGCCAGACGCGGCGCGAGGCCCGCGAACGCGGCCTGTCGCCGGCGCGCTACGTATGGCGCACGTCCAACCCGACGCTGCGGGCCGTGGTGGCGGAGGACAGCGCCGCGCTGATCGGCATCGTGCTGGCCACGCTCGGGATCGTGCTGCACGAGCTCACCGGCGACCCCGTGTGGGACGCGGTCGGCTCGATCCTCGTCGGCATCCTGCTCGGGATCGTCGCCTGCTTCCTGATCGACCGCAACCGCGACTTCCTCACCGGCCAGGCGGTGTCGCCGGACCTCCGTCGCAAGGCGCTCGCCGCGCTGCTGGGCCACGCCGAGATCGAGCGGGTGACCTATCTCCACCTCGAGTGGGTGGGCCCGGACAAGGTCTTCATGGTGGCGGCGGTCGACCTCACGGGCGATGCCCCCGAGCACGACCTCGCCGTGACCCTGGACCGGCTGGGCGACGAGCTGCGGACCCACGAGATGGTCGAGGAGGCCGTCCTCACCCTCGCCACGCCGGACCGGCCCTCGATCGTGCTGGACTGACGCCTCCCCCTGTTGGACCGACGCCTCCCCGTGTTGGCCTGGCGGTCGTCCCCGGGACGCCCGACCGTCATTTGAGGGGAGGAGCATGCGGGGTCTCGACCCGACTCCCCCGGAGGTCCGCCATGCGCACCCGTCACGCCCTCGCCGGTCTCGGCGCCCTCGCCCTGTGCCTGTCCGCGAGCGCCCCCGCCCTCGCCGGGCAGGGCACCGACGGCCGCGGCCCGGGCCACGACGGCCCCGGCAGGGGCAGGGGCCAGGGCAGCGACAAGGCCTACACCTTCGCCGTCATCGGCGACACCCCTTACGGCGCAGCCAAGATCGCGCGCTTCCCACACGACGTGGACACGATCAACGCCGACCCCGACGTCCGGCTGGTGATCCACGTCGGTGACATCAAGAACGGCTCGACCGTCTGCTCCGACGAGTACTTCCACTTCGTCCGCGGCCAGCTCGACCGGTTCGAGGACCCCCTCGTCTACACCCCCGGCGACAACGAGTGGACCGACTGCCACCGCCCCAACAACGGCGCCTACGACCCGCTCGAGCGGCTCGCCGCCGTGCGCGCCACCTTCTACCCCCAGCCCGGCCGCACGTTGGGCAAGCACCCCCTCGTCGTCAACCCGCAGACCGAGATCGGCTTCCCCGAGAACGTCTCGTGGTCTCGCGCGGGCGTGGAGTTCGCCACTGCCCACGTGGTCGGCTCCAACAACGGCTTCGCCCCCTGGACCGGCAAGACCGCGGCCACCCCGCAGCAGCTGGCGGAGGCCGTGGACCGCACCGCCGCCGCGGTGACCCAGATCCGCGAGGCCTACGCCGAGGCGCGCCGCACCCGCGCCAAGGCCGTCGTCATCGCCATCCAGGCCGACATGTTCGACGGCACGTACGACGGCTGGTCCCTCGACCAGAACTCCGCGTTCATCCCCGTCATCAAGGCGCTCACCGACGAGTCCAACCGGTTCGAGGGCGCCAGCTACCTGCTCGACGGCGACTCGCACAAGTACAACGACGATCACCCGCTGGCCCCCGGTTCGGTGTGGCTGCAGCGCTACGGCCTGACCACCCCGGCCCCCCGGCTGCACCGCATCACGGTCGACGGGTCGGACGCCGCGGACGACTACCTCAAGGTCACGGTGGACCCCAAGGCCAAGAAGGGCTCCCAGGACGTCCTGTCCTACGTGCGGGTGCCGCTCGGCTGAGGCGGGTGCCGCCCGGCCGAGCGGCACCGTGGGAGAGTGAGCCCATGCCTCTCCCCCAGGTCCGCCCCGGGCGGCGGTATGCCGTCCGCGTAGCCACCGGCCACCCCGTCACCGGCCACCCCGTCACCGGGTCCGGGGCGCGGGACGTGGTGGGCGTCCTGGTCGCCGCGGACACGAGCACCTGGACGCTGCTGCCCGAGGACCGCGCCCCCGAGACGGTGGCGGTCGCCGACGTGCGGGCTGCGCGCGAGGTGCCGCCCCGCGTCGTGCGTCCGAGCTCGTCCGTCGACGACGTGCAGCGCCTCGCCGCGCGCGGCTGGCCGGGCCTCGAGCAGCACCGCCTGGGCGGGTGGCTGCTGCGGGCGGGCGCGGGCTACACGGGGCGCGCGAACTCCGCTCTGGTCGCAGGAGATCCCGGCCTGCCGGTCGAGGACGCCGTGGCGCGCGTGGAGGCCTTCTACGCCGAGCGCGGGACGCGAGCGCGCTTCCAGGTGGCCTATCCGATGACTGGTCCCGACGACCCCGCCGGCGCCGTGGACGCGCTCCTCGCCGCCCGCGGCTACGAGGTGGTGACGCCGACCTTCACCTACGTGGCAGACCTGCGATCCCTCGAGCCTGCGCCGCTGGACGGCCTGACCGCCTCCTGGTCCGAGCAGCCCGACGAGGAGTGGCTCGCCCCCGAGAGCCCCCTGCACGGCCGCCACCCCCGGGCGGTGGACGTGATCACCGCGTGCCCCGCTCGCTACCTCACGCTGCGCTCCCACGGGGACTTCGTGGCTCGGGCGCGCCTGGTGGTCACCGAGGACTGGTGCGGCATCACCGAGCTCGTGGTGGACGAGGGCGCGCGCGGGCGCGGGACCGGCCGCCGGGCGATGGGCGAGCTGACCCGGGCCGGACGCGCGGCGGGGGCGCGCTTCGGCTACCTGCAGGTGCTCCAGACCAACGCCGCGGCCACCGGCCTCTACGACGCGCTCGGCTGGCGGCGGCACCACCGCTACCACTACCGCGGGCAGCCCTCCTGATCACCTGACGGGGACCACGGCGCTCTTCGGCATACGGTGTGGGCATGGACGAGGACTGGACCCTGGCCACCCGCACCGTCGCGCTCGGCCGCCCGGCGCACGAGCCGGGCGCGCCGGTCAACCCCCCGCTGGAGCTGTCGAGCACCTTTGTCGCCGGCGGGGATCCGGTCTACGGCCGCGCGGGCAACCGCACGTGGGACGCCTTCGAGCAGACCCTGGGGGCGCTCGAGGGTGGGCGGTGCCTCGCCTTCGCCAGCGGTATGGCGGCCGTGGCCGCCGTCCTGTCCCTCGTCCCGCGCGGCGGGGTGGTGGTGGCGCCGGACGGGGCCTACAACACGACGCTCTCGCTGCTCGAGTCGTTCGAGTCCGACGGGACGCTGCGCGAGCTGCGGCGGGTGGACCCGGCGGACCTGGACGCGGTGGTGGGGGCCCTGCCCGGCGCGGACCTGGTGTGGCTGGAGTCGCCCACCAACCCGCTCCTGGAGGTGGCCGACCTGGCCGGGATCGCCGCGGCAGCGCACGACGCCGCCGCGATCGTCGTGTGCGACAACACCTTTGCCACTCCCGTCGGGCAGCGTCCGCTCGGTCTGGGCGTCGACGTGACCGTCCACTCGGTCACGAAGTACCTCGCGGGCCACTCCGACGTCCTCCTCGGGGCCGCCGTCACCGACCACCCCGAGCTGGCCGAGAGGCTGCGCACGCACCGGACCCTGCACGGGGCGATCCCCGGACCGCACGAGACCTGGCTGGCGCTGCGTGGCATGCGCACCCTGGCCCTGCGGGTCGAGCGAGCGTCGGCGAACGCCGCCGAGCTGGCCCGACGGCTGCGGGGGCACCCCGCGGTGAGCCGGGTGCGCTATCCGGGCGTCGGGGCGATCGTGTCGATCGAGGTGGCGGGGGGACCCGAGGCGGCGGACCGGGTGTGCGCGGCCACGCAACTGTGGACGCACGCCACGAGCCTCGGCGGCGTGGAGTCGCTGCTCGAGCGACGCCGGCGTCACCCCAACGAGCCGCTCGTCGTGCCGGCGGAGCTCGTGCGCCTGTCGGTCGGCATCGAGGACGTCGACGACCTGTGGCGCGACCTGGACCAGGCGCTGCGCGGGATCTAGCCCCGCCCGCGCGCCGCCCCGTCAGGCGCTAGCGGCGCTCCTCCTTGCGAGCGCGCGACATCAGCTGCGTGACGACCTCGCTCGGGTCGCGCCCGTCGTGGACGACTGCCGCGACCTGCTCGACGATGGGCATGTCCACCCCGACGCTGCCCGCGAGCGCCAGGATCGACTCGGCCGACTTCACGCCCTCGGCCACCTGACGGGTCTCGGCGACGACCTCGTCGACGGTCATCCCCTGACCGAGCTTGACGCCGAAGGAGTGGTTGCGCGACAGCGGTGACATGCACGTGGCGATGAGGTCGCCAACCCCCGCGAGCCCGGAGAAGGTCAGGGGCTTGGCGCCGAGCCGCACGCCGAGGCGCGTGGTCTCGGCGAGGCCGCGGGTGATGATCGAGGCCTTGGAGTTGTCGCCCATGCCGAGGCCCTCGGCCATGCCGACGGCGAGCGCGACGACGTTCTTGGTCGCACCGCCGAGCTCGCACCCGACGACGTCGGTCTCGGTGTAGGGACGGAAGTAGGGGGTCGCGCAGGCGTGCGCCACCGCCTCGGCCGTGTCCTTGGAGGCGGAGGCGACCACGCTGGCGGCGGGATCGCGACGCACGATCTCGCGCGCCAGGTTGGGGCCGGTCACGACGGACACGCGCTCCGGGTCGACGTCCCCAACCTCGCAGATCACCTCTGACATGCGCCGACCGGTGCCGAGCTCGATGCCCTTCATCAGGGAGACGTGCAGCGCGTCGCCGGGCAGGTGCGGGCGCCACCGCTCGAGGTTGGCGCGCAGGCTCTGCGACGGGACCGCCAGCACCACCACCTGCGCCCCGTCGAGGGCCTCGGCCACGTCCTGGGTCGCGGTGATGCGACGCGAGAGGGTCAGGCCGGGGAGGTACTGCCCGTTGGTGTGCTGCCGGCGGATCTCGTCGGTGACCTCGGCGCGGCGACCCCACATGGTGACGTCGTTGCCGGCGTCGGCCAGGATCATCGAGAAGGCCGTCCCCCAGCTGCCCGTGCCGAGCACCGCGACCCGGCGGGACGTCCCGGTGGTGCTCACTCGGACTCCCCGTGACGACGCATGTCGTAGCGCGTCTCGGGAGCCTGCTCGCCGCGCAGCTGCTCGAGCAGGCCCACGACGTCGCGCATGATGCGGTCGGTCGCCTCGCGGACGACCTCGCCGGTGACCGGCCGGCCCTGCAGGTCGGAGAGGTCCACCGGCGGCCCGGCGAGCACCCGCATCGTCTTGCGGGGGAAGGGGCGCAGCCGCCCGGAGTAGGGCGCGAGCAGCTCCTGGACGCCCCACTGGGCGACGGGGATCACCGCGCACCCGGTCTCGAGGGCGACCCGGGCGGCACCGGTCTTGCCCGTCATCGTCCACATCCGCGGGTCACGGGTGATGGTGCCCTCGGGATAGATCGGCACGGTCTTGCCCTGCTGGATGGCCCTGGTGGCCGCCCGGTAGGCCTCGACCGCCCGACCGGTGTTGCGGTAGACGGGGATCTGGCCGGCCAGGCCGATCAGCCGCCCGAGGACGGGCACCCGGAAGGCCGCGTCCTTGGCGAGGAAGAACGGCGGCCGGCCGTTGTCGTAGAGGAAGTGCGCCAGCATGATGAAGTCCAGGTGGGACACGTGGTTGCAGCAGACGACCACGCCACCGGGCCGGTCGAGGTGCTCGGCCCCACGCCAGTCGCGCCTGGTCAGCGGCACGACGCCGGACTTGGCGATCGCGACGCACACGCGATAGGCCCACGGCAGCCGAACCTTCGGCGATCGACCCACGTCAGTCCCTTCGACACGCGGGCTGGCCGGAGCTCCCGGCCAGGTGGCCCGCCGACACATCTTCGCGGAGCGTCCCGCGTGCTGTCGACCTCAGCGCACCGCGCGCCGCGCCTGCAAGACTGCAGGCGATGTCCGGTCACGTCTGCCCCGCACACCCCGTCTCCTGGCGGTTCGTCATCCCCGTCAAGGACACCCGACGGGGCAAGTCCCGCCTCCAGCCACCCGACGGGGTGCCCCGCAACCTGCTGGCCATGAGCCTCGCCCTTGACACCATCAACGCCGCCCGGCACTGCCTGGGTGGCCCCGCGGTCGTCGTCGTCACCTCCGACGACGCGGTCGCGTCGCACGCCAGGTCGTGGCAGGTCCCCGTCCTCGCCGACCCGGGCGCAGGGCTGGATGCGGCCCTGCGGGCCGGGGCGTCGTATGCCGAGGAGCGCGCCGCCGCCTCGGGGCTGCCCGCCCCGGCGGTCGCCGCCCTGCTGGGGGACCTGCCCGGCCTCCACCCGGACGACCTCGCGGCCGTGCTGCGGCTGGCGGAGGGCGTCGAGCGTGGCTACGTCCCCGATCACGAGGGCACGGGCACCGTGCTGCTGACGGCGCGTCCCGGTGTGGCGCTGGACCCGGCGTTCGGTGCGGGCTCGGCGGGCCGGCACGGCGCGGGGGCGGTGGACCTGACGACGCTCGGGCCGGTGCCGGACCGCCTACGCCTGGACGTCGACGACCGTGCGTCGCTGGCCCGCGTGGCGGCGATGGGGGTGGGTCGGCATACGGCCATGGTCCTCTCGCTGGGCACCCCCGCGCCGTCAGCCGCCGAGCAGCCCCAGGGTCACCGTTGACGAGGGCGACCGCGAGGACAGCGCACGCACCACCCGCGAGGGCGAGCCGGGGTCAGCAGCAAGGCGGTCGTGCCCAGCGAGAGACAGACCGTGCAGACGACCGAGAACCCCGCGAAGAGCAGCCAGGCGAGCCAGGTGCGGTGCCGGACGTGCGTCGCCACCGGCGACGACGAGAGGAGGGGACGCCACGGTCGTGGCGTCCCCTCCTGGAGTCCTCGGGCTAGGCGCCCGTCACTTCTTGGGCGCGGCCTTCTTGGCGGTGGACCGGGCCGCGGGGCGCGGGGTCGCCACCTTCGCGGCGGACGTCTTCTTGGCCGTCGTGCTCTTGGCGGTCGTGCTCTTGGCCGTCGTGCTCTTGGTCGTCGTCGCCTTGGCGGTGCGCTTGGCGGAGGCGGCCTTGGTCGTGCTCGTCGTCGCCTTCTTGGTGGCGGCCTTCCTGGCCGGCGCGGAGGTCGTGCTGGCACCGAGCGCCGAGGCCGAGTTGGCGCGAGCACCCGCGACACCGGACTTCGGCAGCTTCTTGGGGTCGGACACGACCTCCTTGAACTGCGTACCCGGGCGGAACTTCGGGACGTTGGTCTTCTTGATGCGCACGGACTCGCCGGTGCGCGGGTTGCGGCCGGTGCGGGCCGCCCGCGCGGCGCGCTCGAAGGTGCCGAAGCCGGTGATGCCGACCTTGCCGCCCTTGGCCACCTCACGGATGACGACGTCGACGAGGGCCTCGACCGCGTCGGACGCGGCCTTGCGGCTGCCGAGACGGTCCTCGAGGGCGTCGAGCAGATCTGCCTTGTTCACGATTCCTCCACGAATCCCGATGAACGCCCGGCGGTTACCGGTCGTCGCAGGTCAGCTCGCCGCAACAGGCCTGCACGGCAACGACGTTCGACCTGGCATCGACGGTAGGGGTAACCGGTCGCGGCGTCTACGGTTTGTCGAACTTGGCAGCCTTGCGCGGCAACGACATTGGGCATCGGACCCGGTCGCCGGTCAGCAGGCGCACCGGCCGGCCCGAGCCGGTCCGGGTCGGTCCGGGTCGTCCCGCGGCTGGGCCGCGCCCGGCAGCTCCCGCCGAAGGCCGTTGCTTCACACAGGAGTTCGTCCTTGCCACGCGACGCGACCGGGATCCAGGCAGGCCGCACGAGCGCGCCAGGACGAGCCGGACGGCACCGCAGCAGCGCCTCGTGAGGGGTCCCCAAGAGGCCGAGATCCGTTGTCCGCCATCGGGCGTGGCGTTACGCCGTCCGGGTGAGCAGCGTCCTCGACGAGCGCCGGGCCGGGTCCCCTAGACGGTCGTCCGAGGCTTGTAGGCCGGCCGGCGCGCCTCGTAGGCCTCGATCGCGTCCTCGTGCCGCAGCGTCAGGCCGATGTCGTCGAGCCCCTCCAGCAGGCGCCAGCGGGTGTAGTCGTCGACGTCGAACGGGGCAACCACGTCGCCGCAGGTGATCGTCTTGTCCTGCAGGTCGACGGTGATCTCGGTGCCGGGCTCGTTCTCCAGCGCCTTCCAGAGCAGGTCGACGTCCCCCTGGGACGCGACGGCCGTGAGCAGCCCCGCCTTGCCGGAGTTGCCACGAAAGATGTCGGCGAACCTGCTGGAGATCACCACGCGGAAGCCGTAGTTCATCAGCGCCCAGACCGCGTGCTCGCGCGACGAGCCGGTGCCGAAGTCGGGGCCGGCGACCAGGACCGAGCCCTCGGCATACGGCTCCTGGTTGAGGACGAAGCCGGGGTCGCCGCGCCAGGCCGCGAAGAGGCCGTCCTCGAAGCCCGACCGCGTGACCCGCTTGAGGTACTCCGCCGGGATGATCTGGTCGGTGTCGACGTTGCTGCGACGCAACGGGACTCCGACGCCGGTGTGCGTGGTGAAGGCATCCATGGCGGGCTCCTCAGCGGGCGGCCGGCTCACGGACCGGCTCCAGGTCGGCGGGGCTGGACAGGGTGCCGCGCACGGCGGTGGCGGCGGCCACGGCCGGCGACACGAGGTGCGTGCGACCGCCCTTGCCCTGGCGCCCCTCGAAGTTGCGGTTGGACGTGGAGGCGCTGCGCTCCCCCGGCGCGAGCTTGTCGGGGTTCATGGCGAGGCACATCGAGCAGCCCGGGAGGCGCCACTCGGCACCGGCCTCGGTGAACACCGCGTCGAGGCCCTCGGCCTCGGCCTGCAGCTGCACGCGGGCCGACCCGGGGACGACCAGCATCCGCACGGTCTCGGCGACCCGCCGGCCCTGCAGGATGCCCGCGACCTCGCGCAGGTCCTCGATCCGGCCGTTGGTGCAGGACCCGACGAAGACGGTGTCGACCGCGATCTCCTTGAGCGGCTGGCCGGCGCGCAGGCCCATGTAGTCCAGGGCCCGCTGCGCGGCGGCCTTGTCGTTGTCGTCCCCCAGCTGGTCCGGGTCGGGGACGGACGCCGACAGCGGCAGCCCCTGGCCGGGGTTGGTCCCCCAGGTCACGTAGGGGGTGAGGGTGCTCGCATCGATCGTGACCTCGCGGTCGAAGGTGGCGTCGTCGTCGGTGCGCAGCGCGGTCCAGGCCTCGACGGCGGCGTCCCAGTCGGCGCCCTGCGGGGCGTGCGGCTTGTCGCGCAGGAAGTCGAAGGTCACCTCGTCGGGGGCGATCATGCCTGCGCGGGCGCCCGCCTCGATCGACATGTTGCAGATGGTCATCCGCGCCTCCATGGACAGGCCGCGGATGGCGGAGCCGCGATACTCCAGCACGTAGCCCTGGCCGCCGCCGGTGCCGATCTCGGCGATGACCGCGAGGATCACGTCCTTGGCGGTGACGCCGTCCGGCAGCTCGCCCTCGAGGGTGATCGCCATCGTGCGGAACGGCTTGAGCGGCAACGTCTGGGTGGCCAGGACGTGCTCGACCTCGGAGGTGCCGATGCCGAAGGCCAGCGCCCCGAAGGCTCCGTGGGTCGAGGTGTGCGAGTCCCCGCACACCACCGTCATCCCGGGCTGCGTGAGGCCGAGCTGAGGGCCCACCACGTGGACGATCCCCTGCTCGGCGTCCCCCATGGGATAGAGGCGGATGCCGAACTCCTCGCAGTTGCGGCGTAGGGTGTTGACCTGGGTCAGGCTCACCGGGTCGGTGATGGGGCCCGGTGTGGTGGGGACGTTGTGGTCCTCGGTCGCGAGCGTCAGCTCCGGGCGGCGCACCTGGCGCCCCTCGAGCCGCAGCCCGTCGAAGGCCTGAGGACTGGTCACCTCGTGCAGGAGGTGCAGGTCGATGTAGAGCAGGTCGGGCTCGCCGTCAGCACGGCGGACGACGTGGGCGTCCCACACTTTCTCGGCAAGGGTGCCGCTCATGAGATTCCTCCGGCTGGTGCTGGCTGTGACGACGCTTTCGAGCGTGCGTCGACGGGCTGAGCGCCCGGCTGAGTGGCAGGCTTTCTCATATCGGCACCGCTCGGATTTGCGTCTCAGGCAGCGAGACGGCAGTATCATCCTATGGACAACTCTTCTGGGGTCGGTGTTCTCGACAAGGCCGCCGTCGTGCTGGGGGCGCTCGAGGCCGGACCGGCCACCCTGGCCCAGCTCGTCGCGGCCACCGGACTGGCCCGACCCACCGCCCACCGCCTGGCCGTCGCCCTCGAGCACCACCGCCTGGTGGCCCGCGACATGCAGGGACGCTTCGTGCTGGGGCCCCGCCTCGGGGAGCTGTCCAGCGCCGCCGGCGAGGACCGTCTCCTCGCGGCCGCCGGCCCCGTGCTGGGCGCGCTGCGCGACCACACCTCGGAGAGCGCCCAGCTCTTTCGCCGCCAGGGCGACCACCGCATCTGCGTCGCCGCGGCCGAGCGCCCGATGGGGCTGCGCGACTCCATCCCCGTCGGCGCCTCGCTGTCCATGCTCGCCGGGTCCGCCGCGCAGGTCCTGCTGGCGTGGGAGGAGCCGGACCGGCTGCACCGCGGCCTGCAGGGCGCGAAGTTCACCGCCACCACCTTGTCCGGCGTCCGTCGCCGCGGCTGGGCCCAGAGCGTCAGCGAGCGCGAGCTCGGCGTCGCGTCCGTCTCCGCCCCCGTCCGCGGCCCGTCCGGCCGCGTGGTCGCCGCCGTCTCCATCTCGGGAGCCATCGAGCGCATCTCGCGCCAGCCGGGACGGCTGCACGCCGCCACCGTCGTCGCCGGCGCCAACAAGCTGACCGAGATCCTGCGCCGCACCTCCTCCTCCTGACGCGGAGCGAGCCGCCCGGCGGGTCACCTCGACCGCTGGGCGATTCAGCCACCGCACCTCACGCCCTCCCGTCCTACGTTGGTCGCAGGCTTCCGCCGTCCATCCGACTCGACGAGGAGAGACGATGACCGCTGCGACCGAGACCTTCCGCGAGGCCCGGGACCTGCTCCTGGACCTGCGCACCGACTACGCCGCCGCCAAGGAGCGGTTCACCTGGCCGCAGATCGAGGAGTTCAACTGGGCCCTGGACTGGTTCGACCAGGTCGCGCTCGGCAACGAGGCGCCCTGCCTGTGGATCGTCGAGCAGGACGGGTCGGAGGCCAAGGTCTCGTTCGCCGAGATGTCCCGTCGCTCGTCGCAGGTGGCCTGCTGGCTGCGCGACCAGGGGGTGCGGCGTGGCGAGCGCGTGATCGTCATGCTCGGCAACCAGGTCGAGCTCTGGGAGTCGATGCTCGCGTGCATCAAGCTCGGCGCCGTCATCATCCCGACCACGACCCTCCTCGGCCCGGCCGACGTCCGCGACCGGATCGAGCGCGGCGGCGCGCAGCACGCGATCGTCCGCTCGCAGGACGCGGGCATCTTCGACGGCGTGACCGGCGACTACACCCGCATCGCCGTCGGTGAGCCGGTCGAGGGGTGGTCGTCGTATGCCGACTCCGCCGCCTCCCCCGACACCTACACGCCCGAGGTGTCCACTCGCGGGGACGAGTCGATGCTGCTCTACTTCACGTCGGGGACGACCTCCAAGCCCAAGCTGGTGGAGCACACGCAGGCGTCCTACCCCATCGGGCACCTCACGACGATGTACTGGGTCGGGCTGGAGCCCGGCGACATCCACCTCAACATCTCCTCGCCGGGGTGGGCCAAGCACGCCTGGTCCAACGTCTTCGCCCCCTGGAACGCCGAGGCGTGCGTGTTCATCTACAACTACACGCGGTTCGACCCAGCGGCCCTCATGCACCACATGGACCGGTGCGGCGTGACCAGCTTCTGCGCCCCGCCGACCGTGTGGCGCATGCTGATCCAGTCCGACCTGAGGTCGCTGCGCACACCCCCGACCAAGGTGGTCGGGGCCGGCGAGCCGCTCAACCCCGAGGTCATCGAGCAGGTCGAGAAGGGCTGGGGCGCAACGGTTCGCGACGGCTTCGGCCAGACCGAGACGACGCTCGCCGTGTCCAACTCCCCCGGCCAGCCGGTCAAGCCCGGCGCCATGGGACGGCCCTCCCCCGGCTACGTCGTGCGGCTCGTCGACCCCGCGACCGGCGAGGTCGGCGTGCAGGAGGGCGAGATCTGCCTCGACCTGGCTCACCGCCCCCTCGGCCTGATGGTCGGCTACAACGGCGACCCGGACAAGAACGCCGAGGTCATGCGGGACGGCTTCTACCACACCGGCGACGTGGCGAGCATCGACGAGGACGGCTACCTGACCTACGTCGGGCGCGCGGACGACGTCTTCAAGGCCTCGGACTACCGCATCTCGCCGTTCGAGCTCGAGTCCGTCCTGCTGGAGCACGACCTCGTGGCCGAGGCGGCCGTGGTCCCCTCCCCCGACCCGGTGCGTCTCGCCGTACCCAAGGCGGTCGTGGTGCTCGTGCCGGGCGTCGAGGCGAACGCCGACACCGCCCGCGAGATCTTCCGCCACTCCCGGGCACACCTGGCGCCCTACAAGCGGATCCGGCGCCTGTCCTTCTCGGAGCTGCCCAAGACGATCTCGGGCAAGATCCGCCGGGTGGAGCTGCGTCAGGCCGAGGACGCCGGCTACGCCACGGCGGACGCCCGTCCGAGCGGGGACTTCCACGAGGACGACTTCCCCGAGCTGCGCGGCTGAGCGTGGACCCGGACCGTATGACGAACGCGCACCGCGTCCGACGGGTCGCCGTGGTCGGCGCCGGACCCGCTGGGCTCTTCGCCGCCCAGGCGCTGGCCGGTCAGGACGAGCTGCCGGTCCACGTGGACCTGCTCGACCGGATGCCGACGCCCTTCGGCCTGCTGCGCTACGGCGTCGCCCCGGACCACGAGAGCATCCGCTCGGTGGCGACGGCGCTCGCCCGCACCCTCGACCTGGAGGCCGTCACCTTCTGGGGGCTCGTGGAGGTGGGTCGGGACGTGTCCCGGGCCGAGCTGCTCGAGGCCTACGACGCGGTGATCTACGCGGTCGGGGCGAGCGAGGACGTGCGCCTCGGCATACCCGGGGAGGACCTGAGCGGCAGCCGCTCCGCGCGCGAGTTCGTCGCCTGGTATGGCGGGCACCCCGACGCGCGACCTCAACCGCTCGACGGTGTGCGGGCGGTCGCGACGGTCGGTGTCGGCAACGTCGCCGTCGACCTGGCCCGGATCCTGCTCAAGCAGGCCCAGGCCCTGCGGGTGACGGACATGGCCGAGCCCGTGCTGGAGGAGCTCGCCCGCAGCGAGGTCCGTGACGTGTGGATCGTCGGGCGGCGGGGTCCGCAGCACGCGAGCTACACCACCAAGGAGCTGCGCGAGCTGGTGGCCACCCCCGGGATCGACGTCACCGTCTCGTCCGGGGCCTTCGACGGGCTGGACGAGGACGCCCTCGACCGCCGCACGCGCGCCAACGTCGAGCTGCTGCGCGGCCTGCCCATCGAGGGCGACGGCGCCCCCGCATCGGACGGGGGCCGGCGACGGCTGCACTTCGCGTTCTACGCCCGGCCGGTGGAGATGACCGAGCGTGACGGGCGGGTGGACGGTCTGACGGTCGAACGCACCCGGCTGCTTCCCGACGGATCGGTCGAGGGGACGGGCTCGCTCGAGACGCTCGACGTGCAGCTCGTGCTGCGCGCGGTGGGTTATCGCGGGAGCCCGCTGCCCGACGTGCCGTTCGACGGGACGCGGGCGATCATCCCCAACGTCGAGGGCCGCGTCGTCGACGAGGCGGGCGCGAGGCAGCCGCGGGAGTACTGCACGGGCTGGGTCAAGCGCGGACCGATCGGCGTCATCGGCACCAACAAGTCCGACGCCGCCCAGACCGTGGCGCACGTGCTCGCCGACCTGCAGGCAGCCGAGGACGCTCCACGGGACCTGCAGGGTGGGTGGGTCGAGGAGCCTGGCTCCGTCGCGGACCCTCGGACCGGCGAGGGTCATCGACCCGTCGCGTCTCGAGACGGTGTCGGCCCCGTCCTGCGCGCCCGCGGCCACCACCCGAGCACCCTGGCCGACTGGCGCGCCATCGACGCGGCCGAGATCGAGCTCGGCCGCGGCGAGGGTCGCGAGCGGGTCAAGGTGTCGACCTGGGACGAGCTCCTCCGCCTCGTCACGGATCACTGACAGACGGCCGCCCCCTCGCAAGATCGTGAGTGTCCTTCCAGGATTCTTGGACCGAGCACTCACGATCCTGGGTGGGGGCGTTGGTGGTCAGTCCCGGATCGGGCGGCGCCGGAAGTACGCCGCGAGCATGGCGCCGGAGAGGTTGTGCCAGATCGAGAACACGGCGCCCGGCAGGGCGGCCGTCGGCGAGAAGTACTGCGACGCAAGGCCGGCGGCCAGACCGGAGTTCTGCATCCCGACCTCGATGGCGACGGTGCGCCGGGCCCGCTCACGCTGTCCGGTGAGGGCGGCAAGGCCGTAGCCCAGCAGGTAGCCGAGACCGTTGTGCAGGACGACGGCGAGCAGGACGATCCCGCCGGCAGCGACGACCTTGGACGCCGAGCCCGAGACGACGGCGGCCACGACCAGCGAGATGGCGACGACGGACACCCAGGGCAGGGCGGGAAGCACCCGCTCGACGGCCCGGCCGAGGAAGGTGCGCACCAGCAGGCCCAGCACGACGGGGACGAGCACGATCCACAGGATGCTGGAGGCCATGCTGCGCGCGTCGACGGGGAGGTAGGTCCCCGCGAGCCACAACGTCAGCAGCGGGGTGAGGATCGGGGCCAGCAGGGTCGACACCGAGGTCATCGCCACCGACAGCGCGGTGTCCGCCTTGGCGAGATAGCTCACCACGTTGGAGGCGGTGCCGCCGGGCGCGCAGCCCACGAGGATGACACCGGCGGCCAGCTCCGGGGACAGCCCGAGCGTCTTGGCCAGCGCCCAGCCGAGCAGGGGCATCACGAGGTACTGGGCGACGACACCGATGAGGACGGGAAGCGGCCGGCGGGCCACGAGCGCGAAGTCCTGCCCGCGCAGGCTGAGCCCCATCCCGAACATGATGATCCCCAGCAACGTGTTGACGTGTGGCAGAAGGGGTTTGGCCGACGACGGGGCCAGATAGCCGAACGCTGCGGCCGCCAGGATCAGGATCGGGAAGAGGGTGACGGCCATCCGGGCCGAGCGGTCCTCGGCTGCGGTGGACGGGTCGCTCTGCTGGGTGGACGCGGGGCTGGACATGGGGACCTCCTAGGACGGACCACACACTGTGACCCGCCGTTCCACGTTCCGGGACGCTCGTCTCGTCATCCGATCGCTCGAAAAGCGACGCCCTCACCAAGAGATCGTGTGTGTCTGGTCCAAGAATGTTGACCGAGCACTCACGATCTCGGGAGAGGTGGTTGGTGGCCACGGGGGTCAGAGGAGGTGCATCTCCTGGGCCTGCTCCCCCAGCTGCGCGCGGAAGGCCGGGTCGGCGAGCGCCATGAGCGCCTCGGCCCGCTCGGCGTCGGTCTTGCCCCGCAGGTGAGCCACGCCGTGATCGGTCACGACGTGGCTCCGGACGGACCGCGTCGTGGGGGCTGGCGAGCCTGCGCCGATAGGCGTCCTCGAAGGTCGTGCATCATCCAATCGCCGGGGCGCCGGCGCCGCAATCGTGCGGCACCGGCGCCCGGTGTGATCTGCCGGACAGCGCATCCCGGCTCGCAGGGGGTCAGACGACGGCGTCGCCCGCCAGCTTCGCGTGCCGCAGGCCGAGCAGGCCGAGCAGCAGCAGGAGCGCGCCGCCGACGTACGCGACGATCGAGGCGATCTTGGCGATGAGCCCGATGGTGCCGAAGGCGTAGGCGGTGAGCAGCATGCTGCGCAGCGCGTTGCCCATGAACAGGCTCTGCCGCAGCTCGCCGAGCTGGGCGACCTCGGTCTTGTCCGCGGCGGGGTCCTTGGACTTCTTCATGAACTCGCCCGAGACCTCCTCGTAGGTGCGGCCCTGGGAGGACTTGTTCATGTGGACGAGGATGTAGTGGTCGGCGAAGGCCTTGGCCTGGTCGCCGGTGGTCATCTCCTGCCCGGCGTACTTCTCGAGGTAAGGCTTGATCTGCGGATCCTCGAGGGCCTTGCCGGACGGCATCGTGATCTTCTGCGCGGCGAGCTGGTCGTGGACCTGACCCTGCGCGAAGGTCGAGGCCCAGGTGAGCAGCCCGCCCGCGACCAGCAGGACGAGGGCGAGCAGCAGGCCGGTGGCGGACAGAAGGGTGTCGAGGGTCTTGCGACGCATGATGCTTCCTAGCTGGGTGCTTGCGCCGGTCGGTTGGCCGGTTGTGACTCAACTCTGCCCTGGCCGATTTATCCCTCAACCACCGGGGTGCGTGTCCCAAGTCACACCGGCCACGTATGCCGTCCCGCGTCCGCCACCGCCGCCACACCGCCGCTATCCGACGCGGACCGCCTCACGGACCGCCCGCAACCAGGTGAGCACCGCCTCGGCGCCCGGGTCGGCGTGGCCCTGGCCCCGCGCACCGACATAGCTGGCGCGGCCCTTGCGCGAGACACCCTCCACCGTGCCGCGCACCCCCTCCTCGGCCGCGGCCAGGACGGCCTCCCACCCGTCCGGCGCGGCGTCGGCGGCGGGTCGCAGCGCGTCGACCATCGTCCCGTCGCCGGGCGAGGCACCGCCGAGGTCCTGGATGCCATCGACCCCCGCCGCGAGGGCGCGGGGCCAGTCGGCGCCGTCCTCGAGCGCCTGGGCCGCCGCCACGAGGCCCGCGGCATACAACGGGCCGCTGGTGCCGCCGATGGCCCGCCGGCAGCGGGCGGACAGGACGCGCAGGAGGGAGGCCGCGGAGCCGTCGGCCGGGTCGTCCTGCCAGGCTCGGGCGCCCCGCGCCAGCGCCTCCCCTAGGTCACCGTCGCCCACGACCTGGTCCAGTTCGGTGAGCCGGTGCTCGTCGTCGAGGACGGCCTGGCAGGCGGCGTCGATCGCGGCCCGCGCCCGCTCGTCGGGCTCCCCGGGGTCGACCTGGCCCGCGTCGGCGTCGGGGACGGCCACGTCGGCATGGTGCGCGACCGGACCTCCACCACCGGGCCAGGCCAGGGATGCGGTGGGTGCGTCGAGCAGCTCCGTCTCTCCGTCCTCGAGGGGCAGGACCGTGACCGAGGCGCCCGCCATCTCCAGGCTCGTCATCACCGACCCCTGATAGGCGCGCTCCACGGTCAGTCCACGCTCACCGAGGAGCCGGTGCACCGCCCGGGTGAGCACCGCCAGCTCGGCCGGCGGCGTGCCGCCGAGCCCGTTGACCAGCAGGGCGACTCGCGCCCCGTCGTCCAGCGGGCGAGCAGCCAGGACCCGGTCCACCAGCTCGGCCGCGAGGTCGTCGGCCGGGCGGTGCCCGACCTGCTCGACGCCAGACTCGCCGTGGATCCCCAGACCCAGCTCGATCCGGTCCTCGTCGATCTCGAAGGTCGCCTCCCCCGACCCCGGCATGGTGCCCGGCCGCAGGGCGACCCCCATCGTGGCCAGCCTGCTCGCGACCGAGCGGGCGCGTCCGGACACCTCGGCGAGGTCCGCGCCGGAGGCCGCGAGGGCGCCGGCGATCTTGTGCACCAGCACCGTCCCGGCGAGCCCACGAGCCCCGGCATGCGTGTCGGCGTCGCCCAGGGCGATGTCGTCGCCCACGACGACGGTCTCCACGGCATACCCCTCGTCCTGGGCGAGCTGGGCGGCGAGACCGAAGTTGAGCCGGTCCCCGGTGTAGCTCTTGACGATCAGCAGCGCCCCGGCCGTCCCGGTGACGGCGCGGATGCCGTCGAGGACGGCGTCGACGCTCGGCGAGGCGAACACCCCGCCGCTGACCGCCGCCGTCAGCATCCCGTCGGCGACGAAGCCGGCGTGCGCGGGCTCGTGCCCGGCTCCCCCGCCGGAGATCAGCGCCACGGGCACGCAGTCACGGCCTGCGGCACCCGGGCCAGCGGCACCCGTCACGACCCGGTCCGCCTGCACCGCGACGGTCCGGCCTTCGAGGAGCGCGAGCCCGGGCTGGGTGAGGGCCAGGCCCTCGAGGCTCTCTCGGACGAAGCTGTCGGCGTCGTTCAGGAACTTCTTCATGCGGACCACACCACCACACCCGCCGGCCCCGCGCCAGATCACGCGAAAGGTCCCCCTCCCGAGTGGGAGAGGGACCTTGTCGACGTACCCCCGACCGGATTCGAACCGGCGCTACCGCCGTGAGAGGGCGGCGTGCTAGGCCACTACACAACGGGGGCGAACAGCTGCTCCGATCCCTTGCGGGGCGGTGAGCAACGAGGAGAAACTCTAGCCGAAGCTCGGGATTTCTCCCAATCGGGCCGGACCCTGTCGGACCGACCGGCGATTGGCTGGGGTACCAGGACTCGAACCTAGACTAACTGAACCAGAATCAGTCGTGCTGCCAATTACACCATACCCCAAGGGAATTCACCCCGTCATCAGGAGCCTGAGGACAGGCTCTGACGCGCGGGCGAACCAAGAGAGAACTCTACCGGAGGGCGGCGCCCCTCCCCAAATCGGCCGTATGCCGGGACCCGACCGCCGAACTCACCAGGACACGGCGTCCAAGGAGGCCACGACGGGCACCCCGACGTCGCTGCCGCCCCACTGCCCGCGACGGTCCAGCCAGACGCCGTGCAGCCCCGCCGCGACCGCCGCCTGCGCGTCGACGGCGAGGTCGTCCCCGACATACACCGTCTGCTCGGGCGCGGACCCGAGCAGCTCGCGGGCCCGCCAGAAGGCGCGGGCGTCGGGCTTGCCGTAGCCCAACGTGTCCGTCGTCGCGATGGCCGTGAAGGCGTCGCTCAGCCCCACGACCTCGAGCTTGAGGGTGGTGAACTCCGTCGACGAGTTGGTCAGGGCCCCGACGAGGATCCCGTCGGCGCGGGCCCGGTCGAGCAGCCCGGCCACGTCGTCGAAGGCGCGGGTCCCGGCGCGGAAGGCGGCCGGCCACCCCTGCTCGAACCCCGCGAACGCCTCCGCACCCCAGGGCAGCCCGCCGTGCGTCGCCACCTCCCGCAGGCGTGACTCCCGCATCGCGCCGAAGGTCAGCTCCCCCCGCGTGTAGCCGCCGAAGAAGCCCCCCGGGTCGGCGTGGTAGCGCACGCCGAGCTCCTCCGCGCGGTCCGTCGCCTCGGGCCACACCTGCGCGATGCAGCGGGCGGCCGCACGACGCATGGCCGACCGGGTGTCGAGCAGGGTGTCGTCGATGTCCAGCAGCAGGGCGGTGATCCGGGTCGACGACGCCCCGCCCTGCGCCGTCTCGGCCTGGCGCGCCCCCCTCACAGCGTGGCGCGCAGCCGGCGCAGGCGGGCCAGCGTGGAGTCGCGGCCGAGGATCTCCATGGACTCGAAGAGCGGCGGCGAGACCCGACGCCCGGTGACGGCGACGCGGGCGGGGGCGAAGGCGAACTTCGGCTTGATGCCGAGCCCGTCGACGATCGCGGCGCGCAGGGCCGCCTGGATCGGCTCGGCGGTGAAGTCGTCCAGAGCCTCCAGGGCGGCGATAGAGGCGTCGAGCACCTGCGGGGCGTCGTCCTTGAGCGCGGCGACGGAGTCGGGGTCGAAGGCCAGCTCGTCGTCGGTGACGAAGAGGAAGCCCAGCATCGGCCCGGCCTCCCCGAGCAGCTGCATGCGCTCCTGCACCAGCGGCGTGGCCTTGGTGACCAGGTCCATCTGCTCCGGGGTCGGCTCGCCCGGCAGCTCGCCGGTGCGGACGAGGTGGGCGACGATCCGCCCCGCCAGGTCCTGCGGCGACAGCGCGCGGATGTAGTGCCCGTTGAGCCAGTTGAGCTTGTCCATGTCGAAGATCGGGCCGACCGTGTTGACCTTGGTCCAGTCGAACCGCTCGACGAACTCCTCGAAGGAGCTGACCTCCTGGCCGTCCGCCACCGGCGGGTAGCCCACGAGCTGCAGGAAGTTGAGCAGCGCCTCCGGCAGGTAGCCCTCCTCGCGGAACCACGTGAGGCGGGCGGCGGGGTTCTTGCGCTTGGAGATCTTGGACTTGTCGGGGTTGCGCAGCAACGGCATGTGCGCGAACTGCGGCACGTCCCAGCCGAGCCAGCGGTAGAGCAGGACGTGCTTGGGGGTCGAGGAGATCCACTCCTCGCCCCGCACGACGGTGGTGATCCCCATCAGGTGGTCGTCCACGACGACGGCCAGGTGGTAGGTCGGGAAGCCGTCGGCCTTGAGGATCACCTGGTCGTCGGGCCTGGGGGCGTTGACCCACCCTCGGATGACGTCCTCGAAGCGGGTCTCGACGTCCTCGGGGACGAGCATGCGCACGACGGGCTTGTCGGTGAATCCCGGCAGGGCGGCGCGCTCCTCGCGCGTCTTGCCGTGGCAGAGGCGGTCGTAGCCGGTCGGCAGCTTGGCCTTCTGCTGCAGCTCGCGCATCTCGGCGAGGCGCTCGGTCGAGCACCAGCAGTAGTACGCGTGGCCGGCCTCGACGAGCTGATCGACATACGGCTTGTAGGTGTCGAGCCGCTCGCTCTGTCGGTAGGGGGCGTAGGGGCCACCCACGTCCGGCCCCTCGTCCGCGGACAGCCCCAGCCAGCCGAGCGTGTCGTAGATCTGCTGCTCGCTGCCCTCGACATAGCGCGCCTGGTCGGTGTCCTCGATCCGCAGGACGAACCGGCCGCCGGTCTTGCGGGCCCAGGCGAGGTCGAACAGGGCCATGTAGGCGGTCCCCACGTGCGGGTCGCCGGTGGGCGACGGGGCGACGCGGGTGCGGGCAGGGGTGAGAGCAGCGTCAGTCATGGTGGGCACAGCCTATCGGCCGCGAGGAGGCATCATGGGTGGCGATGCCTCCCAGCCCTCCCCCACCGCGACGGCCCCCGAGCGCGTCGGAGCCGGTGCTGCCGCCGGACCCCGACGTCGACCTCGGCACCTCCCCGGCGCGCCCGATACACCTGCAGGGGCGGTATGTCGCCCTCGTCGCCGCGGGCGGCGGCGCCGGAGCGGCGACGCGGGAAGCCCTGGTGCTGGCCGTCCCGGCCGAGGGGTTCGACACCGTCGTGCTCATGATCAACCTGGTCGGGGCCTTCGCGCTGGGGCTGCTGCTGGAGCGGCTGCTGCTCGCCGGGCCCGACCGGGGCCGGCGGCGCGCGGCCCGGCTGCTCCTCGGCACCGGCGTGCTGGGCGGTTTCACGACCTACTCGACCCTGGCGCTGGACACGGTGCACCTCCTGCAGCGCGGCGAGGTCGGTATGGCGATCGCCTACGGTCTCACCACCGTGCTGCTCGGGGCGGTCGCGAGCGTGGCGGGCATCCGCTGCGGGGCCGCCCTCGGACGCCGGCGGCCAGCGTGACGCCGCTGGTCTTCCTCGGGGTGGCGGTCGGGGGCGGCGTGGGTGCGGCGCTGCGGTTCGTGCTCGACGCGGTGGTGCGCGAGCGGGTGGCATCGGCGTACCCGCTCGGCACCCTGCTGATCAACGTGACCGGCTCGCTGCTGCTGGGGCTCGTCTCCGGGCTCGCGGCCCGGCACGCGCTGGGCGCGCCGTGGGCGCTGGTGCTGGGAACCGGGCTGTGCGGGGGCTACACGACGTTCTCGACGGCGAGCCTGGAGACGGTCCGGCTGGCCGCCGACGGACGGCGCGGGGCGGCCCTGCTCAACGGGCTGGGCACGCTGGTGGCCTCGGTGCTGGCGGCCGCCGCCGGCCTCTGGCTCGCCACCCTCTGACACGACCCACCCCGCCCACCAGTCGGGGAGGGTCTCAGCGGGCGCGGACGAAGGGGTTGGACAGCGTCCCGATCCCCTCGACCTCCACCTCGACGCGCTGCCCCTCCTGCACCGGCCCGACGCCGGCAGGGGTACCGGTCAGGATCACGTCCCCCGGCAGCAGCGTGAACGACTGGGAGACATAGGAGATCAGCGTCGCGACGTCGAAGATCAGGTCGCGGGTCGATCCGTCCTGCACCGTCCGCCCGTCGAGGCGTGTCTGCACCCGCAGGTCGCTCGGGTCCAGCGTGGTCTCGATCCACGGGCCCAGCGGCTTCGAGCCGTCGAACCCCTTGGCGCGCGACCACTGCCCGTCGGACTTTTGGTGGTCGCGGGCGGTGACGTCGTTGGCGCACGTGTAGCCGAAGACGGTCGCCAGCGCGAGCTCGGGCTCGACGTTGCGCACCATCTTGCCGATGACGACGGCCAGCTCGCCCTCGTAGTGGATGTTGCTGCTGGTCGCCAGCATCGGCACCGGGTCACCCGGCCCGCTCACCGCGGTGTTGGGCACCAGGAACATCAGGGGCTCCGTGGGCAGGTCGTTGCCCATCTCCTTGGCGTGCTCGGCATAGTTGCGGCCGATGCCGATCACCTTGCTGCGCGGGATCACCGGGGCGAGCAGCCGGACGTCGTCCAGCGGGTAGCGCTGCCCCGTGTAGGTGATCTGCTGGTAGATCGGGTCGCCGCCGATCTGGGCGACGACGAGGTCGTCACCCTCCTGCTCGACGACGCCGAAGGCCGGATCTTCCCCAAGGGTGAATCTCGCGATACGCACAACCCCAACCTACCCCCGGTAGGTGCGCAGCAGGCGCCGCCACCACACCGCGGCCCGACGCTCCGCCTCGGCCTGCTCCCACCCTCGCCGCTCGTCCTCCGCCCGGGCCCGTGCCTGCTCCTCCACCTGGCGGCGGTGCTCGCGCCATACGGCCACCGTCTCCTCGACGTCGAGGACCTTGGCGATGGGCGGCATCTGCGGGCCGGCCGCGGGACGCAGTCGGTCCAGCTTGACCCGCCGGTTGTAGTCCTCGACGATCGCGCGCACCGACTCCTCGCGCGGCACGTCCCGCAGCGTGGCCGGCATGTCGTGAGCCTCCTTGCGCAGCGCCATGGTCGGGTTCATCGCGCCGGTCAGGTCGAGCTGCTCGCGCTCGATCAACCCGTTGATCCACCAGTCCTCGTGGTAGGGCCGGTCGAGGCTGGGCAGCGGCTTGCCCGCGCCGGGAAGGTTGTCGAGCTCCCCACGCTCCTGGGCCTCCCGGATGCGCCTCTCCGCGATGGTCTCGACGTGGTGCGGGTCCATCGGCCCATTGTCCCACCGACGCGGCGCGCACCTAGGATCGGCGGGTGGACGTGCTGACCCGGGCCGAGTGGGAGCCGCTCGCCGCCGCCCACCGGGCGCGGGCCGAAGCGGCGACGTCGCCGCACCTGGCGCGACGTGCACGAGGCGAGAAGCACCCGGTCGAGGACTTCCTGTTCGAGTACTACGGTTTCCGCCCAGGCCATCTCGCGCGTTGGCACCCGGGTCCTGGTGTGGCGCTGACGGACTCGCCGGAGCACGCGGCCTGGTCCTCTTACGTCACCTCGGCGGGGCTCACCTCGCTCGACGTGCCGTCGTATGCCGAGAAGCGTGGCGCCACCGTGAGATTCGTCCGCGACCTGCTGGCCCGCACCCACGGGCGCGAGGCCCGCTTCGGGTGCTTCGGGCTGCACGAGTGGGCGATGGTCTACCGCATCCCGCGGGACGAGGTGCGGCACGGCTCGCTGCCGCTGCGGCTCGGGCACGCCGGCACCGACGCGGTGGTGGAGGCCCACGACATCCGCTGCTCGCACTTCGACGCCTACCGCTTCTTCACCCCGGCCGCGGTGGGTCGCAACGAGATCCGCCCCACCCGCGAGACGGTCCGGGACCACGAGCAGCCCGGCTGCCTGCACGGCGGGGCGATGGATCTCTACCGCTGGGCGTTCAAGCTGGCGCCCGGCATCCCGGGTGACCTGGTCCTCGACTGCTTCGAGATCGCCCGCGAGGCAAGGCTGCTGGACATGATGAGCTCGCCCTACGACACGGAGTCTCTGGGGTTGCCCAACATCGCGATCGAGACGCCCCAGGGCAAGGCGGAGCACGTGCACCGGCAGCGCGCCATCAGCGAGGCCGCGGCGCCGGTGCGGGAGCGACTGATCGCGGCGTGCGACGCCCTGATCGCCCCGACCTGAGCCGCGTGGCCGTGGCTGTGGCTGAGCCGCCACCTGCGCCATCCACCGGGCGGCCCGCCCGTGATGCTCGTGCTCGGCCCCCGAGGCGGCGCTGTGCAGCCTGGCCGTCAGCGGACGGGCACGCCGGCGCTGTGCAGGCCATAGGTCAGCCCGTCCAGCAGCGCCATCCAGGACGCCTCGACGATGTTGGCGGCGACGCCCACCGTGGTCCACGACTGGTTGTCGTCGGCCATCTCGATGAGCACGCGGGTCACGGCGTCCGAGCCGTGCGCGGAGTCGAGGATGCGGACCTTGTAGTCCACGAGCTCGACACCGTCGATCTCGGGGTAGACGCCGACGAGGGCGTGGCGCAGCCCCTCGTCGAGCGCGTTGACCGGGCCGTTGCCCTCACCGGTGGCGACGAGCCGGCGCCCGCCGGCGCGCAGCTTGACGGTCGCCTCCGACACGGCCACCCCATCGCCGCGCGCCTCGGCGATGACCCGCCAGGACTCGACCTCGCAGTAGGAGATCGGCTCCCCGCTGACCTCGCGGCGCAGCAGCAGCTCGAAGGACGCGTCGGCGGCGTCGAAGGTCCAGCCGCGCAGCTCGAGGTCCTTGACCAGCGCCACGATCCGCGCCTGCACCTCCCCCTGGCCGGCCAGGTCCAGCCCGAGCTCGCGCGCCCGCAGCTCGATGGACGCCCGACCGGCCATGTCGGACACCAGGGTTCGCATCCGGTTGCCGACCGAGGAGGGGTCGGCGTGCTGGTAGAGGTCGGGGTCGACCTTGAGCGCCGACGCGTGCAGCCCCGCCTTGTGCGCGAACGCGGACGACCCGACGTACGGCTGTCGGCCGTAGGGGGTGATGTTGGTGATCTCGCTGATGGAGTGGGAGATCCGCGAGGCCTCGGCGAGCTGGGCGTCGGCCACGACGGGGCGGGCGAGCTTGAGCTGCAGGTTGCTGATGATGGTGAGCAGGTCCGCGTTGCCGGTGCGCTCGCCATACCCGTTGACGGTGCCCTGCACCTGCACGACGCCCGCGTCGACCGCCGCGAGGGAGTTGGCGACGGCGCAGCCGGTGTCGTTGTGGCAGTGGATGCCCAGGGGCGCGCCCGTGGTGCGGGTGACGTCGTCGACCACGTCGGCGGTCTGCGAGGGCAGCATCCCGCCGTTGGTGTCGCACAGCGCCACCACCTCGGCCCCGGACTCGACCGCGGCCCGCACCGCCTCCAGCGCGTAGGCGCGGTCCAGCTGGTAGCCGTCGAAGAAGTGCTCGGCGTCGAGGAACACGCGCCGACCCTCCCCCACGAGGAAGGTCACCGTGTCGCGGATCATGGCGAGGTTCTCCTCGAGCGTGGTGCGCAGCGCCTGCTCCACGTGCCGGGTGTGCGCCTTGGCGACGAGGGTGATCGCCGGCGCACCGGAGTCGAGCAACGCTCGCACCTGCGCGTCGCTGTGCGCCTGTCCGCCCGCCTTGCGCGTGGCGCCGAAGGCGGTCAGCACCGCGTTGTGCAGCCGCAGATCCTTTGCCCCGGCGAAGAACTCGGTGTCTCGCGGGTTGGCGCCGGGCCAGCCGCCCTCGATGAACCCCACGCCCAGCTCGTCCAGGTGCCGCGCGATCGCGATCTTGTCCTGGACCGTCAGGTGCAGCCCCTCCTGCTGGGCGCCGTCGCGCAGGGTGGTGTCGTAGACCTGCAGTGCGGGCCGGTCTCCCATGGCTCGTCCTCTCGGGCAGGGGGCGGTGGTCCGGCCCATGATGACGGCGTATGCCGCTCCCCCGCCTCCTCGTCTCACCGCCTCGCGGCCGCCACCAGGGCGTCGAAGAGGGCGGGGTCGGTCCCCGCCTCGGGGTGCCACTGCACGGCGAGGCAGAAGTCCGCGTCCGGGTCCTCCATGCCCTCGAGGGTGCCGTCCGCCGCCCACGCCGTGGCCTCGTAGCCGGGGTGGGTCAGCACCGACTGGTGGTGGTAGGTCGGCACCTCCGCCTGCTCCCCGACCAGCCGCGCGAGCCGCGACCCGGGTCGCAGCGACACGGGATGCGTCCCGAACACCCCTGGTGCCGGCGAGTGCTCGTCGTGCCCGACCCGGTCGGGGACGTGCTGCTCGAGCGTCCCACCCGCCTGGACCGCCATGACCTGCATCCCGCGGCAGATCCCGAGCAGGGGCAGGCCGCGCCGGCGGGCCTCGGCGACCAGCAGCAGCTCGGTCTCGTCGCGGTCCGGGCGGGCCTCCTGCACCGACGGATGCGGTTGCGCGCCATACCGGCTCGCCTCCACGTCGACGCCACCGCTGATGATCAGGGCGTCCACGCGGTCCAGCCAGCCCCCGACCACCTGCGGGGTGACGTCGAACCGTGGCACGAGCAGGACGGGCAGGGCGCCCGCCCGCTCGACCGCGAGGGTGTAGTCCCGCGGCAGCACCGCGGACGGCTGGTCGACCCAGGGCGGCCGCGAGACCTCCTCGACATAGGTCGTCAGCGCGACGATCGGCGCGTCAGAGCGGGGTGACATAGGCGCCCGAGATCCCGCCGTCGACGAGGAACTGCGACGCGGTGATGAAGGAGGACTCGTCGCTGGCGAGGAAGACCACGGCGTCGGCGAGCTCCTCCGGCTCGGCGAACCGGCCCATGGGGATGTGGACCATCCGCCGGGCGGCCCGCTCGGGGTCCTTGGCAAAGAGCTCCTGCAGCAGCGGGGTGTTGACCGGGCCGGGGCACAGCGCGTTGACGCGCACCCCCTCACGGGCGAACTGCACGCCGAGCTCGCGGGACATGGACAGCACCCCGCCCTTGCTGGCGGTATAGGAGATCTGGGAGGTCGCTGCCCCCATCACGGCGACGAAAGACGCTGTGTTGATGATGGATCCGCGCTTCTGCTCGAGCATGTAGGGCAGCGCGGCCTTGCAGCACAGGTAGACGCTGGTGAGGTTGACCTCCTGCACCTTGCGCCACGCGTCGAGGTCGGTGGTGAGGATCGAGTCGTCCTCGGGCGGGGAGATCCCGGCGTTGTTGAAGGCCACGTCGACCGAGCCGTAGGTGTCGAACGCGGTGCGGAACAGTGCCTCCACCTGCTCGGCGTCCGTCACGTCGCACTCCACGAAGAGCCCGTCGACCTCCTGCGCCACGCGCGGGCCGTGGGTGGTGTCGAGGTCGCCGACGACGACGCGGGCCCCCTCCTCGGCGAACCGCCGGACGGTGGCGAGTCCGATGCCGCTGCAGCCGCCGGTGATCACGGCGACCTTTCCTTGGAGTCGAGCACCCATGGTGGGCAGTTCCTTTCGTCGATGCCTGGGATGGCTGGTGGTGAGCGGGTCGATCAGGTCGTATGCCGTGCCGGGAGCCGGCGTCACGCGTCGGCGATGAAGACGTTCTTGACCTCGGTGAAGGAGTCGAGCGCGTCCGGGCCGAGCTCGCGGCCCAGCCCGGACTGCTTGAAGCCGCCGAAGGGCGTCGAGTAGCGCACGCTGGAGTGGGAGTTCACCGACAGGTTGCCGGCCTGGACCGCGCGGGACACCCGCAGCGCCCGGCCCACGTCGCGGGTCCAGATGGACCCGGACAGGCCGTAGGCCGTGTCGTTGGCCATGCGGATCGCGTCGGCCTCGTCGTCGAAGGGCAGCACCGCCACGACGGGGCCGAAGATCTCCTCCTGCCACACAGGGTCGGTCGTGGCGCGCGGCAGGACGACGGTCGGGGCGTACCAGTGGCCCCCGCCGTCGGGGCGCGTGCCCCGGAAGGCCACGTCGACGTCCGCCCCCTCGACGTAGGCCGAGACGCGGTCGCGGTGCTCGGCGCTGACGAGCGGACCCATCTGCGTGGCCTCGTCGCCCGGGTCGGCCACCACGACGCCCTTCACCGCCGGCTCGAAACGCTCCATGAAGGCGTCGAGGACACTGCGCTGCACCAGGATCCGGCTGCGGGCGCAGCAGTCCTGGCCGGCGTTGTCGAAGACACCCATCGGGGCGCTGGCGGCGGCCTGGTCGAGGTCCGCGTCCGCGAAGACGATGTTGGCGGACTTGCCGCCGAGCTCGAGGGTGATGCGCTTGATCCGGTCGGCGGCGCCGCGCATGATGCGCTGCCCCACGGCGGTCGACCCGGTGAAGCAGACCTTGGCGACGTCGTCATGGGTGACGAACCGCTCCCCCACGACCGAGCCCTTGCCGGGCAGGATCGTCAGGACGTGCTCGGGGAGCCCGGCCTGCAGGGCGAGCTCGCCGATCCGGATGGCGGTCAGCGGGGTCAGCTCGGCCGGCTTGAGGACGACGGCGTTGCCCGCGGCGAGGGCCGGCGCGAGGCCCCATCCGGCGATGGGCATGGGGAAGTTCCACGGGACGATGACCCCGACGACGCCGAGCGGCTCCTTGAAGGTCACGTCGAGACCGCCGGCCACAGGGATCTGCCTGCCGCACAGGCGTTCTGGGGCGGCGGCGTAGTAGTGCAGGACGTCGCGGACGTTGCCCGCCTCCCAGCGGGCGTTGCCGATCGTGTGGCCGGCGTTGGCGACCTCCAGCCGGGCCAGCTCCTCCACGTGGTCGTCCACCACGTCGGCGAAGTGCCGCAGCAGGCGTCCGCGGTCGGCCGGCGGCATACCGGCCCAGGCGCGCTGGGCGGTGACGGCCCGGGCGATCGCCTCGTCGGTCGCCTCCTCGTCGACGAGCTCGACCTCCCGCAGCCGCTCGCCGGTGGCGGGGTTGATGATCTCGTGGGTCGTCACGTCACAGCCTCTCGAATCCTCGGATGCGTTCCCAGTCGGTCACAGCGGCCCCGAACGCCGCGATCTCGACGTCTGCCGCGTGGACGTAGTGGTCCACCACGTCGTCCCCGAGCAGCCGCCGGGCCACCTCGGACCCGTCGAAGCGGTCGCGCGCCTGCTGCAGCGTGGCAGGCACGCGCTCGGCCCCCGACGTGTAGGCGTTGCCCACGAGCGCCGGTGCCAGCGTGAGCTGCTCGCGGATCCCGTGCAGGCCGCCCGCGAGCATGGCGGCGGTCGCCAGGTAGGGGTTCACGTCGCCGCCGGGCACGCGGTTCTCGACCCGGATGCCCTGCCCGTGACCGACCACCCGCAGCGCGCAGGTGCGGTTGTCGGTGCCCCAGGCGATGGCCGTGGGGGCGAAGGAGCCCTCGGCGAACCGTTTGTACGAGTTGATGTTCGGCGCGTAGAGGACGGTCAGGTCCGCCATGGTCGCCAGCACCCCGGCCATGAAGTGCTCGAACACCTCGCTGCGTCCACCCTCGCGGTCGGGGTCGGCGAAGACGTTGCGCCCCGCCTCGTCCTGCAGCGACAGGTGGATGTGGCAGGAGCTGCCCTCGCGCTCGTCATACTTGGCCATGAAGGTGAGCGACTGGCCGTGCTGGCCGGCGATCTCCTTGGCCGCGGTCTTGTAGACGGTGTGCGTGTCGCAGGTCCGGTGGACCTCCTCGTAGCGGAACACGATCTCGTGCTGGCCGAGGTTGCACTCCCCCTTGGCGCTCTCGACGACGGCGCCGCTGGCGTACATCGCGTTGCGGATGTCGCGCAGCAGCGGCTCGACCTTGGCGCCGCCGAGGATGGAGTAGTCGACGTTGTAGCGGTTGGCGGGCGTCAGCCCCTGGTAGCGGGCGTCCCAGGCCTGCTCGTAGGTGTCCTCGAAGACGATGAACTCCAGCTCGGTGCCGGCGTAGGCGCGGTAGCCGAGCTCGGCCGCGGCGTCCTGCTGGGCGCGCAGCACGGTCCGTGGGGCCTGCCGCACCCTCCCCGTCCCGTCCAGCCAGGACAGGTCGCACAGGATCGTCGCCGAGCCGGGGCAGCCCGGGGTGCGGCGCAGGCTGGCGAGGTCGAGGTCGAACATCATGTCGCCGTAGCCCTTCTCCCAGGAGGAGATGGCGTAGCCCTCGACGGTGTTCATCTCCACGTCCAGCGCGAGCAGGTAGTTGCACCCCTCGGTGCCGTCCTCCAGCACGTGGTCGAGGAAGAACTGCGGGTGCAGCCGCTTGCCGAGGAGGCGGCCCTGCATGTCGGGGAAGGCGACGACGATCGTGTCGATGCTGCCGTCCTCGCACTCCTGCCGCAGCTGGTCCAGCGTGAGGGTGGGTGCTTTCACGGGGTGCCTCCTGGTTGGGTGGGCGCGGGCGTGGTCGGGTGGGCGAGCAGGCCGCGCAGCAGCGCCGCCGTCTTGTCGCAGTGCTCCTCGGCAAGCTCGCGGGCGTCCTCGGGCTCGCCGGACAGGATCGCGTCCACGATGGCCGCGTGGTCGGCGTTGGAGTGCTCGATGTTGCGGGCCAGGACCGGTATGGCGGCCAGCAGCTGGTGCAGCACCGACCGGGAACGACTCACCGCCTCCACGAGCGAGGCGCTGCCCGACAGCCCCGCGATCGCGAGGTGCAGGCGCGAGTCGGCCTGCCGGTGCTCGGCGGTGTCCCGGCCGCTCGCCTCGGCGACGTCGCGCAGGCACTCCTTGAGCCACCCCCGGTCCGCCGCGGGCAGCGCGCGCGACGCGGCGAGGTAGGCCGTGCCCGGCTCGACGACGCGCCGGAAGCCCAGGACATCCTCCAGGTCCGCCGTGACCCCGGCGAGGTCGGCCGACCCGGCGTCGTGGACGGCCCAGTCGTAGGTGATGAAGCTGCCGCCACCGCGACCGCGCCGGGTCTCCACCATCCCGAGGTCCCGCAGCGTCGCGATGGCCTCCCGCAGCGTCACCCTGGAGACCCCGAGCCGCGCCGCGAGCTCGCGCTCCGGGGGCAGCTGGGAGCCGGCGGGCAGCACGCCGAGCCGCACGGCGGTGGCGAGCTGCTCCAGGGTCGCCTCGAAGGCCTGCCCCTCCCGGACCGGACGGAGCACCACCTCGGGGACCAGGTCCTGCGCCGGCACGGCCGTCGGCTGGGTCAACGGAAGATCTCCGTCGGCTGCACCGTGTCGTGGTGGCCCGGGTCCTCGCGCATGAAGTGCTTGCGGCCGCCGAGCAGCCAGGTGGCCCCAGCGAAGACGAGCACGATGGCGACGGCCACGGGGGCGTAGTTGAAGGTGTCGATGGTCACCGGCGAGGCGGGCGGCAGCATGAAGAGCACCACGATGAACGCCACCCAGCCGACCGCCACCCACCCGATGAGGGCGCTCCAGCGGCCGAGGTTCCACCTGCCGGGGACGAAGTCCGGGTTGATGCGCCGCAGCAGGACGGGCGTGACGTAGGCGATGTAGAGCCCGATCACGGCGATGGAGGTGACCGCGAGGTAGGCCGTGGTGGAGACCAACGAGGGGCTGGTCAGCACGATCGCCATGGCCGTCACGAGCCAGATCGAGTTGGTCGGGGTGCCGGTGCGCGGGTTGACCCTGGACCACCACCGGGACCCCGGGAGCGCGTTGTCACGGCTGAAGGCGAAGGACATTCGCGAGGCGGAGGTCACGCACGCCATACCGCAGAAGAACTGGGCCACCGCGCAGATCAAGACCAGCATCAGGCCGACCGCGTGCCCCGTGGCGTCGATGAAGATCTGGGCCGGTGGCAGGCCGATCTCCGTGCCGACCGCCTTGTCGTAGTCCTGGATCGCCGAGGTCACCGCGAGGAGCAGGATCCAGCCGGCGACGAGGGAGACCAGGACGGAGTTGACGATGCCCTTGGGGGCGTTGACGGAGGCGTTGCGCGTCTCCTCCGCGACGTGCGCGGAGGCATCGAAGCCGGTGAAGGTGTATTGGGCCATCAGCAGACCGATGAGGAAGACGTAGAGGGGGTTGCCCCAGCCGGTGTTGTTGACGAAGTGGGTGAGCGTCCAGCCCGGCGACTGGTGGTGGTCCGGCACCAGGGCGAGGACGACGAAGATCACCGCGGCGCCGGCGAGGTGCCACCAGGCGGAGACCGCCGAGAGGATCTGGACCAGCCCGACCCCGAAGGCGTTGAGCAGGCCGTGGAGCAGCAGGATGACGCAGAAGCAGACGAAGGTCGTGAGCGGCGTGACGTCGACGCCGATCGTGAGGTCCAGGAAGGCCATCCACGTCGTGGCGGCCCCGAAGTCGACGGCGGCCGTGACGGCGACCTCGCCCAGGAAGTTGAACCAGCCCACCACCCAGGCCCACTCGCGCTTGTGCGTCCGCGCCAGCCGACCGGCCCAGAAGTAGAGCCCGCCCGCGGTCGGGTAGACCGAGCAGACCTCGGCCATGGCCAGGGCGACGCACATGACGAAGACGCCCACCAGCGGCCACCCGAGCGAGATCGCCACGGGGCCACCGGCATTCATGGCGATGCCGAAGGACGTGATGCAGCCGGACAGGATGGAGATGATCGAGAACGACACCGCGAAGTTGCTGAAGCCGGACATCGTCCGGTTGAGCTCCTGCTTGTAGCCCAGGGCCGCGAGCTGCGCGGCGTCGTCCTCGCTGTAGTCGGTGTCGTCCCGGCGGGCGAACAGTCGTCGAGCAGCCACGGGGCATCCCTTCTGGCTCAGGGGACCTCGCCCTGAGGGGCGGGTGGACCCAGTGAACCGGATGCCCCGGGCCGCGTCAATGGTCTGGTGTCAAACCTTTTGTGGCGACCTCCGCCGAGGGCTCAGACCAGTCGGGTCATCCAGCCGTGGGGGTCCTCGGCGCGGCCGTACTGGATGTCCAGGAGCTGGTTGCGGATGGACAGGGCGACCTTGTCGTCGGTGGCGGCTGTGCGGTGGTTGACCGAACCGCCGTTCCAGCGCAGCTCGCCGACGGGCGTGATGACGGCGGCCGTGCCGCAGGCGAAGACCTCGGCCAGCTCACCGGACTCGGCGGCGTCCTTCCACTCCTGGATCGGGATGCGGCGCTCTTCGGGGGTCAGGCCGAGCTCCGTGGCGAGCCGCAGGATGGAGCTGCGGGTGACGCCCTCAAGGATCGAGCCGGTGAGCTCCGGCGTCACGAGGCGCCCGTCGCGGTAGACGAGGAAGAGGTTCATGCCGCCGAGCTCCTCGATGTACTCGTGCGTCTCGGAGTCGAGGAAGACCGCCTGGTCGCAGCCGTTCTCGATGCCCTCGAGCTGGCCGGCGAGGCTGGAGGCGTAGTTGCCCCCGCACTTGGCGGCGCCCGTGCCGCCGGCGCCGGCCCGGGCGTAGTCGGTGGAGATCCACAGCGTGACCGGCTCCAGGCCGCCGGAGAAGTACGCGCCCGCGGGGGACGCGATCACGGCATACGTGACCTCCCGGGCGGGGCGCACCCCGAGGAAGGGCTCCGAGGCGAACATGAAGGGACGCAGGTAGAGCGAGGTCTCCCCGGACCCGGCGGCCGGCACCCAGACCTCGTCGGCGGAGACGAGCGCGCGGACCGACTCGAGGAAGTCCTCGGCGGGCAGCTCGGGCAGCGCGAGGCGGCGCGCGCTGCGCTGCATGCGCTCGGCGTTGGCCTCGGGACGGAAGCTCCAGACCGAGCCGTCCGCGTGGCGGAAGGCCTTGAGCCCCTCGAAGACCTCCTGGCCGTAGTGCAGGACGGCCGCGGCGGGGTCGAGCTGGAAGGGGCCGTAGGGGCGGACCGCGTCGTCGTGCCAGCCGGCGTCGGCGGTCCACGTCGCCACGGCCATGTGGTCGGTGAAGGTCTTGCCGAAGCCGGGGTTGGCGAGGATCTGCTCGCGGTCGGCGTCGGGCACCGGGGTGGTGGTGCGGTCCAGCGGGAAGGACAGGGACGGCGTCGTCATGGGGTGCTCCTTGTCGCACGGTTTTCGCCTCGAAGGCTACCGCGCCATCGATCGTCGGGATCCACCAGAGGGGGACGTATCGACCTGGCCTGCGGACCCCGGCGGACGGGCCAGGGTCGAGGACGTCAGGCCAGGCGCGCGGTGATGGCCTCGCCGACCTGCTGCGTCGATCGGGGCGTGGAGCCGGGGGTGGAACGCGCCGCCGCGCCGCGCTCGGTGAGGTCTGCCAGCACCGCCGCCTCGACGCGCTCGGCCGCCTGGACCAGGCCGACGTGGCGCAGCAGCAGCGCGACGGACAGGATCGCGGCGGTCGGGTCGGCCTTGCCCTGCCCGGCGATGTCGGGCGCCGAGCCGTGCACCGGCTCGAACATCGACGGGTTGGTGCGGGAGGGGTCGATGTTGCCGCTCGCCGCGAGCCCGATGCCGCCCGAGACCGCGGCGGCCAGGTCGGTCAGGATGTCGCCGAACAGGTTGTCCGTCACGATCACGTCAAACCGCGCGGGGTCTGTCGTGAGAAAGATCGTGGCCGCGTCGACGTGCAGGTAGTCCACGGTGACCTCGGGGAACTCGGGCGCGACGGCCTCGACGGTCCGACGCCACAGGTGCCCGGCGTGGACCAGGACGTTGTGCTTGTGGACCAGCGTGAGCTTCCTGCGGGGGCGGGCCTGCGCACGGGCGAAGGCGTCGCGCACGACCCGCTCGACGCCGAACGCCGTGTTGACGCTGACCTCCGTGGCGATCTCGTGGGGGGTGCCGACGCGCAGGGCGCCGCCGTTGCCGACGTACGGCCCCTCGGTGCCCTCGCGCACCACCACGAAGTCGAAGCCGTCGGGCGCGACGCGCGGCAGGTCCAGGGGGCTCTGCGCGCCGGGGTACAGCGTGGAGGGGCGCAGGTTGACGCAGTGGTCGAGCGCGAAGCGCAGCGGCAGCAGGACGCCACGCTCGAGGACGCCGGAGGGGACGCTGGGGTCACCGATCGCGCCGAGCAGGATGGCGTCGTGCCCGCGCAGCGCCTCGAGGTCGGCGTCGGTGAGCGTCTCGCCGGTCGCGTGCCAGCGCTGCGCGCCGAGAGCGTAGTCCGTGGTGCGGACCTGGACCCCCTCGGCCTGCGTCACCGTCCGCAGGACGCGCAGGCCCTCGGCCACGACCTCGGGGCCGATGCCGTCACCCCCCACGACGGCGAGGTCGAGGCTGGTGGGCGCGGCGGTGGGCTGGCTCGTCATAGGCCCGAGGCTAGGCAGCGATCTCACCCAGCGAAACGGCGTCTCAGGATCTGTCGTGCGGCGCCGTCTGCCCGGCCCATGGCGGCGGCCCGGTCGGCACGGTGCCTCAGCGCGCGACCTCCCGGTGGGTCGGGTCGACCCTGCGGGTCCAGCCTCGCGCGTCCAGGTGCTCGAGGAGCGGTATGACGACCCGCCGCGTCGTGCCGAGTGCCTGCCGCGCGGCACTCGTGGTGAAGGGCTGGTCCAGGGCCGCCAGCTCGCGCATCGCCAGCGCCGGCCCGCGGGGCAGCAGCACGATGTCGTCGACGAGCCGCACGAGGCGCCCGGCGGTCTCGGCGGCGGCCAGCTCGCGCGCTCCCAGCCCCCAGGCGTCGAGCTGGCCCCGCTCGGGCGCGGCGAAGGGGTGCTCGGACAGCTGCCGCTCGAGAGCCTGCAGCCCCGGCTCGGCGGCGCCGAGGCTGGGCCGCACGCCGGGGCGCGAGACCTTGCCCTCGCCGACCTCGAGCCCCGCGTCGCGAGCGGCGGCGGTGAGCGTTGCGACGTCCGGGGCACCGGTGAGGCGCCGCGCCTCCTCCAGGCGCAGCCAGGGGTCCAAGGGGACCTCTGCGATGCGGCGGTGGACCGCGGCGAGCAGCTCGGACTGCCAATGCTGCCAGGCGGACTCGCTCACCAGCCACTCCCCCACGTGCCGGACGCCCAGGACGTCCGCGAGGAGGTCCTGGGGCGGCACGCCGAGGACCGCGAGGTCACGGGGGCGCATGGCGCCTCGACGCTCGACCTCGCGGGCGATGTCGACCCGGCGCGGGCCCGAGGGGCCGAGCGGCTCGGTCGACGCGAGGTCTCCCGCGCGCCTGGCCGCGGCGCCGCGTCGTCGCAGCGCGGGCGGGTCGACGTCGAGGACGGTGGCGCCAGCCAGCACCGCGCGACGACCGGGGTCGCGCAGGATGAGGCGGTCCCCCGCCTGCAGCGGGAGGGGCTCGGGCAGGCGCAGCCGGACGAACCCGTCACCGAGGGGCCGGACCCGCGCCGTCCAGGATCCCGATCCGACGTGGGCGGTCAGCTCGCCCGGCAGGTCGGCGGCCACGCAGCCGTGCAGGGAGGCGTCGACCTCACGCGTCCAGTGCCAGGCGTGCGGGGTGACGAGCACGTCGCCGCGGCCCACCGCGTCGACCGGCGTGGACCGCAGGTTGACCGCGACCCGCGCCCGCGCCGGGACCGCGTCGTGGTCCTCGCCGAGCGACTGCAGCCCCCGCACCCGCACCGGGCGACGACCCAGCTCCAGGGCGTCCCCCACCCGCAACGAGCCCTCACCGAGGGTGCCCGTGACCACCGTGCCCGCGCCCGGGATGGTGAAGGACCGGTCGACCCACAGCCGCACCCGTGCCCCGTGGTCCGGCTCGGGCAGGCGGGCCACGAGACGCCGCAAGGCGGAGCGCAGCTCGTCGATGCCCTCGCCCGTCTCGGCGGACACCGCCAGGGCCTCGCACGCCCCCAGGCTCGAGCGGGCCACGCGCTCCCGGGCCTGGGCGAGCGCGGGCGCGGGGTCGGCCAGGTCGCTGCGGGCCACCACGAGGACACCGTGCCGCAGGCCGAGGGCGTTCACCGCCTCGAGGTGCTCCTCGCTCTGCTCGCGCCAGCCCTCGTCGGCCGCGACCACGACGAGCACCGCCGGGGCCGGACCCAGCCCCGCGAGCATGTTGCCGATGAAGCGCTCGTGCCCGGGCACGTCGACGAACGCGACCCGCTCCCCCGAGTCGAGCGAGGTCCAGGCAAAACCGAGGTCGATCGTCATCCCCCGGCGTCGTTCCTCGGCCCAGCGATCGGGCTCCATGCCCGTGAGCCGTCGCACGAGGCGGGACTTGCCGTGGTCGACGTGCCCGGCGGTGGCGACGATGTGCATCATGCGCCGCTCGACCCCCCGGCGTCGGCCAGGTGGTCGCGCGCCGCCAGGACCGCCGCGGTCACCTCGTCCAGTCGCTCCGTCGGCAGGCAGCGCACGTCGAGCAGCGTGCGTCCGCCCTCCACCCGGGCGACCACGGCGGGGCTGCCGAGCCGCAGTCGCTCGGCATACGGCTCGGGCAGGACGACGGCCCACCCGGGCAGGTCCAGCCCCGGCGCCGATCCCCCACCCACCCGGCCGACCGAGGGCACGACCGGGGCCGCCAGCCGACGGCCGAGGTCCTCGGCACGCGTGCGCAGCTCGCCCTCCGGGACGTGGACGGCCTCGTAGGTCGGCGTCGTCGCCGACCCGAGCGTGGCGGCCAGCGCGGCCAGCGTGAGCTTGTCGGCGCGGAAGGCGCGCTGCAGCGGATGCCGGCGCACGCGCTCCACCTCGTCGGCCGCGCCGAGGACGATGCCGGCCTGAGGACCGCCGAGGAGCTTGTCCCCGCTGCACGTGACGAGGGTGGCCCCCGCGCGCAGGGCAGTGTCGGCGTCGGGCTCGTCGGGGAGCAGGGCGTCGGGCTGCAGCAGGCCGCTGCCGATGTCGACCACCAGGGACAGCCCGGTGTCGCGAGACAACCCGGCCAGCTCGGCCACCGTCGCCTCGCTCGTGAAGCCCTCGACCCGGAAGTTGCTCGGGTGGACCTTGAGGATCGCGGCGGTCCGCTCCGTGACGGCGCCGGCGTAGTCCGCGAGCCGCGTGCGGTTGGTCGTGCCGACCTCGCGCAGCCGCACGCCGGTGGACTCGATGAGGTCGGGGAGCCGGAAGCCGTCACCGATCTCGACCATCTCGCCGCGGCTGACCAGCACCTCCCGCCCCTGGGCCAGCGTGGTGAGCACGAGGCTGAGCGCGGCGGCGCCGTTGTTGACGACGAGGGCACCACCGGCGGCCGGCACCGCGCGGCCGAGGGCGTCCAGGGCGCGGCGACCGCGGCGCGCGCGCACGCCGGTGACGAGGTCGAGCTCGACGTCCGTGCACCCGGCCGAGGCCACCAGCGCCTCGACGGCGGCGGGAGCCAGCTGAGCCCGGCCGAGGTTGGTGTGCAGGACCACCCCGGTCGCGTTGAGGACCTGGGTATGCCGGACGCGCCGCCGCAGGTCGTCGCGCACCGCCGCCACGACGTCCTCCGGGGCGAGGTCGCCACGACGGACCTGGTCCTGCACCTCGCGCACCACGTCCCGGACCCGGTCGCGCCCCAGCGAGGACTGCAGGTCGGCGAGCAGCGGGTCGGCCAGCACGGCATCGGTGCGGGGCACCCGGCGGCGCGGGTCGGTGGTGGCCATGTCTCGACCCTATGCCGCCCGCGCGTCAGGTGGAGCTCTGGCGGACAGCCCACCAAGTCACTCCGAAAGGGTGACCCGACATTCCTTAGTAATGATCTGATTACGCTCAGCGACCACCATGAGGAGGTCGGGCAGGAAGGCCGGGATCGGAGGGGCAGATGGACGGGCACGCGACCGCCATCCGCCGTCGCCCGTCGGCCACCCGGCGGGAAGCGCTCGTGGTCCGGGTGGTCGGGCTGCTCACCGGCACGGCGTGGCTGGCCGGATGCGTGGCCCCCGTGCTGTCGGTCTCGGGCGCCCCGCCCGGGACGACGTCCCCCGCCCCCGCAGCGCGCACCGTCGCAGGGCGGCCCGTGGACCCGGGCTCACCCACCCCCACGCGGACCGCCCCCGCGGCGCCGCGGCCCCCGGCGCTCCCCCGCCCCACCCCCCTGCACACGCCGGCCCCTCCCCCCGCACCCCTGCCGAAGGTGCCGTCGCGCGCGGCGGTGCAGGGATGGTCGTGCGACCAGCTGGTGCAGGCCGTCAACGGCTCGGCCGCCCGTTGCGCAGAGCCCGGCGACCCGGCCCTGCGCGCCCAGACGGTGGTGGCCGGCGAGTCCACGGTGGGCCTGACGGACGAGCACCAGGTCGTCCACGTGGAGCGCGGGATGAGCACCGAGGACACCTACCTCGTGGCCATGCACGAGCGCGGGCACCAGGAGCTGCGCCAACGGTGCGACACCTGGACCTGCGGCGATGCCCTGGCCCGGGCCATGGGGAGCAGCCGCGGGGCCTGGAACGACGGGCCGTACTTCGCGCGCGTCGTCGAGGCCGGGGCCTCCACGTGGGCGCGCTGCCACGGTGCGGACAACCCGCGCTACGGCTACCGGCTCAGCTGCGAGGACCTGGAGGCAGCCTTCGGCGCGGAGGTGTCGGCGCGCAGGGCCCACGCCCTGGAGGAGCAGGCCTACGACCTGGCCTGGGCCCGCTACCGCGAGGACTACGAGCGCTACCGCCGGGAGTACGACCTCTACGCCGCGCAACCGTGACCAGAACGCCCGGCATCCATCACGTGACATTCCGTCACCAATACTCACTTTTCGTAGTCTTTTGGGGCAGGGTGTGCGCGTGACCCGACACCCCCGCCGCCGCCGTCCCCTCCGCACCTCCGTCGCCGCCCTCGCCGCGGCCGTCACGGCCGTCGCCCTCGGGCCGGCCTCCCCCGCCTCGCCCGCCCTCCCCTCCGCCGCCGCCGCGCCACGACCGGTCTACGCCCCCGGCACGTCCGTCAGCCAGCTCCAGTCCACCCAGGTCATGGTCGCGGACCGCACCGCGGGCACCAAGGGGACCTGGGCCCGCTACTCCTGGAACGGAGCTCGCTGGGTCCGGGTCAACGCCCCCGCGACCGCCGTCTTTGGCCGCGGGGGCGTCGTCCCGAGCGCGCAACGACGCCAGGGCACCAGCACCACCCCTGCCGGGACCTTCTCGCTCGTGCACGCCTTCGGCGCCGGCAACCCGGGCACCCGCCTGCACTACCGCCGCGTCACGGGCTGCAGCTGGTGGATCCAGGACCCAGGCCAGCGCGACTACAACCGGTGGCGCGAGTCGTGCTCCGTCCCGGCGTCCGTCGCGCGCTCGTCCGAGCGGCTGCAGTCCTACGTCGACAGCGGGCTCTACCGCCAGGCCGTCGTGATTCGCTACAACTACACGACCCCCGACCGCCACGGCGCCCATTCCGGCGCCGGCATCTTCCTGCACTACGCCCGGTCCTACACCGGAGGTTGCGTCGGCATCGACAGCATGTCCGAGCTGACCGCCACGGTGCGGTGGCTGGACCCGGCGCGCCGTCCGGTCATCGTCGTCAAGGCCTAGCCGCCCGGCGGACCACCCATCTCGACGACACCACGAATGTGGCGGAGGCGGACGGGAATCGAACCCGCCTGCGACGGATGCCGCCGCACACCGGTTTTGAAGACCGGGAGGACCACCAGGCACCTGTACGCCTCCGCGGCAGATCCTACCCGCCGCCAGACCACCTCAGACGCACCCTCGGGGTATCGTCGAGCCATGGCACCGAGCGAAGACGCGAGCAAGGACCAGCGCCAGGACGACCCAGGGCCCAGCGTCAGGGACAAGGAGCTCTACGAGACGCTCCGCGACGAGGGCAACAGCAAGGAGAAGTCGGCGCGCATCGCCAATGCCGCCGCCGCCCAGGGCCGTTCGACGGTCGGGGCGCGGGGCGGCGAGCACGGCAGCTATGACGACTGGACCAAGGACGAGCTGCTCGACCGGGCCCGTGAGGTCGGCATCGAGGGCCGGTCCTCGATGAACAAGGACGAGCTGATCGACGCCCTGCGCGAGCACTGAGAGGCGGGTCGTCGATCTACAGTGGATCGTATGACGACCACCGCCCCCGTCCGGCTGACCCAGACCGCCCACGGAGGCGGCTGCGCGTGCAAGATCCCCCCTGGCGAGCTCGAGGAGATCGTCAGCGGTCTCGTCGGCGTGGACAGCCCCGAGGGCTCCGAGATGGTCGTCGGTCTGGACGACGGGGACGACGCTGCGGTCGTCCGCATCGGCCCCGGTCAGGCCGTCGTCGTCACCACCGACTTCTTCACGCCCGTCGTCGACGACGCCTACGACTGGGGACGGATCGCGGCGGCCAACGCCCTGTCCGACGTCTATGCCATGGGCGGGCGCCCGATCGTGGCCGTCAACCTGGTGGGGTGGCCGCGCGAGGTGCTGCCCGCCGAGCTGCTGCGCGAGGTCCTGCGCGGTGGCCTCGACATCGCCCGCGAGGCGCGCTGCCCCGTCGGCGGCGGTCACTCGATCGACGACCCCGAGCCCAAGTACGGCCTCGCCGTCACCGGTCTGGTCGACCCCGACCGGCTGCTGCGCAACGATCGGGCCCGCGCGGGCCTCCCGATCAGCCTGACCAAGCCCCTCGGGGTCGGGGTCCTCAACAACCGCCACAAGGCGACCGGCGAGCTGTTTCCGCAGGCGATCGCGTCCATGACGACCCTCAACGCCGACGCCGGGCGGGCCGCCGTCGAGGCGGGGGTCGAGGCGGCCACCGACGTCACGGGGTTCGGGCTGCTCGGGCACCTGCACAAGATGATGCGGGCCTCGGGGGTGTCGGCCGTCCTCGACGCCGCCGCCGTCCCCTACCTCGAGGGCGCGCGCGAGGCGCTGCGCGACGGCTACGTCAGCGGCGGGACGCGCCGCAACCTCGACTGGGTGCGCCCGCACCTCGAGGCGTCCGTCGATCAGGACGAGCTGCTGCTGCTCGCGGACGCGCAGACCAGCGGGGGCCTGCTGGTGGTCGGCGAGGTGCCGGGTGCCCCGGTGATCGGCGAGGTCGTGGCGGGCGGCCAGCACACCATCCGGGTGCGATGACCGAGCCGGTCGGCGTCGACGGGCACCTCGCGCGCTCCCGGCAGGGCTGGACGCGGCTGACGCCGCAGGAGGCGTATGCCGCCCAGCGGGCCGGCGCCATCCTCGTGGACACCCGCACGCCCGAGCAGCGGGCCGAGACCGCCGAGGTCCCCGGCGCGCTCGTGATCGACCGGACCGTGCTGGAGTGGCGGCTCGACCCGACCTTCGCGTGGCGCATCCCCGAGGCCACGGGCTGGGACGTCCCGTATGTCCTGCTCTGCCGCCAGGGCTACAGCTCGAGCCTGGCGGTCCGGTCGTTGCGAGACCTGGGGCTGCGCAACGCGTCCGACGTCGTGGGCGGCGTCGAGGCCTGGATGGCCGCGGGGCTGCCCACCACCACCGAGCGGGCCGACGTGCGCCGCTGATGGCCAGACCGGCCCCGGCCGGCCCGCTGCGGAGCGGCGTCGGCGGTCGGGGCCGGTCGGCATACCGGCCGGGGACCTAGTGTCGACGAGGAGCCTTGGTGATCAACGGGATCACCGCGCCCACGAGCGCGATGACGCCGAGCGTGGTGAAGGCCAGGGTGTAGTTCTTGTCGTTGCCGATGAGCGCGGTCGCGAGCAGCGGCCCGGCCACCCCGCCGATACTCCAGCCGATGAGCATGAGGCCGTAGATGCCGCCGGCGTTCTTGATGCCGAAGAAGCGCCCCGCCGTGGAGGGCATCGTGCCGAAGCCACCGCCGTAGCAGGTGTAGATGATCGCGGCGAGCACGGCGAACATGGCGGCGCTGCTTACGTGCGGCAGCGCGATCAGCGCCAGCCCCTGCAGGCCGAGGATGCCGACGAAGGCCGTCATCTTGCCGATCCGGTCCGACAGCGACGCCCACAGGATGCGCCCGACCCCGTTGAACAGCCCCATGATGCCCACGAGGGCACCGGCGCCCGCCGCGGAGTACCCGGCGATGTCGGTGGCGCTGCCCGCGGCGACCGAGATCAGCGAGATGCCCGCGGTGACGCTGATGGTGAGGATCAGGGTGAGGAGGTACCACTGGGGCGTGCGCAGCGCCTCGTTCTGCGTGAAGTCAGCGTGCCCGCCGGCCGGAGCCGAGGCGGCGGTCTTGGCGGTACTCGCGGCGGGGGCCCCACCCACCGCGTAGCCCTGGGGCGGGTTGCGAAAGACCGAGGCGCCGAGGACGCCGGCGATCAGGTAGGCGATGCCGAGCCACAGGAAGGGCGAGGTCGGGTGCGCCGGGTCGCCCGCGATGAGCCTGGTCGCGAGCGGCGCGGTGATGACGGCACCGAAGCCGAAGCCGCCGACGGCGAGGCCGGTGATGAGCCCGGCCTTGTCGGGGAACCACTTCTGCAGCATGGCGATGGGGACGATGTAGGCCATCCCCAGACCGAACCCCGAGAGCAGCCCGTAGCCCAGCACGAGCAGCCAGAACTGGCCCTCGTCGCGGGCGAACGAGCTGAGGATGATGCCGATCGCGTAGATGACCACGCCGGTCAGGGCGACCACGCGCGGGCCCTTGCGGTCCTGGATGCGCCCGCCGATGAAGGACCCGACGAAGATCATGCCGATGGCGACCTCGAACGGGATCGCGGCCTGCGTCTTGCTCAGGTGCAGCAGCGACGAGTCCGACTGCAGGGCCTTGCCGAAGACGCTCCACGCATAGACGGCACCGATGGCCATCTGCACGAGCACGCCGCCGAGCAGCAGCAGCCAGCGGTTGGGGGTCGCGGTGGGTGCGGGGGCCGCCTCCCGAGTGGTCGAGCTCATCGTGGGTTCCTGTCTATGGAGCGAGGTCGGATGGCGTGCAGAGGGGTCACCCCAGGGTGCGCTCGCCGCGGTCGAGCCGGGCGCGCTGCGGGACGACGGTGTACTTGGGGTCCTTGGCCGAGGCGATCCCGGCGCGGAAGATGGCGAACCGGGTGCACACCGACCCGGCGAGCAGCGCAGCTCCGGCCACGGCGGCAGCGGGCTTGCCGCGCCGTCCGGCGACGAGGGACAGCGCAGCCCCGCCGAGGGTCAGGGCCTTGCTCGCGGTCCACCACCGCCCCGCCTCGCCCTCGTGGAGCAGCTCGGCGCTCAGGCCCATGGAGTGCTCCATGACCTGGGCCGAGCCGAGCTCCCACAGGGCGCCCCCGACGGCGAGCCGCCCTGCGGGCCAAGCCTGCTCGTGGGGCGCGGCGATCATCGCCGCCCCGGCCGCGGCGGCCGCCGCCGAGCCCGCAAAGACCATGGGCAGCTCCTTGTAGGCGCTGTGCCAGGCGGGGGTGGCGGTGTTGCCGAGCAGCACGGCGGTGTAGGCGGCCAGCGGCGGGGCGAAGAAGGCCGCTCCGAGGCCGGCAGGACGACCGGCCCGGCCGAGCAGGCGCGCGGCGGGCTTGAGGGTCTGCGGCAGCACCTCCTCGACGGGCCCGGCCAGCTCGGCCACGGCGGCGACCCCGGCCAGCGGGCCGTAGCCCGCGAGGATCCACGAGCCCACGCTCATGGGGGAGGTCAGCTTGACCATGCGCAGCATGTTGAGGAACCGCTCGGGCCGGCCGAGGTCGGCGACCAGGAAGTAGGTCGCCAGCCCGATCGAGCCGAGAGCCGTCCAGCGCGACTGGCGACGCAGGCCGGGCAGGTCGGCCAGGTCGGCGCCCGCGGCGAGCAGCGACGAGCCCGCCGCGAGCCCTCCGACGAACAGGTAGGCGGGAATCTCGTCCGACCACGGGGCGGGCTTGACGATGGGTCGGCCGTAGTAGGAGGTGAACTCGGCCTCGGGGACCATCGACTCCTCGCCGCGGCCGTTGCCGGCGAACCGGCGCACCCCGAACACGCCTGATCCACGGCGCGCCTTGCGCGGACCGCGGTCCCGAGGCTCGTCGGGCCACAGGCCCTCGCGCGTCTCCTGCTGGGCAGGGTTGGTCATCGACGGCCTCCGAGGAAGGACAGGGCGACGCCGACGAGCAGGGTCAGACCACCGACGCCGCCCTTGCGGAAGATGTCGGCGAGGTCCTTGGTCGTCACGACCGGGTCCGGCGGCAGGCCGTAGACCTCGGGCTCGTCGAGGAGCAGGAACATCGCGCCCGTCCCCCCGACGCCGTCGCGTGGGTCGTCGCCGTACATCCGGGCGGACGTGTAGCCCTGCTCGTGCAGCGTCGCCACCCGGGCCCGGCCCCGCTCGCGCAGCTCGGTCACGTCACCGAACTGGATGGACTCCGTCGGGCAGGCCTGGGCGCACGCGGGCGTCTGACCCGCCCCGATCCGGTCGTAGCACAGCGTGCACTTCTGGGCGACACCGGCATTGGTGACCTCGCCCTTGCTGCCGGGGCGTCGCTCGATCACGCCGAACGGGCACGCCGCCACGCAGTAGCCGCAGCCGTTGCAGATCTCGTCCTGCACGACCACGGTGCCGAACTCCGTGCGGAACAACGAGCCGGTCGGGCACACGTCCAGGCAGCCGGCATGGGTGCAGTGCTTGCACACGTCCGAGCTCATCAGCCAGCGGAAGTCCGGCTTGCCGTCGGCCGCGGGAGCGGCGTCGAGCGCGCCGGGCAGCGACGCGTCGTTCGGCCGCAGGCCCGGCATACCAAGGTCCACCGGCTGGCGACCCAGCACGGTGTCGTCGGCCCGGCCCGGCTGCTCGATGAACTTGACCTGACGCCAGGTGCTGGCCCCGAGGCTCTTGGAATTGTCGAAGGACGACCCGAGCAGGTCCAGGCCGTCCTCGGGGAGCTGGTTCCACTCCTTGCACGCGACCTCGCAGGCCTTGCAGCCGATGCAGACCGACGTGTCGGTGAGGAAGCCCTTGCGGTCCGGCGCATCCTGCCAGCCGGCGTCGGGCGCCGGGTCCAGCGGGCCGAAGAGGGAGTTGGGCATCAGCGGTCACCGTTCTTGTCGTCGTGTCCGACCTCGGAGGCGCCCTTGACGTCGGCGCCGCTGTCGTCGCGCTCCTTGACCTTGGTCTCGCGCTCCTGCTCGACGTGGTCCGCGTCCACCCCGGAGCGCAGCTCGTTGCCGGTCTCCTCGGTGACGCCGGACCGCCGCCGGTAGGAGTCGACCAGCTCCAGCAGCTCGGGGCCGCGCGGTCGACGCCCGGGACGGATGTCGCAGGCGCCGACCTTGGACTCCTGGATGAGCACGTTGGGGTCGAGCGTGACGCCCATCAGGTCGTTGGCGGAGTCGCCGCTGACGACGGCGCCCGTGCCACCCGTCGCCCAGTGGTAGGGCAGGCCGATCTGGTGGAAGGTACGCCCGTCGACGGTCAGCGGCTTCATGCGCGAGGTCACGAGGACCCGCGTCTCGATCGCCGACCGCGGCGACACCAACGTGGCCCAGCCCAGGTGCTCCAGCCCTCGCTCGGCCGCCAGCTCGGGCGACACCTCGCAGAACATCTCGGGCTGCAGCTCGGCCAGGTAGGGCAACCAGCGGCTCATGCCGCCCGCCGTGTGGTGCTCGGTGAGCCGGTAGGTCGTGAAGACGAAGGGGTAGACCCCGGGATGCTCCCGGGCCACCTCGTCCTCCGGCGGCCGCCCGCGGGACGGCGCGGTGAGGTTGTCCGGCCGCTCGTAGACCTTGCGGGTCGGGCTCGCCTGCTGGCTGTAGAAGGGGTTGCGGACGCGACCCTCCTGCGGCTCGTAGTGCGAGGGCAGCGGCCCGTCGAGCAGGCCCTTGGGGGCGAACAGCCAGCCCTTGCCGTCGGCCTGCATGATGAACGGGTCGTCACCGGCGATGGCGGCGGGCCCGGTGGCACCTTCGGGCGGGCGGTAGGCCGGGTCCCGGTCCGCGGGGAAGTCCGGCACGTCCGGCCCCGCCCAGCGACCCGCCTCGGCGTCCCACCAGAGGTGCTTCTTGCGCTCGGACCACGGCCTGCCCTCGGGGTCGGCCGAGGCGCGGTTGTAGAGGATGCGCCGGTTGGCCGGCCAGCACCAGCCCCACTCCAGCGCGGTCTCGTCCTGGTCGAAGCGCGGCTTGCGACGGTTGGCCTGGTTGACCCCGTCCTTGAAGACGCCGGTGTAGATCCAGCACCCGCCCTCGGTGGAGCCGTCGGCCTGCATCTCGGTGAACAGCGGCAGGGGCTGACCGGCCTTGTCCCCCGTGAGATAGCGGCCGTTGATCTCCATCAGGACGGCCTCACCGTCGACCTCGCCGTGCTCGTCGACCGGGTAGTCCCAGGTGAGGTCGAGCAGCGGGCGGTCCCGCTGGTCGGTCGAGCCCGCGAGGCGCCGGCGCAGCCGCACCCCCACCTCGTGGAAGAAGTCCAGCTCGCTCTGGGCATCCCCCGGCGGCAGCACCGCCTGCTCGCGCCACTGCAGCATGCGCTGCGTCTGCGTGAAGGTGCCGGCCTTCTCGACGTGCGAGGCCGCGGGGAAGAAGAAGACCTCCGTGCCGATCGTCTCGGGACTGCGCTCCCCCGACTCGATCTCGGGCGAGTCGTGCCAGAAGGTGGCCGACTCGATCAGACGCAGGTCCCGCACGACCAGCCACTTGAGGTTGGCCAGCCCGTCACGCTGCAGCCGACCGTGGGCGGAGGCCACCGCGGGGTTCTGCCCCAGCAAGAAGTAGCCCTCGACCTTGCCGTCGATCATGTCCATGGTCGTGCGGTAGGTCCCGTGGTCGCCCGTGAGGCGCGGCAGGTAGTCGTAGCACCAGTCGTTGTCGGCCGTGGCCGCCTCGCCCCACCACGCCTTGAGCAGGCTCACCGTGTAGGTGTCGGCCTTGGTCCAGAAGCCCTTCTGGTCGTGGGTGGAGATGGTGCCCAGGTAGTCCTTCAGCGACTCGTGGACCCCGGCCTTGGGCATCGGCAGGTACCCCGGGAGCAGGTTGAACAGCGTCGGTATGTCGGTCGAGCCCTGGATCGACGCGTGGCCGCGCAGGGCCATGACGCCACCACCGGGACGGCCGACGTTGCCGAGCAGCAGCTGGATGATGCAGGCGGTCCGGATGTACTGCGCTCCGACCGAGTGCTGGGTCCAGCCGACGGCGTAGCAGAACGCCGTGGTCCGCTCCCGGCCCGAGTTGCGCGTCATCGCCTGGACGACGTAGTCGAAGTCCTCGCGGGAGATGCCGCAGGTCTGCTCGACCACCTCAGGGGTGTAGCGGGCGTAGTGCCGCTTGAGCACCTGGAAGACGCAGCGCGGGTCCTGCATGGACTCGTCGCGACGCACCCGGTGCGCACTGGGCAGGGTCGGTCCGCCCGAGCCGTGCTCATCCCCGGCTGCGCGCTCCTGCTTGGACGCCTGCGACTCTTCCGTGCCGTCACCGATGTCGGCATACATCCAGGTGTCGTTGTCGTAGCTGGCGGTCTCCGGGTCGTACCCCGAGAAGACACCGTCAAGCTCGTCGACGTCCTGGAAGTCCTCGCGCAGGATGACCGGCCCGTTGGTGTAGGCGCGGACGTACTCCTCGAAGTGCAGGTCCTTGGACAGGATGGCATTGATGATCGCGCCGAGGAACACGATGTCGCTGCCCGCGCGGATGCCGACGTGCCGGTGCGCCAGCGCCGAGGTCCGGCTGAACCTCGGGTCGACGTGGATCACCGTCGCGCCGCGGCGCTTGGCCTCGACGACGTACTGGAACGCAACCGGGTGGGCCTCCGCCATGTTGGAGCCCTGGATCACGATGCAGTCGGAGTTGGCCAGGTCCTGCACGTAGTTCGTGGCACCGCCACGACCGAACGAGGCTCCCAGACTGGGAACCGTGGCGCTGTGTCAAATACGGGCTTGGTTCTCGATCTGGATCGCACCCATGGCCGTGAACAGCTTCTTGATGAGGTAGTTCTCCTCGTTGTCGAGGGTCGCTCCTCCGAGGGCGGCGATGCCCATCGTGCGGCGCAGCGGACGACCGTCGTCGTCGTGGTCCTGCCAGGTGCGCCGTCGCGTGTCGAGGAGCCGGTCCACGACCATGTCGATGGCCTTGTCCCGCTCGATCGACTCCCACTGCGTCCCGAAGGGACGGCGGTAGAGCATCTGGGTCTGCCGGGTCGGGGAGTTGACGAGCTGCTCGCTCGCCGACCCCTTGGGGCAGAGCTTGCCCCGCGAGACGGGCGAGTCGGGGTTGCCCTCGATCTGGACGACCTTGCCGTCCTTGACGAAGACCTTCTGCGCGCAGCCGACGGCGCAGTAGGGGCACACGCTGTGGGCGACCGAGTCCGCGGTGACGGTGCGGGGCTGCAGGGCCGCGGTCCGGGCTGACTGGGCGGCGGCGCCGCGACCGAGCGGGTCTCCGCCGGCGAGCTGACGCACCACCGGCCATGACAGGAAGGTCTTCTTCACGTCCATGGGGCCTCCTTGGTTGCGCTCACCCTACGACGAATTCCGGGACCGTGCCACGATGCTCGCGCGGATGTGCGCTGGCATGCTGGGGGGATGCCCCGTGGACGCCGGATGTTCCTCGCCGTGACCCCGCCGGAGGAGGTGCTCGCGGACCTCGAGGCCTTCCTCGAGCCCCGCCTGGACGCCGACCCCGACCTGCGGTGGGCGCGGCCCGAGCAGTGGCACCTGACGCTGGCCTTCCTGCCGTCGGTGTCCCCCTCGTCCCTGGAGCGGCTCGAGGAGCGGCTCGACGAGCTGACCCTGCAGACGGAGGCCTTCGACCTGCGGCTGACCGGGGGCGGGGCCTTCCCCGGCACGGCGGACGCCCGCGTGCTCTGGCTGGGCGTCGACGACCCGCTCGACGGCCTGGCTCCCCTGGCCCGTCTGTGCCGCTCGAGCGCCAACGCGGCGGGCACGCAGGTCGAGGGCGGGCCCTTCCGGGCGCACCTGACCCTGGCCCGGCTCGGGATCGCGCGCGACGTGCGTCGCTGGCTGCAGGTCCTGGACACGTATGCCGGACCGACGTGGACCGTGGACACCCTCACGCTCGTGGAGTCGCACCTCGGCCAGGGCGCCGGTGGCCGTGCCCGCCACGTCGAGCACGCCACCTACCCCTTCGCCTGACCGCACGGCGACGGGCGGCATGCCGAGGTGCTGACCACCGACTCGGCATACCGCCCGGACCCGAGGCGCAGGCGCGCCGCGACGCTCGGTCGTCGTCTGGGGGAGGCGTGGGGTGCTCCAATGTCTGGGTGAGCGTGCCGGTCTGGGCGTGCACGAGCTGCAGGCTCTGCACGCCCTGGCCGTTGTTGATGACGAGCAGGTGGCGCCCGCCCAGGCTGCATCCGGGTGAACGATGGAGGGCAGGTGACCCTCCATCCGTCGACGTAGGACAGGCTCCGCTGCGCCGGTTGCGTCGGTGGCCCCGCCGATGCGGTCAGGCTGCCGCCGCCATGATGGAGTGGGGCCCATGACGACCCCCTGGCAGCCTCTGGCCGACCGCGTCCTGGCGGCGCTGCGAGAGCAGCTCGGCGACGACCTGGTCGGCGTCTATGTCCACGGCTCCGCAGCGCTCGGAGGCTTCGTCCGGGGGCGCAGCGACCTGGACGTGCTGGCCGTGGTGAGCGAGGGCGAGGGCGAGGGCCAGCCCCACGAGCGTGACTGGGCGGCCGTGGGCGCCGCCGTCTCGACCGTCGGGGACGAGTGGACCCCCTTGGAGCTCAGCGTGATCCGTCGTTCCCTGGCCGAGTCACCGCACGAACCGTGGGATTTCGCGGTGCACGTGACGGCCTCCGATGGGGCGCAGCCGGACTCGCGGGTCGTGCTCGACCGCGGCGACGGCGACCCGGACCTGCTCCTGCACCTCGCGGTCGTGCGGGCGGCCGGCATCGCCCTGCACGGCCCGGCGCCCGCCGAGCTGGTCGGGGCGATCGACCGGGACGAGGTCCTCGCGCAGCTCGTCGACGAGCTGAGGTGGGGCGTCGACAACGCCGACGAGGGCTATGCCGTGCTCAACGCCTGCCGGGCGCTGAGGTTCGCCGAGACCGGCGAGCTGGTGAGCAAGGTCGACGGCGCCGAGTGGCTGCTCGAGCAGCGCCCCGAGCATGAGGTGGTCGTGCGCCGGGCGCTCGACGCGCAGCGTCGCGGCATACGGCTGGACGGGGCGACCATGGCCGGTCGCGCGCTGGTGCAGGACGTGCTGGACGACCTCACCTGGGCCTGACCCACACACCTACCCCCGGTAGGGGCATCGACCGGCCCTCGTCCCCCAGGCCGATGTACCTACCCCCGGTAGGGCATCAGCCGGCCCTCGTCCCCCAGGCCGATGTACCTACCCCCGGTAGGTGCGGGACGGGCGGGCGGCGGCGTTCACGGTCTCGGCCAGCGTCTGCCGTCTGCGCGGCCATCGTCCGTCTTGGGCTGCAGCACCAGACGGGGGACGCAGCACCAGACGACCAGACGTATGGCGGACGCCCGCCCAGGAACGGGACCGCTCGCGTCGGCATACGGCCGAGGGCACCCCACCCACGACGGGTGAGGCGCCCTCGGTGCCGCGCTCGATCGACCCACCGACCCTGCCGGATCAGCCGGGTGGTCAGCGAGCGGCGGAGCCCTCGACGTAGTCCGAGTCGGAGGCGCCGTCCTTGATCCAGCTCATCAGCGAGCGCAGCTGCTTGCCGGTCTTTTCGATGGGGTGCTGGGCGCCCTGCTCGCGCAGGCGCGTGAACTCCGGGGCACCGGCGTCCTGGTCGTCGATGAAGCGCTTGGCGAAGGTCCCGTCCTGGATGTCCGCCAGGACCGCCTTCATGTTGTCCTTGACCTCCGGGGAGATGACGCGCGGCCCGGAGACGTAGTCCCCGAACTCCGCCGTGTCCGAGATCGACCAGCGCTGCTTGGCGATGCCGCCCTCGATCATGAGGTCGACGATCAGCTTGAGCTCGTGCAGGCACTCGAAGTACGCGACCTCGGGCTGGTAGCCCGCCTCGGTCAACGTCTCGAAGCCGTACATCACCAGCTGGGAGGCGCCGCCGCACAGCACGGCCTGCTCGCCGAACAGGTCGGTCTCGGTCTCCTCGGTGAACGTCGTCCGGATCCCGCCGGCGCGCAGCCCGCCGATGGCCTTGGCATAGGACTTCGCGAGGTCCCAGGCCTGGCCGGACGGGTCCTGCTCGACCGCGACGATCACGGGGACGCCGCGGCCGTCGGTGTACTCGCGGCGCACGAGGTGGCCGGGGCCCTTGGGCGCGACCATCAGCACGTCGGAGCCGGGCTCGGGCGTGATGTAGCCGAAGCGGATGTTGAACCCATGGCCGAAGACCAGCGCGGTCCCCTCGTTGAGGTTGGGCTGGATCTCCTCGGCATAGACGGTGCGCTGCACCTGGTCCGGCGTGAGGATGACGACGACGTCCGCCTCCTTGACCGCCTCCGCGACGGTGAGGACGCGCAGCCCCTCGGCCTCGGCCTTGGCGCGGCTGCGCGAGCCCTCCGCCAGGCCGACGCGGACGTCGACGCCGGAGTCACGCAGGTTGAGCGCGTGGGCGTGACCCTGCGAGCCGTAGCCGATGACCGCGACCTTGCGCCCCTGGATCAGGGACAGGTCGGCGTCGTCGTCGTAGAACATCTCAGCAGCCATGGGCTGGTCTCCTTCGTGGGTGGTCGTGCGTCTATCTAACGGGGAGGGGTCGTATGCCGAGACCCGGCGTCTCGGCATACGACCGATGGACGGTCAGCCGCGGTTGCTGCGGTCGGTGATGGAGCGGGAGCCGCGCCCGATGGCGACCAGGCCGGACTGCACCAGCTCCTTGACGCCGAAGGGCTCGAGGGTGCGCAGCAGCGCCTCCAGCTTGAGCACGTTACCGGTGGCCTCGACGACGAGCGTGTCGGGCCCCACGTCGACCACCTTGGCGCGGAACATCTCGACGACCTCCATCACCTGGCCGCGGTGCGCGGCGTCGGCGCGGACCTTGACCAGGATGATGTGCCGCTCCACCGCCTGGTCGGCCTGCAGCTCGACGACCTTGAGCACCTCGACGAGCTTGTTGAGCTGCTTGGTGACCTGCTCGAGCGGGAGCACGTCCACGTCGACGCGGATCGTCATGCGGGAGATCTCGGGGTGCTCGGTCTCACCGACCGCCAGCGCCTCGATGTTGTAGCCGCGGCGGGAGAACAGCGCGGCGATGCGGGTGAGGACGCCAGGCTTGTTCTCCACGAGCACGGACAGGGTGTGCTTGCTCACTCGTCATCACTCCACTTCGGGGCCATGCCCTTGGCGATCTGGATCTCGTCGTTGCTCACGCCCGCGGGGACCATCGGCCACACCATGGCGTCCCGGCTGACCACGAAGTCGACGACGACCGGTCGGTCGTTGATCTGCATGGCGGCCTGGATCGTCTCGTCGATCTTGGCGGGGTCGTCGCACCGCAGCCCGACGCAGCCGTAGGCCTCGGCCAGCTTGACGAAGTCGGGGATGCGGATCTGGTCGTGGGAGGTGTGCAGGTCGGTGTTGGAGTAGCGCTCGTTGTAGAAGAGCGTCTGCCACTGCCGCACCATGCCGAGGCTCGAGTTGTTGATGATGGCAACCTTGATCGGGATGTCGTTGACCACGCAGGTCGCCAGCTCCTGGTTGGTCATCTGGAAGCAGCCGTCGCCGTCGATGGCCCAGACGACGCGATCGGGGTCGCCGGCCTTGGCGCCCATGGCGGCTGGCACGGCGTAGCCCATCGTCCCGGCGCCACCGGAGTTGAGCCACTGGCGTGGTCGCTCGTAGCGGATGAACTGCGAGCTCCACATCTGGTGCTGGCCGACGCCGGCGCAGTAGATCGCGTCGGGGCCGACGATCTCGCCGAGCCGCTCGACGACGGCCTGCGGGGCGATCGTGGCCTCGTCCTCGTGGACGTAGCCGACGGGGTAGGTCTCCTTCCACCCCTGCGCGGTCGCGACCCACTCGCTGTAGTCGGCGACGTCGCCCGCGGCCTGGTCGGCCTTGATGGTGTCGATGAGGTCGCGGATGACCTCCTTGGCGTCGCCCACGATCGGCACGTCGGCGACGCGGTTCTTGCCGATCTCGGCGGGGTCGATGTCGGCGTGGATGACCGCCGCGCCCGGCGCGAAGGTCGACAGCTGGCCGGTGACCCGGTCGTCGAAGCGCGCGCCGAGGGTGATCAGCAGGTCGGCCTTCTGCAGGCCGGTGACCGCGGCCACCGAGCCGTGCATGCCGGGCATGCCCAGGTGCAGGGGGTGCGAGTCGGGGAAGGCGCCGCGGGCCATCAGCGTGGTGACGACGGGGATGCCGGTCAGCTCCACCAGGCGGCGCAGGTCCTCGTGCGCCTCGGCGCGGATCACGCCGCCCCCGACGTAGAAGATCGGACGGCGCGAGGTGCGCATGAGGCGCGCGGCCTCGCGGATCTGCTTGTGGTGCGGCCGGGTCACCGGGTGGTAGCCCGGCAGCTCGAAGGTCGGCGGCCAGGAGAACGTGGTGCTCGCCTGGAGCGCGTCCTTGGTGATGTCGACGAGGACCGGACCGGGGCGGCCGGTGCCGGCGATGTGGAAGGCCTCGGCCAGCGCCTGCGGGATCTTGGCCGGGTCGGTCACGAGGTAGTTGTGCTTGGTGATCGGCATCGAGATGCCGCGGATGTCGGCCTCCTGGAAGGCGTCGGTGCCGATCGAGGCGCTGCCGACCTGGCCCGTGATCGCGACCATCGGGACGGAGTCCATGTAGGCGTCGAGCAGCGGCGTGACGAGGTTGGTGGCTCCCGGCCCGCTCGTCGCCATGCACACACCCACCTTGCCGGTCGCCGAGGCGTAGCCCTGGGCGGCGTGGCCCGCGCCCTGCTCGTGGCGCACCAGGACGTGGCGCACCGAGCTGGAGTCCATGAGCGGGTCGTAGGCCGGGAGGATCGCCCCGCCCGGGATGCCGAAGACGGTGTCTACCTCGAGCGCCTCGAGCGCGAGGACCAGGCTCTGCGCACCCGTGACCTGGACCGGCGTCCGGTGCCGCACGTTTGCGGCGACGCTGGAGGGGCTGGGGGCGGGAAGGGCGCCATCGGGACGCGGAGCGGGCGTGGCAGCGGTCGACGTGGTGTCGGTCACTGTGTCTCACCACTTTCGGGATGACATCGTCGTCGGGTCGGCGGGTGCCGACCCTGTGCGGGTCCGGTGCGCTCGTGGCCACCCATGAAAAAACCCCTGACCCGGGTGCCGGGACGCAGGGGTGGCGCGCTGTCGCAGGTCGACGGCGCGCTAGGGAAGTACGAGGATTCGGGCCACGGGTCAACAGTCCCCCAGGGGAGGCCCCGCGTCAAAGGGGGCGCGCGGCAGTCTCGCGATGTGGGCATCATGTCCCAGGTCACGGACAGCGGCCGGGTGGTCCCTCCCTGGCCGGGGTCGCAGACTGGTCGTATGACGACGCCCCGCCGACTCGCCCTGCCGCTGCTCGTCGGCCTGACCGCCGTCACGGCCTGCACCGCCTCGACGCAGACCACCGCCAGCTCCACCGCTACCTTCTCATCCTCCCCCGCCATCTCGACCGCCACGTCCGGCACCTCGGCCCCGGCGACCTCGAGCACGGCTCCGGCACCCGCCTCGCCCGCCGCCCCCGCCCCCGCCAGCAGCCCCGTCGAGGTGGCGACCGGCCTCGACGTCCCGTGGGGGCTGGCCTTCCTGCCCGACGGATCGGCTCTCGTCACGCTCCGGGACGAGGGGCGCGTGCTGCGGGTCCGGGAGGGCGCCCGGCCGGTCGAGGTCGGGCGCATCGACGACGTCGAGGCCAACGGCGAGGGTGGGCTGCTGGGCATCGCCGTGTCGCGCGAGTTCGCCACGGACCAGAGGGTCTTCGTCTACCACACCACCAGGCAGGACAACCGGGTGGTGCGGCTGCGCCTGGAGGGGGACCGGCTGATGCCGGAGCGCGTCGTCCTGTCGGGCATCCCGGCGGGCGGGATCCACAACGGCGGTCGCATCAAGGTCGGCCCGGACGGGATGATCTGGGTGCCGACCGGGGACGCCTCGGAGCGCGACCGGGCCCCGGATGCCTCCTGGCTCGGCGGCAAGATCCTACGGGTCACCGCCGACGGCGCCCCCGCCCCCGGCAACCCCGACCCCTCGTCCTCGGTGTGGTCGCGCGGCCACCGCAACGTGCAGGGCCTGGCCTGGGACGCCGAGCAGCGCCTGTGGGCCACGGAGTTCGGGCAGAACACCTGGGACGAGCTCAACCTGATCCAGGAGGGCCGCGACTACGGCTGGCCCACGGTCGAGGGCCGGCAGGAGGACAACGGAGGCGGTCGCGACACGCGCTTCACGGACCCGCTCGTGGTCTGGCGCACGGACGAGGCCTCCCCCAGCGGGCTGGCGATCGGCACCGACGGCGCGGCCTACGTCGCAGCGCTGCGCGGCGAGCGCCTGTGGCGCGTTCCCCTGCAGGGCGGCAAAACCGGGGAGCCGCAGGCGCTGCTGGAGGGGACCTACGGCCGGCTGCGGACCGTCGAGCGCGCCCCGGACGGCCGGCTGTGGATCATCACGAGCAACACCTTTCGCGGGGACGAGCGCGACGGCGACGACCGGATCGTCATCCTGCCGCCGTCGTGATCGTGGCCTCGGCCGCCAGCGCCTCCGCGACCGGGCGGACCCTGGTGCGCAGCAAGGACGCCGCGCGGGTGGAGTCCAGGCGGACGCACGCCGGGCCGGGCGCGTCCCCCCTCGACGCGACCGGCAGCCGGGCCGGGTCCAGCCCCTCGTGACGGGCCACCAGGAGGCCGAGGTCGTGGCGACTCATCGCCTGCGCCCCGGCGACGTGGGCCAGACCCCGCACGCCGCGGGCCTCGGTGGCCAGCTCCACCAGGGCGGCGGACAGGTCGAGCACGTGGACGGGACACCGGATCTCGTCGTCGCGCAGCGCGCCTTGCCCCGCCGCGACGGCGTGCACCAGCGCGTGGTGCGTGCTGCCTCGCCCGACGACGAGCGAGGTGCGGACGACCACGGCGTCGTCGAGCGCGGCGGCCACGGCGGCCTCGCAGGCGGCCTTCGCGGCGGCATACGGCGTGGTGGGCGCGGGCGGCACGCTCTCGTCCGACCAGGCCTCGCGGCTCGGCAGGACCAGGTCGGTGGACAGTGCCACCAGCCGCGCCCCGACCAGCCCGCAGCCGCGCACGACGTGGACGGTGCCGGTGGTCGTCGTGCCCCAGTCCTGCTGGTCGTATGCCGTGTGCACGAGTGCGTCGGGGCGGACCGTCTCGAGGCACCGGAGGACCTCGGCGCCGTCCCGCACGTCGAGGCGCACGCCGTCCGGCCCGGGGGTGCGCGACGCGTGCACCACGTCGTGCCCCGCAGCCCGCGCCGCCCGCACCACGTGCCGGCCGACCCACCCCGTGCCTCCGGTGACCAGGAGCCGCACCGGTCAGTCCTGGCGCACGACCACGTCGACGAGGTCGGCGGTGGCCGCCCCGACGTCGAGCCAGTCCCCCTCGACCTCGAAGCGACACAGCGTGGTGGTCGGGAACCCCCGCTGGAGGGCATCGGCCACGTCGCGCGGGCCGTCCTTGGAGGCGATGGTGCGTGCGAGGGCGGGGATGCCGGGGGCATGCCCGAGGACGAGGACGGTGCGAGCCTCGTCGGGCAGGTGCGTGAGCAGGGCCAGCAGCTCGGCGAGACCCGCGTCGTAGACCTCGTCCGACAGGTCCACCGCCGCCGCCCGGGCGCCTCCCTCGGTGGCCGCCTCCCAGGTCTGGCGCGTGCGGGTCGCGCTCGAGACGACCGCGAGGTCCAGGGCCCCGACGTGCTCGGCGATCCACCGACCGGCGATGCGCGAGTCGTCCCGGCCCCCGCTGGTCAGGGTGCGGGCGTGGTCGCCTCCGCCGCCGTGGCCGGCCTCGGAGTGACGCATCAGCAGCAGGGTGCGGGAGGTGTCCGTCATACCGCCATCCTCACGCACCGGCGAGGTCGCGGGGCGACCGTCCGACCGGTTGACGCGGCGTGGACAGCAGCGGCTCGACCGACCGGACCGGCACCACGGCCGGCTCGTCGGGCGTGATGGTCACCTGGTCGCCGTAGAGGACGACGTCGAGGGAGTCCACGCCGGCCACGCTCACGGTGACCTGCTCGCGGGCGTGCACCTCGATCCGGGCGTCCCGCCACAGGAACCTGAAGCGATAGCCCGTCAGACCGTCGGGCAGGCGGGGGGACAGCTGGACCAGCGGACCGTCCTCGCGCAGGCCGCCGAGCCCGGCGGTGAGGGCGAGCCAGGCCCCGGCCAGCGACGCGAGGTGCAGACCCTGCTCGGTGTTGCCCTGCAGGTCGTGCAGGTCGACCTGCACGGCCTCGCGCAGGTAGTCCAGGCCGAGTCCGAGGTGGCCGGTCTGGATGCAGACCACCGACTGGATCCCGGCCGAGAGGGAGGAGTCGCGGACGGTGCGGGCCTCGTAGTAGTCGAGGTCGCGGGCGGTCTGCTCGTCGGTGAAGTCGTCCCCGCACCACCACAGGGCGTGGACCAGGTCCGCCTGCTTGACGATCTGGTGGCGATAGATCTGGACGTAGGGCGCGTGCTCCTGCACCGGGTAGCGGTCGCCCCACGACGCGAAGTCCCACTCGTCGTACTCGGTGAAGCTCTCGCACTGCGGATGGACCCCGAGGTGCTCGTCGTAGAGCACGTGCACGGCGTCGGCGGCCCGGGCCCAGGTGGCCGTCTCCTCGCTGCCCACGCCCAGCTCGCGCGCCCGGTCGGGGTGCCGCCCGCACGAGGCGACCGCGGCCCGCAGGTTGCGCGCCGCCATGAGGTTGGTGAAGACGTTGTCGTCGACGACGGCGGTGTACTCGTCCGGACCGGTGAGGCCGTAGAGGTGCCAGCGTCCCTGGCGGTCGTTGTGCCCCAAGGAGATCCACAGCCGCGCCGTCTCTACGAGCACCTCCAGGCCGTGCGCCCGCTCGAACTGCAGCTCGCCCCGGACGTGGCGGTAGAGATCGAACGCGCGGGCGATGTCCGCGTTGACGTGCATCGCGGCGGTCCCTGCGGGCCAGTAGCCCGACGCCTCGTGCCCGTCGATGGTGCGCCAGGGGAAGGAGGCGCCGCGCAGCCCCAGCTGCTCGGCGCGCTCGCGGGCTGCGCCGATCGTGGAGGACCGCCAGCGCAGGAGGTTGTGGGCCGCTCGCGGGGCGACCATGGTCAGCGTCGGGACGACGAATCCCTCGATGTCCCAGAAGGTGTGGCCGCTGTAGCCGCCGCCCGTGAGCCCCTTGGCGCCGATGGGGGCGTCCTCGATCAGCGCGCTGGCCTGGTAGACCTGGAAGAGCGCGTAGCGCAGCGACTGCTGCAGCTCGTCGTCCCCCTCCACCTCCAGGTGCACGTCGTCCCAGAAGGCGTCGAGGTGCTCGCGGTTGCCGGCGACCAGCTGCTCCCACCCGAGGTCGTGCCCGACGGCCAGGTGGGCGCGCACGTGGTCGCCGAGCACGCCGTCGGGGCGGTCCCCGTCGCGGACGTAGGCCAGCAGCTTGAGGATGGTCAGGCGGTCCCCCGCCTCGAGCTCTATGACGGCGGTGGTGCGGACGTGGTCCTCGTCGACGACGACCCGCGGGTGGACCCGCTCGACCCGACCGTTCGCGCGGGTGACCGTGATCACGTGGTCGCAGCCCGAGCCGACCTGTACGCCGCTGCGGATGGTCTCGTGGACGAGGACACCACCGTCCCCGCACGCGGTGCGTCGCACGCCGCGGTAGGGCCGGCGCAGCGCCGCGGCGACCTGCGGGTCGTCGTTGTCGATGATGGGCTCTGTGTCGTTGGCGGCGAGGTCCGACTGCACGACCAGCCGCACCGGCCCCTGCACCGCCTCGACCTCGTAGCGCACGGCCGCGAGCGAACGCTCCACCAGCGACGTGAGCCGGCCCGTCGTGACCCGGATGCGGTCGCCGCCCGGTGCGCTCCAGTCCAGCTCGCGGGTGAGGGTGCCGGTGCGCATGTCCAGCACCCGGCGGTGCTCGTGGACGGTGCCGGCCGTGATGTCCAGGGGCGCGTCGCCGACGAGCAGCCGGACCCGCATCCCGTCGGGGACGTTGACCAGCGCCTGACCCTGGTCCGGGTCGCCGTAGCTCTTCTCCGGGTAGGACAGCGGGAAGGTCTCGTGGACCCCGCTGACGAAGACCCCGGTCTCGAACGCCGGGTCCCCCTCCTCGAGGGCGCCGCGCAGACCGATGACGCCGTTGGAGACGGTCAGCAGCGCCTCGGTAAGCCCGAGGCGCTGCGGGTCGACGTGCTCCTCGACGAGGCGCCAGGGATCGATGGCGAACGGGCTGGCCGACATGGGCTCTCCTGCTGGTGGGGGTGAGCGCGCGGGTGGGTCCGGTGCTGGCTACAGCGTGCCGGACCCACCCGCAGTTCGGGGTCTTGCGGTGGTGCCGGCCGAGATCACAGGACCAGGTCGGGCTTGATCCTCGCCGGGGTCCAGATGCGGGCCCGGTGGGCCGCCCAGCTGGCGGCCGCCAGCGCGACCCCGAGGTATGCCGCCAGCACGGCGACGTCGAGGGCGACGAAGGCCATGCGGCCGCCATACATCAGGTGGCGCAGCCCGTCGATGGCGTAGCTCATGGGCAGGAGGTGGTGCAGCACCCGGAGCGGCCCGGGGAGGGTCTGCCAGGGGAAGGTCCCGCCCGCTGAGACGAGCTGCACCACCAGGAGCACGAGGCCGAGGAACTTGCCGACGGCTCCGAACCGGGCGGTGAGGGCGTGCAGGACCGCGGCATACGTGATGGAGACGAAGGCCATGAACAGGACGGCCCACAGCGGGTGCTCGACGTGGAAGCCGAGGCCCTGGAGCACGAGCCAGTAGACCAGGAAGGACTGGCCGCCGGCGACCAGGGCGGGGGTCATCCACCCGCTGAGGGCGACCCGCCAGGCCGGCTGCTGCGCGGCGAGGGCCCGGGTGGACAGGGACTTGACCAGGAGGAAGAGCACGTAGGCACCGATCCACAGGGAGAGGCTGACGAAGAACGGGGCCAGCCCGGCGCCGTAGTTCGCGGCCTGGGCGGGGTTGCTCGCCCGCACCGCGACGGGGTTGCCGACCGTCTGCGCCGCGGCCTCACGCTGCTGCTGGGTGTAGGCCGGGACCTGCTTGACCCCGGCGGCCAGCTGGTCGTGCAGCTGCTGGGCACCCTGCTGGGCCTTGGTCGCGCCGTCGCGGAGCTGCCCGGCCCCGGCGGCGAGCTGCTGTGCCCCGGCGACGGCCTTGTCCTCGCCCGACGCCAGGGTGTGGGCTCCGGTGGCGAGGGTGTCCAGGCCCGCGCTCAGCCGCGTGGCCCCGTCGTCGAGCTTGGTGCTGCCGGCGTGCGCCGCGGCGATCCCGTCATGCAGCTGGACGGACCCGGCGGCCAGCCGGTCCGCACCGTCGGCGACCTGGCCGGCACCGGTGGCCGCCTTGGCGGCGCCGGCCGACAGCGTGGTGGCGCCCGTGGCGAGCCGGCCCGTCCCGGCCTGCAGCTCGCCCAGCTTGTCGGCGAGCGTGGCGCTGCCCGACGTGAGCTGGTCAGCACCCGCCGCGACCTGCTGGGACCCCTCGGCCAGGGTCGTGAGCTTGCCCGACGCGCTCGTGACGGTGGCGGACGCCCGGTCCAGAGCCGCGTCGAGGGACGCGAGGTCGTCGTCGGCGCTCCCGAGGCGCGTCTGCAGGGTGTCGTGGATGCGCTGCAGGCGCGCGCGGGCGGGGTCGTCGGCGGGCAGCGCGTCGATCGCCTCGCCCAGCGCCGCGACCTGCTGCCTGAGGGCGTCGATCTGCCCCTGGAGCTCACCCTTGTGCTGCTTGCGGGCCCGGTCGATCTGGGCGGCGCCGTCCTTGGCGAGCGACCCCGCCTCGGCGACCTTGGCGTTGCCGGCGGCGACCTGGTGGGCGCCCGCCGCGACCTTGGCCGCACCGCTGTGCAGGGTGTCCGCACCGGCCTTGAGCTGTCCGGCTCCCGTGGACGCCGCCGTGGCGCCGGACGCGAGCTGGGTCGCACCCTTGGCGAGGGCGGCGTTGCCGTCGGCGACCTGACGGGCGCCGGAGGCGAGCTGTGCCGTCTGTCCCGGCAGCGCCGCGGTCTTGGTGTCCAGCGTCGCCAGGCCGTCGTCGAGCTGCCCGGCCCCGTCGGCGAGCGCCGACGCACCGGAGCGGGCCGAGTCCGCCCCACTGGCCAGGCGGTTCGCCCCGTCCCGCAGCTGGACCGCACCGTCGCGCAGCGACGAGGCTCCGGTGGACAGCCGTCCCGCCCCGTCACCCAGCTGCCCCACGCCCGTCGCGAGCTGCCCCGCGCCGTCGACGGCCTGCTGCATCTTGCCGTGGATGGTGCTCATCCCGTCGAGCAGCTGGGCCGCGGCGGTCGAGCTGACCTGGGAGGCCACGGACTTCGTCACCTCCGCGACGACCGTGCTGGAGATGGTGCGGGCGAGATAGCCGTTGGTGTCGTTGGTGTACTGCTCGAGGTGGGCCTGCCGCGGCGAGGTGGATCCCGCCGAGGCCAGGTCGGCGGAGAATCCCGCCGGGATGATCAGCGCGAAGTCGTAGTGCTCGTCGTCGACGCCCGCGACGGCGTCCGCGCGCGAGACGCGGTGCCAGTCGAAGGTGTGACCGTCGAGGAGGGTCCGTGCGACCTGGTCCCCCACCGCCAGGCGCTCCCCGGAGGCCAGCGTGGTCCCGGCGTCCTCCACCACGACGGCGGCGGGGACGTTGCGCAGGTTGGCATAGGGGTCACGGTTCGCATAGAGGTACAGGCCGGCATACAGGCTCGGTATGACGAGCATGGCGGCGAGGGCGAGGCGGAGCAGCGGCCCGCTGGTCAGCCGTCGCAGCTCGGCCATGGCGAGACGATGGGCCCTCATGCGGACACCCCCAGCTCGTAGGTGCTCTCGAGGCCGAGGAGACGGACGCTCGAGTGGGTCGCCAGGACCACGACGACCAGACCCTGGTCCGCCAGCACCTGGGCGACGCCGTGCCAGGCGTGCGGGGAGCCGCCCCACCGGTCCGGGCTGGTCAGCACGACGGCGGTGACGTCCTCACGCTGTGCGGTGATCTCGGCCAGCCAGCGGACGTGCTCGGACGGCTCGAGGGACTCCCACCGCTGCGCCGAGCGTTCCTCGGCGCCACGCTCACGAAGGAAGGCGCGGATGTCGGCTCGCCGGGACGGTAGGCCGGCAAGGGCCAGCTCCTCCCCCACGACGACCTCGATCGGCAGACCGGGCTCGGGCTCGGTCACGCCGGGGACGTCGACGAGGGCGACGCGACGGCGACGGACGTGCGGCTCGGGGTCGCCGTTGCAGGTGATGCTCCCGTCGTCGAGACGGACGCGACCGCCGAGGGCCAGCGCGAGGGTGGTGGCCGCAGGCCCCGGGTCACCGGCGACGACCGTCACCTCTCCCTTGCGGGCGGCCAGCGAGGTCGGCAGGAGCAACGGGCCGTGCGGCCCGTCGACGGCTGCTGCGTGGGCGATGAGCGCCATGACGCACTGCTCCTTGGTGCCCGGGATCGACCGGGCTCGGGTCGTCCTGCGGGGAGGACTGGGGACATCTTCTGATACACCAGCGTATCCGGGTTCATTCCCGTATTCAATTCACAGGTGTATCGTGAGGGCATGACCACTCGCAGTGATGCCCCGCCGCGGTCCGCACGTCGCGAGGCCACCCGTCAGCGGATCCTCGCCGCGGCGTCCCAGGCATTCGCGGAGCGGGGGTTCCACGGCACGAGCGTCGAGGACGTCTGCGACCGTGCGGGATTCACACGCGGGGCGTTCTACTCCAACTTCGCGTCCCGAGACGAGCTGGTGGTCGAGCTCGTCGCGCAGCGCACCGCCCGGCTGCGCGACCGGGTCCGCGAGCTGTCGGAGGAGGACGACCTCACGCCACGCGAGCTGCTGCACGGGGTGCTGACCCTGTGGTCCGACCAGCCCGGCGAGCGCCAGCAGTGGTTGCTGCTGCAGACCGAGCTCATGCTGCACGCCATCCGCGACCCCGAGGCGGGGGCGGCCTGGCGCGAGGTCGTCGCCCGCGGCCATCAGGAGACGGCGGCCACGCTGGAGGGCTACCTGCGGCGGCACGGCATACGGCTGCCGGTCAGCAGCCTGGAGCTCGCCCGGTTGCTCTTCGCGGCCTTTCAGGGGGGCGCCCTGCAGCACCTGCTGGACCCGGCCCAGGTCGGCCCGGACGACCTCGAGAACCATCTGGTGGCGGTGCTGGAGGCGGCGCTGACCCGGGACGACGACACCGACGGCACGGCATCACCCGCCTGATCCACCCGGCTCGGCGGACCGGTCAGGCCCGCAGGTCGGCGTACTCCGGGTGCTTGTCGAGGTAGGCCGCCACGAAGGAGCAGAGCGGCCGCACGACCAGACCCCGAGCGCGCACGTCCTCGAGCAGCCCCTGGACGAGGGCCGAGCCGACCCCCTGCCCGCCGAAGGCGGGGTCCACCTCCGTGTGCGGCACGACGACCACCCCACTCCCACCGGCCTCGTCACCCTCGACGTAGGCGTCGGCGAAGCCTGCGAGCTCGCCGTCCAGACGCACCTCGTAGCGGTGCCGGCTGTCCTCGCGGGTCACGGTGATGTGCTCAGCCATGCGTACAGTGTCTCACCGCGCGATCTCCACGACATTGTCGAAGGGCTCGCCCGACGCGATGTGGTGCAGCTGTCGGCGGACGAGATCGCTCGCGCGGCGCCAGAACCCGTGCGCCAGACCGCCGACGTGCGGCGCGATCAGGACCCCGGGGGTGGACCACAGCGGGTGACCGTCGGGCAGCGGCTCCGGGTCGACGACGTCCAGGGCGGCGCGCACGTGCCCCGACCGCGTCGCGGCGACGAGGGCGTCGGTGTCGACGACGCGCCCGCGGGCGACGTTGACCAGGAGCGCCCCCTCGCGCATCGAGGCCAGGAAGTCGGCGTCCACCAGCCGGTCGGTGGCGTCCGTGTGCGGGACGATGAGGATGATCACGTCCTGGTGCGGCACGAGGGCGTCGAGCTCGTCGATGCCGTGCACCCGCTCGACGAGGTCGTCCCCGGCGCGGGCCCGGCTCGCGACCACGGTGATCTCGGGCTCGAACGGCTGCAGCCGGCGCACGATGGCCTGCCCGATGTCGCCGTAGCCGACCACGAGGACGCGCTGGTCGGCCAGCCCGGGCTCGAAGTGCTTGTCCTGCCAGTGCTGCCGGCGGTGGCCCTCGAGCATCCAGGGGACGCCACGCTGCGCCGCCAGGGTCAGCGTGAGGGCGAGCTCGGAGGTGCCGGCGGCGTGGACGCCACGGGCGTTGAGCAGGCTCGCCCCCTCAGGGACGAAGGGGACGGCGTGCTCGTAGCCGGCCGACAGCAGCTGGAAGGCCCGCAGCCGCGGCAGGTCGGCGAGCCGCTCGAACCCGTCCGCCGACAGGGTGTAGGGGGCGACGACCATCTCCACCTCGTCCGCCCGCGGGCACGGGCCCGTGAGGTCCCACGGGATCATCTCGACCCCGGGCACCGGGCCCACGCGGTCGATCCAGTCCTGGTCGGCAAGGGTCACGAGGGTCATGCCCCCCACCGTATGTCGTTCCGCCGAGGCTCGCTCACCCGCCCGAGACGGCGGACAGGATGATCACCGTGGCCCCCTCACGCAGCACCGTGCCGGTGCCTGCGCCCCGCTCGACGTCGACCCCGTCCACGAAGACGTTGACGTGCTTGCGCAGCTCATCCGTCTCGTCACGGATCCTGCTCTCCACCAGGGGAAGTGGCGCGGGTGAGGAACGCAGCGCGTCGAGGGCGGCGGCGAGGTCGGCCCCGTCGGTGCGGCAGGACCGTGTGGATCACCCCCCCCCCCCCCCGCCGAAGCCCTCGCTCCACTGCGGGCGGTGCGGGTGCTCCCACGGGCCCCCGCCTGTCGTAGGTTGGCGGTGGACCACCCCGACCCCTATCCCGAGGAGCCCCCATGACCGCCGTCGACGAGATCCTGCGCACGCTTCCCGTGGCCGACCTGGCCCAGCAGCTCGACGCCCGGCCCGAGGACGTGCAGCACGCCGCCGCCGCGGTCCTGCCCGCGCTGCTGGGGGGCCTGCAGGCCAACGCGGCCGACCCCGCGGGCGCCCGGTCGATCTCCGGGGCCCTCAGCCAGCACGACCCCCGGCTGACGGACGGCCCCGTCGACCTGGGGGCCGTGGACACCCGCGACGGCGAGGCCATCGCCGCCCACATCTTCGGGGGCAACCAGGAGCAGGTGGCCCAGCAGCTCGGCGGCCTGCAGGGCGTCGGCGGGCCGCTCGTGCAGCGCCTGATCCCGATCCTCGCCCCGATCGTCATGTCCTGGCTCGCCAAGCAGGTCCTCGGCCAGGCCGGCGCCGGCGGCAGCCTGGGACAGGCGCAGGGTGGGGGCGTGGGCGACACCGTCCTCGGCGACATCCTCGGCTCGGTGCTCGGCTCAGCCACCGGGCAGACGGGGATGGGCACCCAGCAGAACGCCGACCAGCGCGAGGCCCGGGGCTTCGACACGGGCACGATCATCCGGGACGTGCTGGGCGGGCTGCTCGGCGCCGGCCGCCGCTGAGGACGCAGCGACCACGAGAGCCGTCGCGGTCGCCGTCGCCGACGTCCTGGCCAGCGACGTGGTGGGCGTGCTGCGCAACGGCGAGGGGCCCGTGCGTGCTCTTCCGCGCCGACACCGACGCGCTGCCCCTCCAGTCCTGGGCCAGGAGCAATGTCACCCCTGACCGCGCGGTGCTGCTGCTCGACGTCCGCAGCTATGACGAGCGGGTGCGTGAGGTCCGACCGCACTTCGTCGCTGGGCTCGGCCATGCGCACCGCCACCTCGCAGGCGTTGTTCACCGCCTGGCTCGGCCAGCCCAACCCGGGCGCAGCGGGCCTCCTAGCAGGCCGGTATGCCCCAGCCGGGGTCACCTTCGGTGGGTGACCCCGGCTGCGATGGCTACGCGCGCCCGGTCACTGGCACTTGGTCATGATCAGCTCGCGGACCTTGCCGGCGTCGGCCTGGCCCTTCATAGCCTTCATGACCTGACCGATCAGGGCCCCGGCGGCCTGCACCTTGCCGTCCTTGATCTTCGCGACGATGTCGGCGTTGCGGCCGAGCACCTCGTCCACCGCGGCCTCGAGCGCGGAGTCGTCCTGCACCAGCTCGAGGCCCCGCGCGTCGGCCACCTCGCGAGGCGACCCCTCGCCGGCCAGCACGCCGTCCATGACCTGACGGGCCATCGAGTCGTTGAGCCGGCCGTCCCGGACCATCCCGTCCAGCTCGGCGACGTGCTCCGGCGTGACGCCCATGTCGGCGAGGTCACGGACCTGGTCGTTGGCGCGACGGGACACCTCACCCATCCACCACTTGCGGGCGGCGGCGGGCGTGGCGCCGGCGGCGACGGAGGACTCGATCAGCTCCACCGCGCCGGCGTTGACGACGTCGCGCATCTCCAGGTCGGAGTAGCCCCACTCCCCCTGCAGCCGCTTGCGCCGCCGGCCGGGAGGCTCGGGCAGGGTGGCGCGCAGCTCCTCGACCCACTCGCGGCTCGGGGCGACGGGCACCAGGTCGGGCTCGGGGAAGTAGCGGTAGTCCTCGGCGTCGGACTTCTCTCGCCCCGAGGTCGTGACCCCGGTGTCCTCGTGCCAGTGCCGCGTCTCCTGCAGGATCGTGCCGCCGGACGACAGGATCGCGCCGTGCCGGGTCATCTCGTAGCGCACGGCCCGCTCGACCGACCGCAGCGAGTTGACGTTCTTGGTCTCGGTGCGGGTGCCGAGCTGTGTCGACCCCTTGGGCATCAGCGAGACGTTGGCGTCACAGCGCATCGAGCCCTGCTCCATGCGCGCGTCGCTCACGTCGAGCGCCCGCATGAGGTCACGGATCGCCGAGACATAGGCCTTGGCGACCTCCGGCATACGCTCCCCCGCGCCGACCACCGGCTTGGTGACGATCTCGATCAGGGGGATCCCCGCCCGGTTGTAGTCGAGCAGCGAGTAGTCGGCGCCGTGGATGCGACCGGTCGCGCCGCCCATGTGCAGCGACTTGCCGGTGTCCTCCTCCATGTGCGCCCGCTCGATCTCGACCCGCCAGGTCGTGCCGTCCTCGAGCTCCACGTCCAGGTAGCCGTCGAACGCGATGGGCTCGTCGTACTGCGAGGTCTGGAAGTTCTTGGGCATGTCCGGGTAGAAGTAGTTCTTGCGCGCGAACCGGCACCACTGCGCGATCTCGCAGTTGAGCGCCAGGCCGATCCGGATCGCCGACTCGACGCCCTTGGCGTTGACGACGGGCAGCGCGCCGGGCAGGCCGAGGCAGACCGGGCACACCTGGGTGTTGGGCTCGGCGCCGAACGTCGTCGCGCAGGAGCAGAACATCTTGGTCGCGGTGCTCAACTCGACGTGGACCTCGAGGCCCATCACCGGGTCGAAGCGCTCGAGCACCTCGTCGTAGTCGAGGACGGGCTCGACGTGCGTGGTGGCCATGGGTCAGCCGTCCTTCCGCGTCTCGGAGGTCTGGTCGGGCGTGCCGGGGGCAGGCGTCGCGGCTCCCAGGTCGGGCGCGTTGGCGAGCAGCGGCTCGCCCCAGGCCTTCTCCAGCTCGCGCTCGACGTAGGCCGCCACGCGGTACAGCCGGTCGTCGGCCATGGCCGGCGCGAGCACCTGCAGCCCCACGGGCAGGTCGTCCTCGGGCGCGAGCCCCACGGGCACCGACATGCCGGGGATGCCGGCGAGGTTGGCGGGGATGGTGGCGACGTCGTTGAGGTACATCGCCATCGGGTCGTCGAGCTTGTCCCCCAGCCGGAAGGCCGTGGTCGGCATCGTCGGGGAGATCAGCACGTCGCACTGTGCGAAGGCGGCCTCGAAGTCGCGCGCGATGAGCGTGCGGACCTTCTGCGCCTGGCCGTAGTAGGCGTCGTAGTAGCCGCTGGACAGGGCGTAGGTCCCGAGGATGATGCGCCGCTTGACCTCGTCGCCGAAGCCCGCCTCGCGGGAGGCGGACATGACCTGCTCCGCGCTGGGCGCCTCAACCCCGGCCGGGGCGACGCGCAGGCCGTAACGCATGGCGTCGAACTTGGCGAGGTTGGACGACGCCTCGCTCGGCAGGATCAGGTAGTAGGCGCCGAGGGCGTAGTCGAAGTGGGGGCAGGAGACCTCGACGATCTCGGCGCCACCGGCGCGGAGCAGCTCGACGGCCTCGTCGAAACGCTGCTGGACGCCCGCCTGGTAGCCCTCGCCGGTGAGCTCCCTGACGATGCCGACGCGCAGGCCGGAGACGTCGCCGCTGCGGGCGGCCTCGACGACCGGCGGCACCGGCTGGTCGATGGACGTCGAGTCGCGCGGGTCGTGACCACCCATCAGCTCGTGCAGCAGGGCGGTGTCCAGGACGGTGCGGGCGCAGGGGCCGGCCTGGTCGAGGGACGAGGCGAGCGCGACGAGGCCGTAGCGGGAGACGCCGCCGTACGTCGGCTTGGCACCGACCGTGCCGGTGAGCGAGGCAGGCTGGCGGATCGAGCCGCCGGTGTCGGTGCCGGTCGCGAGGGGCGCCTGGAAGGACGCGACCACGGCGCTCGAGCCCCCGCCCGAGCCGCCGGGGGTGCGCTCGAGGTCCCAGGGGTTGTGCGACGGGCCGTAGGCCGAGTGCTCGGTGGAGGACCCCATCGCGAACTCGTCCATGTTGGTCTTGCCGAGGATCGGCAGGCGCGCGGCCTTGATCTTGCTGACCACCGTGGCGTCGTACGGTGGAATCCAGCCCTCGAGCACCTTGGAGCCGCAGGTCGTCGGCAGCCCGACGGTCGTCATGACGTCCTTGACGGCGATCGGCACGCCCGCGAGGGGGTGCAGCGGCTCGCCGGCGGCGCGGGCCTCGTCGACCTCGCGGGCCGTGGCGAGGGCGCCCTCGGCGTCGACGTGCAGGTAGGACCGGACGGAGCCGTCGACGGCGGCGATGCGGTCGAGGTGGGCCTGCGTGAGCTGCAAGGAGGTGAAGTCACCGGCCGCGAGGCCGTCGGCCATCTGGGCAGCGGTGAGGCGGGTGAGGTCGGTGGTCGTCATACGGGAGATCAGTCCTCACTCAGGATGCGCGGCACCCGGAACCGGTCGAGCTCCTGCTCCGGCGCGCCGGACAGAGCCTGCTCGCGGGTCAGGCCGGGGCGGACCACGTCAGGGCGGGTCACGTTGGTCAGGGGCATCGGGTGCGACATCGGGGGGACGTCGGCGGCGGCGACCTCGCCCACCTGGGCCACCGAGTCGAGGATGACGGCCAGCTCCCCGGCCATCGTGTCGAGCTCGGCGTCCGTCATCTCGATGCGCGCGAGGTTGGCCAGGTGCGCGACCTGGTCACGGGACAGGGAAGACATGGTCGCCAGTCTAGTGGCGCGCCGCCGCCCCTCCTGCCGGTCAGGCCTCTGAGGCGGCCGCACGCTCCTCGCGACGCACCTGACGGACTGTCTCGTCGAACTCGGCGTGGATCTCCGCGTCATGCCGGTGGGTCATCAGGCTGACCACGGTGGTGACGACCAGGTTGCCGACGAAGCCGGGCAGGATCTCGTAGAGGTCGAAGATGCCACCGTCGCGCGTTCCCCAGATGCCGACGAGGATGGCACCGGTCACCATCCCGGCGATGGCGCCCTGCGCGGTGAGCTTGCGCCAGAAGAGCGCCATGAGGATCGTCGGCCCGAAGGCCGCGCCGAAGCCGGCCCAGGCGAAGGCCACGAGCGCGAGGATCGGCGAGTCCGTCGTCCAGGCGAGGGCCGCGGCGATGACCGAGATCGCGAGCACGCCCAGGCGACCGAGCAGGACGTATGACGAGTCCGACCCCTCGCGGCGCGCGATGATCTTGTAGAGGTCCTCGACCAGCGCGGACGAGGTCACGAGCAGCTGCGAGGAGATGGTGCTCATGATCGCGGCGAGGACCGCGGCGAGCATGAACCCGGCGACGATCGGGTGGAAGAGGATCTGCCCCATCGCGATGTAGACCGTCTCGGGGTTGGTGATCTTGTCGGCCGGGTGCTGCTGGAAGTAGGCGAGGCCGATCAACGCGGTCGCGATGGCACCGAGGCAGGACAGGACCATCCACCCGATGCCGATGCGGCGGCCCTGCTTGGTCTCCTCGACGGTGCGGATCGCCATGAAGCGCACGATGATGTGCGGCTGCCCGAAGTAGCCGAGGCCCCAGGCGAGCGAGCTGATGACGCCGACGGCGGTGGCCCCCTTGACCATGGACAGGGCGTCGGGGTTGGCCTGTCGGATGGACTCCATCGCCCCGGACGGCCCGCCGACCGCGAACAGCCCGAGCAGCGGCACGGCGATCAGGGCCAGGAACATCATCAGCCCCTGGACGAAGTCGGTGTAGCTCACCGCCAGGAAGCCGCCGAACAGGGTGTAGCCGACCGTCACCGCCACGATCAGGAGCATCCCGACGTGGTACTCCATCCCGAAGGACTTCTCCATGAAGACGCCGCTCGCGACCATCCCGGAGGACACGTAGAACGTGAAGAAGACGAGGATGATGATGCCGGAGGCGACCCGCAGCAGGCGTGAGCGGTCGCGCAGGCGGTTCTCCAGGAAGCTCGGGATGGTGATCGAGTCGCTCGCCACCTTGGTGTAGGCCCGCAGGCGGGGTGCCACGAGCTTCCAGTTGAGCCAGGCGCCGATCGTCAGGCCGACGGCGATCCAGGCCTCGACCAGCCCGGTCTTGTAGATCGCGCCGGGCAGACCCATGAGCAGCCAGCCGGACATGTCGGCGGCTCCGGCGGACAGGGCGGTGACGGCGGGGCCGAGGCCGCGCCCGCCGAGCATGTAGTCGCCGAGGCCCGCCGTTCGCCGGTAGGCCCAGTAGCCGATGTAGATCATGCCGATCAGGTAGATCACCATCGAGATGATCTGCCACGTCTGGTCGCTCATGGCCGAGACTCCAGTCTCACTTCAGGGCGCCTGCTCCTGCCGCGCCGGTGCGCACGAGTATGCCGCTGAACGGGTGAGTCCCTCGACCTCCGCGGCCTGCGTGGCCGGATCGTGACGCTGGCCCTCAAGCCTTCTCCCGGCGCTCTCGGCGGGGTGGGCTGCCGAGGGGCCCCCAGATGGAGGGGATCAGGCAACCGGCGCAACGCCCCGTCAGGACACCGCGTCCGGGCCCTCCCCGAGCAGGCGCACGAACCCGGCCTCGTCCAGGATCGGGCGTCCCAGCTCCTCGGCCTTGGCGGCCTTGCTGCCCGCGCCCTCGCCGATCACGACGAAATCGGTCTTCTTGGAGACCGAACCGGCCGCCTTGCCGCCGCGCGCGATGATCGCCTCCTTGGCGGAGTCACGGGTGAAGCCCTCGAGCGAGCCGGTCACGACGACGGTGAGACCCTCGAGGGTGCGCTCGACGGAGGCGTCCCGCTCGTCCGCCATGCGCACCCCGGCCGCCGCCCACCGGTCGACGATCTCGCGGTGCCAGTCGACCTCGAACCACTGCACGACCGACTCGGCGATCACGCCCCCGACCCCTTCGACGTCCGCCAGCTCGTCCACCGACGCCGCGCGGATGGCGTCCATCGACCCGAAGTGCGTGGCGAGCGCCCGGGCCGCCGTCGGTCCGACGTGTCGGATCGACAGCGCCACAAGGACGCGCCACAGGGGCTGCTCCTTGGCGTGGGCGAGGTTGTCCACGAGCTTGCGGCCGTTGGCCGACAGCACGCGCCCGTCCACGACGCCCGGCGCGGGCACGGCCTCCGGATCGGCCAGCTCCTTCTTGGTGGCGGCGCGGGTGTAGAGCGGCACCCGGGCGACGTCGGCGGCGGTGAGGTCGAACAGCGTGGACTCGTCGGCGATCACGCCCGCGTCGAGGAGCGCGATCGCGCCCTCCCACCCGAGCGCCTCGATGTCGAAACCTCCCCGCGAGGCCAGGCCGAAGATGCGCTCGCGCAGCTGGCTCGGGCAGGACCGGGCGTTGGGGCAGCGGATGTCCTTGTCACCCTCCTTCTCGTAGGCGAGCTCGGTCCCGCACGCCGGGCAGTGGGTCGGCATGACGAACTCCCGCTCGGACCCGTCGCGCAGGTCCACGACCGGGCCGAGGATCTCGGGGATGACGTCGCCGGCCTTGCGCAGCACGACGGTGTCGCCGATGAGCACGCCCTTGCGCACGACCTCGAAGGCGTTGTGCAGGGTCGCCATCTCGACGGTCGACCCGGCGACCTTGACCGGCTCCATCACGCCGTAGGGCGTCACCCGGCCCGTCCGGCCGACGTTGACCCGGATGTCGAGCAGGGTCGTGTTGACCTCCTCGGGCGGGTACTTGTAGGCGATGGCCCACCGAGGTGCCCGCGAGGTCGTCCCGAGCCGCCCCTGCAGCGCGATCTCGTCGACCTTGACGACGACACCGTCGATCTCGTGCTCGACGTCGTGCCGGTGCTCGCCGTAGTGGGCGACGAAGTCCAGCACCTCCTGCGGGCTGCCGAAGACCCGGTAGTGGCTGGACGTCGGGAAGCCCCACGCCGTGAGCAGCTCGTAGGCCTCGCTCTGGCGGGTGATCGGGAAGCCCGACCGCGCGCCGATGCCGTGCACCAGCATGTGCAGCGGGCGCGTCGCGGTGATACGAGAGTCCTTCTGCCGCAAGGATCCTGCCGCCGCGTTGCGCGGGTTGGCGAACGGCGCCCGGCCCTGCTCGACCAGGCTCGCGTTGAGGTCGCCGAAGGCCTCGATCGGGAAGAAGATCTCGCCGCGCACCTCCAGCACGTCCGGCACGTCGTCGCCGGTGATCCGGTGCGGGATCCCCTCGACCGTGCGGACGTTGGGGGTGACGTCCTCCCCCACCCGGCCGTCGCCGCGCGTGGCCGCCGTCGTCAGACGACCGCCCTCGTAGAGCAGGTTGATCGCGAGCCCGTCGATCTTGAGCTCGCACAGGTAGTGCGGCGCCCCCTCCAGCCCCCGCTCGACCCGCGCCAGCCACTCGGCGAGCTCGTCGGCGGAGAAGACGTTGTCGAGGCTGAGCATCCGCTCCCGGTGCGTGACCGGGGCGAAGTCCGTCGCCTGGTGGAAGGTCCCCACCCGCTGGGTCGGGCTGTCCGGCGTCCGCAGGTCAGGGAACTGGTCCTCGAGCGCCTGGAGGCGACGCATCAGCTGGTCGTACTCGGCGTCGGAGATCGTCGGGGCGTCCTGGCCGTAGTAGGCCTCCTGCGCCTCCACCACGCGCTGGGCCAGGTCGGTCCACTCGTGACGAGCCGCGACCGACGCGTCGGCGACCTCGGTGCCGCTCGTCGGGATGTCCGCCTCGTCATCGGTGACCCCGCTGGTGGGGGGCTTGCTCCTCGCCATACGAGCATCGTGCCAGACAGGTCCGACAGGCCCCTGCCTGCGCCCCGCTGGGTCATGATCGGTGTCATGGCGTATGACGAGAACCTCGCCGCCCGCATCCGGGCGCACGTGCAGGACGACCTGGACGTGACGGAGAAGAAGATGTTCGGCGGGCTGGCCTTCCTGGCATCGGGCAACCTGGCGGTCGCCGCCACCAGCCGCGGCAGCCTCATGCTGCGCTGCGACCCGGAGGAGGCGGACCGCCTGGCCACCGAGCCCGGCACCAACCGCATGGTGATGCAGGGCCGGGCGCTGCACAACTGGCTGGTCGTCGACGAGCGCACGCTGGCGACGGACGAGGGTCTGCGAGGCTGGCTCGAGGTGGGGCTGGACTTCGCGCGGTCCCTGCCCGCGAAGTGATCAGCCGATGGTGCGCCCCGCGCCTCGGCGGGCCCCGTATGCCGTGGCCCATCGGTTGCCGAGGCCGATCAGCAGCGCACCCGCGAGCACGAACGCGAATCCCACCAACGTCCACGCGGTCACGTGCTCGCCCAGCACGAGCACCCCGAGGAGCACCGACACGACCGGGATGAGATAGGTGACCGAGGTCCCCACGGTCGCCCCGGCCGCCCGCACCACGTCGAACTGCGCGGTGAACGCCCACCCGGTGCCGACCGCCCCGAGCACGAGCACGGCGAGCAGCGACCACGTCGCCGACCCCTCGGGCCGCACCAGTCGCGCCGACCACGGTGCCGCCAGCCCGGAACCGCCGAGCGCCCACCACACCGTCAGCAGCAGCACGAGCTGCCCCGAGGCGCTCACGAGCTGGCCCGCCGGGATGCTGAGCCCACCCGGGTCGTAGCGCTTGAGGTGCAGGCGGTGCCAGGTCCAGCCGACGCCGTAGGACATGCCTGCGGCCAAGGTCATCCCGAAACCCAGGAGGTCCGGCCGCTCGTGCACCGCCCACGGCTGCATGATCACCACGACCCCCAGGAAGCCCAGCACCACCCCGAGCAGGCGCGGCAGCGAGTAGTGCTCGTCCCGGACGAAGAGCATGGTGAGGACGACGGTGGCGATGGGCGTGACCGCGTTGCCGATGCCGGCGAGCGCCGAGCTGACTCGCGTCTCGCCGAGCGCAAAGAGCGTGAACGGCGCCGTGCACAGGAAGAATCCGACGACCTGCAGGTGCAGCCAGGCGCGGCGCTGGCTGGGCAGCCGGCCCCGCCCGAGGTGCAGCAGCGTGACGACGACGAGCGCCCCGGACAGCACCCGCAGCGTCGAGATCTGCAGGGGCGCCAGGGCGTCGAGCCCGACCTTCATCAGCAGGAAGCTGGATCCCCAGATGAGCACGAGCCCGATCCACTTGAGCTGCCAGGGGATCCGGGGAGCACTCATCCGAGGGCCGTCTCGGTGACCGCCTCCGCGACCTGCACGGCGAGGCGCTGCGCGGCGACCGCGTCGGACGGCGACAGGCCCGCGAGCCCGCACGCCGGGGAGACCGTCACCTCCGCGAGATCGGCTGCGGCCAGGCCGAGCTCGTGCCAACGACGCACCAACCCGTCGTGGACGGCGGCGACGGTCGGCAGCGGCGACGCCGAGGCATAGCTGCCGAGCCACACGTCGGTGCCCGACTCCAGCGTCGCCGCCAAGGACTCCCAGCCCTTGGGGCCGAGCACCGTGGCGTCGACGGCCAGCGCGGACGCGCCGGTGGTGCGCAGCATGGCCAGGGGCGTGCCCTTGGCGCAGCAGTGGACGGCCGTATGCCGATCCCCCGCCGCCTGCAGCACCTCCCCCACGAGGTTGGCGGCGACATACGAGTCGACGGCGGGGATCCGGCCGAAGCCGCTGGCGGTGGGCAGGCGGCCCGCGAGCAGCCCGGGCAGCGACGGCTCGTCGAGCTGGAGCACGACGCGGGCCCCCGGCACGAGGCGCTCGGCCTCGGCCACGTGGCCCCTGATGCCCTCGGCGAGCGAGCCCGCCAGGTCACGCACGGCGCCCGGGTCGACGACGCTGCGCTCGCCGCGGTGCAGCCACACCGACGCCGCGAGGGTCCACGGCCCGGCGACCTGGACCTTGAGCTCGCCCTCGTAGCCGTCGAAGGTCTCGGCCAGCTCGTCGAGGTCCTGGCGCCACCAGGTGCGCGCACGCTCGGCGTCGCGGCCGGGACGGTCGACGAACCGCCAGCCCATCGGCTGCAGGTCGACGTGCAGGTCCACGAGGAGCGCCGCGGCGCGCCCGATCATGTCGGCGCCAGGACCGCGGTCCGGCAGCTCGGGCAGGTAGGGCAGGCCGTGCTCGGCGAAGAGCTCGCGCACCCCACGCTGCGTCTCGCGCACGTCGGTGCCCGGCCACGAACCCATCCCTGTCGCTCTCGTCACGCCCCGACGGTAGCGCGATCCGGCTCCCACCTCGCACTTCGTCCGAGAGGCGACAGATGGGGGTCACCCGTCGCGGATGACCCCCATTCGTCGCCTCTCACCAGGGAGGTTCAGCCCTCGGCGGGGTCCTCCGCGTGCGCGCGCTCGGTGTCCTGCTGGTCCTGCGTGTCACCCTCGACGGCGGTCTCGGTGTGCTGGCGGGTGTCCTCGTCGGCGAGCTCGTGGTTGCGCAGCTCCGTGCTCTGCGGATCGATGTCCGTCATGGTCGTCTCCTTGGCGGTCGTGCGGCCGACGTCGTGGGTGCCGACCGCTGATGGGGTACGTCGCATACCCGGCCCCGGCGGCCCTCATGCCGCGGATGTCTCAGGTGCGCCAGGTCTCGGCGATCGTGGCCGACCCCACGACCCGGGTGCCGTCGTAGAGCACGACGGACTGCCCGGGGGCCACGCCCCGGGTGCGCTCCTGCAGCCGGACCTGCACGTCGTCGCCGTCGACCCAGGCCCGGGCCGGCAGCTCCTCGCCATGGGCCCGCAGCTGCGCGCCGACCTCGACCTCGCCGGCGGGCGGCTCGCCGCACCACCGCGCATGGTCGCCGCGGATGGCATCGATGCCGAGCAGGTCCGCCGGGCCGATGACCACCTGGTTGCGGGGGACGTCGACGTCCACGACATACCGCGGTTGACCGTCCGCGGCCGGCCGGCCGAGGCCCAGGCCGCGTCGCTGCCCGACGGTGTAGGCGTAGGCGCCCTGGTGGCTGCCGACGACCGACCCCGTCTCGTCGACGATCTCGCCCGGCTGCTCCCCCAGCCGCCCGGCCAGCCAGCCGCGGGTGTCGCCGTCCGCGATGAAGCAGATGTCGTGCGAGTCGGGCTTCTTGGCCACCGCGAAGCCGCGGTCCGCCGCCTCCTCGCGGGTCTGCGGCTTGGTGGAGTCGCCGAGCGGAAAGAACGAGCGCGCGAGCTGGTCCGCGTCGAGCACACCGAGCACATAGCTCTGGTCCTTGGCAGGGTCGACGGCGCGGTGCAGCTCGCGCCGCACCGTCCCGTCGGCGCCGACCTCCTCAACCACCTGCGCGTAGTGCCCCGTCGCGACGCCGTCGAAGCCGAGCGCCAGGGCCTTGTCGAGCAGCGCCGCGAACTTGATCCGCTCGTTGCAGCGCAGGCAGGGGTTGGGGGTGCGGCCGGCGGCATACTCCTGCACGAAGTCCTCGACGACATCGGCCCTGAAGCGTGCGGCCATGTCCCAGACGTAGAACGGGATCCCGAGCCGGTCGGCCACCCGGCGGGCGTCGCCGGCGTCCTCGAGGGTGCAGCAGCCGCGCGCGGACTCGCGCAGCGTCGCGGCGGACGTGGACAGGGCCAGGTGGACGCCCACGACGTCGTGCCCGGCGTCGAGCATGCGGGCGGCCGCGACGGCCGAGTCCACGCCTCCGCTCATCGCGGCGACGACACGCATCAGCTCGCGACCTCCCCCGAGACCGAGAGCGACCCGGCGCGTCGGGCCCGCTCGACGGCGGCCGGCAGCGCCCCCAGCGCCCGAGCCACGTCGGCCTCGGTCGAGGTGTGGCCGAGGGTGAGCCGCAGGGCCCCACGGGCCTCGGTCTCGCTGAGCCCCATGGCGAGCAGGACGTGCGAGGGCTGCGGCACGCCGGCGTGGCAGGCCGAGCCCGTGGAGCAGAGCACGCCGGCCGCGTCCATGAGATAGAGCAACGAGTCGCCCTCGCAGCCGGGCACGAGCAGGTGGGCGTTGCCGGGCAGTCGGCGGGTCGCGTCTCCGGGCTCCCAGTCGCCCCCGACGCGGATGCCGAGACCGAGCCCCAGTGCCCCCTGCAGCAGCTGGTCGCGCAGCCCCACGAGTCGCTCGGTCTCGGGCTCCCGCTCGTGGCAGGCGATCTCGAGCGCCGTGGCCAGGCCGACGATGCCGGCGGTGTCCAGCGTGCCGGAGCGGATCTGCCGCTCCTGACCTCCGCCGTGGGTGAGCGGCGACACGGCCGCGTCGCGTCGCACGAGGAGGGCGCCCACCCCCACGGGCCCGCCGAGCTTGTGCGCGGTGAGGGACAGCAGGGTCACCCCGGACGACCCGAAGTCCACCGGCACGTGCCCCACCGCCTGCACGGCGTCGGTGTGGACGGGGATGGCGTGGGCAGCGGCCGCCTCGGCCAGCTCGCGCACCGGCTGGATCGTGCCGACCTCGTTGTTGGCCCACATGAGGCTCGCCAGAGCGACGGACGCGGGGTCCTCCTCGAGGGCCGCCCGGGCCTGGTCGAGCCGCACCCGGCCGACCTCGTCCACCTCCAGCCAGGTCACCTCGGCGTCCTCGTGGGTGACCAGGTGCTCGACGGCATCGAGCACGGCAGGGTGCTCGACCGGGCTGGCCAGGACGCGGCGTCGTCGGGCGTCCGCGGCGCGGCGTGCGCGGTAGCCGCCGACCACCGCCAGGTTGTCGGCCTCGGTCCCCCCGGAGGTGAAGACGACCTCGGACGGGCGCGCCCCCGCCGCCTCGGCGATCTGCTCGCGGCACTCCTCGACCACGCGCCGCGCGGCCCGGCCTGCCGTGTGCAGGCTGGACGGGTTGCCGACCACGGATCGGCGTGCGGCGACCGCCTCGATCACCTCGGGGCGGACGGTGGTCGTGGCGGCATGGTCGAGGTAGGCGAGGTCAGCGTGATCCGGCAGCACGCCATCGAGTCTACGGGCGTGATCGGACCGGGTGACGACGATGCAGGTCTGCGATGAGACCCACCACGCCCACGGCGTCGGCGGGATCGACCGGCACCGTGCCCCGTCCCTGCAGCGCATCGGCCAGCTCGGCGTAGAACCGCGGGTAGTCCCCCCGCTCCATCGGCACCGCCTTGTCGCCTGCGTCGGTGGTGAGCACGCTCCCCCGCCCGGCCCCGGCGAGCCCGAAGTCCGCGTCGAGCGGCGAGGCGCCCGCACCGAGGGCGCCCTCCTGCCCGTCCACGCCGTAGCAGCTCCAGGCGCCCTCGGTGCCGAGGACCCGCATCCGCGGCCCCGGGCGGCGGGCCTGGGTGCTCATGGTCAGGTGGCTCACGACGCCGGACGCGTGCCGCAGCACCACGACGGCGTCGTCGTCCGAGACGGCTCCCGCGCGGAGCGCGCGCAGCTCGGCATACGACTCCTCGACCGGGCCTGCGAGCCGGATCGCCTGGTCGATCAGGTGCGGTCCGAGGTCGTAGAGCACGCCGCCACCCTCGGCGGGGCTCGCGCCGGCCTTCCAGGCCTTGGTGACGGTGGGCTTCCAGGTCTCGAACGAGGACTCGAGACGCACCAGCGCGCCCAGCCGGCCCTCCCGCAGCAGCCGCACGGCCGTGAGGAAGTCCCCGTCCAGGCGGCGGTTGTGAAAGACGGTGAGCGGCACGCCGGTCCGGTCGCGGGTCGCGAGGAGCTCCGCTCCCTCGACGTCCGTGGTGCAGGCCGGCTTGTCGAGGACGCACGCGAGCCCGGACTCCAGGGCCCGTATGCCGAACCGCGCGTGGGTCTCGCCGGGGGTGGCCACGACCGCGAGGTCCAGGTCGTCGGCCCGCTCCCACACGGCGTCGGCGTCCGGGACGATCTCGACGTCGGCGTGGGCGGCGCGGGCGGCCTCGGCTCGCTCGGGCGACGAGGTCATGACGACGGCGACGGCATACCGGGGGTCGGCGGCCAGCAGGGGGCCGTGGAAGACGCTGCCCGCGAGACCGTGGCCGAGCAGGGCGACGCGGACGGGTCGGTCGGTGGGCAGGGGCCGCCAGGCGCGGCGGGTGTCGTCCGTCACCCGGTCAGGCTATCGACGCGCACACGATGGCGCTCACCGCCAGCATCGCCGACGCCGCGACGATCGCGCCCGGGTGCAGCGCCTGCTCGACCGCGATGGCCCGCAACGACCCCGGCGTGATGGCGTCGAGCACGAGGAAGCTCACGGCCTGCAGCGCGATCCCGAGGACACCGAACGCCAACGTCCAGGCCAGCGCCGCCCCGACGCCGGCGCTGCCGTTGGTCCAGATGGTCGTGAACGCGATCGCCCCGAGCCCGAGGAACTCGGCGCCGACGATGAGGGCGGCGTTGATGGACCGCTCGGTGTAGATGCGGGCGCCGAGCCGCCCCGGCGTGAGGAGGTCCATCGTGACGAATCCCCCGGCCAGCAGGGCGATCCCGGCGAGGCAGTAGAGGGCGGCATACAGCAGTGACTCGAGCAGCTCGCTCATCGGCCGGGTCCCCTCCGGTCGTCGTCGACCCAGGCGGCACGCTGGGCCTCGCTGGGTGATGCGGTGTCGATCAGGTGCGGCACGAAGCGCGCGTCGTCGTCGGTGATCCAGCCGTCGCTCTCCCGGATGCCGACGCCCGCGGCGCGGCCGTCCACGACCCAGCTGCCGAGCACGACCTTGTTGCCGTCGAGCTGCGGCAGCGGGCACCACTGCTGGTAGCACCAGCCCTCGGCGCCGTAGCCGCCGGGCTGCTCGTGCTCGATCCCCTCGGCGTGGACGCGGATGCTTGCGCCCTCGCGCCCGTGCAGCGGCTTGGCGACCCACTCCGTCAGGCCGTGCGGCTCGTCGAGGTACGCGGGCAGCAGCAGCTCGTGCCCCGGGTAGAGGTGCCAGAGCGCGGCGAGCAGGGCCTTGTTGGACAGCAGGACCTTCCACGGCGGCTCGAGCCAGGTGGTGCCGTACATCGGGTTGGGGCGCGGCTCGACCCACCGACCGAACGGCTCGCGGAGCATGTCCTCCCAGGGGTAGAGCTTGAAGCAGGTGCGCAGCATCTGGGCCTCGTGGCCGACGAAGTACTCCGCGGCCTCGTTGTAGCCGATCTGCCCCATCGTGATGCCCTGCGTGGCGAGCCCCGCCTGCTCGGCCGTGTCGCGCAGGTAGGTCACGGTCATCCACTCCTCGCCCGTGGCCTCCCCCTCGTGGTGGGCGAACCAGACGGGCTGGGTGAGGCGCGGCGCCAGGTCCTGCCACGCCGCGACCAGCCTCTCGTGCAGGGAGTTCCACTGGTCGCGGTCGGGGTGGGTGTCCTCGAGCCAGAACCACTGGACGACCGCGGACTCGAGCAGGCCCGTGGGCGTGTCGGCGTTGTACTCCAGCAGCTTGGGCGGCCCCTCGTCGACCCCGGCGTACCGCAGGTCGAACCGGCCGTAGAGGGACGGGGTGCCCGCGTCGAGGGAGGCCTGGGCGAGCCGCAGCGACCCCTCCGGGAGCCCGAGGGGACCCATGGCCCCGGACGCCAGGTGGCGGGCGGCCTCGAGGCACATGCCGTGCAGCTGCTCCGTGGCCTCCTCGAGCTGGTCCACCTCCGCGGCGCCGAGCTCGTAGTACGCGTTCTCGTTCCAGTACGGCCGCTCGGTGCCGTCGGGTCGGACGGTGACGGGAAAGACCAGGCCCTGGGACTCGACCGTCTCGCGCCAGCCGGTCCGGGGCTCGGAGGGGACGCGGCGCATCAGCTGCTGCCCTTGCCGCCGGACCCGCCGAAGCCGCCTCGCGAGATCGTCGTCCCCTTGCCGCCCTTGACCGACGCGGACGAGAGCGTGGAGGTGCCCTTGGGGTCGACGCCGCCGGTGACATAGCTGTGGTTGCTGGGGGCGCTGAACGACCCACCGCTCACCCGCTGCCCCACCCCCGGCACGCGCGCCCCGTCGTTGTAGTAGTACCACCGCGCGGGGCTTCCCACGAACCCCGCTCGGGTGCGGCGGCCGTCGCACTCGCTGTCGGGCAGCCGCTCGTTGGTCTGGGCGTCGACGCAGACGCCGGCGCTGGTGCGGCGCGTCTCCTGGGAGCACCCGGTGAGGGTGCTCGCCAGGACGGCCGTCATCCCGAGCACGACGACCTGGGACCGTCGCGTGGTCATGCATCTCCCCCTCTGCACCGCTGCATGTGCTGCTGCCCGCGCCCTCCCGTGGACGTCGGCACCCCGCCGGGTGGTTCCCACCCTAGAGCCCGTATGACGGGAAGGGGCCGCCCCCACGCGTGCGCGGCGACGGCCCCGGGCCCCTCCCTGCATCGATCAGCGCTTGCGGATCGCCTCGGTCGCCTGCGGCAGGACCGTGAACAGGTCGCCCACGACGCCGAAGTCGACGAGCTCGAAGATCGGCGCCTCCTCGTCCTTGTTGATCGCGACGATCGTCTTGGACGTCTGCATCCCCGCCCGGTGCTGGATGGCGCCGGAGATCCCGCACGCGACGTAGAGCTGCGGCGAGACCTGCTTGCCGGTCTGGCCGACCTGCGAGGAGTGCGGGTACCAACCGGCGTCGACGGCCGCGCGGGAAGCGCCGACGGCCGCCTTCATCGAGTCGGCGAGCTCCTCGACCTTGGAGAAGTCGCCGCCGGTGCCGCGACCGCCGGAGACGACGATCTGCGCGGTGGACAGGTCGGGTCGACCCGTCGACTGCTTGGGCTGGCTGTCGACGATGCGCGCGCCCTTGGAGGCCTCGGAGATCTCCACGGCGACGGACTCCTGGGCGGCGGCGCCCTGGACAGCCTCGGGAGCGGTCGAGCCGGGCTTGACCGTCACGAAGGTGGGGCCCTTGGTGCCGGTGGCCTGGACGGTCCAGTTGCCGGCGAAGACGGACTGTGTCGTGAGGACGCCGCCCCCGCCGGCCTGCACGTCGGTCGCGTCGGTGAGGACGCCACCCCCGCAGCGGACCGCGAGGCGACCGGCGACCTCCTTGGCGTCGGTGCCGGTCGTCATGAGCACCGCCACCGGGGACGCCTGCGTGACGACCGCGGCCAGCGCGTCGACCGTCGGGCCGACGAGGTATTGCCCGATCTGCTCGTCGTCGTTGACGTAGACCTTCTCCGCGCCGTACTTGGCGAGGACGGGCAGGGCGGTCTGGACGCCCTTGCCGAGGAAGACGGCACTCGGCTCGCCGATGCGGCGCGCCAGCGTCAGCAGCTCGGCGGATGTCTTCTTGAGCTTGCCGTCGGTGTGGTCGACCAGCACGAGAACTTCAGCCATGTCAGTGAACTCCTTTGTCGCCGTGGCCGGCTCAGATGAACTTCTTGGACGCGAGGAACTCCGCGAGCTGGCTGCCGCCCTCGCCCTCGTCCTTGACGATCGTGCCCTGCTCGCGCGGCGGGCGGGGGGTGGCCTGCTCGACCTTGGTCGCCGCGGCGTCCAGCCCCACCTGCGCCGGGTCGATGCCCAGGTCGGCGAGCGACCAGGTCTCGACGGGCTTCTTCTTGGCCGCCATGATCCCCTTGAAGGAGGGGTAGCGCGGCTCGTTGCCGGTCTGGTCGGTGACGGAGACGACGGCGGGCAGGGAGGCCTCGATGCGCTCGGTGGCGGTGTCGCTGTCGCGGCGGATCGAGACGGACGACCCCTCGACGCTCAGCTCGGACGCCAGCGTGACCTGCGGCAGGCCGAGGCGCTCGGCGACCATGGCCGGGACGACGCTCATGCCGCCGTCGGTCGAGGCCATCCCGAACATCACGAGGTCGGGCTGCCCGACCTTCTTGATGGCCTCGGCGAGGACGAGCGAGGTGGCGACCGAGTCGCTGCCGTGCAGCGCCTCGTCGTTGACGTGGACGCCCTTGTCGGCGCCCATCTGCAGGGCCTTCTTGACGGCGTCGGCGGCGGCGTCCGGGCCCATCGTGATGACGGTCAGCGTGCCCTCGCCGGCCTCGATGATCCGCAGCGCCTCCTCGACGGGGTACTCGTCGAGCTCGGACATGAGGCCGTCGACGGCCTGGCGGTCGGTGGTCCAGTCGGTGTCGTCGAAGCCGCGGTCGCCCTGGGCGTCCGGCACGTGCTTGACGCAGACAACGATGTCCATGCGTGCGGGTCCTCTTCTCTCGGTGCTCGCGGCGTGCGCCAGGACGGCGACGCCGCACGGTTGGCATTGTGCCCTGACGGGACGCTCCGGCGCAGTGGTGGCCACCACACCGCGGCGCGTCGCGCCAGGGCCTCTCCCCACCATATTACCCGCAGGTAACTTCGTCCGTGGACGATCCGGGCGAGGACGGGCGCGCCCCTCCCCTCACGAGGGAGGGCAGGGGCGCGAAGGCGCACGGCCTGGCTCAGGGCTGCTGGGAACCGCCCTGGCCGTCGACGTCCTCCTCGAAGCTCGCCTGGCCGGTGGCGATCTGGTGCCAGGTCTGCACGGCGGCGAGCACGACCGAGGTCGTCATGGGCAGCAGGACCTTGACGTCCATGCCCGGCAGCATGACGTGCTCGGCGGTCACGACGAGGGTGCCGCCCGCGAGACCGGCCTTGACGACGCTCATGCGCAGCGACAGCTCGTTGCAGGCGCGCAGCTGGGTCAGCTCGTCGGCCGGGACGTCCTCGCCGATCTGCCACTGGCCGAAGACGCGCATGATCGTGACGTCGCCCTCGATGCACCGGACGAACAGCTGCTGACCCTGCACCTTGTAGGAGACGTCGCCGTCAGCGTCGAGGTCCGCCATGAGGCCGTCGTCGTGGAGGGCGGAGAGGACCTGGCCGCGCAGGGGGTGCTCGTCGGCGGGCGGCGGGAAGCTGGGGAGGGAGGTGGGATCCGTCATACCTCCACCGTAACGGCACGGGGAGACGCGAAGCACCCCCGCCGCCCCGCGCGACCGGCCCACGTGAGGGGGCGGCAGCGGCGGCCGCCCTACACTCGGCGCCATGGCCCCGACGACCACCGACCACACCCCCGCGCTCGGCGTCACCCTGCGGGCCGATCCGCTCTCGGGGGTGGACGTGGCGGACGTCGCGGTCCACGCCGGCCACGCTGACGCCGTGGAGCTGTGCCTGTTCGACCCCGAGGACCGCACGGGCGCGTCGGAGCGACGGATCCCGCTGCGGCACAGGGCCTTCGGCACGTGGTTCGACACCATCCCCGGGGTGCGGGCGGGGCAGCGCTATGGCTACCGGGTGCACGGGCCCTGGCGGCCCTGGGAGGGGCACCGGCACAACCCCGCCAAGCTGCTGCTCGACCCCTACGCCCGGGCCGTGGAGGGCTCGGTCACCTGGCGGCCCGAGGTCTACGGCCACAGCGTCGACGCCTCGCTGCACGGAGACATCGACGTGATCGACTCCCGCGACAGCGCGCCCTACGTGCCCCGCGGGGTGGTCGTCGACGGCCGGTTCGAGTGGGAGGGCGACACCCACCCGCGCAACCCGATCTCCTCCACGGTCATCTACGAGGCCCACGTGCGGAGCCTCACCGCCCGGCTGCCCGGGGTCCCCGAGCACCTGAGGGGCACGTATGCCGGGATCGCCCACCCCGCCACCATCGCCCACCTCACGCGCATCGGCGTGACGGCCCTGGAGCTGCTGCCCGTGCACGCCTTCGAGTCCGAGCCGCAGCTCGTCCAGCGCGGCCTCGCCAACTACTGGGGATACAACACGCTCGGCTTCTTCGCCCCTCACGCGCCGTACGCCGCCGCGACCAACCCCCAGGGCGTGCTCGCCGAGCTCAAGGGGATGGTCAAGGCCCTGCACCGTGCGGGCATCGAGGTCATCCTGGACGTCGTCTACAACCACACGTGCGAGCAGAGCGTCGACGGCGCCACGCTGTCGCTGCGGGGGCTGGACGCCGCGACCTACTACCGCCTCGACGGACGCGGCCGGGACGTCGACGTCACGGGCTGCGGCAACACCCTCGACACCCGCCACATCGTGCCCCTGCGCCTGGTGCTGGACTCCCTGCGCTACTGGGTGACCGAGTGCCACGTCGACGGCTTTCGCTTCGACCTCGCCGTCGCGCTCGGGCGCGGCAAGGACGACGGCTACGACCCCGACCACCCCTTCCTCATGGCCCTGCGGTCGGACCCCGTGCTGTCCCGGACCAAGCTCATCGCCGAGCCCTGGGACATCGGCTTCAACGGGTGGCGCACGGGGCAGTTCCCGCCGCCGTTCGCCGAGTGGAACGACCGCTTCCGCGACGACGTGCGCACCTTCTGGCTCGTCGACCAGGCCCGCAGCGCCCACGGCCAGTCCGGGCACGGCGTCTCGCACCTCGCCACGCGCCTCGCCGGGTCGGAGGACCTCTTCTGCCACCACGACCGCAGCCCCGTCGCCTCGGTCAACTTCGTCGCGGCGCACGACGGCTTCACCCTGGCCGACCTGACGGCCTACGACGTCAAGCACAACGGCGCCAACGGCGAGAACAACCGCGACGGCACCGACAACAACCGGTCCTGGAACCACGGCGCCGAGGGCCCCGCCGACCCCGCCACCCAGGCGCTGCGGCACCGCTCGATGCGCAACCTGCTCGGCACCCTCTTCGTCGCCGCCGGCATCCCCATGCTGGGCTCGGGGGACGAGCTGGGGCGTTCCCAGCGCGGCAACAACAACGCGTACTGTCAGGACAACGGCGCCTCGTGGGTCGACTGGTCGCTGCAGCCCTGGCAGGAGGACCTCGTCGCGACGACGGCCTGGCTGGCGCGGCTGCGTCGCGAGCACCCGGCGCTGCGGCAGCGGCACTTCTTCGGGGTGCGTCCCGGGCACCCCGACGGGACGGCGGACCTCATGTGGTTCGGCGTCAACGGGGAGCCGATGACGGCGTCGCGCTGGGACGACCCCGGCAACGCGACCCTGCTCGCGTACGTCGACGGCGACTGCGTGGAGGACGAGTCCTTCCTCCTGTGCTTCCACGGGTCGGCGCACGACGTCACGGTGACGCTCCCCCACGTGGACGCGGTCAAGGCCTACCGCCTGATGTGGGACAGCACGTGGGAGCGCCCTGACGCCGCCGGCGAGCGCCTGGTCCCCGGCGAGGAGCGCGTCGCCGCGGGGCCGTCGATGCAGATCTTCCGCGCGATCCGCTGACCGCACCCTCGCACCCCTCGGCGGATCGCGAGCGGCCTCCGCGGATCGCGCGGGGCCGTTCACCCCAGGGCGATCCGGGCGACCACGGCCGCCGCCGGCCCGGCCTGCGCCACCTCGACCTCAGGCACCTCGCCCTGACGCAGGACGGTGACCGAGACGCGGCAGCCCCCCACCCCCCCCCACGATCGTGAGGGTCGGGGGTGGGGGTCGGCGGCGCGGCGTCCGGGCGGTCAGTCGTGCGTGGGCATCCAGATGCGCCGCAGGTAGTCCTTCATCGACCGGTCGGAGGAGAAGAACCCGCTGCGGGCGACGTTGAGGATCGCCGAGCGCGTCCAGCGCTCCTGGTCGCGATAGGCCTCGTCGACCTCGCCCTGCACGTCGATGTAGGACTGGAAGTCCGCGAGCGTCATGAACCGGTCGTTGTAGAGCAGGTCGTCCACGACCGTCGCCGCCAGGCCGCGGTCGCCGCCGGTGAAGTGCCCGGAGGCGATCAGGTCGATGGCGCTCCTGAGCTGGGGGTTGGACTCGTAGACCGCGCTGGGCACGTAGCCCTTGGCCTGCAGCGCCGCGACCTGCGGCTCATCCATCCCGAACAGGAAGAAGTTGTCGTCGCCCACGAGCTTGCGGATCTCGACGTTGGCGCCGTCGTCGGTGCCGATCGTGAGCGCCCCGTTGAGGGCGAACTTCATGTTGCCGGTGCCGGACGCCTCCTTGCCCGCGAGCGAGATCTGCTCGGACAGGTCCGCCGCGGGGATGAGCTTGTTGGCGAGGGTGACGTTGTAGTTGGCCGGGAAGGCCACCGTCAGCACACCCTTGACCCGCTCGTCCGCGTTGACCGTCGCGGCAACGGAGTTGATGAGGTAGATGATCTCCTTGGCCATGTGGTAGCCGGGGGCCGCCTTGGCGCCGAACACGAACGTGCGGGGCACGATCGCGTCCTTGGCGACCTTGCCCGAGATGATCTGCTCGTAGAGCGACACGATGTGCAGGAGCTTCAGCGTCTGGCGCTTGTACTCGTGCAGCCGCTTCACCATCACGTCGACCATGCCGTGCTCGGGCAGCTCGATGCCGTCCCGCACCGCGAGCAGCTCCCGCAGCCGCGTCTTGTTGGCCTGCTTGGCCGCGGCGAAGCGCTCCCGGAACTCCTCGTCCTCGGCGTAGGGCTCGAGGCTCTCCAGGCGCTCGAGCTTGGTCTCCCAGCCCACGCCGATGGTGTCGGTGATGAGCTGGGAGAGCGTCGGGTTGGCCAGCCGGATGAAGCGCCGCGGGGTCACGCCGTTGGTGACATTGGTGAACTTGTCCGGCCACAGCTCGGAGAAGTCCGGCAGCACCTTGTCCCGCAGCAGCTGGGAGTGCAGCTCGGCGACGCCGTTGACCTTGACCCCGGCGACGGTGGCCAGGTTGGCCATGCGGACGGCGCGCTCGGGGTGGTCCTGGATGATCGACATACGACGCACCCGCAGCTCGTCGCCGGGGAAGGTCTCGCGGACCGTCTCGAGGAACTCCTCGTTGATGCGGTAGATGATCTCGAGGTGGCGCGGCAGGAGGCGCCCGACGAGCTCGACCGGCCAGACCTCGAGGGCCTCGGGCAGCAGGGTGTGGCAGGTGTAGGCGAAGCACCGCTGGGTGACCGACCACGCCTCGTCCCACTCCATGCCGTGCTCGTCCATCAGCAGGCGCATCATCTCCGGGATGGCGATGACGGGGTGGGTGTCGTTGAGCTGGAAGATGATCCGCTCGGGCAGGCGGTGGAGGTCGAAGTCCTTCTCCAGCGTGCGGTCGATGAAGTCCTTGAGCGAGCACGCGACGAAGAAGTACTGCTGCTGCAGGCGCAGCTCGCGGCCCTGCGGGGTCGAGTCCTCGGGGTAGAGCACCTTGGAGATGTTCTCGGCGAAGGTCTGGGCGCGCACGGCCGTGGCGTAGTCGCCGGAGTTGAAGATCTGCAGGTCGAAGGCCTGGGTGGCCCGGGCGCTCCACAGGCGCAGGGTGTTGACGACGCCGTTCTGGTAGCCCGGGACCATGTAGTGGTATGGCACGCCGAGGACGTTCCACGCCGGCACCCACCGGCTGCGCGTGATCTGGTGGCCGGAGCCGTCGGCGGTCTCCTCGACGAAGGTCTCGGTGCTGCCGCCGAAGCCGACCGTCACGGCACGGTCGGGGTGCGGGAACTCCCACGGACCACCGAGCGAGAGCCACGAGTCGGGCACCTCGACCTGGCGCCCTCCCTCGAAGGTCTGCCGGAAGATGCCGTACTCGTAGCGGATGCCGTAGCCGATGCACGGGACGTCCATCGTGGCGAGGGAGTCGACGAAGCACGCGGCGAGGCGGCCCAGGCCGCCGTTGCCGAGGCCGGGCTCGACCTCCTGGGCGCGCAGCGTCCGCAGGTCCAGGCCGAGGCTCCTGAGCGCCTGGTCGGCGATCGCGCCGAGGTCGGTCGCGAGCAGCGCGTTGCCCATCTGCCGTCCGAGGAGGTACTCCGCGGACAGGTAGCCCACCATCTTGGTCGGGTGCTCACGGCGTCGCCGCGCCGTCTCCAGCCAGTCCGCCATGAGGTAGTGCCGGATCGTGCGGGCGAGCGCGAGGTACTGGTCGTTCTGCGAGGACCGCGACAGGGCCACGCCCTCGCCGAAGTTGAGCTCGCGCAAGAACTCGCGGGCGAAGCCGTCCACGGTCCGCGGCGGGCGCCCGACGGGGGCCTTGGCCAGCGGGTTGGCCGGCTCGAGCGCCGGCCCGGTCGTCGTGGTGTCGTAAGGCAGGGGGGTCTCGTCCGCCAGCCAGCTCAAGCTGGGGTCGAGCGGGGTCGCGTCCTGCGTCATGTCGCCTCCGGGGTCGTGGTCCACCCGGACGCGAAGAATCCGACGGTCCGCTGCAGCGCGGCCTGGGGCGGTCCGGGACTGCGCCCAACTCTAGTGGACGGGCCCCCTCCGGAGACCACCTTCGCCGCGCCGCGCCGTCATCCGCGAGAACGGCCCGGGAATCGCTCCGCTGGGTGATACGCCAGCCTCTCGGGTGCGAGCCGGACACACTCTTTGGGTACCGTGACGCGAGTGACCGCCCCTCGACTGTCATCAGCCCCCCAGACCCCCATCGGCCGCATCCCCGTGCTCGACGTCACCCCCAGCGTCGACGGGGGCCTCCGCCCCGCCAAGTCCGTCGTGCACGAGCCGTTCCCCGTGACCGCGCGGGTCTTCCGCGAGGGTCATGACGCCGTGAACGCCTCCGTGGCGATCACCGATCCGGACGGGCGCACGGCATACGTCCCGATGCGCTCCACCAACGTCGGCCTGAGCCTGTGGGAGGCGCAGGTGGCCGCCGACCGGGAGGGCCTGTGGTCCTTCCGGGTCGAGGGCTGGTCCGACCCGTACGGCACCTGGCACCACGACGCCGTCATCAAGGTCGAGGCCGGCGTGGACGTCGAGCTCATGCTCGAGGAGGGCGCGCTCGTCCTCGAGCGGGCCCTCGCCGAGGTGGAGCGCTCCCACGAGCAGCAGCAGGTCCTGCGGGAGGCCGTGGCCGCCCTGCGGGACACCTCCAGGCCGGTCCCCGAGCGGCTGTATGCCGGAGCGGGCGACGCGGTCGCTCGTGAGCTCACGGCCCGCCCGCTGCGCGACTTCGTGTCTCCCTCCCCCGAGCAGAGCTGGCTGGTCGAGCGTCCGCTGGCGCTGGCCGGGGCGTGGTACGAGATCTTCCCCCGCTCCGAGGGCGCCTACCAGGACGAGGACGGCACCTGGCACACCGGCACGCTGCGCACCGCGGCCGAGCGGCTCCCCGCCATCCGGGACATGGGCTTCGACGTCGTCTACCTCACCCCGGTCCACCCCATCGGCACGACCAACCGCAAGGGCCCCAACAACACCCTGACCGCGGGTCCGCTGGACCCGGGCTCCCCCTATGCCATCGGCTCCGCCGCCGGCGGGCACGACGCGATCGAGCCGTCCCTCGGGACCTTCGAGGACTTCGACGCCTTCGTGGCGCGGGCGCGCGAGCTGGGGCTGGAGGTCGCCCTCGACATCGCTCTGCAGTGCTCCCCGGACCACCCCTGGGTCACCGAGCACCCGGAGTGGTTCACGACCCGCGCGGACGGGACCATCGCGTATGCCGAGAACCCGCCCAAGAAGTACCAGGACATCTACCCGCTGAACTTCGACAACGACCCGGACGGCATCTACCAGGCCGTCCGCGACGTGATCCAGGTGTGGATCGACCACGGCGTGACGGCGTTCCGCGTGGACAACCCGCACACCAAGCCCGTGGAGTTCTGGCAATGGTTGATCAGTGATGTCGCGGCGTCACGTCCGGACATCATCTGGCTGGCCGAGGCGTTCACCAAGCCGGCCATGATGCACACGCTCGGCAAGATCGGCTTCCAGCAGAGCTACACCTACTACGCCTGGCGCAACGAGAAGTGGGAGATCGAGGAGTATGTCCGCGAGCTGGCCGGGGACGCCGCCGCGTACATGCGCCCGTCCTTCTGGCCGACCACGCACGACATCCTGACGCCCTACATGCAGTATGGCGGCCCGGCGGCCTGGAAGGTCCGGGCGGCGCTCGCGGCGACCCTGGTGCCGACCTACGGCATCTACGCGGGCTACGAGCTCATGGAGCACGTCGCCCGACCAGGCGCCGAGGAGCAGGTCGACAACGAGAAGTACCAGCTCAAGGACCGCCGCTGGGCGGACTACGCGCCCGGCGGCGCCAAGGAGGGGCAGTCGCTCGACGGCTACCTGCGCACCCTCAACCAGGTCCGCCACTGGCACCCCTCGCTGCGGCTGCTGCGCAACATCACCTTTCACCACTGCGACGACGAGAACATCATCGTGTTCTCCAAGACCGCCCGCACCCTCAGCGGTCACGACGACACCGTCATCGTGGTCGCCAACCTCGACCCGCACTCGACCCGGGAGTCCTGGGTCCACCTGGACATGCCGGCCCTCGGGCTGGGCTACGGTGATGGGTTCGTGGCGCACGACGAGATGACCCAGCAGTCCTGGCACTGGGGTCAGGACAACTTCGTCCGACTCGGTCGTGACGCCGAACCCGCCCACATCATCCACGTCCGGAGGTTCTGACAGGTGCACGGCCTCAACCTCGCCCAGCCCGGGCTCAAGCACGACCCGCGCTGGTTCCGCAAGGCTGTCTTCTACGAGGTGCTCGTTCGCGCCTTCGCCGACAGCAACGGGTCGGGCGCCGGTGACTTCACCGGCCTGCTCGGCAAGCTCGACTACCTGCAGTGGCTCGGCGTCGACTGCCTGTGGCTGCCCCCGTTCTACGCGTCGCCCCTGCGCGACGGCGGCTACGACATCGCGGACTACCGCGCCGTGCTGCCGGAGTTCGGGACGCTGCCGGAGTTCAAGGAGCTGATCTCGCAGGCCCACGCCCGCGGCATCCGGATCATCACCGACTTCGTCATGAACCACACCAGCGACCAGCACCCGTGGTTCCAGGCGAGCCGCTCCGAGCCGGACGGCCCCTACGGCGACTACTACGTCTGGTCCGACGACGACACCAGGTACTCCGACGCGCGCATCATCTTCGTCGACACCGAGGTGTCCAACTGGACCTTCGACCCGGTGCGCCGGCAGTTCTTCTGGCACCGCTTCTTCTCCCACCAGCCGGACCTCAACTTCGAGAACCCCAAGGTCCAGGAGGAGATGTTCGACATCGTCCGCTACTGGATGGACATGGGCATCGACGGGTTCCGGCTCGACGCCGTCCCCTACCTGTTCGAGGAGGACGGGCACAACGGCGAGAACCACCCGAGGACCCACGAGTTCCTGGCGCAGCTGCGGCGCATGGTGGACGAGGAGTACCCCGGGCGGATCCTGCTGGCCGAGGCCAACCAGATGCCGCACGAGGTGGTGGACTACTTCGGCACCGAGGAGGCGCCGGAGTGCCAGATGTGCTTCCACTTCCCGGTGATGCCGCGGCTGTACTACGCGCTGCGCGAGGGCAAGGCCACGCCCATCGTCAAGGTCCTCGAGGACACCCCCGAGATCCCGACTGGCACGCAGTGGGGCACCTTCTTGCGCAACCACGACGAGCTCACCCTCGAGATGGTCGACAACGAGGAGCGCGCCGCGATGTACGGCTGGTACGCCCCCGACCCCCGCATGAAGGCCAACGTCGGCATCCGGCGCCGGCTCGCGCCCCTGCTCGACAACTCGCGCGCCGAGATCGAGCTGATCAACGCCCTGGTGCTGTCCTTGCCGGGGTCGCCGTGCCTCTACTACGGCGACGAGATCGGCATGGGCGACAACATCTGGCTCAACGACCGCGACGCCGTGCGCACGCCGATGCAGTGGACGCCCGACCGCAACGCCGGCTTCTCCAGCGCCGACCCCGGCAAGCTCTACCTGCCGGTCATCCAGTCGCTCGTCTACCACCACAACAACGTCAACGTCGAGGCGGCGATGGCGTCCAGCTCCTCGCTGCTGCACTGGATGCGCGGGATGCTGCAGGTGCGGCGCCACCACCCCGTGATGGGGATGGGCACCTTCACCGTCATGCCGAGCGACAACGACGCGATCCTCGCGTTCCTGCGCGAGGTGACCCCGGACGAGGCCGACGAGGACACCCCCGCCGAGACCGTCCTGTGCGTCAACAACCTCTCGCCGCGCCCCCAGGGCACCCGGGTCCAGCTCCCCAGCGAGTATGCCGACGCCCAGGTCCAGGACCTGTTCGGCGGCAGCGGTTTCGTCCCCGTCGACGAGCAGGCACGCTTCACGGTGACCATGGGCTCGCGAGACTTCTTCTGGCTCAAGTTGGTCCGCAGGACCGGGAACGAGGACTGACATGGCAGGCACGTCCAAGATCGAGGCGGGAGCCAGCATCACGCCGAGCAAGCTCGACGCCGTCCAGGCCTGGATCGGCGAGCAGCGGTGGTACACCAGCAAGGGGTCCGGGCAGGGCCCCGCGCTCGCGCGGGTCGGCAGCTACCGCTTCCAGGACCCCGAGGGCGAGGTCGGCATCGAGACGCTGCTGGTCAAGGACACCGCGGCCGAGCCTCCCGTGCTCTACCAGGTGCCCCTCACCTACCGCGCGGCGCCGCTCGAGGGCGGCGAGCACGCGCTCGTCGCGACGGTGGAGCACTCAGTGCTCGGCACCCGCTACGTCTACGACGCGCCGCACGACCCGGTCTACGTCGCCGAGCTCGTCCGCACCATCGTCGAGGGCGACACCGAGGCCACCCCGGACCACGGCAAGGCCGACGCCGGCGCACAGGGCAGCCCCGTGGACGGCGTCGGGCACGTCGACATACGCAGCGCCAAGGTACTGTCCGGCGAGCAGTCCAACACCTCGGTCGTCGTCCAGGCGGACGACGCCTCCGGTGCACCGTCCCCCTTGATCGTCAAGGTCTTTCGCGTGCTGTCCGCCGGTGACAACCCGGACGTGACCGTGCAGACGGCCCTGGCCGGGGCCGGCTCGACGCTGGTCCCGCGCCCCCTCGGCTCCCTGCGGGGCAGCTGGTCCGACGGCGGTCACGACCTGCGCGGGCATCTCGCCTTCGCCCAGGAGTTCCTGCCCGACGTGCGGGACGCCTGGCGCGTGGCGCTCGAGGCCGCGAGCCGGGGCACGGACTTCACCGAGCGCGCCCGCGCCCTCGGCCGGGCGACCGGAGAGGTGCACCGCACGCTCGCCGAGGCCATGGAGACCGCCGAGGCCACCGACGAGGACCACCGCACCCTCGCGCTGTCGATGCGCAGCCGTTGGGTCCTGGCCGCCGAGGCCCACGCGCCGCTGCGCGCGATGGAGGCCGAGGTCGACGAGATCCTGGCCGCGGCCCGCGACGCCGTCTGGCCTCGTCTGCAGCGCATCCACGGCGACTACCACCTCGGGCAGGTGCTCGACGTGCCCGGCCGCGGCTGGGTGCTCCTGGACTTCGAGGGCGAGCCGCTGCGGCCTCTCGCCGAGCGCACCGTCCCCGACCTGGCCCTGCGCGACGTGGCCGGCATGCTCCGGTCCTTCGACTACGCGGCCGGCTCCGTCGCGCAGGAGGACGCGGGCCGGTCCGAGACGGCCGCCGCGTGGGCGCACGCCGCCCGCGAGGCCTTCCTCGACGGCTACGCCGAGGCCACCGATCAAGACCCCCGCCACGAGCCCGAGGTGCTGCGCGCCATGGAGCTCGACAAGGCCCTGTACGAAGTGGTCTACGAGGCACGTAACCGTCCCTCGTGGCTCCCCATCCCCATCGGCGCCGTCGAGCGCCTGGTGGCTGCAGCGAAGGGAACACCGATGAAGGACCACGACGAACCCCGCACCAACGCCTCGACCGTGAGCAGCGCCGACGCCGGCACCACCGGCTCCGGCAGCACGCGGCACGAGCAGCCGTCCAAGGAGGACGACCACGGCGAGCACGGCGGGCACGGCGAGCGTCCCTCGCGACTGCTGGGCGCGGTGTCCGGCGTCGTGGGCGCCGTCGGCGCCGCGGTGGCCTCGCAGGTCGCCGAGGTCGCCCGCAACGCCGCCGGGTCGGCCGTCCAGGAGGTCCGCTCGCGCGCCGCGGCCCGCGGCACCGAGAGCCCCGACACCTCTGCCCCAGGCCCCGAGGCGCAGGGGGCCCCGACGGTGCCGGTCGTCCCGCCCGTCGCCCCCGAGGCACCCCTCCCCTCGCCCGTCACGGCCGCGGCACCCGAGGCGTCGCCGACCCCGGCGGCGCCGGCCCCGTCCGCCAAGCCGTCCGGCCCGCAGCCGGTCCCCGTGCACACCGACGAGATCGACCGGCTCGTCCACGGCCACCACCACGACCCGCACTCGGTGCTGGGGCCGCACCAGGGCGAGGGCGTCGTCACCGTGCGCACCCTCAAGCCGCGCGCGGCCTCGGTCGACCTGGTCCTGGACGGCCGCGTCGTGCCCTTCGAGCACGAGCACGAGGGTGTCTGGACCGCGACGATCGAGGCCGACCAGGTCCCGGACTACCGCGTGGCGGTGGACTACGGCGACGGGTTCAAGCACACCGTCGACGACCCCTACCGCTTCTGGCCGACGCTCGGCGAGGTCGACATCCACCTCATCTCCGAGGGCCGCCACGAGCAGCTGTGGGACGTCCTCGGCTCGCACGTCCGGTCCTACGACGGCCCGCTCGGCACGACGCGCGGCACGAGCTTCGCAGTGTGGGCACCCAACGCCCGCACCGTCCGCGTCGCCGGCGACTTCAACACCTGGGACTCCCAGGGGCACCCGATGCGCTCGCTCGGCGGCTCGGGCCTGTGGGAGCTCTTCGTCCCGGGCGTCGAGCCGGGCGCGCGCTACAAGTACGAGATCCTGGGCAAGGACGGGCAGTGGCGCGCCAAGGCCGACCCGCTGGCCCGGCGCACCGAGATCCCGCCGGCCACCGCCTCGGTGGTCGACGAGTCGACCTACGCGTGGTCGGACGACGCCTGGATCGCCGAGCGCGACGCCACGCAGCGCCACGAGCAGCCCATGAGCATCTACGAGGTCCACCTCGGCTCGTGGCGGCAGGGGCTGACCTACACCGAGCTCGCGGACCAGCTCGTCGCCTACGTCAAGGACCTCGGCTTCACCCACGTGGAGTTCCTCCCCGTCGCCGAGCACCCCTACGGCCCGTCCTGGGGCTACCAGGTCACCGGCTACTACGCCCCGACCTCGCGCTTCGGGTCGCCGGACGAGTTCCGGCACCTCGTGGACACGCTGCACCAGGCCGGCGTCGGGGTCATCCTCGACTGGGTCCCGGCGCACTTCCCCAAGGACGCCTTCGCCCTGGCCAAGTTCGACGGCGAGGCGCTCTACGAGCACCCGGACCCCCGCCGCGGGGACCAGCCCGACTGGGGCACGCACGTGTTCGACTTCGGTCGCCCGCAGGTGCGCAACTTCCTCGTCGCCAACGCCCTCTACTGGCTGGAGGAGTTCCACGTCGACGGGCTGCGGGTCGACGCGGTCGCCTCGATGCTCTACCTGGACTACTCCCGCAACGACGGCGAGTGGCTGCCCAACCAGTACGGCGGCCGGGAGAACCTCGACGCGGTCCAGCTGCTGCAGGAGACCAACGCCACGGTCTACAAGCACCACCCGGGCGCCATGGTCATCGCCGAGGAGTCCACGTCCTGGCCCGGCGTCACCCGGCCGACCGAGATCGGCGGCCTGGGGTTCGGCTTCAAGTGGAACATGGGCTGGATGCACGACACCCTCGACTACGTCGAGCACGAGGCCATCTACCGGCAGTACCACCACGGCGAGATGACCTTCGGCCTGGTCTACGCCTTCAGCGAGAACTTCGTGCTGCCGATCTCGCACGACGAGGTCGTCTACGGCAAGGGCTCCCTGCTGCGCAAGATGCCCGGGGACCGCTGGCAGCAGCTGGCCAACCTGCGCGCCTACCTCGGCTTCATGTGGGCCCACCCCGGCAAGCAGCTGCTGTTCATGGGCCAGGAGTTCGCCCAGGAGGCCGAGTGGGCGGACGCCCAGAGCCTGGACTGGTGGCTGCTGGACCAGCCCTGGCACCTCGCGGTGCACCAGATGGTCAAGTCGATGAACGCGACCTACCGCGAGTCCCCCGCCCTGTGGCAGCTGGACACGTCCGGCGAGGGATTCCGCTGGATCGACGCCAACGACGCGCAGGGCAACGTCTTCTCGTTCCTGCGCTACGGCAAGGACGAGGGCGAGGGCCGGCCCGCGATGGCGTGCGTGTCGAACTTCTCCGGAGGCCCCCACCACCAGTACCGCATCGGCCTGCCCCACCCCGGCATCTGGCGCGAGGTGCTCAACACCGACGCCACCGAATGGGCCGGCTCCGGGGTCGGCAACCTCGGGCAGGTCGTCGCCGAGGAGATCCCCTGGCACGGCCTGCCCTGCTCCGCCGAGATCACCGTGCCGCCGTTCGCGACGGTGTGGTTCAGCGCGCAGGAGCCCGCCCCCTCCGAGCGGGCCGCGGCGCTGCGCCAGGCGCGCCCCGAGCTGTCCTCCACCTCGACGTCGTCCCAGGACGAGGGCGCCGGGACGGGCGCCCCGAGCCCCGACGAGGTGGGGGCCGACGCGGCGTCCCGCCCCGAGCTGGACGCCACGCCGGGCGAGACCCAGGCCTGACGGACGCCGGCGCGGCATACGACCCGAGGGGGTCCCACCACCCGAGGTGGGACCCCCTCGGCGTGCTCGGAGGCCACGACGGCGGCGGGACGCCACCGCATGGGCATGCGATCCCGTGAGCAACAGGGTCTAGGCAAAGGGTGCTACCCGTGGGTAGCCTCGCGGCACCTCACCTCCCGACAGGAGACACCGTTGTCCTCTGCCCTGCCCCGCCGTCGCACCGTCGCGACCGCCGTCCTCGCCGCCTCCCTCGCGTCCTTGTGCGCCATCGCCCCGGCCGCCTCCGCCGACGAGCACGCCATCCCCGGCACGGCCGGAGCCAGCACCCTCAGCGACACCCCGGAGCCCGCGCGCCCGGCGTTCTACGAGCCGCCCGCCCAGATCCCCAGCACGCCCGGCACGGTCATCCGCCAGGAGAAGGCGGACAACGTCCTCGACCCCCTCGACGCCTCGTCCCTGTCCTACGACGCGCGGCGGGTCATGTACTCCTCCACGGACCGCGAGGGCACCCCGATCGCCGTCACGGCCGTCGTGGTCTCGCCGAAGGCCCCCTGGGTCGGCCCGGGCAAGCGCCCGATCATCAGCTACGCGGCCGGCACCCAGGGCATGGCCGACGCCTGCGCCCCGTCCCGCCAGCTCAAGGCCATGACGGAGTACGAGACGATCTTCTTCAAGGACCTGCTGTTCCGCGGCTACACGGTGGCGCTGACCGACTACCAGGGCCTCGGCACCCCCGGCACCCACACCTACATGGTCCGCGAGGCCCAGGGGCACGCCGTCCTCGACCTCGCCCGCGCCACGCAACGGGTCGGCCTGCCCGGCACCGACACCCGCACGCCGGTGGGCCTGTCCGGCTACTCCCAGGGCGGTGGCGCCGCGGCGGCCGCGGCCGAGCTGGCGGGCAGCTACGCTCCCGAGCTGGACGTCAAGGGCACGGTGGCGGGTGCTCCGCCCGCCGACCTCGCGCCGGTCTCCAAGCAGATCGACGGGTCGCTCTACTCCGCCTTCGAGCTCTACGCCACCGCCGGGCTGTTCTCGGCCTACCACGTCAACCCCTCGACCTACCTCAACGCCAAGGGGGTGGCGCTGCTGCCCAAGGTGGAGGGCAACTGCGTCATCAACCTGTTCGACCTTGCCTTCATCCGCAGCAGCACCCTCACCAAGGACGGCCGCCCGATGGACCAGGCCTTCACCGAGGAGCCGCTGCGCTCCCTGGTGGCCGACAACCGCATCGGGCGGACCAAGCCCAACGCGCCGGTGCTCGTCACGAGCTCGCTGACCGACGACGTCATCCCGTATGCCGTCCCCCGGCAGCTGGCCAAGGACTGGTGCTCCCGGGGCGCCAACGTGTGGTTCCAGCCCATCATCACCCCCACCCACCTGGGCGGAGCGATCCCGACGGCGGCGTACGCGACGACCTTCTTCGAGTCGCGGTTCAACGGGCTCACGCAGCTGCCCAACTGCGGCGCCTACTGATCGGACCCGCGGCCCGTCGTACGGCGAATCCGGCTGCGGCGACCCGCCGGCCGGGTGCGTCACCTGGCGAGCCTGCCAGGTGCCACCCCGGCCGACGGGTGCAAGGATGAGCCCATGACCGCGAACCGTGCAGGACAGCCCGCCGAGCCCCGCGACCTGGTCGACGTGGCCCACCTCGTCACCGCCTACTACACCGGCAAGCCGGACCCGGACGACGTCGACCAGCAGGTCGCCTTCGGGACGTCGGGGCACCGCGGCAGCAGCCTGCGGACCGCGTTCAACGAGGACCACATCCTGGCGACGACGCAGGCGATCGTGGACTACCGCACCGAGCAGGGCTTCGACGGGCCGCTGTTCATCGGGCGCGACACCCACGGCCTGTCCGAGCCGGCGTGGGCGTCCGCGCTCGAGGTGCTCGTCGCCAACGGTGTGCACGTCATGGTGGACGCCGAGGACCGCTACACCCCCACCCCCGCCGTGTCGCACGCGATCCTGCGGGCCAACAAGGGCAAGGTCGGCGGGGTCGACGACCTGCCCGCCGACAGCGGACTCGCCGACGGCATCGTCGTCACCCCCTCGCACAACCCGCCGAGCGACGGCGGCTTCAAGTACAACCCGCCGCACGGTGGCCCGGCCGACACCGACGCGACCGGGTGGATCGCGGCGCGCGCCAACGACTACATCAAGGCCGGGCTCGAGGGCGTCCGGCGCGTGTCCTTCGCCGAGGCGCGGGCGCAGTGCGAGCCCTATGAGTTCAAGCGCATCTACGTCGAGGACCTGGCCGAAGTCATCGACCTGGCCGCCATCAAGGAGGCGGGCGTGCGCATCGGCGCCGACCCCCTCGGCGGCGCGGCGGTCGACTACTGGGGCGCCATCGGCGAGCACTACGGCCTCGAGCTGACCGTGGTCAACCCGCTCGTCGACCCGACCTGGCGGTTCATGACCCTGGACTGGGACGAAAAGATCCGGATGGACTGCTCCTCCCCGTCCGCCATGGCCTCGCTCATCGCGCAGAAGGACCGCTACGACATCGCGACGGGCAATGACGCCGACGCCGACCGGCACGGGATCGTCACCCCCGACGGTGGGCTGATGAACCCCAACCACTACCTCGCCGTGGCGATCCAGTACCTCTACGGCGGCGCGCGCCCGCAGTGGCCCGCCGACGGGTTCATCGGCAAGACGCTGGTGTCGTCGTCCATGATCGACCGGGTCGCGGCGGACCTCGGGCGGCGGCTCGTCGAGGTGCCGGTGGGCTTCAAGTGGTTCGTGCCGGGGCTGCTCGACGGCTCCGGGCCGTTCGGCGGCGAGGAGTCGGCGGGTGCTTCCTTCCTGCGCTTCGACGGCTCGGTGTGGTCGACCGACAAGGACGGCATCATCCTCGCGCTGCTGGCGAGCGAGATCCAGGCCAAGACCGGCAAGAGCCCCTCGCAGCACTACGCCGAGCTGGTGGCGCGCCACGGAGACCCGGCCTACGCCCGCGTCGACGCCCCCGCCGACCGCGACCAGAAGGCCAAGCTCAAGGCCCTCTCCCCCGCGGACGTCACCGCGGAGTCCCTGGCCGGAGAGCCGATCACGGCCAAGCTGACCGAGGCTCCCGGCAACGGGGCGGCGATCGGCGGGCTCAAGGTGACGACGGAGTCCGCGTGGTTCGCAGCGCGCCCGTCCGGCACCGAGGACGTCTACAAGATCTACGCCGAGTCCTTCAAGGGCCCCGAGCACCTCGCCCAGGTCCAGGAGGAGGCCCGCGCCGTGGTCTCCGCCGCGCTGGGCGGGTAGGCGGACCGCCCGGGGAGCACCACTAGGCTGGCCCCCATGACCTCTGCCGACGACCTCGCTCTCGCCGCCGACCTGGTCCGTTCCGCCGGCACCCTGGCGCTGGAGATGCGCGCGGCGGGTCTCGAGGGGACCCGCAAGACCTCCGTCTCGGACGTGGTGACCGCCGCCGACCACGCTGCCGAGGAGCTCGTGGGCACCCGGCTGCGCCGTGAGCGCGCGAACGACGGTCTCGTCGGCGAGGAGGGCACGAGCGCGCCGGCCGGGAGCGGGCGCACCTGGTTCATCGACCCCGTCGACGGCACCTACAACTTCCTGCACGGTATGACGCACTGGTGCTCGGCCCTCGCCCTGGTCGACGACGACGGACCAATCCTCGGCGCGGTCTACCACCCCGAGAGCGACCAGCTGTGGCTCGGCGGCCGCGACCACCCCACGACCTGCAACGGCGTGCCCGTGGACCCGGTCCGCGACCTCCCGCTCGACCTGGTCAGCGCGGCGACCTACCTGCACCCCACGAGGTTCGGGCGGCCCGAGATGATCGCGCCGTGGGCCGAGGCGACCCGGCTGTGCGCCACCGTGCGGATGCTGGGCTCGGCGTCGGTGGACCTTGCGTGGACCTCCGACAGTCGCGTGGGCGTGTGGTACCAGGCGGACTGCCACCCCTGGGACTGGTACCCCGGGCAGGCGCTCGTCGAGGCGGCCGGCGGGGTCACCCGGCTCGTGCCGGTCGGCGGGCACACCTGGCACCTCGCCGGCTCCCCCACCGCCGTCGGCCAGGTGGCCGACGCGATGATCCAGTGCCTGCCCCGCGACGAGCGCGAGGCCGCCGCCCGATGAGCGCGTTGCGGCTGACGCGCCTCGGACCCCGCGACGCGTTGCTGGTGCTGGCCGCCGGGGACCTGTTCGACACCCCTCCCTCCGAGGAGGGGGCACGACGCTTCCTCGCGATGCCCGGCCACCACCTCGTCCTTGCGATCGAGGGCTATCGGCCGGTCGGGTTCGTCACCGGCGTCGAGATGTGCCACCCCGACAAGGGCACCGAGATGTTCGTCTACGAGCTCGCGGTGGACCCGGCGCAGCAGCGCCGCGGCATCGGCAGCGCCCTGTTGCGGGAGCTGCAGGCCGTCGCGGCCGAGCGCGGGTGCCACGCCGTGTGGACCCTCACCGAGACCGACAACCAGGCCGCCCTCGCGACCTACCGCGCGCTCGGTGCCCGCGAGTCCAACGGCACGACGATGCTGGAGTGGGACGGCGGGCACGCCACGCGCTGACCCCCAGACAATTGCTTGACGGTTGTCGTGCGCCCCCCCTGGTTGGGCGCACGCCCACCCTCGAGGTCCTGCGCCCGCCATCCTTCGCGTGGTACTCCACGGCGCGGCCCGTCTCCTGGCCCGGGAGGAGCATGGTGGGGGTGGCCCTCGCGTTCGCCATGCTGGAGACCGGCGACGCATCTGCGCCCCGTGTCAGCGGACGACCGCGACGTGATCGTCGCGGCGCGAAGCGATGCGGACGCGTTGGTCTGCTGGGACGAACCGGCCTGGGACGACCCCGGCCGGTTCGCGCGCTGGTCAGAAGAGTGCGGACATGAGGGACGTGCGCCCCTTCTTGACGCGGGGGTCCTCGCTGCCCACGACGTCGAAGAGCGTGATCAGGTGCACACGGACCCTCTCGCGGTCATCGCCCGCCAGCGTGCGGACGAGGTCGACGAGCCGCAGGAAGGCGTCCTCGACGTGCCCGCCCATGACGTCCAGGTCCGCGACGAGCAGCTGGGCTTCGACGTCGGCGGGGTTGTCGGCAGCGGCCGTGCGAGCCACCTGCAGGTCGACGCCGGTGGTCCGCTCCAGCAGGTCGACCTGGGCCTTGCCCACCTGGGCGTCCCGGTCCTTGGGGTCCTTGGCCAGGGCTTTGTCGTATGCCGCCCGCGCGCCCTCGAAGTCGCCGCGCTCGAGGGCGGTGAAGGCCTCCTCGTGCTCGGGCGACATGGGGACCTCGCCCTCGGCGTCGGCCTGCTCCCCCACGTCCACGCGGCCGGTGATGCCATTGGCCACGGCGACCTTGAGCAGCTCGTCGACGTACTGCTGGATCACGTCCTTGGGCTGGCTGCCGACGAACAGCGGCACCGGCTGACCCTGGAGCAGACCGACCGCCATCGGGATCTGCTGCACCTGCAGGGCCTGCGCCAGACCGGGGTTGGCGTCGACGTCCACCGTCGCGAGCACGAACCGGCCGCCGCTCGCCTCGGCCACCGCCGCGAAGTCGGCGACGACCTCACGCCCGCCACGGGTGGCGCTCCACACCAGCAGCACCGACGGCACGCTGACCGACTGCTGCATGATCTGCTGGATCGTGGCCTCGGTGGCCTCGACCACGACCGGTGAGCCCGGACGTGCGCCCCCACCCTGGTCGGGGGCGGGCGCGGGGGCACGGGTGCCCGTGGGCTGCGGCTGGCTGAGTCCGGACAGGTCGACCGCGCCACGAGCGGCGGCGGTGGAGAACGGCTGCGACGTCATACGGGCATTGTGTCGCACCCGGACCGACGCCGGGTAACCGAACGACGCCCGCGGTCGGGCGAGACCGGATCAGAAGCGGGCGGGCTCGCGGTAGATGCCCCACTCCTCGCGCAGCGCGTCGCAGATCTCGCCGAGGGTCGCCTCGGCGCGGACCGCGTCGAGCATGGCGGGGATCATGTTGTCCTGCGTGCGGGAGACCTCGACCATCCGCTTGACCGCGTCCGCGGCGATGTCCTCGTTGCGACCGGCACGACGCTGCGAGAGCGTCGCGACCTGCTCGCGCTCCACCTCGTGCGAGACGCGCAGGATGTCCAGCTCGGAGCTGACCGACTCGGTGAGGCAGTTGACGCCGACGATCCTCTTGTGACCGGACTCCAGCGCGAGCTGGTAGGTGAAGGCGGCGTCCCCGATCTCGGACATGAACCAGCCCTCCTCGATGCCGCGCAGGATGCCGGAGGTCATGGGCCAGACACCGCCCTCGGCCTTGCCGACGTTGTCGCGCACGACTTCGGCCAGGCGAGCCTTGTCGGCGGAGTCGACCGGGACCTGGCCCATCGACAGGATGCGCGTGAAGATCGCCTCCGCCTCGGCCTCGATCGTGTCGGTCAGGGCCTCGACGTACCACGAACCGCCCAGCGGGTCGGCGACATTGGTGACGCCGGTCTCCTCCATGATCACCTGCTGGGTGCGCAGGGCGATCTCGGCGGACTGCTCGGTCGGCAGCGCGAGGGTCTCGTCGAGGGCATTGGTGTGCAGCGAGTTGGTGCCGCCGAGGACGCCTGCGAGCGCCTCGATCGCCGTCCGCACGACGTTGTTGTAGGGCTGCTGGGCGGTCAGCGACACCCCGGCGGTCTGCGTGTGGAAGCGCAGCTGCATGGCCTTGTCGGAGGTGGCGCCGTAGACGTCGCGCATCCAGCGCGCCCAGATGCGCCGGGCGGCGCGGAACTTGGCGATCTCCTCGAAGAAGTCGACGTGGGCGTCGAAGAAGAAGGACAGGCCGGGCGCGAAGGAGTCGACGTCGAGGCCGCGGGAGAGCCCGAGCTCGACGTAGCCGAAGCCGTCGGCGAGGGTGAAGGCGAGCTCCTGGGCGGCCGTCGCCCCGGCCTCGCGGATGTGGTAGCCCGAGACGGACAGCGGCTTGTAGGCCTTGATGTGCTCGTCGCAGTAGGCCATCAGGTCGCCGATGAGCCGCAGGTGCGGCTCGGGGGCGAAGAGCCACTCCTTCTGCGCGATGTACTCCTTGAAGATGTCAGTCTGCAGCGTGCCGTTGAGGGTGGAGATGTCGACGCCCTGACGCTCGGCGGCGACGAGATACATGCAGAAGACCGGCACCGCAGGACCGGACACGGTCATCGAGGTGGTCGTGTCGCCCATCGGGATGTCGCGAAAGAGGATGTCCATGTCGGCCGCGGAGTCCACCGCGACGCCGCAGTGGCCGACCTCGCCGAGGCTCATCGGGTCGTCGGAGTCGCGCCCCATGAGCGTCGGCATGTCGAAGGCCACGGACAGCCCGCCGCCCCCGCGGGCGAGGATCATCTTGTAGCGCTCGTTGGTCTGCACCGCGTTGCCGAAGCCCGCGAACTGCCGGATCGTCCAGCTCTTGCCGCGGTAGCCGGTGGCGTGCAGGCCTCGGGTGTAGGGGAACTCGCCGGGCCAACCGATGCGGTCCATGCGCTCGTCGGCGGCGGCCTGCTCGTCGGTGGGGCCGTAGACGGGGTCGACCTCGACGCCGGACAGGGTGGTGAAGTCGCCGCCCCGGATGCGGCCCTTGGCGACCGCCTCGTCATACCGCTGCTGCCAGCGGCGACGCCCGTCGCGGCGGCGCTCGGCCGAGTCGGGGGTGGGGGCCGCGGAGGCGCTGCGCTGGGTCTCCTGGATCGTCATGGTCACCAATTTACTAGGACGTCCTAGTATCTGTCACCAGGCTGCCAGCGCCGATCGCGCCAGACCCAGCCCTGGCGTCAGCCGGTGAAGTCCCCGGCCGCCACGCGCACCCGCCGCAGCAGGGCGAAGAGCTGCTCGTGCTCGGGCGTGGTCAGCACGTCCAGCCCGAAGCCCAGCCGGTGCAGGTCCTGCGTGGCCGCCTCCATCACCGCGCGCCCGGCGTCGGTGATCTGCGCGAGCGTCCCCCGGCCGTCCGCCGGGTTGGGCACGCGCCGCACGAAACCCTGCGCCTCGAGCCGCTGCACGATGCTCGTCGCGCTCGTGGGGTGCACCATGAGCCGCTCCCCGATGACGCTCATCGGCAGGCCGCTGTCCCGGCCGAAGGCCAAGAGCACCAGCGCCTCGTAGCGTGCGAAGGTCAACCCGTGCTGCGCGCACGCCTGGTCGAAGGCGATCGTCAGCATCTGCGCCACCCGCAGCAGACTCGTGGCCGTGGCCATCTGCCGGGACGGCGCCGACTCGCCCCAGCGCTCGCGCCAGGAGCTCTCGGCGCGAGCGATCGGGTCGAACGGCAGGTTGAGGGGGGTGCTCACCTGGGCAGGATAGAGGGCCGTGTGCCGGCGCGTCCGCCGCCCGGCGTGCGCCGTCGCTACCGATAGTCGGCCTGGGCGAGGCCTCCGTCTCGCGCGACGTGCGTCTCCATGCCGGGGACGGTGTCGGTGTTGTGCGCGCTGACGGCACACCACCCGTCCTCGCCGCGGCGTCCGACCAGGGTCAGCACGCCGCGACGCTCACCGACCGGGTCCCCGGTCGGCGAGAGCTGACCGGTCAGCGACCACTGCGCCACGACCACGGCGACCTCGCCGAGACGGCGGACGCGACGACGGCGGAGCGTCATACGGCTCTGTCCGAAGATCCGCTCGAAGCCGTAGGCGTGGGCTCCACGGATGCCGGCCCGGTCGCGCCACCAGAGGCCCACGACGTTGACGAAGTCGGCATCCGCCGTGAACATCGCGGCCAGCGCGTCGGGGTCGTGGTGGTTCCACGCCTCGACGAAGGCGTCGGCGAGCTGGTCGGGCTCGGCGATCACACCGCCTCCGGCCGGTCCACCGGGGCCAGCATCTGCCACACCACGCAGACCACCAGCAGGACCGCGACGCCGGCGGCGATGCCCGAGGTGAGCATGTAGTAGAGCAGGGCGTGCGTGCCCAGGTAGGGGCCGATCGTGATCATCGTGCGGATCGCGAGCGCGACCGCGACGACCAGCGGTGCCCGCACGATCCACGGCGCCAGGTCCGGACTCACGCGGGGCGTGCGGCGCGCCGGTCGGTCCCGCAGCTCGCGCCACACCACCCACGCGATGGCGGCCAGTCCGAGCACGGAGAAGGCGTACATGAGCCAGCGCGCGACCGGCAGGCCCGCGAGGTCCTGCTCGAGCACGGGCAGCCGGGCCGTCGTCCAGCTCGGCTCGTGCGTGAGCTGGTCCCAGCCGAGGTGCCCGAGGTTGGCCAGCAGCACGGCCACGGGCACCGACCACCACACCGAGCGCGAGCGCGGGCGGGCGCGGCGCGGTCGCAGCCGGTCCCGCAGCGCGTCCGGTGCGGCGTCGTGCAGAGGCTCGCTGAGCATGTAGGTCCACGCGAGGACCAGCAGGATCCCCACGGGCAGGTCGAAGGCGACGAGACCGAACCACGTGTGCGTCCACGAGTGTCCCTCGTCCCGGCTGCCGAGCAGACCCCCCGGGACGTAGAGCGGGAGGTCTGGCGACAGGGAGCCCGCCACCAGCGCGGTCAGCGGCAGCCCGCTGCGGCGCAGCGGCAGCACCAGGGCGGGATGGGCGAGCGTGAACGGCACCTCACCACTGTACGCAACGGCGTGTCGGCACCACGTGACGGAGCGGACATCGTGACGGTGCCCACGGACGCGGCCCACCGGCGCGACCCACGCGCCCGCCCAACAAGCCCGCCCGACGAGCTGGCCCCGCGCTCAGGTGAGGTCGCCGATGACCTGGTCCGCGGCGGCATAGGGGTCGCTGCGACCATCGACGACGGCCGCGGCGAGGGCTTCCATGCCGTGATCGCCCCGCAGGTCGCCCATCCGCTCGCGCAGGTTCTTGATGACGATCGACTCGATCTCGTCGGTCGCTCGCTTGAGGCGCCGCTGTCGCAGGACGCCCCGGTCGGTCATCCAGGCGACGTGCTTGTCGAACGCCTCGACGACCTCGTCGACGCCCTCGTGCCTGTGGGCGACGGTCTTGAGCACCGGCGGGCGCCACAGGCCCGCCTCGGTGCGGTCGCCGAGGGAGATCATGTGACGGATGTCGCGGACGGTGTTGTCGGCACCGTCGCGGTCGGCCTTGTTGACGACGAAGACGTCACCGATCTCGAGGATGCCGGCCTTGGCGGCCTGGATGCCGTCGCCCATGCCGGGCGCCAGCAGCACGATGGTCGTGTCGGCGAGCCCGACCACCTCGACCTCGCTCTGCCCCACGCCGACCGTCTCGACGAGTACCACGTCGCAGCCCGCGGCGTCGAGCACCCGCAGCGCCTGCGGCGTGGTCCACGACAGGCCCCCGAGATGCCCGCGGGAGGCCATGGAGCGGATGTAGACCTGCGGGTCGAGCACGTGGTCGGACATGCGGATGCGGTCGCCGAGCAGCGCGCCCCCGGAGAACGGCGACGAGGGGTCCACGGCGAGCACGCCGACGCGGAGGTCACGCTGGCGCAGGGCGGTGACCAGGGCATTGGTGGAGGTCGACTTGCCGACGCCGGGCGATCCCGTGACGCCGATGACGTGCGCGTGACCGGTGTGGGGCGCGAGCGCCGCCATCACCTCGCGAAGGGCCGGATGGGCGTCCTCGACCATCGAGATGAGGCGGGCGACCGCGCGGGGACGACCGGCGCGGGCCTGCTCGACGAGGGACGGGATGTCGACCTGGCGGGACACGATTGTCAGCTCCTCCTGGGGGTGCGCCGCTCGGCCTGGCGAGCGGCGTGGTCGTACCTACCGGGGGCAGGGGCATCAGCCTGCGGTGCGAAGGCCGGTCGATGCCCCCGCCCCCGGCGGGTCTGCTAGTTGGCGACCTTGACGATCAGCGCGTCGCCCTGGCCACCGCCACCGCACAGCGCGGCGACGCCGGTGCCGCCGCCCCGGCGCTTGAGCTCCAGCGCGAGGTGCAGCACGATGCGGGCGCCGGACATGCCGAGGGGGTGACCAAGGGCGATCGCCCCGCCGTCGACGTTGATCCGCTCCTCGTCGAGGCCGAGCTCGCGGGCCGAGGCGATGCCGACGGCGGCGAACGCCTCGTTGATCTCCACGAGGTCGAGCTCGGTGGGCTCGATGCCCTCCTTGCGGCAGGCCGCGGCGATGGCGTTGGCCGGCTGCTGCTGCAGCGAGGAGTCCGGGCCGGCGACGTTGCCGTGGGCACCGATCTCGGCGAGCCAGGTGAGGCCGAGCTCCTCGGCCTTGGCCTTGCTCATGACGACCACGGCGGCGGCGCCGTCGGAGATCTGCGAGGCCGTGCCCGCGGTGATGGTGCCGTCCTTGCTGAACGCCGGCCTGAGCGTGGCGAGGGACTCGGCGGTGGTGTCACCCCGCACCCCCTCGTCGGTCCGGAACTCGATCGGGTCGCCCTTGCGCTGCGGGATCGTGACGGGGACGACCTCCTCGTCATACCGCCCGGCCTCCCACCCGGCCGCGGCCCGCTGGTGCGAGCGCGCGGCGAAGGCGTCCTGCTCCTCGCGGGACACGGCCTTGTCGCCGGAGTTCTCCGCCTCGGTCAGCAGGCCCATCGGCTGCTCGGTGAAGACGTCCCACAGGCCGTCCACCACCATCGAGTCGGCGAGCGTGGCGTCGCCGTACTTGAACCCGTCACGCGACTTGGCGAGCAGGTGCGGTGCGTTGGTCATGGACTCCTGGCCGCCCGCCACGACGATGTCGAACTCGCCCGCGCGGATCAGCTGGTCGGCCAGGGCGATCGCGGCGAGCCCTGAGAGGCAGACCTTGTTGACGGTCAGGGCGGGGACGGTCATCGGGATGCCGGCCTTGACGGCGGCCTGGCGGGCGGGGATCTGGCCGACGCCGGCGCCGAGGACCTGGCCCATGATGACGTACTCGACCTGCTCGGGGGCCACGCCGGACTTGTCGAGGGCGCCCTTGATGGCGACGGCGCCGAGGTCGGCTCCGGAGAACCCCTTGAGGGAGCCCATGAGCCGCCCCATCGGGGTCCGGGCGCCGGCCACGATGACGGACGGACTGGCAGTTGCGGACATGTGAAGGCCTCCAGCAGCGGTGGTGGGTCGGGCTCGGTGCCCGCCCACCTTATCGGGGTCCCGGGGCACCGCCCGGCGGAGGGTGACCGGCGTCGCGCCTCGGTGCGGCGTGAGCCTCGTCATACCGCGCCGTCGGTCGACCCCCGGGTGAGTCCCCACGAGCCCCGGTCCTAGGCTGGAGGCATGGCTGACAACACGCTGCAGGGACTGTTCACGCACATCGACCACGTCGGCATCGCCGTCCGCGACCTCGACGAGGCGATCGAGTTCTACGAGACCAGGTACGGCATGACCATGGCCCACCGTGAGGTCAACGAGGAGCAGGGCGTCGCCGAGGCGATGATGGCCGTCGGCGACTCCACCTCGCACATCCAGCTGCTCGCCCCGCTCGACGAGCACAGCACCATCGCCAAGTTCATCGACAAGTCCGGTGTCGGAATCCAGCAGATGGCCTACCGCGTGGAGTCCATCGACGACGTCTGCGCCACGCTCAAGGAGCGCGGCCTGCGCCTGCTCTACCCCGAGCCCAGGCGCGGCACCGCCGGCTCGCGCATCAACTTCATCCACCCCAAGGACGCCGGGGGCGTGCTGGTCGAGCTCGTCGAGCCCGCGCCGGGTGGCATGCACTGAGCCTGCCCTGGCCGTATGCCGGAGCGCCCGACCCCGTGCGGGGCCGGGCGCTCGCGTCGCCGCCGGCGCGACGGCCCCATGGTGGTGGGCATGCCGATCCCGACAGCCCTGCTCGCCCGCGAGTTCTCCTCCCAGACGACGGACGGCACGCCGGGCGCGGCGACCACAGACTCAGCGGACGCGGCCCACTCGCACGAGCTCGCTCACCGGCACCGAGCTCAGCCCACGACCGGCCAGCGCCTCCAGCAGGTGCGGGAGGGCCTCGACCGTCTGGTCGCGGGGGTATTCCTGGGCCCAGCGCCCCTCGACCCGACCTCCGTCGTGGGCCAGCACCACCGCACCGGGCTCGAGCGCCTCGCCGAGGCCCGTGCCACCGACCCGCGCGCCGTCGTGCAGGCAGGCCTCGAGGCAGGAGCTCCAGAAGGCCTGGCGCTCCCCCAGCGACCGGGCGACCCGCGACACCGATGCGCTCGTCCGGCCCACCGGCGGCCGCAGCAGCCGCGGGCCGACGTCACCGACGACACGACGACCGCGGACGATCTGGTCGCGGACCTCGGCGTCGCCGATCTCGGTCAGGTGGGCGTGGTCGTGGGTGTGGTTGGCCACCTCGTGGCCCTCCGCCCGCATGCGCGCCACCAGCCCGGGGTGGGCCGCGGCGTTGGCGCCGACGACGAAGAAGGTGGCGCGGGCGGCATACCGGCGCAGGAGGTCCAGGACCGCGGGGGTGTAGCGGGGGTCCGGCCCGTCGTCGAAGGTAAGGGACAGGACGGGCCGGTGGGTCCGGACGTGGTTGACGCAGTCACGGTCGGCCGCGCGGCGCGCCTGCGGCGAGGACGTGGGGCCGAGTGCCAGCTCCACGCGACCGTCGTCCGCGACGGCGAGGCCGGTGCCGGAGACGGCGCAGAGCAGGGTGCCGGTCAACGCCGTACGCCGCGAGACGACGAGTTCCGCCGGAGCCGCCGGCCCGGTCCTGCCCACCCGCATGGTCCCCCGCATCCCCGGGGCACGACGTCCAACGCCTGCCCCGCCGCGCCCGGCTCGTCCGCGCCCCGCCATGCTAGCCCCCGAGTGAGGCACGTCACGCCTGTGTCGGATGTCTCAGACCCCTACCGCCACGACGTGACCCGCCAGTAGCGTCGCTGGTGAGGCGGCACGCAGTGGTGCCCCACGCCCCAGGAGCAGACATGACGAACGACGCCATGACCGCCATCCGCGACGCCATCATGAGCGGGGACCGGTCGGCCGAGACCTATGCCGGTCTAGCCGTCCCGGAGTCCTATCGCGCCGTGACGGTGCACAAGGACGAGGTCGGGATCTTCGAGGGCCGGGCGAGCCGCGACAAGGACCCTCGCGAGAGCCTCCACCTGGACGAGGTCGCCCTCCCCGAGCTCGCGCCCGGCGAGGCGCTGGTCGCCGTCATGGCGAGCTCGATCAACTACAACACGGTGTGGACCTCGATCTTCGAGCCCGTCTCGACGTTCGGCTTCCTCGAGCGCTACGGCCGCACGAGCGAGACCGCCAAGCGCCACGACCTGCCCTACCACGTCGTCGGGTCGGACCTCGCCGGGATCGTGCTGCGCACCGGTCCCGGGGTGAACATCTGGGCGCCCGGCACCGAGGTCGTCGCGCACTGCCTGTCCGTCGAGCTGGAGCACCACGACGGCCACAACGACACGATGCTCGACCCGGAGCAGCGCATCTGGGGCTTCGAGACCAACTTCGGCGGCCTCGCGGAGCTCGCGATCGTCAAGGCCAACCAGCTGATGCCCAAGGCGGAGCACCTCACCTGGGAGGAGGCCGCCTCCCCCGGCCTGGTCAACTCCACGGCCTACCGTCAGCTCATCTCGCGCAACGGCGCCGGGATGAAGCTCGGTGACCGGGTCCTGATCTGGGGCGCCTCGGGTGGCCTGGGGTCCTACGCCACGCAGATGGCCCTGGCCGGCGGCGCCACCCCGATCTGCGTCGTCTCCTCCCCGGAGAAGGCCGAGATCTGCCGCAAGATGGGCGCCGAGCTGGTCATCGACCGCAATGCCGAGGGATACCGGTTCTGGAAGGACGAGCGCACCCAGGACCCCAAGGAGTGGAAGCGTCTCGGGTCCACGATCCGCGAGCTGACCAACGGCCACGACCCGGACATCGTCTTCGAGCACCCGGGCCGCGAGACCTTCGGCGCGTCCGTCTACGTCACCCGCAAGGGAGGCACGATCGTCACGTGCGCCTCGACGTCGGGCTACCTGCACGAGTTCGACAACCGCTACCTGTGGATGAACCTCAAGAGCATCGTCGGGTCGCACTTCGCCAACTACCGCGAGGCGTGGGAGGCCAACTCCCTGATCCGCCGGGGCCTGATCCACCCGACCCTGTCCAAGACCTACACGATGGACGAGGTCGGCCAGGCCGCGCTCGACGTCCACCGCAACGCCCACCAGGGCAAGGTCGGTGTGCTCACCCTCGCCCCCGAGGCGGGGCTCGGCGTCTCCAAGCCGCAGATGCGGGCCGAGCTGCAGGAGCAGATCGACCGGTTCCGCAACGTCTGAGCCCTCGGCCGTCGGCAGCGGACGTATGCCGGGGCCCGGCCGCCCGCGTGGGACCCACGTGGCGGCCGGGCCCCCGGCATACGCTCGGAGCGTGAGGATCCCCCTGGTCGACCGGACGGTCGCCGCACGACGCCGCTGGCACGCCTATCGAGAACGGCAGCGCGCGGCCCTGGCCGAGAGCAACCGGATGGAGCCCGCCGCCGACATCACGGCCGACGTCACGACCCACGTCGCGGACGGGACCGAGGCCGAGCCTCGGGCCGTCACGGCGGACGAGGCGGCGCCGGAGGGGGCCACGGCGGACGCGCGCGACCGGGTCCCGCTGCTCCACCAGTCGCCCTTCGCCATCGGGTTCGCCGGCGCCATCGGCGTGCTGGCGGCCGTGACGCTGTGGAACATGATCGACGCGCTGAGCCTCACGCTGACACTGCTGACGGTGGCGTTCTTCCTCACCCTCGCCCTGGACCCCCTGGTCCAGCGCCTCGTGACGGGCGGGCTGCGCCGCGGCACGGCGGTCGGGATCGTCTTCCTCGGCCTGCTCGTGGTGTTCGCCCTCCTGGCGGGGCTCGTCGTCCCGCCCGTCGTCGAGCAGTCCTCCGCCCTGATCCAGAACGCTCCCGACTACGTCAACCAGCTCCTCGGGCAGCCCTGGGTCCAGAACCTCGACAAGGACTACAACCTCACGGCCCAGATCCAGCAGCAGCTCACCGAGCGCCTGCGCGACCAGATCTTCCTGTCCACGGTGGCGGGCGGGATCATCGGGGCCGGGCAGGCCCTCGGGAGCGGCATCTTCCAGACCTTCACGGTGCTGATCCTCACGCTGTACTTCCTCGCCAGCCTCCCCACGACCAAGAAGGCGGCCTACGCCGTGGTCCCCGCGTCCCGCCGTGCCCGCGTGGTCTACCTCTCCGAGGAGATGATGCGCCGGGTCGGCAGCTATGCCATCGGCCAGGTGGGCGTAGCCACGATCAACGGCCTGCTCAGCTGGATCGCGATGAGGGTCCTCGGCGTGCCGTACGCCGAGGTGCTCGCCGTCACCGTGGCCTTCCTCGGCCTGATCCCGATGGTCGGAGCGACCCTCGGCGGCGCGCTCGTCACGGCCGCCGGCCTGATCCAGAGCCCGCAGACCGGCCTGGTCCTACTCGTCTACTACGTGGTCTACCAGCAGGTCGAGAACTACATCATCGTGCCGCGGATCATGCAGCGGACCGTGGCGGTGCCCGGCGCCATCACCGTGGTCGCGGCCCTGGCGGGGGGCACCCTGCTGGGCATGCTGGGCGCCCTGCTGGCGATCCCGACCGCGGCTGCCCTCCTCCTGCTCTACGAGGAGGTCCTGGTCCCTCGACAGCGTCGCCTCTGATCGACGCCGGCGAGGCGGCGACGAGGCAGCGACGAGGGGGTGACGAGCGGGTGCCGAGTGGTGACCCGATTCGAGCGGGCCCCCTGCTCGGTGCGAGGATGGGTCGACGCCCCGCAGCCGAACCCCCACCGCGACGAGGAGTCGAGGCCCAGTGACGACGGCCCGCCCGCCGATCCTGTCCACCGTCGGAGACCCGCAGGAGCCCGCCTGGCGCGGGCTCATGGAAGCCTCCCACCCCCGCCCGGGACGTCCCCTGCTGTCCCTGCTGGAGCTGTGGGCCGGGTCGTACCGCCGGGAGGCGCTGGTGCTGCGGGGATCCGTCACGGCCCGCGACCTCTACCGCGACCTGGTCTTCGCCCTGGCGCTGCGGCACCGCCGGCGCCGCCCCCGGACGCTCGTCACGGACGCGACCTGGGAGCCGGGCAGCCGGACGCTGGCGGCACGGCTGCCGTGGCTGCAGCCCCACCTCCCCCAGATCGCGCGGTTGATGATCCGCGCGCTGGACGGCCCGCACGTGCACTACGCCGTGCTGTCGCAGGAGGAGCGAGCCGTCTTCGCCCGGACCTGGGGGGTGCCGGTCGAGCGCGTGGTCTTCACCCCCTTCCCGATGACCCTGTACGCCGAGTACGACCGGCAGACGCACGACGGCGGCTACCTGTTCGCGGGCGGCAACTCGCTGCGCGACTACGACCTGCTGGCGACCGCCCTGGCAGGGTCGGGCCATGAGGCCCACGTCGCGAGCCGCTGGACGCCCCCCACCCCCGTGCCGGGGCTGCACGCGCGCCCCACCTCCCACGACGAGTTCACCGAGCTGCTGCTCGGGTGCCGGGCGATGGTGCTGCCGCTGGAGCGGTCCTCCCGCAGCGCGGGCCAGCAGACCTTCCTCAACGCGATGGTCCTCGGCAAGCCAGTGATCGTGACGGACGCCATGGGCGTGCGGGACTACGTCGAGGACGGCGTCACCGGGGTGGTCGTCCCGCCGGACCCGGCCCGCCTGCGGGAGGCCCTGGACCACGTCATGGACCCGGCCAACGCCGAGCACTACCGCCGGATGGGGGCCCGGGCCCGCGCCGAGGTGCTCGGCCGGCGGATGCCCGAGCACTACGTGCAACATCTCGTCGCCGCGCTGGGCTACGGCCCCGCACCCGAGCCGGTGGAGCCGCCGGCGTAGCGCGGGCCGTCAGCCCTCCTCGACCTCGCCATCCCACTGCGTCGGCAGCGGACCGAAGCCCGGCCGCACCCGGGCGACGATCTCGTCCAGGGCCCGCCGCACGTAGGTCTCGCCCACCCACAGGTGCTTGCACCCGTCGACCCCGACGACCTCCGCCTGGGGGACGACGGCGAACCGCTCTCGCGCTTGCTCCGGCTGCAGGTAGTCGTCGTGCTCCGGCACCAGCGCCACCAGCGGCCGACCGTCGACCGCCCACTCCCGCAGGTGCTGGTCCCCGGTCCACCGCAGGGGCGGGCTCAGCAGGATCGCCCCCTCGACGGCGGGGTCGAGGCCGTACATCAGGGTCAGGTCCGTGCCGAAGGACCAGCCCACCAGCCACCGGTGCGGCAGCGGCGGCGTCTCGTGGAACTCGGCGTACTCGATGGCCGCGGCGACGTCGAAGCGCTCCCCCTCGGCGTGGTCGAACTCTCCCTCGCTGGTGCCCCGCGGAGAGCTCGTGCCGCGGGTGTTGAAGCGCAGGACGGCGATGTCGGCGAGCGCCGGCAGCCGGTTCGCGGCCTTCTTGTAGACGTGACTGTCCATGAACCCGCCGTGGGTCGGCAGGGGGTGCAGCGTCACCAGGGTCGCCACGGGGTCGCGGTCGACGGGGAGCGCCAGCTCGCCCACGAGCCGCAGGCCGTCGGCGGTGTGCAGCTCGATCTCCTCGCGGCGGGACGGCAGGACGGTGTTGGCACGGATCTCGTGGCTGGGCAAGCGAGCTCGACTCCTCGGACAGTGGACAGTGGGCTGTGGAGTGTGGGCGGGTCGCACCGGCAGTGCGGTCCGGGCCCTCGGACCGGGCCCTCGGGCTGTATGACGGGGCTAGTGGCGCCGGTCGCGCGCGGACCAGCACTGGCCGTGCCAGTGGCGCCGGTCCGGCAGCCCGCGCAGCCCGTCGGCGGGCCACGCCACGACATGGGCGATCGCGTCGCTCAGCGTCTGCTGGCACCCGGGGCAGCGATAGACCTTGCCGGTAGCGGCGCCCCGGACGCGGCGCACGATCCAGGCGCCGTCGGGGTGCACCTCACGGCGTTCCATGCCCGAGAGGCGCCCCAGCGCCAGCGGCACGTGCTGCTCGCTGCGGCGGTTGGCTCTGGGCATGGCTCCATTGTCGCAAAGATCGCGCCTTCCCTCCGCCGGGACGGGCGGGAGGGCGCGTCGGCATACCGACGATGGTCAGTAGGTGCGGAAGCCCCGCTTGGTCTTGCGGCCGAGGTAGCCCGCGGTGACCATGTGCTCGAGCAGCGGCGCCGGGGCGTAGCCGCGGTCGCGGAACTCCAGGTAGAGCTGGCGCTGGATGGCGTAGGACACGTCGAGCCCGACGACGTCGAGCAGCTCGAACGGCCCCATGGGCAGGGCGCAGCCGTTCTTCATCGCGGTGTCGATGTCGTCGGCCGTGGCGTAGTGCGCCTCGAGCATCTTGACCGCGTCGTTGAGGTAGGGGAACAGCAGCGCGTTGACGATGAACCCGGCCCGGTCGCCGCAGCGGACGGGCACCTTGCCGATGGCCTTGCACAGCTGCAGCACGGTCTCCTCGACGTCCCCGGCGGTCGAGACGGTGGTGACCACCTCGACGAGCTTCATCACCTGGGCGGGGTTGAAGAAGTGCATGCCGATGACGTCGGCAGGGCGGGTGGTGGCCGCCGCCACCTGGATCACGGGCAGCGAGCTCGTCGTGGTGGCGAGGATCGCCCCCTGCTTGCAGACCCCGTCGAGCCGGCGGAACATCTCGGTCTTGACTTCGACGTCCTCGGCGATCGCCTCGACGACCAGGTCGACGTCGGCCAGCGCCGCGACGTCGGTCGCGGACGTGATCCGGCCGAGCGCCTCGGCCTTGGTCTCCTCCGTCGCCCGGCCCTTGCTGATCGCCCGGTCCAGGCTCGCGCCGATCGCCGCGGCAACGCCGGCGGCCTTGTCCTCGGAGCGGCCGACCACGGTGACCGGGTAGCCGGCCTTGGCGAACACCTCGACGATGCCGGCGGCCATGGTGCCGGTGCCGACCACGCCGACCGTGGCGACGTCGCGGGTGGGGCGGGGGGACGCCGACTCGACGGGGGTCAGCGCGTCCGCGACGATCGTGCCGGAGCCGGGTGCCTCGTAGGTGTAGAAGCCGCGCCCCGTCTTGCGACCGAGGAGCCCGGCCGTGACCATCTGCTTGAGGATCGGGCTGGGGGCGTGCAGCTTGTCCCGGCCCTCGCGATACATCGTGTCGAGGACCTGATAGGCCGTGTCCAGGCCGATCAGGTCGAGCAGGGCGAGCGGTCCCATCGGGTAGCCGCAGCCGTACTGCATGGCGGCGTCGAGGTCCTCGCGGGTGGCGTAGCGCGACTCGTACATGCTCATCGCGTGGTTGAGGTAGCCGAAGAGCAGGTAGTTGCCGATGAACCCGGCCTTGTCGCCGACCACGACGGGGGTCTTGCCCAGCCGCTCGGCGAGCTCACGGGCGGCCGTGACGATGTCGGGGTCCGTGACCACGGTGGAGATGATCTCGACGAGCTTCTGCACCGGAGCGGGGTTGAAGAAGTGCAGGCCCAGCACCCGCTCGGGGTGGCTGGTCGCCACGGAGAGCTCGGTGACCGACAGGCTCGAGGTGTTGGTCGCAAGGACGCAGGACTCCTTGACGATGCCGTCGAGACGGGCGAAGAGCTCCCGCTTGATCGCCAGGATCTCCGGCACGGCCTCGACCACCAGGTCGCAGTCCGCGACCGCCTCGAGGTCCGCGGCGAAGGTCACCCGCGCCAGGACCTCCTGCTGCTCCTCGGCCGACATCTTGCCGCGCTCGACGGCGCGACCCGTCGAGCGCTCGACGTGCCCACGCCCACGGGCGACGGCGGCGTCGTCCATGTCGACGGCGACGACGGGGAGGCCGTGCCGTGCGCAGACCTCGACGATGCCCGCACCCATGGTGCCGAGCCCGACCACTCCGATGGTGTCCAACGATCGCTCCATGCCTGGAAGTCTTGAGGGGGGTGATGTCGGTGGCAAGACTGACGGACTGCGGGCTTGGTCACAAAACTACTGGCGGGTATGCCGGTCGCCCGGCGCTCGCGGCCACGCGGGGCCACGCGGCATGCGGCCTCGACGGTGTCCGCGGACTAGGGTGACCTGTCGTGCGACTCGTCATCTCCCGCTGCTCCGTCGACTACGAGGGTCGGCTCGCCGCCCACCTGCCCCTGGCCACCCGGTTGCTGATGATCAAGGGGGACGGCTCGGTCCTGGTGCACTCCGACGGTGGCAGCTACAAGCCGCTCAACTGGATGACGCCGCCGTGCGCGCTCGCCGAGGTCGCGCCCGAGGAGACCGAGGCCGCCGAGGGCGCCACCATCGTGTGGGTCGTCCGCAACGCGAAGTCGGGCGACGCCCTGCGCATCGTGATCCACGAGGTGCTGCACGACAGCTCCCACGACCTCGGCGTGGACCCCGGACTGGTCAAGGACGGGGTCGAGGCGCACCTGCAGAGGCTGCTGGCCGAGCACATCCACACCCTCGGCGACGGCTACTCCCTGGTGCGACGGGAGTACATGACCGCGATCGGCCCCGTCGACATCCTGTGCAAGGACGAGGGCGGCGGCCACGTGGCGGTCGAGATCAAGCGGCGCGGAGAGATCGACGGCGTCGAGCAGCTGACGCGCTATCTCGAGCTGCTCAACCGCGACCCCGCCCTCGCTCCCGTCACCGGCGTCTTCGCCGCCCAGCTCATCAAGCCGCAGGCCCGGACGCTGGCCACCGACCGGGGCATCCGCTGCGTGACCCTGGACTACGACGACCTCAAGGGCATCGACACCTCGGCCTCCCGCCTGTTCTGACCTCGCACTCACCCGGGAACGGCCACCACAACCCTCACCGCCCGGTAGAGTCAAGTGACGTGACCGAGCCCCGATTCTGCTACGTCGTCCTCTGCCACACCCGGGCCGACGCTGTCGCCAGGCTCGTGCGCAGAATTCGACAGCTGTCCCCCGACGCTGCTGTCCTGGTCCGTTACAGCTCGGCGGCGGCACTGGACCGCGCCATGCTGGAAGAGGCCGGCGCCACCGTGCTTGTCAGCGACATCCCGACCTGGTGGGGCGACTGGTCTCTCGTCGACGCCGAGCTGGAGTGCTACGCCGCGGCCCTGCGCCTGTTCGACCCTGATTACGTGGTGCTCGTGTCCGGTCAGGACTACCCCATCGCCGACCTGGCGGCGTGGGAGCGGCGGGTGGCGCAACGGGGGGCCGACGCCATGCTTGCGCTGCACGACCCCGACCCGGTGACCGTCGACAACACATGGCGCATCGTTCGAGGTCCGGCGCTTCCGCGCCCACTGCACCGGGCCGCGGTCGCCGTTGCCTGGAGGATCACCCTGGCCGCCCGGGGCCGCCTCTACCTCAATGACTCTCCAAAGCGGGCGGATCACCGGTGGTGGATCGGCGTTCCGCGCCGCGGCGAACGTCGCCTGGTCCGCAAGGCGAGCCAGTGGAAGGTGCTGTCCCGCCACGCCGTCGAGGTGCTGCTGCAGCACTATCGCCAAGACCCGCAGGAGAGGGCGTTCTTTGCCAGCTGCAAGGTTCCGGACGAGCTGTACGTGGCCTCGACGCTCACCGCGGCGGGGGTGGACGTGGCAGAGGCTCCCACGACCTTCACCCACTTCCCTGAGGACGGCTCGAGCCCGGAGTGGCTGACGCCTCAGCACGTGCGCGAGGCCCGGGAGGCTGGGCCACCGTTTGCGCGCAAGCTGCACCCTGACGCCGGCCCAGAGGTCCTCGCAGCCTTGGACGAGGCTGCTCGCCGCTAGCCCTTGCTCCCTTGGGGGGGCGGATGACCCGGCCAGTCGTCCATGACCCAGCCGTCGGCGTCGACGCGCACCCGCGCAGGCACGCCGTGCGGCACCACGTGATCGACCGCCAGGTCGTCCCGGACGTTGTGGCACAGCCGGGGCAGGACCACTGCCATGATCCACCGGTGCGCGAGCACGAGCACGGACTCCCCGCGGTGCTGGTCGGCGATGGCCTCCATCGCCTGGCGGGCCCGCCACACCACCTGGTGGCCGTCCTCGGCCCCGGGGACGGTGGCGCTGAGGTCGCCCGTCAGCCAGGCGTGCATCACGTGGGCCATGACGGGGTGGCCCACCCGCTGTCCGACCAGCTCGCCGACGGACCGCTCCTCCAGCCCACCCACGACCTCGTGCGGCACGCCGAGGGTCTCGGAGACGAGTCGCCCGCTCTGCACCGAGCGTGCCAGGGGGCTGGTGTAGACGGCAGCGATGCGCACCGAGGGGTCCGCGGCGAGTCGATCGGCGAGGACGACCATCTGGGTCGCGCCGACGTCGGTGAGCCAGCCGCCGTCATCGGTGAGCAGACCCGGATGGGCAAAGGCCGCATGACCATCCCGGGCGACGAGCAGCGTTGCAGGGCACTGCAGGTCGCTCATGGTCCCTCACTCTGGCCGCGAGTCCAGGCCCCGCGCCCGACGGATGACCTCGACCACCTGACCCATGATGTCGTTGAGCCCGAAGTCCTTGGGCGTGAACACCGCCGCGACGCCGAGCTCGCGCAGCCGCCGGGCATCGGCGTCCGGGATGATTCCCCCGACGACGACGGGCACGTCCGTCGCCCCGGCCTCACGCAGGCCCGTCAGCACCTCGGGCACGAGCGACATGTGCGAACCGGACAGGATCGACAGGCCCACGACGTGCACGTCCTCGGCGACAGCGGCAGCCACGATCTGCTCGGGGGTGAGCCGGATCCCCTGGTAGACGACCTCGAACCCCGCGTCTCGAGCTCGCACCGCCACCTGCTCGGCGCCGTTGGAGTGCCCGTCCAGCCCCGGCTTGCCCACGAGGAAGCGCAGGTGCGTGCCGAGCTCGTCGCCGGTGCGCCGCACCGCGTCCCGGACGTCGGCCAGCTCACCGCGCCAGTCGGTGACCCCACTGTCCTCGGCGGTCGACATACGGTCAGGACCGCCCGCCACTGGCGCGGAGGAGACGCCCGTGTGCGCGCGGTACTCGCCGAAGACCTCCCGCAGCGCGTCGGTCCACTCCCCCGTGGTGACGCCGGCCCTGGCGCACTCGATGGACGCGGCCATCAGGTTGGTCGTGGAGGCCGCGTCGGCGCGCAGCCGCTCCAACGCGTCCCGGGCCGCCGCACGTCGGTCCGGGTCAGCGTCGCGCTCGTCCCGCCAGCGGCGCACCGCCTCGACGGCTCGCTCCTCCACGTCGGGGTCGGCCACGTGGATGGCCGTGTCCAGGTCCGCCGTGAGCGGGCTGGGCTCGGTGCCCTGGAAGCAGTTGACGCCGACGACCTTGTCGACGCCGGCCTCGATGCGCCGGCGTCGCTCGGCGTGCGAGGCGACGAGCGCGGACTTGAGGTAGCCGGACTCCACCGCCTCGATCACGCCCCCCATCGCCTCGATGCGCGCCATCTCCTCCTTGGCCCCGGCGACCAGCTCGGCGACCTTGGCCTCGACCACGGTGGAGCCGGCAAAGATGTCATCGTGCTCGAGCAGGTCCGACTCGTAGGCCAGCACCTGCTGGATCCGCAGCGACCACTGCTGGTCCCACGGCCGCGGCAGGCCGAGAGCCTCGTTCCAGGCCGGCAGCTGCACGGCCCTGGCGCGGGCGTCCTTGGACAGGGTGACGGCGAGCATCTCCAGGACGATGCGCTGCACGTTGTTCTCCGGCTGCGCCTCCGTCAGACCCAGGCTGTTGACCTGCACGCCGTAGCGGAAGCGGCGCTGCTTGGGGTCCTGCACTCCGTAGCGCTCCTGCGTCAGCTCGTCCCACAGCTGGACGAACGCCCGCATCTTGCACATCTCCTCGACGAAGCGCACGCCGGCGTTGGCGAAGAAGGAGATGCGGCCGACGACGTCGCCCAGGCTCTCCTGAGGCACCTGACCCGCGGCGACGACGGCGTCGAGCACGGCCGTGGCCGTCGACAGCGAGTAGGCGAGCTCCTGCACGGGCGTCGCGCCCGCCTCCTGGAGGTGATAGCTGCAGATGTTGATGGGGTTCCAGCGTGGGATCTCGGTCACCGTGTAGGCGATCATGTCGGTGATCAGGCGCAGCGACGGCCCCGGGCCGAAGACGTGGGTCCCCCGGCTGAGGTACTCCTTGACGATGTCGTTCTGCGTGGTCCCGGCCAGTCGGCGCCGGGCCTCGACGGGATCGGCTCCGGCCTCCTCGGCCTGCTCCTCGGCCACCGCGTCGTAGAGCGCGAGCAGCCACATGGCCGTGGCGTTGATCGTCATCGAGGTGTTCATCTCGGCCAGCGGTATGCCGTCGAACAACGCCCGCATGTCGCCGACGTGGCTGATGGGGACGCCCACCTTGCCGACCTCGCCCCGCGCCAGCACGTGGTCGGGGTCGTGCCCCGTCTGGGTGGGGAGGTCGAAGGCCACGGAAAGGCCGGTCTGTCCCTTGGCGAGGTTGCGGCGGTAGAGCGCGTTGCTGGCGGCGGCCGAGGAGTGGCCGGCGTAGGTCCTCATCACCCACGGTCGGTCCTTGGGGCGCTCGGTCATCTGCTCGTCAGCCATGTCGGCAAACTACCGGCGCGTCAGCCCCTGGCGGGAGGGCCGCCGACGGTGACGGTGGCCACAGGCTCGGGCACCGGGCGGCGGCGGCGCTGGAGGACCTTGCCGAGCCGCATCGCGGCGACCACCCGCTCGAAACGGTCGGAAGGGTCGACGATGACCAGGGTCCGTCCTGCGCGCGCGGCCCGATGGTGCACGCCCGCGACCAGGGCCAGCGCCGTCGAGTCGTGGATCTCGGCTCCCGCCAGGTCGAGGATCAGCTCGCCCTCACCGAAGACGATGGCCCGGTGCAGCTCCTCGCGCAGGGCGTGGTCGTTGCCCGCGTCCAGGCGCCCCGTGACCCGCAGCTCGGCCCCGGGCACGACGACCTCCACCGTCGTCACCGAGGGGTGCGTACGAGCTCTGACCATCGGGCCCCCACGTGGTCGGCCGGTGCGTCGCCGACAGACCGGATACTCAAAGTGATGTGTCGTCACCCATTGAACACCACGGACGCGGTCCGCGGTGGGAGTGCGTCGCTTCCCCGTCCAGGTCGGAGGAGGCCCGCGTGGGACGATGACGTCATGGTCAACCTCACGCGCATCTACACCCGGACCGGCGACGACGGCACCACCCACCTCGGCGACTTCTCGCGCACCAGCAAGACCGACCCGCGACTGCAGGCCTACGCGGACAGCAACGAGGCGAACGCGGCCCTCGGGATTGCGGTCGCCGCCGGGTCGCTGCGCGAGGACGTCGTCTCCACCCTCACGCGGATCCAGAACGACCTCTTCGACGTCGGAGCGGACCTGTGCAACCCGCTGCGGAGCGAGACCCCGGAGTACCCGCCCCTGCGGGTCCAGGCGCCGTGGATCGACGAGCTCGAGGCCGACTGCGACCGCTACAACGGCGAGCTCGACAAGCTCCGGTCGTTCATCCTCCCGGGCGGGACGCCCGGATCGGCCTACCTGCACCTCGCGTGCACCGTCGTGAGGAGGGCCGAGCGGAGCACCTGGGCGGCCCTCGAGCGGTATGGCGACCAGCCCGCACCCGAGGGAGCCGACAAGGGCGAGGGCGGCGTCAACGTGCTCACCGCGAAGTACCTGAACCGCCTCTCGGACCTGCTGTTCATCCTCGCCCGCGTCGCGAACCTCGACGCAGGTGGCGACGTCCTCTGGCAGCCGGGCGGGGGTCGTTCCAGCTGATCGTCCAGTCACGGCTGACGGGCTCTGTGGCCCCCGCGCGCGAGGTGAGCTCAGGCTGCGCGCGGGGGACGCCCTGGTGGCCGCGCCTCCTGCCAGGACCGGACCGCGGTGCAGTCGTCACGAGGCAGAGCCAGGTCGAAGGCCACCTCGCCCTGGGCGCACCGCATGACGAGCGGGTCGTCGATCAGGGACGGGGACTCTCCACGGGACGGCGTGTGGACGCCCAGCACCTCGACCCCCGCTCGCGGCATGACGTGGCTCGGGGCGAGGGACACCCCGGAGGGGGTGAAGAAGAGCAGAGCGTCGGTGTCGTAGCGCGCCAGGCGCAGGCGCCACGGATCCTCACGCGTGGGACGGACGGCACAGAGGAACATCGGTGCGCCGTCGGAGATCAGGCGCCGACGTACGAAGACCAGCGTCGTGAGCACGCCGAGCAGCAGGAGGGCACCGGCGACCGCGAACTCCGCGACCTCCATGCCCGCCACCGTCGCGACCTAGTGGCGCTCGGCGCGAGGTGCCGCGTCGGTGTCAACGTGCTCCGCGACCAACGTCACCTTGTCGTCGTGCACGGAGAGGAAGCCGGAGTCGATCTGGACGACCTGGCGCCCCTCGCCGGAGGTGATGGAGACCTGACCCTCGACCAGGACACCCAGCAGCGGTGCGTGGCCCGGCAGGATGCCGAGCTCGCCCTCGGTGGTGCGGGCGGTGACGGCGGAGGCCTCGCCCTCCCAGACCGGACGATCCGCGGAGACGAGTTGGACCTGCAGTGGCACGGAAGGCTCCTCCACCCTCGGGGACGATTCGTCTCATGCTACAAGCCCGGACGAGGAGCCACGGACCGCGCCGGGAGGACGAAATCCACGATGCTGTCCGTTGCGTGGTGACTAGTCCGAAAGAATGGTGAAAGGTGACTAGATGCCCATCTAGTCCTTACACATTGCGTAATTTCCGACTACTACGAAGCACCTGATTCCACACATGGAGTGGGCTTCGACAAGAGGCTGCCGTCAGACGACCACGCTGGGTAACCTGGACGCTGAATGCCAAGACCAGCCAGGCATGCGGCTCGAGCGAGTCGCCGCTGGGTGGTGCCAGCACCTCTGGGGGGAGACGACCATGACCGCGAACGACAGACCGCCACTGGTCTCCATCGTCGTGCCGACGTACAAGCGGCCCGCGATGCTGCGCGAGGCCCTGGGGTCGGTCCTCGGACAGACCCTGCAGGACCTGGAGGTCATCGTCTGCGACAACGCCAACGACCCCGAGACCCGCGAGGTGGTGACCTCGTTCGACGACGACCGCGTCACCTACGTCGGCCGTCCGGAGAACATCGGGATGATGGCCAACGCGATCGACGGCTTCCGCCGGGCCAGCGGCGAGCTGGTGATCAAGCTCGACGACGACGACGCCTTCGAGCCGGACGCGCTCGAGACGCTCGCGGCACCCTTCGCGGGCCGCCCCGAGCTGACCGCGTCGTTCTGCGACCTCCAGCTCGTCGACGTCGCCGGCCGGCCCCTGGTCGAGGCGACCGCGAAGCTGCAGCACGACACCCACCGCGAGTCGCTGCCGGAGGGACTGCACGCACCATCCAGCACCATCGCGGTCCAGGGCGCCGTGAGCCTCTCCGGTGCGTTGCTGAGGCGGACGGCCATCGACTGGCTGGACGTCCCGGAGCAGGCGGGGACCTCCTACGACCTCTACCTCACGGTCGCCGCCGCCCGGGACGGTGCGGCCGCGTGGTACTCGCACCGTCCGCTCGTGCGATACCGCATCCACGGGGCGAACGACAGCGTCAAGAACGTCATCCCGAGCCTGGAGGCGTCCCAGTTCATCCTCCGGGAGGCGCTGACCTCGGGTCGTCACGGGAACCCCCGGCCCTTCCGGGAGCGCATGGCTCAGGGTGATGCCAGGTTGGCGCGGGAGTATCTCCTGAGCGGCGACAACGGTCGCGCGCTCCGGCGTGCGCTGAGGAGCCTCCGCGTCCACCCGACGCGAGCGGCCGCCGCGGCCGCCGCGCTCAGCCTCCTGCCCCGCGGCCTCGGTACCGCGGTGAGCCGGCGTCGCCGCGCCGCCTACCTCGGCGCCGCAGAGCGACGGGCAGCCACCAGGCCGCCCACCGCCGTCGACAACTGATCCGCAGCCAGACAGCACCTAGACAGCACCACGACGGTCCCACCGTCCCTCCGAAGGAGTCTCGTGACCACTGCTCATCCTCAGACTGCCCCGTCCTCACCGCTGTCGGCCCTGGCCCGGCGCTGGTGGCTGGCGCTCGCCCTGCCCCTCGTGCTCGCGGTGCTCGGCTACCTGGCAGGGGCTGCGAAGACCCCCACCTACACCGCGGAGGCACGGACCTCCGTGGGCACCGGCAACATCTCCGCGGGTCAGATCGCGGGCTTCCCCCAGGCAACCACCGAGATGGCGGCCAACTACTCCCGCTGGGTCAACGACCGGGGCATCGAGGGCAAGGGCGACGTGCCGGCCGGCACCGAGGTGAGCGCCTCCCCCGTCCCTGACTCGAACGTCATCCGGATCGAGGCCAAGGGCCCCGACAAGGCCGGGGTCGTCACCGCGGCGCAGAAGGCCGCCGACGACCTCGTCAAGGCCGTGAACTCCAAGAAGGCGGACAGCGACCCCGAGGTGACCCTCGCCCAGCTCAAGAAGCTCGGTGACGAGTGGGGCGCCGCCAAGGCCGCGTCCGACGCGGCCGACACCGCCGCCGGGCAGGCCGCCGGACGGGCCACCAGCCAGGCTGCTATCACGAGCACCCGCAGCGCGGCCGCGCGGGCGCACGCCAAGGAAGCCACCCTGCGCGTGCAGTTCGACGCCGTCGGGCAGAAGTACCAGCAGCAGATCTCCCAGGGGTCGCAGGCCGCGAACCTCGTGGTCGTCAAGCCCGCCGAGCTCAGCGCCTCCACCAAGGCCGGCAACCAGCAGCGCTACGCCCTCGGTGGCCTCGTCGTCGGCCTGGCCCTCGCGCTGCTCCTCGCCGTCCTGCTGGACCGTCGGCAGGCGCGCGTCGGCCGTGGGCGGGCCGCTCAGGACGGGCGCCGCCACCGCGCCCCGGTGACCGACCCGGAGGTCATCGAGGCCCCGGTGCCGGGAGCGGGTGAGGAGCGGGGCGCCACCGTGCGGAGCGAGCGCGCGTGACCGTCGACGCCAAAGCCTCTCCTCTCGCGACCGGCACGCCGGGCGAGGCCCGTGAGCGCGAGTCGATCCCGGTCTACGTATGGCTGATGCTGGCCTACCTGGTGACCAACATGTTCTCCGGCCACTGGAGCGAGCTGGGCATCCCGGCCCCGCTGGACCGAGCCATCCTGCTGGCCGCGCTCACCCTGCTGTACCTCGACCCGGAGCGCGACCGCGCCCGTTGGCGGCCGATCTACGGCGTCATGATCTTCCTGGTCCTGTGGACGACCTGGTCAGCCCTCACGGCAGGCACCCTCCTGACCGACAAGGGCTTCTACGCCCTGCTGGACCGGATCATCGTGCCCATGGTCATGCTGCTGGTGGGCGCCCTGGTCTTCACCACCCCCCGGCGTCGAGACCTGCTGCTCAAGACCTTGGTCCCGATGGGGCTCTACCTCGGGCTGACGTCGTGGTTCACCATCGTCGGTCCGCGCTCCCTGGTGTGGCCGCGCTACATCATCACCTTCCTCGACACCAACCCGTTGGCGGCCAACGACAGCCGTGCGGTCGGTCCGTTCCTGACCGGCGAGGGCAGCGGCTTCACGATGAACCTCTGCCTCTTCGCAGCCGGTTTCGCCGTCTATCGGTTCCGTGGCCTGTGGCGCTGGCTCGCGCTGGCGACGATACCCGCCTGCCTGATGGGTGTCGTCCTCACGGCGACGCGCTCGGCATGGCTCGCGGCTGCCCTCGGGCTCGTGGCCGTCTCCTTGCTTACTCCCGTGCTGCGCCGCTGGTTGATCCCCGCGGGGGTGGCGCTCGTGGCGCTCGGCGCGGCCGCACTCGTCGCGGTCCCCACCGTGTCCGAGCTGGTCCTGTCCCGCTTCGGCACGCAACGGTCGCTCTACGACCGCGCCAACACCTACGAGGCGGGGTGGCGCGCCCTGGACCAGCACCCGCTCTTCGGCGTCGGGTGGTCCACCTTCATCGACCACGGCGTGGACTGGGTGCGACAGTCACCGGAGTACCCCATCACCACCGTGACCATCGAGATCCACAACGTCTTCCTGTCGCGGGCCGTGGAGACCGGGGTCATCGGTGGTGTGCTGTGGGCCGTCATCTGCCTCTTCGGCCCCTTCATCGTGCTGCTGCGCCCCGACCGTCGCACGCCGGAGCGCTACGGCTGGTGGCTGTTCACCGTCATGGCCTTCTTCGCGTGGCTCGTGCCGACCATGACCAGCCCCAACCCCTTCCCCCTGCCCAACACCCTCACCTGGATGATCGCGGGCATCGCCGGGCGCGAGTTCATCGTGCGCACGACCGGGTCCCGTACGGCGGAGCCGCAGCCCGCGGCCGCCCTGGACGAGCTGCGGCCTGCGACATCGACCAGAGAGGCATGACCATGGGCCTGAAGGACGTCTATCGGTTGGCACGCGACGAGTGGCTCCCCAAGGAGCAGCTGCGTCGGCGCAACCCGGGCGCCTACGTCACCACCCGGGCGATCTTTCGCGGAGACCCCACCCGCGTCCACCTGGGGGCGGAGGTCTACGTGGCCGGCCCCACGGTCCTGGTCTGCGACGACGGCGGCGGCCTCACAGGTGGTCGGCTCAGCGTCGGCGACCGCACCTACATCGGCGAGTTCAACAACATCCGCTGCGCGGGTGCCTCCATCGTGATCGGCTCCGACTGCCTGATCAGCCAGCACATCACGATCGTCGGCTCCAACCACGGGGTCGCCGCGGGCCGCACCATCGTCAGCCAGCCCTGGTCCGGCGACGGGGTCGAGATCGGCGACGACGTGTGGATCGGCTCCGGGTGCACCATCCTGCCGGGCGCCAGGATCGGCGACGGGGCCGTGGTGGCCGCCGGTTCCGTCGTGCGCGGCACCGTGGAGCCCGGCGCCATCGTGGCGGGCGCCCCCGCCCGGCAGCTCCGCAGCCGCGAGGGCTGAGCCCCGCAGGTCGCCAGCGAGCGCGGTGAGGCCCGAGGCGGGCATCTCGGCATACGGCACAGGCAGGCGGGCCCCGCTCCCCCCTGGGGGGAGCGGGGCCCGCCTGCGTCTCGTGGCTCAGGAGCCGGGCTTGCCGTACTCCCGCTGCACGACCTGCACCTTGTCCCAGGGGAAGCCCTCCAGGACCTTGTAGTTGGGCTGGCCGCCGAGGATCTCGGGCCACGGATCCTTGCCCGTCCGGGCCTTCTCCGGCTGACCCGACTCGGCATACAAGGCCACAGCGCCCGAGGTGTCCACGACGATGAAGCCGTACTTTTGGGCTGCGCGTGCAACAGCCTTACCAATTGGGGACAGCTGGAGCTTCTCGACGTCGACGGAGGGATCGAGCCTTAGCCGAGCCCCTTCGGGGATGGCGGTGGGATCGTTTGAGTTACCGTCACTGCGGTTGGCGGGATACCAGATCTGGCTTGCATCCCTCGTGGCGATCAACCCGATTCCCATGGCGTGTTCGATCTTCCGGGTGCGCGCTTCCTGCAAAGAAATCATGTAACCGACATGTGCCAGTCCCGACGCGGCGACACCGAACGGTTGATCGTAGTAGCCAGGAGCGGTCGAGACGTTGTCGATACGACCGCCCCAGCAGGCCCGCCACCCGGGCTTGGCGCCCTTGGTGGGCTCCATCACCCAGAACTCCCACAGCTGGTCGGTGTCCTTGTTGTAGATGGACAGAGCTTTGTCCGTCCCTGAGGCCGGCTGAGCGTTCCGAGGCACGGGCACCTGCTTGAACATCGCGGGGCCGTTGAGGAGGCCAGCTGGAGCGGCACCCTTCTTCTGGCAGTCGTAGAACGCCACGTCCTGTTTGGGTACAGAGTTATCGACCACGTAGAAGCTCGGGTTGTACTGGTGCGTATTGAAGGCGGCAACGCCTCCCCAGTGAGGCGTGATCTGCCCCTGGAGGTTCTTGATCATCGCCGCGCTGTCTTGGTCCTTCGGTGCCTTGCTGACGTCGACGCGAAAGACGTTGTCGGGGGCGAAGAGCTGGCTGGGCGGCGTGTCGGCAGCCTTGGGCGAGGCCACGGTGGTGGGCGGCGTCGTCAGGGCCATCTGCGTGCGCGTCGTGCCCCCCGGCGAGGCGGAGGTGGAGGCCGAGGGCGCCCCCGAGGAGGTGGGCGCGCCAGAGGTCGGCGAGGTCTTGTCGGGCTCCCCCGAGCAGGCCGCCGCGCCGAGCAGCAGCACGGCAGCGGCGGCGGACAGCGAGGCCCGCGTGCGCGTGGTCGTCATCGTTGTGATCCCCCAGGTGGTCAGGTGGTCATTCGATCAGGTGGCTGGTGCGGCGGCGCTCAGGTGACCAGGTCCGCGCCGCGGCGGCGGCGGTCGATCATCGCCTTGAGCTCTCGAGGTCCAACGGTCAGCAGGACGTAGACGATCCCGGCCGGAGCCGCAGCGACGCCGCAGGCCAGCAGCGAGAGTGCTCCCTCCTTGATGTAGCCGGCGCCGATGAGCAGGCTCATTCCGTAGACGGACAGGTAGGCGATGGACGCGGTGAAGAGCATCTCCAGCACCGGGACCTCCTGCAAGGAGGAGCGCGGAGCCTGCGGGAGGTGCTTGGCGACGTGGCGCAGCAGGAAGACGAAGGCGACGAGCTGTGCCGCGACGGTGGCGGCGACGGACCCGAGGACCCCGAACGGGATGATGAAGGCCACCGTCAGGGCGAGGTTGAGCGTCACGTTGACGATGCCGTACCTCATGTCGATCTCGGGGCGCCCGAGCGTGAGCACCCACAGGATCAGCGGGATGGCGAGCAGCGGGAAGAAGTGGCCCAGCAGCGCCAGCGCGGCGACCTGGCCCGGCAGCGGCGTGTCCATGTGCAGCCAGTGCACGACGCCGAAGAAGCAAGCCGGCACGCCGACGGCCACCCAGCCCGACACGAACTTCACCCACAGGCTCTGCAGCCGCTCGAAGCGCGGCAGCGAGACCTCCGCGCCGTCGGCGCCGACCCACCGCCCGATGAGCGCCTGCATAGGCGTGCCGGCCGCGTTGGCAGGCAGCGACCGCAGCTGGAAGGCGAACTGCGAGCCGGGCCCGAAGATCCCGACCTGGGCCGCGGCGAAGCGCCCCACGATGAGCATGTCGCCCTGCAGCCCCGCCATCTCCAGGACGCTCGCGATCTGCGCCTTCCAGGCGTAAGTGAAGAAGTCCTTCAGCTCCGCCATGGTGATGAAGCGGACGCCGTCGCGGGACAGGAAGCGCATCGCCGACGGGACGATCAGCACCGTGCTGAGGATCTGCTGAGCGATGAACGTGTAGGCGACGCCGTAGAGGCCCACGCCTGACTTCACGGTCCAGATCATGCCGGCGGCGTAGACGGCGTGCCCGAGGAGCCCGGTCAGGCTGGGGACGGAGAACTTCTGCATGCTGTAGAGCACGCAGGCGAAGAGCTGGCGGGCCAGCGCGACCCCGACCACGACCACCATTGTGCGCAGCAGGAAGGTCGTCTGGTCCTGCAGGGCGGCGGAGGTCTTGAAGAAGCGGACGATGGCCGGCGACGCGATCCACAGAGCGGTGAAGACCACCGCCGAGACGGCGGTCACGATGCCGATGAGCGAGACGAGCAGCTTGGTCATCTGCTCGCGCGCGCCCCGGCCGGCATAGATGGTGAAGTAGCGCTGGGCGCTCGCTCCGATCCCCCCGTCGAAGGTCCCCATCGCGGCCGCGAGGCTGTTGACGACCAGGAACTTGCCGTAGGCCTCCAGACCCAGCCCGTGAAAGACGAAGGGGGTCAGGACCAGGTTGAGCGCCAACGGGGCCACCTGGGCCAGGGTCTGCCAGCTGGCCCCACGCACCAGCACCCGGGCTGCAGAGCTCGACCCGGCCGGCGTCGCAGGAGTGTCCGTCGTCCCCTCAGTCACGCGCGCACCCCTGCGGGCGCGGCAGCAGGGCAGCGGGACGGACACGGAGGGTGAAGGGCACCCCGTCATCCTACGGTCGGGTCCCGGGCCTTCGGTTACGTTCCGAGATCTTGAGAGTGCGCTCCGAGGCATGGGGTCCGGCTCCACCCAGGGGGACCAGACCGGCCTCACCGTGCGTGCGCGGACGTTACCGCAGCGCGATGACGCCTGCTCCAGAATCCCGCCAACGCCCTTCCCGACCCGCTCCACGCCCGTAGGGTTGGGGGCGGACCAGGAACGGAGTACCCATGCCTTCACCGAGCCAGCCGCTCGTGTCGATCGTCATCCCCTGCTACCAGGCGCAGCGCTTCCTCGGAGCGGCGGTCACGAGTGCCCTGACGCAGACCTACCCGCACATCGAGGTCGTGGCGACCGACGACGGCAGCAGCGACCGCACGCCGGAGCTGCTCGCCGCCTACGGCGACCTCGTGCGGGTCGTGACCCAGGACAACAAGGGCCTGCCGGGCGCCCGCAACGCGGCGATCCACGAGGCCCGGGGCGAGCTGATCTGCCTCCTCGACGCCGACGACATCCTGCTGCCGCCCTACGTCCAGGCGGCCGTCGACGTGTGGGCGGCGGCGGGGTCGCCACGGGCCTTCGTCACGTGCGACGCGCTGCTGATGAGCGCGGCCGGGATCGTGCCGGGGCGCACCGTGCTGCCCTCCGGCACCCCCTCCCCCGACCGGCAGCGACAGCACATCCTGGAGAACAACTTCGTGTCGGGCTTCGCGGTCTTCCCCCGCCGCATGTGGGAGGAGGTCGGCGGCTACGACGAGTCCATGCGGGTCTGCGAGGACTACGACTTCTGGGCTCGCGCGATCTACGGCGGCTGGCGCGCGGAGTATGTCACCGCGCAGCACGCGCTGTACCGCCGGGTGTCCGGCACCCTGTCCACGCAGAGCGAGCGGATGTATGCCGGGGAGCAGGAGGTGCTGCGGCACATCGCCGAGCAGTACGCCGACTCGCTGAGCGCGCAGGAGCGGGCCTTCGTCGAGCTGCGGCTCGCGCAGGGCTCCGCCGTGCGGCAGGTCGACCTAGGTGAGCACGCGCTGCGCCGCGGGGACCGGGCGACCGCCGCCCACCACTTCGCCCTGGCAGCCCGGCTCATGCCGAGCTCGCGCCGGATCAGGCTCAAGGCCGAGCTGCTGCGGCGCCTCCCCGCGGCCGGGTCGGTCTACGCTCGTCGCCTGGCCACCAAGGACCGGGAGACCGGACGAACCTTCGAGGACACCAGCTCGTGACAGCTATGCGCCCCCCGACGCCCCGGGCGTCTGTGATCATCCCTGCACACAACGAGGCCAGGGTTATACACCGGTGCCTGCAGTCCCTCGAGGACTCGGGCCTGCCCCTGGACATCGTGGTCGCCGCCAACGGCTGCACCGACAGCACTGTGGAGGTCGCGAGCTCGTTCGCTGGCGTGACGGTCCTAGACCTGCCTGAGCCCTCTAAGGTCGCCGCGCTCAACTCCGGCGATGCGGCAGCAGTGGCATACCCGCGCGTCTACCTCGATGCGGACATCTCTCTATCGCCCACCGCTCTGGCCGATCTCGTCCGCGCCCTTGACACGGACCGTGCGATCGCGGCGGCCCCGCAGGTCCGCTTCGCAACGGATGCGGCGTCCTGGCCGGTGCGCGCCTTCTACGACGTATTCAGGGAACTGCCCTACGTTCGCGACCAGCTGGTTGGGCTCGGTGTCTACGGCCTATCTCGCAGCGGGCGAGCTCGCTTCGAACGATTCCCGGCGTTAACCAGTGATGACCTCTTCGTGCAGCGGCTCTTCGCGCCGGACGAGCGCATCGTGGTCCCGAGCACCTTCGAGGTGCAGGTCCCTCGGACCTTGAGCAATTTGATTGCGGTGCGCGTGCGCGTGGCAAAGGGAAACCGTCAGCTTGCCCGCGAGGGCGATGATTCTGCCCGGGGCGACTTCTCCCCGAGCACGGGCGGCACGGCCACTGCCCTCCTGGGCTTGGTGCGGAGTCGCCCGACAACGACTCCATCCGTCCTCGTGTATCTGGCAGTGACCCTCGTAGCCCGTGCTCGCGCCCAGCGTGCGAAGGCAGGGGCGTGGGAGCGAGACGCGTCCACTCGCTGACTCACTGGGAATCTATTTCAGAGCCGTATCGCATTCTAACGAAGGACAGGGTTATGGACGAGCGCGCGAGTATTGGTCAGCGTCGAACCCCGGCCCCCAGTTGGGGGGACGCGAAGACACGTATGCGGGAATGTTTGCGCATCGACTTTGCAAAGAATCCCACCCTGTCGCAACGAATCACCCTCGCGGTATGGCGCCTGGGCCAGGCCACGTACGGGCAGCGCCACCCCGTCGCCCGACTTTGCCGGATGCTGCAGCAGGTAGCCAACGCGGTGTGGTTTCGGGGCATCATGGGGGCAGAAATCCCCACGAGCATCCCTGCCGGTCCCGGGCTCTGGCTACCCCATTCCGTAAGGGGCGTCATCATGCACCACAGCGTCGTCATTGGTTCCAACTGCACGATCTATCACCACACAACACTCGGGCTGGTTGGCGACACTGGGAATGGCCCCACGATCGAGGACGACTGCTACATCGGTGCGGGCGCACAACTGCTCGGCCCGATCACGGTGGCTCGTGGAACCAAGATCGGCGCCAATGCCGTGCTCACTAAGAGCACCGAACCAGGTGGTACCTACGTCGGTGTCCCCGCTCGTTTGATCGAGCGATGACCCGCCAGAGAGGTTTGGAGTCAGTTTCGGCCTGTGACGCCGTCAAGCTTGCTGCACTTCGCGCATGAATGCCGCCATCGCAGGGCTGGCGGTGGCAGGAGTGAACCCGGCAAGTACGGCCTGCCGACCTCGCTTCCCCATCTCCAGGCGACGGTCGGGGTGGTCAGCCAACTCGGTGAGAGCATCTGCGACAAGGTCGGCGCGGCCAGCGTGAACCACCCGCCCGGACAGGTGATCCTCAACCAGCTCAGAGACTGCGGCGATCCGCGTGGTCACGACGGGCAGTTCGGTAGCCATCGCTTCCATGAGAACGACCGGTAGCCCTTCCTGGAACGAGGGAAGAGCAAAGACATCGGCCCACGCGTACTGTTCAAGGATATCGTCCTGCCCGACGGGACCTACCAGGTGCACCCGATCGGCCAGACCGGCAGCCGAGATCTGCCTCTGTAGTGTCTCGAGGAGTTCACCAGTGCCGATGAGACGAGCCGTAAAGTCAACGCCTCGCTCGCTAAGGAGGGCCAGCGCGTCGACGAGGACAGGGCCCCCCTTCTGGGGCACGAGCCTGCCGACGTAGAGCACCCGCAGGGGGCCGGAGCGATGGGCTCGTTCGGCTGAAAGTCCCTTGAACACGGTCGGCTCGACCGTCATTCTGACCTTGCTCATCTTGGCCCAGTGTTCTGGCTCCACGAGTCGCATAAGTTGGCTACGGCCAAAATCGCTGATGACGGAAACACCTTGAGCTGCCCGCAACTTGGCCGGTACGTCCCACTGCTCCACCATCTCGAACTCCCCGGGACCGTGGATGGTCAGAGACCATCGCCACCCACCCGTCGGGCCATCCTCAGCTTGACCGAGCGCAGTGACGAGCCGGGCCACATCAGCGGCAACGTTCGCCATGTGAACGTGCAGGTGGCGCAGGCCGTCTCGGCGCATGTAGTCATACAACACAACGGCTTCGCCAAAGTAAAACAGCTGCCACAGCCTCGACCTGGGTTCAAGACGCCCCGTGGACAATGCGATTCGCAAGCCCTTCCACCACACATCGCCGCGTCGTCTCATCAAACCCAGGTGCGCTCGCGCCCAATGCCACTTTGGGGCGCCAATGATGGGGCGGGTTCGGGTCGCCTCCGAGCGCATGGTCGACGACGACAGCTCGCCCTCGGGACAGGGGCGCACGGTAAAGGTGACCACATCGATGCCTTGGCCACGCAAACCGTCGATCTCTCGCTCGATGAACGTGTGCGATAGAGCGGGGTACTTGCTGACCAGATAGGCCACACGGAGTTGTCCCGGACGGGAAGCAGACATGGATCGCCTTCCACGAGGATCTTGGCTCACCCAGTGTACGGACCCAACGATGGGCCGCGGACCCGTTCATCAAGTCCCATGCGACCACTCACCCGTGCACGTTGGTGCGCCCTAGCAAAGGACGACGGCGGGCCATCTCCCTGGAGGAGATGGCCCGCCGTCGTGCTGACGGCTGGAGGTCAGAGGTTCTTCTGGATCTCCGCCCACTGGCGCTCGACGTCGTCGAGGCCACCGCACATGAAGAAGGCCTGCTCGGCGACGTGGTCGTAGTCGCCGTCGCAGATCTTGGTGAACGCCTCGATGGTGTCCTCCAGCGGGACCGTCGAACCCTCGATGCCGGTGAACTGCTTGGCGACGTAGGTGTTCTGCGAGAGGAAGCGCTGGATGCGGCGAGCCCGGTTGACGAGGATCTTGTCCTCCTCGGAGAGCTCGTCCATGCCGAGGATCGCGATGATGTCCTGCAGCTCCTTGTTGCGCTGCAGGATCCCCTTGACGCGGACCGCGGTGCTGTAGTGGTCCTGGGAGATGTAGCGCGGGTCGAGGATGCGGGACGTCGACGTCAGCGGGTCCACGGCCGGGTAGATGCCCATGGAGGCGATGTCGCGAGAGAGCTCGGTGGTCGCGTCCAGGTGGGCGAAGGTCGTGGCCGGGGCCGGGTCGGTGTAGTCGTCGGCGGGCACGTAGATCGCCTGCATCGAGGTGATCGAGTGGCCGCGCGTCGAGGTGATGCGCTCCTGGAGCACACCCATCTCGTCGGCCAGCGTGGGCTGGTAGCCCACGGCGGACGGCATACGGCCGAGGAGGGTGGAGACCTCCGAGCCGGCCTGCGTGAAGCGGAAGATGTTGTCGATGAAGAGCAGCACGTCCTGCTTCTGGACGTCGCGGAAGTACTCCGCCATCGTCAGCGCGGACAGGGCGACCCGCAGGCGGGTACCCGGCGGCTCGTCCATCTGGCCGAAGACGAGGGCGGTCTGCCCGAGGACGCCGGCCTCCTCCATCTCGACCATGAGGTCGTTGCCCTCGCGGGTGCGCTCGCCGACCCCGGCGAACACCGACACGCCACCGTGGTCGCGGGCGACGCGGGCGATCATCTCCTGGATGAGGACCGTCTTGCCCACGCCGGCGCCGCCGAACAGGCCGATCTTGCCGCCCTGCACGTACGGCGTCAGCAGGTCGATGACCTTGATGCCGGTCTGGAACATCTGCGTCTTGGACTCGAGCTGGTCGAAGGCCGGCGCCTGGCGGTGGATGCCCCAGCGCTCGTTGACCTCGAAGCGCTCGCCCTCGGCGAGGTTGAGCACCTCGCCGGTGGTGTTGAAGACCTTGCCGAGCGTCACGTCGCCGACGGGGACGGTGATCGGGCCGCCGGTGTCGCGCACCGTCGCGCCGCGGACGAGGCCGTCGGTCGGCTGCAGGGACACGGCGCGCACGAGGTTGTCACCGATGTGCTGGGCGACCTCGAGGTTCAGCGCCTTGGTCTCGCCGCCGAGCTCGACGTCGACCTTGAGCAGGTTGTACATGTCGGGCATGGCGTCGACGGGGAACTCCACGTCGACGACGGGGCCGATGGAGCGGGAGACCCGGCCGACGCCGCCCTCGGCGGGGGCGCCCTGCTGGGCCTCGTTCATGGTGGCAGTCATGGCTGTCTCTACCTTCTTGTCTTGGGCGGCTTACTTGGCGTCCGCGAGGGCGTTCGCGCCGCCCACGATTTCGCTGATCTCTTGGGTGATCTCGGCCTGACGCGCCTGGTTGGCCAGGCGGGTGTAGGTCTTGATGAGCTCCTCGGCGTTGTCCGTCGCCGACTTCATCGCGCGCTGGCGCGACGCGAGCTCGGAGGCGGCCGCACCCAGCAGGCAGGTGTAGATGCGCGACGTGACGTACTTGGGCAGCAGGGCGTCCAGCACCGTCTCGGCGTCCGGCTCGAAGCTGAACTGCGGCTGCAGGCCCTCGTCGTCAGGCTCCTCCATGAAGCCCTCGTCGACCTCGACACGCTGGCCCTTCTCGACGACCTCCAGGGGCAGGAGCCGCAGCGCGCGAGGCTGCTGCGTCACCATCGTGCGGAAGCGGGTGTAGACGACGTGGATCTCGTCAACGCCCTCCCCGTCCTCGCTGTCCCGCAGGAAGTCCCGCATGACCCGCTCGCCGATCTCCCGGGCGTGCTCGAACTTCGGCGCGTCGGTGAAGCCCTCCCACGCCTCGGCGTACTGGCGGTCGCGGAACTTGAACCACGCCACGGCCTTGCGACCGACGAGGTAGGGGACGACCTCCTTGCCCTCGGAGCGCAGGCGCTCCATGAGCTCGTTGGCGGTCTTGAGCGCAGACGCCGAGTAGGCCCCGGCCAGGCCGCGGTCGCTGGTGATGATGAGGACGCCGGCCCGTCGGCCCTCGCTCGTGCGTGTGGTCAGCGGGTGATCCTCGCCTGCGTATGACGCCGCCGCCGACACCGCACGCGTCAGCGCGTGGGTGTAGGGGGCTGCGCTCATGACGGCCTCGCGGGCCTTGACCACGCGGGAGGCGGCGATGAGCTCCATCGCCTTGGTGATCTTCTTGGTCGCGCTGACGGACCGGATGCGCTGGCGGTAGACCCGCATCTGCCCACCCATGTAGTTGCCGCCTTCCTGGGGTTCTTGCCTGGAGTGTCTGGTGTCCGGTGTGCCGCTGGTGACGGTGGCCGGTGCCGGGGTGTCCCCGCGGGGTCTCCCCCGGCACCGACGCGCGCGTCAGGTCAGTGGCGCTCGATCTGCGCGCGGTCCATCTCGTCGTCCTCGATGGAGTCGAACTCCTCGTGGCCGGGGTGGATGCCCGCGTGCTCGGTGCCCGGACGGAACTGCTGCTTGAAGGCCGTCATGGCGTCGTCCATCGCCGACTTGGTGTCGTCGTCGAGCTTCTTGGTCTCGCGGATCGCGTCGAGGATGCCGCCGCGCTCGCGCTTGACGTAGTCGACGAACTCCGCCTCGAAGCGGCGGACGTCGTCGACCTCGACGTCGTCGAGCTTGCCGGAGGTGCCGGCCCACACGACCAGGACCTGGTCCTCGACGGCCATCGGGGACGCCTGCGGCTGCTTGAGCAGCTCGACCAGACGGGCCCCGCGGGCCAGCTGCTGGCGCGAGGCGGGGTCGAGGTCCGAGGCGAACATCGCGAAGGCCTCCATGGCGCGGAACTGCGCCAGGTCCACCTTGAGGCGGCCAGAGACCTCCTTCATTGCCTTGATCTGCGCGGAGCCACCGACGCGGGACACCGAGATGCCCACGTCCACGGCCGGGCGGACGTTGGCGTTGAACAGGTCGCCCTGCAGGTAGATCTGCCCGTCGGTGATGGAGATGACGTTGGTCGGGATGTAGGCCGACACGTCACCGGCCTTGGTCTCGATGATCGGCAGACCCGTCATCGAGCCGTGGCCAAGGTCGTCGGACAGCTTGGCGCAACGCTCCAGCAGGCGGCTGTGCAGGTAGAAGACGTCGCCGGGGTAGGCCTCGCGGCCCGGCGGGCGGCGCAGCAGCAGCGACACGGCGCGGTAGGCCTCGGCCTGCTTGGACAGGTCGTCGAAGACGATGAGGACGTGCTTGCCGTCATACATCCAGTGCTGGCCGATGGCCGAACCGGTGTAGGGCGCGAGGTACTTGAAGCCCGCGGCGTCGGACGCGGGGGCCGCGACGATCGTGGTGTACTCCATCGCGCCGGCCTCCTCGAGGGTCCCGCGCACGGAGGCGATCGTGGAGCCCTTCTGGCCGATGGCGACGTAGATGCAGCGCACCTGCTTGTCGGGGTCGCCGGACTCCCAGTTGGCGCGCTGGTTGATGATCGTGTCCACCGCGACCGTGGTCTTGCCGGTCTGGCGGTCGCCGATGATCAGCTGACGCTGGCCACGACCGATCGGGATCATCGAGTCGATGGCCTTGATGCCGGTCTGCATCGGCTCGTGGACCGACTTGCGCGACACGACGTTGGGGGCCTGCAGCTCCAGCGCGCGGCGAGCCTCGGCCTGGATCTCGCCGAGCCCGTCGATGGGCTGGCCCAGCGGGTTGACCACGCGACCCAGGAAGGCGTCGCCCACGGGCACGGACAGGACCTCACCGGTGCGCTTGACCGGCTGGCCCTCCTCGATCCCGGAGAAGTCACCCAGGATGACGACACCGATCTCGTGCACGTCGAGGTTGAGCGCGAGGCCGAGCGTGCCGTCCTCGAACTCGAGCAGCTCGTTGGTCATGGCCGAGGGCAGGCCCTCGACGTGGGCGATACCGTCACCGGCGTCGACGACACGGCCGACCTCTTCGCGCGAGGCCGCACCAGGCTGGTACGACTGCACGAAGCTGTCCAGGGCGTCCCGGATCTCGTCCGGACGGATCGAAAGCTCCGTCATCTCTAACTTCTCTCCTCGTAGCGGTCGCGCGGACCGACGTTGGTGTGTCTGGTGGTGCGTCGGACCCGCACTCAGGCGCCGAAGTGGCGGCGCGCTGCGTCGAGCTTGGTGACGATGGTGCCGTCGACGACCTCGTCGCCGACCTGCACCCGGATGCCGCCGACGACCTGCGGGTCGAGGACGACCTTGAGCAGGACGGGGCGGCCGTAGGTCTTGCCCAGCGCCGCGGCCAGGCGGTCGTGCTGCTCCTGCGAGAGGGGGCTGGCGACGGTGACTACCGCGCTCAGCTGCTCCCGCCGTGTGGCGGCGACGGCGAGGTACTCCTCGATCGCCGTGGAGACCTTGCGCCCACGTCCCGCGACGACGGCCTGGTGGACCAGCCGGCGCGTCTCGGGGTGGGCCTTGCCCGCCAGGAGCTGGTCGACGACCTGCCCCTTGCGCTCGGCCGGGAGCTGGGGGTCGCCGAGCGCCTCGCGGAGCTCGGGCGAGCCGGCGACCGCCCGCTCGAAGCGGAACAGCTGCTCCTCGACGTCGTCCGCACGGCCCGCGCTCTCCGACATGGCGACCTGGGCCTCGACGGCCAGCCGCTCCACGGCGTCAGACAGGTCCCGCTCGCTGGTCCAGCGCTGGGAGGCGACCGCACCGAGCACGTCGAGCGTGCCGGGCTGGACCTTGCCCTCGAGCAGGCGGCGCACCAGGCCCCGCTTGCTCTCCGCGTCCCGCGAGGGATCGGCGAGCGCGCGGCGCAGGGTGGCGGACCCGTCGATGACCCCAGCGACCGAGAAGAGGTCCTCGGACACGGCGGACCAGTCGGCCCCCGTCTCCAGGACGCCCTGCAGGGCCTTGCGGCTCTCGAGGAGTCCTCCGCGCGACGCGCCCTGCATCAGAACGCCCCGTCCGTCTGCTCGCCGGCGCGGGACGAGCCGGTGGCGGCACCGCTGCCGACGGCCTGGGGACGGATGTCACCGGACTCGAGCTCGGCGAGGAAGCGGTCGACGATGCCCTTCTGGCGGGTCTCGTCGTGCAGCGACTCGCCGACGATGCGGCTCGCCAGGTCGGTCGAGATGCGGCCCACCTCGGAGCGCAGCGAGACGACCGCCTGCTGGCGCTCGGCCTCGATCTGCTTGTGCGCCGACTCGGTGATCCGGTTGGCCTCGGCCTGGGCCTGACCACGCATCTCCGCGACGATCGCCGCGCCCTGCTCCTTGGCCTCCTCGCGGATGCGAGCGGCCTCGTCACGAGCCTCGGCGAGCTGCGACTTGTACTCCGCCAGGGCGGCCTCGGCCTCGCGCTGCGCGGCCTCGGCCTTGTCCATACCGCCCTCGATCGCGGCGGTGCGCTCGGCATACGCACGCTCGAGGTTGGGCACGACCTTCTTGGCGACGACGAACCACAGGATCGCGAACACCACGATGGTGAAGATGAGCTCGGGGATGTGCGGGATCAGCGGCATGTCGTTGCCGCCCTCGGCGGCAGGCACGGCCGCGACGAGCGACGTGGCAGTTAGCTGCACGTTCTTCTCCTACCTAGACGACGGACTTCGAGCGGGTGACGCGCGAGGTCGTCAGTTGTTGATGAAGAAGAGGACGAAGCCCAGGATCGCGAGGGCCTCGGCCACGGCGAAGCCGAAGATGGCCTGCGGACGCAGGAGACCGGCGGCCTCGGGCTGGCGGGCGATGCCGTTGATCAGGGCGGCGAAGATGAGACCGATGGCGATGGCCGGGCCGAGCGTCGCGATGCCGTAGCCGACGAGGGACATCGAGCCGCTGATCTCCAGGAAGTGCTGCATCTCTAGATTTCTCTCTCTGTGGGTGACCCGGGAGGCTGCCCGCCCGGGAGTCTGTGGGGTGTATTTGGTTGTGGTCGAACGGCGCTGGGCCGGTGGATCAGTGCTCGTCAGCCACGGCGCCACCGAAGTAGGAGGCGGCCAGCATGACGAAGACGTAGGCCTGGATGGCCTGGATCAGCAGCTCGAGGAGCTGCATGAGGAAGCCCATGACGAAGGCGCCGACGCCGGCGACCATGAAGCCCGGGTTGCCGGACAGCAGGAGGTAGGCACCGCCGAGGATGAACACACCCATCAGCATGTGGCCGGCGAACATGTTGCCGAACAGACGGAGGGTGAGCGTGAGCGGCCGGATGAGGAAGAAGCTCGCGAACTCGAGGATGAAGATGATCGGCGCGAGGAAGATCGGGACGCCGGCGGGGACGAGCATCTTGAAGTAGCCGCCGAGGCCGTGCTTCTTGATGCCGGCGTAGTGGTAGCCGATGTAGACGATCGCGACGAGCGGGATCACCATGCCGATGCGGCTGAGCGTCGGGAAGTTGGTGAACGGCGTGGAGCCGAACCAGTTGTTGACGATGATGAACAGGAACAGCGCGAACAGCAGCGGGGTGAAGCGCTTGAAGTCGCGGGAGCCGATCATGTCGCGGGCCACGCCGTTGCGGACGAAGTCGTAGGCCTGCTCGAGGAACCACTGGCGCTTGGTGGGGACGACGGCCACGCGCCTGGAGGCCCACAGGAGCCACCCGACCAGGAGGACGACCGACAGCAGGGCCAGCAGCATCGGGCGGGTGAACCAGTCACCGATCAGCGGGACGTAGAAGTCGCCGGGAGAGGGCGGGGTGAATCCCTCGCCGCTGGACGCCGGGAGGCTACCGACGGCAGGCCTGGCGGTGACGATCACTGTGTCTCCTCGTTGATGCTGAACAGGACGATGTGGACGCGAACGGCGGCGGGGCGTGGACTCGTCATCACAGTCAGGCCCTACCGTACCGGACCCATATGACATACAGAGAAAGGGTGAACCCGACGGCGATGCCCACCGGCAGGGCGAACCCCGTGCCCCACCAGACGTCGAGGCCCTTGCCGATGAGACCGAAGGCGACGGGGCCCGAGATGAGGTAGGAGGTCACGTCGGTGGCGGTCGAGTGCGCCAGGGCGTCTGCGGTGCGCGGGGTGTGCTGCTCGCCGGCCGGCTCGCGCTGGTCGGGGTCGCTCATCGGCGGTCCCCCTCACCCAGGCCAGGGTAGATCTCGTGACGCCCCCGGGCGAACGCGACCGTGTGGCACACCTGCCACACCAGCACGCCGGCGACGGCCCCGCCGGCGAAGGCCATCGGCTCCATGAACCCGGCCTCGCGCAGCAGCGCGTGGACGAGGAGCAGCAGGCCCAGCTGGGTGGCGTAGACCACGAAGGCGCCGGGCAGGACCGTTGCAGCAGGCCCCTTGACGAGCGCCGAGACGGCCACGACGCCGGCGGCGAAGAAGGCGGTGGTGGTGGCGGCCCCGAGGGAGGCGCTGGCCAGGCCGCGCCAGCCGCGGTAGAGCGCGCCGGCCCCGGCGACGAGGGGCAGCGCCGCCACGGAGCCGAGGACCGCGGTGCGCAGCATCGCGGACGAGACGTCCGGGCTGGGGGTGCGGGGGCGCCGTGCGGGCAAGGGGCTGTCCTCGGGTCGGTTGGGGCTCGAGCAACGGGGTGGCGGGGCGGGTGATCAGCCTCCGCGCACTCGCCGTCGAGCGCTTGTGAACGCTATCACAAGGTCGGTCGCCGCAGGGAGCTGCGACGGCTGAACGTGAGGAAGCTCGCGACGAGAACGGCCGCCGCGACGGCGATGACGGGGGCCCAGCCGTCGAACATCGCGACCGCCAGCACGCCGACCGACACGATCGCGGCCCAGAGGTAGAGCAGCAGCACCGCGTGGGGGTGGCTGTGCCCGGCGCGCAGCATCCGGTGGTGGAGGTGGTGGGCGTCGGGGTGCCAGGGCCGGATGCCGGCGCGGGTGCGCCGCACGACCGCCAGCACCACGTCGAGCAGCGGCAGCGAGAGGATCGCGAGGGGCAGCACGAGCGGCAGCCACGCCAGCACCTCCGTCGAGCGGCCCGCCGCCATGCCCACCTGCGTGGGGTCCAGGGAGGTCATGGAGATCGTGGCGGCGGCGAGCAGCAGGCCGAGCAGCAGCGCCCCGCTGTCGCCCATGAACAGCCGCGCGGGGTGGAAGTTGTGGGGCAGGAAGCCGGCGCAGCAGCCGACCAGGGCCGCGGAGATGAGCGTCGCCGAGGAGAAGACGTTGGGCGGGTTGTAGGACATGGACACGACATAGCTGTAGACGAAGAAGGTGAGCGCGGCGATGCCCACGATGCCCGCGGCCAGCCCGTCGAGGCCGTCCACGAAGTTGACGGCGTTGGTCGTCACCACCACCACCAGGATGGTGAGGGCGATCATCACCGCGAGCGGCAGGACCGTCTGCCCGAAGACCGGGACCGAGAGCAGCTGCAGGCCCTGGTAGGCCATGATCCCGGCCGCGAGGACCTGCCCGGCGAGCTTGGTCAGCCAGTCGAGCTCGCGCACGTCGTCCACGGCACCGACCAGGCACACGAGGACGGCGCCGACGACCACCCCCGTCATACGGCCGTCGCTGAAGACGCTCTCGGCCGCCGCCCGCCCCTGGACGTGCCCCCCGAGGAAGGGCAGGCGCCAGGCCAGCAGCACCGCCCCGAGGAAGCCCAGCAGGATCGCCACTCCCCCGAGCCGCGGGATCGGGACGACGTGGACGTCCCGGTCCCGGACCGCGGTCATGGCCCCGGTGCGGACGGCGAGCCAGCGCACGAGAGGCGTCGTCAGGAAGGTGATCGCCGCTGCGACCACCATGACGAAGAGGTACTCACGCACGCCGGCTCGCCCTCGGCCGGGTCAGCGCGGGTAGGCCGGGAAGCGCGTGCAGAGGTCCTCGACCGTCGCCCGGATCTCCTTGGCCACCGCGTGCTCGGGGTCGCCGTCGGTCTGGGTGACGGCCCGGTGGATGACGTCGGCAATCACGTCCATCTCCGGCAGCCCCATGCCCTGCGTCGTCACCGAGGGGGTCCCGACGCGGACGCCGGAGGCCACGTTGGCCTTCTGCGGGTCGAAGGGGATGGCGTTCTTGTTGAGGACGATCCCGGCCGCGTCGCAGCGGGCCTCGGCGTCCGCCCCGGTGACCCCGACCTTCTGCAGGTCGAGCAGCGCCAGGTGCGTGTCGGTGCCACCGGTCGTCGGGCGGATGTCGCGCTCGGCCAGCCCGGCCGCGAGGCGCTGCGCGTTGGCGATGACGTCCTTGGCGTACTGCTGGTAGTCGGCCTGCATGCACTCCTTGAAGTTGACGGCCTTGGCCGCCACGGTGTGCATCTGCGGACCGCCCTGCATCAGCGGGAACACGGCCTTGTCGAGCTTGGCGGCGTGCTCCTCCTTGCAGACCAGCGCGCCCGAGCGGGGGCCGCGCAGCACCTTGTGCGTCGTGAAGGTGACCACGTCGGCATACGGCACCGGCGACGGGATCGCCTTGCCTGCCACGAGACCGATGAAGTGCGCGGCGTCGACCCAGAAGATCGCGCCGACCTCGTCCGCGATGTCGCGGAAGGCCTGGAAGTCGATGAGGCGCGGGATCGCCGAGCCGCCCGCGAGGATCACCTTGGGGCGGTGCTGCCGCGCCAGGTCACGGACCTGGTCGTAGTCGATGTCCTCGGTGTCTTTGTCGACCCCGTAGTGCGCGATGTCGAACCACTTGCCGGAGAAGGACACCTTGGCGCCGTGGGTCAGGTGGCCACCGTGCGGCAGCGACATGCCGAGGAGCTTGTCACCGGGCTGGCAGAACGCGCCGTAGACCGCCTGGTTGGCGCTCGCGCCGGAGTGCGGCTGGACGTTGGCGTGCTCGGCGCCGAACAGCTCCTTGCACCGGTCGATCGCGATCTGCTCGGCCTTGTCGACCTCGGAGCAGCCGCCGTAGTAGCGGCGACCCGGGTAGCCCTCGGCGTACTTGTTGGAGAGGGTGGACCCCAGGGCGGTGAGCACGGCCGGGCTCGAGAGGTTCTCGCTGGCGATCAGCTGCAGCCCGCTGCGGATGCGGGTCAGCTCGGACTGCAGGACGCCGGCGATCTCGGGGTCGAGAGCCTCGAGGGCCTCGTAGTCGGAGCCGTAGAACGGGGTGTCGGACATGCGTGTGCTCCCGGGTGCGAGGGGTGGGCGGTGACGGGCGACGGTGCCTCGGCCTCAGCCTAGAGGGTGGCGCCGCCGGGCCGTTCGGTCGGCGTGCCGGGGCCCTCGGGCGCGTCAGGTGCGTCGTCGCCCTCGAGGCGCACCGAGCCCAGCGCTTCGCGCAGGGCGTCCTCGTCGACGGCCCCGTCGCGCAGGACGCGCGGCCGCTCCTGGGTGCAGTCGAGGATGGTGGAGGCCTCGCCGTCCTCGCAGGGGCCCCCGTCGAGGTAGACCCCCACCGCGTCGCCGAGCATGGCCTCGGCCTCCCGGGCCGTCATCGCGGCCGGCTCGCCGGTGAGGTTGGCGCTGGTCACGGCCATCGGACCCACCTCGCTCAGCAGGGCGATGGCGGTCTCGTCCCGCGGGATGCGCAGGGCCACGGTGCCGTTGGTCTCGCCGAGGTCCCACATCAGGGACGGCTGGGCCAGCAGCACGAGGGTGAGCGGGCCAGGCCAGAACCGGTCCATGAGGTCACGGGCGTAGGACGGGACGTCGATGGCGAGGCCGTCGACGGTGCGCGCGTGCGGCACGAGGACGGGCGGGGGCATGTGCCGGTCGCGCCCCTTGGCCGCCAGCACCGCCGCGACCGCGTCCGGGTTGAAGGCGTCGGCCCCGACGCCGTAGACGGTGTCGGTCGGCAGCACGACGACCTCACCGCGTCGCACGGCGTCGGCCGCCGCGGCCACGCCCTCCTGTCGCCCCTCGGGCGTCGTGCAGTCGAAGTGCGCAGGGCTGTCGCTCATGCCTGTGAGCCTATCGGCCCGAGGTCTCCCCCTCGTCGAGGCGTCCGGCACGACGAGCGGTGGTGGTGCGCGGCCGACCGGCCAGGTCGAGGTGGTCGCGCACGTCCACCCACTCCCGCGTGGCACGCAGGGCGGCGGGCAGGGTCTCCCCCTGCGTGTCCGCGTGCTCCATGACGAGCAGGCCGCCGGGGCGCAGCAGGACGGCCGCGGTGCGCGCCACCTGGAGCGGTGTGCCGAGCCCGTCCCCCGCCCCGCCGTAGAGCGCCATGGCGGGGTCGTGGTCACGGACCTCGGGCTCGCGCGGCACGGCGTCCTCGGGGACGTACGGCGGGTTCGACACGACCACGTCGACGCGCCCCACGAGCGGCTCCAGCGGCGCCAGGTCGACGGCGTGGCGCGGGTCCCCGGTGGCGTCCGCAAGGGTCACCGTCACGTCGAGGTCGAGCCTCCCTGCATTGTGGCGGGCTCGACGAAAGGCCTGGTCAGAGGCCTCTACGGCATGGACCCGCGCTCGCGGGTGCTCGTCCTTGACGGCCAACGCGATCGCCCCGGAGCCAGTGCACAGGTCGACGACGACAGGCGCTCTCCCGTGGACGGTCGCCCCAGTGGCCCCGAGCTCGCCCAGCACCAGCTCGACGGCGAGCTCGGTCTCGGGGCGCGGCACGAAGGTCCCCGGCCCGACGGACAGCTCCAGCCGCCGGAAGCCCGCGCGGCCCGTGAGGTGCTGGAGGGGGACACGGGCGGCGCGGTGGTCGAGCAGCTCGGCATACCGGCTGCTCTGCTCCTCGGTCAGCCTGGTCCCGAGGACCAGGCCCCGGTGCACCTCGCCGGGGTCGCAACCGAGGACGTATGCCGCCAGTGCCACCGCGTCGACCTGCGGTGACGGCACCCCGGCCACCGCCAGGCGGTCCGTCGCCGCGCTGACCACGCCGCGCAGGTCGGTCACGCCTCGGACCCCGCCACCGCGGCCAGCCGCGAGGCCTCGTCCAGCTCGACCGCGGAGGCCACGACCGGGTCGAGGTCGCCGTCCAGGACGTGGTCGAGGTTGTAGGCCTTGTAGCCGGTGCGATGGTCGGCGATGCGGTTCTCGGGGAAGTTGTAGGTGCGGATCCGCTCCGAGCGGTCCACCGTGCGGACCTGGGAGCGTCGCGCGTCCGACGCCGCGGCCGCCGCCTCGTCCCGGGCCACCTGCAGCAGCCGGGCGCGCAGCACGCGCATCGCAGACTCCTTGTTCTGCAGCTGGGACTTCTCGTTCTGGCAGGAGACCACCGTCCCGGTCGGCAGGTGGGTGATCCGCACGGCCGAGTCGGTCGTGTTGACGCTCTGCCCGCCCGGCCCCGACGAGCGGTAGACGTCGATCTTGAGGTCGTTGTCGTGGATCTCCACCTCGGCCACGTCCTCCACCTCCGGCATGACGAGCACGCCCGCGGCGGAGGTGTGGATGCGGCCCTGCGACTCGGTGACGGGGACACGCTGCACGCGGTGCACCCCACCCTCGTACTTGAGCAGCGCCCAGGGCGCGTCACCCGGCTCGAGCGTGCCCTTGGCCTTGACCGCCACGGACACGTCCTTGTAGCCGCCGAGGTCGGACTCGGTCGCGTCGATGATCTCGGTGCGCCAGCCGCGCCGCTCGGCGAACCGGAGGTACATGCGCAGCAGGTCGCCGGCGAACAACGCCGACTCCTCCCCGCCCTCCCCCGCCTTGACCTCGAGGATGACGTCCCGGTCGTCGTCGGGGTCGCGCGGGATCAGCAGGCGGCGCAACCTGTCCTCGGCCCGGTCGCGGGCGTCCCGCAGGGCGGGCAGCTCCTCCGCGAAGCTCGGGTCGTCCGCCGCCAGCTCCTCGGCGGCGCCCACGTCCTCGGTCGCGGCGCGCCAGGCGTGGTAGGCCGCGACGGTGGGCGCCAGGGCGGCATACCTCTTGTTGAGGCGACGCAACGCGGCCTGGTCACCGTGGACCGCGGGGTCGGCCAGCTGACGCTCGAGGTCGGCGTGCTCGTCGACGATCGAGCGGGCGGACTCCAGCATGAGCACTCCTGTCGAGGACGGGGTGGGACGCCAAGGGCCGGTCCCCCGACGTGACGTCGGATGGGACCGGCCCAGGCGAGGTGCTTACTTCTGGCGCTTGCCGTAGCGCGCCTCGAAGCGGGCGACGCGACCACCGGTGTCGAGGATCTTCTGCTTGCCGGTGTAGAACGGGTGGCACTGCGAGCAGACGTCGGCGCTGATCTTGCCGGACGTCGCCGTGCTCCTGGTGGTGAACTGCGAGCCGCAGGTGCAGGTGACCAGCGTCTCGACGTACTCCGGGTGGATGTCCTTCTTCATGGTGGTCTCCCTCTGAGATCTCGTGCGCCGGGTCGAGCGTGTTCTCGTGAACCGGCAACCTCTCCATTGTGCCAGACGGCGGCACACCTGACCTAACGCAGGCCCGGCCGCGGGCATTCCTGCTCCTGGTCGGACGGGGTCAAGAGGCGCCGTGGTGCTCGTCCTCGGGGGCCTCTCCCTCGGCCACCGAGGTGAGGTGGAGGGTGACGATCGTGCCCTGCCCGGGGGCCGAGTCCAGGCTCATCCGCCCCCCGTGGGCCGCCGCGATGGACTGCACGATCGACAGCCCGAGCCCCGTCCCGGGGGTCGTCTGCGCCGTCACGCTGCTGGCGCGGAAGAACCGTCGCCCGACGTCGCGCAGGTCCTCCTCGGGTATGCCGATGCCGGTGTCCTCAACCCCGACGAGGTGCGCCTGACCGACGCCGTGACCCGCGCCCGGAGCGGCTGCTCGCTCTGGCGGTTGGCCGCGACCAGGCGTGGGTCCCGGCACGATCGAGGGCCCCAGAGGACGCGTGCTGCGTCACCTGGGGCCCTCGCTCGTGTCCTCGGCTCAGTCGTCGTCGTGCTCGACGGCGCCGACTCTGCCTCGCCTGCGGGCCTCGCTCGTGTCCTCGGCTCAGTCGTCGTCGTGCTCGACGGCGCCGACTCTGCCTCGCCTGCGGGCCTCGCTCGTCCCTCGCTCGTGTCCTCGGCTCAGTCGTCGTCGCCCTTCAAGGGGGAGTTGGACTGCACCTGCATCAGGAACTCGACGTTGCTCTTGGTCTTCTTGAGGCGGTCGAGGAGGAGCTCGATACCGGCCTGCTGGTCGAGGGCGGCCAGCACCCGGCGCAGCTTCCACATGATCTTGAGCTCCTCGCTGGACAGGAGGATCTCCTCGCGACGCGTGCTCGAGGCGTTGATGTCGACCGCCGGGAAGATGCGGCGGTTGGCGAGCTGCCGGTCGAGCTTGAGCTCCATGTTGCCGGTGCCCTTGAACTCCTCGAAGATCACCTCGTCCATCTTGGAGCCCGTCTCGACCAGAGCCGTCGCGAGGATGGTGAGCGAGCCGCCGTGCTCGATGTTGCGCGCCGCACCGAAGAAGCGCTTGGGCGGGTACAGCGCGGCCGAGTCCACACCACCGGACAGGATGCGCCCGCTCGCCGGGGCGGCCAGGTTGTAGGCGCGCCCGAGCTTGGTGATCGAGTCGAGGAGCACGACGACGTCCTGCCCCATCTCGACGAGGCGCTTGGCCCGCTCGATGGCCAGCTCGGCGACCGTCGTGTGGTCCGACGCCGGCCGGTCGAAGGTCGAGGAGATGACCTCGCCGCGCACGGCGCGCTGCATGTCGGTGACCTCCTCGGGACGCTCGTCGACCAGGACGACCATCAGGTGGCACTCGGGGTGGTTGGTCGTGATCGCGTTGGCCAGCGCCTGCATGACCATCGTCTTGCCGGCCTTGGCCGGAGCGACGATCAGGCCGCGCTGACCCTTGCCGATCGGCGACACCAGATCGATGATGCGCGTCGTGAGGACGTTGGGCTGGGTCTCCAGACGCAGACGCTCCTGCGGGTAGAGCGGCGTGAGCTTGGCGAAGTCCACGCGGCTGCGCGCCTCGTCAGGCGTCTGGCCGTTGATCGCGTCCACCCGCACCAGCGCGCTGAACTTGCCCTGCTTGCCGTGCTGGTGCTGACCCGTGCCGTCCTCGCCCGGGTCCTTGATGACGCCCTGGACGGCGTCGCCCTTGCGCAGGCCGAACTTCTTGACCATCCCGAGCGTGACGTAGACGTCGCCCGAGCCGGGCAGGTAGCCGCTCGTGCGCAGGAAGGCGTAGTTGTCGAGCACGTCCAGCACGCCGGCGACGGGCAGCAGCACGTCCTCGTCGTTGTAGGACACGTCCTCACCCACGCGGAGGTCGTCCGTGCGTCCGCGCCGCTTGCGGTCACGGTTGCGCTGGCGACCGCGCCGCCGACCGCCCTGCTCGTCGTCGAACCGGTTGTCGTCACGGCCGTCACGGTTGTCCCGACCGCCGTTGTCGCGGGCGGAGCGGTCACGGTTGCTGCTGTCGCGGCCGCCGTCACGCTGGTCCCGCCCGCCGTTGTCCCGCCCTCCGCGGTCGCGATTGGCGTCACGCTGCTCACCGACGTTGTCGCGCCCGACGTTGTCGCGCCCGGCGTTGTCGCGGTCGCGGCTGCCGCCCTCCCGGTTGTCGCGGTCCCGGCCGTCACGGTCCCGGCGGGGCCGCTGGTCGTCGCGTCCACCGGCGTCACGCTGGTCGCGGCCCGGGGTGCCGGACCCGTCGACGTCGCCCCCTGCCTGCTGGCTCTCGGCCTGACGCCGCAGCTCGGCGGCGAGGTCGGCGGTGCGGCGGTCCGCCTCGGTGCCGCGCTCACCCTGCGGCGCCGCGCTCGGGGACGAGGCGACACGGCGACCCCGGCGGGTCCGGCGCTCGGGGCGCTCCCCCGGCTCGTCGCGGCCGTTACGGTCGGCGCGGTCGTTGCGCTCGGGGTCCTCGGGGCGGTCCCCGACCTGCGCGCCCCTCGGCGGAGCCTCGTCGCGAACGACCTTGTGGCCCTCGTCGCGGCGCAGCCGCTGGGCCTCGTCCCGGCGGGGCTGGTCCTGGCCCTCGTCGCGACGCAGCTGCGGGGCCTCCTCGCTGCCAGCCCCTCGAGCCTGCGCGGCGGGGGCCGTCGCTGCCGCGGCGGGCGCCGTGGCCACCGGGCCGGAGCCTTCTGCCCCGGACGTGTCGGCGGGGCCGGTGGCGTCGGTGGCGGTGGCGGTGGCGGTGGCGGTGCGACCGCCGCCCCGGCGCTCGCGGATGGCGACGACCAGGTCGCTCTTGCGCATCTTGGCGGTGCCGGGGATGCCCATCTCGGAGGCCACGGCCTGCAGCTCGGGCAGACGCATCGCCGACAGCGCGGTCGTGCGTCGCTGAGTCCCACCGGTCACGGTGGTCTCGGTGTTGTCGGTCACGAAGGTTCCTTCCCCCTCGTCGTCTGCCCGGCATCCGCGCCTGGGCAGGTGATGTAGCCGAGAACAGCTCTCGGCGCTCGGTCCACCTGGCGGCTCAGCCCGCCTCGCAGCGCTCGCGCCGCGGCCGGTGGCCTCTGACCGCTGGTCGGTCGGTGGGATCGCATCGTGTCGGGTCCCCGCGCGCTCGGCGCCGCACCCACAGGTGTGGTGGGCGATGAGGTCGGAGCCGCGACGTCGCGGGTCGGCCGGGAAGCGATGAGGGCCTGGGCGCAGGAACGTGCGTCCTGCAGATCCGGGATCATCGGGCCGAACCACCGTCGTGCTCGATGCAGACCCAACCTATCACCCGGGGTGCGCAGGTGACGCCAAGACTGCGTCAGACGGGCGGCGCGCCGCGGCTCACCCCCAGCCGGACGGCACTGACGCCGACGGTCGGTATGCCGGGGGTCGCCGACCGCCATCCCTGCGGCAGCGGCAGGGCGCGGACCTCGCCGACCCGGTCCGCGGTCGTCAGCACCAGGACCGTCGGACCCGCCCCCGAGACCACGGCCGCGTGGCCGAGCTCGCGCAGCTGGTCCAGCAGCCGCATGGACGCGGGGTAGGCCTCCCGGCGCTGCTCCTGGTGCAGCCACTCGACGGTCGCGTCCAGCAGCAGCTCGGGGCGGCGCGACACGGCCTCCACGAGGAGGGCGGCGCGGGCGGAGTTGAGCGCCGCGTGCTTGAGCGGCACCTGCTGCGGCAGCACGGAGCGCGCGGTCGAGGTGGACAGGGTGAGGTCGGGCACGAGCACCACGGGCACCACGTCGGGGTGCACCTCGACCTGCACGGTGCGGACGGGCGCCATGGCCGGGGGCCGGGTCGACCACGACAGCGTCATCCCGCCGTAGACGCTGGCGGAGGAGTTGTCGGGGTGACCTTCGTGCTCGCCGGCCAGCTGGTTGACGAGGTCGAGGTCGACGGCACCCTCGCCACCGCGGGCGAGGTCGACGAGCGCCGTGGCGGCGGCATACCCGGCCACGACGGCGGTGGCGGAGGACCCCAGCCCCCGCGAGTGGGGGACGCCGTTGCGGCACACCAGGTGCAGGCCGGCGGGCACGTCGACCCCCAGCCGGGCCAGGCCGGAGGCGAGGCAGCGGTGGACCAGGTGGGAGGCGTCGCGGGGCACCTCGTCGGCGCTCTCCCCCGTCACGTCGATGACCAGCGCGTCGCCCTCGACGACCACGTCGTAGGAGTCCCACACGCCGAGCGCGAGCCCGATCGCGTCGAAGCCCGGTCCGAGGTTGGCGCTGCTGCCCGGGACGTTCACCCGGACTGCGGCACCCTCGGGCAGGGCGGTCACCGAGGCCACGTCACCCCTCCAGCCCGAGCGCCGACGCGACGGAGACGGCGTCGACGGACACCTTGACCGGCTCGACCTCGGAGCCGTCCGCCATGCGCAGGGCCCACTGGGGGTCCTTGAGGCCGTGCCCGGTGACGGTGCACACGATGCTGGCGCCGCGCGGGACCAGGCCCGCCTCGGCGGACTTCAGCAGTCCGGCGACGGAGGCGGCCGACCCCGGCTCGACGAAGACGCCCTCGCGCGACGACAGCAGGCGGTGCGCGGCGAGGATCTGGTCGTCGGTCACGGCTTCGATGAGCCCCTCGGACTCGTCGCGCGCGGCCTCGGCCTGCTGCCAGGAGGCGGGGTTGCCGATGCGGATGGCGGTGGCCACGGTCTCGGGGTGGTCGATGGGGTGACCCTTGACGATCGGGGCGGCCCCCTCGGCCTGGAAGCCCCACATGCGAGGGCGCCGCGTGGCGACCGGCGCGAGGCCGTCGGTGATCTCGGCATACTGCCGGTAGCCCCGCCAGTAGGCGGTGATGTTGCCGGCGTTGCCGACGGGCAGGCAGTGGATCTCGGGGGCGTCGCCGAGGGCGTCGACGACCTCGAACGCTGCGGTCTTCTGCCCCTCGATGCGGGCGGGGTTGACCGAGTTGACGAGCTCGACGGGGTAGGCCTCGGCGAGCTTGCGCGCCACCGTCAGGCAGTCGTCGAAGTTGCCGTCGACCTGCAGCAGCGTGGCGCCGTGGGCGATGGCCTGGGACAGCTTGCCCATGGCGATCTTGCCGTCGGGGACCAGTACGGCGCAGGTCATGCCGGCCTTGGTGGCGTAGGCCGCGGCCGACGCGGACGTGTTGCCGGTCGAGGCGCAGATGACGGCCTTGGCCCCGGCGCGGGCCGCCACGGAGATCGCCGTCGTCATCCCGCGGTCCTTGAACGAGCCGGTGGGGTTGAGGCCTTCGTACTTGAGGTAGACCTGCGCCCCGACGAGCTCGGAGAGGTGCCGGGCCTCGATCAGGGGGGTCCCGCCCTCGTGAAGGGTCACCGTGGGCGCGCCGGCCAGCATCGGCAGCCGCTCGCGGTACTCCTCGATCACGCCCTGCCACTGGTGGGCCATGTCACTCTCCTTCGACGCGCATGACGGACGACACCTCACGGACCTGCGGCAGGGCGGCGAGCGCCTCGACCGTCGCGCCGAGGGCCGCGTCGGGCGCGGCGTGGGTCACGATGACCAGCTCGGCGCGCTCCTCGACGTCGTGGTCCTCGTCGGCCAGCTGCTGCTGCCGGACCGTCTCGATCGACACCTGGTGACGCGCGAACTCCGTTGCGACGGCGGCGAGCACGCCGGGCTCGTCGGCCACGTCGAGGCTGATGAAGTAGCGCGTGCGGGCGTCGCCCATGTCGAGCGTGGGCAGGTCGGCGTAGGCCGACTCCCCCGGTCCGCGCCCGCCCAGCACGCGGTGACGGGCGACGGCGACGACGTCACCGAGGACGGCGCTCGCGGTGGGATCGCCCCCGGCCCCACGACCGTAGAACATGAGCTCGCCCGCGGATCGGGCCTCGACGAAGACGGCGTTGAAGGCCTCGCGGACGCCGGCCAGCGGGTGCGAGGTCGGGATCATGGCCGGGTGGACCCGCACGCTGATGCCCGAGGGTCGCTCGGGGGTGGCCTCGACGCGCTCGCAGATCGCGAGCAGCTTGACGACGCAGCCCATCGCCTCGGCGGCCTGCACGTCGGCGGCGGTCACCTCGGTGATGCCCTCGCGGTAGACGTCGTTGCCGCTCACGCGGCTGTGGAAGGCGAGCGAGGCGAGGATCGCGGCCTTCGCGGCCGCGTCGAAGCCCTCGACGTCGGCGGTCGGGTCCGCCTCGGCGTAGCCCAGGGCCTGGGCCTGCTCCACGGCCTCGCCGAAGCCGGCCCCGGTCGTGTGCATCTTGTCGAGGACGTAGTTGGTGGTGCCGTTGACGATCCCGAGGACCTTGCGCACGTCGTCGCCCGCCAGGGACTCGCGCAGCGGACGCAGCAGGGGTATGGCGCCCGCCACCGAGGCCTCGTAGTAGAGGTCGACGCCGACGGCCTCGGCCGCGGCGTAGAGCTCGGGACCGCTCTCGGCGAGGAGCGCCTTGTTGGCCGTCACGACCCCGGCGCCGTGCTCGAAGGCTCGCAGGATGAGGCTGCGGGCGGGCTCGATCCCGCCGATGACCTCGACGACGACGTCGGCCCGGGTCACGAGCTCCTCGGCATCGGTGGTGAACAGCTCGGGATCCACGCCCGCGGCGCTCCTGTCCCGGCCCAGGCGTCGGACGGCGATGCCGACCAGCTCGACCGGGGCGCCGATGCGGGCCTCGAAGTCGTCGGCCTGCTCGGTCAGCAGCCGCGCCACCGCTGATCCGACGACGCCGCAGCCCAGCAGGGCCACCCGGATCGGGGTCTGCTTGTCGCTGTCCTCCACGTGCGCTGCTCCTCAGATGGTCCGGGTGGTCGACAGACCCACGTGCCCGTATGACGTGCACCGAGGTCACCCTCAGTGTTGTTGCGGGCTATGGGCACACCGATCCTGCGTCCACGCCTTGGACTGTCATCGTCTCGCTGGATGACCCTACGTCGCGCTCCATCCTACTGACGCGTCGCTGCACGAGGACCAGCACTCCCCGCGCCGCGGGCGTTCTAGCGCCCGCAACCGCGGCGGCTGCGGTGACACCTGTCAGGTTGGCGACGGTGATGCCCAGGCCGTAGCCCACGACCGCGAAGGCACGGTGCGCCCTCACCAGCTGGGGGCCGACGTCAGTGTCTCGCGACCCGAGACCTGTCACGCCAGGTGTCACCACCCGCCGTCAGGCGTCGGCGACGTCCAGGGCGAGGAGGTCCTCGACGGTCTCGCGCCGCACGACCAGCCGGGCCTCGCCGTCGCGCACCGCCACCACGGGGGGCCGCGGTGTGTGGTTGTACTGGCTCGCCATGGCGCGGCAGTAGGCGCCCGTGCCGGGGACCGCGATCAGGTCACCGGGGATGACGTCGGAGGGGAGGTACTCGTCACGCACGACCACGTCGCCGCTCTCGCAGTGCCGACCCACGACGCGGGAGATGACGGGGGCGGCGTCGCTGCGGCGGTTGGCCATGGTGCAGGAGTAGTCGGCGCCGTAGAGGGCGGTGCGGATGTTGTCGCTCATGCCGCCGTCGACCGAGACGTAGAGGCGGGTGGCGCCGCGGTCGACCTGGACGGGCTTGACGGTGCCGACCTCGTAGAGGGTGAAGGTCGACGGACCGGCGATGGCGCGGCCGGGCTCGATCGAGACGCGTGGGGCGTCGATGCCGAGGGAGGTCACCTCGCGGCGCACGATCTCCGCCATCTGCTGGGCGAGCTCGGCGGGTGGCAGCGGGGTGTGCTGGGTGGTGTAGGCGATGCCGTAGCCGCCGCCGAGGTCGAGCTCGGGCATGGCGACGCCCAGCTCGTCGCGGACGCGGGCGTGCAGCGCCAGGACGCGCCGCGCCGACAGCTCGAACCCGCTGGTCTCGAAGATCTGCGACCCGATGTGGCTGTGCAGCCCGAGCAGACGCAGGCCGGGGCGCGCGACGATGCGCTCGCACGCCGCGAAGGCCGCTCCCCCGGCCAGCGAGAAGCCGAACTTCTGGTCCTCGTGGGAGGTGGCGATGAACTCATGGGTGTGCGCCTCGACGCCGGCCGTCACGCGGACCATGACCCCGACCTCGACGCCGCGGGAGCGGGCGACGGCGGCGACCCGGTCGATCTCGGCGTGGCTGTCGACGATGATCCGCCCGACGCCGCCGTCGACCGCCGCCTCGATCTCGGCGACCGTCTTGTTGTTGCCGTGGAAACCGATCCGCTCCCCTGGAAGCCCGGCGCGCAGCGCCACGGCCAGCTCGCCGCCCGTGCACACGTCCAGGCAGAGCCCCTCCTCGCGGATCCAGGACGCGACCGCGGTGCACAGGAAGGCCTTGCCCGCGTAGTAGACGTCGGCGCCGCCGCCCAGCCCCGGGTCGGCGAAGGCCGCGGCATACGCCTGCTTGAACTCCCTCGCGCGAGAGCGGAAGTCGTCCTCGTCAATGACATAGGCGGCGGTGCCGAACTCGTCGCGGATCCGGGACACGGGCACGCCCGCGACCACCAGCTCGCCCGCCTCGTCCTTGGTGACGTTGCGTGCCCACAGCCCGGGCTCGAGCTCGTTGACGTCGCTCGGCCACGGGAGCCACTCGGGGGCGGCGGAGTAGCCGTCGGCGTGCAGGGCGCCGGCCTCGTGCGCGTGCATGGTCACAACCTCTCGGTGGGCCTGGCCCCGGACGCGCGCAGGCCGTCGGCCAGCGCGTCCCGGGCCGCGACGACGACCCGGGGGTCGAGGTCGCGCGGGCGGGGTTCTCGGGTCCAGACCAGCACAGACGCGCCGTATGCCGCGAGCCAGTCCGCCAGGTGGTGCGCCCGGCCGTCCGTCACGAGGCGGTCCCGCACGCGCCAGGCGTCGACCAGGCGGACCAGGACGTCGTGGGGCGGGAGCCCGGCGCCGGGCGGCTGCTCCGCGAGACGGCACAGCCGCGCGTGAGCGAGCTGGGCGGCATACCGCGGGTCCTGCAGGCTGCGCCGGGAGGACGGCCGGTGGGCGGGGGCGACGGGAGCGGGGGCGACGTCCGCCCAGCCGCGCGGCAGCGCGAACGACAGCGTCACCAGGGTGGGGTCGTCCAGCCGCAGACCGACAAGCCCTCGCGGCAGCACGTCGACCCCGAGCGCCGGGGCGATGGACCCCAGAGCCCCGGCGAGGCGGGTGGCGTGGTGGGCGGCGGCGTCCGGGTCGCCCGCGGCCAGGCGCAGCGGCATCGCGGAGACCCAGTCGTGCGCGCCGTCCCGGGACGACGCGAGCGGCACCGCCTGCGGGTCGACTGCGTGACCGAGGTGCGTGGCGGCATAGGAGATCTGCTGGGAGAGAGCGAAGCTCGACCCGTCCGGCAGGCTTCTGGTCACGCGCGCCCGCTGGCCGCGAGGATCCCGACCATGGCCAGCAGCTCGTCCGGCTCGAAGGGCTTGGCGATGAACCCGTCCACCTCGGCCTGCTCGGCCTGGACGCGGTGGTGCGGCTGGACCGACGCCGTGACCATGACGATCGGGATGTCCTCGAGCGCGGGGTCGGCGCGGATCATCCCCACCATCCACCAGCCGTCCCGGCGCGGCATCAGGGCGTCGACGGTGATGACGTCGGGCCGGGGCATGCCCGGGTCGCGCAGGATCTCCAGGGCCTCGACCCCGTCGCCCGCCTCGATGACGTCGTAGCCCTCGAGCTCGAGGTTGAGCCGGATCAGCGTCCGGATCTGGTCGGCGTCGTCGCACACCAGGACCGTGCCCGGCCGCTCACCGTCCCCCTGGTCCCATTCCATGTTTGCGAGCCTAGGCTGCTATGGTCGATCTCCGCACGAACCTGTCGCTGCTCCATGAGGAGTCGCCGCTCGGTCGTGCTGCTGGGCCCCCATAGCTCAGGGGATAGAGCACCGCCCTCCGGAGGCGGGTGCGTAGGTTCGAATCCTACTGGGGGCGCCCGACGCGAAGGCCCGGTCCTGCAGGACCGGGCCTTCGTCGTGCCCGGGGGCGACCCACTCGCACCGTGCCGCCATTCGATCACTGAGGGTGGTTTCAGACTACTCTGCGTGCTGATTCTCTGTAGCGTCCGGCCCTGCGAACGGAGCCCACATGCCAGTCCCCCTCCTGTCACGGTGGTCACGGATCGCCCTCGCCGGCGCCCTGACCCTGCTGCTCACCGCGCCCGCCGCGGCGGGGAGCAGCACGGCGGCGGGGATGACCCCGGCGGCCCCGAGCCGCACCCAGGCGCCGGCGTCCAGCGCGAGCACTGCACCTGGGTACTACATCGTGACGCTCAAGGCGCCCCCGGCCGCCGTGGCGCCGCGGACGAAGGCGCCCCAGGGTGGCCGCTTCCAGGCGACGAGCAGCGCGGTCCGCGACTACCGCACGATGCTGGAGCACAGCCACCGCGCCGTCGCCGCCCGGCGCGCCGTCCGGATCGAGCGCCAGTTCACCCTGGCGACCAACGGCTTCAGCGCCCGGCTCGACGCCGCGCAGGTCACCGCCCTGCACGCAGACCCCGAGGTCGCCGCCGTCGACCCCGTGCAGCGCCGGCGCCCGACCGTCTACCAGACCCCCGACGCCCTCGGCCTGACCGGCGCGTCCGGCGTCTGGGCCAAGGTCGGCGCTGCCCAGGTCCCCGCCACCACCAACACCCTGGCCGCCGATCTGGGCGTCGTGGTCGGCGTGCTCGACACGGGGGTGTGGCCGGAGAACGCCAGCTTCCGGGGCTCCGCCCTCGCGACGGCGGCCACGAGTGCGGTGGGGACGGCATACAGCCTCGACCGGGGCGCCACGACGACGATGGCCAAGGCCGACGGCGGCACCTTCCGCGGCAGCTGCTCGGGGCAGGCGGGCACGAACCCCGTCGAGGCCTGGCAGCCGACCCTGTGCAACCAGAAGCTCGTCTCCGCCCGGGCCGTGCCGACGCACGACCCGGGGTTCGTCAAGGTGGCACCCGGCGGAGCCAACCCCGACTACTGGTCACCGAGGGACAACGAGGGGCACGGCAGCCACACCGCCTCGACCGCAGCCGGCCTGTCGGTCGACATGGGCGGCACGTGGGGGCGCAGCGCGGGCATCGCCCCCGGGGCGGCCGTCGCCGCGTACAAGGTCTGCTGGGACTACCAGGGGGTCGACGCCGACGGCGACGGCGTGTGGGACAACTACTGCCTGGACGACGCGGCCGTCGGCGCCGTCGACCAGGCCGTGCTCGACGGCGTGGACGTGCTCAACTACTCGATCTCCGGGGCCTCCGACGCAGTGACCGATCCCGTGTCGCTGGCCTTCCAGCGTGCGGACGCCGCCGGCATCAGCGTCGTCGCTGCGGCCAGCAACGACGGCCCGGCGGCCGGGACGGTCGACCACGCCGCGCCGTGGGTGACCACGGTCGCGGCCGCGAGCCACACCTCTCCGACGGCGGTGCAGGACTTCTCCGGGCGTGGGCCCACCCCCGCCGCGGGGTCCGGGATCATCAAGCCGGACCTGGCCGCCCCCGGTCTCGGCATCGTGGCGGCATCCGTCCCCCGGAAGGCCGGCTGGTCGACCACGGCGCCCTCGGTGTACGAGTCGATGTCGGGCACGTCCATGGCGAGCCCGCACGTCGCCGGGCTGACGGCCCTGTTGCAGGCTCGCCATGCGCGCGAGGCGGCGTGGACGCCCAGCGCCATCCGGTCCGCGCTCATGATGACCAGCGCCGACACGACCACGAGCGACCCCTTCGTGCAGGGGGCGGGGTATGTCGCCCCGGCCGCCGCCCTCGACCCCGGGCTGCTGCTCGACGCGACGCCCGAGGACATGGCGAGGTTCGCGCAGGGCCAGGGCGTGGACAGCGGGCGCACCCCGCTCGACCCCACCGACCTCAACCTCGCCTCGCTCGCAGTGCCGCTGCAGGGCGGGGACGTCACGGTGACCCGGCGGTTCACCGCGACGCGGAGCGGCACCTGGACCGTCCGCGCCACCCTCCCCGGGTATGTCGTGACCGCCCCGGCCAGCATCACCGCCACCGCCGGGTCGCCCGCGACGCTCACGCTCGTCCTCCGTCCGTCCGCGTCCACCAACGGCGCCTGGGCCAAGGGACGAGTCACCCTGACGCCCACCGCGGGCGGCGCGACGCTGCACCTGCCGATCGTGTCCCGGGCAGGCTTCAGCCAGCCCGGCGAGCTGTCGGTCTCCGGACGGTCCGGCCGGCTGCCGATCCGCGTGGCCAACCCCGCGTCGCGACGGTTCACCCCCGTGACCGGGCTCGGGACCATCCGCCGCGACCCCGGGACGGTGAGCCAGGGCGCGGCCTGGACGACTCCCCCGATCAGCGTGCCCGCCGGCGCTGTCCTGCTGCGCGGCGACCTGGACGGCGCCACGGCGGCCGACGACCTGGACCTGGGTCTCGAGCGGCTGGTCGCCGGGCAGTGGAGCCACGTCGCGACCGCCGAGACCGAGTCGGCCGACGAGCGGCTCGACATCACCGCCCCGAGCGCCGGGACCTACCGGTTCGTCGTGACGGGATATGCCGTGACGACGGGGGTGGGCTCCTTCACCCTCGAGAGCTGTGCCGTCCAGGGTGGCCGGGACGCGTCGTTCACCGTCAACCCGCGGACCTCGCTGCTGACGGGCGGGGTCACGGCCACCCCCTGGCTGGTGTGGCAGGGCCTGGAGCCGGGTCGCGCCTACCTGGGGTACGCGCGGTACCCGACCTCGACGCGACCGACCGTGGTGCGCATCGCCACGTGACGGCCTCGGGGCGTGCGAGGTCTGGGGGCGGTGCCTACCTGCGGGAGGCGCGGGGCAGGTGGGTGCGCGGCGCCATGCGCGGCCCCCGGCGCGGGCGCACCCGCCCGCTCAGCTCGAGCAGCCGGGTGACCCGGAAACGGTGCCCACGATAGGGCTCGAGCAGCTCGGCCATCCCCTGGTCGTCGGTGTCGCGACCCGTCAACGCCCACCCGACGTTGCGGGCCACGTGGTAGTCACCGAAGCTCACCGCGTCCGCGTCCCCGAGCGCGCGCTGGCGCACCTCGGCCGCCGTCCACACCCCGATCCCCGGTATGGCGCGCAGCCGACGGTGGGCCTCGCGCGGGTCGAGCTCGACGCACTCCTCGAGGCGCGGCGCCACCGCGAGCGCCCGCTGGATCGTCGCCGAGCGGGCCCCGTCGACCCCGGCCTGCAGCCACGCCCAGGACGGCACCTGGCGCCAGACGGCCACGGGGGGTGCCACCACGAGGCCGAGCGCCTCGCCGGGACCGGGGGCGGGCTCGCCATACGTCCGCACGAGGCGGCGGTAGCCGCCGAAGGCCTCCTGACCGGTGACCTTCTGCTCGATGACGGCCGGGACGAGGGCCTCGACGACGAGGCCGGTGCGCGCCACCCGGAAGCCCGGGTGGTGACGGTGGGCATCCCGCACGACGTCGTGGACCGGCACCAGCCCGGTCGGGTCGTCGTGCTCTCCCACGAGGCCCGGCAGGTGATCCAGCGACCAGCCGCCTCCCGGCCCCCAGGCCTCCGCCACCACCTCGTCGGCTCGTCGCTCGACGTGGATCGTCACCGGGCCCTCGGGGGTGCGCATCGCCCGCCACCAGCCGCCGGTCGAGGTGGGCCAACCGGTCGGGTCGCCGCTGCCCCGCTGGAGCCTCGAGAGGGTCGACCGCAGGTCCAGCGGGCGGGTGAGCCGGATCCGGCGCACGGGACGGCTCCCGGCGTCTGTCACCGGCGCCGCAAGGTCAGCCGCGCCAGGGCGTAGGCGCTGCCGTCGGTGCGGTCCCGCTCGTCCTCGCGAGCGACCCGGACGGCGGCGGTCAGACGTCGTCCCACCTCGCCGTCGAGGTCGCCGACGAGGCGGAGCCCCCAGCCGTCGGCCCGAGCCTCCAGGGCCCGCAGGTCCGCCCGCCCCATGGCGCCCTCGGCGTCGGCGTCCCCGACGGGCACGGTCACCACGACGACCCCGCCCGGCCGCAGGACCACCCCGGCCAGCTCCAGCACGGCGTCCACGTCGGCCGCCACGGCACCGGCCGGGTGCAGCCGGGTCAGCAGGTCGACGCTGCCACGCTCGTGCGGGACCTCGCGCGCGACGGAGAAGCCCAGCGCGCGGCACCACCGGGACAGCGGGGACCAACGTCCCCCGAGGTCGACCACGTGGCTGCGGCGCGTCCCGTCGTCGACCAGACGCAGCAGGGCGGCCAGCGCCCCCAGGGCCGCCCACGCGTTGACCTCGTCGAGCACCATGGGGAGCCCCAGGTCGTCGGCCGCCTCGCGGTGCTCCTCGGCCTCGGCGTACGACGCGAGCACGTCCGTCGGCAGCACCCACTCGGGCAGGTCACCGGCCGCTCCGAGCCGCGCCCGCACGCCCCAGCGGGAGCTTGCGTGCAGCCGCCGAGCGGCGTCCGTGGCGATCGCCGCCCCAGCGGTGACGCCGGCCACCCGCCCCAGCGTCCTCGCCACCTGCCCCAGCGCCATCCGTGATCCTCCGTCATCCTCCGTCGTCCTCGAGATGTGGCTCCGTCAGCCTAGTAGGTCCCCTCGCTAGGCTGGGCCGATGCCGACCCTGCGCACACTCCTCCCCGCCCTGCAGGCCCGTGACGTGAGCCGCCCCGCGATCACGTGCTACGACCGCACCGGGGGCGCCTGCGACGGCGAGCGGATCGAGCTGAGCGCGCGGGTCCTGCTCACCTGGGCCAGCAAGGCCGGCAACGCCCTGCAGGACGAGTGGGCCCTCGAGCCGGGCAGCACCGTGGGTCTGGCGCTGCCCGCCCACTGGCGCGCGGGCTACTGGGCGCTGGCGACATGGTGGACGGGGGCGACGCTGGTCACCGGGTCCGAGGCGCTCGACGCTGACCTCGTCGTGACCGACGACCCGGCGCTGGCGGCCGACGCCCCCGGCGACGCGGCGTTGGTCACGCTCGCCGGCCTGGCCCGCGCCCACCCCGGTCCCGTGCCCGCCGGCGTGCTGGACGAGGCACGCGAGCTCGCGACCTACGGCGACCGTTTCGATCCCCTCGACTCTCCCGGCCAGGGTGCCGTGGCCTGGCGGCGGGGGGACGGGACCCGCCGGTATGACGATCCTCTGACCGGCGACGACCGCCGCACGTGCCTGGTGGTGGGAGGCACCGGCGGGCGGCATACGGCCCAGGACCTGGAGGACGCCCTGGACCGGATGGTCCGCGCGTGGTGCGGCGACGGCAGCCTCGTGCTGGTCCGCACCACGGCCGCGGGGACGGGGCACGCCACCGGCGCCGCCCGCCTACCGGCGGCGCTCGACGGCATCCTCGCCGCGGAGCGGGCGGAGCTGGTGCGGGGGCGGGACGCCTGACGGGCTTCGTGAGGTAGTCACTCGCCCGTCGACGGGCTAGTCACCCCCGATCATGCTGCGTTTGCCCGATCGGGTCAGCCTGGGCCCCGAGGGAAGGCCGAACACGCCTCAACTGTCACAAGTGCCCCATCAACCTCACAAGACACACGCGTGTAATTAGTCCAAAAAGGGCTACATCGGCGTCAAAGGTTCCGGGATCGCGTGTGCCTGTGATGACATACGCTCAGTAACGAGACGATTACTTTTAGTAATTGGATCGTTCCGGGGCGAACTAGCCATCCAGCTCGGCACCGGCCGAGGAGAGTTCTAGGACCAGCCCCCGTCCAGGACCTGGGAGACCCATGCGCATCACACCAGCGTCACGACGCGCCGCCGTCGTCGCCACCATGTCGGCCGTCGTCGTCGCCGGCTCCGGAGCGCCCGCGTCCGCGGCCGAGACCTACAGCCGACCCGCCGACGGCACGCTCGAGATCACCGGGCGCGGCTTCGGCCACGGCCGCGGCATGTCCCAGTACGGCGCCATGAACGCCGCCAGGCAGGGCCGCACGTGGCAGCAGATCATCGGCCACTACTACCCGGGCGCGACGCAGACGCGCCTGTCCGATCCCACCATCCGCGTCGGCGTGGCCGGCCGGCTCGGCAACGCCGTCCGCGTGGCGGCCGAGCCGGGGCTCGTCGCCGACGACGGCAAGGGCCAGGCCGTGCGCCTGTCCACGGTCGACGGCGCCACCCCGGTCACCTCCTGGCAGGTGGGGCTGCCGACGTCCGGTGGCACCAGCACCACCGCCACGCTCTGGTTCACCACCGCCACCGGGCAGCGCAAGGCCCTGCGCTCGACGTCCTCCGGTCGGTGGACCATCCGCGCGACCGACGGGACCGTCACCGCGCTCGGGTCCACGCTCAAGCCCGTCGCCACCTACCTCGGCTCCCTCACGGGGATCCGCTCGGGCACCGGCGTCTCCCCCGTCGTCACCACGACGATGGAGAGCTACGTCCGCCAGGTCGTGCCGTTCGAGAGCCCCGGCAGCTGGCCCGTCCAGGCCCTCGCCGCGCAGTCGGTCGCGGCCCGCTCCTACGCCGCGAGCTGGCTGCGCGCGCCGCGCACCTCGACCTACGACATCTGCGACACCACCGCGTGCCAGGTCTTCGGCGGGATCACCGCAGAGACGGCGAGCTCCCGCGCCGCCGTGGCCGCCAGCAGCGGCACCATCCTCACCCGGTCGGGCATCCCCGCCCACACCGAGTTCGGCTCCTCCAACGGTGGTCAGACCGTCTACGGCAACGTGTCCTACCTGCCCGCCCAGGCGGACCCCTACGAGACGGGCCTCGCCCCGTCCGTCAACACCTGGACCATCTCGGTCCCCGTCAGCACCCTCGAGCGGGCCTACCCCGCCATCGGGTCCTTCCAGCGCCTGACCGTGCTCGCGCGCGACGGCAAGGGCCTGTGGGGAGGCCGTGTCCTCACGCTCCGGCTGCAGGGCTCCCGCGGATACGTCGACATCACCGGCGACCGCCTGCGCAGCGTCGTCGGCGGCTCCGCCCTGCGCTCCACGTACTTCAAGCCCGTCAGCTCCCTGTGACCCGTTCGTCTCGACCCACTGGAGACCCCCTCGTGAAGACCTCTCGCACCACCCTCGTCAAGGGCACCACGCTGCTCTCCGCCACCCTCGGCCTGAGCTTCGGCTTCGTGGCCCTGCCGTCCGTGGCCGTGCAGGGTCCCGCCCCCACCGCCGCGCCCGCCAAGAACGGACCGATCACCCCCGACGTCACCAAGCACGCGCTCGGCGACAAGGTCCGCACCACCGTCCAGCAGGCCGGGCCGCAGACCAAGGTCGTGCAGGACGCCTCCGTCCCCAAGGACGGCGCGGGCAAGCCCGTGACCACCCCCGGCAAGGCAGCCGTGGACCCCGCCCTCGAGGCCGGCGCCGCGACCGACGCCGTCGTCGACCTCCCCGCCACCGGCAACCTCGTCGGCGTCACCTGGCCGGGCACGACCGCGATGGCCGCCAAGGCCACCGTCGCGGTCCGCGCCCAGACCGCCGCCGGCTGGCAGGACTGGCAGGAGCTGTCCGTCGACGCCGTCAAGGAGCAGCAGTCGGGCAAGGTCACCAAGTACGGCACCGAGCCCATCTGGGTCGACGGCGCCACCCGCGTCCAGGTCCGCGTCGCCGCCTCGGCCAAGGACCTGCTGAGGACCGCGTCGCTCGCGGCGGTCAGGTCCGAGGAGACGGCGGCCGACGCGCAGCTCACCCCCACAAACGTGCCCGGTGCCGCGAACGCGGCATACGTCCCGTCCGTGATCACCCGTGCAGGGTGGGGAGCCGACGAGTCCCTGCGCAAAGGCTGCGTGCCCTCGACCCGCGAGACGTCCAAGGTCGTGGTGGTCCACCACACCGCGGGCCAGAACGCCTACACCAAGGCGCAGTCGGCCTCGATCATCCGCGGCATCTACGCGTACGACACGGGGGGCCTCGGTTGGTGCGACGTCGCCTACAACATGATCGTCGACAAGTACGGCCAGAGGTTCGAGGGCCGCTACGGCGGCCTCAACCGCCCGGTCAAGGGCGCGCACGCCGACTCGTTCAACAACTACACGTTCGGCATCTCGATCCTCGGCAACTACGACACCACGCCCGTCCCCGATGCGGGCATGTGGGCCCTCAAGCAGGGCATCGCCATGCGCATCTCGCAGTTCTACATCAACCCCTACGGCAACACGACGCTGTACTCGGAGTACAACGGCACCACGTCGAAGTACCCCAAGGGCAGCGCGTACTACGCCAAGAACATCGCCGCGCACCGCGAGTCCAGCAACACCGCCTGCCCCGGTCGCTACCTCTATCCGCGCATGGGCGAGCTGCGCGACGGCGCCGCCGCCCTCGCCGGCTGGAACGGCGCGGGCTTCAACAGCCCGATCTACAAGCGGTACGCCGCGCTGGGGGGCATGAGCTCGCTGGGACGCGTGGCCGTCGGCGAGAGCACCGTCTCCAACGGCCTGCTCAAGACCATCTTCACCGGCGGCCGACGGATCTACTCCGGGCCCGGCGGGACCCGTGTCCTGGGTCAGGACCTCGAGAACGTCTGGGGCCGCTACGGCGGCATCTACCAGGGCTACCCGGCCAGCGACGAGTTGCCCGCCGCCGACGGGGCCTACATGACCACCACCCAGGGCCGAGTCGTCTCGTGGGGCATCCGCGGTCAGGGAGGCATCATCTCGGGCAGCTACCTGCAGGTGTGGCTCAAGGGCGGCGGCTCGCGCAACACGACCCTGGGCGCCGCCGCCGGCCCGGTCGGAGCGGTGCGCGGTGGGACCGCCCAGCCGTTCACGCGCGGCTCGATCTACACGATCCCCGGCACCGCGGGCTACCCGGTGGCAGGGGGCATCCGGTCCGCCTACAACTCCGTGGGCTCGAGCAACTCCAGCCTGGGCCTGCCCACGTCCGGCGAGAAGCGCCTGGCGCGCGGCGCCGTGCGCCAGAACTTCCAGGGCGGGTACATCACCTGGGCGAGCGGCCAGGGCACGCGGGTCCACGTGTACTGACCGACGGGACCCGGACGCCTGGACCGGCGACGCGGTGGGGGCGAGACGGCCGTCTCGCCCCCACGCGCACCCGGCCGACGGCTAGCCTCGGCCGCAGCCCGTCACCCGATAGATCGTCACCGAGCCCTCGTGGGCGATCGGCGTCAGGCCGCGTACCTTCTGCAGGTCGACCAGACCGGGGTAGGTGCGCGTGCGGCGGTCCCAGGGCTGGAAGTAGTCGGTGTCCTCCGTCGCGTAGCCCACGTGGAGCCGGCGAACGGCCGCGCAGACGGCGGGGTCCGAGTCCAGCTGGTTGAACCGCTCCTTGAGCAGGGCCCGGTCGGCGTCCGGCGTCGTGACGAGGTGCCCGAAGACCGGCTCGCGCCCGCTGGCCGCGCCGGCGAGGGAGGACCCGTTCCACGGGTTGCCCACCACCGTGGCGGTGTCCTGCGGCCCGGTGGGTGCGAGCTTCTCGGCATACAGACGCTGCTCCTGCGGGTCCAGCAGGACCTCGTCGGCGCTCGCCGGCCGGTAGGACTTGGTCACCGTGATGTACGGACCGAACGGCGACAGGTCGCCAGGGGTCAGAGCCACCAGCGCCACGACGACGAGCCCCAGGGCGACCCATCGCGTGAGCGGCAGGGGCAGGGGACGTCGCCGGGAGAGGTGACGCGCCGCAACCAGCACGCGGTCGAACGCCTCGCCGAGCGCCAGGGCCGCGAGGGGCACGGCAGTGATGGCGAGCATGGCCGCCAGCCGGAACCGGTCGTTGTACCAGAACATCGTCAGGTCGCTCGAGAGCTGGTCGTCGCTGCCGGCCGCCTGCACATAGAGGTAGACCAGCGTCGCGTGGGTGAGGACCAGCCAGCGTCCCCGGTGCCGGTGCAGGCTGAGACCGGCCCCCACGACGACGAGGCCCGCGACCAGCCACGCTGCCGGGGAGTACTCCGTGCTGAGGGCGATCGCCTCGCCGAACGCCTGCTCGAGGGTGCGGGTCGCAGGCCAGTCGAAGGACCGGACCGGCTTGAACAGCGGGTCGTCCAGGATCCCCGGCCAGTACCACTTCACGGCGCCGGCCACGAGGGCGACGAGCGCCAGGGAACCCCAGCGACGCACGCCACCTCGCGGCCAGGACCGCAGGACGAGCTTGGTCAGCGCGGCCGCTCCCATCGGCACCGCCAGGGCCACGACGGAGAAGACCGTGCCGGGGTGGGCATAGGCCAGACCGATCGCCGACACCAGGCCGAGAGCCGTGGCCCTCCCCCGTCCGAGGCCCGGCACCCGCACGAGCCCCAGGACGACAGCGACGAGGACGACGACGGCGGGCACCGCCGCCAGGCCGAGGCTGTTGGGCCACAGCACGCCGAAGGACAGCAGCAGATAGGGGAAGACCGCGAGGGTGGCCGCCGCCATACCGGCTGGAAGCAGCACCTGGACCCGAGAACCGTGCACCGCGCCGGTCAGGAGCAGCACGCTCACCGGCCAGGCCACCGCGGCGATCACCACGGCCAGGACGTTGGCCGCGGCGAAGGGGGTGGCTCCGGTCACCAGGACCAGGAGCGAACCCATCGCGTGGAACAGCGGCGGGTAGAACGGGACGGGGGTCGTGCTGACCGCGGTGGCGGACACCGTCGCGGGTGATGCGTCGCGATGCGCGACCACCCGCTCGATGGCGTTCAGGTGAAAGACTGCGTCGAGGTTCTGCGGCATCGAGGACACGTCCCCGATCGCGTGGACGGTGATCGCCGCCATCCAGCCGCTCGTCGCCAGGACCGCCAGGGCGTAGGCGCCGGAGGGCAACAATGCCCTCCACGACCGGCTGCGCGCCACCCTCACGGCGCCGCCTGCGGGGCCGCGCATGCGGCCCCAGGCCCAAGAGCCGAGCCCGACCGCGGCGGTCACCGCGCACAGGACCAGGCTGCCGACCGCGACCGGGGCGAGCCCCCACGCCAGTCCCAGCCTCGGGCCCAGGAGGACGCCGAGGGCGATGCCGGTGAGGGACAGCAGCGGAGCCAGACCCCACAGGGCGTCCCGTCGCAGACCGGCGACGGCTCCCGCCGCAAGCCCCGGGACCATGACGAGCAGCCCGGCCAGGACGAGCGACGGCAGGAACGACACCCAGGTCATGGCCGGCCGCCGCGCAGGTGCTCGACCGCGGACCCGATGGGACCGTCGTGCACGAGCTGCCCGCGCTCGAGCACCACGCCCCGGTCGCACACCCGCTGGACCATGTCGAGGTCGTGGGTGACGACGACCAGGGTCTGCCCCTGGGCCTTGAGCTCGGCGACGCGGTCCAGGCACTTGCGCTGGAAGGGCTCGTCGCCCACCGCGAGGATCTCGTCGATGAGGAAGATGTCCGGCTCCGAGTGAGCGGCGACCGCGAAGGCCAGGCGCAAGAACATGCCGGAGGAGTAGAACTTCACCTCGGTGTCGATGAACTTCTCGATCTCGCTGAACGCCACGATGGCGTCGAACTTGGCGTCGATCTCCGCCTCGGACATGCCGAGGATCGAGCCGTTGAGATAGACGTTCTCCCGGCCGGTGAGGTCAGGGTGGAAGCCCGCGCCCACCTCGATCAGCCCGGCGATCCGACCCCGGATCCCGACGGTGCCCCGGTCGGGCAGCATGACGCCCGACAGCAGCTTGAGCAGCGTGGACTTGCCGGAACCGTTGAAGCCCAGGAGCCCGACGGACTCGCCGCGCTCGATCTGGAGGCTGATGTCCTCGAGGGCCAGGAAGGTCTCGGAAAGCTCCCCCTTGCGTCCGCGCACGGTCCACATGGCCCACTCCTTGAGCGAGTGGGAGTGCCGCAGCGTGAAGCGCTTGTCGACGTGGTCGACGCGGACCACGGTGAGGTCGGCAGGCGTGTCGGTCACGGTCACAGCTCCTGGGCGAACCGGCCCTCGAGCCGGCGGAAGACGAGCTGACCGAGCAGCAGGACGAGGGACGACACCGCCAGGCCGAGCGCGCTCCACCACACCCAGTGGGGAGGCATCAGCACCGCGGCATCCTGCCCGGCGGGCACGACGCCGGACGTGGGGATCCAGAAGGCGTAGTGCGCCAGCTCGACGGCAGCGGTGAGGGGATTGGCCTGGTAGATCGTCCAGGCCCACCCCGGCACCTCGTCGTGCACCTTCTGCCAGGTGTAGAGCACCGGCGACAGCCAGGTCGCCACCATGACGATCAGGTCGACGAAGTTCTCGGCGTCGCGGAACAGGACGTTCATCGACCCGAAGAGCAGCCCCATCCCGAGCGCGAGGACACCGACGATGGTCACGCACCCGAGGCCGGCCAGCAGGTTGAGCGGGCCGGGCCGCCACCCCGCGATCAGGGCCCCGACCAGCAGTACCAGCAGCTGCGGGACGAAGTGCACGAAGGCCACCCAGACGCTCGCCACCGGGAAAAGCTCACGGGGCAGGTAGATCTTCTTGACGAGGTCGGCGTTCCACACGATGGACTTCGTGGTGTTGCCGAAGACCTCGTTGAAGAAGTTGATCATGACGATGCCGCCGAACATATAGATCACGTAGTTCGGTATCGACTCCTCGAGCCGGAGGAACTTGCCGAGGGCGAGGTAGAACACCACGATCTGGACCGCCGGCTTGACATAGCTCCACAGCAGCCCGAGGGCGGAGCCGCGGTAGCGCACGCGCAGCTCCTTGCGGACTAGGAGCCGGAGCAGGAACCGCCACTTCGGGATCTCCAGGAGCCCAGCGCTGTGGCCGGGCTCCCGGAAGGGTTGTGCGGTGATCGACGAGGGGTTGTCCACGGAGCGCTGCTCGTCCTCACTGCTCGGTGCCGCGGTCCCGCGGCTCGATGCCGAAGGTCCGCTCCCACGCCTCGAAGGACGTGATGCGGGGCAGAGCCTCCTGGTAGGCCTGACGGAGCCTGGGGAACTCGGCGAGGATCCTGGCGTGGTTGGTCGCCGACTCACGCAGCATGGACCGCATGAGCTCCGGCTTGCGGCGGTACCACGCGATGCCGGTGCCCTCGGCGTTCGTCACCAGCGCGCTGTCGTACTGGGCGACGTTCCACCACTTGTTGTCCTTGTGGGCGATCAGGGTCTGCGGGTTGTGCTCGGCGCCCTCACGCAGCGGGAGGAACTGCCGGGCCACGGCCTTGCCCCCTTCGAGGACCATCCGGCTCATCGACGGGGTCCCCCACCTGCGTGGACGACGCGGCTTGGGCGCATGCACCTGCGGGAACTCGTCCACCTCGGGCCGCAGCGTGCTGTCGTCGTGGTTCGCCATACGGGCCCGGAGCTCCGGGAGGCGCTGAGGGAGGATCTCGTGGAGACGGTCCGGACCGGCCAGCAGGTCTCGTTGCGCCTGCAGACGCCCCTCGACCGTGTAGTACTGCATGGAGACCAGGTGCTTGACGTCGTCCATCTCTGCCCGGCGGACCAGCTCGCCACCGTAGGGGTACGGGCTGTGGAGCAGGCCGGAGATGAGCCGGTTGCGGGTGTGGAAGTAGGCCTGCCACCCCACCAGGTCGTCCTTGTCGATCCAGGAGACGTGCCAGCAGGCCGCCCCCGGCAGCGAGACCGTGTGGTAGCCCGCCGCCTTCGCGCGCAGGCCGTACTCGGCGTCGTCCCACTTGATGAAGACGGGCAGGGACAGCCCGATCTCACGGATGACCTGGGTGGGGATGAGGCACATCCACCAGCCGTTGTAGTCGACGTCGACGCGCTGGTGCATCCAGGCCGTCTTGCGCAGCGGGGTCCGCGCGAAGTCGTGACCAAGGTACTGGTCGGGCCCCGGCAGCGCGGGCTGCCAGCGGTAGGGATCGACGATCTCGCCGAAGGTGTGCAGGACCGACTTGTTGAGCAGGTCGAACATGTGGCCGCCCACCAGGGTGGGCCTGCGGCACAGGTCGGCGAAGGTCGTGATGCGGATGATGGACTCGGGCTCGAGCTGGATGTCGTCGTCGAGCATGACGACGTAGTCGCTCCTGCCTCCCACGGCCGCCTCGTACTGGTTGCGGGCGAACCCACCCGAGCCACCGAGGTTGTCCTGCCGGATGACGCGCAGCTGCTCCCCCATCCGCTCTGCGAGCGCGGGGAACTCGGGCTCGTCCTCGACCAGCTTGGTGCCCTGGTCGACGATGATCATCTCGTCGAGGACGGCGCGCAGGTCCTCGTCGTCGGCGACCACGCCGAGGTTGCGGACGCAGTAGTCGGCCCGGTTGAAGGTCGTGACACCCAGGCTGACCGTCCCGTAGGGGCGGTCGCTCTCGGCGACGGACCAGTCGGCGCCCTCGAGGACCATGCCGTCGGTCCCCGCCACGAGGTCGAACCAGTACCAGCCGCCGTCGCCGAAGGTCGTGAACGGCAGGTCGAACGTGGACGTGGTCTCGCCGTCCACACGCACGGAGTCCACACGCTGCTGGTTGCCGCGCGCGTTGGAGCGGTAGACGATCACCGCGCCCTCGCCTCGCGTGCGGACCGTCAGGCGGGTCTCGGTCGCCACCGTCCACCGTCGCCAGTAGGACGCCGGGAAGGCGTTGAAGTAGGACCCCATGGACAGTCGTCGACCCGGGCGGACGCGCACGCTGTGCCGTCCCAGGACGTCGTCGGGGTGGACCTCCTCCTGGCTGGCACCTTTCGGCAGGTCGATGTACAGGTTGAGGGTGTCCAGGTCGCCGTCGTACGGGAAGATGACCCGCATCGCCGTGCGTCGACCCTCGCCAGCGAGATCGTCGACGGGGCGACGTCCACGAATCGGACGTCGGGTCGTCATGGTGGTCCCAGCCTCGCTCACGCGTCCACTCCTCCACTGACCAGCGCCTCGCCGCGCTCGAAGTGCGGGGCGAGCTTGTTGTCGACCATGCTGAGCGCGGCGCCGATGGCCATGTGCATGTCGAAGTACTTGTAGGTGCCGAGGCGGCCCCCGAACAGGACCCCCTGCTCCGCACGCCCCAGGTCGCGGTAGGCCAGCAGCTGCTGGCGGTCCTCGGGGGTGTTGACCGGGTAGTACGGCTCGTCGCTGTCACCGGCGAAGCGGGAGTACTCGCGGTGGATGATCGTCTTGTCCTTGGCCATGTCCCGCTCGGGGTGGAAGTGGCGGAACTCCAGGATGCGTGTGAACGGCACGTCTGCGTCCGGGTAGTTCATCACCGGGCACCCCTGGAAGTCACCGACGTCCAGGCGCTCCTCCTCCAGGTCGATGGTCCGCCAGCCGAGGCGGCCCGCCTGGTAGTCGAAGTAACGGTCGACGGGGCCGGTGTAGACGACGGGGACGTTGCCGACGACGTTGCCCTTGGACAGGTCCTGGCTCTCGTCGAAGAAGTCCGTCTCGAGGCGCACCTCGATGCCCGGGTGGTCGGCCATGGTCTGCAGCCAGTGGGTGTAGCCACGGGTGGGCAGACCCTCGTAGGTGTCGTTGAAGTAGCGGTTGTCGTAGGTGAAGCGCACGGGGAGGCGGCTGATGATGTCGGCCGACAGCTTCTCCGGGTCCGTCTGCCACTGCTTTGCGGTGTAGTGGGCGATGAACGCCTCGTAGAGCGGTCGGCCGATCAGCGAGACGCCCTTCTCGACGAAGTTCTCGGGCTCCTTGTCGCCCAGCTCGGCAGACTGCTCACGGATCAGGGCCCGTGCCTCGTCTGGGGAGTAAGCGGCGCGGAAGAACTGGTTGATCGTGCCGAGGTTGATCGGCATGGGGTAGACCTCGCCGCCGTGGCTGGTGTAGACGCGGTGCTGGTAGCCCGTGAAGGACGTGAACCGGTTGACGTAGTCCCACACCCGCTCGTTGGACGTGTGGAACAGGTGCGCGCCGTACTTGTGCACCTCGATCCCCGTCTCGGGGTCGATCTCGCTGTAGGCGTTGCCCCCCACGTGGCGGCGACGGTCCAGGACCAGGACCTTGCGGCCGAAGCGCTCCGCCACCTGCTGGGCGACGGTCAGCCCGAAGAGGCCGGCGCCGACGACGACGAGATCTGGGTTCACGCGATACTCCCAAGAGGTGTGCGGCGAGGTGTCGCTTCACCCTACTTCACCCCCTGTAGTCGGCTCGGTGGCTGCCGGTCGCGTGTCCGAGGTGAGGCCGAGGCGTGGGTCGTGGTTGCCTTGCGCCATGAGCTCGACGGCCGCGAACGGCAGCAGCAGGGCGGTCCTCGGACGCGGCATGGTCTACACCATCGGCACCGCGGCACCGATCCTGGCGAACGCCCTCGTGACGCCGGCGGTGACCCGCGCGGTGGGGAGCGTGGAGTTCGGCCGGGTCTCGCTCCTCATCCAGCTCATCCAGGTCACCATGCTGGTCTGCAGCCTCGGGCTGGCCGCAGCCATCACGCGGCACGGTCTGATCGAGGCGTCCGGGGTGCCTGGGGCCTCGGCCCTCACCGTGCGGGCCTCGGCCATCGCGGCAGGCCTGTGCGTGCTCGCCGCGGTCGCGGCGCCCGCGCTGGACCTCGTCGTGCGCGTCCACGACCCCTGGCTGGTGGCGCTGGGCTGCGTCGCGGCGGCGGGATTCGCCGGTATGGCGAACGCCCAGGCCTTCCTGCGCGTCGTCGACCGGCCGCTGCCCTTCGTCGCGCTGGCGCTCGTGGCCACGCTGGGGGGCCCGGTCATCGGTCTGGGCCTGGTGCTGCTCCATCGCGCGACCGCCGTCGACTACGTCGCGGGCCTGGCCGCAGGCTATCTCCTGGCAGGGGTGCTGGGCCTGGCCCTCACCGTCCGGGGCGCCCGCCCACGGCCCCAGCGGGGAGACCTGACCCGTGCCCTGCGCATCGGCGTCCCCACCGTCCCGCACGCGGTCGGGCTGTACCTCTCGACGGCCGTGCTCGTGTTCGTCGTCAACCATGCCTTCGGGACGACCGACGCCGGTCGCATGCAGCTGGCGATCCTCCTCGGATCGGCCCCCAGCGTCCTGACCACGGCGCTCAACAACGCGTGGGCGCCGCTCGTCTACGCCGCGCCCAGGGGTGAGCGCGCCCCCTTGATCGAGGGAACCGGGCGCGACATCGCCCTGATCACGGCGGCGGCCTCCGGCTTCGTGTCGGCAGTGGCACCGCTCGTGCTGGTGGTGCTCGCCGATGCGCGCTTCGACCCGGCCTCCATGACGCCGGCGGTGGCCTGGATGGCGCTCGGGGGACTTCTCTCCGTGGTCTATCTCGGCAGCGTGCACCTCGTCTTCGCGGAGGGTCGCAGCACGGGTCTCGCTGTCGTGACGCCGCTCAGCGTGATCCTCGGCACCCTGGCCGCGGTGGCCCTGAGCCGGACCGGCGACGTCCCCGTCACCGCGGCCGGGATGACCGTGACCTACGCCGCGCTCGCCTTCGGCGCCTGGCTGCTCTCCCGCCACGTGTCTTCGGAGCGCTGGCGGCCCGCGACCATGGCGCCCGCCGTCGCCACCGGGACCGTGCTGTGCGTGGCCGGCGCCCTGGCACCGATCGAGGGGGCCGCCGCGTGGTACGTCCGAGCGCCCCTGGCGCTGCTGTGCGTGGCGCTGGCCGGCGCGAGGTTCGTCCGCGTCATGCGCGGCTGAGCTCAGGGCAGGACCGGGGCGTCGCCCACGTGCAGCGGCTCCGGCAAAGGGTCCACCTGGGGCAGGCGCCTCGGGAGCCCCCGGGGCAGGTGGGACAGGGGGTGCCTCAGCCACAGCATCGGGTCCGGTCGTCCCTTGGCCGCCACGAACCCCTCGTCACGCCTGCCCACGCCCACGACGTTGAGGGCCTTCTGCAGCGGCGCGCGGAGCCAGTAGTCGAAGGCCGGGCCCGGGCTCACCGGGCGCGCCCAGCCGAAGGCCTCGCGCAGCTCACGCGCCGGCAGCACGTGCTGGAAGCCCAGCTCGTCCCGGGCGATCGCCTGGACGGTGGCGCCGTCGGTGCGCGAGCCGTGGAGCTCGGGCCACAGCTCCTCGATCCGGCGGATCGCGGCGTCGCTCTCGAACGCGAACGACAGGGGGTCACCGTGCACCGCGACCTCGCGACCGATGGACGCGGCATACAGGATCGAGGTCATGAGCCGGTTGGACACGACACGGCGGTGACGCAGGATCATCGCCAGGATCCTGGGCAGGAAGTCGACGTCGCCACGCGCGCCCGCGGACACGAGGGTGTGACCGGCCGAGGTCCAGGCCTCGATCACCTCGGGCCGGCCGAGGTCCTCGACGTGCACCGAGATCGTGCACGGCCCCTCGGTCTCGGCGTAGTAGCGCGCCAGGGCGGCCTGGTCACCGACCACGGCGTCGATGTGCGAGCCGTGCAGCGGAAAGATCAGCGTGCCCTCCCCCGGCGGGGTGAGGTCCAGGGCGGCGTCGGCCACGAGGTAGGCCCATGGCGCGCCGACCGCCCGCGTCCGGCGCGACTCCTCCGCGGGGTCCCAGCCCCGGGCGTGGTGGGTCCAGACGAACAGCTCACGACGTCCCGACGCCTCGACGTCGGGGAAGTCCGCGAAGTGGGTGGCCATGGGTGACTCCACTGTCCAGCCGTGCTGCAGCAGACCGCGCACGTGCCGGGGCCGGGACAGGCCGGCGTGGCGGGCCATGACGGAGGCGTGGCCGTAGTGGTGGTTCTGGATGTCCACGAGGGTCCTTCAGCGTCGGAAGAGAGCGGAGTACGCGCGGTTCAGGAGCCCGCTCGGCAGGAGTCGGAACCCCAGGCGCAGCACGAGGTTACGGCAGCGCTGCCACCCCCGCGTGATGCCGTACGCCTGGAGGTTGCGCTGCATCTGCCACTCCCCCTGCAGGATGCGGGCCCCCGTGCGCCGCTTCATCGTCTCGCCGCTCATGCGAAAGAGCACGAGCGGCTCGTCGAGGTTGGCGAAGCGACAGCCGGCGGCGAGGAGCCGCGCCATCAGGTCGTAGTCCTCCATGAACGGGACCGCGCGATACCCGCCGACCGCCCTCACGGCCTGCGCGCGGACGAGCAGGGTCGGGTTGTTGATCGGGTTGTTGATCCGCAGGTACGCCGCGATCGCGTCGTGGCCGGAGGGGAGCCTGCGCACCCCCAGCACCTGACGCCCGGCAGGCCTGCCCCCGCCTGCGCCCGCCAGGTCTCCCGCGTCGGAGAACTCGGTCATCGCGGCACCCACGACGTCCAGCGGGCGTCCCGCGGCCTGCGCCTCGTCGAGCGCCGCGAGCTGACGCTCCAGGCGGTGGGGGACGGACACGTCATCGGCGTCGGCCCTGGCGACCCAGTCCCCGGTGACGGCCGCCATGCCCGCCTGGGAGGCCGGTCCGGACCCAAGGTTGCGGGGCAGGCGGACCAGCCGCGATCGACACGCCGGGCGGTGCGTCGCGAGCACGGCCTCGAGCTCGGGAGTGAGCGGGCCGTCGGCCACGACCACCAGTTCGTCGGGCACCCGGGTCTGGGCGGCCACGCTCTCCAGGGCCTCCCGCAGGTGAGGTGCCCGCACCCCGGCATACACGGTCAGCAGGACGGTGACGGCCCGATCGGTCATGCGCCCACCCTAGACGGGCGTGCGCGACCGCTCGCGCCTCCCCGCCCGCATGGCGCCGACCGCCTCCGCGGAAAGGCACGTATCGTGGCGCGCGTGAACGAGAACGTCTGGCTGGTCGTCCCCCTCTACAACGAGGCGACGGTGATCGGCGACGTCATCACGCATGCCCGCCGGACCTTCCCCAACATCGTGTGCGTCGACGACGGGTCCAAGGACGAGAGCGCGGCACGCGCCCTCGCGGCCGGGGCCCGACTCGTCCAGCACCCGGTCAACATGGGGCAGGGCGCCGCCCTGCAGACCGGTTTCGAGTTCGCCCTGACCGACCCGGGGATGGAGTACGTCGTCACCTTCGACGCGGACGGCCAGCACCAGGTGGACGACGTCCTGCGGATGCTCGACCGCATCCGCCGCGACGACCTCGACGTGATCTTCGGGTCGCGGTTCCTGGACGAGCGCACCCAGCCCAGCCCGCTCAAGAAGCTCGTGCTGCGCCTGGCCGTCGCCTACACCAACCTCTCCACCGGCACCCGCCTCACCGACGCGCACAACGGGCTGCGGGTGCTGTCCAGGCCTGTCGTCGAGCGGCTCGACATCACGATGAACCGCATGGCCCACGCCTCGGAGATCGTCGCGCAGATCGGGGCGCTGCAGATCGACGGCCGACGCGTGCGATACGCCGAGGAGCCGGTCCACATCCTCTACACCGACTACTCGGTCTCCAAGGGCCAGTCCCTGTGGAACTCGGTCAACATCCTCGTGGAGCTGATGTTCAAGTGAAGGCCCTCATCCAGCTCGCGCTGATCGCCGCCGTCGTCGTCGTGCTCCTGCGGATGACCACGGCGCGGGGTGCGCGCACCCAGGCCATCCGCCGCCTCGGCATGTTCGCGTTCGCCGCCTTCGCGGTGTACTCGATCATCTTCCCGTCGGTCTGGGTCGGCCTGGCCCGGGCCGTGGGCGTCGGACGTGGCACCGACCTGGTGCTCTACATCCTGGTGATCGCCTTCCTCGGCTACATGATGAGCACCCACCTGCGCTTCCGCGAGATGGACGTGCGGTTCACCCGGCTCTCCCGCCGCATCGCCCTCGACGAGGCCGCCGCCCGACACCCGGAGGTGGCGTCCAGGCCCCAGGGGCAACCTGGGGCTACGGTGATGCGTCCCGAAGACATGACCGACGTCCCCGACCCGGAGGCCGGCCCGACCGATGACGCCCGCTGACGACCGACACCCGCACGACGACACCGATTCCTACGTCGTCGACACGCGCAAGCGTCGCGGCCGGATGTCCAGCCCGCGCAACCCTTTGGGGGGCGCGAGTCGCATCACCGGTCGCCGCCCTCCTGAAGAATCCCGCGACCGTGATGACATGCCTGACGACAGGCGGGGCGACGGGCACGACGCCGGCTGGGGGGACCAACCCCGTCACGGCGGCCCGGCCTACCCGGCGGGCGCGGCATACGACCACGGGGACGACGTCCGCTCCGGCACCCGGCAGATGCCCGCCCAGTCGCCCCGGCCCGTCCAGCCGCCGCCGACCCGGCCCCCGGAGCGTCACCACGGCGCGCGACCGGGTCGCCCGCCGCGGCGGGTGCACCGCCGTCGGCGGGTGGTGGCGCTGCTGCTCGTGGCGCTGCTGGCCTGGATCGCCTTCCTCGTCATCACCCCGCTGCACGCGTGGAGCTCCGTGTCCACCGTGGACGCCTCCCCTGCGGGGGACCGTCCCGCGCGGGTGAGCGGCTTCAACTACCTGCTCGTGGGCTCGGACTCGCGGGCCGGGCTCAGCTCCGAGGAGCAGCAGCAGCTCGCGACCGGCGACGACGCGGGGCAGCGGACCGACTCGATCATCCTCGTCCACGTCTCCGAGACCGGGCAGAGGTCGGCGCTCGTGTCGCTGCCGCGCGACTCCTACGTGCCGATCCCGGGACACCACCGCAACAAGATCAACGCCGCCTACTCCATCGGGGGGCCGACGCTGCTCGTCGAGACCGTGGAGCAGGCGACCGGCGTGCACGTGGACGGCTACGTCGAGATCGGCTTCGGCGGGTTCGCCAGGGTCGTGGACTCGCTCGGCGGCGTGTCCGTGAACGTGCCGTTCGACATGGTCGACGAGAAGGCCGGCATCAACCTCACGAAGGGCGAGCAGACGCTCAGCGGGCCGCAGGCGCTGGGCTTCGTGCGGTCGCGGTACTCCGACCCCGAGGGCGACCTCGGTCGGGCCAAGCGCCAGCGCCAGTTCCTCGGCGCCATCATGCGCAAGGCCGCCAGCCCTGCCACCGTCCTGCTCCCCTGGCGGTACTGGGGCTTCACGCACAGCGCGGCCGAGGGCGTCAAGATCGGGGACGGCACCTCCCCGGCCGACCTCACCCGCGTCCTGCAGGCCATGCGGGCCTCGTCCGGCGCAGACGGCCAGTCGCTGGTCGTGCCGATCTCCAACCCGGCCTACCCCACGGCGGCCGGCGTGGCGGTCAAGTGGGACACGACCAAGGCGCAGGCGTTCTTCGACAAGATCAAGAACGACCAGCCCCTCCCCTGAGGACCGGTCCGAGGCGGGTCAGCGCTCGCCGCGGCGCGCCATGATCGCGCCGTAGGCCACACGCCGCAGCTGCTCGGGCACCAGGCGGTAGACCCCGCGGACGAGCACGTTGCGCACGCACTGCGCCGGGGTCGTGAACCCCATCCGGAGGAAGCGCCGCTGCAGGGCCAGCTCGGTGCGCAGCATCGACCACCCGCCCCGCCGGGCGTAGGCGCCCTCGCCCACCCGGTAGCACAGCAGGGGGTCGGCGACGTTGGCCACCCGCGCCCCGCCCTGGATCATCCGGGCGAACAGGAGGTAGTCCTCCATCTGCTTGAAGTCCTGGTAGCCCCCCGCGGCCTCGACGGCAGACCGGCGGTAGACCACGGTCGGGTGGTTGAACGGCTGCGCCATCCGGGAGGACTCGACGATCCGCTCGGGGGTCAGCGGCGGCACCCGGCGACCGACCACGTCGTCGCGACCGCGCCCGATCTCCAGCATCCCCGACCCCACCACGTCGGCGCCCCGCTCGATGACGGGCAGCTGCACCGCGAACCGCTCGGGCAGCGCGATGTCGTCGGCGTCCATGCGGGCCACCACGTCGTGGGCGCATCGCGCGAGCCCAGCGGTGAGGGCGACCCCGAGACCGCGGTTGACCGGCAGGCGCACGAGCTCCACCGGCACCACCGCCCCCGCCACCAGCCGCTGGATCGCCTCGTCGAGCGGGGTCGGCACCGGGCCGTCCTGCACCAGCACGACCTGCGCGGGGCGCCGCGTCTGCTCCACCGTCACGGAGTCGAGGGCCTCGCGCAGGTGCTCCGGGTCGTCGCCGCGGTAGACGCACATCAGCACGCTGAACGGCAGCCCGCTCACCTCGGTCACGCCTGCTCCCCCACGGCCTCGGCCAGTACGTCCTCCGTGCGTCGCGGGCCACGGACCACCCCGTCGCGCAGGCCCCTGACCAGGCCCTGCACCAGCGTTCCCCGGTCCCGCGACCGCGCGACGGTCCGCCCCCACCGCAGCAGCGAGGAGCCGCCGTAGACGGCCTTCTCCACCGGAGAGAGCGAGCGCGAGCGCGTCCACATCCACACCTTGTTGCGCACCTCGTAGTAGAAGCGTGGCCCCGGGTCGGCGTCGGTCGACCCGAAGGTCCGCGTCTTGTGCACGACGACGGATGCCGGGCAGGCCAGACCGTGACCACCCCGGATCAGGCGCGTGGAGTACTCGAAGTCGTCGTTCCACAGGAAGTAGTCGGCCACCGGCAGCCCCCGCTCCCGGACCGCGGCGCCGTCGCACAGGATCGACACGAAGGACGCGGACCGCACCGGCACGCAGCCGACCGACGCCGCCGCCTCCCGCTCCCCCGACGACGCGAACGGCGACGGCCGAGGGGTGTTCATCGGGTGGTCGCGCCCGTCGGTCCACACGACCCGGCTGGCCACGACGGCCGGTGTGCCGAGGGGGAACTCGTCGCGGGCCCGGACGAGGGCGGCGAGCGCCCCGGGCTCCGGCACGGTGTCGTCGTCCATGAGCCAGACCGCGTCGCACCCCAGCTCGAGAGCCCGCCGTATGCCGAGCGCGAAACCCCCGGCGCCACCGGTGTTGGTGCGCGCGGTGACGGTCACGACGTCGTCGGCCTGGGACCGCAGGGTCTCGGCGGTGCCGTCCGTGGAGGCGTTGTCGACGACGACGACCCGCGAGACCGGCAGGGTCTGGGCGCGCAGCGCCCCCAGCACCTCGAGGAGCAGGTCGTGGCGGTTCCAGGTCACGACCACGGCGACGACGGAGGCGTCGGGCGTCATACGGCCGGTCAGCCCTTGAGCAGCTGACGCGCCATGACCAGGCGCTGCACCTGGTTGGTGCCCTCGTAGATCTGGGTGATCTTGGCGTCGCGCATCATCCGCTCGACCGGGAAGTCCTTGGTGTAGCCGGCGCCGCCGAGGGCCTGGACCGCGTCGGTGGTGACCTTCATCGCCATGTCGGAGGCGAAGCACTTGGCGGCTGCGCCGAAGAACGGCAGGTCGGCGTCGCCGCGCTCGGACTTCGCGGCGGCGACGTAGACCATCTGCCGCGCCACCTCCAGCTCCATGGCCATGTCCGCGAGCATGAACTGCATGCCCTGGAACTCCGCGATCGCCTTGCCGAACTGCTTGCGCTCCTTGACGTAGGCCACGGCCGCGTCGAGGGCTCCTTGCGCGATGCCGACGGCCTGGGCGCCGATCGTGATGCGGGTGTGGTCGAGGGTGCGCAGCGCGATCTTGAGGCCGTCGCCGACCTCGCCCACGCGGCGGTCATCGCCGATGCGGACGTTGTCGAGGTGCAGCTCGCGGGTGGGGCTGCCCTTGATGCCGAGCTTGCGCTCGGGCTCGGAGAAGCCGAAGCCCTCGTCGCCCTTCTCCACCACGAAGGCGGTGACGTTGGCGCCGCGGCGGCCGTCGGGGTCGCTGACCGCGAGGACGGTGTAGAACTCCGAGACCCCGGCGTTGGTGATCCAGGCCTTGGTGCCGTTGAGGATCCAGTCGTCGCCCTCGCGGCGGGCCCGGGTACGCATGCCGGCCGTGTCGGACCCGGCCTCCCGCTCGGACAGGCCGTAGGAGAACATCGCCTCGCCGCGGGCCATCGGCGGCAGGTAGCGGCGCCTGACCTCCTCCGAGCCGGCCAGGATCACCGGCATCGAGCCGAGCTTGTTGACCGCGGGGATCAGCGAGGAGGAGGCGCACCCGCGGGCCACCTCCTCGATGACGATGCAGGTGCCGAGGGCGTCCAGGCCCACGCCGTCGTACTCCTCGGCGACGTGCGGCGCCTGCAGGTCGACCTGGCGCAGGGCGTCGTAGGCGACCTGGGGGAAGACCCCCTGCTCGTCCACCTCGGCGGCAGCGGGGGCGATCTTGTCGGCGACCACCTCGCGCAGCATCGCGCGGAGCTCCTCGTGCTCCTCGGAGGTCGTGAACAGGTCGAAGTCGGTGTTGGAAGCCACGGGCCGAGCCTACCTGCGCCCGGGTCTCCCGGCGGCGGCCGGGAGGCGTGTCCCTCACCACCTGCCACGTATGCCGGGGGCCTCGGCTCGGTATGGTCCAGGCACCAGATCCGCGACGCGAGGAGGCAGGCATGACCACGCAGCAGCCCGAGGAGCCCTCGGTGATGGACCAGGCCCAGGACGGAGACGCCGGCCAGGTGTCGCGCTCCGGGCTCTACCCCACCCAGGACGAGAGCAGCACCGGTCAGTCGGGGGACGCCGACGAGACCACCCCCTCGACGGACGGGGACGACCCCGAGCTCGCCGGCGCCGACCTCGACGAGGACCAGTCCGAGGGACGCGGTCCCACGATCGAGCCCGGGGCATGACGGCCGGCACCGCGAGTCGCACGACCACCCCCGCCGGTGAGGAGGCGAGCGCCCGCCCGGCGCTCGCCCGCCTCGTCGGCGACGTCGAGACCTTCGCCGCCGAGGTCTGGGGCCGTCGTCCGCTGCTGCGCACGGGCGCCGAGGCCCTGGCCGAGGACGGACGGGACTTCACCGACCTGTTCGGTCCCGGCGCGGTGGACGAGATGGTGTCCCGTCGCGGTCTGAGGGCGCCCTTCCTGCGGCTGGCCAAGGACGGGTCCCCGCTGCCCGACAGCCTGTTCACCACGGCGGGCGGTGTCGGGGCCAGCGTGCGCGACCAGGTCGGGGACGACCAGCTCCACCGCGAGTTCGCGGGCGGGGCCACGATCGTCGCGCAGGGCCTGCACCGCACCTGGCCGCCACTCGTGGACCTCGGGCAGCAGCTGGCCGTCGACCTCGGCCACCCCGTCCAGATCAACGCCTACATCACGCCGCCGCAGAGCCAGGGCTTCGCCGACCACTACGACGTCCACGACGTCTTCGTCGTGCAGACCAGCGGCCGCAAGCGTTGGGTCCTGCACGCCCCCGTGCTGGAGGCCCCGCTGCGGCACCACCCGTGGGCCGAGCGACGCAGCGAGGTCGAGGAGGCTGCCCGGGCCGAGCCGATCCTCGACGTGACCCTCGAGCCCGGCGACGTCCTCTACCTCCCGCGGGGCACGATCCACGCGGCCTCGACCTTCGGCGAGATCTCCTCGCACGTCACCATCGGGGTCCACACCTGGACGCCGTATGCCGCCGCCGAGGTCATCGGCCAGCTCGCCCTCGACCGGGCGGCCGCCGACCTGCAGGTCCGGCGGTCCTTGGCGCTGGGCGTCGACATCGCCTCGGACACGAGCGGGTTCGCCGTCGCGCGGGAGGCGCTGGTGCGCGCGATCGAGCAGCTCGACGACGCCGCGATCTCTCGCGCCCTGACCCGCCGCGACGAGTCGAGCCGCCGACTCTCGCCGATCTCCCCCATCGCGCAGGTGCAGGCCGCGCTCGACCTCGACGACGCGTCGCGGCTCCGCCTGCGCCCGCACCTGCGGGTGACGGTCTCCCCGGTCCCGGCCGACGACGCCCAGATCATGCTGGACAGCCGCCTCGGGCTGCAGCGGATCGCCGCGACCGGCCGGCCCGCCGTCGACATCATGCTGGAGGGCGGAGAGACCACCGCCGCCGAGCTGGGGCAGGAGGCCGCGCGGGCCCTCCTGCGCGCCGGGGTCGTCGTCCCCGCCTGACTTCGCCACCCCCAGAAATCGTGAGGGTTTGGACCGAGGATGTCGGACCAGACCCTCACGATCGCGGCAAGGGGGAGGGCACGGATCAGTAGAGTCGGCGGCCGTCCGGGCCGTGCACGCCGGGGCCACCGGTAGCCGTAGAGAACGACCTCGATCGATGACCTCGTGGAGCCCCCACCCCAGCTCCGGGTGCTGGCGGTAGCGGAAGATCAGGTCCCGCACGAAGGCGTACTGCGAGTCGGGGTCGCTGCCGTGCGGACCCCCGCCGTGCTGGAGCCGGCGTTCGACTCGGGGGTCCACTGCATGGGGGTGCGGACCGCCATACGGCCCTCCTCAGGCCCCGACCCGGCGGCAGGTGCCCGAGACCTCGCCCGATCAGCGGTTGCCTCCGGCGCCCCGTCATCATGGCGGACGGGCCAGCGCGCGGACGGGTCAGGCGAAGAAGGCCAGGACGGCCTCGACGACCCGCTGCTGATCGGCCTCGGTCAGGTCGGTGGAGCACGGCAGGGACACGCCACGAGCGAACAGGTCGTCCCCCACGGCACCGCCGAGAGTGCTCGACCCCGCGAACGGCGGCTGCGCGTGCAGGGGGCGCCACAAGGCGCGTCCCTGGACCCGGTGCGACTTCAGGTGCGCGATGAACGCGTCCCGGCCGCCCTTGTCCTCGGGCACGAGGACGGAGTAGAGCCAGTCGTTGGACTCGGTGCCCTCGATACGCGGGGGAAGCGTGAGCGGCAGGTCGGCGAAGGCCTCGTCGTAGCGACGGGCGATGCGATGCTTCGCCTCGAGGAAGCCGGGCAGCCGCTCCAGCTGGGCCAGACCGAGCCCGGCGGCGATGTTGGTGAGGCGGTAGTTGTAGCCGACCTCGTCGTGCAGGTAACCGATGTCGGGGACCTTGGCCTGGGTCGTGAGGTGCTTGGCCCGGCGCGCGAGGGCCTCGTCGTCGGTGACGATCATCCCGCCGCCTCCGGTGGTGGCGACCTTGTTGCCGTTGAACGAGTAGCAGCCGATCCGACCGACGGTGCCCGTATGACGGCCCGCCAGCGCCCCGCTCGTCCAGGTGGCGCCGAGGGACTCCGCGGCGTCCTCCAGGACGGCGACGCCGAAGCGGTCGCAGACCTCGAGCAGCCGCCCCATGTCGGCCGGCTGCCCGAGGACGTGCACGACCTCCAGGGCCTTGGGCAGGGGCTCGGCGGCGTCGGCGCGACGCTGCAGCTCGCGCTCCACCAGGTCGGGGTCGAGGTCCCAGGAGGCGTCGCTGTCCACCAGGACGGCACGCGCTCCGAGGTAGGCGATCGGGTTGATCGACCCGACGAACGTGAAGTCGCTGACCATCACCTCGTCGTCGCGCTCGACCCCGAGCAGGATCAGCGCGACGTGCAGCGCGGCCGTGCCCGAGGAGGTCGCGACGGCGTAGCCGGCGCCGACATACTCTGCGAAGCGCTCCTCGAACTCGGACACGAACGGTCCGACCGAGGACACGAAGCCGGACTCGACGGCCTCGAGCACGTAGCGCCGCTCCAGCTCGCCGATGTTGGGGACGGACAGCGGCACGAAGCCCTGCTCGAAGGCGCTCGGGGCGTTGGCCTCCCCGCCCACGCTGTGCCGGGCGGTCTCGGCGTCGCTCATCGGTGGTACCTCGCGGCCTTGTCGGCGTCGACCCGGGGACGCAGCCACTCGGCCACCTGGGCCAGCCCGTCCTCGAGCGAGACCGTGGGCTCCCAGCCCAGCAGCTCCTTGGCCTTGCGGGGCTCGGAGAGCAGGATCTCGACCTCGGAGCCGGGCGGGCGGAGGCGGTCCTCGTCGGTGACGATGCGGGCGGTCGAGCCGGTGACCTGCTTGCAGATCTCCACGATCTCGCCGATGGAGTCCGTGCGACCGGTGCCGAGCTGGATGACCTCGCCGGGGGCGACGTCGGTGAGCGCGGCGCGCACGAAGCCGTCGGCGGTGTCGGTCGCGAAGGTGAAGTCGCGCTTCGGCGAGACGGCCCCGAGCCGGATCTCCTCGGCTCCGACGAGCATCTGCGACAGCACCGTCGGGATGACCGCGCGGGTCGACTGGCGCGGGCCGTAGGTGTTGAACGGGCGCAGGATCGTCACCGGCGTCTCGAAGGACAACGCGTAGGACTCGCACATCTTGTCCGCGCTGATCTTGGTGGCGGAGTACGGGGACTGGCCGCGCAGCTCGTGGGTCTCGGTGATGGGCACCTCCTTGGGGGTGCCGTAGACCTCGGAGGTGGAGGTGTTGACCATCCTCGGCGTGCCGTGGCGACGGACGGCCTCGAGGACGTTGAGCGTCCCGATGACATTGGTCTCGACGTAGGACCGGGGCGCGACGTAGGAGAAGGGGATGGCGATGAGGGCCGCGAGGTGCAGGACGACGTCCATGCCCGCCACGGACGCCAGCACGTGCTCGGGGTCGCGGATGTCGCCGAGGACCACCTCGGCCTGACCGTCCTTCAGCGCCTGCTGGAAGCTCGGTGACTCGTCGAGCCAGCCCAAGGACCCGTTGGAGTTGTAGAGGCAGAAGGCCTTGACCTGAGCCCCGTCGGCGACGAGCCGCTCGACGAGGTGCGAGCCGATGAACCCGTCCGAGCCCGTCACCAGGACCTGCTTGCCCTTGAGAGTGGCCCCGGAGGACGAGTCCTGCTGCGGTGCGGTCATTTTCACGCCTGTCCTTTCGCGCGGGCAAGGTCCTTGGGGGTGCCCACATCGATCCAATCCGATGACATCGTCCAGGTGGCGACGCGGTCGCCACGGTCCAGCAACTGTTGCACGAGCTCCGGCATCGTGCTGGGACGCCCGTCCGGGAGGAGCTCGAGGGCGTCGGCGTCCACGGCATACACCGCGGTGTTGATGTCGACACTGATGGTCGGCTTCTCGCTGATCCCGGTCACAAAGCCCGCGTCGTCGCAGTCGACGACCCCGAACGGGATCTCGTGCTGGTAGCTGCGGGTCGCCATGGTCAGGCGCGCACCGCTGCGCTCGTGCCGGTCGATCAGCTCCTGGGCACCGAACTGGACCATGAGGTCGCCGTTCATCACCAGGACGGGGTCGTGCAGGTCCGGGCGGCGGTCGCGCAGGAGGGTGAGCGAGCCGGCGGTGCCGAGGGGGTTGTGCGGCTCCTCGCGCAGGTAGTGCACCTGGCAGCCGAGCCGGGACCCGTCCCCCAGGTGCTCCTCGATCTGCTCGGCGAGGTAGTTGACGCTGACGTAGATCTCGCGGATGCCGTCGCCGACGAGGTTGAGGATGATCCACTCGAGGATCGTGCGTCCGGCGACGGTCATGAGCGGCTTGGGCCGGTCCCTGGTCAGCTCGCCCAGGCGGGTGCCCCTGCCACCGGCCATGATGACCGCCACGTTGGGCAGCGGCTCGCTGCCGACCACGTCGAAGAGGGTGTGCAGCCCGACGAGCCGTCCGCCCTCGTCGACCTCGGGGACGACGTTGAGGTGGCGGGCTCGCAGGAGGTCGAGCACGAGCGCGCGGGGGGAACCCGCGCTGACCGTGGACGGGGTCTTGGTGGCGAAGGGCAGGGCCGGGTCGTCGAGCGCAGCGCCGGCCAGCAGGGCACGCCGGATGTCTCCGTCGGTGAGCAGGCCCTGCAGGACGCCGTCGGGAGAGGTGATGAGCGCGACCGTGGTCGCGGCCGCGTCGATCACCTCGAGGGCCTCACGGATCGTGCCCATCTCGGCGATGCAGGTGCGGTGCAGGTCGCGCGCGGTCATCGGTCGGCTCCCTCGATCTCGGCGAACGGCTTGGTGCGGCCCCCCGTCGGAGCCCGGCGGACCACCGCCAGGACCCGCGCGGCGGCGTCCCCCCGACCATAGGGGTTGTCCGCCGCCGCTGCCGCCGCCCGCCCCTGGGGCGACAGGGCCTGCTCGATGGCTGCCCGCACGGCGTCGTAGCCCTCGGCGGCGTGGATCACGTTGTCGCCCCGCAGGCGTCCCCGCTGCCGCTCACCGACGTCGACAGCGGGCACGTGGGCGCTGGCGGCCTCGATGATGCCGGACGAGGAGTTGCCGACGACGACGTCGACGGCGTGCAGGGCGCGGGGGTAGCGGCTGCCGAGGGACTCGACGACCACGAGCTCGGGGTGCTCGAGAGCGGCCTGCTCGAGGACGGCGAGGATCTCCTCGCGGCCGGGGTCGAGGCCGGGGTGGGTCGCGATCACGGTGCCGCAGGTGTCGAGGGTCGCGCGGAGCGCCTCGGACGCCCACTGCGCGACCGGGACCTCGCCCTCGGCGGTGGGCGGGTGGTAGGTGAACAGCGCGAGCGGCCGCAGGACCGGCACCCCGAGCAGGTCGGCGAGCTCGGCGTCGCTGAGGGCGGTCGAGGAGGCCAGCCGGTCCAGGCCGGGCGCTCCGGTGACGTGCACCCGCTCCGCGGGCTCCCCCATCTGCCGCACCCGGCGGGCGGCGTCGGGCGACGCGACGCAGTGCTGGTCGGCGAGCTTGGTGACGGCGTGCCGGACGCGTTCGTCGACCGCCCCCTCGGTCACCTCTCCCCCGTGCAGGTGCACGACGGGTATGCCGAGCAGGAAGGCCGCCGGCACCACGTAGAGGAGCTCCCAGCGGTCCCCGAGGACCACGAGCGTGTCGGGACGCAGCTCGGGCAGCAGCCGCGCCGCCCCCTCGGCGAGGCGCGCGCCGTGCCGGACCACGGCGTGCGGGTCGAGGTGCTCGACCGGGGGGCAGAGGGCGTGCAGCCGCCCCTCGGTCCGGGCGCGAGGCGCGACGTCCTGCAGCGTCGACGCGAGCGAGCCGACGTCGTAGGCCACGCCCGTCAGAATGTGCAGCTCGACGTCGGGGTCGTCGGCGAGCGCCGAGATGACCGGCGACAGCGGCCCCAGGTCGGCCCGCGTGCCGACGAAGACGGCCACCGTCCGGGATCCCTGCGTCATCGGGCCGCCCCGGCCTGCGGTGCGACGTCCGCGAGGTCGGCGTCGACGATCTGGGCCCCCGCGGCGACGTCGCGAACGAGCACGCGTCCGCGGATGTCGACGGCGGGGCTGATGCCCCCCTCGGGACGTAGGAGCGACAGGTCGGCGCCCTCCAGGCGCTCCCCGGCGCGGAGGTCGCGCCCGGCGTGCCAGCTGCGCCGGACCAGCACGGCATTGTCCTGCTCGGACGGCTGGCGCACCTTGACCCCGTCGCCGAGCCCGACGGCGAGGGCCTTGGTCGAGCGCACGTAGTCCGCGAGCTCGGCGGGCTCCAGGCTGGCCATGTGGTCCGGGCCGGGCATGGTGCGGTCGAGCGTGAAGTGCTTCTCGAGGACGGGTGCCCCCAGGGCGACAGCGCCGAGGGCCGTCTGCAGGCCGGGCGTGTGGTCGGACCAGCCGACGGGCACCTCGTGGGCCTCCTGCATCGCCGGGATCGCGCGCAGGTTGCACTCCTCGATGGGGGCGGGGTAGGCGGAGACGCAGTGGAAGAGCACGAGCCCGGGGGCCGCGGAGCAGGCCTGCACGGCGGCCGCGACCTCGTCGGCCGTGGCCATCCCGGTGGAGACGAGCATCGTGACGCCGAGGGCGGCGATCTCGCGCAGGTAGGGCAGGTTGGTGAGCTCGCCGCTGGACACCTTCATCGCGGGCAGGCCCAGCTCGGCGAGGGCGTGGGCGCTGTCGACGTCGAAGGGGGTCGAGAGGAACTCCAGCCCGCGCTCGTGGGTGTGGGCCTGCAGCTCCGCCCACGCGGTCATCGGCAGGGTCAGGGCCTCCAGCAGCGATCGCTGGTCCTGGGCGCCGCCGCGGTCCCGCTGGTAGGGGGTGGTGGCCGCGACGCTCGACACCAGCTTGGCCGCGTCGAAGGTCTGGAACTTCACGGCGTCGGCACCGGCGTCCGCGGCGGTGTCCACCAGGCGGTGGGCGATCTCCAGGTCGCCGTTGTGGTTGACCCCCGCCTCGGCGATGACGTAGACGTCCCGCTCGGTCGGGATCGTTCGCGCCCCGATGCTCGCTGCTCGCACGCTCACTGCTGCTCCTCGGTCTGCTCGGCCTGCCGGTCGTGGATGGGTCGGGCCGGGATACCGGCCACTCGGGCGCCCTCGGGGACGTCGCGTATGACGACCGCGCCCGCCGCCACCACGCACCCCGCCCCGACGCGGACGCCGGGCAGGATGCGCGCCCCGCTGCCGAGGAGGGTCAGGTCGCCCACGCTCGCCCCGCCGAGCACGACGGCCCCCGGCGCCACGTGCACCCCGTCCCCCACGACGACGTCGTGCTCCACGACAGCGGCCGTGTTGACCACGACGGCCCGGCCCAGGGATGCCTGGGGACCGACGTGCGCGTGCTCCAGGACCACGGTGCCGTCGCCGAGGACGGCGTCCGGTGCCACGGTGGCGGTGGTGGCCACGACGGGCGGCACGCAGGCGTGCGACCGGGCGCGGTCGACCACTCGGAGGCGCACGTGGTTGGCGCCGATCCCGGGGACGAGCGCGGCCCCGTGGCGCTGGGCGTAGGACAGCGCCTGCGCGTCGTCGGCCAGCAGCTCGACGTCGTCCGGCCAGGGCCCCGAGGGGGCTCCGCTCACGGCGACGACCGCTTTCCCGCTGCGGCGCAGGACGTCCGCCACGCTGCGCGCGTGACCCCCCGCCCCCAGCACCGCCCAACGGGCGTCGGTCTGAGGGCTGGGTGCGGGCACCCGCCCAGCATAGTTGCGACGGCGCCCCTCCCCGGTCGAGCGCCGGGCGGCGGCGTGTGACCCGGCCGGCCCCGGAGGCGCATGGCAGCATGGGGCGCACATCACAGCCAGGAGGTGCCCGTGCACGCAGTCGTCCGAGGCGGCGGGTCGATCGGTGCGCGGCACGTCGAGGTCCTGCGGTCCCTGGGTCTGTCGGTCGACCTCTGGCCGGTCCGGCCGCGTCCCGAGGCCGACGGGGTGGTGGGCGACGACGGCGGGCCGGCAGCCTGCGCCACGGCCGACCTCGTCGTCGTGGCCACCGACACCGGGCGGCACGTCGCCGACGCGCTCGTGGCGCTGGACGCGGGGGCGGCCCGGGTCCTGGTGGAGAAGCCCCTGTCCCCCGCCGCCGTCGACGCCGACCCCCTCTCGCGTCACGACCGCGCCGACCGGGTCCGCGTGGCCGCCCCCCTGCGCGGCCACCGGGCGTACGCCCTGGTGCTCGGCCTCGTGCGCGCGGCCGCCCGGCCGCTGTCCGCCCACGTCGCCTGCCAGTCCTGGCTCCCCGACTGGCGGCCCGGCAGGGACTACCGCGAGAGCTACTCGGCGCGCGCCGACGAGGGCGGGGTGCTGCGCGACCTCGTCCACGAGCTGGACTACGCCACGGCGCTCCTCGGCCCCCCTGACCTGTCCTGGGCGGCGCTGGACCGATCCGGCCCACTGCAGATGCCGGCCGAGCAGGCCGCCACGCTCGCCTGGACCACGCCTGACGAGGACCGGGTCCTGGCCCGGCTCGACTACGTGTCCCGCCCCGGTCGCCGGCACCTGAGCCTCGATGGCCCGGACCTCCGCCTGGACTGGGACCTGCTGTCCCACACGGTGGTCCATGTCAGCGCCGACGGACGGCGGCACGAGCACGCGTTCGCGGACGACGCCGACCGCAACGTCGTCATGGCCCGTCAGGCCGCAGCGGTCCTCGGCGACCGCAGCGCCGAGGAGGACCCCGCAGCGCCCCCCACGCTCCCCGAGGCGCTCGAGACCATGCGTCTGTGCGACCGCGCCCGTGGGGCCGACCACCGGTCGACCCCCACCCGTCCCGATCGGAGGACCTCGTGACCGACCCGACCCCTGCTCCCGCCCCCGCCCCCGCCCCCGGAGATGCCGACGACGGCGTCGGCGTGGCGGCGCCGCGCGTCCTGGCCGTCATCCCCGCACGGGGCGGCTCCAAGGGCCTGCCCGGCAAGAACGTCCGTGAGCTCGCGGGCCTGCCCCTGATCTGCCACAGCATCAAGGCCGCCGCCCTGTGCCCGGGCATCACCCGCTGCATCGTCTCCACCGACGACCCCGAGATCGCCGAGGTGGCCCGCGCGCACGGAGGGGACGTGCCCTTCCTGCGCCCGGACCGGCTCGCCACCGACTGGACCCCCATGGGCCCGGTGATGCAGCACGCGCTCGAGACGGTGGAGCAGCAGGAGGGTTCGCCCTACGACGTCTTCGTCCTGCTCGACCCGACCAGCCCCTCGCGGGTCCCGCAGCAGATCGCCGAGGCCATCTCGCAGCTGCACGGGTCACCGGACCTCGACGGCGTCATCAGCGTGTCCGAGCCGACCTTTCAGCCGACCTGGGTCGGGGTCCGAGAGACCACGCCGTCGGGCCCCGTGGAGCGCTACTACGCCGAGGGCAGGGGTGTGACCCGCCGCCAGGACACCGGTCGTTTCCTGCGCATCAACGGCAACTTCTACGTCTGGCGCGCGGACTTCGTGCGCCGTCTGCAGGTGTCCTGGTTCGACGAGGGACGCCACGGGATGTACGAGATCCCCGAGCCGCAGGCCTTCTCCATCGACGACGAGTACGAGTTCCGGCTCATCGAGGCGCTGCTCGGTGCCGGCCTGCTCGAGCTGCCGTGGCTGGACGCCGACGACGAGCAGCAGGCCGGACGATGAGCGGCGGCGCCTCGGCCCTGACGGGCCGGACCGCGGTCGTGACGGGCGGCGGCGGACCGCTCGGTCGCACCTTGTGCGCCGCTCTCGCCGAGGGGGGTGCCCGGGTGGTCGTGGTCGACCGCGACGGCGGTCTCGTCGACCAGGCCCTGGCCGAGCTGCCTGACGGCGACCACCGTGGTGTCACGGCGGACCTGCTCGACGCCGACGCCCTGGGGTCGGTGGTGTCGCAGGTCGAGCGGCTGGGCGCGTGCGACGTGCTCGTCAACAACGCCGCCTTCACCGGCACCTCGGGCGTGCCCGGCTACGCCGTCCCGTTCGAGGAGCAGACCGATGACGCCTTCGAGCTGGCCCTGCGGCTCAACCTCACCGTCCCCTTCAGCCTGACCCGGCGGCTGCTCCCGCTCCTGCGACGCACCGGTCACGGCAGCGTCGTCAACGTCTCCAGCATCTACGGCCTGGTCGGCCCCAACATGGGCCTGTATGCCGGGACCGTCATGGGCAACCCCGCGGCATACGGGGCCTCCAAGGGCGGGATCGCCCAGCTGACGCGCTATCTCGCCACCGTGCTGGCCCCCGAGGTCCGGTGCAACGCCTTCGCGCCGGGCGGGATCGCGCGCGGCCAGGCCGACGAGTTCGTGGAGCGCTACGAGGGCCTGACCCCGTTGCGCCGCATGGCCACCGAGGGCGACTTCCGGGGCGTCGTGCGCTGGCTGGCGTCGGACGAATCAGCCTATGTCACAGGACAGGTGATCGCTGTGGACGGGGGCTGGACCGCCTGGTGACCAGCGGGCGCAGGGCGTTGCGGACCCGACCGAAGTGGCGCTCGAACGACCACCACCAGAGCAGGCCCGCCCCGTTGCCCGCGGCCACGAGCAGGACGTAGAGCTCCGGCCCCGTCACGCGCCCCTCGACGAGGTGCACCAGCCAGATCATGACCGAGAAGTGCACGAGGTACAGCGAGTAGGAGAACTCCGAGACGAAGGCCACCGGCCTGCGCACGGGGCCGAGGACCGCGGACCAGTCGAGCATGTGGAAGCCCGACACGACGGCGACGCCGGTGAGCACGCACACGGTGGGGGCGTAGACGCCGAGGTGGACGACGTCGAAGCACCACCACAACCACAGGACGGTCAGCAGCGTGAGGCCGGCGTGCACGGACCGCGGGATCGCCTGCATCGCGGGTGCCCACCAGGCGTACGCGAAGCCGACCAGCCAGGCGAGCATCAGCCCGCTGCCTCCCTCCACGGTCCCGAGGACCGTCGCCGCCGCGAAGACCAGCGCGGGCAGGGCCAGCAGGCCGCGAGCGGTCGTGGGCCGGTGCAACAGCACCAGGGCGACCACCCCGAACCCGACGTAGATCCACCACTCGAGGGCGACCGTCCACCAGGGGGCGGCGCTGCCGAGGGATCGCGCCGCGAGCGGCTGGCCGGTGGCGGCGGCCGCCTGGCGCAGCACCGCGTTGTCCTGAAGCATCAGCAGGTTGCTCACCACGGTGGTGAGGTCGTGACGAAGGACGATGAAGCGCGAGGTGGCCCCGCCGGAGAAGACGAGCCGGTCGATGAGCACGACGGCGACCATGGCGGGCAGCAGCGGGGTGAAGATGCGGGCCCACCGGTCCACCAGGTACGCCCGGAAGCCGTAGGCAGGGTCCCGACGCCGTCGCTGCACCGACATGGTGATCAGGTAGCCCGACAGCACCAGGAAGATCACGACGCCGTAGGACTGGACGTGGAACTGGTCCGGGCGGGCGCCCAACCGGCCGTCCGTCCCGCGGACGGCGAACAGCACCGGGAAGGCCAGCACGGCGGCGTGGCCCAGGACGACGAGCTGCGCGGACAGACCCCGGACCGCGTCGAAGTAGCTCATCTGGTGCCTGAGTCCCGAGGTCATGGCCGACACCCTAACGAGCGCCCCGCGACACCCCGGCCAACAACTCTCGCCGGCCGCCTGCCAGAATTCTCCCAGGGATGACACTATGTAATCATTCATCACTCGTAGTAACAAGGGGAGATATGCATCAGCGTCATCGCCTGCAGCGCGGGAGGTCCCGCCTGGGCCTCGCCATCGCCGGTTCGCTCGTCGTCGCGCTCGGCGCGCCCACCGTCGGGCTCGCCTCCGCCGTCGATGGTCACGACAAGGTCAGGGACCGGATGACGACGTCGTCGTCGCACGAGCGGCTCCGACCCGCACCGGCGCGGCCGTCCACCGCCCCCGAGACCGTCGACGTCACTTCCGGTCGCCTGCAGCAGAGCCCCGCCGCACGCAAGTCGAGCGGCACCACGCAGGGCTCGGCCCGCGCCACCACCGCGGCGGTCAGCCCGCAGTGCGCGGCGCTCGAGATCGACCTCTCCCAGCTGCGCGACCGCACCGCGCTGCTGTGGAAGCCCTCGGCCGCCCCGACCGGCAGCATCACGGTGCAGCGCCGCATCTCGACCGGCACCCAGTGGCGCACCGTGACGGTGGCCGCGGGGGCCACCGGCATCGCCGTCGACCGAGACACGGCCCCGAACGCCCCGGTGGCGTACCGCCTGGTGGTGCCCTTCTCCACCGGGACGCAGACCTGCGTCTTCGCCGACCCGAGCGGCACCCCGGTCGACGGCCTGGCGATGTTCGAGGACGCCGGTCGCGGCACGCCCGACCTCGCCGTGTCGACGTGGGACAACGGCCCCCTGCTCATGCAGAACGACACCTCGGCCGGGATCCCCGTGGGCTCCGACGCCGGCACGGAGACCCCGGCGTTCTCGCCCGACGGCATGTGGCTCGCGGTCACCCGCGCCAACGCCGACCAGGGCGGTGACCTGGTCCTGCGTCGCGCGGACGGCACCGGGGCCGTGACCGCCGTCTCCGCCGGCGGGACGGACTACCACTCCGAGCCGTCCTTCTCCCCCGACGGGCGCAAGCTCCTGTGGACGGTGTACGACAGCCAGGGCATGCCCCTGCGCACGATGGTGCGGGTCCTCGACACCGGTGCCACGACCACCGTCCCGCGCCCCACGGGCAGCGTCGTGCCGGAACGCTCCACCTTCCTCGCGGACGGCACCACCGCGGTCGGCGTGCGCTACGCCGCCGACGGCTCGAGCGTCCTGGTGCGCACGAGCACTGCCACCGGCGCGCAGTCCACCCTCGGCGCGCCCGGCGCCTATGACGTGTCGGTCGCCCCGAACGGCGCGATCCTGGCCGCCGTCCGCAACACGGGCCGGTCGTCCTCCCTCGTCGTCGTCAGCGCCACGGGCGAGGCGACGGTCCGGTGGCGGGGCGTCGTCGGCCAGCAGGTGTCCAACCCGCGCCTCACCCAGGACCGCCAGGCCTACTACCTGCGCATCGACACCGACCCCACGCCGGCCGAGACGGGGAACGGCGACGCCTACACCGGCATCTACCGGCTGAGCGGCACCACCCCCGAGCTGACCCGGGCCGGTGCCTCCGTCGCCGACCCGCAGGCCATCGCCAAGTACTTCGACGTGCGCCAGACTTCGCCGAAGTCGACCTCCGACTTCACCGGGGACGGCTACAACGACGTGGTGGCCAAGGACGCCTCGGGGACCTTGTGGCTCTACCGCAACAGCACCAACCCCCAGGCGCCGCTGTCGGCCGGCCGCACGTCGCTCGGGTCGGGTTGGGGGATCTACAACCACGTGTTCTCGGTCGGCGACTGGGACGGCGACGGGCACGGCGACCTCGCCGCACGTGAGCCCAACGGTGCCCTGTGGCTCTACCGCGGCAACGCGGCAGGTGGCCTGCAGGCGCGACTGTCGCTCGGCGGGGGCTGGCAGCAGTACGTCCCGGCCTTCGGGGGCGACTGGAACGGCGACACCAAGCCCGACCTCGTCGCTCGCGACGCCGCCGGGGTCCTGTGGCTGTACCCCGGCAACGGCAAGGTGAGCTCGCCCGGCGCAGGCATGTTCCTCCCTCGCAAGGCCCTGTCCAGCGGGTGGGGCGCCTTCGACGTGATCCTGGGGATCGGCGACGCGAGCTATGACAACCACTTCGACCTGCTGGCCCGCAACCGCGCCGACGGGACCCTTCGTGTCTACACCTCTCAGGGGGTCGCCGCCGGTTCCTTCAAGAGCGTGTACGACCCGCTCCCGGGCGGCAGCCTCGGCGGTCTCTCGCAGATCACCGCCCCCGAGCGATTCACGGGGTGGTACGCGAGCGCCCTGATGATGGCCAAGGACGGCGTCCTTCGTGACGTCCCCTTCGTCGACGAATCGCTGCTCGGATGGACGAGCTACCAGCAGCAGGTGGGCTCGGGGGGCCTGGCCTACGTCTGGCAGTCCTGACGACGGCACCCGCAGGTGGGGCTCCCGCGACGTGCGCGGGCCCCACCTGCGGCGTACCCCACCTGACCCCGAGCGCCCTGCGCGGGGGCCCGGGTGTCCCGGGCGGACGTGACCCGCGATGAATCCGACGGCGGTCGGATCGAACGGGCTGGAGAAGTGGATCATCCCGTGCTCGCGGACCCGGTCGAAGATCGGCTGGGGCCACTCCCAGGGCGTGTGCGCCTCCTGGTAGATCTGGTGGAGGTTGCGCCCGCTCGAGCTGGCCGTTGTGGTTGCCGGACATCTCGGCGATCACGCAGGGAGCGTGGTCCCGGTCGATGACGTGCCGGCCGATGCTGATGGGGGTGGAAGTCATGCGCCTAGGCTCCGAGCGTGCGCGACCACGGACGGCATCCGGCCTCCCGGTCGCGGGTCGGCGACCCCGGTCGACAGCTGACCGTCCGGCGGGGCTCAGGAGACGGTGGCCCAGGTGAGCAGGACGTACTTGAGGACGGCCAGGGCGCAGGCTCCCACGACCAGGCCCACGACCCATCTGGCGGCGACCCGCCCGTCGTCGGCCCCTGTCGCGCCATCACCGACGAGGCGTGCCGGCAGCAGCGCCCGGAGGCACAGCAGAGCCGGCAGCAGGAGCGGGTAGAAGTAGCGGCCCTGAACGCCTGCCACGGCCCACAGCCCGACTGGGGTGAACGAGAGGTACAGCGCTCCGAAGATCAACGCTCCCGAGGCGGCGACGACCAGCGCGACCGTCGCCAGCCGAGCGCGGCTGACGACCGGCCGGGGCGCCAGGAACCACGCCAGGGCGAGCGCCATCAGCACCAGGATCATGGCGCCTCCCGAGCCCTCCACCTGGTAGCCGGTCTGCACGAAGAGCTCGCGGAGGTACTTGGGGGTGCTGTCCGCGAGGGTGCGGTACGCGATCCGCACCATCTCGGGGAGGTGCCCCAGGACGAAGGCGCGCTGGTCGTCCGGACGCACGGCCGTCGGGTCCCGGGGGTCCCAGACCACCCCCATCCCCGCTGTGGTGCCCGCAGCCAGCGACAGCCACCCGACGGACACGGCCAGGGACGTCCCCACGACCCCGGCACCTACGGCTCGGGAGGGGCCGCGCCCGGTCGCGCTCCGCCGCCAGGCCAGCCTGGACGCCGGGACCACGAGCAGCAGCAGGGCCATCGGCGCGTATGTCGGCTTGGCCACGCCGACGAGGAGCACGCTGAGGGCCAGGGCCCAGGTGGCGGCGCGCGAGGGCGGGGAGTCGGTCAGCGTGAGCCGCACGAAGGACGCCGCCAGCACGAGGGTGACGGCGTTGGTCATGGTGTCCGCGGAGACGGTCGCGGCCTGGAAGATGACGCTGGGCAGGCAGGCCACCACGGCGGCGAGGTACTCCCAGCCTGTGCCCCGCAGGAGCCGGACGGCCAGCGCGCCGGCGACCGCCGCGGTCAGGACCCCGAGCAGCCGCGCGACCAGGATGGTCCCTCCCACGTCGAGGCCGGCCAGCCTGGACGTCCACAGCCCGACCACGGCCGGCGCATAGCTGGTCGGCGCGTAGGCCGCCGTGTTGACGAACTTGGCCTCGGTGGTCTCGGTGCCGACGGGAGCGTCCAGCAGGGGGCGGCGCGCGTCGGGGTTGCCCATGACCGGACCGCGCTGGGGCTTGGACCACTGTCGCGCGGTGCCGGAGTCGGCGAGCCGGACGAAGGACGCAGGCACCTGGCCGCCGTAGCGGGGAATCGGACCGCGCTCCTCCAGCCGCTGCGGCACCCAGCCCCCCGTCGAGACCTGGTAGGCCCGGAACAGGTGGGCGGCCTCGTCCGCGCCCCAGACCTGGGGCTGGGCCACGGCGAAGCAGCTGCCCGCGATCGAGATGACCAGGGCGACGAGCAGCGGGAGGGCGCGCCTCACGGCTGCTCCGATACGGCTGTATGCCGTCGCGACGACCCCACGCGTCGAGAGGCGAGCAGCGTCGCGCCGGCCATGGCCAGGATCCCCGCGGCGCCGGCCATGCTGCGGTAGGTGAAGAACGCATGGATCTGGCTGTGGTTCTTGAGCACCTCGTACCACACCGGCACGATGGCGGCGCAGACGACCAGCAGCAGCGGCTCCAGCAACGCGTGGCGCCGGACGAGGCCCACGACCAGCCCGACGACCAGCAGGACCAGGCAGGCCCCGGCGAGGGTGCCGGCGGTGGGCACCTCCATCCAGGTGCGCCAGTTCTTGAGGACGGCGGCGCCGGGGCTCAGGTCGACGCGGCCCTCCATCGTCCCGCTGAGCCGGCTGCCGCCCACCTCGCTGATCTCACGACGGATCGCCCCGAACCCCGAGTGGATCCCGACGATCAGCCACTTGGCCATCCAGGTGGCGCCGTAGCCCACCGCCCACCCGGCTCCGCCGCAGACGAGCCGGCCGACCCGGCCCCACGCCGTCTCGTCGCGGCGGGCGGTGAGGACGGCGGCCGCCGCGGTGAGGCTCCACGCGAGCCCGGGGTTGGTCAGGAAGTCGATGAAGACGTACAGGCCCCCGGACAGCACGGTGAGGGCCAGGAGCCTCGGCACGGGATTGCCCCAGCGGAGCACGACGGCGGCCAGGCCGAGGGCCGCCGCGAGCGATAGCGCGTGCGTGTAGGCCAGCGGCGAGGTGACGAGGTTGGTGCCGAGCACGAGCGGGGCGAGGAGCGCGACGGCCGCCAGGCCTCCCCGACGGCGCCGGACGGCCTCCCACAGGCCCACGACGCTCGCGGCGAGGAGGCCGAAGGACACGAGGCGCGCACCTGCGAGACCCCACAGGGCGATGACCGGGCGGGAGACGAGGGCATAGCCGTTCCAGTAGCGCGAGTACTCGAGCTTGTGGTCGTGCTCCCCCGGGACGCTGCCCCCATGGGCTGCCAGCTCACGCACCACGCCGGCGCCTTGGTCGCACGACGGCAGCCGGGGGCTCGAGATGGCGCGCTCGAGGGGAGAGTAGTCACCCCGGATGGCGCTCCCCTGGCTCGCCGCGATGCACTCGGTGAACCGGTCGAGCCGGCCACCGACGGCGTCACCGAGATAGCTCGGTCCGTACACCCTGCTCGCCACGTCCTGGGAGAGCTTCTGCACCACGACGCGGTTGGGCGTGGCCATGGCGGCCGTCATACCGACGAGAAGCACCAGGGGCAGCAGGAGCTGCACGGCCAGGGCGGGCCACCCGAGCGCCACGAGCCGCCGGCCGAGGGTCATGCCGGGTGGCGGGACGAGCCGCGCTCGTCGGCGACGTCTCGCGCCTGTCGGTGACGACGGGGGGCGTCGTAGGACAGGTAGGTCAGCCGGGTCTGCTCCTGCCGCATGTGCATGATCGAGTCGAGCACGTAGCCGACGAGGAGCACGAGCGCGGCGATGATCATCACCGCCGAGGCGAGGAAGGCCGTCGGGAAGCGCTCGACCTGGCCGGTGCGCAGGAAGTCGGCGACGACGGGCAGGCCCAGGGCCAGTCCGACAAGCGCGATCAGGCCCGCGACCACGCCGTGGAACAGCGACGGTCGCTCGCGACGGGCGAGGGTCATGATCAGCCGCAGGATGCGCCAGCCGTCACGATAGGTGCGCAGCTTGCTCTCGCTGCCGGCCGGCCGGTCCTTGAAGTCGATGGGCACCTCGGCCGAGGGGATGCGCAGGTTGAGCGCGTGGACGGTCATCTCGGTCTCGGTCTCGAACTCCCGCGACAGCGCGGGGAAGGACTTGACGAAGCGGCGGGAGAACACGCGGTAGCCGGACAGCATGTCGGTGACCTCGTTGCCGAAGAGCACCCGCACCGCGCCGGTCAGCATCTTGTTGCCGGTCGCGTGCCCGGGGCGGTAAGCGCCCTCGACGGTCTCGCGGCGAGCGCCGAGCACGTGGTCGTAGGGGCCCTCGAAGAGCAGGTCCACTAGGTCGCGCGCCCGGGACGCGTCGTAGGTGTCGTCACCGTCGATGATCAGCAGCGCGTCGGCCTCCACGTCGGCGAAGGCCCGCCGGATGACATTGCCCTTGCCCTTGCGCGGCTCGCTGCGCACGATCGCGCCGGCCTCGCGAGCCACCTCGGCGGTGCGGTCCGTCGAGTTGTTGTCGTAGACGTAGATCTCGGCCTCGGGCAGCGACGCGCGCAGGTCGGTGACGACCTTGGCGATCGCGGACTCCTCGTTGTAGCACGGGACGACACAGGCGATGCGGGGGGCGGAGGTCACGACGGCCAGCATAGGGCGCGCCGTGCCCGCCGCCGCGTCACCGCGCTGGTGGGGCCGGCGCCGGCGGGGCTGCTGGTCAGGCTCGGCGCTCGCGCAGCTTCTCGCCCTTGGCGTGCGCCTCGTCGCGCAGCGCCGCCTGGTAGGCCACCATCGCCTCGCGCACGCGCCGCGCCTCCTCACCTGTGCCGGAGCCGATGATGCGCGCGGCCAGCAGGCCGGCGTTGCGCGCGCCCCCGATCGACACGGTCGCGACCGGCACCCCGGCCGGCATCTGCACGATCGACAGGAGCGAGTCCATGCCGTCGAGATGCTTCAGCGGCACCGGGACCCCGATCACCGGCAGCGGGGTGACCGACGCGAGCATCCCCGGCAGGTGGGCCGCGCCGCCGGCGCCGGCGACGATCACCTGCAGCCCGCGCGAGGCGGCCCGCTCGCCATACGTGATCATCGCCGTCGGCATCCGGTGCGCCGAGACGACGTCGGCCTCGTAGGCGATGCCGAGCTCGTCGAGGGCCAGCGCCGCCTGCTCCATCACCGGCCAGTCCGAGTCGGAGCCCATCACGAGCCCGACGGCGATGCCGGGAGAAACGTTGCTGGACAGGGTCATTCGGTGATCACTCCCTGGAGGTAGTCGCAGGCGTGGCGCGCTCGTGCCCGCAGGTCGTCGAGGTCGTCGCCGCTCACGTCGACGTGGCCGATCTTGCGTCCGGGGCGGACGTCCTTGCCGTAGAGGTGGAACTTCATCGCGGGGTCGCGCGCCATCAGGTGGCGGTAGGTCGCGTAGAGCTCGGGATAGTCGCCGCCGAGGACGTTGCCCATGACGGTCCAGCGCTCCCTCGCTCGAGTCGAGCCGAGCGGCAGGTCGAGGACCGCCCGCAGGTGCTGCTCGAACTGGCTCGTGACCGAGCCGTCGATGGTCCAGTGGCCCGAGTTGTGCGGGCGCATCGCCAGCTCGTTGACCAGGTATGTCGGACGGTCGTCGCCGTCACGCGTCTCGAACAGCTCCACCGCCATGACGCCGGTGACACCCAGCTCCCCCGCGATGCGCAGCGCCGACTCGCTCGCTCGCGAGGCCAGCTCCGGGTCGAGGTCCGGTGCGGGAGCCAGCACCTCGGTGCAGATCCCGTCGGTCTGCACCGTCTCCACGACCGGCCAGACGGCGGCCTGGCCGGACGGCGAGCGCGCCACGAGGACCGCCAGCTCGCGGGTGAACCCGACCATGGCCTCCGCCAGCAGCCCGTCGGCCATCGTGGCCCCGTGCTCGCTGTCGGTCCCACCGGCACCGGCGGCCTCGACGGCGTCGAGCCAGTCGCGGGCGTCGTCCGGGCCGGTGACGACCCGGACTCCCTTGCCGTCGTAGCCTCCCCGCGGGGTCTTGAGCACCAGCGGCCAGCCGACCCGCTCGCCGAAGGCCTCGAGGTCGGAACGGCTCGTCACGTGGGCCCAGTCCGGGCAGGGGATGCCGAGCTCGGTCAGCCGACGCCGCATGACCAGCTTGTCCTGGGCATGCAGGAGAGCCTCCGGCGACGGCTCGACCCGGACCCCGGCGGCCTGCACGGCGGCGATCACCTCCGGAGGCACGTGCTCGTGGTCGAAGGTCACGACGTCGCAGCGGCGGGCGAACTCCACGACGTCCTCGACGCTCGTGTGATCCCCGACGGGCGAGGACGGGATGACCTGCGCGGCCGACGCGGACTCCGACTCGGCCAGCACGGACAGCGTGACGCCGAGCCCGACGGCGGGAGGGGCCGTCATACGAGCCAGCTGTCCACCCCCGATGATGCCGACGACGGGGAAACCACCTGGTGCGGTGCGCGGAGTTGTCACAGGCGACAGGGTACGGTGCTGCGGTGCCCACCACCTCCCTCATCGGTCGCCTGCGCGCGCTCGCGGCCCGCCTGTGGCGCGAGGTCGCCGCCTTCGGGCTCGTCGGCGCCCTCGCGTTCGTGGTCGACATGGGGGGCTACAACCTGCTGGTGTTCGGCCTGCCGGGCCCGGGCGACGGACCCATGCACGGCATCCCCGGGCGCGCGTCGGTCACCGCCACGGCCATCGCCACGTTGTTCTCCTGGGTGGGCAACCGCTACCTGACCTACCGCGACCAGCGGCGCGACAAGGCGCACCACGAGCTCATGCTCTTCGTGCTGTTCAACGCGATCGCGCTGGTGATCACGTTCGCCTGCCTGTACCTGTCGCGGTACGCCCTCGACCAGCACTCCCAGCTGGCCGACAACGTCGCCAGGTTCGTGGGCATCGGGCTGGGGACGGTCTTCCGGTTCCTGACCTACCGCCGTTGGGTCTTTGCGGGCAAGGCCGCCGGGGACGACGAGCTGACGGAGCACACACACGTCGTCTGAGCCGGCGGGAGCCGGGGGCGCCCGGCTCCGCCCTCGCCGTCAGACTCCGGGCCAGGCGGGGCGGCGCTTCTCGGCGAAGGCGGCGACGCCCTCGCGCCGGTCCCCGCTGAAGGCCGTCGCCCGCCAGCAGCCGTCCTCGATCTCCAGCCCGGCCGCCAGGTCGACGTCGGAGCCGAGGCGCATGGCCCGCTTGGCGTTGCGCACCCCGACGGGCGAGTGCGTCGCGACCAGGGACGCCAGCTCCAGGGCGTGCTCGCGGGCCGTCCCGGCGTCGACCACCTCGTCGACGGCGCCGAGCGAGAGCGCCTCGGCCGCCGGCATCTTGGCGGCGCCGAAGATGATGCGGGAGGCCCGCGACCAGCCGACGCGACGGGTCAGCAGCTGCGTGCCGCCACCGCCGGGGATGACGCCGACCGACACCTCGGGCAGGCCCACCGTCGCGCCGTCCCCGCAGACGATCAGGTCGCAGGACAGCGCGATCTCGAAGCCCCCGCCGAGCGCGAAGCCGTCCACGGCCGCGATGGCCGGCACCGGCAGCGCCAGCACCCCGCCGTAGGCCGCGCGCGCCACGGGTCGCTGGGCCATCAGGTCGGCGTCGGTGAAGCCGTTGCGCTCCTTGAGGTCCGCCCCGACGCAGAAGGCCTTGGGGTGCGTCGAGCTCACCACCACCGCCCGCACCTCGCCGCGCAGCGCCAGCGCGGACAGCTGCGTGGTCGCGGCGCCGAGGTCGCGCGCCATCGCGGTCGAGACGGCGTTCATCGCCTCGGGCCGGTCCAGGGCGAGCTCGGCGACGTGGCCGTGCTCGCCGTGGCGGGTGATCGTCACGTTGTCGTAGTCGGTCATCGGACCTCCAGGTCGTCAGAGTCGAGGAACGCCGGCTGTGCTGGGTGGGGCAACGCGCCGGGCAGGCCGTCGGGGATCGCGACGGTGCGGTGCAGCAGGGAGGGGGCGACGACGCCCACCCCTCGCAGGGTGCGGGTGCGCTGCCGCACCGCGGTGAGGTCTGGCGCGTCGGCGATCCGTGACACGAGCCCCTCGTCGGCCAGCACCTTGCCGGAGGGCGCGACTGCGGTGAGGCGGGCGGCGCGGTTGACCGTGGTGCCGAAGACGTCGCCGAGCCGCGACACGACGTGGCCGTAGGCGAGGCCGACCCGCACGGGAGGCAGCATGTCGTCGTAGCGGATGGCGTCGACCAGGTCCAGGGCGATCCGGGCGCCCTCGGCGGGCACCTTCGCGACGTACAGGACCTCGTCCCCGACCGTCTTGATGACCCGGCCGCCGTGCCCGGTGATGACGTCGCTGCACAGCGCCTCGAACCTCTGCACCACGGTCGCCAGCTCGCGCTCCGACAGGCGCCGCACCAGCGAGGTGAAGGACACGAGGTCGGCGAAGCCCACGCAGCGTCGCAGCCCCTGCTCCCCCACCGACGGGTCGGCGTCGGCGACCATGCGGGCGGTGGCGGCGGCCAGGTGCCGGCGCCAGGCGTAGACGAGCAACGGCTCGAGCTCGTCGGCCAGCTCGGCGACCTTGCGCGCAGCGGCCAGCGCGGTGTCCTCGTCGGGCTCGGCGCGGGTCGAGTCGTGGCTCTCGTCGGAGACGGCCACGCGCCCGAGGTCGACCTCGCCCTGCGCCCAGGGGCTCAGCGACTCGGCGAACACCGAGCACTGCCACACCGACAGGCGGTCCGCGGTGCGGGCGAAGGCCCGGGTCAGGCTGAGGGCCGAGTCCTCGTCGAGCTCTCCGCGCCGCACGAGCGCGGCGACGCCGCGCAGGGCGGTCAGGTCGAGCTGGGAGAAGACCGCCTCGCCGTCCTCGTTGCCCGGGAACCCGAGGGCGTGCCAGAAGCGCTCGGCGGTGCGCAGGGAGACCCCGACGGTCCGGGACACGTCGCGCCGGTCGAGGTCCAGCGGGCCGCCGAGCAGCTCTCGCTGCACCTGCTCGACCAGGGGGTCCAGCCGCACCGGGGCCTGCGACAGCCGGGTCGACTCGTCACCGTGGTCCGCCACCGTCGCCTCCTCGCCGTCCCGCGGGACGACGCTCGCCGCCGACCGCTCCCGCCATGATGCCTCAGCCCGACAGCCTCGCGTGCACCACGTCACCGGCGGCGTGGGTGCGCTCTCCCCCAGCGGTGCGTATGACGAGACGGCCGGCCCCGTCGACCCGCACCGCCCGGCCCGGCTCCACCGCACCGGAGGGCAGGTGGATGTCGACCTCGCGCCCGAGGGTCGCGCAGGCCGCGGTGTAGTCCGCGCGCAGGGCCGGCATCCGCGACGGCGTCGCCCACTGGCCGTGCCGGTGGGCGAGGGCACGCAGCACCGCCACCACGACGTCCTCCCGCCCGACCTCGACGCCGCACAGCTGCAAGGAGGTCGCGGTCTCGACGGGGAGCTGCTCGCGGGTCTGGTGGACGTTGATCCCGAGCCCGAGCACGGCGACCCCATCACCAGGACCAGGGGCCGGCGCCAGCTCGCACAGCACCCCGCACACCTTGCGGTCGTCGTCGGTGGCGACGAGCACGTCGTTGGGCCACTTGAGCACGAAGGCCTCGGCGCGCCCGGGCCCGGCGAGGGACGCGAGGGCGTCCCGCACGGCCAGGCCCGTCAGCAGGGGCAGCCACCCCGCGTCCGGCATACGAGCCGATGGGACCGGCACGCAGGCGGACAGGGCCACGGCCGTCCCGGCCGGGGTCTCCCACGACCGGGCCAGCCGACCGCGTCCCGCCTGCTGGTGGTCCGTGGTGAGCACGTGCCATGGCCGAGGGTCGGCGAGCAGCTCGGCGTTGGTGCTGCCGACCGCGTCGCGGACCCGCACATCGAGCCACGGCGACATGGCGTCCGTCACATGCCTGGTCAGAGCGCTTTGTCGCAGAGCGGAGGTCACGAGCCCAAGGCTATGGTGTCGCCATGGCTGACGCTCCGACGACGGACACCTTCGACCTGGCCACGACCGCAGGTCGGCTCGCCGACCTGCACCACCGCAACGAGCAGGTCCTGCACGGGGCCTCCGAGAAGGCGGTCGAGAAGCAGCACGCCCGCGGCAAGCAGACCGCTCGGGAGCGCGTCGAGGCCTTCCTCGACGAGGGCTCGTTCGTCGAGCTGGACCAGTACGCCCGCCACCGCTCGACGGCCTTCGGCCAGGACAAGAACCGGCCGTATGGCGACGGGGTCATCACCGGCTACGGCACCGTCGACGGCCGCCAGGTGTGCGTGTTCGCGCAGGACTTCACGGTCTTCGGCGGGTCCCTGGGCGAGGTCTTCGGGGAGAAGATCGTCAAGGTCATGGACTTCGCCATGAAGATCGGGTGCCCGGTCGTCGGCCTCAACGACTCCGGCGGCGCCCGGATCCAGGAGGGCGTCGCCTCCCTCGGGATGTATGGCGAGATCTTCCGCCGCAACGTCCTGGCCTCCGGCGTCGTCCCGCAGATCTCGCTCATCATGGGTCCCTGCGCCGGCGGGGCGGTCTACTCCCCCGCCATCACCGACTTCACGGTCATGGTCGACCAGACGTCCCACATGTTCATCACCGGTCCCGACGTCATCAAGACCGTCACGGGCGAGAGCGTGGGGATGGAGGAGCTGGGCGGCGCGATGTCGCACAACTCCAAGTCCGGCTGCGCCCACTACATGGGCTCCGACGAGGCCGACGCGATGGACTACGTCAAGGAGCTGCTCTCCTACCTGCCGAGCAACAACCACGAGGACCCGCCGGTCTTCGAGGCCGAGGTGGACCTCGAGATCAACGAGCTGGACGTCGCCCTGGACACGATCATCCCGGACTCGCCCAACATGCCGTACGACATGCACGAGGTCTTCACGGCGATCCTCGACGACCAGGCCTTCCTCGAGGTCCAGCCGTTGTTCGCGCCCAACATCATCACCGGCTTCGGGCGGGTCGAGGGGCGCAGCGTCGGCATCGTCGCCAACCAGCCGATGCAGTTCGCCGGGTGCCTGGACATCGACGCCTCCGAGAAGGCCGCGCGCTTCGTGCGCACCTGCGACGCCTTCAACGTCCCCGTGCTGACCTTCGTGGACGTGCCGGGCTTCCTGCCGGGCACCGACCAGGAGTGGAACGGCATCATCCGCCGCGGTGCCAAGCTCATCTACGCGTATGCCGAGGCCACCGTCCCGCTCGTCACCGTCATCACCCGCAAGGCCTACGGCGGGGCGTACGACGTCATGGGGTCCAAGCACCTCGGCGCCGACGTCAACATCGCCTGGCCCACCGCGCAGATCGCCGTGATGGGCGCGCAGGGTGCGGTCAACATCCTCTACCGCAAGGAGATCGCCGCGGCCGAGGCGGAGGGCCGCGACGTCGACGCGACGCGCGCGCAGTTCATCAAGGAGTACGAGGACCACCTCGCCAACCCCTACATCGCGGCCGAGCGCGGCTACATCGACGCGGTCATCGCCCCGCAGGAGACCCGCCGCAACGTCGTGCAGGCGCTGCGGGCGCTGCAGACCAAGCGCGAGAACCACCCGCCCAAGAAGCACGGCAACATCCCGCTGTGACCGGGCTGCCGTCGTCCGGCGACCGGCGAAGGAGGAGCACCCGATGACCAACGAGACCCCCGGCGGGTCCGCCGCCGTGGCCACGCCCCAGGAGGCGGCGGCGGTCGCCATACCGCCCCTGCTGTCCGTGACCAAGGGCAACCCGACCGACGAGGAGCTCGCCGCCCTGCTGCTGGTGGTCGCCGCCGCCTCGGGCGGCGAGCCGGCCCCCGAGGAGCAGCCCACCGGCATCTGGGCGAGCCGGGCCCGCAACCTCGGGGTCTCCTCCCTCGGTGCGCGCCGACGGTCGTCGTGGGGGTGGCGCTCTGCGCGCTGACGAGCCGGAGCGGGTGACCTTGGGTAGCGTGCGCGGGGTGACCCGTGCTCCGGAGACCGCCCCCGCCTCCCGCCCCAGCGCCGTCGACCGCATCGCCGACGAGTTCGTCCGCGAGAGCCTCGAGCTGAGCCCGCTCACCGCGACCTACGTCGGCATCCCCGGCCACGACGACCAGATCGACGACTTCTCCCCGGACGGGCTCCGCGCCCAGTCCGAGCTGCGGCGCCGCACCCTGGCCGCGCTGGCCGCGGTCGAGCCGGCGAGCGACGCGGACCGGATCACCATCACCGCCATGACCGAGCGGCTCGGGCTCGCCGAGGAGATGTATGCCGCGGGCATCGTCGAGTCCTCCCTCAACGTCATCGCCTCGCCGCTGCAGGACATCCGCGCGGCCTTCGACCTGATGCCCGCCGAGACGGTGGAGCACTGGGCGACCATCGCCCTGCGGATGGGCCGCATCCCCCTCGCGCTGGAGCAGTACCAAGAGTCCTTGGTCTGCGCCCGCGACAAGGGCACCGTGTCCGCCCGCCGTCAGGTCGAGGCGTGCATCCAGCAGTGCCACGACCTGGTCGAGGCTGAGGGCTACTTCGACGGCTTCCTCAAGGGAGCGCTGGCACCTCACCGCGCCCTGCCCCCGGAGCTGCGCGAGCGACTGACCCGCGAGGTGGGGGCGGCGCGCGACGCCTACGCCCGCATGGCGGAGTTCCTGCGGGACGAGCTGCTCGACGAGGCACCGACCGAGGACGCGGTGGGTCGCGACGAGTACGCCCTGTGCTCGCGCTACTTCCTCGGCGCCGAGGTCGACCTGGAGGAGACCTACCGCTGGGGCCAGGAGGAGCTCGCCCGCATCACCGCGGCCATGCAAGACGTCGCCCACCAGGTCCGCCCGGGCGCGACGGTGGCCGAGGCGATCGCGCTGCTCGACGAGGACCCGGCCTACCGCCTGGACGGGACGGACGCGCTGCGCCGGTGGATGCAGGACGAGGCCGACGAGGTCGTCCGGCTGCTCGACGGGGAGCACTTCGACATCCCCGCACCCGTGCGGGAGATCGAGTGCTGCATCGCCCCCACCCAGACCGGCGGCATCTACTACACCGGCCCGTCCGACGACTTCTCGCGGCCCGGACGCATGTGGTGGTCGGTCCCCAAGGGGGTCACCGAGTTCACGACCTGGCGCGAGCTGACCACCGTCTACCACGAGGGAGTGCCCGGCCATCACCTGCAGGTCGCCCAGACCGTGCACAACCGCGAGCGGCTCAACACCTGGCGCCGGCAGTTCTCCTGGACCTCCGGCCACGGCGAGGGGTGGGCTCTGTACGCCGAGCGCCTCATGGCCGACTTCGGGCACATGAACGACCCGGGCAACCGGATGGGATGGCTGGACGGGCAGTCCTTGCGGGCGGCCCGCGTGGTCATCGACATCGGCGTGCACTGCGGCTTCGAGGCGCCCGCCGAGGTCGGTGGCGGCGAGTGGACCTACGACAAGGCGTGGGCCTACCTGACGGCGCACGCCAACATGGAGGAGGCGGTGCTGCGGTTCGAGCTGGACCGTTACCTCGGCTGGCCGGGGCAGGCCCCGTCCTACAAGGTGGGCGAACGCCTGTGGCTGCAGCTGCGCGACGAGGTGCGCCGGCACGAGGGGGACGCCTTTTCGCTCAAGGAGTTCCACCGGCGTGCGCTGGACATCGGCGGTGTCGGCCTGGACACGCTCCGCACCGCCGTCCTCCACACCTACCGGGGGTAAGGGCATCAGCCGGGCTTCGTTCGCCAGGCTGATGATCCCGCCGGGGGTAGGGGCATCAGCCGGGCTTCGTTCGCCAGGCTGATGATCCGGCCGGGGGTAGGGGCATCGACCGGGCTTCGTTCGCCAGGCTGATGATCCCGCCGGGGGTAGGGGCATCAGCCGGGCTTCGTTCGCCAGGCTGATGATCCCGCCCCCGGTAGGGGCATCAGCCGGGCTTCGTCCCCCAGGCTGATGATCCCGCCCCCGGTAGGGGCATGAGCGCCGACCGCGTCATCGCCGCCCAGGTGGGAGGATGTGCGCCGTGGAGATCCTCACGCTCGTGGTCGGCCTCGCCCTGACCGTCCTCGCCGTCACGACCCTGTCCAACCGCTGGGGCCTGTCGGCGCCCTTGGTGCTCATCGTCGTCGGGCTCGTCGGGTCCTACCTGCCGTTCATCCAAAAGCCGACGCTGTCCCCCGAGCTCGTGCTGGTCGGGATCCTGCCGCCCCTGCTCTACACCGCGGCCCACAACACCAGCCTGATGGACTTCCGCGACAACCTGTCCGCGATCGGGTGGCTGTCCATCGGCCTCGTGCTGTTCACCACGGCCGGGATCGGCCTCCTCGCCTGGGCCCTGCTGCCCCTGCCGTTCGCCGCGGCGTTCGCCCTGGGCGCGATCGTCGCCCCGCCGGACGCCGTCGCCGCGACCGCCGTCGCCAAGCAGATCGGCCTGCCGAGGCGGGTCGTGACCATCCTCGAGGGCGAGTCGCTGGTCAACGACGCCACGGCGCTGGTCTCGCTCCGCACGGCCACGGGGGCCCTCACCGCGGCGGTCACCGTCGGCGCGGTCCTGCTCGACTTCGCCAAGGCGGTGGTCATCGCCGTCGTGGTCGGCGTGGTCGTGGCCAAGGCGGCGTCATACGTCCTCAGGCGCACCAGCGACCCGGTCGCGACCACGGCGCTGTCCTTCCTGCTGCCGTTCATCGCGTTCGCGCCGGCGGAGCACTTCCACGCGTCCGGGGTGCTGTCCGTGGTCGTCGCCGGGCTGCTGATCGGCCACATGGCACCGGTCGTCGAGACCGCCCAGTCGCGCGTCACCACCCGGATCAACTGGAAGACCATCACCTACCTGCTGGAGAACTCCGTCTTCCTGCTCGTCGGGCTGCAGACGCGGTCGATCGTGTCGGCAGCGTCCAGCTCGCCGCTCGGGTGGGGACGCATCATCGCGGCGTGCCTGCTGGTGCTGCTCGGCGTGATGCTGCTGCGCGTCGTGTGGATCATGGCGACGAGGTTCGTCGTGCGGGTGCGGCAGCGCCAGGGGGTGACGCCGTGGCAGGAGTCGGCGCTGATCTCTTGGGCCGGCATGCGCGGCGTGGTGACCCTGGCCGCCGCGCTCACCCTGCCGCTCGCCACGCCCCACCGGGCCGTCCTCGTGCTCATCGCCCTCGTGGTGACCGCCGGGACGTTGCTCATCCAGGGCCTCACCCTGCCCGTCCTGGCCCGCCGCCTCGACGTGCACGGCCCCGACCCTCGCGAGGACGCCCTGCAGGAGGCCACCGTCTATGCCCGCGCGGTCGAGGCCGGCCGCCGCGCCATGGAGCGCGAGGCCGGGCCGGACGACGCCGCCACCATCGCCACGCTCCGCGACCAGACCGAGCGACGCGTCAACGCCATCTGGGAGCGTCTCGGCCGCCCCGACGACCAGAAGGAGACGCCCAGCCAGACCTACCGTCGGCTCCGGACCGCCGCGATCAAGGCAGAGCGCGAGGAGGTCCTGCGCGTGCGCAGCGAGGGCGAGGTGGAGTCCGAGGTGATCTCGGCGGTGCTGGCCTCGCTGGACTTCGAGGAGACCTCACTGATGCGCGTCGAGCAGCGGGTGCGCCGCCTGCGGGCCCTGTCCCCCGCCCTGCCTGACGCGCCGTGCGAGCACCTGGAGCAGTCCCCGACCTTCGTCGAGCCCCGCACCCACGGCGAGTGCATCGGGTGCCAGGCCGAGGGCACGACGCCCGTGCACATGCGGCTGTGCCTGACCTGCGGGTATGTCGGCTGCTGCGACTCCTCCGAGGGCCGGCACGCGACCCGCCACTACGAGGCGACCGGGCACCCGACGATGCGGTCCTTCGAGCCGGGCGAGTCCTGGCGCTGGTGCTTCGTGGACGGGCTGCTGGCCTCCGGCTACTGAGGCGCGCATGAGCCCCACCCCGACCCCCACGCTGGTGCTGCTGCACGGCACCCGCATGAACGCCGGCTTCTGGCGCGACTACCCGGCGCTGCTGCCCGGGGTCCGCGTCGTGACGCCGGACCTGCCCGGCCACGGCGCGCGCGGCTCCGAGGAGTTCACCTGGCAGGCCGCCCTCGCGACGGTCGAGTCGGCCCTGCCCCCGGCGGGCCCGGTGGTCCTCGCCGGTCACAGCCTCGGCGGTTATGTCGCGATGTCGTATGCCGCCGCGCAGCCGACCCGTCTCGCGGGCCTCGGGCTCGTCGGTGCCACCGGGGTCCCGGCCGGTGCGGGCGCCGCCGTCTACCGGGGCTTCGCCCAGCTGGTGCCGCTGGTCGGGGCCGAGCGCGTGGCCCGCGTCGCGGGCGCCGTCATGCGCCGGCTCGCCGGTGGGCGTGACATCGGCCAGGTCACCGACGACGGGCAGGGCTACGCGGCGATGCCCGCGGCCTGGTCGGCCGTGATGGCACAGTGCGGTCCTCACCTGCTCGGCGGGCTCGACATACCCGTCCTGCTCCTCAACGGTGGGCTGGACCAGATGCGCCTCGGGGTGCGCGCGTATGCCGCGGCCTGCCCCGGCGCGTGCGTGGTGACGGTGCCGCGGGCGACGCACTTCCTGCCGCTGACGCACCCGGAGGTATGCGCCAGGCACCTGCGGGGTCTGCTCGACCGGGCCGCGCAGACCTACCGGGGGTAGGGGCATCAGCCTGGCGAACGACGGCCGGTCGATGCCCTCGCCGGGGGTAGGGGCATCAGCCTGGCGAACGACGGCCGGTCGATGCCCTCGCCGCCGGTAGGGTCGGCGCCATGGCCGTCCAGCTCGTCCTCGCCTCCGCCTCCCCCGCCCGACTTGCGACCTTGCGGGCCGCAGGGCTGGCGCCCCACGTGCAGGTGTCCGGGGTCGACGAACCCGCCGTGATCGCCGACCTCGAGTCCCGGGGAGGCGTCCTGCCGCCGGCGGAGCACGCGCTCGCCCTGGCGCGCGCCAAGTGCGACGACGTCGCGAACGCCCTTGCGCCGCACGACGGTCCGCAGGTCGTGCTGGGCTGCGACTCGGTGCTGGAGATCGCCGGAGAGGTGCACGGCAAGCCCGAGACGCCGCAGGTCGCGGTCGCGCGGTGGCGGCGGATGCGCGGCGGCTCCGGGGTGCTGCACTCGGGGCACGCCCTCACGGATCTGCGCACGGGCCAGCAGGTCTCGCGCACCGCGTCGACGGTGGTGCACTTCGCCGACGTGTCCGACGCCGAGATCGAGACGTATGTCGGCACCGGGGAACCCCTTCGCGTGGCAGGCGGTTTCACGGTCGACGGACTGGGCGGGGCGTTCGTCACGGCCGTCGAGGGCGACTACCACAACGTCGTCGGCGTCTCGCTGCCGCTCGTGCGGGAGCTGCTGCTGGAGCTGGGGATCGGGTGGTGGGACCTCGAGCGCTCGCAGCCGGGGTCTTGACCCTCACACCGTGGCAAGGCCTGGACTGAGGTCATGATCCACATCGGAGAGTTTGCCCGGCTCGGTCAGGTGTCGATGCGCATGCTGCGGCACTACGACCAGCTCGGCCTGCTGACGCCCGACCACGTCGACCCGTGGACGGGCTACCGCAGCTACTCCGCCGGCCAGCTGGCCCGGCTCAACCGCATCGTGGCGCTCAAGGACCTCGGCTTCCCGCTCGCGCAGGTGGCCGTGCTGCTGGACGGCGACCTCGACGGGGACGAGCTGCGCGTCATGCTGCACGAGCGGCGGATGGAGCTGGAGCGGGACCACGAGCAGGCGCGTCAGCGCCTGGCCGGCGTCGAGGCGCGCCTCCACCTCATCGACAAGGAGCACGACATGTCCATCGAGTACGTCACCAAGTCCCTGCCCGCCGTTCGCCTGGCCGCCTGCAGCGCCGACCTCGAGGAGGGGCAGGCGATCGGCGAGGTCGTCGGTCCGCTCTTCGAGCGGGCGGGGGCGGCCGTCGCGCGCGCGGGCGGCAGCCTGCGCACCGCCATCGCCTCCTACGACGTGCGGCCTGCCGGCATGCACATCACGGTGGGCTACGCCCACGACGGGCCGGCTCCCGAGGGCACCGCCATCGTCGAGCTGCCCGCCGTCGAGCAGGCGGTCTGCTGCGTCCACCTCGGCGCGATGACGGGGATCGGCGCGGCGTGGCAGTCGCTCGTGCAGCACGCCGAGACCAGCGGCTGGGACCTGCTCGGCCCCTGCCGCGAGGACTACCTGCAGGCCGAGGGCGAGGACCAGTCGAGCTGGGTCACCGAGCTGCAGCAGCCGGTGCGCCGCTGACGCTCCTACGCCCAGAGCGCCCAGAGCGCCCCGCGCGGCGCGCTCTGGGCGCCGGCATCTCGCCGTCAGACCGGCGAGATGCCGGTGTGGCGCTCGGTGAAGTGGCGGGACCGGCCCCCGGCATAGCTGAGACGGAGGATGATGCTGTCCCGCAGGGACTCCGGCTCGACGATGTCGTCGATGACCAGGTCGGCGGCGAGGCGCTCGAGGTCGATGTCCTTCTCGTACTCCGCGCGCTTGTCGGCGACGAACGCGTCCCGCTCGGGCACTTCGGGGATCTCGGCGATCTTGTTGGCGTAGACCGCGTTGACCGCCGCCTCCGGACCCATCACGCCGATCCGGGCGGTCGGGAGCGCGATGGTCGCGTCCGGCGCGAAGCCCGGGCCCCCCATGGCGTAGAGGCCGGCGCCATACGCCTTGCGCACCACGACGCACAGCTGCGGCACGGTGGCAGCCGAGACGGCATACACCATCTTGGCGCCGTGCCGGATGATCCCGCCGCGCTCGACCTCGGAGCCGATCATGAAGCCCGGCACGTCGGCGAGGTAGACCAGCGGGATCGAGTAGGCGTCGCACGTGGTGATGAAGCGCGTCGCCTTGTCGGCGGAGTCGCTGAACAGCACGCCGCCCTTGACGGCGGAGTTGTTGGCGACGAAGCCGACCGTCTGCCCGGCCATCCGGCCGAAGCCGACGATCAGCTCGGCGGCGAACATCGGCTTGACCTCGAAGAACTGCTCGTCGTCGACGAGGCGGTCGATGACCTCGTGCATGTCGAAGGGGACCGACTCGACCTCGGGGACGTCGTCCCGGGTCAGTGGCGAGCTCGGCTCCTCCGGGTGGAAGTGCGGCGTCGGCTGCCGCCAGGACAGCGGCATGTAGGAGAAGTACTCCTTGGCCAGCTCGATGGCCTCCTCGTCGCTGCCCGCCAGCAGGTCGCCGACCCCCGAGACGGTGCAGTGCATCCGGGCCCCACCGAGGTCCTCCAGCGAGACCTTCTCCCCCACGACCATCTCGGCCATGCGCGGCGACCCGAGGTACATCGAGGCATTGCCGTCGACCATGATCACGATGTCGGTGAAGCTCGGGATGTAGGCGCCCCCGGCCGCGGACGGCCCGAAGAGGCAACAGATCTGGGGCACCTTGCCGGACAGCGCGACCTGGTTGTGAAAGATGCGACCGGCGCCGCGCCGCCCCGGGAACATCTCGACCTGGTCGGTGATCCGGGCGCCCGCGGAGTCGACGAACCAGAAGACCGGGAGCTCCTCGCGCAGCGCGCTCTCGGTGGCGCGCACGATCTTTTCCACGGTCCGCGCACCCCACGAACCCGCTTTGACGGTGGGGTCGTTCGCGACGACGATGGCCGGTCGGCCGTCCACGAGACCGCGTCCGGTGACCACCCCGTCGGCCGGCAGGCCGGTCGCCGTGGCGTTGGCGTAGCGCCCGTCTTCCACGAAGCTCCCCTCGTCGAACAGCAACGAGATCCGGTCGCGCACATAGAGCTTGCCCTGCGAGGCGAGCTTGGCGGCGGCCTTGTCGGGTGGCGTGGCCGAGGCCTCGAGCGCCGCCTCGAGCCGCTCCCGGACGTCGGCGACCTTCGGATCCGGTTGATAGGCCATGGGATTCCCTTCGGTTGTCGTATGTCGGGCGCGCCGGGTCAGGCGGTGGGCAGACCCAGGCCGCGACCGATCAGCATGCGCTGCACCTCGGAGGTGCCCTCACCGATCTCGAGGATCTTGGAGTCACGGTAGAAGCGCGCGACGGGGTACTCCTCCATGAAGCCGTTGCCGCCGAAGATCTGCGTGGCCATCCGGGTGGAGGTCACCGCCGCCTCGGAGGTGTAGAGCTTGGCGATGGAGGCGGCCTGCTTGACCTCGGCGAGGCTGCGGCGGCCCGCGTCCATCTCGTCCTTGAGCCAGGCGGCCTTGTAGGTGAGCAGCCGGGCGTTCTCGAGCATGACGGCCATGTCGGCGATCTGGAAGGACACGCCCTGGTTGACGGCGATCGGCCTGCCGAAGGCCAGGCGGGACCGCGAGTAGGCGATCGACTCCTCGAGCATGCGCGCGATGCAGCCGACCGCGAGGGCGGCGATGGCGATGCGGCCGTCGTCGAGGGTGGCCAGGAACTGCCCGAAGCCCTTGCCGCGCTCGCCCAGCAGGTTGTCCTCGGGCACGCGGACGTCGGTGAAGGACAGCCCGTGGGTGTCCGAGATGTTCCACCCGAGCTTGTGGTAGGGCGGCGCGACCTCGAATCCCGGTGTGCCGGAGGGGATCATGATGGCGCTGATCTCGGGCTTGCCGTCCTCGCGGGTGCCGGTGCGCGCGGTGGCGGTGACCACCGAGGTGATCTCGGTGCCGGAGTTGGTGATGAACGACTTGGCGCCGTTGACGACCCACTCGCCGTCGCGGAGCTCGGCGCGGGTCTTGGTGCCGCCCGCGTCCGAGCCGGCGTCGGGCTCGGTGAGGCCGAAGCCCGCGAGTGTGCGGCCGGCGGCCAGGTCGGGGAGCCAGCGCTCCTTCTGCTCCTGCGTGCCGTAGGTCAGGATCGGGTTGATGCCGAGGCCCACGCCGGCCTCGAGGGTGATGCCCATGGACTGGTCGACGCGGCCGAGCTCCTCGATCGCGAGGCACAGGTAGGTGAACTCGCCTCCCTCCCCGTCCGCGTCCTTGTGGCCGCCGAGCTCCTCGGGGACCACGAGGCCGAAGAGCCCGAGCTCGCCCATCTTGGGGATCAGGTGCGCCGGGAAGTGGTGCTCGCGGTCCCACTCGGCGACGTGCGGGGCGATCTCGCCCTCGGCGAAGTCGCGCACGGTGCGGCGGAAGTCCTCGTGGTCCTGGCTGAGCTCGTACACGGGGTGGGCCTTTCGGGCGGCGGTGGCGAACGGGGCTGGGCGATGGCGGGCGGTGCCGGCATACGAACGACTGCTTGACGTTGACGTAAACGTAAAGCACGATGGCGCCCATGACAACCCCCGAGGAGTGGACGATCGCGCAGATCGCCGACGACTTCGGCGTGACCCACCGCACCGTCCGGCACTACGAGGACCTGGGGCTGCTCGCGCCCGAGCGGCGGGGCACGCAGCGCGTCTACCGCCGTCGCGACCGCACCCGGCTGTCACTGATCCTGCGCGGCAAGCGCCTGGGCTTCCCGCTGGAGGAGATCCGGACGATCGTCAACATGTATGACGAGGCGCAGGGCCCGACCTCACAGCTGAGATATGTGCTGGAGCAGATCGACGACCGGCGCGCCGACCTGCAGCGGCGGCTGGCGGACCTGCAGGAGTCGATGCGCGAGCTCGACGCCTTCGAGCAGCGGTGCCGCGAGGAGCTGGCACGCCGCGAGCCGTGAGCCGGGAGTCACGGCATGCCCCCGCCAGACCGGAGATGGCCGGGGCTCGGGGACGATAACCCGTTCGGCCTAGCACGCGCACTTTGCGTAACGGTTTGACCGTTCTATCCGCTATCCTGCGACGGACCGTCGACGACCGAAGGACGCGCATGCACCAGCCCCTGAGCGCTCGCTCCGCCCTGGGATCCACCGTCCTGCTCGTTGCGCTGACGGCGGCCGGCACCGCTCCGGCGCTGGCCTCACCCTCACCGGTGGCCCCGTCGCCCACCCCCGCGAGCGTCATGGGCAGCTCCGCCGTCACCGGCATCCCCCCCGCCTCCGGCTCGCCGAGCCCGAGCGCACCGGCTCCCGCCGCGCCGTCCGCTCCCCCCGCCGCTTCTCCGGCGCTGCCCGCGCTCCCCGACCTGACCCCGGCGGACGCCGCCCTGCAGCCCACGCCGGCCGCACGCGTCGCTCCGGTCACGATCGTCCTGCCGGGCACGGGCGAGCGACGCGCCGTACTGGCCCTCCCCTACACCCTCGACCGTGACCACGACGGCGTCCGCGAGTCGACCGCGCTGGTCATGGAGGCCGACCTGCCGGTGCCCACCGGCGCCAACGTCACCCTGGGCGTGGAGCAGGAGTGGTCCAGCGACTCGTCCGCCCGGGCCGTCCCCGACCCGGCCGCATGGGACCGGATCGCCCCGCGCGTCGCCGGCATCGCCCGCGCGGTCGCGGACCAGCGGTCCCGGTCGACGCTTGCGCAGCGTGCCGGCCTCGGCAGCCTGGGGAGCCCCGCCGACGTCGACCGGCTCGTCCTGCAGGCGGCCCAGCTGGCCGTGTGGGGGCTCTCCTGCGGCGTCACGCTCGCCGCAGACCAGCCGTATGCCGCAGACGCCCGGCAGACCGCCCTCCTGCGGGCCATGACGGACCGCCTCGTCGACGACGCGTCGCTGACCACCCCCGGCGAGGTGGACGTCTATCGGGTCCAGTCGCCGGACGCCGCCCCCTCTGGCGCCGTCCTGCACGTCACCGGAGGCCGAGGCCTGGTCGCCGCCGCAGCGACCTCCGCGACCCCGGCGCTCGTCGTGGCGCGCGCCGCCGGGTCCGCGCCCCTGCCTCGGACCCGGCCGGCCGCTCCCCTGGCGCCCGCCGCCACGGTCGCCACCTCGGCCAAGGCCCCGCCAGCCAAGGCCCCCGCAGCCAAGGCCCCTGCGGCCAAGGCAGCGCCGTCGGCGCAGGCTCCGGCCGCCTCGGCTCCTGACCTGAGGCGCGCGGCCCGCTCGCCCGTGTCGCCGGCCCGCGCCGCGACGCCAGGCGCCCTGAGGCTGCCCACCGTGTCGCGCCCTGCCGCCGACACCAGCTCCTGCACCGCGCTCGGACGTACGGACGTGTCCCGCCTCGACTCGGACTACCGGGCGGCGCTGGACCGCGACAACGACGGGATCGCCTGCGAGAGCAACGGCGCCGACGGCGCGGTGAACCTCGGTGGCAACCGCGTCAACGCCGCCCCGCAGACCACCAACCAGGCCACCGTCACGCCCGGCGCCACGACAGCCTCGACCACCACCACGGGCGGCCAGAGCTGCGACGCGCTGCGGGCGTCGGGCCGCTCGAGCATCCCCTCGGGCGACCCCCTCTACCGCGCCGACCTCGACCGGGACGGTGACGGCATCGCGTGCGAGTCCTACGAGGGACCCCGCGGCTCGGGCACGCTGGCGCAGACGGGCTTCGAGGCGCCGCAGCTGTCCGCCCTCGCGTTCGGGACGATCGGGGTGGGCGCCCTGCTGGTGCGTCTCGGTCGTCGCCGCGCCCACGGCTGACAGTGATGATGTGAGTGAGCCCCGCAGCGGTCGTCCTGACTCAGCGTCTGACTGACTGAGGGTCTTTAACAGGATCTGTCGGTCGATCCGCTGCGGGGCTCGTTTGCACTCACCAGACGAGGGTCGTGACCTCATAGGAGCCTGTGCCAGCAGGCACCCATCACTGTCTTGTCCGCTCACCTCGGCGGGTGCGTGCCGCCCTGCCAGGTCGAGTGAGAGGACGGCGATGACCACCATCGCATGCAAGGACACCGTCACGAAGACGGACCGGAGCCAGACAGACCAAATCGAGGTCGCTGCGGGCGTTGACACCCACCAGGACATCCACACCGCTGCAGTGATCGACACCGCCGGCCGGCTCCTGGGGCATCGTCAGTTCCCGGCCTCGCGGCGTGGCTACCTCGACTTGCTGGACTGGCTGCGCTCGTTCGGGCTACTGCTGGTCGTCGGCATCGAGGGCACCG
>NZ_WLVL01000038.1 GCF_009707125.1 Arsenicicoccus cauae
CCCTCGTCTGGTGAGTGCAAACGAGCCCCGCAGCGGATCGACCGACAGATCCTGTTAAAGACCCTCAGTCAGTCAGACGCTGAGTCAGGACGACCGCTGCGGGGCTCACTCACATCATCACTGTCAGTCGGGGGCGGCTCGCTCCCGCCACGGGAGCTGCCACCCCTGGCGTGGGCGCCAGGACAGGAACCTCCAGGCTTCGAGGAGCAGGGCGGTGACGATCGCCACCACTGACACGGCTTCGGCGACCCCCCGGGGGATCACGGCACCCGAGTCCCCGAGGAGGTGGTCCAGGCAGGCCACCAGCGCCACCGCGCCCAGGCTGCGCCGCACGTGCAGGACCCGGCGTCGTCGTGCGCGGCGCGCCACACCCCCGGGCGGCAGGGGGGCGGAGGCCGCCTCCGCCGAGATGAGCACACCTGCCGCGGTCATCGGCAGCGTGAGCACCGCGCCCACCATGTGCACCCCATGGCTGACGTCCGAGGGGACGAGTCCCAGCAGCAGCAGGCCCGCCCCCAGCGAGGTGGTGGCGAAGGTCAACGGGCGCCCCCACACGCGCCGCACGCACCAGGAGGCTGTGGCGACAGCGATGCCAGCGACGACGAGACCAAGGTTGAACGACGCCGCGTGCTGCGAGCACATGCGGTAGCCGTTGCGCACGACGCAGGCGTGCGACCCCAGGTCGCTGATCATGCTGTGGTGCCAGGAGAAGGCGGGCGACGCCGTCAGCAGACCCATCACCCACACGACGGTGAACGTCGCAGTGCCGACCACGATCAGCCAGGCTCCCAGCCTGGCCGTCCCCTGCGGTGCCTCGTCCTGGTCGGGGTCAGGCACGGCCCACCACGTCCTCAAGCCAGCGCACGGCCGCGCCGACGCCGTCCTCCTCGCGGACCCGGTCGCCCAACGCGCGGGCCCGAGCGACCGTGCGTGGGCTCAGCGCCCGCGCAACGAGCCGGGGAAGCATCGGGACGGCGACGGCGGGCGCGCGCAGGGCCGCAGACGGCAGGCCGACCGGAGCGACCCCCAGGGCGTGGAGCCGGTGCGCCCAGTAGAACTGGTCCGCCATGTGCGGGACCACCACGGACGGTATGCCCGCTCGACAGACCGCACCGGTGGTCCCTGCCCCGCCGTGGTGAACGGCGAGCGCCATACGTGGCAGCAGGGCGTCATGAGGCTCGGGACCGATCAGCCGCACCGGCGAGCCGGGCGGGGCTGGAGCGGACGGGACCGCCGCGGTTGAGCCCAGCTGCACCACGGCCCTGAGACCGTGCGCCCGACAGATCCCCTCGACCAGGGGCAGCAGCCTGCCCGGCTGCAGCGACGGCATAGAGCCGAACCCCACGAACAACCACGGCGGGCCCGGGTCGTCGAGCAGCCGGCGGGTCTGCGCCGACAGCCCTCCGGCGCGCGGGGTCCACCACCCCGTCACCGTGGCCCTGGCCGCAGGGCCGGCCTGCCCATGCGCCGGCGCGCACACCTCGGCCGGGACCAGGGCCGGGGAGTATGCGTAGAGGGACCCCAGGTCGGTGGTCAGGAATCCCTCGGACCGGGTGGGCATCACGCGCATCCGCCTGCCAGACCGGCGGCGTTCGAACCCCGCGAGGAGCGGCTCGCCACGACGCTGGACCGACCTGGCGGACCGCCGCACCGCCCCCGGCAGCAGCCACGAGTAGGGCAGCAGCGGCATCGGGCCGTCGAGCCTGCTGGGCTCGGGCCAGAGGTGGGCCCGGACCACGGGCACCTGGTGGTCTCGCGCAGCCGCGACCGCCGTCATCGCGAAGGTCGAGGCGACCACCACGTCGGCGCCGTCGAGGGAGTCGGCCGTCGGTCCCCCGGCCGAGAGGAGGTAGTCAGCGAAGAGGGCCCGGGCGCGGTAGAGGCCACGAAGGTCGCCCCGGCGCAGGGAACGCGCCGCCGGCCCCGCCAGCAGGGTCGACGGGTCACTGTCGATGCCGACGAGCTCGACGCCTTGACCCCCTGCGGGCAGCAGCGACCGGTGGGTGACGAGGACCACCTCGTGGCCCGCGGCGAGCAGCCTCTCGGCCAGGGCCACGAACGGCACGACGTCGCCGTGGCTGCCGATCGCGACCAGCACCGCTCGCATGTCTCTCCGATCCCCCGGACACCAAAAGGTGCCGCGCCCCTGCTGGCAGCCTATCGAGCCGCGATGACGCTTAATGCTCCTCGACGCAGGCCAGCCGCCGCAGGAAGGACTGCACCAGCGGGGCTGCGATCCTCGCGCCCAGCGGCCCGGCCAGCGGGAGGGAGGTGCCGTTGACGCTCAGCTCGGTGTCCAGCACGGCACGGGTGGTCCCGGGGGCCACCTCCTGCAGCTGCAGACACATCCGTATGTCGGCCCGCCCCGGTCCCCAGCGCTGGCGACCGGAGGCGCAGATGACTGCCCGGTGCGCGGCCTCGTCCCGCTCCTCGTACCTGCCCGCGCCCGCGAACGTCAGCGTCAGCAGCCCCACCCTGACCGCCACCTCACCGGTGAAGCTCTCGTGCGTCGCCTCGGTGATGGTGCCCCCCGGGAAGGATGCGGCGACGACACGGCAGTCCGTCGCCCGGGCCCAGACGTCCGGCAGCTGGGCGTCCAGGACGGCCTCGTGGTGCAGGTGCACAGGTCTACCTCCGTGGTCGGCCCGGGTCGTGGTCCCGGCCTCCCCCATCATGACCCAGGTGGGCGCGCCCGGGCCGACGGATGTCAGGTGCGGCGCCGACCGGGGTCAGCGATGCGTCCGGAGGGGCGGCCCCACCCCCTCATCGAGAGGCGCCAGATGGGGGTTATCCGGGCGATTTGACCCCCGTATGCCGCCTCTCAACGTCTCGCGCAGGGGGTCGTGGGGCCGAGGAGGTCGCTAGACCCTGCCGTCCAGCAGGGCGTGGAAGTAGATGATGGGCTCGACGTAGCGGTCGAAGAACCACAGGTCGGCCCGGGGCCGCGTCAGGTCCGTCCACGAGACCGTGGGTTGGGGCTGCAGCTGACGGTCGAACTCGATGAGCATGAGCCTGTGTCTGTCGGTGGTGATGGGGATGACGGTGTAGCCGTCGTAGCGCCGCGGCTGTCGGCGGCGGCGGGCGAGCGAGATGTTGGCGGCAAGGACCTCCACCTGGCGGCGCAGCGCCCCTCCGGATGGTCGGGTGCGAAGGTCAGCGACGTCGCCCAGGCTCCAGAGCGACGGATGGCGCCGGTGGGCCAGGGTCGAGGGGTCCACGTCCACCAGACCCGCGGGGTGGTCGCCCGCGAGCGGAGCAAGCCACCGGGGGGCCCGGTAGGCGGGAACGATGAAGGCGTGCTCGACGTCCTGGATCGTCGTGTCACCACCGTCGCCCGACAGGGTCACGGCGCAGCTGTCGTGCGAGACCGACGTGACCGTGCTGCGTCGATGCACCGTGACGCCGTTGCGGTCGAGCTCCGCCTGCAGAGTGTCCTCGACGAAGGGGATGTCCAGCACGCCCGCGTAGGGCGTGACCAGATGCAGGTCGATGTCGCCGAGCAGGCCCTGCCTGCGCCAGTGAGCGGCGGCCAGGAAGAGCGGCTTCAAGGCCGTGCCGCCGCAGGGCGAGGGCTCCGGCGGGATGGATGAAGACGACCCGGCCCCGCCGCAGCCTGCGGACGGCATACCAGACATCCTCGGCGCGATCGGTCAGGTGGGCGCTCGACGACCAACCGGCCTCCATCGCCTCCGCGAGCCCGGGGGTGGCCGGCAGGTCGGGGTCGAGCCCGGTGGCGACGACGACGTCGTGGTAGCCGATCTGGTCGCCGGAGGCGAGGGTGACCGTCTTGGCGTGGGGATCGATCGCGGTCGCGGTGCCGCGGAGCCAGGTGACGGACCTCGGCACCACTGACGCTGTCGGTCTGGTGAGGGTGCTCATCCGGGCCTGGCCCCCGGCGACGTAGTTGAGGAGCGGCCGGTAACGGTGCAGCTCGCCTGGGGCGATGACCACGACGTCGCGGCACCCCAGGCGTGAGGCACGCGCCGCCAACGAGATGCCGGCGTTGCCGGCTCCGATGATGACCAGGTCGTGGCGTCTCACGTGGCCTCCGAGTATGGGACGGGACCGACCCTAGGGCCCGTTGCCCGCGCATGTCGAGGTCAGGAGGCGCACGCCGTGGTGGACGTCAGCCGAGCCAGGCCGCCGCGCGCTCCAGGTGAGCCGACTGTCGCGCCTCGTCGAAACCGTCCCAAAGGGCCGGGATGCGGCGCGAGCGATGGTTGGCCTCGAACACCTCACGATGATCACGCACGAATGCCCAGTAGAGACCGTCCCAGTCCTTGCGCCAGTCCCCGGGCGGCAGGTCCGACATCGACGTGAGGTAGTTGCTGCCCGACACATAGGGCTTGGTCGTCATGGCCTCGCCGACGGCGAACTGGCTCATGGCATAGACGTTGGGCACCATCACCCAGTCGTAGGCGTCGACGAACATCTGCATGAACCACTCGTAGGCGTCCGCCGGGTCCGTGCGCAGCAGGCACATCGCGTTGCCGAGCACCATCAGCCGCTCGATGTGGTGGGCGTAGCCGGTGTCCAGGACCCGAGCGACCACCAGGTCCACCGGCAGGAGCCCCGTCCGTGCCGTCCACCAGCCCTCGTCCAGTGGCCTGGTGTGCCGAAGGGTGTTGGCGGTGCGGATCCGCCGACCGTAGAGGTGGTACGTCGCGCGTATGTACTCCCGCCACCCGATGATCTGCCGCACGAAGCCCTCGAGCGAGGCGAGCGGCACGTCCCGGTCGTCCGCGGCGGCCAGCACCGTGTCGAGCACCTCGGAGGGGGTGAGCAGACCGATGTTGAGCATCGGGGTCAGCAACCCGTGGTGCACGAAGGCGTGCCGGCTGGAGATGGCGTCCTCGTAGGGCCCGAACAGGTCGAGCCGCTCGACGACGAAGTCGCGCAGGTGCTGGCGGGCCTCGTCGTGGGACGTCGGCCAACCGAACGTGCGGGGGTCGCCCGGCGCGTCCGGGAACTCCTGCTCGACCCACGTGATCGCTTCCCGCACCTCCGGCGCGTGCTCGGTCACCAGGCGGACCGGCGGCGGGTGGTAGCCCCGGGGCAGCTTCTTGCGGTTGTCGGTGTCGAAGGACCAACGACCTCCGACCGGGGCGCTGCCGTCCACGAGGACGTCGAGGCGGCGCCGCTGCCAGGTGTAGAAGTGCTGCATCCGCGCGGGGTGCTCGGCGAACCAGTCGGTGAGCTCGCGCCGGGTGGTCAGGAAGCCGGGCGTCTCCAGCACGTCCTGCGGCTGCAGCCGGTACCCACCCGCGGCCAGGGCGTCGGTCAGGCCACGGGCGAGCCAGTCGTCGTGCACGTCATACACCTGCACCTGGGACGGGCGCCGATGGCGCACGAGGGCCGCCAGACGATCAGCGGTGGCCGCCTCCGCACGGGAGTCGATCATCTCCACCGTGTGGCCCCGCTCCGTCAGCCGTCGCGCAAAGCGTGCCATCGACGCCCGGTGGAGCACGAGCTTGTGAGCGTGGAAGGCGTACTGCCGCAGCAACAGATCGTCCTCCACCAGGACGAAGGAGGTCCCGCGGGGGGCATCCAGATGCGTCTCGAACAACTGGTGGGGAAGCACGAGGCGTAGCACCGGACCGGTCATGAAGCTCACCTTGTCACGTCGCCACGTCCAACAGCTCGGTATGCCGAGCTCAGCGCCCCCAAGCTGCGGGCACAGGCCGATCCGGCGCCGGATCCTGCACGGAGTAGACTGGGAGACCTGCAAAAGGTAGTCTAGGGCACCTGCAAAAGGTAGCGTAGCGCTCGTGCCCTACCTCTCTCGGACCGTTGACGCAGAACTGGACGAGCTCCTGCCCGGGGTCGCCGCCATCGCCCTGGACGGGCCCAAGGGTGTCGGCAAGACGGGCACGGCGCTCCGCCGCGCCGACGCCAGCTGGCTGCTCGATGACCCTGCACAGCGGGAGGTCGTGGCCGCGGACTTCTCCATGAGCGCGGCGCCACGAGGCACGCTGCTGATCGACGAGTGGCAACAGCTGCCTCAGGTGTGGGACTCGGTGAGACGGCAGGTCGACGCGGGCGCCCCGCCCGGGCGCTTCCTCCTGACCGGGTCAGCGACCCCGGTGGACGCCGCGGGGGCGCACAGCGGCGCAGGCCGGATCGTGTCCCTGCGGATGCGCCCCATGACGCTGCACGAACGCGCCCAGACGCAGCCGACCATCTTCCTCGCAGCGCTGCTGCGCGGGGAAGCCGAGATCGGTGGCACGTCCACCCTCGGTCTCACCGACTATGCGGACGCCATCACCCGCAGCGGGCTGCCCGGCATCATGGGCACCCCACCACGGGTGCGCCGGACTCTCCTCGACTCTTATCTCCGAAGGATCGTGGACCGGGATCTCCCCGACGCGGGGGTCGAGGTCCGCCGTCCCCAGACGCTCCGCCGCTGGTTGACGGCGTATGCCGCGGCCTCGTCCACGACCACCGCCTACTCGCGCCTGCTCGACGCCACCACGGGTGGCGATGGCTCCCAGCCCGCCAAGACGACCACGATCGCCTACCGCGACCATCTGACGCGCCTCTGGCTGCTCGACCCCGTCCCGGGGTGGATCCCGGCCAACAACCCCATCCGGCGGCTGCAGCAGGCGCCGAAGCACCAGCTCGCCGACCCAGCCCTCGCGGCGCGCCTCCTCGGACTGAGCGCATCCGACCTGACCTCCACCACCGGCGTCCATATGGCGGGGCCCCTCTTCGAGTCGCTCGTCACCCTCGACGTCCGCGTCGCCGCTCAGGCCGCCGAGGCTCAGGTCCACCACCTCCGCACCAACGGCGGGGAGCACGAGATCGACCTCATCGTCGAAGGCCCCGCCGGCACGATCCTCGGCATCGAGGTCAAGCTCTCCCCCACGATCACCGACAGCGACGTCCGCCACCTGCACTGGCTACGGGGTCAGCTCCCCGACCGCGTCGTCGACCTGGCCGTCATCACGACGGGCGCCACGGCCTACCGCCGCCGGGACGGGGTCGCCGTCATCCCTCTCGCGCTTCTCGGACCGTGACCCCCAGCGCATTCAGGAGGCCGGCCGCCCCAGTTGCTCCTCCAACGCGGTGGCCACAGCCTCGAGCTCTTGCAGAGCGGCGGTGAGGTCCTCCACGATCTCGCGCGCCAGCACGTCGGGTGAGGGCAGGTTGTCGAGGTCCTCGAGGGACTTGTCACGCAGCCAGGTGATGTCGAGGTTGGCCTTGTCGCGCGCAGTGATCTCGTTGTAGGTGAACGGCTTCCAGCGTTCACCCTCCTCGCGCCCGCTTCGCCTGCCCGGCTTGTATGCCGTGACGAAGTCCTCGAGATCGGCTCGTCGGAGGGGGTTCTGCTTGAGGGTGAAGTGCTTGTTCGTGCGTAGGTCGTAGACCCAAAGACGCTCGGTCCAGGGCTGGCCGGGACGAGCGACCTTCTTGTCGAAGAGCACATTGGCCTTGACGCCCTGGGCGTAGAAGATGCCGGTCGGCAGACGCAGCACCGTGTGCAGGTCGAAGTCAGTGAGAAGCTTCCGGCGGATGACTTCGCCAGCGCCGCCCTCGAAGAGCACGTTGTCCGGCAGCACCACCGCGGCGCGACCGTTGGTGTCCAGGATCGTCATGATGTGCTGGACGAAGTTCAGCTGCTTGTTGCTCGTGGTCGCCACGAAGTCCTGACGCTCGATCTCCCGGTCCTCACGGACCTCGCGTCCGTCTGCGCCGATCATCGTCAAGGACGACTTCTTCCCGAACGGCGGGTTGGACAGGACGACGGACCAACGCCGGCCCGGATCGGCGATGAGCGAGTCACGGACCTGGATGAGCGAGGCGCCGTCGGCCGTGCCCATGCCGTGGAGCAGGAGGTTCATGGCGGCCAACCGGGCTGTGTCGTCGACCAGCTCGAATCCCGCGCAAGGGTCGCACCCAGCAGCGTCAGGGTGTAGCAACCCCTCACGAAGTCTTTGTGTTTGTCAGGTGGGGTCCGATATATCCAACCACCACGTAACCGTGGTCGACGGTGCAGTCGAGCAGGTAGAGCCGCGGCGAGATCATACCCTTTTGCTGGATGCGATAGTGAGCTTGCATGAATGCCCTGGGGCTTCCGGTTACCTCAGGTGGCACGGGCAGCGTGCGCTCCCTCTTGGCCTTCGTGTTGTTGGCCACCCACTCGGACTCGACAGGGACGAACTTGCCGGGCGCTGCGGCCGAAGGGATGGAGACTCCCGGGGGAGGGCTCGATAGATAGGTGTGCAAACTCCCCCTATGGGTCCGGGAGCACACCAAGTCGGCAAAATGTTGCAGCGTGTCACAGATGTCGGAAACGCGAGCCGCCCAGGTACCGACGTCATCGTGGGCCTGAAGGCCCAGTGTCGTCTTGTGGTCGCCGGTATATATCACGCGGGGCCACCGCTGCTTGTCTTGGAAGCACTCAAGGAGCGCAGCCATGCTGTCTGGGGCCTGGGCCGCGCTTGCCCGTACCACGGCGGAGTCAACGGTCGCCCGTTGCTCCGGAGCGACCTGCTGTCGCAGCACGGCCATGCGGGCATCTGTCTCACGCAGCTCGTCCTGTGTGACGGCATGATCCAGCTTCTCGTCCTCGAGGAGAGTGCGGACCTCAACCAATTCGTCTTGGGCCTGCTCAAGATCTCCTTGGAGGTCGTTGATGCGGGCAAGGGCGGCCCTCTGAGGTGCATCCTGTGCAGCTGCGGAACGAGCGACTCCAACCAGGGCGGCGACGCGCGCTAGGGCGTCGTCCGGGGACAGAGCGACCTCGCCCAAGATTGTCGTCAACCGTGCGGTAAATGTGTCGAGAGCCGCGGGGCTGACCGGCGACGGCGCCGGCAGGTCAAGCGGGGGCACGACAGGCGCAGGCGCAAGCGCCTCGGAGAAGAGCCGGTTCTCTTCACGGTCCAGCAGACGCTCGAGTCGTTGCGCCTCACGAGGGAGCGGTCGCTCGACCGCGGCGCGCAGCGCGCCCTCCCAGACGAGTCTCTGCAGGAGGCCGTCGCTCAAGGAGACCATGGCCCCCACGGAGAGAACCCGGTGGCGACGGGCGTCGACTGCATCTGATAGGTCGACAGCGGGCAGATAGGTGCGTAATGACCCTTCGCCGATCCCATATCTCGAACCGACAGCTTCGCGGAAGAGTGGAGCCGTCCCAGGCGTCAGCACATAGGCGGCAGCCATACCGGTCGTATCGCTGAGCACCGAAGCGACGTGGTCCCGCCACTTTTCCGGATCAACACCGCTGACGTGAGCAGCCACGAACACCGGCACATGGCGGTTTGGGTCGACGAGGGCCTTGATCAGGTCGTCGACCTCGTCCTCACTGGCGACGATGCGGGGGACGGGGCCCAGCGCGGCGGGGCCGTCCGTGGCCTGAACCTCACTGAGAATGTTTCGGGCGAGCCTGGGGACCGCAACCATTTTGAGCCGCGGACCATGTGGACCGCGCTCTTGGTGCGACGCGGGGGCCTCCACGTCTAGCCACAGGAGCGACGTGTGCCCGCCAGCAGCGTGAGTCAGTCGTGTCGTCCACCGCACGCCGCCGGGCTTGGTCTCCTCCAGGCGATAGCGCCGGGCGTGCAGGCCCTCCCCCCGAGGGTGGTGCTCGACGACAACGAGGCGGGTGTCCCGGCCGACCTTGTGCTCGCCGGGCTCCAGGTTTCGAAAGTCGAGCTTCTTGTGGCGCAGCCACTCCTCCACGACCTCCCGCGCTAGGACCTCGACGGGGCGCTCCCCGTGGATGGTCATCAGTGCGCGATATCCGAGCGGCATGATGGTTCTCCTGCGTGGTGGGTGGTTTAGTAAGGCGGTAAGGAGGCTCCTTTCTACCCGATTATTTCGCTGTCGGTGGCGAGCATGGTGGACGGCGCCTCACAATTAAGGCGTCGTGGATGACACCGGCAAGTCGGGGCCCACGGGTCTCCGGACCGCGCTGGTGAATGAAAGTCCGCCAGGGCTCACCACTGCCGACAATGGCAGATGGACGCTCGCCAAACCTGCCTTTTGTGGACTGTTGCTGGCGCGGTCTTGGTCGGCCCGGTGGGCATAGACCGTACGACGGGCTTCACCCCTCAGGGCGGTCGCAGCCCCCGGCGCGGCCGTCCATGGCGATCGCCCTAGCCCAGGCCTCATAGCGGCGTGCCGACGGTGGTGAGTTTCGGAGTATTACACGGTCCGGTTCGGGCGTGGTCGGGACCGATCCAGGCCCGGCCGTTTCATCGCAACCTGCCCCCACTGGGTGATAGCAGGACCTGCACTCCAACGTCGCCGCTGCGCCCTCATTTTGAGGGTCGACTCACAGGACGGTTCTCGCGGCTCGCGGACAGAAGTGGCCGCCTGACAGCTACTCGTCGCCGGCGTGTGCCCTCAGGTAGCGGCCGAAGTGGGGAACGGTGAACGCGATCCGCCCCCGCTCCCCCGAGTAGATCAACCCCTTCTTCATCAAGGCGTCCCGCGCCGGCGACAGGGACTGCGGCTTACGGCCGAGCAGCGACGCGACGGCCGACGTGGCCACGGACTCGGTCTCGTCCAACGGCCGCCCGGCCTCCGCCTCGGCCAGCGCCGCGTCCGCCATGGCCCGCAAATACTCCCGCTCGGCCGGCGTGGCCCGCTCGTACCGCGACCCGAAGAAGCCCACCGCCAGCTCCTCCTCCGCCGCCGGCGCCGCCACGCGCACGTCCTCGGCGGTGATCGGGGAGGCCGGGGCCGCGTCCCACGCCACCGCGCCATACGCCTGGATGAAGTAGGGGTACCCACCGGTCACGGCATACATCTCCGCCAACGCGTCCTCCGCGAAGGCCGCACCCTCCGACTCGGCCGGCGACTGCAGCGCCTGATCGGCCGCCCCGCGCGCCAGTCGGTCGATCCGGTTGTAGCGAAACAGCCTCTCGCTGTAAGACTTCGAGGCCGACAGCACGGCGGGCAGGTGGGGCAGCCCGGCACCGACCACGATCAGCGGCGACCCCTGCTGGGACAGCTCATGGCAGGCCGCACACAGCGCCGACACGTCCTCGGCGTGCAGGTCCTGCATCTCGTCGATGAAGACCGCGATCCCCCGCCCCACGTCCGCCGCGAGACCCGCACAGTCCGTGAAGAGCTCGACGAGATCGATCTCGATGTCGCCCGAATCGGCCCGCCCTGTAACGGCGGCCACGTCGATGCCCGGGTTCCACCGGTCGCGGATCTTGGCCTTGGGATCCACGTCCCGCTGCGCGAAGGCCTTGATCACGCCGAGGACCTGGTCGACGTCGTCGCCCTGCGGGTGCCCCAGCTCGCGCACGGCCGTGTGCAGGGCAGACGCGAGCGGGCGGCGCAGGCGCTGGTCGGGCCGCGCCTCGAGCTTGCCCGTCCCCCAGTGAGCCCGGACCGCCGCCGAGCGAAGGGCATTGAGCAGCACCGTCTTTCCGACGCCCCGCAGGCCGGTCAGCACGATCGACCGCTCCGGACGACCCCGCGCCACCCGCTCCAGCACGACGTCGAAGGCCTTCAGCTGCTCGTCGCGCCCCGCCAGCTCGGGCGGTCGCTGGCCGGCACCAGGGGCATAGGGGTTCTTGATCGGGTCCACGCTCGCACCCTATGCGGCCATCTAGCGGCGACCCGAGATCTCGGCATACACGACCAGCGTGTCGCGGCCCGGCGACGATCGTCTCGGATGCCGGAGCCTACTTCTGGGCCTAGATACCGCCATACGGCCTGATGAACGGCACGACGACGCGCCCCGACCGACCCACGGGTCGTCGAGCAACCGCCCAGCCTGGTCCCGAAAAGGTAGGTTCGAGGCATGGCTCTCGCACGCTACGTGGACCTCACCATCGACGCCGCCGACACGGCGACGCTGGCGATGTTCTGGTCCCGCGCGCTGGGCCTGCGGATGGAGGGCGATGACGAGAACGGCTTCCGGCTCGTCGGCGACGACGAGACCGACACGGTCTGGATCCGCCCCCGCCGGGCCTCCCGCCAAGAGCGACGCCGCGTTCACCTCGACATCTACGCCGCCAACATCGACGACCTCGTCGCCGCAGGCGGCACCCTCGTCGACCAGGGCAGCTATCCCTGGGACCTCGCCCTGGACCCCGAGCAGCGCGAGCTCGGCGTCATCGTCCGCCCCAGCGACAAGCGCCGCATGTACCAAGTCGTCGTCGACTCCCCCGACCCCGAGGCGAACGCCGCCTGGTGGGGGCGCGTCCTCGACACCAAGGTGCACCAGGTCCCCGAGGACCCTGATGCCGCCTTCATCGAGCCGGTGCCGGGCGCGCCGTTCGAGTCCATCGTCTTCGCCCGCGAGACCGAGCCCAAGACGGTCTTCAACTCCATGCGCTTCGCGGTGTCCGCGCAGACACCCGACGTGCTGCTCCTCCTCGGCGCCTCGTTGTGCGAGGAGGAGTGCCCCGATCCACGACGGACGTACCTCCGCGATCCGTTCGGCAACGAATTCACCTGGGTGGCACCATGACTCTGCAGACCGGCACGCACCAGTTCACCGGCCGGATCCTCGGCCTCGGCTTCGACGAGGGCACTCGCATCGTCGTCGGGCGCTGGACCCGATCGCCCTACGGCGACTTCACCGACGTGATGGTCGAGCGCCGCGACGGACACCGCATCCTCCTCGCCCCCACGCAGGAGATCGCCGACACGGTGGCGGCGCTCTACACCTTCGACGAGGTGCAGGTCGTGCCCGTCGAGGCGGCGACGCGCGGCCGCGTGCTCACCCTCACGGCCGGCCCGCTCGGGCTGTCCGCGACGATCGGCGAGCGCACCGCGATCGGCAAGGCGCTGAGCATGGTGCCGAGCGCTCTCAGCAGCCGCGCGTGGTGGACCCGCGTCACCGACCCCATCGCGCAGGCCCTGCTGCGCGGGGTCAGCACCCGCGGCACCACCGCCAACGGCCTGCCTGCCACGTATGGCGCCACCGACGTCCACGCCGTCACGGACGCCACCGCCACGTGGGACGGATCCGACCTGGGCGCGCTCGTGCCCGTCTCGCCGCCCGTGCGCTTCGGCTTCGGGTCGACGCCGCCCGAGCCCAGCCTCACCGCCCTGACCACGACCATCCAGGTGCCCGAGCCCGACCCGCTGACCGGCGTCATCGACTGCTGGGGCGTGGGCGCGCTCCGCGACAAGCAGGCCCGCGACGCGGCGGCGGCCGGTCGCGGATCGGCCGCCCGCGACCAGGACGAGCAGGCGGCGGATTCGCAGGAAGCGCGGGCAGCACGGGCCGAGGGCGCCGAGGGCCAGCTGCCCACGCCGCTCACCGACGCCAAGCGTGAGGGCGACCTCCCCCGCTGACCTGCCTCGGCCGAGATGCCGCTCGTATGACGATGCCGCCCGCTAGCGCTGTCTAGGCCATGCGCTAGCGGGCGGCATACGACGTCATCGTCGACTGGTCACATCACGTCGGGGTCACCGCCCTGCTCGGAGACCAGGGCACGTCCCGCGGCCTTCCACCCGAGCATGCCGTCGGTGACGTTGGCTGCGTCCCAACCGTTCTGATTGAGCCAGGCGGTCGCGCGCGAGGCCCGGCCACCGCCGCGGCAGGTCACCGGGAGCACGTCCACCTCGGGGAGCTCGCCCCGCCGCTCGACCAGCTCGTCGAGCGGGATGTGGATCGCGCCCGGCGCGTGGCCGAGGTCCCACTCGTCCTGGTTGCGGACGTCGAGGATGACCGCGTCGTCGTCGAGCTCGTCACGACTGATCTGGGGCACGTCGGGCTGGGCGTCTGCGGGGATCGTCATGAGTCAACTCTGCCACCGGCCCGGCCCCGCCCGCCATACGTCCCGCGGCCGCCGAGCGCGCCCGCAGCCGACCCAAGCTGAGCCCCCAGCTCACAAGAGGTCGCCGGGGCCCGGCGTGTGGGCGGCTACTTGAGGAACTTCGAGGTGCGGCGGTCCGCGAGGGGCTTGCCGCCGGTCTGGCAGGTGGCGCAGTACTGCAAAGACGAGTCCGCGAAGGACACCTCACGCACCGTGTCGCCGCACTCGGGGCAGGGCTCGCCGGTGCGCCCGTGCACCCGCATCCCCGCGCGCTTGGCGTCCTTGAGCTCGGCGGCGGGCTTGCCGGACGCGGCGATCACCGCGGACGCGAGGGTCTCGCGCAGCGCCTCGTAGAGCGTGGCGACCTGGCCCTCCCCGAGCGCCGCAGCCTTGGCGAACGGCGACAGGCGCGCGACGTGCAGGATCTCGTCGCTGTAGGCGTTGCCGATCCCCGCGATGACGGACTGGTCGCGCAGGACGCCCTTGATCTGGGCGTTGCGGGCGCCGAGCAGCGCGGCGAAGGCCTCCAGCGTGAACGCCTCGGCGAGGGGGTCCGGGCCGAGCCGGGCGATCCCCGGCACCTCGGCGGGGTCGGCGACGATGTATGCCGCCAGGCTCTTGCGGGTCCCCGCCTCGGTCAGGTCGAAACCGCCACCGGACGCCAGGCGGACCCGCACGGCGACAGGAGACTTGTTGGGGCGCAGCACGGTACGCGGCATCTCGTCATACCACCGGAGCCAGCCGGCCTTGGCGAGGTGAAAGACCAGGTGGAGCCCGTCGCAGTCGATGTCGACGAACTTGCCGCGCCGCGCGACCCCGGACACCAGGAGGCCGTCGAAGGCCTGCGGGGCGGGGGCATAGGTCTTGAGCACGGAGAAGGACCCGAGCTCGACGGCGGTGATGGCGTCGTCGACGACCCGCTCGGCGAGGAAGTCGACGAGCGCCTGGACCTCGGGCAGCTCGGGCATGGGCTCATCCTGCCCCAGCCTCGCCGGGCCGACAACGGCTGTCGGCCCGGCGAGGACGGGCGCGTATGACGCAGGGCCGCAACGGTCAGAGCGGGTTCTGGTCGTCCCGCCCGGGCTGCGCGGCGAGCGCCTCGGCGTGGGCGGCCGACTCCTCGACGTCGGGGTGATGGTGCGCCCCGCCGTCGACTTGGTGGAACGCCGAGCGCAGCCGCCGCGCGAGGTCGTAGCCGTCGGGCGCGCGGTAGACGGGCGTCGTCGCGTTGATCCGCTCGATGGGCTGCAGCTCCTCGTTGGACACGGGCAGACCGTGCGACAGCACCTGCTCGGCGGGCGTCAGCTCACGGATCGCGATCAGCTCCACCACGTCCGGGTGGTCCTCCGCGAAGTCGGAGTAGAGCTTGGGGTCGTGCTGGCCGTCGTCCCCGACGAGCAGCCAATGGATGTCCGGGAAGTCCTGCCACAGCCGGCGCAGGTTGGTGCGCTTGTGCTCCTGCCCGGACCGGAACCACCCGGTGTTGGTGGGGCCCCAGTCGGTGAGCAGCAACGGCCCGCGCGGGAACCCGTGGCGGGCGAGGAACTGCGTGAGCGTCTGGAAGGTGTTCCACGCGCCGGTGGACAGGTAGATCACGGGGGCGCCAGGGTAACGCTCCTGCAGCTCGCGGTAGAGCGGCGCCATGCCGGGCACCGCGCGGCGGGTGTTGGAGTGGACGACGAAGGTGTTCCACGCGGCGATCATGGCGCGCGGCAGCATCGTGGAGATGACGGTGTCGTCGATGTCGGAGACGATGCCGTACCTCGTCTCGGGGCCGATGACCAGGACGGGCGCGTCGGCGGGGTCGGAGTCGGGCGACTGGATGGTGGCGGTGTGCCAGCCTGCGTCGAGGCCGGGCTGCTCGACCCACACGTCGACATAGCCGCCGCGGTCGGTGCGGCCCTCGACGGTCTTGTCGCCCAGGCGGATCGTCACCGGGGCATTGGCGGCGGGCGGTGGGGTCGCGAAGGACCGCCACCCCCGGTCGCGCTCCTCGCCGCGCAGGTCACGCACCGCGTCGTCGCGCCTCGGGCTCTCCTGCGTGGACTCGTCGCCGGGACGGGCCATCTTGATGCGGCCGAGCACGCGCACCCGCTCGGGCGTGCCGTAGCCGGTGTGACCGATGGCCTGGGTGCGCCAGCCACGCTCGCGCAGGATGCCGGTGATCCGGCGGTGCCAGGCGTCCTCGAGCAGGGACGCGGTGTGGGGTCGTGAAGCCATGCCCAGACCCTATGCGGCCGCTCCGGCGCGCGGGGGCGATGCCGCGAAGCTGCCTGCCGCACCCCGACCCCGGGTCACTGCCGCGCGCCTCCGAGACCGAGCAGCGCCGCGATCCCCAGGGCGCTGCGCGGGTCGTAGGCCACCCGCCACAGGCCGCCGTGGGCCGCCGCCCGCGCCTCGGCCTGCCACGGCAGCAGCTCGCCCTGCGCCGCGGTGCCGTTCCCCGCAGTGCGGCCGCTTCGACGCAGGTCGTCGACCAGCAGCGCGGCCATGAGCGTGTTGCTCGTCGCCGGCTCGAACACCTCGATGCCGAAGAAGTGGGCGCCGGCATACGCCGCGGCCAGGGCGCGGTTCTTGGTGACGGAGCGGGTGCGGGTGGGCGGGGCGACGTTCATGGACACGACGCGTCCGTCGTGGGCGGCCACGGACGCGCGCCACCGGTGGACCCGCTTGGCGAGCAGGTAGTTGGGCCCCTGCTGCTCGACGATGCTGTCGGAGATCGCGACGTGCTCGCCGGGCGCGTACTGCCGCCGCAGCAGCCGGCCACCGCTCGCAACGCGCAGCGGCGTGCGCACGTAGCGGCCCAGCGTGCGCTCGCCGTAGTTGCGGGTGGCCTGCTCCACCGCGTCGGCCGGCACTACGAAGGCGTCCGTGGGGGTCGCGAGGAACGCGAGCGCCAGGTCGTCGTGGCGTCCCGCGAGGTGGGTGGTCAGGGCATCGACCGCAGTCGTGACGCGGACGTTGGTGGCGCCGTCGGCATACACGTAGTTGCCGAGCACGAGCCGGCCCTCGAGCCCGTCCAGCCAGCGCGCGACGGCCCCCAGGTCGTGCAGGAGGTCGGCTCCCGCGCGTTCGGCCAGCCGCGCGTCGCTCGCCTCGGGGTCGGGAGTCGGTATGACGAGCCGCCCGGCGCCTTCGCGGGCCGCCGTCAGGACGCGGCGCCACAGGTCAGGGCGGGGCAGGTCGATGCCCACGACCTCGCCGCCCCAGCGCAGGATCGAGCGCAGCGGGCCCATCTCGGCGCCGGCCCCGAGCACGACGACGCGCTGGTCGCGCAGGTCGAGCCACTCCGGGTGGTCCAGGACGCGCTCGACGGCCAGCTGCACGCCGGGCTCCACGACGCCGTCGCGCACCCACTGGTCCAGGCGTCGGCGCAGCTCGTCGCCGCGCAGCCGCCGCCCGCGGTAGGGGAGGGTCAGCTCGCGCTCCGGCTCGGCCGTCCCCTCGACGGTGGCGGCGTGCAGCGGGGTGCCCACCTCGTCCAGGCCCGCCTGCAGCCGCTGGTCGACGCCGCTCGCGCCGACCCACCGCATGTGGTCGTGCAGCGCGCCCAGCCCCTGCCGCGCCACGGTCAGCGCGGCGTCGCGGTCCTCCATCCCCACCTCGACGAGGCGGCGGAAGTGCACGGCGTACTCCTTGCGCCAGGCCGTCTCGCGACGCGCCGCGGACGAACCGACCGGGTCCACGCCGTCGAGGGCGCGGGCGACGACCTCACGGCCCACGGCGCTGGTGCTGCGGCGCCCGTCTGCCTGGGGAAAGACGACTCCGGTCATGTCGGCCACGAGGTGCTCCTTGGGGTGGGGAGGCGGTGCTCGTGCAGCCAACCACAGCCCTGCAGCGGGCGCGACGGCCGATCGTGTCGTATGCCGCTCTCTGCGTCTATGACTAGACGGCCATAGAGGGGGCCAGAGGCTGGGGCGCGGACACCGGAGCCACACCTAGACTGGCGGCATGATCACGCCGGCCGGGGGACGACTGCGCCTGCTGCGCGCGGGCACCCTCGCCGTGGTCATGCTGGCCCTGGCCGCGCTCGCCCACCTGCTGGGCGCAGGCGCGCTGCCCGGGCCCGGCGTCCTGGCCGTCCTGCTCGGGCTCGTGCTCGCGACCTGCCTGACCGCGAGCGCCCGACGCCTCGGCGCCGGGTCGATCGGCGCGATCCTCGGCGGCGGGCAGCTGGCGCTGCACGGGGCGTTCACGGTGCTGGGGACGACCGGCGCCGACCCCGAGTCGCTCGGGCACGTGGTCGGCAGCGGGCACCACGCCGTCCTGGTCACCCACGCGTGGCCTGCCCACGCCGCGGCCGGCGGCCACGGGCACCTGTCGCTGACGATGCTCCTCGCGCACGTCCTGGCCACCGTCGTCACGGCTGCCGTGCTGGCGCGCGGCGAGCGCGCCCTGTGGCTGCTCGCGAGCTGGCTGGCGCCCGTCATACGGCTGCTGCTGGATCGTCCGGCCCACTGGGCACGCCCGGCGGCCATCTCCGTCGCCGTCTCGCGCCTGCGGTCGGCCGAGCTCGTCCTCGCGGCCCCGCGCCGTGGTCCTCCGCTGGTCGTCTGCGCCCGCTGACCTCGCGTCAGCCTCACCTGCCCAGACCTCACGACACCAGTCAGACCACTAGGACCACACCCATGCCCAAGCGCATCGCGCTGCCCTGCGCCGTCGTCTCGTTCGCCCTCGCCACCGCCGCGTGCGGCTCGGGAGCCTCGACGACGGGCGGAAGCTCCACCACCGCCACCACCAGCACCAGCGTCAGCCCTGCTGCGACCGCCACGACGTCGGTCAACCACCGCTCCCTCACGGTCAAGGACCCCTGGGTCAAGGCCGTCAAGGGCGGCATGACCGGGCTCTTTGCGACGCTCGTCAACGAGACCGACCAGCCCGTCACGGTCGTCGCCGCCGAGAGCGACGTCGCCGCCACCGTGCAGCTCCACATCACCGACAAGGACACCTCCGGCGCGATGGTGATGAAGGAGACCCAGGAAGGGTTCACCGTCCCGCCGCACGGCACGTTCGAGCTCCGGCCCGGCGGCAACCACGTCATGCTCATGGGCCTGCGGCGACCCATCCTCTCCGGCACCGAGACGGTCGTGACCCTGCAGGACGCGAACGGTGGCCACGTCCACGTCCACGCTCCCGCGCGGGAGTTCAACGGGGCCAAGGAGACCTACGGCGGGATGTCGATGACGCCCAACGGCACGCCCTCCGCGCCTGCGTCCGCGACGTCCCACGCGCACTGATGCCCGTCGACCAGCACAGCGCCGACCAGCGCGGGGTGGACCGGCGCGACGTCCTGGTCGGCGGCCTCTCGGCGCTCGGCGGCCTGGCCGCCGGCGCCGCCGGTGGGGTGGGGGTGGCGCGATCCGGCGCTGCCCCCGCCCCGGCGGGTTCCGGCCCTGGTGCCGGCTCGGGCTCCGAGGCGGACCACGCGACCACGGTGGAGCTGGCGGGGTCGCAGCGGCGGCCCTTCCACGGCGAGCACCAGCCCGGGATCATGGACGCGCCGCAGGCGCACGGCGTGTGGGTGGCCATGGACCTCGTGCCCGGCGCCGACGTCACGGCGTTGCAGCGGCTCATGCGGATCTGGACGCAGGACGTCGCCCAGCTCATGGCCGGTCGGGCGCCGTATGCCGACTTCGAGCCCGAGCTGACCGCGACCACCGCCTCGCTGACGGTGACGGTCGGGATCGGCCCGCGGGTGCTGGGGCTGCGCGGCGTGACGGCGACGCGTCCGACGTGGCTGCAGCCGCTGCCGGCGTTCCCGCAGATCGACCGGCTCGACCCGCGCTGGTCGGGCGGTGACGTGCTGCTGCAGATCTGCGCCGACTCCCCGATCACCGTCTCGCACGCCCAGTGGGTCCTCACCAAGGAGGCCCGCACCATCGCCACCGTCCGCTGGGTGCAGCGGGGCTTCCGGCAGGGCCACGCGGTGACGCGGCCCGGCGAGACGATGCGCAACCTCTTCGGCCAGGTCGACGGGACCGTCAACCCGGTGCCGGGCCGGGACGACGCGGTGGTGTGGTGCGGCCCGTCCGCGCCGCGCTGGCTGCAGGGCGGGACGACGATGGTGCTGCGCCGCATCGCCATGGACCTCGAGACGTGGGAGGAGGCCGACCCGCTCACCCGCGACACCTCCCTCGGCCGCCGCCAGCGGGACGGCTCGCCCCTGACCGGCCGGGCCGAGACCGACGCCCCGGACGTGGCCGCAACCGATCGCCTCGGGCTGCCGGTGATCGACGAGTTCTCGCACGTGCGACGGTCCCTGCCCCACGAGAAGGGGCTGACCGACCGCTTCCTGCGGCGTCCGTACAGCTACGACGACCCGCCCGACCCCGGTCGGCTGACCAACGCCGGGCTGCTGTTCGTCGCCTACCAGGCGGAGCTCGAGCAGTACCTCTCGGTGCAGCGGCGGCTCGCCGAGGCGGACCTGCTCAACACCTGGACCACCCCGATCGGGTCGGCGGTCTTCGCCATACCGCGGGGGTGTCGTGAGGGCGAGGTGCTGGCCCAGGACCTGTGGGCGTGAGCGCCCGCGCCCCGGTGGCGCGCCGTAGCCTGACGGCATGAGCAACGACGCGACGCGCGACGAGCAGACCGAGACGGACGCTGACCAGACCGACGGTGGACCCACCGCGCTGGGCCAGGAGGACGACCTCGGCGACGTCCCCGCCGCCGCCGGCGGCCAGGACACGTCCGAGCCGGCGCAGGGCGAGGGCGAGCAGAGCTCCTACTGACGCGACGCCCCGCTCGCCGCCCACCATCGAAAGGCGACACATGGGGGTCATGACGGCGCTACAACCCCCATTTGTCGCCTTTCGACGACAGGGGTCGGGGGCTGTCGCAGGGGCCCGCTAGCGTGCCAGCCATGACGACGGCCAGGGACGACGAGGTCGCCAGACGCGACGCCACCGCAGAGCTCCGGCAGGCCCATGACGTGCTGGCCGGGCTGTATGCCGAGCGCCTGGCGGGGCTGCTCGACCAGATGCCGCTCGAGCGCGGGATCCTCGCGGCGTTCTGCGATCTCGTGCGCGCCGCCGCGACCGGGCGCGCGGTCGAGACTCCCACCGTCGGCGACCTCGGATGTGGGACAGGCAGGTTGGCGGCATACGTGATGAGCCACGGGATCGCGGTGCGCGGGCTGGACCTCTCCCCCGAGATGGTGCGCGTGGCACGACGGGAGCAGCCCGGGCTGGACGTGCAGGTGGGCGACGTGCGGGCGCTGCCATTCGGGGACGGCGAGCTGGACGGGGCCATCTGCTGGTACTCGCTGATGTACCTGCCGCCGCAGGACCGACCGGGGGCCTTCGCGGAGCTGGCTCGCGTGGTGCGGCCGGGCGGCTACGTGACGACGGCGTGGAAGGTCGGCGACGACAGCGCTCGGCGCGGCGGCGTGTCCCTCGGCCTGGGCATCGGGTTCGACATCTGGTGGATGTCGCAGGACGAGCTGACGGGGAGGTTCGAGGAAGCGGGGTTCGAGGTGGCGTTCTGGGGCGGGCGGCCTGCAGACCCGGACGAGCAGCAGCCGCAGGGCTATCTCATCGTCCGGCGTAGCGTCCACCAGCGGAGTATTGCGGAGAGACGAGATTGACCTAGCGCCTCTGATCGGCACCCAGGGCGTCAGTGCTGCAGGGCGTCACCCCAGTCGAGCTTGCGGGCCTCCTTGTAGGCCGCCCCCTGACGCTTGGAGACGAGGCGCTGCGCGGCAGTCCCGTCCGCCTGGCACAGCGGCAGCCCCACGAGGCCCTTGCGGATCATCGGGTGGCGGATCACGCGGCCGGCATACGGCTCGACGGGGAGGCGGGTGGCGAGGACATAGCTGAACTTCTCGTCCTCGGAGGACAGCTCGGCGCCCTTGACGGCCCGGTGCAGGGCAGAGCGCTCGACCCGGGCGGGCAGGTGGCACCAGTCGTCGCCCGCCAGCGGGCACGGGCCCTGGTGCGGGCAGGGCGCGGCCACGCGAAACCCGGCCCCCACCAGCACCTCTCGCGCCCCGAGCACGCGCCGATAGCCGGCCGGCGTCCCAGGCTCCACCACCAGCACGGTGCTCGCCACCGACATGGCGGTGGCCACGGCCTCGTGCCGCAGCGCGTCCGGCAGCTCGCCGACGACGTACGACAGGACTGCCAGATCGGCGGGGACGCCCTGCTCACCGGCGAGGTCGGACGGCAGGGCGCTGCGACCGAGCGTCCAGGGCTGCCAGCGCGACTCACGCAGAGCGGCGACCGTCGACGCCGTCGCCAGCCCTGCGCCCAAGGCCCTGGCCGGCTCCGACTGCTCGAGCACGTCGACCTGCTCCAGCTCCGGCGCCCACGCCGCCACGGCCCACCCCGCCGCACCCGTGCCCCCACCCAGGTCCACGAGACGGCGTACCCGCAGCGACGGCACCGCATCAGCCGCCTGCTCGAGCACCGCGCTCAGCGCCGCGACGGTCGCGGGCATGCGGTAGGCGGCATACGCGGCCACGGTCACCGGGTCGTCGAGGATCACCGACGCCGGGACGGAGCCCGAGCGATAGGCCTGGATCAGCCTCGCCACCCGCCCCGCGAGCGCCTCCACGCGATGGCCTGCCAGCGTCTCGGCGAGCACGTCACGCAGCTCGTCCACCACCGCCCGGGGGTCGTGGTCCGGGCGCGCGAGGTCGTTCGGCATACGCACCAGTGTGAGCCATCCCGACCGCTCGCCGAGCCGGCCAACCGGTCGGCGACCCACGGCGTGACCGATCGGGGACAACCCTTGTGCCCGACGCAGTCTCGCCGCGTCCCCATGGCCACCACGGTCGGCACGACCATCGAGTGGTAGGACTTCTTCATCTACGCGAACGTGGCCGCCCTGCTCTTCGGCAAGCTGTCCTTCAGCGGGCTCGGGGACTGGAAGGAACTCGTCTCCATAGCCTTTGGGCATGCTTTGACACGAGTTTGACCGTGCTAATAGCGCGGGAGCAGGATGCACCCATGTGTTCCTACTGCGGGTGCAAGGACATCGAGCTGATCGGGCGCTACATGGAGGAGCACGACCAGCTCATCAACGAGCTCGGGATCCTCCGGCGGGCGTGCGACGAGCAGGACCTCGCCGCCGTGCGGGGTGCGTGCGAGCACCTCGCCGGCCTGATGCGGCCGCACTTCGACTCCGAGGAGCGAAGCCTGTTCGCCGTGCTCCGCGAGGACGAGGACTTCACCGAGCACGTCGACGACCTGTGCGCCGAGCACGAGGACCTCTGGGCGCTGTTCGACGCGGTCAAGGGGGGCGACTTCGGGGGCTACAAGGCGTTCGAGGATCGGCTGCGCGTGCACATGGACCGCGAGGACAACGGCCTGTTCCCTGCCGCGGCGGTATCGCTCGACGGCCCCTCGTGGGACCGCATCATGGATCTCGCCTAACGCCCGCCGGGCTCCGCCGCACCCGCTCAGCGGGTGGGGTGGTCGCGGCGCGGGGCCACCGCAACGAGCGGCCGGCGTGGCGACATACCGGCAGTGCGTCGGTCCGCCTTTGTCGCGCGGCGAGCAGGGATCGGGTCGTGATCCCGTATGTCGAGCGTGGCCCCCGCCCAGGTTGCGCGCGTAACGTCAAGGTATGCCCGTCGTCGCTGAACACCCTGACACCACCGGAGCCTCCCGCGCCGCGTCCTCGCCGAGCGTCGCGCAGCGGCCGGTGGAGGCCTTGCGCCAGGTCAAGCCCAAGCTGCGCGGGTGGCTGCACGCCGGCATGACCCCCGTGATCTTCTTCGCCGGGCTGGTGCTGTGCGTGTTCGCGCCGACGCTGACGGGGCGCATCGGCAGCGCGGTCTATCTCGTGGCGGCCCTGATGCTGTTCGGGACGAGCGCGACCTACCACCGGGGCAGGTGGAACGACAAGGTCTACGCGGTGTTCCGGCGGTGGGACCACGCCAACATCTATGTCTTCATCGCGGGCAGCTACACGCCGCTCGCGCTGCTGCTGCTCGAGGGCCGGTCCCGGGTGATCCTGCTGACGCTGATCTGGTCGTGCGCGCTCGCCGGCGTGTTGTTCCGGACGCTGTGGATCGAGGCGCCGCGGTGGCTCTACACCCTGCTGTACGTCGCGATGGGGTGGGCCGCGGTCGGGTGGCTGACGCAGTTCTGGGCCGCAGGTGGAGCGGTGACCGTGATCCTGATCGCGGTGGGCGGGCTGCTCTACACCGGTGGCGCGGTCTGCTACGGCCTCAAGCGGCCCAACCCCTCGCCGACCTGGTTCGGCTTTCACGAGGTGTTTCACGCCTGCACGATCCTGGCGGCGATCGTGCACTACGTCGCGATCGCCTGGGTCGTCTTCAGCTGAACGCAGCGCGGCCGGACGCCGCCAGCACCCCACCCCACCCCCTCCATCCTCAGTCCCGAGGTCGCGCTGGAGGCGGTCGATCCTGACGGGGTCGTCGCGGAGAGCCCGCGCCTCGACGGGCGGCAGGCGGTCGTCATACGGCCCGATGCGCACATCGCCGCGACGCCGGCAGAGGTGGGTGCCGCGGTCCGGCGCGTCCTGCGCCGCTGACCTGCGCGTGCCGCTCGCCTCAGGGGTGCGGCAGGAGCATCGTCACCGTCAGCGTCGTCGGCTCCAGCGCGCGGACCGCGTGTCGCAGCATCGGCGTCAGGTGCAGCAGCGCCCCCGGCGCGAGCTCGACGGTGCGGTCCGGCAGCTCGAAGCTCACCCGCCCGCGGATCACCTGGATCAGCACGGGATGTCGCGCGGCGTGCTCTGTGAGCTGGTCGCCCTCGGCGAACTCGAAGGCCACCACCTTGGCGCTGTCGTTGTCGACGACCGCGGTCGCACCGGGCCGCCCTCCCCGGGACTCAGCGCGCCCGCACACCTGCTCGACCAGCGTCGACGTGCCCTCGGTCGTGCCAGGCCTGCGGTCCGGGCCGTCGCCCTGCTGGACGTGGCCCTCGGTCGGGTCGCTCATGGCGTGCTCCTCTCGTCGGTGCAGCCATCCTCGCAGCCGTGCGCGCTCTGCGACCGGGCGCCCGTGAGAGGGCGAGAGTGGCACCACGAATGCGCCTGGGAGGCCTATCTCTGCCCACTCATCTGGGCGTCCGGCGGTACCCACGTGATCCGGTCGGGCTCGCCCACCCGTCCGCCCTTCCCGCTCCACTACGGTCGAGACATGTACCGGACGCCGATGATCGCGCTGTACACCGACGATCTCCCCCGCCTCACGTCGTTCTACGAGGGGCTCGACTTCCACGTGACCTCTCGAAGCCCCTCCCACGGAGACCCCGTGCACGTGGAGCTGACGCTGGACAGGTTCACGATCGGGATCTCCACCGTCACCGCCGCCCGGGAGGACCACGGTCTGGACCCACAGCTCGGCGGTCGGCCCGTGGAGATCGTGCTCTACTGCGACGACGTCGACGGCGAGGTCGTCCGGCTGACCGCGGGAGGCGCTCCGCTGCTGTCCGAGCCGCATCCCTTCCAGGGTGGGCGGACCCGCGTGGCCTGGGTAGCAGACCCCGACGGCAACCCCGTCCACCTCGTGCAGGTCACGGCCGACAAGCACCTCTGACGGCGTCCGCTGGCTCCTGGGCTCAGGCCCAAGACGTCCACAGAGCCTGACGGCCGCGTGGGGTGGCCGCGGACGCGCCGGGAGCGGGTGGTCAGCGGGCGGGCCAGGTGAAGGCGGTCGCGCTGGACGTCTCGACCTGCACCCGCGGCTCGCCCGACACCTCCAGCGTGACCCGTATGACGGCAGCGGGGTCACACTCCTCGGGGGCGCCGGCAGCGGGGCGCGACTCGTAGACGAAGCGCTCGTTGCCGAGCTCCACCACCCGCGTGCGCGCACGGACGAGCCAGGGGTGCTGGCGCCGCACCGCGATCAGCCCCTGGTGCACGTGAAACATCCACTCCCCCAAGGTGCTCAGCTCGGCGGGGGTCGCGGGCAGCGGAGGTCGGACGGCGTCGTCGCCGCCCTCGCGGTCCTCCTTGACGCCCTCGAAGGCCTGCTCGTCGCCGTAGTAGAGCGAGGGCGTGCCGCCCACCGTGAGCAGGCAGGCCACCGCGAGCACCGCCGCCGCCGGGCCGACGCGGGAGGCGATGCGGGTGACGTCGTGGTTGCCGACGAAGGTCATCGGCACGAACGTGTCGAGCAGGGCGCCGTGCCGCTCGAGGGCGTGCGACAGCTCGTAGAAGTTCTTGTCGTGGAGCGAGGACCAGAGGGCCTTCCACAGCTCGTACTGCGTGACGGAGTCCAGCGTCGACTCACGCACGATCGCGGCGTAGTCGCCGTGGATCACCTCCCCGACGAAGGTCGCCTCCGGGAACTCCGCCCGCACGCGCGGCAGCACCCGCGCCCAGAACGCCGGGTCGACGGCGTATGCCGCGTCCAGCCGCCACCCGTCGATGCCCCGACGCAGCCAGTGCAGCATGACCTCGACGACCAGATCGACGACCTCGTCGCGGGTGTGGTCGAGCGCGACGAGGGACCCGTGCCCCTCGAAGACGTCCGGGCGGGGCCCGCCGTCGGCGTCCCAGTCGATGCGGAAGTACCTGGCGGCGTGCGACTCTCGGCCGCCGGCGAGAGCCTGCTGGTAGAGGGGGTGCTCGAGCCCGACGTGGTTGAAGACGCCGTCGAGCATCACCCGCAGGCCCCGGTCGTGGCAGCGCCGCACCAGCTCGTCGAAGTCTCCGTCGTCGCCGAGCCGCGGGTCGATCCGGACGTGGTCGACGGTGTCGTAGCCGTGCGTGGTCGACGCGAAGACCGGGCCGAGCTGGAGCCCGTTGACGCCCAGCGCGATCGCGTAGTCCAGCCATCCGTCCAGGCGCCGCAGCGGGTGGGCGACCAGGCTCTCGTCATACGGATCCCTGATGGGCGCACCGACGGCGCCCAGCGGATAGACGTGCCACCAGATGACGTGCTCGGTCCAGGCCATGCCCCCGAGTCTGCCGCACCCCCGCACCCGCAACGGGGACGTTCGTGCCCGGAAACCGATCACGAACGTCCCCGTTGCGCCGAGGAGGGGCGGTCAGTGGCGCAGCCGCGGGGACAGGTCGTCGCGGGACCCCACGAGCTTGTCGAGCAGGGTCACCAGCAGGTGCCGCTCGAGCGGGGTGAGCGCTGCCGCCCAGGCCTGCTCGCGCTCGTGCTGCGTGGCAAAGAGGGCGCGGATCTCCTCCACCCCGCGTGGCGTCAGCCCGAGCCGGACGGAGCGGCCGTCGTGGGGGGCGGGCTCGCGGCATACGAGACCGTCGTCGACCAGGCCGCCGGTGAGGTTGGAGACGGCCGCGCGGGTGAGGCCGGTGAGCTCCGCGACCCGCTTGGGCTCCATCGCGCCGGCCAGCCACAGGACGTAGAGGATGCGGAAGGCCGACCACGACCGGCCCGCCGGCCGGTGCACCGACGCCTCGAGGTCGTAGGTGACGATCCCGGACGCGCGGTTGAGCGTGAGCAACAGCTCGGTGGCCCCGGGGTCGGCGTAGCCCGCGTCGGTGAGACGGGACCGCGCCTCGCGCACGAAGGACCAGAAGTCCAGCTCGCTCATGGCACCCCCTGGCGTCTGTCGGACCCGTCCGCTACAGTCCAGATAGTACATCGATGTATCAGTGGTGCGAGAGACGAGGGCGTCATGGCTCACTACCGCAGCGCGGGCACCATCCCGCCCAAGCGGCACACGCAGCACCGCACCCCTGAGGGTGACCTCTACTACGAGGAGCTCATGGGCGAGGAGGGGTTCAGCTCGGACTCGAGCCTGCTCTACCACCGCTACATCCCCAGCGCGATCGTCGACGTCCGCCCCTGGGAGCTGCCCGACCAGACGCTCACGCCCAACGACCCGCTGCTGCCGCGCCACCTGCGGACCCACGCCCTCGGTGCCGACGGGCGGGACGTGGTGACGGGGCGGCGGCTGCTGCTCGGCAACGGCGACGTGCGGCTCGGCTATGTCGCCGCGACCGAGGCCAGCCCGCTCTACAAGAACGCCGTCGGCGACGAGTGCTGCTACGTCGAGTCCGGGACGGCCACGCTGGAGACCCAGCTCGGCCACGTCGACGTCCACCAGGGCGACTACGTGATGATCCCGCGCGCGGTGATCCACCGGTGGGTGCCCACGGGCGACGAGCCGGTCCGCGTCTACGTCATCGAGGCCAACAGCCACATCAACCCGCCGCGCGGCTACCTGTCCAAGCACGGCCAGCTGCTCGAGCACGCGCCCTACTGCGAGCGCGACTTCCGTCACGTCGGCGAGCCGCAGCTGGTCGACGAGCAGGACGTCGAGGTCTACATCAAGCACCGCGGGCGCGGACCGTCGGGCCTGGACGGCACGATCCACGTCCAGCCGCAGCACCCCTTCGACGTGGTCGGGTGGGACGGCTGCCTCTACCCCTACGTCTTCAACATCGGCGACTTCGAGCCGATCACCGGGCGGGTCCACCAGCCGCCGCCCGCCCACCTGGTGTGGGAGGGGCACAACTTCGTGGTCTGCAACTTCGTGCCGCGCAAGGTCGACTACCACCCGCTCGCGATCCCGGTGCCCTACTACCACTCCAACGTCGACAGCGACGAGGTCATGTTCTTCTGCGGCGGCGACTACGAGGCGCGCAAGGGCTCCGGCATCGGGCAGGGCTCGATCTCGCTGCACCCGGCAGGTCACGCCCACGGGCCGCAGCCGGGCGCCTACGAGCGGTCCATCGGGGCGGAGTTCTTCGACGAGCTGGCGGTCATGGTGGACACCTTCCGGCCGCTGGACCTCGGCGAGGGCGCGCTGGCGACCGAGGACGACCGCTACCCCTACAGCTGGTCGGGCGGGCGCCGGCTGGGTCAGGGATGATCAGCCGTATGACGGACGCAACCGACGCACCCGGGGCCCCCGCACCGCTCGCGACCCAGCCGCTCGTGGCGGCGCTGGTCGACGACGCCGGCCTCTTCCCACCCACCGCCCTCGCGATGGACGACGCCGTCGCCCGTCACCGGGCCGACCTGGACGCCGCCCACCCGGTGCACACCGGCCGGTTCCTGTGCCCCGCCAGCCGGCTCGACGAGCTGCGCCAGGCGCTGCGCGAGGGGGAGACCGTCGACGTCGGGGTGATCCTCGACGAGCCCCTGGCCTCGCTGCCCGGCCTCGCCAGCTCCCTGCTCGGCGACCCACGCCTGCACCTGGGCGCCGTCGAGCTGCGGCTGCCCCTGGACCAGCCGCTCGACGAGGCGGTGGCCGCGGTCGTGGCGGCGACCAGCGCCCTGCCCGACGCCGTGACGGCCTACGTCGAGATCCCCCTCGCCCGGGCCGACGAGGGTGAGACCCGGGCCGCGCTGACCTCGGTGCACGACGCCGGGCTCGGCGCCAAGGTCCGCTGCGGCGGCGTCACACCCGACCTCTTCCCGAGCGTCGACCAGCTCGCCGACCTCCTCGCTGCCGCGGGCGAGCTCGGCGCGCGGTTCAAGTGCACGGCCGGCCTGCACCACGCCGTGCGCTACACCGCCGACCGGACGGGTTTCGAGCACCACGGCGTCCTCAACATCCTCGTGGCGCTCCTGCGGGCGGTGGCCGGGGCCGACCGCCAGCAGGTCGTGGAGGCGCTCGCCAGCACCGACGGCCCGGCCCTCGCGGCCGAGGCGCTCGCCGCGGCGGACGACGAGCAGCGGCGGGTGCGAGCAGGACTCGTGGCCTACGGCTCCTGCAGCACGGGCACGCCCGTCGAGGACCTCGCCGCCCTGGGCCTCACCTCGCGCGTCGAGGTGCTCGAGCGGCGCGACCCCACCCAGCAGGTCGACCAGCAGCAGTAGGCCCTCGCTGACCGCACCGCCGCACCGCCGCGCCACCTCATCACCTCATCACGACAAGGAGCACCCGTGACGACCACCTGGGTCGAGATCCTGCAGGACAGCCCGTTCGGCCTGGACGCCCTGCCCTATGGGTCCATGGACACCGGCGACGACTTCGCCCACCTCGGGGTGCGCATCGGTGACCAGGCCCTCGACCTCACGGAGGCCGCGCCCGAGCTGCCCGGCGAGTGGTCCGACGTCGTCGAGGAGGGCAACCTCGACGTCCTGCTCGCGGCGGGACCGGAGGCGTGGGCGCGGCTGCGCAGCGACGTCCAGACGTGGCTGCGCGACGAGAGCTACCGCCCCCTCGTCGAGCCGTCCCTGGTGGACCTCGCCGACGTGACGATGCTGATGCCGTTCACGGTGGGTGACTACGTCGACTTCTACGCCTCGGAGAACCACGCGTCCAACATCGGCCGGATCTTTCGCCCCGACTCCGAGCCGCTCACGCCCAACTGGAAGCACCTGCCGATCGGCTACCACGGCCGCTCCCAGACCGTGATCGTGTCGGGCTCGGATGTCCCACGCCCGCAGGGCCAGCGGCGGACGCCCGACGGCGACGTCGTCTTCGGCCCGTCGGTCCGTCTCGACATCGAGGCCGAGCTGGGCTTCGTGGTCGGCGTGGGGTCAGAGCGCGGATCCTCCGTCGCCGTGAGCGAGTTCGACCAGCACGTCTTCGGCGTGACTCTCACCAACGACTGGTCCGCCCGCGACATCCAGGCGTGGGAGTACGTCCCCCTCGGCCCCTTCCTCGGCAAGTCCTTCGCCACGTCGATCAGCGGCTGGGTGCTGCCGCTCGCGGCCCTGCAGGACGCTCGGATCGAGCCGCCGGCCCGCGACGTGCCGCTGCAGGACTACCTGCAGGACGTCGACGGCGAGCCCTGGGGACTGGACATCGAGCTCGAGGTGCAGCTCAACGGCGAGGTCGTCTCCCGGCCGCCCTACGCCCAGTTGTACTGGACCCCCGCCCAGATGCTCGCCCACACCACCATCAACGGCGCGTCCGTGAGCACCGGCGACTTCTACGCCTCCGGGACCATCTCCGGCACCGAGGTCGACCAGCGCGGGGCGTTCATCGAGATGACCTGGGGCGGGCGCGATCCGATCACCCTGTCCGATGGCTCCACGAGGACGTTCCTCGAGGACGGCGACGAGGTCGTGCTGGCGGCCACCGCTCGCGGACGCGACGGCCGCCGCATCGGCCTCGGCGAGTGCCGCGGGCGGATCACCCCCGCCCGCTGACCGGCAGACCTCGCCCACCGGCGACCGGCCGTATGCCGCAACCGCCCGTCCGCCTCCACCGGCCGAGGCGGGCGGGTCGGCATACGCTGTCCTCCATCGACGGCCCGGCCGCGGCCCCCACCTGACCCCCACGAACGGACCATCCTTGAACGCGATCCACGACGGCATCCTCGCCGTCAACGACAAGCTCACCTGGCTGCTGATCGTCATGCTGGCCGCCGCCGGCATCCTCTTCACGCTGTGGAGCAAGGGCGCCCAGTTCCGCCGCTTCGGCACCATGGTCAAGGTGGCCGTCGGGTCACGCAGCGGCGGCGGCGAGGGCATCTCCAGCTTCCAGGCGTTCTGCATCTCCCTGGCCTCCCGCGTCGGCACCGGCAACATCGTCGGCGTCGCCATCGCCCTGGCGCTCGGTGACCCCGGTGCGATCTTCTGGATGTGGGTGATGGCCTTCCTCGGCATGGCCACCGCCTTCGTCGAGGCGACGCTCGCCCAGCTCTACAAGGTCCCGCACACCGACGGCACCTTCCGCGGCGGCCCGGCCTACTACATGCAGCGCGGACTGAAGTCGCGACCCATGGGCATCGCCTTCGCGATCTGCCTGATCTTCACCTTCGGCCTCGCGTTCAACATGGTGCAGGCCAACACCATCGCCGGGGTCTTCGAGGGCACCTGGGGCATCCCCACCTCGATCACCGCGATCATCCTGGTCGTCATCACGGCCGCCATCGTGCTGGGCGGCCTCAAGTCCGTCGCCCGCGTCACGGAGTACATGGCGCCGCTGATGGCGCTCGCCTACTTCCTGCTCGCGATGGCCGTCCTGGTCATGCGGATCGGGGACGTGCCCAGTGCCATCGGCGACATCTTCCGCGGGGCATTCGGGCTCGACCAGGCGCTGGCCGGCACCGCCGGCGGCATCCTCGCCGCCGTGCTCAACGGCGTGAAGCGCGGGATGTTCTCCAACGAGGCCGGCATGGGCTCGGCGCCCAACGCCGCCGCCGCCGCCACCACCTCGCACCCCGCCCACCAGGGCATGGTGCAGGCGCTCGGCGTCTTCATCGACACGATCATCGTCTGCACCTCGACCGCCGTGATGATCCTGCTGGCCGGACCGTCCATCTACACCCCCGGCGTGACCACCCGCGACCAGGCGGCGACGCTCACCCAGACCGCGCTGGCCAGCGAGCTCGGGTCCTGGGTCGCACCGGTCATGGCCTTCCTGATCTTCATCTTCGCGTTCAGCTCGGTCATCGGCAACGAGACCTACGCCGAGGTCAACATGGACTTCATGCGCGGCGGCCGGGTCGGCGAGCTCGCGATCCGGCTGCTCACCATCGGTGCCGTGGCCTGGGGCGCGCTGCAGAGCCTGGCCTTCGTGTGGGACCTGGCCGACCTGGCCATGACCTTCATGGCGGTGCTCAACCTCGTCGCGCTCATCGCGCTCGGCAGGCACGCGATCGCCGCCCTGCGCGACCTCGAGTCCCACGCGGACCCGGTGGACGCCGGTTTCGACCTCGACGACAACCCCCACATGCCGGCAGGCATCCCCGGCGAGGTGTGGCACCGCCGTCCCGGTCACGCCCCCGGTCAGTGGTTCGCACCCAACGACCGCCACGAGGACGCCGACGTCTGACCCCGTATGCCGGGGCCGCCCGCCTCCCGGTGACCTGGGAGGCGGGCGGTTGACGTCATACGACCTAGGGCTGGTCGGCGCCGGAGGTCAGCACCTCCCGTCCGGGAGCGCACCCTTGACGAGGAAGGTCTTGCCCTCGTCGCGCGACTCCAGGTCGTAGACGATCGCGTCGCGCGTCGCGCCCTTCGGCTTGGGCTTGCGGTCGAGGCCCACGGTGACGTCCTTGCCGTGCTCGTCGAGCATGCGGACGTCGCCGACGCTGCACACCCGCAGGGAGGTCACGGGCTTCGGCCAGATGGCGTACTGCACGCGCGTGATCGACTCGAACCTGCGCTGACCCACCATCCGGTTGCCGCTCGCCTCGATGCTCCGGCTCATCGCGTTGTGCTGCTCGAGGTACTCCGGCGTCAGGAAGTCGGCCGAGGCGACCGGCCCGTCGACGGGCAGCTTCTCGAGCTTGCGCAGCGCGGCCTCCGAGGCCGCGAAGGCATGCTGCAATGCCTCCTCGGAGCCACCGGCGGCGGCGGTCTCGTGGCTGCACGCGGAGCCGGCGAGGGCAGTGGTTGCGAGGATCCCCACGGCGGTCACGGTGCGGAGGTGGCGATGCATCATGGCGGCGGTCTCCCTGGGTGCAGTTCGAGGCGCTGACCGGGCAGTGCCCCGGGTCACGGTGGGTCGTGACGCTATCGGCCCGTGCGCCATCCCTCTACCGATGAGTAACCTCCGCGCCTGTTTGCCCGACGCTCATGGCTCTCCGTGACCGCGCGGCCACATTCGGCGCGCTCCTACCGGGGGCGGGATCATCGACCTGGCGAACGAAGGCCGGTCGATGCCCTTACCCCCGGCGGGCTCATCGACCTGGCGAACGAAGGCCGGTCGATGCCCTTACCCCCGGTAGGATGCTCCTATGGATGTCAAGCGGCGGTAGCGAGGTGTCCGGGCTCGATGCGCTCCCGGGTGAGGACGTAGTAGATCTCGCGGGCGATGAGTCGTTTGAGGCAGCGGATGATGTC
>NZ_WLVL01000039.1 GCF_009707125.1 Arsenicicoccus cauae
TCGTCTGGTGAGTGCAAACGAGCCCCGCAGCGGATCGACCGACAGATCCTGTTAAAGACCCTCAGTCAGTCAGACGCTGAGTCAGGACGACCGCTGCGGGGCTCACTCACATCATCACTGTCAGACGAGGAAGCGGTAGAAGGGGCTGTCGGGGTCGACGCGCTCCACCCGGATCGGGCTCTCCTCCAGGCGTTGCAGCAGCCCGCCGAGGTCCGACGGCCGTCCGAGCTCGATGCCCACCAGCGCAGGACCGATCTCGCGGTTGGAGCGCTTGACGTACTCGAACAGCGCGATGTCGTCGTCGGGCCCGAGCACCTCGTCGAGGAAGCGCCGCAGGGCGCCCGGCTCCTGCGGGAAGTTCACCAGGAAGTAGTGCTTGCGGCCCTCGTACACGAGGGAGCGCTCCACGATCTCGCTGTAGCGCGAGACGTCGTTGTTGCCGCCCGACAGGATCACGACCACCGAGGAGCCCGCCTCGACCTGGACGATCTCCTCGCGGTCACCGCCACCCAGCGCCGCCGCCGCGAGAGCCCCGGCGGGCTCGGCGATGATCCCGTCGATCTGGTAGAGGTCGAGCATCTCGGTGCAGATCTTGCCCTCGGGGACCTGCACGAGCTCGGCCAGTCCGGCCGCGACGGCGTCCCGGGCGATCGGGTAGGTGACGTCGCCGGCACGCCGCACCGCCGCCCCGTCGACGAAGGAGTCGATGGCCGGCAGGGCGACCGGCTCGCCGGCCGACAGGGCCGCGGCCAGGCAGGCCGCGCCCGCGGGCTCGGCGCCGACGACGCGGGTCGACGGCGCATGCTCGGCCATCCAGGTCAGGCACCCCGCGAGCATGCCGCCGCCCCCCACCGGGACGACCAGCAGGTCGGGGACGCGCCCCAGCTGGGCGGCGATCTCGGGCACGACGGTGCCCTGCCCGACGAGGGTCCGCGGGTCGTCGAACGCCGGCACCAGCGTCGCCCCGGTGACCGTGGCCTCGACGGCCGCGGCGCCCGCCGCCTCGTCGTAGGTGTCCCCCGTCACCACCAGCTCCACCGCGTCGCCGCCGAGGGCGAGCATGCGGTCGCGCTTCTGCCGGGGCGTGGTGCTGGGGACGAAGATCCTGGCCCGGATGCCGAGCCGGCGGCACGCGAAGGCGACGCCCTGCCCGTGGTTGCCTGCGCTGGCGCAGATGACCCCGGCGGCCCGTTGTCCGGCGTCCAGCTGCGCGATCAGGTTGTAGGCCCCGCGCAGCTTGTAGGACCGGACGGGCTGCAGGTCCTCGCGCTTGAGCCAGACCTGGGCACCGGTGCGCTCGCTCAGGCGCTCGTTGCGCTGCAGGCCTGTGGTCCGGACGACGCCCGCGAGCCGTGCGGCCGCTGCCTCGACGGCGGCGGCGGAGACGACGGGCAGCGCGGTGGTCATGGGCTCACCATGGCGCGCGCCTCTCATCAGGCGGACCACCATCCCGTATGCCGGAACCTCCGCCTCCCCCACGCCGTCACGCTTGGATAACGCCTCGCGCGGGCAGGTAGGCCACCTGGGGGAATGAGCGAGAAATCCCCTAGCATCGGGCAACCTCTGCGACCGACGCTGCGTCTGCAAGGTGTGTGAGCGGACGAGGGGGAGGCTCACACGCACCGCGAGGCGGTGCTGACCGACTTGGGGGTCGTCAGCACCGCCTCGATGTGCGTCCGGGTCAGCCCTCAGGCGCCGGGCTTGAGGACCACCTTGATGCAGCCGTCCTGCTTCTTCTGGAAGGTCTCGTAGGCGCCGGGCGCCTCGTCCAGCGACAGTCGGTGGGTCGCGAGCGTCTCGGTGCCGAACACGTCCCCGTCCTGACGGACGAGCTCGAGCAGCTCGTCGGTCCACCGGCGGACGTTGCACTGGCCCATCCGGATCGTGAGGTTCTTGTCGAACATCGTCAACATCGGCATGGGGTCGGCCGCCCCGCCATACACCCCGACGACCGAGACCGTGCCGCCTCGCCGCACCGCCTCGAAACTGCCGTGCAGCGCCGCGAGCTGGTCGAAGCCCACCGTCTCGATCATCGGCTTGGCCAGCGCCTTGGGCAGCCGCGGCACGACGTCGAAGGCGGTCTTGCCGGCCGGGGAGCCGTGCGCCTCCATGCCGACGGCCTCGATGACCGAGTCGGCGCCCCGGCCGCCGGTCATCTCGCGGATGGCCTCGGCAGGGTCGTCCACCTCGCGCATGTCGACGGTCTCGACGCCGAAGCCGCGCGCCATCGCCAGCCGCTCGTCCACCCGGTCGACGCCGATCACGCGGCCGGCGCCGAGCTGCAGGGCGCTGCGGGTGGCGAGCTGGCCGACCGGGCCGAGGCCGTAGACCGCGACGGTCGAGCCCGGCTCGACGTCGGCGTACTTCGCGGCCTGCCACGCCGTGGGAAGGATGTCGGACAGGTAGAGATAGCGCTCGTCGCTGCCCTCCTCGGGCACGACGACCGGGCCGTACTGGGCCTGCGGGACCCGGACGTACTCCGCCTGGCCGCCGGGGACGGCGCCATACATGCTCGTGAAGCCGAACAGCGCCGCTCCCTTGTCCTGGTCCTTGACCTGGGTGGTCTCGCACTGGGACTGCTTGCCGATCGAGCACATGAAGCAGTGGCCGCAGGAGATGTTGAACGGCACGACGACCCGGTCGCCCACCCTGAGCGACCCAGCCTGGGAGCCGACCTCCTCGACGATCCCCATGAACTCGTGCCCGAGCACGTCACCGCGCTGGAGGAAGGGCGCCAGCACGCGGTAGAGGTGAAGGTCCGAGCCGCAGATGGCGGTGGACGTGACGCGGACGATGGCGTCGGTGGGCTGCTCGATCCGGGGGTCGGGCACCTCCTCGACCGCGACCTTCTCGACGCCCTGCCAGGTCAATGCCTTCACGATGGTGGTCCTTCCGCTCACGGGCCGAGCGACGGTGTGCCGAGGCCCTCCCCGGTGACGTACCCGCGGCGGATCGGCTGCAAACCCTGGGGACCGTTGTCACCGGGCGACCCGCCGCAGACAGCCCTGCGGGGATAGCCCCGCCCCCGACGGGTACGAGAGGACACAGCCGGACGCCAAGACGCGTGCACTCCCGGCCAGGCATGTCACACCACGTCGCCCCGTCCCCCGGAGGCGACCGTCAAGGAGGACCGATGTCGCACGACGCTTCTTACACGCCGCCCCTGGAGGAGCCCACGGACCCCCGCGGCCCGCTGCCCCCCACGCCCGACACGCGCGCCCCCGAGATGCGGACGGCCACCGGCGCCGAGGCCGGCAAGGACCCCAACGCCCGCGCCCAGCAGGGCGACTACCTGACCACCGCCGTGGGTCGGCGGGTCCCCGACACGGACCACTCGCTGCGCGCGGGCGACCGGGGCCCGACGCTCCTGCAGGACCACCACCTGCGGGAGAAGATCACGCACTTCGACCACGAGCGCATCCCGGAGCGGGTGGTCCACGCCCGCGGGACCGGCGCGCACGGCACCTTCACGGCCTACGGCTCCGCCGAGAGCATCACCCGCGCGGCCTTCCTCAAGAAGGGCGTCGAGACGCCGGTCTTCCTGCGCTTCTCCACGGTCCTCGGCTCGCGGGGCTCTGCGGACACCCCGCGCGACACCCGCGGCTTCGCCGTGAAGTTCTACACCTCCGAGGGCAACTTCGACCTCGTCGGCAACAACATCCCCGTCTTCTTCATCCAGGACGGCATCAAGTTCCCCGACGTCGTCCACGCGGCCAAGCCCGAGCCGGACCGTGAGATCCCGCAGGCCGCGAGCGCCCACGACACCTTCTGGGACTTCGTGTCGCTGCACACCGAGGCCCAGCACCACACGCTGTGGAACATGTCCGACCGGGGGCTGCCGCTGTCCCTGCGCACGATGGAGGGCTTCGGCGTCCACACCTTCCGCGTCATCGACGAGGCGGGCGCGACCAAGCTGGTCAAGTGGCACTGGAAGCCCAAGGCCGGCGTCCACTCCACCCTCTGGGAGGAGGCGCAGCTCATCATGGGCGGCGACCCCGACTTCCAGCGCCGCGACCTGTACGGCGCCATCGAGGGCGGTCACCTCCCGCAGTGGGAGCTGGGCGTCCAGGTCTTCGACGACACCGAGGACCAGATGTTCTCCGGCATCGACCTGCTCGACCCCACCAAGCTGGTCCCCGAGGAGCTCGCCCCCGTGCAGCCGGTCGGCCTGCTGACCCTGGACGCCAACCCGACGAACTTCTTCGCCGAGGTCGAGCAGGTCATGTTCAACCCCGGCCACCTGGTGCCGGGCATCGACGTCGTCAACGACGCCCTCCTGCAGGCCCGCCTGTTCTCCTACGTGGACACGCAGATCACGCGCCTCGGCGGCCCGAACTTCCAGCAGCTGCCGATCAACCGCCCGCACGTCGACGTCAACGACAACCAGCGGGACGGATTCCACCAGCACGCCGTCCACGCGGGCGTCGCGCCCTACCGCCCCAACTCCCTCGGCGCGGGCAATCCCTTCCCCGCGCCCGCCGAGCAGGGCGGCTTCGTGGACCACCCCGCCGTCGTCGCGGCCTCGCAGACGGTCCGGGCGGTCCCGGCGTCGTTCGCGGACCACTACTCCCAGGCCCGGATGTTCTACCGCTCGATGACGCCGGTCGAGAAGGACCACATCGTCTCTGCCTACACCTTCGAGCTCGGCAAGTGCACGGTGCCGGTCGTCCGGGAGCGCCAGCTGCAGTGCCTGGCCAACATCGACGCCGACCTGTGCGCCGCGGTCGCCTTGGGCCTCGGCCTGCCGGCGCCCAAGGCCACGGAGAAGGTCGCCGACGTGGAGCCCAGCCCCGCCCTGTCCCAGGTCGGCAAGCCGTTCCCCGTCGACGGGCGCAAGGTCGCGATCGTGTGCGACGAGCGGAGCGACGACGCCACGGTCACGGCCCTGGTCAAGGCCGTGGAGAAGGCCTCGATGGTGCCCTTCGTCGTCGGCCCGCACGGCGGCCAGGTCGGGTCGGTCGAGGTCGACAAGACCTTTGCCACCGCCCGGTCGGTGGAGTTCGACGCCATCGTCCTGGCCGGGCAGATCGCCCCGGCGCCGGACGCCGTGCCGTCGTACGACGCCCGCAACGGCGACCAGGCCGCCCTGGGCACCCAGACCGACCCGCGCATCGCGCTGATGCTCGGCGAGGCCTTCCGCCACTGCAAGGCGATCGGCGCGGTCTCCGCCGAGGCGATCACCTCGGCGGGTCTGCCCGCCGACGCCAAGGGGGTCGTGGTGGCCGACGGCGCCGCGATCATCGACCAGGTGGCCGAGCTCCTGACGCTGCACCGCGTCTGGGACCGCTACCCCACCGTGGCGAGGTGACGGCGGCTCGACCGTCCGGCGGTCGCGACTGACGCAGGATGCACGTCCCGTGGGGCGGCCGGGCTCAGGCCCAGCCGCCCCACGCGGCTTCCAGGGGCGGTGGGTCGGTGACCGGCCGTATGCCGACCGCGGCCGACGACACCGCGGGGATGCCGTCATCGCCGCCGGCGCCCGTCTGCGAGCGGGGACGCGCGCGGTGACGGGCGAGGTCCCGGGTGCGGCGGACGACGACGAGCTCGGTGCGGACCGGCCCGCGGTCGACGAGCTCGGTGAGGCTCCCGGCCAGCAGCACGGGAGCGGCCACGTCGACCTGCTCGCGGCAGCGGCGCAGGACCTCCCCCGAGGGATCGCCCAGGTGGACGCGCGGGTCGCCGAGCAGGTCCTGCACGAGCGCGGCGTCGACGTCCCCCAGCCAGACCCCCGCGTCGGCGCCGTCCAGCAGCCCGGCGACGCAGCCGGCCACGGCGCCGGGACCGGAGTCCCCCACGTGCAGGCGCACCACGACGCGAGGGTACGGCCAGACCAGACGCGGGTCGCGCGCGAGCGGGTCGGTGAGGACGCGGGCGAGGCGCAGCGTCTCGAGGTCCTTGACGCGACGGTGGTCCTCGTCGTCGCGGCCCGCGAAGTCGACGCCGTCGTGCCAGGCCACGGCCTCGGGGACATGCCGCAGGGCGGCCCCCGCGAGCCAGCAGCGGTGCGCCAGGTCCCAGTCCTCGCCGCCGTAGCCCACGAAACCCGGGTCGAATCCCCCTGCCGCGTCGTACAGCTCGCGCGGCAGGGCCATGACCGCGCTGATCACGAAGCGGTAGGACCGGTCGTCCGCGTCGCGCAGGTCGTCCGTCGCGGCGTAGGCCTCGCGGAGCCACCCCGGCTCAGGCAGCACCCTGGGGCCGGCGCCGGGATGATCGGCGCCGGGATGATCGGCGGCGTCGGCCCCGTCTGCGACATCGGACAGCCAGGCGAGGACCTCGGGCGCCGGCACGCCGGACAGGTCGGCGTGCCGGCGACGCCCGACCGCCAGCGTCCCGCACGGCCCCTCCCCTGTCGTCACCGCCCCCACGAGCCGGGCCAGGTAGTCCGGCGTCGGCAGCGTGTCCCCGTCCAGGAAGGCCAGGACGCGTCCGGTCGAGGCGGTCGCCCCGAGGTGCCGGGCCGCGGAGGCCCGGAACCCGGCGTCGGGCTGACGCAGGAGGCGCACGGCATACGGCTGCTCCCGGAGCACCGGTGGCTGCGGCGAGCCGTCGTCGGCCACGATCACCTCGAAGGAGCCGGGCGGCAGGGTCTGCCGGGCCAGGGCGTCGAGCAGCAGGTCGAGCCCGCGCTGGTCGTCGTGGTAGGGGATGACCAAGCTCGTCTCGGGGCGCGTCGACCAGTCGGCGAGCGTGGCGGCATACGCCTGGGCGGCGTCGTCGCGGCCGGGGCCGAGAACGACCTCGGGTCCCAGCCAGGTGACCGCCGGGTCCTCGAGCGCCTGCCCCACGGCGGCGTCGAGGTCGTCGTAGACGAGCAGGGCCCCGGGGCAGCGCACCTCGAGCTCCTCGACGTACCGCGACCGTGGCACGAGAGGGCGCCGGCCGGCCGCCAGCCACGTGTTGATCGACCCTGAGGCGGACAGGTGCCGGTGCGGCGCGACGGGGACCGCCACCGCCCGCAACGCGTCGAGCAGGTCCTGGTCGGGCACGAATCCCGTGACCCGGCAAGGGCGCCCGAGCTCGGCTGCCCTCGCCTCCAGCGACTCGACCAGGTCCTCGTGGCCGGGCGACGGGCGTCCGAGGCAGACGAGCCCGACGTCGGCGGGCTGGGCGGCCAGCGCCTCGAGCGCCTCCTGGTGGCCCTTGCCCGGATAGAGGAAGCCGAGGATCCCGACCTCGCGGCCCGTGGCGGGCGTGGCGGGCGTGTCGGGCGTGTCGGAGGGAGCCGGCGCGGCCGGTGGGTCGACGGGGAGCGGTATGACGGCCCGCGGGCGCGCCGTCACGAGACCAGGACGCCCCGCGAGGCGCAGGGCGTCGTCGAGCAGCGCCGCCTCGTGGTGGCTGCTCACGACCACGCCCCGCGACGCAGCGACGATCTCGGCGTAGGCCCGGGCGCGCCGCTCGTGGGCCCCCGCCCCGTCCGAGGGCTGCGGCAGGTCGTGCAGGGTCACGGTCAGCGGCCACCGGCGGGCGAGGGGCGCCAGACGGGCGGCGGCCTCGGGCGCGGACCGGCCGAGGAGGCGGTCGGTGACGTGCACGTGGACGGGGGTGCCGGGCTCGTGCCCCTCGGCGACGAGGGCGGACGCCAGGTCTGCGGTGACGCCGTCCAGGAGGCGCACGACCGGCTGCTCGCGCAGGGCGGGGGTGTCGTGCAGCTCGAGCGCGCAGCGGGTCACCCCGTGCTCGGGCGGCCCGAGGACCAGGTGGACGGGCTGCGCGGGGGCGCGAGGCACCGCGGCCGGTCGGCTCACCGGCTCACCGGAGGCCCAGCAGCCGGGCGGTGCCGGCGTGGCGCTCCAGGGTGAGCCGGACGATGTCGGGGTGCTCGGCCAGCCAGGCCAGCTGGGTCTCGCGGACCTCGTCGTCGGGCACCTGCTCCCCGCGACGCACCCAGTGGGTTCGCGCCTCGGCGTCGAGTCCGAGGGCGTCGACCACCCGCGCGTCGAGCGGGGCGAACAGCTCGGACAGGAGGGTCCGACCGGGGTCCTCGGCGTCGGCGTCGAGGCCCAGGTGGGCCTGCACCCGGCGAACCAGGGCGACGAGCACGGTGTTGCCGGGGTGGTTGACGACGTGGCAGGCGTCGGCGCCCGCCCCCGCCAGGACGTCGGAGACCCGCAAGGTGCCCGCGGCGTCCTCGCGTCGGCGCAGCTCCTCGACGGAAGCGCGCGCGATCTCACGGATGCCGTCTGCGTCCAGGCGGTCGGGCGGTCGGGTGCCGTCGGCGGCCTCGAGCACGGTCCGCAGGTCGTGGTAGGGCACGGCCGGCGGGTCGCCGCTCTCGGGGGTGCGCACCAGCACCTGCCAGGGATAGAGCCCGGCGTAGAAGCAGACGGGGACCCGCACGACCCGGGCCCCGGGCGCCAGCGCCTGCGCGACCTGGGCGGTGCCGAGCGGCATACCGCGGTAGTCGTCCTTGATCGGCTGCCCGACGAGGACGTCGGTGCGCGCCAGCAGCAGACCGAGGTGGGCGACGTCGTCCTCGGTCATCTCGAAGACCGGTGGGACGCGCACGGACCGCACGCTGCGGGACGGCGCGGCGTCGAGCAGGACGCGCACCGCCTCGGCCTGGCAGTTGCCGAGGACGACGACCAGCGGGCCGTCCCCCTCGGGCAGGGGATCGATCCCGTAGAACTGCCCGTAGTGGCGTACCCGGCCGTCGCCTTCGTCCACCCGGGGACGAATGGAAGCGCTGTTCATGGGGTAACCGTACGCACGTCAGCCGAAGCGTGGAGCCTTGAGACCGTAGGTCCCGACCGCGTGATCCGACGAAGGCCGAGGTGTGTCCTGTGATCCGTGTCGCGAGCGTCCCCAGCGCACACCCGTATGTCGACCGCCTGCTGCCCCCCGCCGTCGGCGCGATCGGCGAGGTGGGCGCGACCGAGGCGCGGGCGGTGCGCCTACAGGACCCCCCGCCCCCCGGTCGGAGGGCCGGTGACGGGGTGTGGTGGCCCCCGATGGTGCTCGACCCCGTATGGCTCGTCGCGCACGCCGACGAGGTTGACGTGGTGCACGTGCACTTCGGCTTCGAGTCCTACAGCTGCGCGCAGCTGACGCTGTGGGCCCAGGAGCTGCGGCGGGTCGGCATACCGCTGGTCGTGACCGTGCACGACCTGGCCAACCCGCACCTGACCGACCAGCAGGCCCACCTCGACGCGCTCGGCGTGCTCGTGCCCGCGGCGGACGAGGTCATCACGCTCACGCCAGGCGTGGCCGCCGTCATCCGTGAGCGTTGGGGTCGGGAGGCGATCGTCCTGCCGCACCCCCAGATCGCGGACGACTCCTGGGTCCACCGCTCCGACACCGCCCGCCGCAACCGCCACCGGGGGCTGCGGGTGGGCGTCCCCCTCGGAGCCGTACGAGCCAACGTCGACCCCACCTCCTGGCTGGCGCCGCTGGCCGCCGCCGTGGGGGAGCTCGGGGGCTCCCTGGCCGTCACCGTCAACGACGAGGTGCTGGGCAGCGACGACCCCCGGCGGCTGGACGTCCTCGCGGCCGTCGAGACGCTGGCCTCGGCCACCCCGTGCGTCGAGCTGCGGATCCGCCCCCGGCTCGACGACGACGCGCTGGCCGCCTGGATCGCCGCGACGGACGTGGTCGTCCTCCCCTACGCCCACGGCACGCACTCCGGCTGGCTGGAGCTGTGCTGGGACCTCGGTGCCTCGTGCCTGTCGCCGGCGGTGGGGCACTACGCGGAGCAGCACGACGACGTGGGCTTCCACGCCGAGTTCCACGACCCCGGCACCGTCGGGACGGCCTTGCGGGGCCTCGTCGAGGACCGGACGCACGCCGGGGGCGAGCCGTGGCGGGTGCCCTGGGGCGACGCCACGCAGAGGCTGGCCCGTCGGGCCTGGTCCGACGACCGCGCCAGGCAGCAGCACGAGGAGGTCTACGACCGCGTCTGCCGTCCGGGGCGGGCCGCAGACGCCGCCGCCGACCAGCTCCCCGATCAGCGCCCCGGCCGGCGCGAGCACGTCGAGCACCGTGTCGGCAGGCTCGGCGAGACGGTCGGCGAGGGGGTGCGGTCGCCCGCCGCCGCACTCAGGGTTCTCGCCGGATCCACTCGCGTGCCCGTCGGGGCCACCCGCGTCGTCGTGGGTGGCTGGTGAAGCCCCGCCTGCGCGTCGTCGTCATCGCCCCGCACCGCCACCGCATCCGCGAGCCGTTCGCGGGCGGGCTCGAGGCGCACGTGTGGCACCTGGTGCGACGGCTGCGAGACCTGGGGCACGAGGTCGTCCTCGCGGCGGCGGAGGGGTCGGACGGCGTCGAGCCGGGGCTGGCCTTTCCCCGGCGGCCGTGGCGGGCCTCCCCGGCCGCCGCGGGCGACGTGTCCATGCCGGCGCCGGAGTTCATGGCCGAGCACCACGCCTACCTTCGCGTCATGCTCGCCCTGGCCGAAGGGAGGTACGGCCACGTCGACGTCGTGCACAACCACTCGCTGCACCACCTGCCGGTGGCCATGGCCAGCGCCCTGCCCGCGCCCATGCTGACGACGCTGCACACCCCGCCGACGCCCTGGCTCGAGTCCGCCGTCATGCTCGCCGACCCCCAGGACGGCAGCACGTTCGCCGCCGTCAGCGGCTACACCGCGGACGCGTGGTCGGTGCTGCCCCAGCGACCCACCGTCGTGCACAACGGCGTCGACCTCGACGAGTGGCCGCTCGGGGAGGGGGGTGACTGGCTGGTGTGGTTGGGGCGGCTCGTCCCCGAGAAGTGCCCGCACCTGGCGATCGACGCGGCCCGCCTGGCCGGCATGCGCCTGCGGGTGGCCGGCCCCCTCAGCGACCGCGAGTACTTCGCACGCGAGATCGCGCCCCGCCTCGGCCCCGACGTGCAGTACGTCGGGCACCTGGCCCACAACGACCTCGCCACCCTCGTGGGGTCGAGCGCAGCCGCGCTGGTGACGCCGTGCTGGGACGAGCCCTTCGGGCTCGTGGTGGCCGAGTCGCTGGCGTGCGGCACGCCCGTCGCGGCCTTTCGTCGAGGCGGCATCCCCGAGGTCGTGGCCGGCCCCGAGTGCGGTGCCCTCGTGGAGCCCCAGGACGTGGAGGCCCTCGCCGCGGCGCTGCCGCGGGTGGTGACGCTGGACCGCGCCGTCGTGCGCGAGCACGCTCGCTCCGCCCTGTCCGTGGAGCGCATGGTGAGGGAGTACCTCGACCTGTATCGCGAGTTGGCGCGCGGTGACGCTCCCGGCCCGCGCGGGCGCAACGCGCCCCGTGAGGTGGTCCGTCGCCTGCAGGTGGGCGCATGATCGGCTGGTACGTCCACCACCAGGGACGCGGTCACCTGCACCGGGCGCGGTCGATCACCGCCCACCTGGACGACGAGGTCACCGTGCTCTCCACCCTGCCGCGCGAGGACTGGGCCGCCGACTGGGTCGAGCTCCCGCGCGACGACGTCGAGGGCGCCATCGACGCGAGCCCCGGGGGCCGGCTGCACTACGCCCCCGTCGGCAACCGCGGCCACACCGACCGCCTCGCGACCATCGCCGCATGGGTGCGCCGCGCGCGCCCCCGCCTGGTGGTCGTGGACGTGTCGGTCGAGGTCACCGTGCTCGTGCGGACGCTCGGGATCCCCGTGGTCGTGATGGCCATGCCCGGCGACCGCGACGACGCCCCGCACGAGCTGGGGCACGACCTGGCGCAGGGGATCGTCGCGCCGTGGCCCGGTGAGCTCTACCAACCCGCCTACCTGCGTCGACGGGCCCACAAGGTCACGTATGCCGGGGGCATCTCCCGGCACGCGGGCCGCCCGCTCCCCGCCCCCGACGACGACTCGCCCGTCGCTCCCTCCGGCCCGCCCGGCGCCGGAGCGCGAAAGGTGCTCCTGCTCGGCGGTGCCGGCGGCAGCCGCCTGTCCCCCGCCGACCTGGACGCGGCCCGCGCGGCCACCCCCGGCTGGGAGTGGACCGTCGCGGGGCCCCTTGGGCGGTGGTATGCCGACGTCCTGCCCCTGGTCACGTCCACGGACGTCGCCGTCATCGCCGCCGGGCAGAACTCCGTGGCCGACGTCGCCGCGGCGGGCCGCCGGGCCGTCGTGATCGCCGAGGACCGACCATTCGACGAGCAGCGCGCCACCGCGGGCGTGCTCCGGCAGCACGGGCTCGCCGTCGTCCGCGAGGCGTGGCCGAGCGACTGGGCCGGCGTGCTGGACGAGGCGATGGCGCTCGACCCCGCCTGGGAGCGGTGGCGCACCGACGGCGCCGCCGCACGAGCCGCCCGCGCCGTCGAGGCGGCGGCCGAGGGTGTCACGGGGGCCGAGAGGGCCGAGGGGGCCACCCGCACGGTGGACGCGCCATGAGGGTGGTCGTCGTGACGATCGCCGCGGGGCGTCATACGCACCTGGCCGCGCAGCGGGCCCACCTGGCCGCCCTGCCCTCACCCCCCGAGCACGTCGTCGTCGCCATGGGAGACCCGCAGGTCGCCGGGGTGGTGGGCGCGGTGCCCGGCGTGCACGTGGTCGAGGTGCCGGCCGCGCCCGGGCACCTACCGCTCGCCCTGGCCCGCAACACCGGGGTCGAGCAGGCCCTGGGGCTCGGCGCCGACCTCGTCGTGCTGCTCGACGTGGACTGCCTGCCCGGGCGGGGCCTGATCGATGCGTACACCCGCGCCGCCGGCAGGCTCGAGCACGCGCTCCTCTGCGGGCCGGTCACCTATCTGCCGGCCGAGGCGGGGTCGCCGGCCCCCGGCGAGCTCCAGCGGTGGACCTCCCCGCACCCCGCGCGCCCGGCCCCGCGGGACGGTCGGCTCGAGCGGGGCGGCGACCACCGGCTGTTCTGGTCGCTGTCGTTCGCGTGCACCCCCGCCACGTGGCGGCGGCTCGGCGGCTTCTGCACCGACTACGACGGCTACGGCGGCGAGGACACCGACCTCGGCATGGTCGCTTCACGCGAGGCCGTCGAGCTCGTGTGGGTCGGCGGGGCCCACGCCTACCACCAGCACCACCCCGTCTCGAGCCCGCCCGTCGAGCACCTCGACGACATCCTGCGCAACGCGGCGACCTACCACCGCCGCTGGGGCGAGTGGCCCATGGAGGGCTGGCTGCGGGCCTTCGCGGAGCGGGGGCTCGTGACCTACGACGGCACCGCCTGGCGCCGCACCACCCCCGCCGGTGTCCCTCCCGGTGTCCCCGCCGCCATCCCCGAGGAGATGGCACGGTGACCTGGCAGGACTGGCACGCAACGGACTTCGAGGAGCGCTATCGCGCCGACCCGGACCCCTTCCGCGTGCGCACCAGCTGGTACGAACGCCGAAAGATCCAGGTCGTCCTCGCCTCCCTCACCCGTGAGCACTACCGCGCGGCCTGGGACATCGCTTGCGGCACAGGCGATCTCGCGCTCGCCCTCACCGACCGCTGCGGCCGGGTCAGCGCCACCGACGCCGCCCCCACCGCCGTCGAGCTGACCCGCGACCTGTTGCAGGACAAGGGCGCCGATGTCTCCGTCAGCGCGCTGCCGCGTCTCGCCGTGCCCGCGGCGTCCTTCGACCTGATCGTCGCGTCGGAGGTCCTCTACTACCTCGACGAGGCCTCCCGGCAGGCGAGCTACGACGTCGTCCTCGCCGCCGCCGCTGACCCGGAGCCCGGTCCCGCCCCGGAGGTCGTTGCTGTGCACTGGCGCCACCATCCGCACGACGCCCACCTGTCGGGAGCGCAGGTCACCGCCGAGCTCGACGCCCGCCTCGCCGCCGCCGGGTGGCAGCGGCGCGTGCGGCACGAGGACGCCGACTTCGTCACCGGGCACTGGGTCCGGCCGGAGTCCGCCAAGGCCGCCCAGGCCTCGCCCGACACCGAGGAGAGAACGTGACCACCGCCGACGCGCCGCTCTGCACGCTGGCGCCCTTCCCCGCCGCGCTGCCCGACGCCACCCTGGCAGCGCTGGTCGCGTCGCACGACTGGGCCGCCCTCGCCTGGCCGGAGCTGTTGAGCGCCCTGCTCGCGGTCGGCCGCACCTCGATCCCCCTCGGGCGCCTCGCCGAGGGCCACGTCGACGCCGTGCGGATCCTGGCCCAGGCGGGACGCGGGCCGCACGGTGGAGCGACATACGGCGTCTGGGCCTCGCGCTCGCACGCCACCGGTGTGCGCGCGACCCCGGTGGACGGCGGCTGGGTGCTCGACGGGACGCTGCGGTTCGCCTCGGGCGTGGGGATCATCGAGCGGGCGCTGCTGCCGGTGTGGCTCGACGAGGAGCGGTCGGTCCTGCTCGACCTCGACGTCGGCGGCTGGCGGGGCGACGAGGACTCGTGGCGGACGCCCGCGATGGCCGACTCGCGCTCCCTGACCGTGCCCGTCGTGGGCGTGCCGGCGACTGCGGACGCGCAGGTCGGGGCCGAGGGCTTCTACCTCGGCCGCCCCGGGTTCTTCCCCGGCGGGGTCGGGGTCGCTGCCGTGTGGGCCGGGGGCGCCGCGCGCGTCGTCGACCTCACCGCGCGGGTCACGGCGGGCGCCCCGCCAGCCCCCGCCCGGACCGCCCGGTGGGGCCGCATCCGCACCGAGCTCGCCTGCGCCGCAGCGCTGCTCGACGCCGCCGGACGATCCCTGGAGGCGAGCGAGAGCGACCCCGCCGCACCGGCCAGGGGCGCGGGTGGGCGCGGCCAGGAGCTGTCGACGGAGGTCCGCGCCGGCGTGGCCCGGGCGACCCGCGCCGTCCTGGAGGAGTGTCGGACCCTCGCCGGACCCGCCGGGGTGGCCTTCGACGCCGAGCTGGCGCAGGCGCTCGCCGACCTGGAGCTCTACGTCGCGCAGCAGAACGCAGACGCCGACCAGGGCTACCTCGGTGCCCTCCCCCGCTGAGCCGGACGCCCCGCCCCGCCTGCTCGTCGTCGTGCCCGCCCACGACGAGGAGCGCCGCCTCCCCGCCTGCCTGACCGCCGTGGCCGCGGCGCTGGAGCGGTGGGGCGGTCGCGCCGAGGTCGTCGTCAACGCGCACCGGTGCACCGACGGCACCGCGAGGATGGCCCGGGCCACGCTCCGGCCCGGCGGTCCCCTGTCCGGGCTCGTCGTCGAGGACGACACCTCCGCCACGGTGGGAGGGGTCCGCGACCGGGCCGTCCGCGCGGCGCTCGACCGCTGGTCCCCCGACCCGTGCAGCACCTGGTTGCTGAGCACGGACGCGGACTCCGTCGTGCCCGCCGGGTGGGTGGCCTCGCTGCTCGACGCCGCCTCCGCGCGGTCCGCCGTGGCGGTCGCCGGGCTGGTCGAGCTGGTCGACTGGCGGGCCACCTCCGAGGCGCGGGCGGCCTACGACGCCATCGTCCGGGGGGGCCTCACCGGCCCCGACACCCACGATCACGCGTATGCCGCCAACCTGGCCGTCCGCCTCGACGCCTACCTCGCGGTCGGGGGCTTCCCCTGCGTCGCGCACGGCGAAGAGACCGCGCTCCTGACGGCGCTCGCCGCTGCCGGGTGGCCCGTCACCAGCACCCGGGCGTCGGTGGTGCGCACGTCGGGGCGCATGCCCGGCCGCGCCCGCGAAGGCCTGGGCCAGCTGCTGCAGCAGCTCACCCGCCCCTGATCCCGCTCGCCCTCGTCTCGGCGTCCACCCTGCGTCTGGACGACCATCCCCCGTCTGCCCCCGCATCTCCCGTCTTGTGCTGCAACCCCAGGCAGGCAGCGGCGCCCGGGACGCAGAGCGCCGGCCGAGACGCACGCCGCCGCCCATGGCGGCGGCACGGGACGACGGGGCGGGCGGCATACGACCAGATGCCCGGCCGGCCCCAGATCGACCAGGCTCCGGCCACGTCGACCGGCCTTCGTCCGATCCGCCTGGTGTGCGAAGGCCGGTCGATGTGACTACCGGGGGCAGGTCGGGGGTTTGTTCGAGCGTGGAAGGGTATGCGGCGGGACATGAGCAGCGCAGCCCAGACCGTCACGACCCCGACGACCGACACCGCACGCGACCTCTCCGAGCCGCAGCAGCCTGTCGCCCTCGTGGCCGGTGCCTCGCGCGGCCTCGGCCTGCTGGTGGCCCACGAGCTGGGGCGTCGCGGCTTCCGCGTCGCGATCTGCGCCCGCGCCCAGGCCGAGCTCGACGACGCCCGCGCGCAGCTGACCGCCGAGGGTGTCGACGCGCACACCTATGTCTGCGACGTCACCGACCACGAGCGCGTCGAGCAGATGGTCGCCGAGGTCGAGCAGGAGGTCGGCCCCATCACGGTGGCCATCCACGTCGCCGGCATCATCCAGGTCGGGCCGCTCGAGGCGACCGAGCGCCGCCACTTCGAGCAGGCCGTGGACGTGATGCTCTGGGGCCCGATCAACCTGTCGCTGGCCGTGCTCCCGGCCATGCGCGCCCGCCGTCGGGGCCGCATCGGCATCGTCACCTCCATCGGCGGCAAGATCAGCGTCCCGCACCTGCTGCCCTACAGCACAGCCAAGTTCGGGGCGGTCGGCTTCGCCGAGGGGCTGCACGCCGAGCTGGCGGGGACTGGTGTCACCGCGACCGCGATCGTCCCCGGCCTCATGCGCACGGGCTCGCACCTGCAGGCGCAGTTCGTCGGGGACCAGGCCAAGGAGTACGCCTGGTTCGCGCCCGGCGCCTCCCTGCCGCTGGTGTCGATGAGCGCCGAGCGCGCCGCCGCACAGATGGTCGACGCGACCCTCGCCGGCGACCCCGTCGCCCTGCTCTCGCCGCTCAGCAAGGTCGGCGCGCGCGTCGCCGGGCTCCTGCCCTCCACCACGGTCCGCGCGCTCGGTCTCATGTCCCGCCTCCTCCCCTCGGGCACGGGCGACGGCGAGACGATCACCGGCCACGAGGCGCGCCGCCGCCTCAGCAACCCCGTGGTCGAGGTCCTCACCACGCTCGGCACGCGCGCGGCCCACCGCAACAACGAGCACCACCGCGCATGACCCTGCCGTACGCCGACCTGGTCGCCGCCTCGCACGCCGTGGCCGCGACGAGGTCCCGCACCGCCAAGACCACCCTGCTCGCCGAGGTGCTGCGCCGCGCCGACGCCGATGAGGTGGGCATAGTGGCCGCGCACCTCGCGGGTGTCCTGCCGCAGGGCCGCGTCGGAGTCGGCTACCGCGCCATCGGCGCACCACCTGCCCCGGCGGCCGAGGCCACGCTCACCGTGCAGGACGTCGACCGCGCCGCCACCGCGCTGGCCGGTCTGTCCGGCACCGGGTCCGCAGCCGCGCGCGCCCAGGCCCTGGCCACCCTGCTCGAGACCGCGACCGCCGACGAGCAGCAGTTCCTGCGGGCGCTGCTCGTCGGCGAGCTGCGGCACGGCGCGCAGGACGGGTCCCTCGTGGCGGCGGTCGCTGCGGCATACGACCTCCCCGAGGCATTGATCCGCCGGGGCGCGATGATGGCCGGACACCTGGGACCCGTCGCCGAGGCCGCGGCGACCGGTGGCGCCTCGGCCGTCGAGGCGATCGGTCTCGAGGTCGGTCGCCCGGTGCGGCCCATGCTCGCCGGGTCGGCGCCGAGCGTCGCCGAGGCCTTCGACGAGACCGGGGGCGAGCGGATCGTCCAGTGCAAGCTCGACGGCATCCGCATCCAGGTCCACCGCGACGGCGACGACGTCCGCGTCTACACCCGCAGCCTGGACGACATCACGAGCCGCGTGCCCGAGGTGGTCGAGGTCGCGGGCGCGCTCGAGGTCCGGCGGGTCGTGCTCGACGGCGAGGCGATCGCGCTGCGCCCCGACGGCCGCCCCCACCCCTTCCAGGTCACGGGCGCCCGCACCGCCTCCTCCGGCGACGTCGCGCGGCTGCGGGCCGAGACGCCGCTCACCACCTACCTGTTCGACGTGCTGCACCTCGACGGCGCCGACCTCGTCGACGAGCCGCAGCACGAGCGCGACGCCACCCTGCGGCGCATCGCCCCCGACCACCTCGTCCCCTCCCTGCTCACCGGCGACGGCGAGGAGGCGACCGCCTTCTTCGCCGACCTGGTCGCCGGCGGCCACGAGGGTGTCGTGGTCAAGGACCCCGAGACCCGGTATGCCGCTGGCCGCCGTGGCAGCGGCTGGATCAAGGTCAAGCCGCGCCACACCTTCGACCTGGTCGTCCTCGCCGTCGAGTGGGGCAGCGGGCGCCGCTCCGGGCTGCTCAGCAACATCCACCTCGGCGCGCGGGACCCCGGCACCGGCGGGTTCGTCATGCTCGGCAAGACCTTCAAGGGCATGACCGACGAGACGCTCGCCTGGCAGACCCAGCGGTTCCTGGCGCTGGAGACCTCGCGCGAGGGCCACGTCGTGCATGTCCGGCCCGAGCAGGTCGTCGAGATCGCGGTCGACGGGGTGCAGACCTCCCGGCGCTACCCGGCGGGGATGGCACTGCGGTTCGCCCGGGTGCTGCGCTACCGCGACGACAAGACCGCCGCCGAGGCCGACACCGTCGACGCCGTCCGCGCCCTGCACCAGCGAGGCTCGTCATGACCGCCCGGCCCTCGCCGAGCGCGCTCCAGGTGCTGCGGCTGGTCGGCTCGGCCGCCGGCGGGCTGGGCCTCGCCGCGGGACTGGGCGCGGTGGCGGTGGCACGGCGCGACAACCCGCTGCACGCCTTCGGGCGCGTCGCGACGGGCACGCTCACCGTGACGGCCGACGCACCGGCGTCCGGCGTGCCGTTGCTCGACCACCCCGACCACCACCACTGCACGGTGCGCCGCTCGCGAGCCATGTCGCTCGCCCACCACGGGCCCGACGTGATGGGCGTCGCCGTGCGCATCGAGGGGGCGGCCGACGACGGCGGCCCCGCCGACCTCCTCCTCGCGTCCACCGGCACCGGCGGGCTCAGCCGGTGGCTGCTCAGGCCGCACCTGCGCGAGGACGGCGGCCCGCTCACCACGCTCCTGCCCCAGCTCGGCCCCCGCGGCGCCGTGTGGCTGCGGCTCGACCCGGCGGGCCGGTCGGCATACGACCTGTCCTGGTCGGGCACCCACGACCGCTGGCACCGGGTCGGCCGGCTCGAGCTCGACGGGCCGTGGGGCGAGGACCGTCCGCTGCGGTTCGCGCCGGTGGACCGGCCGCTCGCCGGGCTGCGCCCACCGACCTGGGTGCGGGTGCTGCGGCGCCCGGCCTACCAGGCGGCCCAGCACCTGACCACACCAGCACCACCACCGAGGAAGAGGAGAGCACCATGACCGACGAGCAGCACGACAAGGTCGCCGAGATCATCAAGAGCACCCGCATCGCGATGATGACGCAGGCCGACGCGACCGGCCGCCTGGTGTCCCGACCGATGGCGACGCAGGACGTGGACTTCACGGGCACCGTGTGGTTCATCGCCGAGCGCGACACCGAGAAGGTCCGTGACCTGCAGGCCAACCCGCAGGTCAACCTGGCGTATGCCGGCGACGGCTCGTGGGTGTCGCTGTCCGGCACGGCCCGGGTCGTCGACGACCGCGCCAAGCTCGAGGAGCTGTGGGGCACGTTCACCGGCGCCTGGATGGAGGGCGGCCCGGACAACCCCGACAACATCCTGATCGAGGTCACCGGCGACACGGCGGAGTACTGGGACGCGCCGGGCGGCGGCAAGGTCGTCCAGCTCGTCAACCTGGTCAAGTCCGCCGTCACCGGCAAGCGCGTCGAGGGCGACAACGAGACCGTCGACCTCTGATCCACCCCACCCCGCAAGCGAAGAATGCAAGAGACGAAGGAGAGCGATGATGAGCGACAACCCCAACGAGGTCCAGGCGGCCAAGGAAGAGGCCGTGGACAACGTCGTGGAGCGGGTCGAGTCCTGGCAGGAGGGCGCCGAGGAGCAGACCGTGGCGCAGGAGCTGCGTGAGGGCTTCGACGAGGCGGGCGTGGACGTGGCCGAGGGCGACGTCGACCGGCTTGCCGAGCAGATCCACGAGGACGGCAAGGCCGACCCCGGCTCGGTCGACCCGTCCTGACCGCGGACGGATCGCCCCAAGGAGGGAGAGGAGCCACCCCGTGACCAGCGTGCTGTGGCTGCGCCGCGACCTGCGGCTGCACGACCACCCGGCCCTCATGGCCGCGGCCGAGGACGGTGCCGTGCTGCCCCTGGTCGTGGTCGACCCTGCCCTCGACCGGGCCGGGGAGCCGCGGCGCGACGCCTACCTCGGGGCGGTGCGAGCGCTGCAGGACGCCACCGATGGCGCGCTCGTGGTCCGGCGTGGCTGCCCCGACGAGGTCGTCCCCGCCGTCGCCGCCGAGGTGGGTGCTCGCCGGGTGCACGTGTCGGCCGAGGCCACGCCCTACGGCCGGCGGCGGGACGACCGGGTGCGGGCAGTCCTGGGGTCGGCCGACGTGGAGCTGGTCGCCACGGGATGCCCGTATGCCGTGGGCCCCGGCACCCTCACGACCGGCTCGGGCACGCCCTACAAGGTGTTCACGCCGTTCTCGCGGGCGTGGCGCGACCACGGCTGGCCGGCCCCCGCCCCCGTCCCGTCGGACCTGCGCTGGCACGGCGGGGTGGACTCCGAATCCCTCCCGGACGTCGAGCCGCTTCACCCGGTCGGCGAGGACGCGGCGCGGGCCGCCTGGGCGGACTTCCTCGACGGACCGCTCGAGACCTACGGCGAGGACCGCGATCGGCCCGACCTGGACGGCACCTCGCGGATGTCGATGCACCTCAAGCACGGCGCCATCCATCCGCGCACGCTCCTGCATGACCTGGCGAGACACCCTGCGGCGCAAGGAGACTCGGCGCAGCGCTATGTCAACGAGCTGTGCTGGCGCGAGTTCTACGCCGACGTGCTGTGGCATCGTCCCGACTCGGCCTGGGGCGACCTGCGCCGAGAGCTCGCGTCGATGCCGTATGCCGACCCCGCCACCGACGAGGACGCCGCCGGGCTCCTGGACGCCTGGCGGCAGGGCCGGACCGGCTATCCCATGGTGGACGCCGGGATGCGCCAGCTCGCACGAGAGGGCTGGATGCACAACCGGCTCCGCATGGTGACGGCGTCCTTCCTGGTCAAGGACCTGCACATCTGGTGGCCGCACGGCGCCCGCCACTTCCTGGACCTGCTCGTCGACGGTGACCTGGCCTCCAACAACCACGGCTGGCAGTGGGCGGCGGGCACGGGCACCGACGCCGCCCCCTACTTCCGCGTGTTCAACCCCGTCGAGCAGGGCAAGCGCTGGGACCCGCAGGGTGACTACGTCCGCCGCTACGTCCCCGAGCTGGCCCACGTCGCCGGCAAGGCGGTGCACGAGCCGTGGAGGGTCGCAGACGGCTACGCGCACGGCTACCCCGAGCCGGTCGTGGACCACGCCGAGGAGCGCCGCGAGGCGCTGCGCCGCTACGAGCAGACCCGGCGCGTCTGACGACGCCGCGGCCACGGGCCAGGCGGACGGGCGTGGCTAGGCGTTGCGGCGCGTGATCTCGGCGGTCAGTGCCGCGGCGAACGTCGTCCAGGCGGCGTATGGCGCCAGCGCCACCCCCTTCTCGGGGCTGACCCTGGCGGCGCGGCGCACGAGGTCGGCCGAGCTCGCCGCCAGCGCCACCGCCTCGACCGTCGACAGCCGCAGCTGCTTGGCGCCGAAGAACAGCGCGCTCCAGCCGGCGTTGAGCACCAGGTTGGTGCCGAGGGCCGCGGCATACGCGCGAGCCTCGTCCTCGCGACTGGTCTCCTGCAGGTCCGCGATCGACAGGGCGGAGACGAGGGCGATGTCGGCATACAGCGCGGTCCAGGCCACGGGAAAGGCCCACGACGGGGGCTGCCAGGAGGGCTTCGACAGGCGGCGGTACCACCGGCTGGTGGGGTCGGTCACCAGCGAGCCCACGACCGCGGTGGCGGTCACGGCGGCGCCGGTCCACGTCAGGGTGCGGCGCCAGCGCCGGGTGTCCGACCCGCGGGCCGCGCGACGCACGGCCTCCTCGAACCCCGTTGCACCACCAGCTGGCTCGCCCACCAGGTCGGCGAGGTCGTGCTCGGAGGCGACGGTGTCGTGCAGCAGCGACCCAACGAGCGGCTTGGCCAGCTCGTGGTCCACGGGCGTCACGAGCCCGATCCAGCGCGCGGCGGCCCGCGGGGTCGTCACGGGGGCGGTCAGCACGACGCGCGGCCCGAGGCCGAGGGCCCGGGCATAGCGCTTCATCATGTCGGCATAGCTGACGACGTCCGGCCCGGCGATGTCGAAGGTCCGGTTGACGTCGGGCGCCAGGTCCGCCGCCGCCACGAGGTAGTGCAACGCGTCGTCGACGGCGATGGGGGCGATCTCGTTGCGCAGCCAGCCGGGCGCGATGGCCCCGGGCAGCCGCTCGGCCAGGTGCCGCAGCATCACGAAGGACTGGGACCCGTCCCCCAGCACGACCCCGGCCTGCAGCGCGGCGGTCGGCACGCCCGAGCCGAGCAGGATCTCGCCGACCTCGACGCGGGAGGCGAGGTGCTCGGACAGCTCCTCGCCCTCGGGGTGCAGGCCGCCGAGGTAGACGATCCGCGACACCGCGGCCTCGCGCGCCGCGGTGGCGAACGCCTCGGCCATCGACCGCTCCTCGTCCTGGAAGTCGTCGCCGTCCCCCATCGAGTGCAGGAGGTACCACGCGACGTCCACGTCGCGCAGCGCGGTCGCGAGGTCCTCGGGCGAGGACGCGTCGCCCTCGACGACCTCCACCTGCCCCGGTCCCGCGACCCCGTCGACCACGGCGTCGCCCCACTCGGCCTGGCGGACCTTGTCGGCGCTGCGCGACAGGACGCGCACCCGCCACCCTCGCTCGACGAGCACCCCGACGACCTCGCCGCCGACGTAGCCGGTGGCGCCGGTGACGAGCCCGAGCCGGGCCTCGGGGTGAGGAGCAGGGTCGGCAGCGGTCATGACATCTCCAGGAGCTCGAGGGTGGGGCCGAGCAGCAGGAGCATGCCGATCGACCAGGTCAGGTGAGCGACGACCGGGGCGAGGACCCCGTGCGTCAGGCGGCGCAGGGCGGCGACGGCGAGTCCGACGAGGAGCCCGGCGAGCGCGAGCAGGGGTATGCCGGCCAGCGCTGTCACGACGGTGTAGACCACGGTGCTGCCCACCACCGCACCCCGGCCGCCGAAGGCGTCGTAGAGCGCCCCGCGGTAGAACAGCTCCTCGACCACGCCGTTGAGCGCGGTGATGGCCACGACCACGGGCAGCGAGCCCCAGCGGGCGTGCGCGAGCAGCTGCTCGACCGGGGCGCTGAGGGCGGGCACCTGGGCCACGATCCCGGCCCCGAGGAGAAAGACGACGAGCAGCACGAGCCCGACGCCGAGGCCCACCAGCACGAGCCGCGGCGCCCGAGGTCGTCCGAGCTCCTCGGTGGCCCGCAGGGGTCGCCCGGCAGCCAGTGCCCCGACGAGCCAGACGGCGGCCAGGCCCAGGGTGGCGGGGTAGAAGAGCTCGTCGCCGGGTCGGATCCGCAGGGCCCAGGCCAGGACGGCGGCCCCGACCACGACGGTGACGGCGGCGACCGCCCGACGGCGCGTCCGCGCGGCAGGGGGCTCGGCGTCAGCGGCTGTGCGCTCGGCCCGCTGGTGTCGCGCGAAGGCCTCGCGCCAGTGCTCCATGGCCTCACTCTATCGGGATACCTTTCGTCCATGGAACGATCGCGCGACGCCATCTCGCAGCCCCGCGTGTCCGTGGTCGTGCCCGTCCGTGACGACGCCGAGCTCCTGCGCCGCTGCCTGTCGGACCTCGCCCGGCAGAGCGTCGCCCCGTGGGAGGTGATCGTCGTCGACAACGCCAGCTCCGACGGCTCCGCCGCCCTCGCCCGGTCGTATGGCGCCCGCGTGGTCGCCGAACCCGTGGTGGGGGTGCCCGCGGCAGCGGCCCGGGGCTACGACAGCGCGACGGGCGACGTCATCGCCCGTTGCGACGCCGACTCGCGCCTGCCGCGCGACTGGGTCGCCCGGATCGCCCGCCGGTTCGCGGACGACGAACGCCTGGAGGGCCTGACGGGGCCGGGGTCGTTCTACGACCTGCCCCCGCGCCTCGCGCCCCTGGCCACCGCGGCCTACCTCGCCGGGACCTTCGCCGCGACGGGGGCGGCCCTGGCCGGCATACCGCTGTGGGGGTCCAACATGGCGCTGCGGCGCAGTGCCTGGGAGCGCGTGCGGCATCTCGTGACGCGCGACGACCCGGGGCTGCACGACGATCTCGACCTGAGCCTGGCGCTCGGTCCGCGGGCTCGCGTCGCCCTCGACCCCCGGTTGCGGGTCGGGGTCGCGGGCCGGATGTTCCACTCCCCAGGCCAGGCCGCGCGGCGCGTCCGGATGGCGATGCGCACCCTGCGCCGCGGCTGGGCGAGCGGGGGGTCACCCGGCCTGCGCTGGGTGGACCGGCTCCGTGTCCCGATCGGCCCCGGCCTGCCGACGCCGGTGCCCCTGCCCGACGCGGCCGCTGCCGAGCAGGTGGTCCTGCTGGACCCGGCCGGCCACGCCATCGGCACCGCCCCCAAGCGCGCCGTCCACCACGAGAGCACCCCGCTGCACCTGGCCTTCTCCTGCTACGTCGTCGACGACCGCGGCCGGGTGCTGGTCACCCGACGGGCCCGGGACAAGGCGACCTTTCCCGGGGTCGTGACCAACTCGGTGTGCGGCCACCCCGCGCCCGGTGAGGATCTGGCCCACGCCGTCGTGCGGCGGGCGGCCGACGAGCTCGGCCTGGCCGTCGACCGGGTCCGGGTCGTCCTGCCGGGTTTCGCCTACCGCGCGCAGATGGCCGGGATCGTCGAGCACGAGCTGTGCCCGGTGCACGTCGCGGAGCAGGACGGCCCGGCCCTGTCCCCCGACCCGACCGAGGTCGACGATGCCTGGTGGGTGCCCTGGCCCGAGCTGCGCGACGGCGTCCTGGGCGGCTCGCTCACCGTCTCCCCGTGGTGCGCCGACCAGGTAGCCGAGCTCGCCGACCTGCCCGACGACCCGCGCCAGTGGCCCACCGGCGACCTCACGACGCTGCCGCCGGCCGCTCGGCATCCGTGACGCGCCACGACTGGCTGGTCCGGCAGGGGCGGTGGCGCTGGCCCGACGTGGCGCGCCTGCTCGTCGCGGCCCTGGTGCCGCTGGTGTGGGTGGTCTACGGCGCCCCCGCAGCCGCGGCGATGTTCCTGGCCCTCGGCGGGGCTATGGCGGCGCGGTTCCTCGACCTGCCGCGTCGGCACGACCTCGCCTGCCAGGTCGTGCTCGCGCTCTCGGCGTGGTGGGCCGCCGACGGCAGCTATGACCGCGTCCGGTGGCTGGACCTCGTCGCGCACGCAGGCTCGGGGGCCGCGCTGGCCCTGCTGGTGCTGCGTCTCCTGCCGCAGGCGCCGACCCGAGGTGCCTCGCCCGCGGCTGGTGAGCGCCGCCGCCGCGTGGCCACGACCACCCTGTCGGTGCTGGCGCTCGGCGTCGTCTGGGAGCTCGGCGAGCTGGCCGGGCACCTCTGGCTGGACCCCGCGATCCACGTCACGTATGCCGACTCCCTGTCCGACCTCGTCGCCGACGGCGCCGGGGCGCTGGTGGCCGCCCCGGTCGCGACGCGGGTCAGCCCAGCAGCCAGCGGGCGATCAGCAGCTGCGTCAGCAGGAAGCCCACGGCATAGTTGATCCACAAGAACCTGCGCCACCCGCCGTTGGCGCGCGGCGCCTGCGCGTCGCTCAGCGACCGATAGGGCCAGGCCATCCACAGGTAGGGCAGCACGAGCAGCCCGGCGAGCAGGCCCCACGTGCCGGTCGTGGCGAGCAGCAGCCCGGCGGCGGCATACAGTCCGCAGCTGAGCCGCACGGTCGCGCGCGCCCCGATGACGGTGGCGACCGACCCGATCCCCGCGGCACGGTCGGCGGTCACGTCCTGCACGGCCCCGAAGGCGTGGCTCGCCATCCCCCACAGGAAGTACGCGAGCAGCGCGACCCATCCCTGCCAGGGCAGCGCCACCCCCGCGAGCACCACGCCGTAGACCGCGGGCGACACGAAGTGCGTGCTCGACGTCGCCGAGTCGACGAACGCCCGCTCCTTGAAGCGCAGCCCCGGCGCCGAGTAGGCCACGACCGCGGCCACCGACACCGCGAGCACGACCCCGGCAGCGAGCGACCCGTGCGCCAGCAGCCACAGCACGAACGGCACCGGCAGCAGCACCGCGGCCCACAGCGTGACCCGGTGCAGCGACCGGTCCAGCACGATGCCCTCCACGCCGCCCTTGCGGGGGTTGCGCAGGTCGGACTCGTAGTCGAAGACGTCGTTCACGCCATACATGAGCAGGTTGTAGGGCACGAGGAAGAAGACGATCCCGACGACCGCGCGCAGGTCGAGCCGCCCGGCGGTCAGCAGGTAGGCCGCGCCGAAGGGGTAGGCGGTGTTGACCCAGCTCAGCGGCCGGGACGACGCGACGAGCCGGCCCAGCGTGGTCATCGACGAGTCCCCTTGTCTCGCAGCCGGACCCACAGCGCAGGGAGCAGTATGGCGGCGCCCAGCGGGTAGGCGAGGTCCTCGATGGGCGCGAGCCCGAGCTGGACCCCGCTGCGGTGCTGGTCGCCATAGTCGAACAGGTCGGCGGCGATCATGAGGTTGTCGAAGACGACCGTCAGCGCGGCCAGCCCGGCGAGCGTCAGCAGCATCGGCCGCAGCCACGGACCGCGGCGACCCGCCGGGACGCCCCGCAGCGCCAGCCACGCCCCGAGCGCCGCGGCACCCAGCATCACCGCGTTGACCAGGGTGAAGGTCATCGCGCCTCCCCTTGGTGCCGGGCCCACCGACGCCCGCCGCACCACAGGCACATCGTCGACCAGCACAGCAGCACGAGGAAGAACAGCTCCTCGACGGGGAGCTCCGGCGCCACCTGCAGACCGGTCATCCAGGGCGTGTCCCCGCGGTGGAAGAGCCCGAGCGCGATGCCGGCGAGGTCCCACACGACGAAGTAGCCGAGCCCGACCGCCAGCACCACGAGCGCCACCCGCGGCCGGTCCCACACGAAGAGGCGCCAGCGTCGGTCGATGGCCGCGACCCCGCCGAGCGACAGCAGCAGCGCGGCGAGGTAGGCGAACCCCGTCACGCCGACACCGCGGCCGGGGCGGGCAGCCGCACCAGGGCCCGGGCCGCGGTCGCCGCCTTCACCGGGGTGGGCACCCGGATCCGGGAGCTGAAGACGTCGTGGTCGGCGGCCTCGATGCGGTCCAGGATCTGGGAGTAGAGCAGCCGGGCCGTCGCCACGCAGCGCGCCGAGGCGCCGGGGAGCAGGGGGATGCCCCGGTCGGCCTCGGCATACAACGCGCGGTTGCGCTCGATCTGCTCGGCGAGGAAGGTGCGCCACTGCGGGGTCACGCGCCGCAGCGCCGGGTCGGCGCCGTGGGCCCGTAGGTCGGCCTGCGGGAGGTAGACGCGGCCCCGGTCCAGGTCCTCGGCCACGTCACGGATGAAGTTGGTCAGCTGGAAGGCCAGCCCGAGCGCGCGGGCCGGCCCGAGGGCGTCGGGGGTCGTGGGTCGCAGCACGGGCAGCATCATCTCCCCGATCACCGCCGCGGACCCGTCCATGTAGCCGAGCAGGTCCTCCCAGGTCTCGTAGCGCGTCGTCGTCAGGTCGGCCGCCATGGCGCCGAAGAAGCGGTCGAGGACGGCCTGGTCGAGCGCGCAGCTGCGCAGCGTGCGGACGACGGCGGCGAGCACGGGGTCGTCCACCGGGGCACCGTCGACCGCCTGCAGGACCGTATGCCGGAAGGCTGCGAGCCGCCGCTCGGTGTCCCGGACCTGCGAGGGCGTGGTCGCCCCCGGCTCGTCGACGATGTCGTCGGCGGCCCGGCACAGGGCGTAGACGGCGTGGACGTGCCGGCGGCGCTCGGCAGGCAGCAGCGCGACGCCCCAGTAGTAGGTGGTGCCGTGGCGGCGGGTGATCGCGGCGCAGCGCCGGTAGCCCTCGCGCTCCAGCGGGCCGGGCCCGCTCATCGGGCCCTGCTGCCCGCCGCGGCCAGGGCGTCCACGCGGTCGGCCGCGAGCTTGCCGCTGACCAGGACCATCGGCACACCGACGCCGGGGATCGTGCTCGACCCGGCGAAGACCAGCCCCGGGACACGCTTCTCGAGGTTGGACGGACGCAGCGGGCCGGTCTGGGCGACGGTGTGCGCGAGCGCGAAGGGGGTGCCGTGGGCGTGGCCGATCCGCTGCCAGTCCGCCGGGGTCCACAGCTCCTCCGCGACCACGTCGGTCGGGTAGCCGTGCGTCTCGAGGAAGCCGTGCAGGCCCTCGCGCATCGGCCCGGCCATTTGATCCCAGTCCTGGCCGCCGTCGAGGTTGGGCACGGGCTCGAGGACGTAGAGGGTGGAGCCGCCCGGCGCGGCCAGCGACGGCTCGGTGACGGACGGGACGGTCACCAGGCGCGAGGGGTCGGGCATGAGCTGCTTGCGGCGCAGCAGGGCGTCGAAGGCGGCGTTCCACTGCTCGCCGAAGTGGATGTTGTGATGAGCGACGTGCTCCGGCACCGGCGAGCGCGTCCCGACGTGCCACACCACCGCCGAGGGCGAGTAGGTGCCGTGCCGCACCGCGCGCGGCGGTCGCAGGTCGGGCAGCAGCCGCTCGTAGGCCACCGGCAGGTCCAGCGTGCAGACGACGACGGGCGCGTGGAGGCGCTCGCCGTCGGCGAGCTCCACGCCGCTGACCGCGCCGGTGGGGGTGCGCAGCACCCGGGTCACCTCCGCGTCGTACCTCACCTGCACGCCGGCGCGCTCGGCGGCGGCCGCCATGGCGACCGGTATGGCGCCCATGCCCCCCTCGGGGAAGTGGACCCCCTCGACGGTGTCCATGTAGGTGATGACGGCGTAGATGGCGAGCGCCGACTCGGGCGGCAGCCCGGCATACATGGCCTGGAAGGTGAACAGGCGGTGCAGCCGCGGGTCCTGGAAGCGGTCGCGGATCAGCGGCCCGAGCCGCCGCAGCGGCCCGAGCCGCAGCAGCCGCGCCACGGCGCGCGGCTCGGACAGCATGTCCGCCACGGAGTCGAAGTTGCGGTCGATGAAGTGCGGCATCTCCACCGCGTAGAGCTCGCGCAGCCACGCCACGAAGCCGTCGTAGGCGGCGGCGTCCACGCTCCCGCACGTCCGGCGGATCTCGTCGCGCATCGCCTCCTGGCCGTGGCGGACGTGGATCGTGCTGCCGTCGTGGAAGGTCGCGCGGTAGGCCGGGTCGAGGACCCGCATCGGTACGCTGTCGGCCACGCTGGTGCCGACCGCCCGCAGCGCATCGTCGAGCAGGTCCGGCATGGTCATCACCGTCGGCCCGGTGTCGAAGGTGTAGCCGGCGCGGCGGGACCGCCCCGCGCGTCCTCCCGGACCGGCGTCACGCTCGACCAGGGTCACCTGGTGACCGCGTCCTCGCAGGTGGCACGCCGCCGCCAGCCCGGCCAGCCCGGCCCCGACGACGATGACATCGGTCTGCGGATCCGGCATACGGTCCGACCTCCTGGGAAGTAGGATCGGGCCGCCTGCCCCTGCAGACCACGCCCTCGTCACGAAAGGTTCTTTCGACGGCTGGGTTATTCCACCATCGAAATTTGCCATGGTCAACCGACGCCAGCCCGCACCGGATCCGCAGCCGGGGAGCCACCTCGTGCGCGAGGTCGGGGACGCCGTCCGGCGGCTGGGCCTGCAGGTCAACTCCTACGTCGCGGCCGTGTCCCGCCGGACCGGCCACCACGCCTCGGACCTGCACGCGGTCGCCGTGGTGCGGCGCGCAGCCGAGCGGGGCGAGCCCATGGGTGCCGGCGACCTCGGGCGCGCGTTGGGCCTTTCCCCCGCCGCGGTCAGCGCCATGCTGCACCGCATGGAGCGCGCCGGGCACGTGCAGCGCACCCGCGCGGGTGACGACGGACGGCGGGTGCTGCTCGTCCCCACCGACCAGACCTTCGAGGACAGCAGCCACCTGTTCGAGCCCATGACCGAGGGCTTCAGCCAGGTGCTGGAGGACTACTCCCCCGAGCAGCTGGACCTGGTCGCCGAGGTCCTGGACCGGCTGCGGGACGCCACTGCCGGCGCCGAGCGGGAGCTCGGCCACCGGCCGTGAGCGCGTCCGCCTCCGGCGGGGAGGACGGGGAGCAGGGGGCGGATCAGAAGACGGGCTTGCCGCCCGTCACCCCGAGCACCGTCCCGGAGACATAGCTCGCCTCGTCGGAAGCCAGGAAGACATAGGCTGCGGCGACCTCCACCGGGTGCCCGGCCCGGCCGAGCGGCGTGTCGGAGCCGAAGCCCTCGACCTTCTCCTCCGGCATGGTCGCCGGGATCAGCGGGGTCCAGATCGGGCCCGGCGCGACGGCGTTGACCCGGATGTCGCGCTCGCCCAGCTGACCGGCCAGGTTGACGACCATGTTGTTGAGCGCGGCCTTGGTGCCGGCGTAGTCGAGCAGGTTGTCCGACGGGCTGTAGGCCTGGACGCTCGTGGTGATGATGATCGAGCCGCCGCGCAGCTCCTCCGCCAGCTCCTGCACCAGCCAGAACGGCCCGAACACGTTGGTCGCGAAGGTCCGCTCGATCTGCTCCGGCGGGAAGTCCTCGATGCGCTCGTGGGTCATCTGGTAGGCGGCGTTGGCGATCAGCACGTCCAGCCCGCCCAGGGCCGAGACGGCGGCCCGCGCCACGCGCTGGTTCTCGTCATACGTCCGCAGGTCCGCCTCGATCAGCTCGCAGGTGCCGCCGGCCTCCTGCACCGCGGCCTGCGTCGCCCTGGCGTCCTCGGCCTCCTGCGGCAGATGCGTGACCACGACGCTCGCGCCCTCCTTGGCGGCGACGACCGCCGTGGCGCGGCCGATCCCCGAGTCTCCGCCGGTGATGAGGATCCGCTTGCCGGTCAGGCGGTCCCGCCCCACCCACGACGACTCGCCGTGGTCGGGGGACGGCTGCAGGTCGACCTCGGAGCCGGGCCATGCCTGCTTCTGCTTGGGGATGGCGGACAGGTCAGGGGCGCTGGTGCTCGTCGTCATCGTCGTCCTCGGTGGGTTGCGGGGGGGGGAGGGGAGGTGTGGGGCCGCGGCTCGTGGCTGAACCGCGTGAGCGCCGACCGGTGCTGCTTCGTAGGCCGGTTCGCCCCACACGACACCCACCTACCCGGCCGCGGGGAGGCCTACCCCTTGAGACGGCGCGGATCAGCGGGCGCCGCGAGTAGCATGGCGCGGAGGATCGAACGAGGAGCAAGTGCATGAACCCGCTGCCACCTGAGGCCTCCCAGGTCTTCGCGCGGCTCAACGAGATCGTCTACTCCGGGGCCACCACCCAGGCGGTCTACGACGCCATCGTCCACGCCACCGTCGAGCTCGTCGACGGGTGCGACCGCGCGGCGATCCTGCTGCGCGACCGCGAGCGCCTCACCAGCGCCGCCGCCACCGATGCCGTCGCGCGAGGCATCGACGAGCTGGAGCTGAGCATCGGCGACGGGCCCTGCCTCGACGCCATCGTCGACGAGGCCGTGCAGTTCGACCCCGACCTCACCACCCCCACCGCCTGGCCCGGGCTCGCCGCGCGGGTCCTGGCCGACACCCCCGTGCGCGGCATGATCGGCTGCCGGCTGCTCATCGACGGGACCAAGGTGGGAGCCCTGGACCTGTTCGCCGACCAGCCCGGGGCACTGACCCAGCGCTCCGTCGACCAGGCCGCCATCATGGCCTCCCTCGCCTCCGTCGCGATCATGACGGTGCGCGCCCGCGGCGAGGCCGCCAACCTGACCCGTGCCCTCGACAACTCCCGCGCCATCGGCAAGGCGGTCGGCCTGATCATGGCGGCGCGCAAGGTCGACGACGACGAGGCCTTCCAGGTGCTGCGCAAGACCAGCCAGGACCTCAACATGAAGCTCTCGCTGGTCGCCGAGGAGATCGTCCGCGGCCAGACCCAGCAGGCCCGCCGCTGACGGGCACGACGATCCGCTCGCCAGCGCTAGACTGGCCCCTCGCGCCGACCACCACCTCCGCCGGGTGGCGGTGCACGGGCCTCTAGCTCAGCTGGTCAGAGCAGCGGACTTTTAATCCGCGGGTCGTGGGTTCGAGCCCCACGGGGCCTACCCCGCACCCCCCACCCGAGGAGGCTCGTCATCGACTCGACCGACCGCCCCGGCTCGGCCCTCGCCTACTGGACCACCGGGCCCGGCACGGGCGAGCTGCGCACCGAGCTGCTCCCCCCGCTCGGCAACGACGAGGTCCTCGTGCGCACCCTCGCCTCGGGGGTCAGCCGCGGCACGGAGCTGCTCGTGCACCGGCACCAGGTGCCGCCCGAGATCGCGCCGCTGATGCGGGCGCCTTACCAGGTGGGGGACCTACCGGGCCCGGTCAAGTACGGCTACCTCAACGTGGGGGTCGTCGAGGCCGGCCCCGCGGAGCTGCAGGGCCGGAGGGTGTTCTGCCTCTATCCCCACCAGGACCGGTATGTCGTCCCCGCCGCCGCCGTCGTGCCCGTCCCCGACGACGTGCCCACGCACCGCGCCGTGCTCGCCGGCACGGTCGAGACCGCCGTCAACGCCCTGTGGGACGCCGCCCCGCGCATCGGGGACCGCGTCGCCGTGGTGGGGGCCGGCATGGTCGGGCTCGCCGTGGCCCTGCTGTTGCGCCGCCATCCGTTGCAGCACCTCGAGGTCGTGGAGACGTCCGCGTCGCGCCGCGAGCAGGTCCGCACGCTCGGCCTGACGGCCGTGGAGCCGGACCAGGCAGTGGTCGACTGCGACCTCACCTTTCACACGTCAGCGACCTCCGCCGGCCTCACCACCTGCCTCGACCTGCTCGGCGTCGAGGGCGAGGTGGTCGAGATGTCGTGGTACGGCACCCGCACCCCCGAGGTCCCCCTCGGCGGGGCCTTCCACGCCAAGCGGCTGTCGGTGCGGGCGAGCCAGGTGTCCCGGGTCAGCCCCGCCCGCAGCGCCCGCCGCGGCTACGCCGACCGGCTCGCCGTCGCCCTAGCCGCGCTCGCCGACGACGCGTTCGACGAGCTCCTCTCCCCCGCCGTCGACCTCGCCGACCTGCCGGCCACCATGGTCGAGCTCGCCGACGGCCGGCGCGACGCCGTGTGCCAGCTCGTCACCTATCCCGACCCGTCCCCCGACCAGCAGGAGTAACCGTGTTCAGCGTCACCGTCGGCAGCAGGTTCATGTGCGCCCACAGCCTCCCCGACCCCTTCTTCGGGCCTGCCCAGCAGCTCCACGGCGTCACCTACGTCGTCGAGGCGACCTTCGAGCGGCGCGAGCTGGACGAGCACAACGTGGTCGTCGACATCGGGGCCGCCACCGAGCAGCTGCGGGCGATCCTCGCGCCGCTCGACTACCGCAACCTCGACGACGTCGAGGAGCTCGCCGGCATCCTGACGACCACCGAACGCATGGCGCAGCACATCGCCGAGCGGCTCACCGCCACGATGGACCTGACCGGCCTGCACGCCGTGCAGGTGCTGCTGCGCGAGCACGCCGACGCCTGGGCGAGCTACCGCATCGACCTGTCGGCGTGACCTCGGTCGGGTTCGTCATACCGGACCTCGGGCGACCCTCCGGGGGCTCGACCTATGACGACCAGGTGGTGCGGGCCTGGCCGCCCGAGGGACCCCCTGTGCACCCGATCGCCGTGCCGCACCCGACCCCGCCCGACACGCTCGCGGTGGCGCTGCGCCGGCACCCCGTGACGCTCGTGGACGGGCTCGTCGGCTCCGAGCACCCGGACGTCCTGGCCGAGGCGGCCGAGGACGGGCACGCGGTGGTGCTGCTCGTTCACCTGCCGCGACCCGCGGACTCGGGCCTGACCGACGACGACCGCGAGCGGCTGGCCGGGCTCGAGGCCGCGGCGCTGCGCACGAGCCAGGGGGTCGTCGTGCCGAGCCGGTGGGCGGCCGCGGACCTGGAGCGTCGCTACGGGGTGGCGGGGGCGGTCGTGGCCGTGCCGGGCGTGGCCCCGGCTCCGCTCTCCGAGCCGCACCGGGTGCCGGTCATCGTGCAGGTCGGGGCGATCGGGCCGCTCAAGAACCAGCTGCTGACGGCCGAGGCGCTGCTCGCCTCCGGGGACCTGGGGCTGTGCGTGCGGTTCGTGGGTCCGGTGCTCGATCAGCCGTATGCCGATCGGCTCGCCGAGTCCCTCCGGCCGCTGGGTTCACGGGCGCAGGTCCACCCCGGCACCGACGCCGCCGGGGTCGCCGCGCTCCTCGCCGAGGCTCACCTCGTGGTCAGCGTCGCGACCACCGAGACCTACGGCCTGACCGTCACCGAGGGGCTGGCGCGCGGGCTGCCGGCGCTGGTCGGGCGGGGCACCGGCGCCGAGGAGGCCCTGGCCGCGGCCTTGTCGGACCCGCAGGACCTGCCGGGGGCTGCCGTGGCCACGGACGACCCGCAGGAGCTGACCATAGCGCTGCGTACCTTCGTGCAGGACAGCACGACCCGCGCACGATGGCGCGCCGCCGCCGAGGTCGCCCGAGGGCGGCTGCCGCGGTGGGACGACACCGCCCGCACCATCGCCGCAGCGTGCGGTCAGCGCATGACCAGCTCCGTGCAGACGTCGTCGCCCAGCACGAACCTGCGCGAGGGGTGACGAGGGGCGTCGCCGATCTGGGACGCTGGTTGCACCCGCAGCCCTGGCACACCGTCGCCGAGCAGGACGGGCACCGTGGTGACGTAGAGCCGGTCGAGCTCCCCCGCGTCGGCGAACCGTGACACGGTGCGCCCGCCCCCCTCGACGAGTACCCGCCCGAGGCCACGCGCCCGCAAGGTCGCCACCACCTCGGCCGGCGCGAAGTCCGTCGTCGGCAGCCGCAGCACGGTCACGTGGTCGGCGACCCCGGGCACCTGCGCGTCCGGACCCACGAGCCACAGCGTCGGCGAGGTGGCCTCCACGAGGACGGTGGCGTCGTGCGGCACCCGGGCATGGGGGTCGAGGACGACCCGCGTCGGGTGGGGGCCGCTTACCTCTCGCACGGTCAGCTGCGGGTCGTCGGCCACGACGGTGCCGGCGCCGACGACCACGGCGTCGACCAGAGCCCGCAGCCGGTGCAGGTGCTCGTGGTCCGCGGCGCCGGACAGGCCCGCGCCGTCGCCGGACCGGGTGGCGATGAAGCCGTCCAGGCTCTGCGCCATCTGCGCGACCACCGCCGTCGGCTGCGCGACGAGCGGGCCGTAGCGCTCCACCAGCTGAAGGTCCTCGCTGGACGATGCGGAGACCGGCACGCGCCCGTCGAGCAGCTCCTGCCACACCGACGCCTCGGGAGGGGCGTCGTGCCGCATCCGGGCCCGCTTGGTGTGCAGGTAGAAGACGCTGTCCGGGGGCTCGGGGACGAACATGCCGGTCCGCTCGACCACCTGGATGCCGAGCGCGGCGAGCGCCTCCTCCTTGCCGGGGTTGGAGCTCATGAGCCGGATCCGCGGCAGGCCGAGGTCAGCCAGGATCGCAGCCGCCTGGCCATAGTCACGGGCGTCGCTGGGGTGCCCGAGCGCCAGGTTGGCATCGACCGTGTCGACCCCGGCGTCCTGCAGCCGATAGGCCTTGAGCTTCTCGAGCAGCCCGATCCCCCGGCCCTCGTGGCCGCGGACGTAGACCAGGACCCCGAGACCCTCGCCGGCGATGCGCGCGAGCGCGGCGTCGAGCTGCACCCCGCAGTCGCAGCGCCACGAGCCGAGCCCGTCGCCGGTGAGGCACTCCGAGTGCAGCCGCACCAGGGGCGGGACGTCCGGGACGGCGTCGTCGTGCACCCCGACGCTCAGCGCGACGTGCTCGGTGCCGTCATACCCGAGGTAGCCGACCATGCGGAAGGTGCCGTGCCGCGTGGGCAAGACCGTCTCCACCACGCGCTCGACGACCTCGCCGGTGCCTGGCGTCGGCGACGCGGTCACCATGCCGCCTCCGTCCGGGCCGGCACCGGCAGGTGCTCGCCGGGATCCCCGAGGTGGGGCACGACAGCCACCGCCCCGGCCGCCACCAGCTCCGCACGTCGCCGTGGGTCGCTGCTCACCCCGATGCCTCGCACACCCGCCCTGGACGCCGCAACCATGTCGCTCACACTATCGCCGTAGAACGCGGTGCGGTCCGTTGCCGACCCGAGGACCGCCATCGCGTCCAGGAGCAGCGCAGGCTCCGGCTTGAGCCGATCCACGTCGGCACCGTGGCGGGCCGCCACGTGGTCGACGAGAGACAGGACGCCGCACTGCTGGAGGGCGGCCCGGACCGCCTCGTCGGCGTTGTTGGAGACGACGGCGACGGCATACCCCTCGTCGTGGGCCCCGTGCAGGAAGGCGACCGCGCCGGGGGCCGGGAGGGCCTGCCGGGCAGCGCGGACCTCGGCCGCGGTAGCCCGACGCTCCAGCTCGGGCAGCAGCTCCGGCGCCAGCTCGCGCACCGAGCGGAGCACCTGCACGTGGTCGACCGCCGCCTCGAGCCGGCAGCCCGTGCGCGTGGCCAGGACGCCCGCGATCTCCTCGGCGAGCACCAGGTGAGCGGGGTCCGGAAAGAGCTTGGTCAACGGGCCGTCGAGGTCGATCAGCAGGGTCGCGGAAGGCATCCACAGACCTTAGTGGCTCACCCTGGCCGGTGTCGGCTTGTCGCCCCGCGGCCGCTCCGGCTGCCAGCCACCCTCGGGCAGCCCGCCGGTGTCCTCCACGTCCACGGCGACGTCGCGCAGCTTGGGGTCGAGCAGCCGGCTGCATCGGATGCTCCACCGCCACCGCTCCACCGACGCTCCCCCCCTTGCCGCTCGTCGGGCAAGACCCGCTGTGTGATGAGGTGGACGCATGACCCGCCGCCCTCGCCGCAACGCCGGCAAGCCCCAGAGCGCCGACATCGTCGGACACCTCACCACGCTCGCGGCCTGGGAGGAGGGTCTCGCCGCCGGCGCCTACACCACCTCCACCCACGGCCGGACGCTCGAGCAGGAGGGCTTCGTCCACTGCTCCTCGCCGGAGCAGCTCCCGCGGACGGCACGGCGGTTCTACCAGGACGTCCCCGGCCCGCTGGTGGTGCTGGTCATCGAGCCCGCCCTGCTCGGCCGCAGCCATCTCAGGCTCGAGCAGGTCGGGGACCAGACCTACCCGCGCCTGTATGGCGCCCTGCCGCCCGAGGCCGTCATCGCGGTGATGCCGGCGTGGTTCGAGGACGGGGAGCTGCGGCTCGCCCCGAGCCGCTGACCGTCAACGGGGATCGCCGCACAGATAGAGCACGTCCGGTGCCACGTCGCCGCGGTGGACGTCCACGCGCTCCACCTCGGCGTACACCTGCCGCAGCCGTGACTCGAAGGGCTCGGACGGCCACGCGGACCAGTAGGCGCAGAGCCCACCCGGCGCCAGACTGCGGGCCGCCACGAGCAGGGCCGGGTCGGCATACAGCGCAGCGTTGCGCTCGTGCACCAGCCACTCGGGACCGTTGTCCGTGTCGAGCACGATGGCGTCATAGCTCTCCTGGGTCGTTGCGAGGTGCTGCCCCACGTCCCCCCGGATGACCCGCAGCCGCTCCAGGTCAGGTCCAGAGAGCCCCCAGCGGGCCCGGAAGTATCTCTCCCACCACCGCACCACGAGCGGCTCGACCTCGACGACGTCGATGCGCCCCGCCCCCGACTCGAGGGCCTGCACCACCGACGACCCGACCCCCAGCCCACCGATCAGCAGCCGTGCACCTCGCCGCACCCGGGCCAGCGTGGCGGACACCATCAGTCGCTCCGAGACTGTGACGCGCGTGTCCATGAGGAAGACGCCGTTGGCGATGACCTCGAGGTCGGTCCCGTCGGTCCGCAGGACCAGCTCGCCGTTGACGCCCTCGCCCCGGTCCAGGACGACGAGCGCGCCGCCCACCTCGTCCCCAGGGCTCAACGACGGCATGAGCCGCGGCCCCCTGGGTATGCGCGACAGCACCCACCTCCGAGCCCAAGGAGATGCACATGTCCTCCCGCACCTGGCTGCGACGCGCGACCGTCACCGCCCTGGCCGCCGCCGTCGTCCCCCTCGGCGCCCTCCCCGCCGCCGCGGCCTCCGCTGACGCCTCCCCGCGGCACGTCGTGGCGGCATTGGCGGCGGACACGTCCACGCCCACGCCGAGCAGCTCCACCGAGCGACCGGTCACCAAGGGCGAGCAGGGGGACCTGAGCTTCGGGTACGTGCTCTTCGGCGTGGTCGTCGCGTTGTTCGTGGCGCTCGGCGCGTGGTTCCTGAGGACGCGCCGCGGTCGTCCCCAGTGACGGGCTCACCCCTGTGAGCCCCGATGGCCGTTCTTGAGCTCCATCACGAGCTCGTCCAGGGCCTGGGCCAGGGTCGGCATCGCCGCGCGGACGCTCTCTTGCTGCCGGGCGGTGTAGTCCGGGTTGCTGCCGTTCTCGGTCCACGCCCGGACCACGGCGTCCAAGACCTTGAGGCGACGCTCGTCCATGGTGACCTCCTCGTCACTGGTTGGTGCAGGTCATCCTCGCACCTCGCCGAGGATGCAGCGCACCGACCCCCCTCCGTGTCCCTGCCGCGCCCTGCGCCCGACCGACATGCGGGCACCGGTTGGGCCACCTGTCACCCTCGGTTACGGTCGCGGCATGGACATCTCGATGGAGAGCTTCCACGTGGGGGGACGCAAGGTCGGCGCCCTCGTGCGGCGCCTCACCCCCACCCAGCTGCGCAGCCTCCTCGTCTACCGCGACGGACCCCGGCTGCGGCGCACCGACCACACGCTCACGCACCGCGGTGACGTCCGCGACTGGACGTCCTGCTCACTCAGCACCCCGGAGGGGTCCACGTCGGCGCGGCGCACCGATGCCACGACCATCGACGTGGACGGGACCGCGCACGAGATCCCGGCGGACACGATCCCCAGCAGCGCCCAGACCGTGGTGCTCGAGCAGATGCTCGCCGGCTCGCACACCGACGAGGAGTTCCACGTCCTGGACGAGTCCACGCCGCAGGACGCCCCGCGCAGCGCCCACCTCAGCGTCGGCAACCCCGAGACGGTCCAGCTGCCCGGCCGGACCGAGCAGGAGCTCGGCACGGTCACGTTGTTCGTCGACGAGTCGGCCTCGCACCACTTCTGGTTCGACAGCCACCACGTCCTGGCCGCCGACTGGGAGGGCCCTCGCAGTTACCTCGTCAGCTCGCACGACGAGCTGCTGGCCGGCCTCGACGACGAGGTCGCCGCCGCGGTGCGGGAGTTCATCGCCTGACGCGCGGCCGTATGCCGGAGCCCGCCGCCTCGCCCCGTGGGGGTCAGGCGGCGGGCTCGCGGCATACGGGCGCAGATGGTCAGGCCAGCCCGGCCTGCTCCTGCCGCAGCGCGTCGACGAGGCGCCCTTCGGGCAGCTCGACGTCGGCGTAGGTGAGGTACTCGTCCTTCTTGACGTCGCGCGTGAGCACACAGCCCTCGGCGACGCCCATCGGCAGCAGATCCTCGGCGGCGGTGACACCCGCGGCCTCGCACTGGCCGTAGGTGTCGTAGCCGCCCAGCCCGTCGAGCGTGTGCCCGGCCGGGAGGTCCCGCTTGGCCACGGTGATGACCTCGACGGTGGGCTTGCCGGCGGGGGTGATCGCGTAGTCCCCGAAGAGCACCGCGCGGGCCACCGTCAGCGGCACCTCGAAGTGGCACAGGTGGTAGGGCGTGTAGAACGAGTAGAGCGGCCCGTCCCCGAGCTTGTAGAGCTTGAGGTAGTGCTGCTGCTTGGGGTCGTCGTGCGTCGCGAAGCAGTAGACGCCCGGTCCGGGCTGCGCGCCCACGACGTAGTCCACGACGCCGCCGAGCTCCTTGAGCTGCTCCACGTCGTAGAGCCTGGTCGCGGCGTCGATGTGCTCGCGGTGGTCGGCGCCCTTGAGCCCGCGCTTCTCGACGGTCATGCCCGTCGCGTTGGCCACGAGGGCCTGCTCGAAGGACACCTTGGTGCCGTCCGCGAAGCTCGTGACCATGTAGGGGTCCTGGCCCCATTGCTTGGCGAACCCCTCCTGCGTGGTCGGGTTGCGGTACTCGTCCTGCAGGCCCTTGATGTTGCCCATGACCAGCGGCGTCAGCCCGATGGACTTCACGAAGCGGTAGAGGTTCATCTGGACACCCGGCTGGTCGCCGTCGCAGCCCGTGATGATGACGCCCTTGGCGAGCGCCCGCTGCTTGAGCGCGTAGCCGACGGTGCCGTCGACCTCGGCGTTGAGCAGCACGACGTGCTTGCCGCCCTCGATCGCGTCGGCGACCACGTGCGCGCCGTACTCGACCGCGCCGGTCGCCTCGACGATGGCGTCGATGGAGCCGGACTCCGTGACGGCCTGGTGGTCGCTGGTGATGACGGCCTTGCCGGCCTTGACCGCGGCGTCGAGCGCCTCGGCCGAGTCGACGACCTCCCAGTCGGTGACGCCCGCCTCGGAGTAGGCCCGCTCGGCGTTGGCCTGGGTGCGGTTGACGATGGCGGCGACGACCATCCCGGGAACGGAGTTCGTGACCTGGTTGACGAAGCCGCGGCCCATGAAGCCCGCGCCCACCAGGGCCACCCGGATCGGGTTGCCCTCGGCCTCGCGCTCGGCCAGGGCGGTGTCGACGATGATCATGCGTCCTCCTTGAGCTGCGCCTGGCGCGGCGCGGGCAGGGGCGCGGGCTTCTCGACGTCGTCGCGGTCGGCGAAGAGCGGCCAGGCCGCGTCCTTGTCGCTGATGACCGCGATCTCGCGACCCCAGTCGATGCCGAAGGCCGGGTCGTCGTAGCGGAAGCCCCGCTCGGTGTTCGGCGTGTAGGCGTGGGACACCTGGTAGGTCACCTCGCAGTCGTCCTCCAGCGTCAGGTAGCCGTGCGCGAAGTACTCCGGCACGTAGAGCGCCTGCCGGTTGTCGGCGGTGAGCTCCACCTTGACGTGCTGCAGGTAGGTCGGGCTGTCCGGACGCATGTCGACGATCACGTCGATGATGCGGCCGCGGATGCAGCGGACCAGCTTGGCCTCGGGGGCCGGGTCGATCTGCTGGTGCAGGCCCCGGATCGTGCCGGCCTTGTAGTTGTAGGACATGTTGCACTGGATCACGGCCGGGGTCAGGCCGGCGTCCTCGAACTCCTGGGTGCAGAAGGTGCGGGCGAAGAAGCCGCGGTCGTCCTGCAGGAGCTTGAGGTCGATCAGGGCCGGGCCCTGGATGTCGAAGGTGCGGAACTCCATCAGAGGATGCTCCCCGCCGGCTTGGTCCAGAACATCTGGTCGTCGATCTGCTTGGTGCGCATCAGGTGCTCGAGCTGCTTGAGGCGGGTGTGGCCGCGGCCGGTGAAGGTGGCCTCGTCCAGGTCGATGGTCGTGAAGACCTCGGCCAGCTGCTGGGCGCCACGCTCGGCGTCCCAGTCGCTCGCGTAACCCGGCAGCTGGGACGCGATCTTGTCGAAGTTGACCTTGTAGGAGCGGTTGTCACCGGCGTTGTCGCCGAAGGTGACCTCGCAGCCGGGGAAGGCCGCGCCGACGATCTCGGCGATCTCGCGGACCCGCCAGTTGTGCTCGGTCTTGCCGACGTTGAAGATCTGCTGGTGCACGGCCTCGCGCGGCGCGTTGATGGCGCAGCGGATCGACTTGGCGATGTCCAGGGCGTGGACCAGCGGGCGCCACGGGGTGCCGTCGGAGGTCATCGCGATCTTCTTGGTGGTGTAGGCCAGGCCCGACAGGTTGTTGAGCACGATGTCGAAGCGCATGCGCGGGGAGGCGCCGTACGCCGTCGCGTTGCGCATGAAGGTGGGCGAGAAGTTGTCGTCGCCCATCGGCAGCACGTCCCGCTCGACCATCGCCTTGCACTCGGCATACGCGGTCTGCGGGTTGACCTGGGACTGCTCGTCGACCACGCCGTCGGCCACGCCGTACACGGAGCAGCTGGACATGTAGACGAACCGCGGGACGCCGGCCTGCTTGGCCAGCTCGGCGAGCTTGACCGAGCCCTTGTGGTTGACGTCGTAGGTGACGTTGGGGATCAGCGCGCCGAGCGGGTCGTTGGACAGCTCGGCCATGTGCACGATGGCGTCGTGGCCGCGGACGTCCTCGACCGTGAGGTTGCGGATGTCCTTGCGCAGGGTCATGGCGCCGAGGTCGACGCCGTTGTAGAGCCAGCCCTGGGCGTAGAAGCCCGTGTCGACGCCGGTGACGTCGTGGCCGTCGCGGATCAGCTCCGCGGCGACGAGACAGCCGAGGTAGCCCTCGGTACCAGTAACCAGAACCTTCATGTGGATGTCCTCAGTCCTTCCAGATCTTCCAGGGAGCCTTGTCGTCGTCCCAGAGCCCGTTGAGCTCCTTCCAGTCGCGGAAGGTGTCCATGCCCATCCAGAAGCCCTCGTGCTCGTAGACCGCGAGCTCGCCGTCGCGGGAGACCTGCTGGAGCGGCTTCTTCTCCATCATGTCCTCGTCGGCGATGTCGGCCAGGTAGGTGTCGACGAACTCACGCTTCATCATGAAGAATCCGCCGCTGACCCAGCCGGTGGCCAGGGTCGGCTTCTCGTTGAACTCGACGACCATCTCGCCCTTGTCGTCCACGTGCATCTCGCCGTAGCGGGAGGCCGGGTGGACACCGGTGACGCAGGCCATCTTGTCCATGCGCACGGCGTGGTTGACCTCGGCGGTGATGTCGACGTCACCGATGCCGTCGCCGTAGGTGAGCATGAACCAGGGCGCGTCGAGGTACTTGGCGACCAGCTTGACGCGGCCGCCGGTGCCGGCGTCCAGGCCGGTCTCGACCAGGGTGATCTCCCAGTCCTCCTCGGTCTTGTCGCCCCCGAGGAACTCCGGCTCCTGGCCCGGACGCAGGACGACGTCGGCGGAGAGGCGCTTGCGGTCGAGGAAGTAGCTCTTGATGACGTCGGACTTGTAGCCCAGGCACAGCACGAACCTGCGGAAGCCGTGCTCGTAGTAGGTCTTCATGATGTGCCACACGATGGGCTTGTCGCCGATCGCGATCATCGGCTTGGGGAGCTTCTCGCTGGCCTCGCGGATGCGGGTGCCCTGGCCACCGCAGAGGATGACGACGGGGATCTGGGAGACGTCCACGGGAGCGTCCCCCGCTCCGGCTGCTGGCTGTGCATGGTCGACGGTCATGTGCTCTGCTTCCTTCTCGGACGAGAAAGTCCGGCACCCTCCGGCGCCCGGACCGGCCGTGCCCCACCGACGAGGGACGTCCCGACGTCGGGACGGTCACGCCTCTCCCCCGATCCCCGAGCCCGCCCGCACGGAGTGCGGCGGTGCCCCCCTTGGAGATCTCGGGGAGATCACGGCCACTCATGACTCTAGGTGCCTCCCCGGAGACCTGACGAGCGAGCCGGGTTTTCTCACGAGGATGCGTCAATGTGTGCGCGGAGCGTAGTGATCGACCTCGCTGAGTGACGCCCGAGATGCCCTGAGACGTCCGCGGACGTCACGCTTGTGAGGATCGGGCCCACAGGTTGATGCCGGCCTCGACCGCGTCCTGATCGATCTCCCGGAGCTCCTCGGCGGTGAGGTCGAGGTGCTGGAGGGCGTCGAGGTTCTGGTCGAGCTGCTCGACGCTCGAGGCTCCGACCAGCGTGGACGTCATGCGCGGGTCGCGCAGCACCCAGGCCAGTGCCAGCTGCGACAGCGTCGTCCCCCGGCGCTCGGCGACGCCCGCGAGCGCGCGCACGTGCCGCAGCGTCTGCTCGGAGAGGTGGTCGGCGGACAGGCTCGACCCGGGGCGGGCCGCTCGACTGTCCTCAGGCACCCCCTTCAGGTAACGCTGAGTGAGCAGACCTTGGGCCAAGGCGGTGAACGCAATACAGCCCATACCCTGCCTTTCCAGCTCGTCGAGCAGCTCCTCCTCGATCCACCGGTTGAGCATGGAGTAGGACGGCTGGTGGATGAGCAGCGGGGTCCCGAGGTCCCTGGCGATCTCGGCGGCCTCCCTGGTCTTGGCGGCGGAGTATGACGAGATCCCGACGTAGAGCGCCTTGCCCGACCGCACGGCGTGGTCCAGCGCCATCATCGTCTCCTCGACCGGCGTCTCCGGGTCGAAACGGTGGCTGTAGAAGATGTCGACGTAGTCCAGACCGAGCCGTTGCAGGGACTGGTCGAGGCTCGCGAGGACGTACTTGCGTGCCCCGCCTCCCTGCCCGTAGGGGCCGGGCCACATGTCGTAGCCGGCCTTGGACGAGATGACGAGCTCGTCGCGAAGCCCGGCGAAGTCGTCGCGGAGGTACTCCCCCATGTGGATCTCGGCCTGGCCGTAGGGCGGCCCGTAGTTGTTGGCCAGGTCGAAGTGCGTGACCCCTCGGTCGAAGGCGCGTCGCAGGATGGCCCGCTGGGTCTCGCGGGGGCGGTCCGTGCCGAAGTTCTGCCACAGGCCCAGGGAGATGACGGGGAGCCGCAGGCCGCTGCTCCCGCACCGTCGATAGATCATGTCGCCGTCGTAGCGGTCCTCGGCGGGGCGGTAGGCGTTCGTCATACGAGCATCAAAGCGCACTCGGCAGCCCGAGGGAGGGTCAGCACTCGATGACGTTGACCGCAAGGCCGCCGCGCGCGGTCTCCTTGTACTTCACCTTCATGTCGGCCCCGGTCTCGCGCATCGTCTTGACCACCTTGTCGAGCGAGACGATGTGCGACCCGTCGCCGCGCAGGGCGGTGCGGGCCGCCGTGACCGCCTTGACCGCCGCGACCGCGTTGCGCTCGATGCAGGGGATCTGGACCAGCCCCCCGACCGGGTCGCAGGTGAGACCGAGGTTGTGCTCCATCCCGATCTCCGCGGCGTTCTCGACCTGGCCCGGGGTGCCACCGAGGACCGCCGCCATGCCGGCCGCGGCCATCGCGCAGGCGGAGCCGACCTCTCCCTGGCAGCCGACCTCGGCGCCGGAGATCGAGGCGCCCTCCTTGATGATCATGCCGATGGCCGCCGCCGTGAGCAGGAAGCGCACCACTCCCAGGTCGTCCGCCCCCGGCACGAAGCGCACGTAGTAGTGCAGGACCGCCGGGATGATCCCCGCGGCGCCGTTGGTCGGCGCGGTGACCACGCGACCTCCGGCGGCGTTCTCCTCGTTGACGGCGAGGGCGTAGAGGGTGATCCAGTCGAGCCCCCTCAGCGGGTCGACGTTGCCCTCCTCCAGCGCGAGGCGCAGCGCGAGCTCGGGGGCGCGCCGACGGACCCGCAGGCCGCCGGGGAGCACGCCCTCGGTCGTGATGCCGTTGTCCACGCACTCCTGCATGACGCGCCAGATCTCGAGCAGGCCGGCCCGGACCTCGGCCTCGGTGCGCCAGGCCCGCTCGTTGTCGAGCATGACCTGCGCGATGGAGCGGCCCGTCGCCTCGCAGATGGCCAGCAGCTCGTCGCCCGTGCGGAACTCGTGCTCCACCGGCGTCTCGTCCTCGACGACCCGGTGCCCCCCGGACCCGTCCTCGACGACCACGAAGCCGCCCCCCACGGAGTAGAAGGTGCGCCGCACCGGCTCGTCCAGGCCCTCCACGACTGCCTCGCAGGTCATGCCGTTGGAGTGCCCGGGCAGGGACCGCGTCCGGTGCATCACGAGGTCCGTGGCCTCGTCGAAGTCGATCTCGTGCCGACCGAGCAGCGACAGCCGCCGCGAGGCGCGCATCTGCGCGAGCCGGCCCGCGACCGCGCGCGGGTCGACGAGCTCGGGGGCCTCGCCGGACAGGCCGAGCAGGACCGCCTTGTCGCTGCCGTGGCCATGGCCCGTCGCCCCGAGCGAGCCGTAGAGCTCGACGCGCAGGCGGGTGACCCGGTCGAGCTGCCCGTCCGCCGCCAACGACCGGGCGAACATCAGCGCCGCCCGCATGGGCCCCACCGTGTGCGAGCTCGACGGCCCGATGCCGATCGAGAAGAGGTCGAAGACGCTCAGTGCCATGCCCCGACCGTAGGTGACGCGCGCCACGTCGACCAAGCCACGTGCCGCGGTGCGACGATGGCCGTATGCCGAAGCCCGCCGCCACCGGCCCGCAGCGCCATGGCTCCGCCTCCGGGGAGCCGATCGCCGACACCCTGACCCGCGACGCCGCCGGGGTCGTCCTGGCCCTGCGCCGCATCTCCTTCCTGCTCGAGCGGGCCCTGGAGTCCAGCTATCGCATCAAGGCCTTCCGGGGCGCCGCCGCCACCCTGGGGGCCCTCGGGGACGAGGAGCTGGCGGCCCGGGCTTCGGCCGGCACGCTGCAGGACCTGCCCGGCATCGGCAAGGGCAGCGAGGCGATCGCCCAGGCGGTGCTCCGCGGCGAGGAGCCGGACTACCTCGTCCAGCTGGAGGAGCGCGAGTCGGCACCGCTGGCCCGCGACGGGCTGGACCTGGCCGCCCTCCAGCGTGGCGACCTGCACAGCCACTCCGACTGGTCCGACGGCGGCTCGCCGATCGACGAGATGGTCATGACCGCGGTCGAGCTCGGCCGGGAGTACCAGGTGCTGACGGACCACTCCCCCCGGCTCAAGGTCGCCAACGGGCTGTCGCCGGAGCGCCTGCGCACCCAGCTGCAGGTCGTCGCCGGCGTCAACCGCATCGTGCCGGACGGCTTCCGGCTCCTGTCGGGGATCGAGGTCGACATCCTCGACGACGGGTCGCTCGACCAGGAGCCCGACCTGCTCGAGGAGCTCGACGTGGTCGTCGCCTCGGTGCACTCCAAGCTCAAGATGGAGAGCGCCGCGATGACCCGCCGGATGGTCGCCGCCGTCGGCAACCCCCGCACCAACGTGCTCGGCCACTGCACCGGGCGGCTCGTCACCGGGGGCCGCGGCCGGCGGCCGCAGTCCACCTTCGACGCCCGCGCCGTCTTCGAGGCGTGCGCGGCCCACGAGGTGGCGATCGAGATCAACTCACGGCCGGAGCGGCAGGACCCGCCGGACGACCTGGTCACGCTCGCCCTGGAGCTCGGGTGCCTGTTCGCCATCGACACGGACGCGCACGCCCCGGGGCAGCTGGACTTCCAGCAGCTGGGGGCCGAGCGAGCCTGGCACCTCGGGGTGCCGGCCGAGCGGATCGTCACGACCTGGCCGCGGGAGCGGCTGCTGGAGTGGGCCGCTCGGCGCTGACGCCGACCGGCTCCCACCCGATTAGGCGTTCCGCGTCGGCGTCCCCTATGCTTTCGGAGTCCTCGACGGGCTCGAGCTACTAGAGCGCTAGCGGCAGAGGGCCCGAGAGATTCGGGTCCCCATCGTCTAGCGGCCTAGGACCCCGCCCTTTCACGGCGGTAGCACGGGTTCGAATCCCGTTGGGGATACAGAGCATGTACGATGGACTAGCTGGTCACGGCCAGCGAGGTCGTCGGAGTGCTTGAGGTAGTCACTCCTCACCATTGGCCCCGTAGCGCAGTTGGTTAGCGCGCCGCCCTGTCACGGCGGAGGTCGCCGGTTCGAGCCCGGTCGGGGTCGCCAGTCTCTCCTTCGGGGGAGACTTCGCGACATCAGGAGGACGTCGCGAGGCCAGGTAGCTCAGTTGGTACGAGCGTCCGACTGAAAATCGGAAGGTCGGCGGTTCGACCCCGCCCCTGGCCACCAGCAAGCCGCATCCCCACGGGGTGCGGCTTCGTCGTGCTGCCTGCGCCCTCCCTCGGCAGGCTCAGGCCGTCGGCAGTGCGCTGGCGACGGCATCGGCGGCCGAGCTGATGGTCTGTGCCGTGTCGCTCGAGACGGACCCGTCCTCGACGCCACTGCGGACCGACCCGGTCAGCTCCCCCAGCGCTTGGCGCGCCCCGGAGGCGTCCTCCTGACGAATCGCCTTGTCGAGCGAGCGCAGGCTCTTGGAGGCGTCCTTGCCGGAGGACCCCGACAGCTGGGCCTGCTGCACGACCCCGTCGAGCGTGGACGCGGCCTGGGCCGACGTGGACCACGTCGGTGCCGGGTCGCTCGGCCCCTGGGTCGCCGTCGGCTGCTCGGTGGGGCTGGTCGTCTCCGTGGGGGTCGGCGCGGAGGTCGACGACGGCGACCCGGTGGGCGACGGGGTTGCCGTGGCGGTCGCGGTCACGGTCGAGGTCACGGTCGCGGGCGGGGTCGAGGACGTCCTCGGCGCGGTGGTGCGCGCGGAGGTGCTGGTGGCCGTGGTGCTCGGGGTCCTGGGCTGGTCGGTCGACGGCCCGGAGCCGCGCAGCCCGAACCACCACAGGGCCCCGACGGTGGCGGCCAGCAGGAGCAGCATCACCCACAGCGCCCCGGTGCCGCGGCGGCGGGGACGGTCGTGATCGTCGCGGTAGGCCGTCGCCTGCGTCGCTGTGTGGGGCGGGGCCTGCGGGCCCCGGTCCACGGGTGGCAGCACGGTGGTGGCGGCAGCCGGGGCGCCCGCGACGGGCAGCACGGTGGTGGACGGTGCGGCGCCGCGACGGATCGCAGCGGTCCGGGCCGCCACGTCGGCGGCGCTGGCCGGCCGGTCCTGCGGCGACTTGGCCAGCAGCTGGGCCACGAGGTCGTCGACCGCCCGCGGCACCCCGGGGCGTCGCTCGGACGGCAGCGGCGGCGGCGTGCTCAGGTGGTGGTGGAGGATCGACAAGGGGTGCTCACCCTCGAACGGCGGCTCGCCGGTCAGCAGGGTCATCAGCACGCAGCCGAGGGAGTACAGGTCGCTCTGCGCGGTCGCCGTGCCCCCGGTGGCCTGCTCGGGAGACAGGTATGGCGCGCTGCCGATGACCGTCGCGGTCGCCGTCAGCTGGCTGGTGCGGGCCTGGTCGAGGCGCGCGATCCCGAAGTCCACCATCTTGAGCGTGCCCCGCTCGTCGAGCATGAGGTTGCTGGGCTTGACGTCCCGGTGCACGACCCCCGCTCGGTGCGCGGCCCCGAGGGCCGAGGCCACCTCCTGGGTGTAGGCGAGGGCCCGGTCCACCGCCAGCGGACCCTGCTCGCGGACCAGCTCGTCGAGGCTGGGCCCGCTGAGCAGCTCCATGACGAGATAGGCCGTGTGGCCGTCCACCCCGTTGTCGAAGATCGTGACGATGTTGGGGTGGGACAGGGCAGCCGTCGCGTGCGCCTCCTGCTGAAATCGCTCGGCAGCCACCTCGTCGCCCGTCGCCGCGAGGTCGACCGTCTTGACGGCCACCCGGCGCTGCAGCCGGGTGTCGACGGCCGACCAGACCTGACCCATCCCGCCCCGGCCGATCTGGCGCTCGAGGCGGTAGCGGTTGGCGAGGACGAGGTCTCCACTCATGGACGCCATTGTCACGCATGGCCCGGGACACGGGCCGTGACCGGCCCGGCGCGCCCGGTCACAGCGCCAGCAGCGAGCACCCGAGCGCCACCAACCACGAGGTGAAGCTGCCGAGGAGGAAGTACTCGGTCACGACGTCGATCCGCTGCCCCGGTCCTCGCTGGTCCTGCAGCTCGGGGAAGCGCAGGATCCCCTTGGCCGCGATGACGACCGAGGCCGCGGTCGCCTGACCGGCGAGGGCGAGGCCGACGACGAAGACGCGCTCCATCGGGCCGAGCCAGCGCCCCCCGCGCAGGACCCCCGGCTGGCTGTGCGCACCCGCCGCGTCGAGGACCAGGCGCACCACGACGTTGCCGGTGCCGACCTGGGCCACCATCACGGCGAGGACCATCAGCGCGCGGTCCAGCGGCACCGGGGCGAGCCGGGGTAGCCCGAGCGAGCCCCACCAGCGGGCGAGGGGCCCGCCGGCGCCCGCGTCCACGCCGGCCAGGGCGAACAGCACCGTGAGCCCCACCACGAGGCAGCCACCGGCCACGAGCCGGTGCCGTCGGGCCGCCGCCACGAGGGTGCGGTCGGGGTCGTAGCGCGTCCGCAGGGCGCTGCTCACGGCCCCCGCCGACGACCGTGCCCACACGACCAGCAGGAGCACGATCCCGAGGAGCGCGACCAGGTGCCAGCCGCCGCGCTGCCCGAGCAGCGGCCACGCGAGGACCGCCACGGGCACGGAGACCAGGGCGGGCAACCACCATGGTCGTCGCCCCCCGAGCTCCGCGCCGGGGCGCACCAGGTCGCCGACGCCCAGCGCCAGCAGCCACACGGCGAGATAGGTCATGGTGCTCCTCAGGTGTCACGAGCCGAGGGGGCGAGGATCGCGTGCGCCTCCCTGACAGCCGCGAGACCCTCTCTGGCCACCAGCTGGGAGACGGCAGACTGCGTGATCCCCTCCTGCTCGGCCACCATGGTCTGCGTGAGGTCTGACATGACCCCCAGGAGCACCCTCAGCGGGCGGGCGTCCAGCCGACCCACGAGATCGTCGCGCAGGACCAGCGTGGCCAGGACCACACCGGCGGCGCCGGACGGGCGGTCCGGGTCCTCGACGTACCACGTGCGACAGGACCGCGTGGCCGCCGTCGCGGCCCGGCGCTCCGCCTCCTCGACCGCCTCGCGCGCGGCCCACCAGGCGCTGCCGTCCTGCAGCGGAGGGACGTGGTCGCGGTCGATCACCTGGACCAGCCCTCTCCCGATGCCGCACCTGACGTCGACGTCGGGGAGCGTGTGGAGGCGCACCAGCAGCGACGCCAGGACGGCGGACCCGACGTCGGGGTAAACCCCCTGGAACTCGTCGCTGACCGTGGTGGTGAGCGGCTCGAGGGCGGGCACCGTCTCGTCGACCCGGCGCAGGGCGGCACCGAGCCGCTCATGCAGGGCGCGACGGCTCGCGGCGCGCCGGGACTCGACGACGTCGCCCAGCAGGGCGTAGCGCACGGGTTGCGCGGACCCGGAGGAGCTCACGGCATCAGAGGATAGCTCATGACCTCGAGACCATCAGCCTATAACTGATATCAGACGTGATATCAGTGGCCGTCGTCAGAGCGGCTGACTCATGCGGGCGTTGTCGCCCACGCCGTCGAGGAGCTGGCGGATCTCGCTCTCGCGGTAGCGCCGGTGCCCACCGAGCGTGCGGATGGAGTTGAGCTTGCCCGCCTTGGCCCACCGGGTGACGGTCTTGGGGTCGACCCGAAAAAGCTCGGCGACCTCGGCCGGCGTCAACAACTTCTCGCTGTCCTGCTCACGATGTGGCATGTGTGATCTCCCCGCTTCTCGACGGGAGGCCTTCCCCCGTGCTCCGACGCCCCGGGACACGCCCGCCGACCCACTCACAGGGCCGATGTCGTCGCGGCAGTAACTCTGAGTAGTCGATACGGGCAGAAAGGGGCTCAACGTCGCTGATAGATTACTACGTATCGTGACATATGCAGGTTGTGAGCAATCTTCTACGCCCGTGTGGGTGCATGACGACCCGAATCAACGCGAACCCGGCCACCTCCGACATCACCTGACGTAACTGCCCGTGGGCACGCCTCGACGCTCGACTCCACAGATGGGCCTCCCAGCATGTACCGTGTCCTTCACGAAGACACGAGATTCCCGGGGTCGCTCCGCCCGCTACGGCACCAGACGCAGCCAGCGATGCCACTCCGGCAGACGCGCGAGGGGGTCACGCCATGGGGCGCGGCCGGGCCAAAGCCAAGCAGACCAAGGTTGCCCGGGAGCTGAAGTACTTCTCTCCCGACACCGACCTGAGTGCTCTTGAGCGAGAACTGCACGCATCCACGCAACGGGACCCCGGCGACCAACGCCGGGAGCCCGACGACGACGACGGCTACGACGACTACGACCGGTGGGCGGCCGGTGGGCGCTGACGGCGCGTCCCCGGCTCGCAGCCGGGGGCCGGCGTCTCGTCGGCACCAGGTGGTCGCACCACCCGACTCGTGACGGGCGGGTCGGCATACCGGACACCGAACGGGGAGGGTGTCACCAGCAGGTGACACCCTCCCCGTTCGCGCATCCCTGGAGCCCCTGAGGACCGCCCCAGGCAGGGCCGGTCTCAGGCCCGGTGGGCGCCGACCAGCTGGACCGCTCCCCCGTCGACGCCCTTGGCGCCGCGCACGACCTCGTGGGCTGGGTCCACGGCAGCGTCGGCGGCGTCGCTCACGCGCCCCATCACCCAGGCCGGCAGGTCTCGCTCGGCGCACACGGCCAGCGCGCGGTCGACGGCGTCCTCGGGCACCACGGCCACGAATCCCACACCCATGTTGAGGGTGCGCTCGAGGTCCGGCTGCGGCACGCGGCCCAGCGCCTGGACCAGGCCGAAGATCGGCGGCGGCGTCCACGTCGCGCGGTCCACGGTGGCGAGCACCCCTTGCGGGAGGACCCGGGCGAGGTTGGCCGCGAGCCCCCCTCCGGTGACATGGCTGAGGGCGTGGACGTCGACGCCGTCGGCACGGATCAGGGCGAGCAGGTCCCGGGCGTAGACCCTCGTCGGCGTCAGCAGGGCGCGGCCCAGGGTGCCGCCCAGCTCGGGGACCTCTCGGTCGTAGTCCCAGGAGGCGTGGGCGAAGACGCGACGGACGAGCGAGTAGCCGTTGGAGTGCAGCCCTGACGAGGCCAGCCCCAGCACGACGTCGCCGGCCCGCACGAGATGGGGCCCGAGGACGTCGTCGTGCTCGACGACGCCCGTGGCGGCACCCGCGCAGTCGTACTCGTCCGGGTCCAGCAGTCCCGGGTGCTCGGCGGTCTCGCCGCCGACGAGGGCCACGCCCGCCTGCTCGCAGGCAGCCGCGATGCCCGACACGATGGCGGCGATACGCTCGGGCACGACCTTGCCGGTCGCGATGTAGTCCGTCATGAAGAGCGGCTCGGCCCCGCACACGACGATGTCGTCCACGACCATGCCGACCAGGTCGAAGCCGATGGTGTCGTGCTGGTCCACGGCCTGAGCGACCGCGACCTTGGTGCCGACGCCGTCGGTCGACGTGGCCAGGACCGGACGGCGCATCCCGGCCAGCGCCGAGGCGTCGAACATCCCCGCGAAGCCGCCGAGCCCGCCCAGCACCTCGGGGCGGGTGGCGCGGCGGACCGACGCCTTCATCAGCTCGACGGCCTTGTCGCCGGCCTCCACGTCGACCCCTGCCGACGCGTAGGTGATGGGCTCGCTCACGAGGGGCCTTTCGTCGCGGGTGTGCAGGGGGGTCAGGCGGGTCACGCGTGGGCGGGGTCGAGGACGACGGCCTGGTCGTCCGGGACCCCGAGGGGGTACTGGCCCGAGAAGCAGGCGGTGCACAGACGCTCCCGCGGCTGGTGGGTCGCGGCGATCATCCCGTCCTCGCTGATGTAGCCCAGGCTGTCCGCGCCCACCGAACGCCGGACGCCCTCGATGTCGATGCCCGTGGCGATCAGCTCGGCGCGGCTCGCGAAGTCGATGCCGTAGAAGCAGGGCCAGCGCACCGGGGGCGAGGAGATCCGGACGTGGACCTCCGCGGCACCGGCCTCGCGCAGCATGCGCACGAGGGCCCGCTGCGTGTTGCCCCGCACGATCGAGTCGTCGACGACGACCAGCCGCTTGCCCTTGATGACGTCGCGCAGCGGGTTGAGCTTGAGGCGGATGCCGAGCTGGCGGATGGTCTGCGAGGGAGCGATGAAGGTGCGCCCGACGTAGGCGTTCTTGACCAGGCCCTGGCCGTAGGGGATCCCCGACTCCTCGGCGTAGCCGATCGCCGCCGGGGTGCCCGACTCGGGGGACGGCATGACCATGTCCGCCTCGACCGGGTGCTGGCGGGCCAGCTCGCGTCCCATCTCCACCCGCGCCTCGTAGACGCCGCGACCGGCGATGGTCGTGTCGGGTCGGGCGAGGTAGACGTACTCGAAGACGCAGCCCTTGGGCTCGGGCTCGGCGAACCGGCGGGTGCGCAGGCCCTGTTCGTCCACGACGACGAGCTCCCCCGGCTCTACCTCGCGGACATAGCTGGCGCCGACGATGTCGAGGGCCGCCGTCTCGGAGGCCACGACCCAGCCCCGCTCCAGCCGCCCGATCACCAGCGGGCGGACGCCCTGCGGGTCTCGCGCGGCATACAGCGTGTGCTCGTCCATGAAGACGAAGCAGAAGGCGCCCTTGACCAACGGCAGCTGCTCCATCGCCGCCTCCTCGAGAGAGACGCCCTCGGCCCGGCTGCCCAGCAGGGAGGTGACGATGGCGGTGTCCGTCGTGTTGCCACGACGCAGCTCCCCGCCCGCCGTGCCGAACCCGTCGACGTGACGCGCGGACAGCAGGCCGCGCAGCTCGGAGGTGTTGATCAGGTTGCCGTTGTGGGCGAGAGCGATCGTGTGGTGCGCGGTGCCGCCCAGCGTGGGCTGGGCGTTCTCCCACTTGCTCGCGCCGGTGGTGGAGTAACGGGTGTGCCCGATGGCCAGGTGGCCGGTGAGGGAGCCGAGCGAGGTCTCGTCGAAGACCTGCGACACCAGGCCCATGTCCTTGTAGACGAGGACACGCTCGCCGTCGGACGTCGCGATCCCGGCCGACTCCTGCCCGCGGTGCTGCAGGGCATAGAGACCGTAGTAGGTGAGCTTGCCGACCTCCTCGCCCGGTGCCCAGACGCCGAAGACCCCGCAGGCGTCCTGCGGCCCGGTCTCGCCGGGCAGGATGTCGTGATTGAGTCGACCGTCACCTCGTGCCACGGTGCCAGTGTCCCACAGCGCCGCGGTCGCGCGGTCGCCTCAGCTCCGGCGATCGAGCAGCACCGCGACGAGGGCACCGAGCAGGGCCCCGAGCCCGCCCCCGAGGACGCCGAAGAACATCATCACCCGGCCGAGCCCGTAGGTCGCCGTCTGGCTCGCGCTGCTCACCGCGGAGGGGTCGGGACGCAGCAGCAGCGCCACCCCCGTGGCGACGACGAAGCCGAGCACCGCGCCCACCACGATGAACCGGGAGAAGATCGGCCGGCGCCCGCGGGGCCTCGGTGAGGTGGCGGGGCGGGGGCCGGGCGCGGAGCCCTTGCTGGTGCCGGGGTGGTCGCTCACGGGCGCAGTCTAGCCGCGCGGGGCGGGCAGCCCGGTCGCCACCGACGGCACGCCTGGCGCCACCTCGGCACCGGTCAGCTTGGCCTGTCCCGGGACGGCGTCCTGGATCGGCGGCACCGCGTCGGCCGGGCGCGACGCCAGGAGGTCGGCCTCGGCGAGCACCGCCGCGTCGACCCCCTCCGGCAGCTTGCGGACGAAGGCGGCCGGCGTCCGGGCCGCCAGGGCGAGCTCGTCCAGGTCGACCCAGGTGGGGCTCCACTCGTCGTAGCGGAACCGGGCGAAGGTCGTCGGGCAGTCCATGATCCGCAGGCTCGCGTCGGCCAGCAGCAGGGACTGGACGTAGGACTCGTCGGGGATGCGCACGGACCGGAAGAAGTCCAGCGTGCGACGGTCCTCGCGATGGCGCCGCAGGAGGCTGTCCACGGCGCGCCCGGACAGCGTGAGCCACAGGCTCCCCTTGAGGACCACGACCGGCGCCTCGCCGCGCAGCAGCTCGGGACGGCGCACGCCGAGGATCCAGCGGGGGTCGCGTCGGCCGCGGTAGAACATGACGGCGGGGCGGCAGCGGCGCGCCACCAGGCGCCACGCGAGCTTGACGGCGCGGCGGGCCAGCACCGGCCCCACGTGGGGCGGGTCGACCGTCCACCAGCGGTAGTACCAGTCGTCCGTCATCGGCGGGTAGACGTCGACCAGGGCGTCCACGCCGCAGCGTCGGACCTCGTCCTCCCAGGCGGCGAGGCCGCGGATCGGGTAGTCCTGGCCGGACAGCAGGACGTAGTGGTCCGCCTCGACCGTGCGCCGGGCGTGGTCGAGCACCTCGAGGGCGGCCCGGGTCATCGACCAGTCGCCCCAGACGATGTCGATCGCGCTGCGGTGCACGGTGGCCCCGAAGGCCGCGATCGCCTCGGGAGCCACGAGGTCGGGCACGCTGTGGCGCACCACGATCGCCGCCTCGGGACTCAGCTCGTGGACCCGACGCACCAGCCGCACGATGGCCGCCGCGTCGGTGTGGCACATCAGGACGTAGCAGAACCGCGACGTCGCCATGGTCGTCCTCCCCCAGCCCGGCGCCCGTCCGGGTCGCCTCCGGGCCACCCTAGTCGAACCGTGACGGACCGTGAACGCCCGTGCACGGGGACCGCGTCAGCGCCCGCCGGACCCGCCCCGCGGCGTCAGCAGGCGAGCCGCGACCTCCTCGAGGACGGCGGGGTCCCCGGCGTAGGGGCCGTCCGGGCGGGGCCAGTGGGTGATCACGTCGGTGAAGCCCAGCGCGGCCACCCGCCCCACCACGTCCTCGAAGTGGTCGGCGGACGACAGGGAGAAGCCGCAGGTGGGGTCGACGTGGACGTAGCGGCGGAAGCCCTCGGGCGGGTCGAGGTCGTCCATCCGGGCCGACAGCCCGGCCAGGCTGCGCCACCAGGCCTCACGGTCGTCGCCGTGCGTGCCCGTCGTCACCCAGGCGTCGCCGAGGGCGACCGCGAGCCGCTGCGAGCGCGGCCCGTTGGCCGCCATCACGACAGTGGGTCGCGTGGCCGCCACGGGGAGCGTGCGGGCGTCCCGGCAGGCGAAGTAGGTGCCGTGGTGGTCCACGTGGTCCTCGCGCAGCAGCCGGTCGAGCAAGCGGGCGAACTCCTCGAACCGGTCGACCCGCTGACGGACGCTCAGCTCGGGCCCCCCGAGGACGCGCGAGTCCAGGTCGCCGCCCGTCCCGAGCCCGAGCAGCAGCCGGCCGTCGCTCATGTCCTGCAGCGCCTGCACGTCGCGCACGAACGCCGCGGGGTGGCGGAAGTTGGGGGACGCCACGAAGGTGCCGATCCCGACGTACCGGGTGACCAGGGCGGCGGCCGTCAGGGTCGAGACCGTGCCGTACCACGGGGAGTCCGGCAGGCCGCCCCAGGTGAGGTGGTCGTAGGTCCACAGGTGGTCGAAGCCCAGGTCCTCGGCCGCCCGCCAGCGGGGCTCTGCCTCGCGCCAGCGCAGCTCGGGCAGGATGGTCAGGCCGATGCGCGGCGTCATACGGGCTCCTCGGGCGCGAGCGGGAGCAGCGAGGTGAGGTCGGAGCGCTGGCCGCTCGCGCGGACCCGGCCGCCCGAGACGGCGTCCGTCCAGGTCAGGGCCCCGGTCGCCAGCTGCAGCCAGGTGGTCGCATCGGTCTCGACCGTGCTCGGCGGGGTGCCGCGGGTGTGCACCGGACCCTCGACCGCCTGCACCGCGCCGTATGGCGGGACGCGCACCTCCAGGGAGCGCCCGGGGTATCGCGCGCCGAGCTCCTCCAGCGTGTATCGCACGGCCGTGGCCACCGTCTGGCGCGGCGCTGCGGGATCGGCCTGCCAGGCGGCGAGCGCCTCGGCGCCCTGGTCGGCGGGGATGCGGCGACGGGTCGGCATGTCACGATGGTGGCATGCGCGCAACGATGATCCATGCAGCCCGTGACATCCGTCTCGAGGAGGCCCCCGCCCCATCGGTCCTGACCCCCACCGACGCCGTGGTCCGGGTCGTCCGGTCCTGCATCTGCGGGTCAGACCTGTGGCCCTACCGCGGCGAGAACCCCACCGACGAGCCCCACCCGATCGGTCACGAGTACGTCGGCGTCGTGGAGGAGGTCGGCGAGGAGGTCAAGAACGTCGCGCCCGGCCAGTTCGTCATCGGCGGGTTCACGTACTCCGACAACACCTGTGAGATCTGCCAGGCCGGGGTGCACAGCGCCTGCCTGCACGGTGGGTTCTACGGCGCCAAGGACCGCGCCGGCCTGCCCGTGGGTGGCTGCCAGGCGGAGTACCTCCGCGTCCCGCTCGCCGACGGCACCCTCGTCGCCACCCCCGAGATGCCGTCCGACGACCTGCTGCCGTCGCTGCTCACGCTGTCCGACGTCATGGCCACCGGGTGGCACGCCGCGGTCTCCGCCGACGTCCGCGAGGGCCACACGGCGGTGGTCGTGGGCGACGGCGCCGTCGGTCTGTGCGGGGTGCTGGCCGCCCGCGAGCTCGGCGCCGAGCGCATCATCGCCATGTCCCGCCACGCGTCTCGGCAGGCCATCGCCCGGGAGTTCGGGGCGACCGACGTCGTCGAGGAGCGTGGCGAGGAGGGCGCGGAGCGGGTGCGCGAGCTCACCGGGGGCCTCGGTGCCCACAGCGTCCTGGAGTGCGTCGGCACCGGCGGCTCGATGGAGCAGGCCTTCGCCGCGGCGCGTCCCGGCGGACGCGTGGGCTTCGTCGGGGTGCCGCACGGCGTCGAGCTCCCCGTCGAGCGGATGTTCCGCAAGAACATCTCCCTGGCCGGCGGCATGGCCCCGGTGCGGCGCTACCTCCCCCACCTCGTCTCCTCCGTGCTCGCCGGGCAGATCGCCCCGGGCGCGGTCTTCGACCTGACGCTGCCGCTCGACGACGTCGCCGAGGGCTACCGCGCGATGGACGAGCGCCGCGCGATCAAGGTCATGCTCACGCCGTGACGGCGACCTGCGAGCAGCGGTGAGCGACAACGGCATACGGATCGACTGGGTCGAGGGGCGAGCCGCCGGGCGCGCCGCGACGGTGATGCGCGACGGCCACCCGCAGTCCTTCGTCGACCTCGACGACCCGACCGTCCTGGCGTTCGAGTACGTCCAGCACCTTGCGTGCGTCCTGGACTCCCTGTCGCCGGGGCCGCCTGGGCCGCTCGCCGTGACGCACGTCGGCGGGGCGGGTCTGTCGCTGGCGCGCTACGTCGAGGCGACGCGGCCGGGGTCGCCTCAGATCGTCCTCGAGCCCGATGCCGAGCTGACCGAGGTCGTGCGGCGCGAGCTGCCGCTGCCCCGGCGGCACCGGATCAGGGTGCGGCCCGTGGACGGCCGCTCCGGGGTGGCGGCCCTGCGGGACGGCTCCGCGGACGTCGTGGTCGTGGACGCGTATGCCGACGGCCGGGTCCCCCCGGAGCTCGGCACGGTGGAGTTCCTGGCCGACGTGCGGCGCGTGCTGCGGCCGGACGGGGTGGTGATGCTCAACCTGGCCGACGAGCCGGCGGGGCGCTACGTCGCGGCGGTGGCGGCCGGGGCGGTCGAGGCGGGGCTGAGCACCCAGGCGGTGCTGGCGACGCACGACGTGCTCAAGGGCCGTCGCTTCGGCAACTCGGTGCTGGTGGCGGCGGGCTCGACCGCCGACCTCGACCTGGTCGAGCTGCGCCGCCACGTGGCCCGGTCACCGTTCCCCACGGGCATGCGGTCCGGTGCCGAGCTGGCCCGCCGCGCCCGGTCGGCGCGTGCGCTCACCGACGCGCTCGCCGCCGCGGACCCCGACGCCGCCTCGTCCCCGCGGCCTCCGGACCTCGGACGCTGGCGCCTGCGCTGACGGCTTCGGGGCGACCTCACCGCAACGGCACGAACCGCACGTCGAGCAGGCGCAGCATGGCCTCGACGGTCCGCGGCTGCGAGTTGGTCCCGTACCGGCCCGTCCGCCATACCGGTTCGCGGTCAGCCGAGGTGGCTCCGGGCGTTGCGGAACATCCGCAGCCAGGGGCTCGGCTCGTCGACCGGGCCGTCGGTCCACGACAGCTGGATGTTGCGCTGCACCCGCTCGGGGTGCGGCATCATCGCGGTGAACCGCCCGTCCGGCGTCGTCACGGCGGTCAGCCCCCCGGGCGACCCGTTGGGGTTGGCCGGGTAGGTCTCGGCCGGCGCGCCGGACCCGTCCAGGTAGCGCATCGCCGGCACCACGTCCGTCGGCGACCCGTGCCGGGAGAAGTCCGCGCGACCCTCGCCGTGCGCCACCGCGATCGGCAGGCGGGACCCGGCCATCCCGGCGAAGAAGATCGATGGGCTGTCGAGCACCTCGACCTGCGAGAGGCGGGCTTCGTACTGCTCGCTGCGGTTGCGCGTCCAGCGGGGCCAGGCCTGCGCCCCGGGGATCAGCTCGGCCAGCTCGCCGAACATCTGGCAGCCGTTGCAGATGCCCAGCCCGATCGTGTCGCCCCGCTCGAAGAACGCGCGGAACTGGTCGGTCAGGCGCGGGTCGAACAGCACCGACCGCGCCCAGCCCGCACCGGCACCCAGGGTGTCGCCGTACGAGAAGCCGCCCGCCGCGACCAGGCCCACGAAGTCGGACAGGTGCGCGCGCCCCGACTGCAGGTCGGTCATGTGCACGTCGTAGGTGTCGAACCCGGCGCGGTCGAACGCGAACGAGGTCTCGACGTGCGAGTTGACCCCCTGCTCGCGCAGCACGGCGAGCCGGGGTCGCGCTCCGCGCGAGAGGTATGGCGCCGCCACGTCCTCGCCAGGGTCGAAGGTGGGGGCGACCACCAGACCGGACGCCTCCGCGCCGAACGCCGCGTGCTCCTCGTCGGCGCAGCCGGGGTTGTCGCGCAGGCGGGCGATACGCCAGGACACCTCGTCCCAGACCTGCGCCAGGTCGCGCAGGTCCTCGTCGAGCACGTCCTCCTCGCCGACCCGCACGCGCACGCGCCGGTCGTCGGTGGTGCGGGCGACGACCGACACCAGGTCGGCGAGCCCGTGGTCGGCGAGCACGCGCAGCACGGCGTCGAGGTCGTCCTCGGCGCACTCGAACAGGGCGCCGAGCTCCTCGGCGAACAGGCCGGGGACGGAGTCGACGGCGAGCTCGAGCCCCGTCGCGCCGGCGAAGGCCATCTCGCACGCCGCCGCCCACAGGCCACCGTCCGAGCGGTCGTGGTAGGCGCTGACCAGGCCGCGCGAGCGCAGGGCTCCGACCGCGGCCGCCAACGAGACGAGGCGCGCCGGGTCGTCGAGGTCCGGCACCTCCTGGCCGAAGGCGCCGTGCACCTGAGCGAGCATCGAGCCACCGAGCCGGTCACGGCCGGCGCCGAGATCGACGAGCACGACGAGCGACCCACCGCCGGCGAGCTGCGGCGTGAGGGTGCCGCGCACGTCCTCGAGGGACGCGAAGGCGGTCACCACCAGCGAGACCGGCGAGGTCACCTGCTTGTCGGTGCCCCCGGCCTCCGGGCCCGAGCTCCACCGGGTCCGCATCGACAGCGAGTCCTTGCCGACGGGCACACCGATCCCGAGCGCGGGGCACAGCTCCATCGCGACGGCGGACACGGTGTCGTAGAGCGCGGCGTCCTCGCCCTCCTCGCCGCACGCGGCCATCCAGTTGCAGGACAGCTTGACCCGCGACAGCTCCACCGGGGCGGCAAGCAGGTTGGTGATGGCCTCGGCCACCGCCATACGGCCCGAGGCGGGAGCGTCGACGGCGGCGAGCGGCATGCGCTCCCCCGTTGCCATGGCCTCGCCCGCGAAGCCCACGAGGTCGCCGAGCGTCACCGCCACGTCGGCCACCGGCACCTGCCAGGGCCCGACCATCTGGTCGCGGTGGGTGAGGCCGCCGACCGTGCGGTCGCCGATGGTGATCAGGAACCTCTTGCTCGCCACGGAGGGGTGGCGCAGGACGTCGTATGCCGCCCGCCGCAGATCCACACCGGCCGCGTCGAAGGAGTCCCCCTGTCGCGCGACGCGGGTGACGTCGCGGGTCATGCGCGGGGGCTTGCCGAGCAGCACCTCCATGGGCAGGTCGATGGCCCGATCCTCGAGCGGCTGCGCGACGTCGTCACCAAGCCGGTCGTCGGTGAGCCGCAGCTGCCCGTCATCCGTGGCGACGCCCACGACCGCCCAGGGGCAGCGCTCTCGGTCGGCGAGCGACGCCAGCAGGCCGAGCGACGACGGCGCGATGGCCAAGACGTAGCGCTCCTGGCTCTCGTTGCACCAGATCTCCTTGGGCGCGAGGCCGGTCTCCTCCAGCGGCACCGCCGCGAGGTCGAACCGCGCACCGAGCCCGGCGCCGTCCACGAGCTCCGGGAAGGCGTTGGACAGCCCGCCCGCGCCCACGTCGTGGATGGCGAGGATCGGGTTGTCCTCGCCGAGCGCCCAGCAGTGGGTGATGACCTCCTGCGCGCGCCGCTCGATCTCAGGGTTGCCGCGCTGCACGGAGTCGAAGTCGAGCTCGGCCGCGTTGGCGCCGGCGGCCAGCGAGGACGCCGCGCCGCCACCCATGCCGATCCGCATCCCGGGGCCACCGAGCTGCACCAGCAGCGTCCCCGGGGCAAAGGTCACCTTGTCGGTCTGCGAGGCCGAGATCGTGCCGAGGCCACCGGCGCTCATGATCGGCTTGTGGTAGCCGCGGCGGACCCCGTCGACGGTCTGCTCGTAGACGCGGAAGAAGCCGCCCAGCGCCGGCCGCCCGAACTCGTTGTTGAACGCCGCAGCCCCGATCGGCCCCTCCACCATGATCTGCAGCGGGCTCGCGAGGTGGCCGGGGGCGCCGTACGGCGACTGCTCCCACGGCTCGGAGGTGCCCGGGAGGTGCAGATTGCTGACCGCGAAGCCGGACAGCCCGGCCTTGGGCGCCGACCCGCGCCCGGTGGCGCCCTCGTCGCGGATCTCGCCGCCCGCACCGGTCGCCGCCCCCGGGAAGGGGGAGATGGCGGTGGGGTGGTTGTGGGTCTCGACCTTCATCAGGACGTGGACCTCGTCCTCGTAGGCTGCGTACCGCCCCAGCCCGTCCTGCTGCTCCGGCATCCAGCGCGTGCGGCGGCCACCCTCCATCACCGACGCGTTGTCCTTGTAGGCGATGACGGTGCCCTGGCCGTTGACCTGCTCGGTGTGCCGGATCATCGCGAACATCGACCGCGCCTGCGGCTCGCCGTCGATGACGACGTCGGCGTTGAAGATCTTGTGGCGGCAGTGCTCGGAGTTGGCCTGGGCGAACATCATCAGCTCGACGTCGGTGGGATTGCGCTCCAGACCGGTGAACGCCTCGACCAGGTAGTCGATCTCGTCGTCGGACAGAGCGAGCCCGAGGCTGAGGTTGGCAGCCTCGAGCGCACCGCGCCCCGCCCCCAGCACGTCCACGTGCTCCAGCGGCTCGGCCTCGCGCTCGGTCGCGAGCAGCGCGGCGTCCTCGCGGCGCATCAGGACAGTCTCGGTCATCCGGTCGTGCAGCACCGCGGCCGCGGCGGCCCACTGCTCGTCGTCGAGGGCGGGCCCGTGCAGGAGGTACTCGACGACCCGCTCGACGCGGTGCAGGTCCAGCCCGCAGCTGTGCGCGATGTCGGTGGCCTTGGACGCCCAGGGGGATACGGTGCCGAGCCGCGGCGCGACGACGACCAGCGTCCCGTCGCTGCTCCCCGTCCACGGCTCGCCGTAGGTCAGCAGGCTCTCGAGGGTGGCCCGCGCCTGCGGCGTCAGCTCCTGCGCGCTCGCGACCCAGTGGACGTGGCGCGCGTCGATCCCCGTGACCTGCGGCACGACTGCGCGGACCCGGTCCAGCAGCGCCGCTGCCCGGAAGTCGGAGAGCGCCCGACCCCCCTCGACGACGGAGAGGACGTGGGCGGGCGACGACATGGAGGGCTCCTCGGGGCGCGACGGTCGAGCGCCCTTTAGGCTACCGGCTCCCGGTCAGTCGTCCTCACCGGTGTAGACGCCGGTGCTGGAGGTGTCCGTGACGCGGGCCAGGTCGACGTCGTGGTGGGCCGTGCGGCGCACCTCGCGCCGCCCCGCACCCTCGGGGATGGGGGCGACGGCGCCGATCCCGGCGTCGTAGGCGTCCCAGTCGTCGTCGTAGTCCCCCACCGTGATGGTCGCGCCCTCCGCGTGGACCCCGGCGACCTCGTGGTGCTCGGGGGCGAGCGCGTCACCGAGGGCACGGGCGCGGGCGAGCAGCTCCTCGGTCACCTCGCCGGGCGCGCTGAGGACGAAGCGCCGGCCCTGACGGATGCGCGTGAACTCGCCGTAGCCCAGCTCAACCGCCCGCGGCAGCGCCTCGTGCCCCTCGGCGTCCGGGGCGTCGGCGGTGGGCATGATGTTGACGACGATGCGTCCCATGTCGAGAGCCTCCTGGGTCCGGCGGACGGGTGCGCCCAGGATATCGACCGGCCTCGTATGCCGTCCCGGCGCCCCCGGCATACCGCTCCGAGGCGAGCCGGTCAGGCGAATCGACGGCCGGTCAGGGCCTCGAAGGCCTCGACGTACTTGGCGCGGGTGCGCTCGACGACGTCCTGCGGCAGCGGGGGCGGCGCGTCGCCGGAGTCCTTGTCCCAGCCGGACGCGGTCGAGGTGAGCCAGTCGCGGACGTACTGCTTGTCGTAGGACTCCTGCCGGGCGCCCGGCTGCCAGGTCGCGGCGGGCCAGAACCGGGAGGAGTCGGGGGTGAGGACCTCGTCCGCGAGGACCAGCTGGGGCTCGGCGCCCTCGCTGCGGCGCACGCCGAACTCGACCTTGGTGTCGGCGATGAGGATGCCACGGTCCTCGGCGATCGCGTTGCCCCGGGCCAGGATCCGCCGGGTCAGGTCGCTGACGCGGGCCGTGAGGTCGGCGCCGATCTCGGCCTCGACCTCGGCCAGCGTCATGGGCAGGTCGTGCTCGCCGACGGGCGCCTTGGTCGTGGGGGTGAAGATCGGCTCGGGCAGGGCGGACCCGTCCTGCAGCCCCTCGGGGAGGGGGACGCCGCACACGCCGCCGGTGCTGCGGTAGTCGTCGAGCCCGCCTCCCGTGAGGTAGGCGCGCCCGATGCACTCCACCGGGAGCATCTCGAGCCGCTCGCACAACACCGCACGCCCGGCCACGGCGGCTGGCACGTCGGTCGAGACGACGTGGTGGGGCACGAGGTCGGCAAGCTGGTCGAACCACCACAGGCTCAGCTGGGTGAGGACCGCACCCTTGTCGGGGATGGGCGTCTCGAGCACGTGGTCGTAGGCCGACAGTCGGTCGCTCGCCACCAGCAGCAGCTGGTCGGGGCGCGCCTCGCCCGTGGCCGGGTCGATCGGCGCGTAGAGGTCACGCACCTTGCCGGAGTAGACGTGCGTGTAGCCGGGGAGCGCGAGCGTGGGTGCCACAACAGGCCTCTCGTGGGGGTCGGACAGGTGGTCGGGCGTGCGGGTGTCAGACGACGACCTCGCCGCGCTGGGCGGCGAGGGCGATGTCGGTGCGGTGGTGCGAGCCGGGCAGGTCGATCCGGTCGACGGCGGCGTACGCCCGCTTGCGGGCCTGCGCGAGGTCGGCCCCGAGGGCCACGACGGACAGCACGCGGCCACCGGCGGAGACGAGCAGGCCCTCGTCGTCGAGGCGGGTGCCGGCATGCAGGACATAGGCCTCGGGTCCGGTGCCGACCTCCTCGACGCCGCTGATGGGGCCGCCGGTGACCGGCGCCGCCGGATAGCCCTCGGAGGCGATCACGACGGTGACGGCGTGCTCGTCGCGCCAGCGCAGGACGGGCTGCTCGTCGAGCTGCCCGATGGCGGCAGCCCGCAGCAGCGCGCCGAGGGGGGCGTCCAGGCGGGCCAGCACGACCTGCGTCTCGGGGTCGCCGAACCGGGCGTTGAACTCCACGACCCGCAGCCCGCGCGCGGTGAGGGCCAGCCCGACGTACAGCACGCCGACGAAGGGCGTGCCCCGGCGCGCCATCTCGTCGATCGTCGGCTGCGCGACCCGCGCGAGCACCTCGTCGACCAGCCCGGTGGGAGCCCAGGCGAGGGGCGAGTAGGCGCCCATCCCACCGGTGTTGGGGCCGCTGTCGCCGTCGCCCACCCGCTTGAAGTCCTGGGCCGGGGCGAGCGGGACGACGGTCGTGCCGTCGCAGAGGCAGAAGAGCGAGACCTCGGGGCCGTCGAGGAACTCCTCCACGAGCACCTGACCGCCCGGCTTGTCCAGGCAGTCCTGCGCGTGCTGGAGGGCGGCCGCCCGGTCGTCGGTGACCACGACGCCCTTGCCCGCCGCGAGCCCGTCGTCCTTGACCACGTAGGGCGCCCCGAAACCGTCGATCGCAGCCGCCACCTCGTCGACGGCGCTGCACACATGGGCCATCGCGGTGGGGACGCCCGCAGCCGCCATGACCTCCTTGGCGAAGGCCTTGGAGCCCTCCAGCCGGGCCGCCTCGGCGGAGGGTCCGAAGCACGCGATGCCGCGCTCCCGCACCACGTCCGCCACCCCCGCCACGAGCGGCGCCTCGGGCCCCACCACGACCAGGTCGGCACCCAGCTCCTCGGCGAGGTCGGCGATCGCGGCCCCGTCGGTGATGCCGCCGGGCAGGTCGCGGCACAGCGCCACCTGGTCGATGCCCGGGTTGCCGGGCGCGGCGACGACCGCCTCGACGGTGGGGTCCCGGGTCAGCGCGTGGACGATGGCGTGCTCACGGGCACCGGTGCCGATGACGAGTACCTTCACGCGCCCAACCCTAGTAGGTCCTCCGTCCGCCTCCCCCAGGTGGCGCGAGTGCCGCGCACGCGCTGGTCGACGCGACTAGAGTGGATGGTTGCGTGGTCGCGCCCCGCGACCCGCCCCGACGCGAGACCAGCAGGTGAGAGCACACGTGACGGATGCCGAGCAGACCCCCGCCACCGCGGCGGAGGACGCCCTGCGTGCCGAGCTGGCCATCGAGCAGGAGCACGTGGACCGCGTCTACGCCGAGCTCGAGCGGGCGTCCGTGCGCGCCCGCCTGCTGGAGGCCGAGGGCCTGAGCCGGGGCCGCACCGACCGCGTCGGGGACGTCCGCGACGAGGAGGCGTCCGCGCTCTTCGAGCGGGACGCCCTGATGTTCAACGCGGCTCGCCGCCGGGCCTCCCTGGACAGCCAGCACGAGGGCCTGGTCTTCGGCCGGCTCGACCTCGACCACCCGCCGGGCCCCGGGGAGGGGCGCGAGGTGCGATACGTCGGTCGGCTGGGCGTGCGGGACGAGGACTACGAGCCGCTCGTCATCGACTGGCGCGCGCCGGCCGCCGCCCCCTTCTACCGCTCCACCCCTGTCGAGCCCCTCGACGTCCTGCGCCGTCGGGTGCTGCGGTGCCGCGGACCGCGGGTCGTCGGCGTGGAGGACGACCTGTTGGTCCCCGAGGCGCCCGAGGACATCGTCGTGATCGGTGACGGCGCGCTCATGGCCGCCCTCACCCGCTCGCGCGGGGCCCGCATGCGGGACATCGTCGCGACCATCCAGCAGCACCAGGACGAGGCGATCCGCGCCAAGGCCTCGGGCGTCACCGAGATCACGGGCGGTCCCGGCACCGGCAAGACCGTCGTCGCGCTGCACCGCGCGGCCTACCTCCTCTACTCCGACCGTCGTCGCTTCGAGAGCGGCGGGGTGCTCGTGGTGGGGCCGAGCGCCGCCTACACGGCCTACATCGAGCGGGTGCTGCCCTCGCTGGGCGAGGACTCGGTGTCGCTGCGGGCCCTCGGCGACCTCGTCGACGGCATCTCGACCGACCGGGTCGACGCACCCGCCGCGGCGGCCGTCAAGGGGTCGATGCGCATGCGCTCGGTCCTGTCCCGCGCGGTCCGCGGACGAGACCCGTTGGCGCCCACGGAGTTTCGTGCCATGATCGCCGGTCACCCGGTGCGTCTCGACGCCGGCGCGCTCGACCGCGTCCGCCGCCAGGTCCTGCGCCGCCAGCGCCGCAACGGCTCCTGGGACGCCGCCGGGGAGGCGCTCGGCGAGGCCGCCTGGGGCACCGTGCACGGCGGGGACCGCGAGGAGTTCTTCGACGCCTACGACGACCACCTCGAGGTCGACGCCTTCCTGCGCGAGTGGTGGCGGCCGCTCGACCCCCGCGAGGTGCTGCTGTGGCTCGCCGACCCCGAGGTCCTCGCCCGGCACGCGCGGGGCATCCTCTCGGACGCCGAGCAGGCCGAGGTCGTCGCCTCCCTCGAGGTCGCCCTGCGGACCGGCACCTGGTCGGTCGCCGACGTCGCGCTGGTCGACGACCTGGCGGCCCGGCTCGGGCCGCCCGTCGAGCTCGAGCAGGAGGAGCGCGGCTTCTACGAGATCGAGGAGCTGGACGCGACCGAGCGGCACGGCGTCCAGGAGGTCACCGTCGGTCGGCAGCGCCTCGCCGCCGTCGAGCCGCGCGCCGAGCTCACCCCCGCCACGGCCCGAGAGCGCCTGCTGGCCGGGCGGATCGGCGAGGTCGACGAGTACGCCCACGTCCTCGTCGACGAGGCCCAGGACGTCTCGCCCATGCAGTGGCGCTCCCTCGGCCGACGCGGCCGGTGGGGGTCCTGGACCGTGGTCGGCGACGCGGCCCAGGCCTCCTGGCCGGACCCGGTCGAGGCGGCCGCCGCCCGCGACGAGGCCTGGGGCGGCAAGGAGCCCGCGCGCTTCCACATGACGACCAACTACCGCAACGCCGCCGAGATCTTCGACTACGCCTCGCGCGTCATCCGGGCGGCGGTGCCCGACGCCGACATCCCGCAGGCCGTCCGCGAGACCGGCGTCGACCCCCTGGACCTGACCGTCCCCCGCGCCGAGCTCGCCGAGCGCGTCGTCGCGGCGGCCCGCGAGCTGCTGCACGAGGTCGACGGCCTGGTGACCGTCATCCTGCCGGCGTCCTGGGACGCGCTGCGTCCGGCCCTGGGGCCGCTCGGCGACCGGGTGGTCGCCATCGACCCGCTGTCCACCAAGGGCCTGGAGTACGACGCGACGGTGGTCGTCGACCCGGACGCGATCGTGGCCGAGACCGCCGGCGGCATACGGACCCTGTATGTCGTGCTGACGCGCGCAGCCCACCGCATGACGGTGGTCCGTCCTGACGCACGCCGACCCGACACACGCTGAGACGGACCTACCCGCTCGCGAGGGGACAGGACAGACTCGGGCCCCATGAGCGAGCAGGACCACCGGTCGACCGAGGCCGCCGGCGACGACCCGGTCCTGGCGGCCTACCGCCAGAGCATCGACAACATCGACGCCGCCCTGATCCACATGCTGGCCGAGCGGTTCAAGGTCACGCAGAAGGTCGGGGAGTACAAGGCCACCGCCGAGCTGCCCCCGGCCGACCCGCAGCGCGAGGAGCGGCAGATCGCCCGGCTCCGGCGCCTCGCCGAGGCCGCCCAGCTCGACCCCGAGTTCAGCGAGAAGTTCCTGCGCTTCGTCATCGACGAGGTGATCCACCACCACGAGCGGATCCGCGAGCGCGAGCACGCCGACGGCTGAGGCGCCGTGCCGTCAGTCGCGGCCGAGCATGTCGTGCCGCACGATCACCTCGTCGCGGCCCGGCCCGACGCCGATCACCGAGACCCGCGCGCCGATCTGCTGCTCGACGAACTCGACGTAGCGGCGGGCGTTGTCGGGCAGCTCGTCGAAGGTGCGGCAGCCGGTGATGTCCTCCTGCCAGCCCGGTAGCACCTCGTAGACCGGCGTGGCGTGGTGGAAGTCGCTCTGCGACACCGGCATCTCCTCGACCCGCTCGCCGTTGATCTCGTAGGCCACGCAGACCGGGATCTGCTCGAAGGTGTCGAGGTTGTCGAGCTTGGTGATGACGAAGTCCGTGACCCCGTTGATGCGCGTCGCGTAGCGGCCGATCACCACGTCCAGCCAGCCGATGCGCCGCGGGCGGCCCGTCGTCGTCCCGAACTCGTGGCCGATCTCGCGCAGCCGGTCCCCCACCTCGTCGTGCAGCTCGGTCGGGAAGGGCCCCTCCCCCACGCGCGTGGTGAACGCCTTGAGGATCGCGATGACCCGGTCGACGCGGGTGGGCGGGATCCCGGCGCCGGTGCACGCCCCACCCGCCGTGGCGTTGGAGGACGTGACGTAGGGATAGGTCCCGTGGTCGACGTCGAGCAGCGTCGCCTGCCCCGCCTCGCACAGCACGACCTTGCCGGCGTCGAGCGCCTCGGAGATCTCCAGCGACGTGTCCGCGACCATGGGACGCAGGCGGTCGACATACGACAGGAGCTCCTGCACGACCTCCTCGGCCTCGATGGCCCGGCGGTTGTAGAGCTTGGTGAGGACCTGGTTCTTGGAGACCAGGGCGGCCTCGACCTTCTGCCGCAGGATCGACTCGTCGAAGAGGTCCTGGACGCGGATGCCCACGCGGTTCATCTTGTCGGCGTAGGTGGGGCCGATGCCGCGGCCGGTCGTGCCGATCTTGCGCTTGCCGAGGAAGCGCTCGCCGACCTTGTCCATCGTCGTGTTGTAGGACGCGATGACGTGGGCGTTGGCGCTGATCCGCAGCCGGGAGGTGTCGATGCCGCGGGCGTCGAGACCGTCGAGCTCCTCCATGAGCACCGACAGGTCCACGACCACGCCGTTGCCGATGACCGGCGTGACCCCGGGGGTGAGGATGCCGGAGGGCAGCAGGTGCAGGGCGTACTTCTCGCCGTCGATCACCACCGTGTGGCCGGCGTTGTTGCCGCCGTTGAACTTCACGACGTAGTCGATGTCGGGGCCGAGCAGGTCCGTCGCCTTGCCCTTGCCCTCGTCGCCCCACTGCGCCCCGACCAGCACGATGCCTGGCATGTCAGATATTCGCCCTTCCCTGCGTCAGTGCGCACGAGACAGGCGCCCGTGCCCCCCGAGTTTACGGGACGGGCCTGATCAGGGGCGCTGCCGACCCGGTATGCCGCCGCTGCCGGCCGCACGCCGGGCCACCGCCATGCCCAGCTGGAACCGCGTCTCGACGCCCGCCTCGTCCATGAGCAGCGCCACCCGCCGGCGCACGGTCCGCAGCGAGACCCCCAGGTGGCGGGCGATCACCTCGTCCTTGTGCCCGGCCGCGAGCAGGGTCAGCAGCCGGCGCGTGTCCCCGTCGTCGGCCGCAGCGTCCGGCGGGGGTTGCCCCGCCTCCCAGGCCAGGTCGAAGAGCCGCTGGAAGGCCGCGACCAGCATGGGGTCGCGCACCTTGACGTAGTCGGCCTCGAGACTGCCCCAGTCCGTGGTGGCGAGCACCAGGTCATCGCCGAAGACGACGAACTCGCTGAGGGGCTCGCGCACCAGGCGTTGCTCCTCCCCCACCTTGGCGAACCGAGCCATCCACATCCGGGAGGAGGCCGACGCGATGGCGGCCATGGGGTACAGCGAGCGCATCGACCGGCCGGACTCGATCGTGCGCCGCGACAGGTCGAGGACCTGCTCGATGCCGTCCGGGCTCCACTCGGCGCTGATGGCGGAGGACCGGATCACGCCCGAGGTGGTCTGGATGCCCTCCAGCACGACCCCCGTCATGAGGTCCGACGGCACGACCTCCCAGGTGGGGCGGCGCACCCCCGCCCGCACGCCGGCGTGGTCGACCGCGAAGTGAGCGATGGCGTTGCGGGTGCGCTCGAGGTTGCCCTGGCGTCGGCGCACGTCATGCAGCCCGGACTCCACCAGCCTGCCGATCGCCGCCCGCGGGTCGTCGGCGTCCAGGGTCCCGTCGGGGTTCTCGCTGACCAGGCCTCGGTCGATCAGGTGCACCGCGGCCGAGCGCACCGCGTCCTCCGACCAGCCGAGCCTGGCGGCGAGCTCGTCAACGCTGACGGGGGCGCTGCGGAGCACCCGCCGGTAGAGTCGCTCGGCATCGCGGTCGATGTCCAAGGAGCTGAGGAAAGAGGTCATCGCACCTGCTCAGAGGGGGTGTTACAGATCATCCCTGGCAGGTTAGTGCCATTGGCCAAAAAGCGACACCCGGGCACGTTCCGTTGCGACATACTGGGGACAACGCGAACGAGGAACATGCGATGTGACTGAGCACCACATCGCTCTCGTCCGCCGAACGAGGCCACGCGCTTGATGGCGGCGCCAGCCTCACAGGGGGAAACGGGTGCCGGGGCAGGGGATGCCCCGGCACCACCCATGTCCGGGGAGGGTCGGGCATGGCGACCCCCCGCCGGGCGGGGCCGGTCAGGCCGGCGGGACCAGGCCCATCTGACGGGCGGCCTCCATGGAGGAGTCGCGCAGCAGCTGGGCGCAGCGCTCCCGCTCGTCCTCCTCACCGATGGCGTCGGCCGCGTAGGCGAGCGCCGCGACGGCACAGAGGAATCCGCGGTTGGGCTCGTGCTCCCAGGGCACCTCGCCCTGGCCACGCCACCCGGCGCGCCGCAACGCGTCGAGCCCGCGGTGGTATCCCGTGCGGGCATAGGCATAGGCCTCGACCGGGCGGCCGCCCTGCAGCGCGGACTCGGCGAGGGTGGCCCAGGCCAGCGACGAGGTGGGGTTGGCCGCCGCGACGGCCGTGGCGTCCTGCCCGGACGCGAGCGACGCGGCCGCCGGGTCCACCGGCAGCCGCGTCGGCTCGGGCCCCAGCAGGTTGGGGCGCTCAGTCATGTCGTCCTCGACTCACTGGTGGGTGCCGGCGGAACGGAGGTTCTCGCAGGCCTCGACGACGCGGCGGGCCATGCCGGCCTCCGCCTCCTTGCCCCACGCACGAGGGTCGTACTGCTTCTTGTTGCCGACCTCGCCGTCGATCTTGAGGACGCCGTCGTAGTTCTTGAGCATCCAGTCGGCGACCGGGCGGGTGAAGGCGTACTGCGTGTCGGTGTCGACGTTCATCTTGATGACGCCGTAGTCGACCGCGTCGGAGATCTCCTGCGGCAGCGAGCCCGAGCCGCCGTGGAAGACGAGGTCGAGCGGCTTGTCGCCCTTGTCGCTGCCGTACTTGGCGACGATCGCGTCCTGGCACTGCTTGAGGATCTCGGGGCGCAGCTTGACGTTGCCGGGCTTGTAGACGCCGTGCACGTTGCCGAAGGTGAGGGCGGCCATGTAGCGGCCCTTGTCGCCGAGGCCGAGGGCCTCGACAGTCTTCAGCGCGTCGTCGGTGGTGGTGTACAGCTGCTCGTTGATCTCGTTGGCGACACCGTCCTCCTCGCCGCCGACGACACCGATCTCGACCTCAAGGACCACGTCGAGCTTGTTGCAGATCTCCAGCAGCTCCTGGGCGATCTCGAGGTTGCGGTCGAGCGGCACCGCCGAGCCGTCCCACATGTGGGACTGGAAGATCGGGACGCCGTACTTGTCGTAGTTGGCCCTGGACGCCTCGAGGAGCGGCCGGACGAACCCGTCCAGCTTGTTCTCGGGGCAGTGGTCGGTGTGCAGGGCGATGTTGACGTCGTAGTTCTTGGCGACCTCGGTGGCGTACGCGGCCAGGGCCAGGGACCCGGTCACCATGTCCTTGATGGTCGAGCCGGAGAGGTACTCCGCGCCGCCGGTCGACACCTGGATGATGCCGTCGCTGCCAGCCTCGGCGAAACCGCGGATCGCGGCCGTCGCGGTCTGGGAGGAGGTGACGTTGATGGCCGGGTACGCGAAGGAGCCAGCCTTCGCGCGGTCGAGCATGTCGCGGTAGACCTCAGGGGTTGCGATGGGCATGTGCGAGTTCTCCTTCGGTTGGGCTGTCGGTGACCGGCGCACGGCCGGAGGCACGTTCCCATCCTTCCATCACCAGGCCCAGGACGGCGACCGGCCCCCGCAGGGGTCCAGCTGGTGGGCGCGAAAGGCCACGGGCTGGACGCCGGCGAGGGCCGGGACGATGGTGCGCGATGCACCTCCCCCCCTGGTGCATCGCGCACGACCAGGCTAGGAGCGCCCCGCGGGCTCGCACATGGGTATCCGTACCTACCCCAGGTAGTCACATCAACCGGCCTTCGTCCCCCAGGCTGATGCCCCTACCCCCGGCAGTCACATCGACCGGCCTTCGTCCGCCAGGCTGATGCCCCTACCCCCGGTAGGTCCGAACGCGTGCCGCCGGACCCACGCGTGCATCGCGATCGCGGCCGCGGCCCCGGCGTTGATCGACCGCGTCGACCCGAACTGCGTGATGTGCACGACCGAGTCCGCCGCGTCCAGCAGCTCGCGCGTGAGCCCCGGCCCCTCCTGGCCGAACGCCAGCACGCACCGCCGCGGCAGCTCGAAGGTCTCCAGCGGCACGCTCCCCGGCACGTTGTCCACCGCGATCAGCGGCATACCTCCGCCCTGCCCCGGACCCGCCCCCGGCCGTATGCCGGGGCGCCCGCCCGGCACCTCGTCACCCTCCTGCGCGCGGCACCAGCCCACCAGGTCCGCCACGTCGGGGTGGTGGATCTCGTGCTGGTAGCGGTCGGTGACCATCGCCCCGCGGCGGTTCCAGCGGCGGCGGCCCACCACGTGGAAGGCCGCGACGTTGAACGCATTGGCCGTGCGGATCACTGACCCGATGTTGAGGTCGTGCTCCCAGTTCTCGACGGCGACGTGGAGCTCGTGCCGCGTCTCGTCGAGCGCGGCCACGATCGCCTCCATCGTCAGGTAGCGGAACCGGTCCTCGACGTTGCGGCGGTCACCATCCCGCAGCAGGGTCGGGTCGTAGCGCGGGTCCGGCGACCCGTCCGCCCGAGTGGGCCACGGCCCCGGCCACGGCCCGACACCGACCGTCGCGCCAGGGACCTCCCCCGTCGTCGCGGCTCCTCCGCCGGATGCCTGCTCGCCCACGCGCGGCAGGCTACCGGCATACGAGGTGGGTCCTGCACCACCGCCCGCCACCGCCTCAGCGGTGCGACAGCGGGTGGACAGGAATCCCCCGTACCCTGGTCGGCGTGATCACCCCCCACCTGATGTCCTCCCTGAGCTGGATGGACCCGCAGTACCTGCTCGACCACTACGGCAACGCCTTCTTCTGGCTGTCCATGGCGATCGTCTTCGTCGAGTGCGGCCTGCTGTTCCCGATCCTGCCGGGTGACTCGCTGCTCTTCGCCATCGGCATGTTCATCAAGCGCGGCGACGTGGACATCAGCCTCGGCCTGGCCCTGCTGCTGCTGTCGGTCGCGGCGTTCGCGGGCAACGTCGTGGGCTACGAGATCGGTCGGGCCATCGGCACCCCGCTCTACCACCGGGACGGGCGTCTGCTCAAGAAGAAGTACTTCGACCAGACCATCGCCTTCTTCGACCAGTACGGCAACAAGGCGCTGGTGATCGGCCGGTTCGTGCCGATCGTGCGGACCTTCATCACCGTCGTGGCGGGCGTGGGCCAGATGGACCGCCGCCGGTTCTTCACCTGGTCGGCCGTGGGCGCGGTGCTGTGGGCGTGCGGTGTGACCCTGCTCGGCTACTTCCTCGGCGCCATCCCCGCGGTGCACGACAACCTCGAGGCCGCGATCCTGCTGATCGTCGCCATCTCGATGCTCCCCATGGTCTTCGAGTGGTGGATGCACCGGCGCCGCCGAGCCCGCGCCACCGTCGACCCCACCCCCGGCGCGGGCAGCACCCACCACGAGGCCTGAGTCTCGCCGCCCGGCTCAGCACCGCAGCAGCTGAGCACCACGCAGGACGCCCACCCCGAGGATCGGGGTGGGCGTCCTGCGTGCTGGGGACCTGTTGCCGTCGCCTACTGCTGGGGCTTGTCCGGCTGGGTGGACGGCCAGCTCAGCGCGCCGCCCTCCTGGTGCGGGTTGACGTCGGCGACGCCGCCCTGGCGACCGGCGCCCTGGGCGTTGTCGGCGGCACCGGGGGGCAGGCCGCCGGCCGGGGCGTGCGCGCCCTCCGCGGTGCCGGGCTGGCCGAGACCCGGCTGGCCGGAGCCGGCCTGGCCGGGGGCAGGAGCCGGGGTGGCGGGCTGGGCCGGGGCGACGGGGGTCGCCCCTTGCGAGGGGCCGCCCTGCTGGGGCTCGGGAGCGGACTCGTAGGTGCGCGGCGACCCCGTGTCGAAGTTGACCTGTGGGGTGCTGCGGGCCTGCGCCTCGGCCTCGAAGTACTGCTCCTGGTGGATCCCGAACTGCTTGGCGATCATGTTGCTCGGGAAGGACTCGACCTTGGTGTTGAGCTCGCGCACCGTCGCGTTGTAGTAGCGGCGACCGGACGCGATGCGGTCCTCGGTGGAGGCGAGCTCCTGCTGCAGGGCCAGGAAGCTCGAGTTGGCCTGGAGCTGCGGGTAGGCCTCGGCGACGGCCATCAGGCGCCCCACGGCGCCGGTGAGCTGCTGCTCGGCGGCGGCGGTCTCAGCGGGGCTGCCGCCGGCGCTGACGGCCGCGGACCGCGCCCGCATCACGTCGTCGAGCGTGCCGCGCTCGTGCGTCGCGAAGCCCTTGACGGTCTCGACGAGGTTGGGGATCAGGTCGTGCCGCCGCTTGAGCTCGACGTCGATCTGCCGCCAGGACTCCTGCGTGCGGTTGCGCAGCCCGATGAGGCTGTTGTGCATGCCGACGAGCCACATGACGATCAGGGCGATGATGACGAGCAGGACGATCAGCGTGATGAGGACGGGTGTCACGTCGGCTCCCTCCAGAGCGGGACTGAGATCGTGACCAGCCTAGTCGGACGGTCACGGCGGTTGCCCGTATGACGACCCGCCCGCCCCGGACGTTCCCTCGGGGCGGGCGGCGGGCGTGCTGCCGGACCGGTCAGGCCAGGCCGAGCTCCTCGAGGGAGTAGACGTGGAGGTAGGGCACGCCCGCCTCGTCCTGGATGCGCTCCCCGGCGCCCGTCGCCCGGTCGGCGATCGTGGCGACCGCGACGACCTCGGCGCCGTCCTCGCGGGCGGCGGCCACGGCGTCGAGCGGCGACCCGCCGGTGGTCGTGGTGTCCTCGACCACCAGCACCCGGCGGCCCCGGACGGACGGTCCCTCGATGCGCTGCTGCAGGCCGTGCGCCTTGCCGGCCTTGCGGACGACGAACGCGTCGAGACGCTCGCCCGCAGCGGCCGAGGCGTGCAGCATCGACGTGGCGACGGGGTCGGCCCCGAGCGTGAGACCACCCACCGCGTCATACGCGAGGTCCCTGGTGAGGTCCCGCATCACGATCCCGACCAGCGGGGCCGCCTCGCCGTCGAGGGTGATGCGCCGCAGGTCGACGTAGTAGTCGGCCTCCGTGCCGGAGGAGAGGGTGACGCGGCCGTGCACGACGGCCTTGTCCTTGATGATCTCGAGCAGGCGGGCGCGGGCGTCGGCGGGGTTCGTGGGCGCGGGGTTCATGGGGCCCCAGCGTAGTTGCGGCTCGCGGGCAGCGCCCTCAGCGGGCGGTGCGCCGCCCCGAGGCGAGGCCCCCGCTCACGCGCCGGACGAGGCCTCGCGGCGCCACCTGGACGAGGCCCACGAGCGTCTTGTAGACGCCGCCGGGCACGCTCACCGCACGACCTCGTGCGACGTCGTCCAGGCAGTCCTGCACGAGCCGGTCGGCGTCGAGCCACGCGACGTCGGGCAGGTGCGACATGCTCATGGCGGCCCGCTGGTGGAACTCCGTGCGGGTGAAGCCCGGGCAGAGCGCCGTGGCGGTGACCCCCGTGCCCTGCAGCTCGTTGGCGAGACCCTCGGTGAACGTCGTGCACCACGCCTTGGCGGCGGAGTAGGTCCCCATCTGCACGAACGACGCCACCGACGAGACGTTGACGATCGCCCCGCGCCCCCGCTCGCGCATCGCCAGCGCCGCCGCCTGCGACACGACGAGTACCGCGCGGGTGTGGATCATGAGATGGTGCTCCTCTTGGTCGATCGGGGTGCGCAGGAAGTCGGTCCGCAGGCCGTAGCCGGCGTTGTTGACCACGAGGTCCACGGGACGCTCCCGGTCGGCGACGCGATCGGCCACACGCTGCAGCTGGTCGCGCTCGGCGACGTCGGCGACCAGCACCTCGCAGCGCGTCCCGTGCAGGTCGCGCAGGTCGTCGGCGACCTCCTGCAGCCGGTCATGGTTGCGGGCCACCAGGACGAGGTCGTGGCCGCGGCAGGCCAGCTCACGGACGAAGGCCAGGCCGATGCCGGCGGACGCGCCGGTGACGAGTGCGGTTGCCATGGACGACAGCGTAGGGGCTCGGTCCGACGGCTCCGGTAGGTTGGCGAGGTGCGCATCGCAACCTGGAACGTCAACAGCATCCGGACCCGCGTCGACCGCGTCGTCGCCTTCCTCGAGCGCCACGACGTGGACGTGCTGGCCATGCAGGAGACCAAGTGCAAGGACGCGCAGTTCCCGATGCTGCCGTTCGAGCAGGGGGGCTATGAGGTGGCCCACCACGGCCTCAACCAGTGGAACGGCGTCGCCATCGCCTCCCGCGTCGGGCTCGCCGACGTGCAGGTCGGCTTCGAGCAGATGCCGACCTACGGGGAGCCGGACGCGGTCGCCGAGGCACGCGCGCTCGGGGCGACCTGCGACGGGGTCCGCGTCTGGTCGCTCTACGTCCCCAACGGGCGCGAGGTCGGGCACGCCCACTACGCCTACAAGCTCGACTGGCTCGCCCGGCTCCGGGCGGACGGCGAGCGCTGGCTGGCCGAGGACCCGGCGGCCCAGGTCGCGCTCATGGGTGACTGGAACGTCGCCCCGCAGGACGAGGACGTCTGGGACATGGCCTTCTTCGAGGGCAAGACGCACGTCTCGAGGCCGGAGCGTGATGCCTTTGCGGCCGTGGTGGACGCGGGCTTCGCCGACGTGGTCCGGCCGTACACCTCCGAGCCCCGCACCTACACCTACTGGGACTACACCCAGCTGCGCTTCCCCAAGAAGCAGGGCATGCGCATCGACTTCTGCCTGGCCAGCCCTGCGCTGGCGCGGCGCGTCACCGGCGCCTCCATCGACCGCGAGGAGCGCAAGGGCAAGGGCGCCAGCGACCATGCCCCCGTCATCGTCGACCTCGACGCCTAGGCACCGGGAGCCTCAGGCCACCACCTCCAGCCTCGGGAGCAGCTCCACGCCGCGGCTGCCCAGGACGTAGCACCCCAGGTCGAGCACGCCCCTGGCCTGCCAGCAGCGCTGCGCCACCTCCTGCCACGTGCGGTCGGCCGCGGTGGCGTGCGCCGGTCCGGGGCGCACGAGGAGCACGACGACCGATCCGTGCTCGCCGACCACCTCGGCGACGGCGTCGAGGAGCACGTGCATGCGGGCGGGGTCGCCGGGCCACGGCAGGTCGCGGAAGTACATCGGGGCGACGAGGTGCCCGTTGAGGTCCCCGACGAGGACCGCGACGTCGTGCTCGCGCGGTCCGGGAGGGGGCATGGTCTCGCGGATCGCCCGCCGCAGGCGGGCGACGTCACGCATCGAGTGACCGTCGAGCAGCTCGTCGAGCCTGAGCGGGACGTCGGCGGTGGTGCCGGGGGTGTGCGTGCTGGGTGTGATGTCCATGCGGCGATCGTCGCCACCGGCCACCCGCGCCCACCACCCCCTCCCGGCGTCCTGTGGACGACGACGCGGATCCACGTGCCCGCGGCGAGGGCTGTGGACAACCTCGGGACCAGTCCCGCGATCACCCCGCTTGCGCGGTCCGTTAGGGTGCAGGCAGACGCGGGGTGCCTGGCCGTCGGCCGGGCTGAGATCACACCCGTCGCACCTGATCTAGGTCGTGCTAGCGAAGGGACGTCGTATGACGGACGCATCCGTGGACCCGGTGACCGCAGTCACCCCCGACCAGGTGGGCGAGGCGCTCGCCCGGCTCAGGGACACCACGCCTCTGGTCCAGAGCCTCACCAACATCGTCGTGGCTCAGTGGACGGCCAACGTCCTGCTGGCCGCGGGCGCCGCCCCCGCCATGGTGGACAACCCGCACGAGGCGGACGCCTTCGCCCGGGTCGCGGGCGGCGTGCTGGTCAACACCGGTACGCCGTACGACGACACGACCGCCGGCATGCGGGCCGCCGTCACGGGCGCGCAGGCCGCCGGCACGCCCTGGGTCCTCGACCCGGTCGCCGCCGGGGGCCTGGCCTGGCGCACCGAGGTCGCGGTCTCGCTCATGGACGTGCACCCACCGGCGATCGTGCGCGGCAACGCCTCCGAGATCGCTGGGCTGCTGGGCGGGCTCGGTGGCCGCGGGGTCGACAGCGCCGACTCGCCCGAGCAGGTGCTGGACCGCGCCCGCGAGCTCGCCACCTCCCGCGGCACCGTCGTGGCGGTCAGCGGCGCCGTCGACCACCTCACGGACGGCGAGCGCCTGGTCCGGGTGCACAACGGTGACCCCGTGATGACCAAGGTCACCGGCGTGGGCTGCGCCCTCGGTGCCCTGATGGCGGGCTTCGCGGCCGGGTGCGACGACGCCCTGCTCGCCGCCACGAGCGCCACCGCCCTGCTGACGGTGGCGGCCGAGCGAGCGGCCCGGGCGTCGCGCGGCCCCGGCAGCTTCGCCGTGGGGCTGCTCGACGAGCTGAGCCTGGTCACCCCGGACGAGCTGGCCGGCGCCCTGGTGCTGTCATGACGGGACCCCTGCGCGCCGCGCTCGACGGTCGGGACCTCGACCTCACGCTCTACCTCGTCACCGACACCACCCTGTGCGGCGGCGACGATGAGGTCGGGCGGGTCGCCCGCGCTGCCGTCGACGGCGGCGCGACGCTCGTGCAGGTCCGTGATCCGGACGCCGACGACGAGCGCATCCTGCGCCTGACCCGATCGGTCGTCCGGGCGCTCGAGGGCACCGGCGTCCCCGTCGTCATCAACGACCGCGTCGACCTCGTCGAGGCGGCAGGCGCCGCGGGAGCCCACGTCGGCCAGGGCGACCTGCCGCCCGAGCGAGCCCGCGCGCTCCTCGGCCCCGACAAGGTCCTCGGCCTGTCCTGCCAGACCCTCGCCCACGTGGAGGCAGCCCGGTCCCTGCCCGCGGGCACGCTGGACTACCTCGGGCTGGGGCCGGTGTGGGAGCAGAGCACCAAGCCCGACGCCGCCACGCCCGCGGGGCCAGAGGGCATCGCCGCCCTCGTCGCGGCGAGCCCGTGGCCGACGGTGGCCATCGGCGGGATCGGCATCGACCGCATCCACCAGCTGCCCGCCACCGGCGTCGACGGCGCCGCGGTGGTCAGCGCCATCTGCGCCGCGCCCGACCCCCGCGAGGCTGCGGCTACGCTGCTGGCCCGGTGGCGGGAGGCGGCGGAACGGCATACGACCGAGCCGAGCGAGCCGACCGACTCGCCCGAGCCGACCAACGAGAAGGCCCGATGAACACGCCCCCCAGCCCGCCCCCCACGGCCCTGTCCATCGCCGGGAGCGACCCCTCCGGGGGCGCCGGGATCCAGGCCGACCTCAAGACCTTCAGCGCGCTCGGCGCCTACGGCATGTGCGTCATCACAGCCCTGACCGCCCAGTCCACCCAGGGCGTGACGGGGGTGCACGCGGTGCCCGCCGACTTCGTGACGCAGCAGCTGGAGACCCTGCTCGGCGACATCACCCCCGACGCCGTCAAGATCGGCATGCTCGCCGACGCGGACGTCACCCGGGCGGTCGGTCGCGTGCTGGGGCGGCTGAGGGCCGAGGAGGACGACGAGCTGCCGATCGTCCTCGACCCCGTCATGGTGGCCACCAGCGGGGACCGGCTGCTCGACGAGTCCGCCGTCGCCGCCGTCCGCGAGCTCGTGCCACTCGCGAGCATCATCACCCCCAACCTGCCCGAGGCCGCGGTGCTCCTGGACGCCGAGCCGGCGACCACCGTCGACGAGATGGTCGAGCAGGCGCGGGCCCTCGTCACCGCCGGGGCGCGCCGCGCCTACGTCAAGGGCGGTCACCACACCGGCACCGAGCAGGCCACCGACGTCCTCGCCGACACCCACGGTCACGTGCTGATCACGGCCGAGCGGGTGCCGACCCGGCACACCCACGGCACCGGCTGCACGCTGTCCTCCGCCCTGGCGGCGCTGCGCCCCCGCCGCCCCGACTGGGAGACGACCTGCCGGGACGCCAAGTCCTGGCTCACCGAGGCGTTGCGCCACGCCGACGAGCTGCACGTCGGCCACGGGCACGGACCGGTCCACCACTTCCACGACGTCTGGAGCCGAGCATGACCTTCACCACCGACGCCTGGACCCGCACGGCGGGCGTCCGGACCGCCATCGACGAGCTGCCCTTCGTGCAGGGGCTGGCCGACGGGACCCTCGACCGCGAGCGCTTCACCTACTACATGGCCCAGGACGCGCTCTACCTCGCGGACTACGGCCGGGTGCTGGCCGCGCTCGCGAGCCAGGCGACCGACCCGGACGAGATGCTCTTCTGGGCCGAGTCCGCGCGCACCACCGTCGTCGTCGAGCGGGAGCTGCACGGCGCCCACGTCGCCGACCTCGCCGCGGCGCGCCGCTCCCCCACGTGCCTGGCCTACACGTCCTATCTCGCCTCGCTCACCACCCAGGGTTCGTATGCCGTGGCCGCGGCCGGCGTGCTCCCCTGCTTCTGGATCTACCAGGACGTGGGCGACCACCTGCTGCGGCAGGCCGGGGCGCTCGACGGGCACGCCTACGGCGACTGGATCGGGATGTACTCCGACGCGGAGTTCGCCGCCTCGGTGGAGCGGGCCAAGGCGATCGTGGACCGCTGCGCCGAGGGCGCTGACGACTCCACCGTGCAGCGGATGCACGAGGCGTACTCCACGGCGGCGCGCTACGAGTGGATGTTCTGGGACGCCGCCTGGCGCCGGGAGACCTGGCCGGTCTGAGTCGAGGCTGCGGGAAGGACGCTCAGAGAGCCCAGGTGTATCGCCGCTCCGGTCTGCCTGTCGAGCCGTAGCGGAGTGCGACCGTCGCCTGGCCGGAGTCTGCGAGGTGCTCGAGATGACGACGAACGCTCACCCGGGAGAGCCGGACGAGCTCGACGCACTCGGTGGCAGTCAAGGACTCGGCCCCACGAACGCTGATGCACGGGCCGACGTTCATGGGCAACCCCCTGGCCTGCGCGATCGCCCTCGCCTCGTGGGACCTGCTCGAGGCCCGCGGGTGGGCGTCATACAGCTGGACGAGCCCGTCCGGGTGGCCGAGGTGACCCGCGCGGCCCTCGACCGGGGTTTGTGGGTGCGGCCGTTCCGCGACCTCGCCTACACGATGCCGCCGTACGCGTGCACCGACGCCGACGTCGCCACCATCACGCGCGCCCTGGTGGAGTCCCCCCGCCCTGGTCCACGGCTGAGAGGCTGGGGACATGAGCACCGAGACCACCGCACCCGTCATCGTCGTCACGGGCACGGGCCCCGACGTCGGCAAGACCGTCGCGACCGCCGCCCTCGCCGTCGGCTTCCGCGACCAGGGGCTGCGCGTCGCCGTGGTCAAGCCCTGCCAGACGGGCGTCGGTCCAGGCGAGGACGGAGACCTCGCGCAGGTGCGCCAGCTGGCCGGGGACGTCCAGACCCACGAGCTGGTGCGGCTGCCCGATCCGCTCGCGCCGGACGCCGCCGCGCGTCGGGCCGGGGTCTCGATCCCGCCCGTGCCCGTGCTGGCCTCGCAGGCCGCCCAGGTGGCGCGGCGCGAGGACGTCGACCTCGTCCTGGTCGAGGGCACCGGTGGGCTGCTCGTGCGGCTCGACCTCGCGGGCGGCACCCTCGCCGACCTCGCCCTGTCCGTGCAGGAGCTCGGCCTGCGGGTGGGCGTCGTCGTGGTGGCCGCCGCCGGCCTCGGCACGCTCAACCACTCGGCCCTGACGGCCGAGGCGCTGCAGCTGCGAGGCCTGGACTGCCTGGGCTTCGTCATCGGGTCATGGCCCGAGGACCCCGACCTGGCGATGACGTTCAACCTCGAGGACCTCCCCGAGGTGACCGGTGCCCCTCTCCTCGGTCGCATCCCCGAGGGCGCGGGGTCGTGGGATCCCCAGACCTTCCAGGACCGGGCGGGCGCCTGGCTGCCGATCTTTTGAGCTCCCCAGGGGCCGCCACGCAGCGGTGGCTCGAGGGTGCCGTTCCACGACGCCCATCCGCCAGGACCCTCACCCACCGTCAGCGCCCCTCGCCACGAGTGCCCGCCAGCAGCGCCACCGCCGCGCGCCGACAGGCCCCGGACCGGGGGTCCGGGGCCTGTCCAGTGCGAGACGTCAGCGCAGGGTCAGCGCGTCGGCGTCACCGTCGCGGTCGACCACGACGGTCTGGCCGTCGCGGATCTCCCCCGCCAGCAGAGCCTTGGCCAGCCGGTCGCCGATCTCGCGCTGCACGAGCCGGCGCAGCGGTCGGGCGCCGTACGCCGGGTCATAGCCGGTGAGCGCGAGCCACTCGCGGGCCGCGTCGGTCACCTCGAGGGTGATCCGGCGGTCGGAGAGGCGACGCGCCATCTCGTCGACCTGCAGGCCGACGATGTGGCCGAGCTCGTCCATCGACAGCGGGTCGAAGATGACGGTCTCGTCCAGGCGGTTGAGGAACTCCGGCTTGAACGCCGAGCGGACCGTCTGCATGACCGCATCGCGCTTGGCGGCGTCGTCCATCGTCGGGTCGACGAGGAACTGCGAGCCGAGGTTGGAGGTCATCACCAGGATCACGTTGCGGAAGTCCACCGTCCGGCCCTGGCCGTCGGTCAGCCGACCGTCGTCGAGGACCTGCAGCAGGATGTCGAAGGTCTCCGGGTGGGCCTTCTCGACCTCGTCGAGCAGGACGACGCTGTAGGGGCGACGCCGGACGGCCTCCGTGAGCTGCCCGCCCTCCTCGTAGCCGACGTAGCCGGGAGGGGCGCCGACCAGCCGGGCGACGGAGTGCCGCTCGGAGTACTCCGACATGTCGATCCGCACCATGGCGCGCTCGTCGTCGAAGAGGAAGTCCGCGAGCGACTTGGCGAGCTCGGTCTTGCCCACACCGGTGGGCCCGAGGAAGAGGAAGGACCCGGTCGGGCGATTGGGGTCGGCGACCCCGGCCCGCGAGCGCCGCACCGCGTCGGAGACGGCCTGGACGGCGGCGGTCTGACCGATCAGGCGGCGTCCGATGACCTCCTCCATGTGCAGGAGCTTGTCGGTCTCACCCTCGAGCAGGCGCCCGGCGGGGATGCCGGTCCAGGCGGAGATGACGTCGGCGATGGCGTCGGCGTCGACCTGCTCCTGGACCATCGGCGCGCCGACGGTGGCCGCGGAGGACGCGGCCTCGGACTCGGCGGCCTGGGCGGCCTCGACCTCGCGCTGGAGGGCGGGGATCTCGCCATACATGATCGGCGCGGCCTCGTCGAGACGTCCCTCGCGCACGAGCACCTCGGCCCGCGAACGGGCCTCGTCGAGGCGGGCCTTGAGGTCACCGACCTTGTTGAGTCCGGCCTTCTCGGCCTCCCACCGCGCGGTCAGGGCATCGAGCTCCTCGCTGCGGTCCGCGATCTCGCGCTGCAGGCGGTCGAGCCGCTCGCGCGACGCCTCGTCGGACTCCTTGGCGAGGTGCAGCTCCTCCATGCGCAGCCGGTCGACCTGACGGCGCAGCTCGTCGATCTCGACCGGGGAGGAGTCGATCTCCATGCGCAGCCGGGACGCGGCCTCGTCGACGAGGTCGATGGCCTTGTCGGGCAGCTGCCGGCCGGTGATGTAGCGGTCGGACAGGCTGGCGGCGGCGACGAGGGCGGAGTCGGCGATGGCGACCTTGTGGTGCGCCTCGTAGCGCTCCTTGAGGCCGCGCAGGATGGCGATGGTGTCCTCGACGGAGGGCTCCCCGACGAAGACCTGCTGGAAGCGACGCTCCAGGGCCGAGTCCTTCTCGATGTTCTCGCGGTACTCGTCCAGGGTGGTCGCGCCGATCAGGCGCAGCTCGCCACGGGCCAGGAGGGGCTTCAGCATGTTGCCTGCGTCCATGGAGGAGTCGCCGGACGCACCCGCGCCCACGATGGTGTGGATCTCGTCGATGAACGTGACGACCTCGCCCTCGGCGGAGCGGATCTCGTCCAGGACGGCCTTGAGGCGCTCCTCGAACTCGCCGCGGTACTTCGCGCCGGCGACCATGGCCCCGAGGTCCAAGGAGATCAGCCGCTTGCCGCGCAGGCTCTCGGGCACGTCGCCCGCCACGATCCGCTGGGCCAGGCCCTCGACGACGGCGGTCTTGCCGACGCCGGGCTCGCCGATGAGGACGGGGTTGTTCTTGGTGCGGCGGGACAGCACCTGCACCACGCGGCGGATCTCGGAGTCGCGGCCGATGACCGGGTCGAGCTTGCCGTCACGCGCGATCGCGGTGAGGTCGGTGCCGTACTTGTCGAGCGCCTCGAAGGTGCCCTCGGGGGTCGCGGACGTGACCTTGCGGCCGCCGCGGACCTGCGGGATCTGCGCCTCGAGGGCGTCCGGGTCGAGGCCGAACCGGCCGGCGCGTGCCAGCGCGGCGAGCAGGTGGTCGGTCGAGATGTAGGTGTCCCCCATCGCGGCGGCGGCGTTGCCGGCCTGCTGCAGGACGGACGCGGTGGCCTGCGAGGCACCGGGTGTGCTGGTGGACCCGGACACGGTCGGCAGGCCGGCGAGCGCCTGGGCGGCGGCCCGGCCCACCTCCTGCGGGTCTGCGCCGGACGCGGAGATCAGCGGCGCGGTGGTCGTCTCCTGCTGGCCCAGCAGGGCGAGCAGGAGGTGGGCGGGCTCCACCTGCGCGTGGTGCGCTGCGGTGGCGTCGTGCACGGCCGCGTTGACGGCCTCGGCCGACTTGGTGGTCAGCTCCATGGGGCGACTCCTCGGGTGGTATGCCGGACGGCCCGGCCTCACAGATATCAACCTCAGCAAAGTTGAGTCTATTCCGCTCAACCCACGTGGTCGACCTGGGCCCGACCCCATCATGAACGTTCACAGCTGTGAGATGCACCACACTGGATCACCTCCCAGAGATGCTTTCCGTGACCGGTCCATCACCAATCGTCCCTTCGGGGGCAACGACGGACGACGCCCGGGTTAACAGTCGGCGACGCGGTGACGGAGATCCATCGTCGGCGTTCCCCACCCCTCGCGCGCACCTCACAATGGTTGTCGTGGACGTATCCCTCATCCTCCTCGTGCTGGTGGTCGTGACGGCCCTCGCCTTCGACTTCACCAACGGCTTCCACGACACCGGCAACGCGATGGCGACGTCCATCGCGACCGGCGCCCTCAAGCCCAAGACCGCGGTCGCCCTCTCGGGCCTGCTCAACCTCATCGGCGCCTTCCTCAGCGTGGAGGTCGCCCTCACCGTCACCAACGCCGTCATCAAGATCCAGAACAAGGACGGCTCCCCGATCACGTCACTCGTGTCCGACCACGGCCAGGCGCTCCTGCTGATCGTGCTGGCCGGACTCATCGGCGGCATCGTCTGGAACCTCCTGACCTGGCTCCTCGGCCTGCCGTCCAGCTCGTCGCACGCGCTCTTCGGCGGCCTGATCGGGTCGACGATCGCCGGCATCGGCTGGGCCGGCGTCAAGTGGAACGGCGACGGCAGCAAGCTGGACGGCGTCCTCGGCAAGGTGATCATGCCCGCGCTCCTGTCGCCCGTGATCGCCGCCGTCGTCGCCGCGGCCGGCACCTGGCTGATCTACAAGATCACCGAGGGCGTCAACGAGCGGTGGAAGGAGTCCGGCTTCCGCTGGGGCCAGATCGGCTCCGCCTCGCTGGTCTCCCTGGCCCACGGCACCAACGACGCGCAGAAGACGATGGGTGTCATCACCCTCGCCCTCATCGCCTACGGCTCCCACACCGACACCCACTCCGTGCCGTTCTGGGTCAAGCTCTCGTGCGCCCTGGCCATCGCCCTCGGCACCTACCTCGGCGGCTGGCGGATCATCCGCACGCTCGGCAAGGGCCTGGTCGAGATCGCCTCCCCGCAGGGCATGGCCGCCGAGTCCGCCTCGGCCGCCGTCATCCTCACCTCCAGCCACCTCGGCTTCGCGCTGTCGACGACCCACGTCGCCACGGGCTCGATCCTCGGCACCGGCATCGGCAAGAAGGGCGCCGAGGTCCGCTGGGGCGTCGCCGCCCGTATGGTCGCGGCCTGGTTCATCACGCTGCCCGCCGCTGCGCTGGTTGGTGCCGTCATGTGGTTCGTCGGCCACACGGTCGGCGGGCTGGCCGGGGTCATCACGATCTTTGCGGTCCTGTGCCTGCTGTCCGGCTACATGTACCACCGCTCTCGCCAGGCCCCGGTCGACCACAACAACGTCAACGACGACTGGGACGCCTCGGGGGTCCCCGCCGAGACCGCCGACGCCATGGCCGCCTCGTCGCGGTCCGGCCGCTGAGAGGACTGCCCAGATGACCCAGAACCTCACCCTCCTGATCGACGCGGCCTGGAAGGTCCTCGCCGTCGGTCTCGTCCTCGGCGCCGGCCTGCCCGCGCTGTTCGCCCTGGGCATCAGGTCCATGGCCTACGGTGTCGGGGGGTCCGCCGAGATCGACAGCACGGCCCGCCCGCACCCGGCGGGGCGCGTCATCGGCATCCTGTGCTTCGCTCTGGTGGCGGCGGCCATCCTGCTCGGCATCACGATCATCGTGGCGTCGGGCTTCGGCAAGGCCGTCAGCTTCGAGCACGTCTACCCGACCATCGTCGACAAGCACTGACGGCCATGACGGACAACCCCTTCGCCCGTCTGCTGACCTGGCTGCGCGGCGGCTACCCCCACGGGGTGCCGCAGAGCGACTACGTCGCCCTCTACGGCATCCTGCACCGCGACCTCACCGAGACCGAGGTCACCGAGATCGCGGTCGCCCTGCGCCGCTCGCGCGGGGTGCCGGAGGACGAGATCAGCCGCGATCAGATCGCGGACCAGATCCGCCGCTCGGCCCTGGAGAGGCCCTCCGAGGAGGACGTCGCCCGGGTCGCCGGGCGTCTGGCCGCCGGCGGGTGGCCGCTGGCGACGGCGTCCGCGCCCGTCGAGCCGGCGGCCCCCGCCGGCGATGTCACCAGCCCGGACGAGGCGCCGACGAGGGATGCCGACAACCCCACCCCGAGCGGCGCCTGAAGGCATACTGGAGGTCCCTCCGAGCCCCGAGGACCAGGTCCATGAACTCCTTCATCGAGCGCGCGCTCAACTGGCTGCGCGCCGGCTACCCCAACGGCGTTCCCGACACCGACTACCAGCCCCTGCTCGCCCTCCTGCGCCGTCGCCTCACCGACGAGGAGGTGGACGAGCTCGGGCAGGAGCTGGTCCGCAGCGGGCTGGTGCCCGCGGACAAGGTCGACGTCGGCGTCGGCATCATCAAGGTCACCGACGACCTGCCCACCGACGAGGAGATGACCCGCGTCGGGGAGCGCCTGCGCGAGGGCGGCTGGCCCGTCGACCTCGACGAGGCCCGTCACCACCGCGAGCCGTGACGCGCTGAGGCCGTCCCCCACCTCCCGCCACCACGCGTGCCAGACTCGGCACAGGAGGTGGCCGCGCGCCGGGAGGAGGTGAGCATGGACTGGTGGTTCGGCTGGTTCGGGTGGTTCGACTGGCCCCCGACCTGGGGCAACGTGGGCGTCGAGCTGCTGATCCTGCTCGACCTCGCGTTCCGCGTCGTGGCGGCCTCCGTGGTCTCCAACAACCGGCGCCCGTCCAGCGCCGTCGCCTGGCTCCTCGCGATCTTCTTCATCCCCTTCCTCGGCCTGATCGCGTTCATCGTGATCGGGTCGCCCAAGCTGCCGCGCCGTCGCCGCAACAAGCAGCGCCGGGTGTCGGAGGTGATCCTGCAGCGGACGGCCGACATGGACACGCAGGGGCCGGACTCCGCGCCCCCCTGGCTCGAGCCCGTCGCCCGCATGAACCGCCGGCTCGGGGCCATGCCGATGGTCGCGGGGTCGGACGCCACCGTCGAGACGGACTACGTCCGCTCGCTGGGGATGATGGCCGAGGAGATCGACCTGGCCCGCGAGTACGTCCACGCGGAGTTCTACATCCTGAGCCTGGACCGGACCACCGCCCCGGTCTTCGACGCCCTCGAACGAGCCGTCGCCCGCGGCGTGGAGGTGCGCGTCCTGTTCGACCACCTCGCGTCCCTGCGGATCCCCGGCTACCGCCGGACCATCAAGCGGCTCGACGCCATGGGCGCGCAATGGGCGCGCATGCTGCCGTTCACCCCGTTCAAGCGCGAGATCCTGCGACCCGACCTGCGCAACCACCGCAAGCTGCTCATCATCGACGGCGTCGCGGGCTACATCGGCTCGCAGAACCTCATCGACGCGCGCTACGGCAAGCGGCGCAACCGCCGCCTGGGGCGCGAGTGGATCGACATCATGGCGCGCTTCACCGGCCCGGTGGTCCTCGAGCTGGACGCCGTCTTCCGCACGGACTGGTACTCCGAGACGGACGAGCTCCTCGACGTCGGCGCGGCGCAGGGCCTCCCGCAGGCCCGGGTCACCGGCGACCTCTACGCCCAGTGCGTGCCGAGCGGCCCGGGCTTCGACGCCGAGAACAACCTCAAGCTCTTCAACTCCCTCATCTACAACGCCTTGCGGTCGGTGCGGATGATCAGCCCCTACTTCGTGCCGGACGAGTCGCTGCTGATGGCCGTCACCACGGCCGCCCAGCAGGGCCTCGAGGTGGAGCTGTTCGTGTCCGAGCAGGGGGACCAGTTCCTGGTGCACCACGCCCAGCGGTCCTACTACGAGATCCTCCTCGGCGCCGGCGTCGTGATCTGGATGTATCCCCAGCCCTATGTCCTGCACGCCAAGACCCTCACCGTGGACGGCCAGACCTCGGTGATCGGGTCGTCCAACCTGGACATGAGGTCGTTCACCCTCAACCTGGAGGTGTCCGCCCTCGTCGAGGGTCGCGAGTTCGCCGAGGACCTGGAGGCGTTCGAGGACCAGCTGCGGTCCCGCTCGCGCCGGCTGGAGCTCACCGAGTGGAAGCGCCGGCCCTGGCACGAGCAGGTGGCGGACGGGTTCTGCCGGCTCGCCTCCGCGCTCATGTGACCAGGCCGTATGCCGGGGCGCCGGCCCTCCCCGACATACGGCCTGGTGCGCGAAGGCCGGTGCCAGACGACGGCGACGAACGCCCTGGCGGCTGCCGTCACGGCACCCGGCGGGCCGGGTGGTTCCAGGGCCGGCGCCCGGCCCGCGTCGTAGGCTGGGAGGCATGGCTGGCATCGAGATCGTCCAGGGCGACATCACCACCCAGGCCGTCGACGCGATCGTCAACGCCGCGAACTCCTCCCTCATGGGGGGTGGTGGCGTGGACGGGGCGATCCACCGCGCCGCGGGGCCGACCCTGCGGGAGGAGTGCCGCCACCTGCGGGCCACCGACTACCCCGAGGGGCTGCCCGTCGGCGATGCCGTCGCCACCGGTGCGGGTGACCTGCCGTGCCGCTATGTCATCCACACGGTCGGGCCCAACCGGCACGAGGGGCAGATCGATCCTCGGCTCCTGGCCTCCTGCTACACCCGCGCGCTGGACGTCGCGCAGCAGCTCGGCGTCCGCACCATCGCCTTCCCGGCGGTCAGCGCCGGCGCCTACGGCTGGAAGGTCGCCGACGTCGCACGCATCGCCCTCGGCACGGTCGCGGCCCACCCCAGGGACGGCATCGACCTGGTGCGTTTCGTGCCCTACGACCCCACGTCGTGCGTCGCCTTCGAGGCCGCGTTCGCCGGGCTGGCGGCGTCGTGAGGCGCTGGCGCGTCGCGGCCGGCCAGCTCGCCAGCACCGACGACGTGCAGCACAACCTCGAGCAGGCCTGCCGCCTGGTGGCCGAGGCGGCGGAGGCCGGTGCCCGGCTGGTGGTCCTCCCCGAGGCGACCATGGTGACCTTCGCGGTGCCGGTGGGTCCCCACGCCGAGCCCCTCGACGGGCCGTTCGCCGAGGCCCTGCGCGAGGCGGCCCGTCGGCACGAGATCACCGTCGTGGCAGGGATGTTCGAGCCCGCCGACGACGGGCGGGTCCACAACACCCTGCTGCTCACGGGTCCGCACGCGGAGGCCACCTACCGCAAGGTGCACCTGTTCGACGCCTACACCACGACGGAGTCCGAGACGGTGGCCCCGGGGTCCGACTACGTCAGCGTCGAGGTGGACGGGGTCCGCGTGGGTCTGGCGACCTGCTTCGACGTGCGCTTCCCCGACCAGTTCACCGAGCTCGGCCGCGCGGGCGTGGAGGTCGTGGCGCTCACCGCGTCCTGGGGCGACGGCCCGGGCAAGGCGCAGCAGTGGGACCTGCTCACGGCGGCCCGGGCCCACGACTCCCAGGCCTGGCTGGTCGCCGCGGGGCAGGCCTGGCGCCCCGACTCGATCCGCAAGCCGCTCGGGATCGGGCGAAGCGCGGTCGTGGACCCGACGGGCGCGGTGCGCGCCAGGCTCGGCGGGGCACCCGACCTGCTGGTGGCCGACCTCGACCTCGACCTGGTGGAGCGCACCCGCGCCCAGGTGCCGATCCTCTAGCGTCGCGAACCGACCGGCGGGTCACTGACGGTGACGGATTCCTCTTTGTCGGCCACTCACAGTATTTGGTTACGGCGCACGGGTTTTCACCCAGGTGACGGAGCCCTCACAACCCGGGCGTCGCCTCTCCCCTCCGCTACATTGCGGCCATGGGACGCCACTCTGCCCCTCGCACCATCCCCAAGGCCGCGGTCCTCGCGCTCCCCCTCGCTGCCGTCGTCGGCATCGCGGGCGTCGCGGCGCTGGTCGACGACGACTCCCGGGGCAATGACGCGGCTGGCTCGACGTCGCCGCGGACCGGCCTGTCCGCCTGCTCCTCGGTCACGCCCATGCGCATCACCACCACCGAGGACCTCGCGCCCGTCCTCGGTCAGGTGGTCCAGCGGGAGGAGACCCGCGGCGACGACTGCATCGACTACACCGTGGACGTGCAGAGCTCGTCGGTGACCGCGTCCGCCCTCATGAGCGGGGACGACGACCGCACGCAGGTGTGGATCCCCGACTCCACCCTGTGGGCCGAGCGCGTCACGTCCGCGGCGCCCAGCACCAAGCTCGACCTGGGGTCGGTCGTCGCGACGTCGCCGGTCGTGTTCGCCATACCTCGAGCCGCCGCCAGCGCGGCCCGCCCCGGGCCGCTCACCTGGTCCCAGCTCATCTCCCAGCACGCCGTGCCGCTCAAGGTCGCGAGCCCCGAGCGCAGCACCTCGTCCCTGCTGGCGCTGCTCGGTGCCAAGCAGGCCGTCGCCTCCTCGCCGCAGGACACCCGGGCCCTGCAGGGCCTGCTGCTCACCCTGTCCCGCAGCACGACCGACGAGGGAAGCCTGCGGCGCCAGGCCCTGACGCAAGCGGTCGCCGCGCCGGCCTTCCCCACCTCCGAGCAGCAGCTCGCGCACCTCAACCAGACCAACCCCAAGACTCCGCTCCGGGCGATGACACCCAGCGACGCCACCCCCCAGCTGGACTACCGGGTCGTGACGGTCGCCGGCGCCAACGCGCCCTCGGACGACTCTGTCGCCAAGCTGCGCGACGCCCTCGCGGACGCCCAGTCCGTCGATGCCCTGCGCAGGGCGGGCTTCCGGGTCGGCGCGTCCGAGGGCCCGGACCTTCAGGGCGTGCCCGCCACCTTGCCCAAGGTCATCGGGACACCCCGCGCCACCGACGCGGACACCGCGCTGCGCACCTGGGTGACCATGTCCCGGCAGACCCGCATGCTGGCGGTCATCGACACCTCCGAGTCGATGAAGAAGCCGGCCATCCCCGGCATGAACCGCCTCCAGCTCGCGTCCGGTGCGGCGCTCAAGGCGCTCGAGAAGTTCCCGCCGAGCAGCGAGATCGGGCTGTGGACCTTCGACCTCGCCCACGGCTCGCAGCCCAGGGACTGGGTCGAGCGCGTCCCGATCCGGCGCGTCGACGACAAGGTCGGCCCCGTCACCCAGCGCCAGGCCCTCGCGCGGTCCGCCATGAGCCTGCAGTGGCAGCGCGCCAACGGGACGGCGGTCCACGACACGATCTGGGCCGGCTACCAGCAGCTGCAGCGCACCTACCAGCCGGACTACGCCAACGCGCTCGTGCTGCTGACGGACGGCAAGAACGAGGACCCCGGCTCCATGAGCGAGGCGCAGCTCGTCGCCAACCTGCGGCAGGTCGGCAAGGACAGCTCGCGGCCGGTGCGGCTCGTGCTCATCGCGATCAGCGAGGACGCCGACCTCGCGGCGCTGCAGCGCATCGCCAAGGCCGTGCCGGACGGGCAGGCCTACGACGCGCGCCAGCCGGAGAACATCCTGGGCATCATGCAGACCGCCCTGAGCAGCCGGGAGATCGCGGCGCCCGCGCAGTAGGGCCGTCGCCCTCGGCCCGCGCCCCGCTCAGCGGGTCGTGTCGGGACGCCAGACGACCAGGGCCTGGCTCGTGGAGCGGACGGCGCTCGGGCGCTGACCGGGCGGCATGGCCACCACGTCGCCGCGACGCCCGGCCGCGAACACCCGCTGGCCGTAGCGCGCCTGCGGGCGCAGCTGCTCGACCTCGGACAGCGCCTCGGCGAGCCGCGCCTCGAGCGCGCTCACGTGGTCCTCCAGCTCCAGGATCCGCCGTATGCCGGAAAGGCTCACGCCCTCCTCCTGGGAGAGCCGCTGCACCTCGCGCAGCTGGGCCACGTCGCGCGCCGAGTAGCGACGGCCGCCGCCCCCGGACCGCTGCGGCACGACCAGCCCGAGCCGGTCGTACTGACGCAGCGTCTGCGCGTGCAGGCCGGCGAGCTGCGCCGCCACCGAGATCACGAAGGTCGGGGTGTCGTCGTCGGGGACGAACTCGCGTCGCTCGGGAGCGGCCACGAGGTCACGCCCTCGCCGCTCGAGCCCGCAGGTCGGCGCGGACGTCGGTCTCGGCATCCGCGGCGGCCAGCACCTCGATGGCGGCGCGCATCTCGTCGGTCAGGTGCTGGGGCACGACCACGTGGACGGTGGCGATCAGGTCGCCAGTCGAGGTCTTGGTGGCGATGCCGCGGCCCTTGACGCGCAGCCGCTGGCCGCTCTGGGTGCCGGCGGCGATCTTGACGCCGACCAGGTCGCCGCCGAGGGTCGGGACCTTGATGGTGGCGCCGAGCGCGGCCTCGGCGAAGGTCACGGGGACGTCGACGGTGAGGTTGTCGCCGTCCCGCCCGAACACCTCGTGGGGCGTGACGGTGACGTTGAGGAAGAGGTCTCCACGCGGGGCCTGCGGGTCGCCGAAGCCACCCTTGCCGCGCAGCCGGATGCGCTGACCGTCCTTGACACCCGCGGGGACCCGCGTGGTGATGCGCTCGCCGTCGGCCGCGGTCAGCGTGACGGTGTCGCCGCGCACCGCCTCGGGGAAGCCGATGGTCACGGTGGCCTCGACGTCGGCGCCGGGTCGCGGTCCGGTGGGGGCGCCATACGCGCCGTATCCCTGGCCGAAGGGGCTCTGCCCCCCTCCTCCGCCGAACATCCGCAGTAGGTCCTCCATGTCCGGCTGGGCGCCGCCGGGCCCGCCGCTCGTGGTGAACCGCATGCCGGGGCCGCCGCCACCGCCCGTGAACAGGTTGCTGAAGACGTCCTCGAAGCCGCCGTTGCCGCCGGCCCCGGGCGCGAACCGGGCGCCACCGTGGGCCATCTGACGGATCGCGTCGTACTGCTTGCGCTGCTCGGCGTCGGACAGGACGGCGTAGGCCTCGCCGATCTCCTTGAACCGCTGCTCGGCGGCCGTGTCGCCGGGGTTCTGGTCCGGGTGCAGCTTGCGGGCGAGCTTGCGGTACTCGCGCTTGACGGTCGCCGCGTCGGCGTCCTCGTCCACGCCGAGCGTGGCGTAGAAGTCCTTCTCGAACCAGTCCTGGCTGGCCATCGGCGACTCCTTCCATGGGTCAAAGGTGCTGCGCAAAGGGGGTGGTCCCCGGCCGGCCCGCCAGCGGCGGGCGGTCTGGCGGGCCTGCTGGCGGGCCGGTGGGGGACGGTGCTACTGCGGGTCGGCGACCGAGACGCGCGCGGCGCGCAGGACGCGGTCACCCTGCCGGTAGCCGGGCTGCAGGACCTGGACGACCGTCGTGGTGGTGGCCCCCTCGGGGAGCTCCGCCTCGACGTGCATCAGGGCCTCGTGCAGGGCCGGGTCGAACTCGTCGCCCGCCTTGCCGTAGGCCTCCAGGCCGAACCGGCCGAGGGCCTGCTGCAGCTTGTCGGCGATCGATGCGAAGGGCGTGCCCTCGCCGAGGTCGCCGTGCTGGCGGGCCAGCGCGATCTCGTCGAGGACCGGCATGAGGGCCTCGATGACCGAGGACGCGCCGAGGTCCTTGAGCAGGACCTTGTCGCGATCGACCCGCCGCTTGTAGTTGACGTACTCGGCCTGCAGACGTTGCAGGTCGGCGAGCCGCTCGGCCGCGAGCACCGTGTCCGGGTGCTCGCCGTCCGCCTCGGCCCGCTCGGCCGCGGCGTCCGCCTCCGCCGCGCTGACCTGGGCGTCGTGGACCGCCGACTCCTCGGCGGAGAAGGGGTCCTGCGGCATACCGTCCTGCTGGTCACCGGGCTTGTGCTGGTCTGACGGGTCGGACATCGGGGTCTCCCTGTCGTCGCTCGCGGTGGGTTCGGTGGGCTCGGGAGCCGGCTGGCGCACCTCGCCCGTGGCGGGGTCGATGCGTCGCTTGTCCCGGATCACCGGGCCGCTGGGCTCCCCCTCGTCGGGGGAACCCACGTGGCCGGTGGTCTCGTCGGTCACTTCATATCCGTGTCGTCGTCCACGACCTCGGCGTCGATGACGTCGTCATCGGCCCTGGCCCCGGCATCGCCGGCTCCGGCCGCCCCGGCACCCGCACCGCTCTCGTCCGCCTGCTGGGCGTAGAGCGCGGAGCCGAGCTTCTGGGACTCCTCGGACAGCCTGGTCGCCTTGGTGGAGATGTCCTCGGACGAGGTGCTCTCGGCGGCCAGCGCGTCCTTGAGGTCCTTGAGGGCCTCGTCGACGGGCTTGCGGCCGTCCTCAGGAAGCTTGTCCGTGTTGTCCGCGAGGAACTTCTCGGTGGAGTAGACGAGCTGCTCGGCGTTGTTGCGAGCCTCGGCCTCCTCGCGGCGCTTCTTGTCCTCCTCGGCGTGCGCCTCGGCATCCTTGACCATGCGGTCGATCTCCTCCTTGGACAGCGCGCTGCCGCCGGAGATCGTCATCGACTGCTCCTTGCCCGTGCCCTGGTCCTTGGCGGACACGTGCACGATGCCGTTGGCGTCGATGTCGAAGGTCACCTCGATCTTGGGCATGCCACGGGGAGCCGGGGCGATGCCGGTGAGCTCGAAGGTGCCGAGGCCCTTGTTCTGCTGGGCCAGCTCGCGCTCGCCCTGGAAGACCTGGATCAGCACGGACGGCTGGTTGTCGTCGGCGGTCGTGAAGACCTCGGACCGCTTGGTCGGGATGGCGGTGTTGCGCTCGATGAGCTTGGTGAACAGCCCACCCTTGGTCTCGATGCCGAGGGACAGCGGGGTGACGTCGATGAGCAGGACGTCCTTGCGCTCACCCTTGAGGACACCGGCCTGCAGCGCCGCGCCCATGGCCACGACCTCGTCCGGGTTGACGCCCTTGTTGGGCTCCTTGCCGGTGAGCTCCTTGACGAGGTTGGACACGGCCGGCATACGGGTCGAGCCGCCGACCAGGACGACGTGCGCGATGTCGCTGACCTTGACGCCCGCGTCCTTGACGACGTTGTGGAAGGGCTCCTTGGTCCGCTCGAGCAGGTCGGCGGTCATCTGCTCGAACTGGGTGCGCGTGAGCGTCTCGTCGAGGTGGATGGGGCCGTTCTCGCTCATGGAGAGGTACTGCAGGTTGATGTTGGTGCTGGTCGCGGTGGACAGCTCCTTCTTGGCCTGCTCCGCGGCGTCCTTGAGACGCTGCATGGCGATCTTGTCGCCCGACAGGTCGACGCCGGTGGTGTTCTTGACCTGGGTGAGCAGGTGCTTGACGATCCGGTCGTCCCAGTCGTCGCCGCCGAGGCGGTTGTCGCCGTTGGTGGCGCGGACCTGGATGGTCGCGAAGCCGTCCTCGGCGTCCTTGCCGACCTCGAGGAGGGACACGTCGAAGGTGCCGCCACCGAGGTCGAAGACGAGGATGAGCTCGTCCTCCTTGCCCTTGTCCAGGCCGTAGGCGAGCGCCGCGGCGGTGGGCTCGTTGACGATGCGCAGGACGTTGAGGCCCGCGATCTCGCCGGCCTCCTTGGTGGCCTGGCGCTCGGCGTCGTCGAAGTACGCCGGGACGGTGATGACCGCGTCGGTGACGGGCTCGCCGAGGTAGGACTCGGCGTCGCGCTTGAGCTTCATCAGCGTGCGGGCGCTGATCTCCTGCGCGGTGTAGTCCTTGCCGTCGATCTCCTGCTTCCAGTCGGTGCCCATGTGGCGCTTGACCGAGCGGATGGTGCGGTCGACGTTGGTGACGGCCTGGCGCTTGGCGATCTCGCCGACGAGCACCTCGCCGTTCTTGCTGAAGGCCACGACCGACGGGGTCGTGCGACCACCCTCGGCGTTGGCGATGATCTCCGGCTCGCCGCCCTCGAGGACGGCGACGGCGGAGTTGGTGGTGCCGAGGTCGATACCGACTGCACGTGCCATGTTGGGGCTTCTCCTTGATGACTAGCGGATGTTGAGTCGTCAGCACTCAAGGTATGACCGCCTGCGATCCTGTGCAAGCTCGTGTCAGTGAACTTGAGTCTGTCACGCTCAACCTTGAGCGTCGTGGTTTCATTCCCGGGCCGCCATCATCAAGGCAGGGTGCGCCACCTGGGGTTGTCTGTCGGATCTCACTGAAGGTGTCGCAGTCTCACTGGACGTGTCATCGATGTGTCGCGATCTCGCTCAACATGTCGTAGGTCATCCTTCGGTCATGGACGGACCAGCCGGAACCTCACGCTCCAGCTCGGTGATCCGCGCCGCCTCGGCCGTGGTCGTGCCCGGCCGGTCACCAGCATCGACCTCGGCCTGGGTCACCCAGTTCCGCAACGTCTCAGGGTTGATCCCCAACTGCTCACTGAGGAGCTCGACGCCACACCCGCCGCTGGCCTGTCTCCAAGCCCAGGGCGAGACCTTCGGGCTGCCAGTCGTGCCCATCCCCGGGACGCGCAGCGCCGCCCGGGTCGCCGAGAACGCCGCGAGCACCGCCCTGGTCCTGACCGGCGACCAGCGGTCGCGCCTCGCCCGGGCGGCGGACCTCGCCCACGGCACCCGCAACCTCGACTTCGCCGGGCCTGACTGGATCAGCGCCGGACGCGAGTGAGGTCAGCCGCAGACCGTCAGACCCAGATCGCCGCGTCGATCCCGTCGCTGAAGCGCTCCGGCAGCTCGGGGTGCCGCACGGCCTCTCCCCGCACGACCCGCGCCGCGCTCCAGGCCGCCGCCGCCGCGTCGAGCAGGTCGTCGGCGCCGCGGCGGTCCAGGGCCACGCCGCTCGGCAGCCGCACGCCCTGCGCGAGCAGCAGCCCCTCGCGCTCGTGGACACCCTCGACCGTCTTTTTGCTCGAGTCCAGCGGCGCACCCGCCATGACCGCGAAGCACAGCTCGGGGTGCACCTCCACGACCGGCACCCGCTCCGGGTCCTTTGAGCGCACGTACCCGTCGACGTCGAGGATGGCCCGCCGCAGCGCATAGCTCTGCGCCGCCAGGCTGGTCCCGCCCGTGCGGGCGACGCTGATCCGGCGGGCCTCGGCATACGACTCGGCCGCGAGCGCGTCGCGCACGGGAGTCGCAAAGACCGAGCTGCCCCGCCGCCCCAGCCGCCGTCGCACCAGCACGTCGGCCTGCCGCCGACCCGTGTCCGGCAGCCCGACGGGGGTGTCGACCGCGACGAGCCGGACCTCGCACCCGGCCCGTGCGCGCGACACGAGGGTGTCCAGGTCCGGCCCGGCGACGAGCCGGACCGTGCCCCTCCCCGCGCTCGGCAGGAGCGCGCCGGTCCACCCGCCGCGCGCGCCGTCGACGCCGAGGACCCAGCCGTCGTATGCCGATTCGCCGCCCTCACGGGCCGGTGACCGCTCGAGGCCGAGATCCGTCAGGACCGCCGCCACGGCGTCCTCGGGCGAGGCCGCGTGGCGGGGTGCCCGCACGTCGTGGTCGGCCACCGGCACCTCGTCGAAGAGCCGCAACCCACCGAGAAGCACCACCGGCACCCCGGTCCGGGCCGCGAGCGCGATCTCGCTGACCGTCCCCCAGCTGTTGCCCACCGCGATCACCGCGTCGCAGGCCCGCACGAGCAGGGCGTTGCGCATCTCCCCCAGGCCCGTGGGCACGGTGACCGACAGGTGCGGGTTGGCGGCGGCGCGGTCGTCGCCGGGCAGCAGGCCCAGGCTCGTGCCCCCTGCCTCGGTGCAGCCGCGGGCGGCACCGGCCATCACCCCGCCGAGCCCTCCGGTCACGACGACCAGGCCCTGCTCGGCGAGCAGCCGGCCCACCGTGACCGCCTGCTGCACCTGCTCCGCCGTCGCCGAGCCCGGGCCGACGACACCGACATAGCCTCGTGGACGCACGCCTTCAGGATGGCATCCCGCGAGGTCCAGGACGGGGTAGGCAGGCGGGCAGCTGCGCTCGGCGGCGATGAGCCCGACCGCAGCAGCGCAGTCCGCCGTGGCCGTGGCCTACGCCCTGGGCTTCGGGGCGGTCCTGCTCGTCGGGCTGCTGATGTCGCAGCCGCTGCTGGTCCGGGGGCGCACGACCTAGAGTGCCGTCATGGTCGCACCTGCATCCGACGACGCCGCGCTGCGGGCGGGCATCCTGGACCTGCTGGGCCGGCGTGGCGCGGACGTCACGATCTGCCCCTCTGAGGTGGCGCGGGCGCTCGGTGGCGATCACTGGCGCGACCTGATGACGCCGACTCGCGAGGCCGCGGCCCGGCTGGCCGGGAGGGGCCTCGTCGAGGTGGTGCAGCACGGCGAGCCCGTCGACGTGCGGGTGGCCCGGGGTCCCGTGCGCCTGCGTCGCGGACCGGCCTGGCCCGCAGCGGCTCCCGCCACCTCGGCCGGTGCGCCGACGCACTGGCTGCTCCCGATCGACCCGGCGGCGCACGCCGAGCACCAACCCGCGGACTGGCGCACCCGGCCCGACGCCACCCCCGTCTGGGAGGCCATCGCGCGCTCCCAGCCGATCGACCGCTGGTGCCTGCGCTCTGGCTACCGGACGATGCGGACGGGCGACACGATCTGGGCCTACCTGTCGCGGCGGCAGGAGCTGTGCGCGGTCGGCTCGGTGCGCGAGGTCGTCCACGAGGGCGACGCCTGGCACGTCCTGGTGGACTGGGACGACGCGCGCACGGCCGCGCTCGCCCGACATCCCTTGCCGCGCAAGGCGTTCGGACAGGTCCCGATGTCGACCTGCCGCGCAGGCGAGCGCGCAGCCGGGGTCCTGACGGAGCGGTATGCCGACCTCCCCGGCTCCCGGCATACGACCTGAGCCCCCCGTGACGTCAGTCCGCGGCAGCGGCGAGGCGGGCGGCGACGTCACGGGCCGCCTGCCGCAGCTCGGGACCACCGACGATGCGCCACGGGTGCGGGACCTGGGCGAGACGCTCGACGACATACATCTCCGCGTCGTTGGTCGATCCTCGCAGCTCGCACCCGCCCTCGACCTGCGTGAGCGTCCCGGAGACGGCGCCGACCCACCGCGAGACCTCCGCGAGGGGCGCGTCGAACCGCACGTGCGTCTCGAGCTCCCACCCGGCTCCGAGCGCCTCCTCGAGGGCGGCCACGGGGTCGAGGTCGGCGGGCACGGAGCAACGCTCGGACGTCGGGGTCGCCGCCACCACGCGGTCGACGCGCAGCGTCCGTGTCGCCTGGGCGTGGTGGGCGTGCCCGAGGAGGTACCACCGGCCGTGACGCACCACCAGCGCCCACGGGTCGACGAGCCACGCGTGCGCTCTCCCCGACTCGCTGCGGTAGTCGAGCTGCACCCGACGACCGTCCGCGATGGCCGCGACCAGGGCGCTGGTGACCGTGGGCTCCGGCAGCGGGTCGGGGCGGCCGGCCCCGCTGGCGGTGTCGCGCACGACCGCGGCCTGCTGCCGAGTCCTGGCGGGGAGCGCGCGGATGACCTTGTCGAGGGCCTCGCGCCGGATGTCGGTCCCCTGCCGTTGGCCGGCCGTGGCCGACAGCACCGCCGTGACCAGGGCGATCGCCTCGTCCTCGGTGAACACGACAGGAGGGAGGCGGGCGCCGCGCCCCAACCGGTAGCCGCCATACGGCCCCCGGGAGGACTCGACCGGCACACCCGCCTCGCGCAGCGTCAGGACATAGCGCCGCACCGCCCGCTCGGTGACGCCGAGGCGGTCGGCCAGCTGGGCAGCCGTCACCCCCGGCCGGTCCTGGATCGCCTCGAGCGCCAGGAGCGTCCGCACCAGCGGGGTGGCGCCGTCGTCCATGCCGTCAGCGTAGGTGTCGACGACCGACCGAGCCGCCCGACCCACGCAGCAGCTACCATCCAGCACATGGCTGAGGTCGGCATCCGCGCGCTCCACCTGGCCGCGTCGGGGCCCGCCCGCCCGGTCACCGCATGGAGCTGACTACCTTCGTCCTGCTCGTGCTGGCAGGGTTGGCAACGGGTTTCGTGGGCTACCTGACCGGGATGGCCTCGCTCGTGTCCTATCCCGCCATGCTCGCGGCCGGGCTGTCGCCCGTCGCCGCCAACGTCAGCCAGACGCTCGGCCTGATCGGGATCGGCGTCGGTGCGGCCACCCGCGGGATGCCGACCCTGCTCGCCGGCGGCCGACGCGACCTGCTCCCCCAGCTCGCCCTCGCGGCCCTCGGCGGCGGGATCGGCGCCGCGGTCCTGCTGCTCGGCGGGGAGGGGTCCTTCACGCTCGTCGTGCCGTGGCTGCTCCTCGTGGCCTCGCTCATGGTCCTCGTCTCCCCGCGGCTGCGGTCCCTGCAGGGCGAGCGGTCCGCGCCCCGCTGGGTCTACCTCGCCGGGGTCCTCGCGGTGAGCACGTATGGCGGGTACTTCGGCGCCGGCGCGGGCACGATCTACCTCGCGGTCGCGCTGCTCGCCTCCAGCGACGCGTTCGGCCGGTCGATGATCCTGAAGTCCGTGCTGCTGGCGGCCACCAACGTCGTGGCCGCGGTGCTGTTCATCGCGTTCGGGCCGGTGAGCTGGTGGGCGGCGCTCGCGCTCGGCCTCGGCTGCCTGCTGGGGGGCAACCTCGGGCCTGCCGCGCGGCGGCTGATCCCCGAGCGGGTCATGCGGTGGCTCGTCGCGGTGGCCGGCGTCGGTCTGGCCGCCTGGCTGGCGCTGGCCTGACGCCACCCCGCCTCCTGCTCCCGCCTCCGCCGTCTCCCCCGACGGCGGGTGAGCCGCGGGCGTCAGGTCTGGGCGGCGACCAGCTCCTTGAGGCGGAGGCCGTTGAACGCGGCATACCCGTAGTTGTCGTTGTTGAAGTAGCAGTAGGCAGGTCGGCCGCCCGCCGTGAGACCCCGCAGGTGCCCCACCCACCGCGTGAGGGCCTCGTCGTCGAAGGACCCGCCATACCGCCACTCGGGGTCGCTGTTGTGGAACCGCACGTAGGCCAGGCGACCGGACGCCCGCAGCACGGGCTCGCGCCCGGCGACCACGGACACCACGAAGCCCGCGCCGTGCCGGTCGAGCAGGTCGAACACCCCGTCGTCGAGCCAGGACTCGTGCTGCGGCTCGACCGCGACCCGCACCCGCTCGGGCAGCATCCCGAGAAAGGTCGACAGGCGGTCGTCGTCGCGGTGCAGGTCGGCGGGGAGCTGCACGACGAGCGGGCCCGCCTTGTCGCCGAGCAGGTCGTGGGTGTGCGTGATCCGCTCCACCCAGTCGGCCGGGTCCTTGAGCTTGCGGTAGTGGGACAGGTAGCGCGACGCCTTGACCGTCATCTCGAAGCCTTGCGGGAGGCGGTCGCGCCAGCCCTCGACGGTGGTGTCGGCCGGCCAGCGGTAGTGCGAGCCGTTGAGCTCGACGGTGTCGAACCGCTCGGCGTAGTAGTCGAGCTGGTCCGCGATGCGCAGGCCGTCGGGGTAGAAGGTGCCGCGCCAGTGCTTGTAGGTCCAGCCCGACGTCCCGATCCGCACGTCCATGCTCATGCTCCGACTCGTCCCGTCACGCGCGGTCCGCGAGCGGGTCCGGCATGTCACCGATCCGGCTCACCGGCATGATCACCACGTCGTCCAGCTTCCAGTCCAGGGCTCGTATGGCGGCCGCCGCCGCCTCGACGTCCGCCGTCAGCGCCGAGGATCCGCGTGGCACCACGAAGGACTCGACGTGCAGCACGTGGCCCATGTCGCGGACCCGGCTGCGCGAGTCCGAGACCCACCCGCATCCCCGCAGGACCGCGTCGACCTCCGCGACCAGGGGGTGGGTGTGGGCGGAGTCGTAGGTCCTGGCCCGGCCGTCCATGAGGTTGCGCCCGGCATACCGCAGGTTGGTCCAGCCGTCCTTGACGATGGACACGGCGATGCCGCTGGCCACCGCCGCGTCCGCCCACCACCAGCCCAGACCGATGCCGATGATGCCGGCGATGGATCCGGCCGCGGTCATCCAGTCGGCCTTCTGCATGTCCGCGTCGGCGTAGAGGATGCGGTCGTGCAGGGCCTCGGCCAGCGGCATCTTGCGTCGCGCGATGATGATCGGCCCGACGAGGGTGTAGGCCATGACCGCGATCATCACCCAGCCCGCCCAGACGGTGTGCCCGAGCAGCTGGAGGGTGCCGATCGGTGGGTGCTCCGCCTTGACCAGCCCGGTGACGGAGTCCCACAGCAGCATCGCGCCGACCAGCAGCAGCGCCACCGAGGCGGCGAGGTGGCCGCTGGCGACGGCGCGGTGGCGTCCGTAGGGATACTCGGGCGAGGGGCTCTTGCCGACCTGCTTCCGAGCGATCAGGAAGGCGATGGGCGGCACGAACGCGAGCAGGTCCTCGATCCAGGCGGCCTTCATCGCCTGGGACGAACCCATGACGAGGTAGACGGCGGCCACGCAGGTCACCATGTAGGTGATGGTGATCCACTCGAGGCGGGTCGCGCGGTGCAGGGCGTCGCGCTGCTCCTCCGGCAGCGTCGTCCCGCCGAACCTCGTCGTCGACGAGCGGCTCACGAGGCCCCTCCCGCCGAGCTGTCGAGCCAGCGCTCGAGGTCGGACAGGAGGGCGTTCTCCCCCGCCGGGACGGCCAGGACGTGCTGCCGGGTCTGGCCGCCGGGGTCCGTGGACTCGGCATAGGGCCGGGTCAGTCCGACCTCGGCGGCCCAGGGGCTGGTGGCGTCGAGCCCGGCCACCACGAGGTCGACCTCTCCGTCGGACAGGTCCTCGACGAGGGCGGCTTCGCTGTCGGTGGTCCACTCGACGCGGGCGCCGAGATGCTCGGCATACCGCTGGGCGAGCTCGGGCTCGGGCCCGCTCGGGGTCTCCTCGGGGCCGGTGACGACGACGCGCGGCGGCGCATGGGTCACCCCGACGCGCAGCACCCGCTCGGACCGGACCCGGTCCAGGGTGAGTCCGGGATCGGTGGGGACCTGCACCCCGCAGGCCGAGACCGCCGCGATCATCAGTGCCGCGAGCGGCGACCGTGCGAGCAACCCTGCCCCTGCAGGGAGTCGACCAGTGTTCATGCACCGAACCCTAGGCGACCTCGGCCGGCACGAGGGGCGTTGTCAGTGCCCGAGCGGCTGCACCTCAACCCCCAGCTCGCCGAGGAGCTCGGTCACCCGGCGCCGTATGTCGTTCCGGATGGGTCGCACGGCCTCGACGCCCTGACCGGCGGGGTCGGCGAGCTCCCAGTCCTCGTAGCGCGTCCCGGGGTAGTAGGGGCAGGCGTCCCCGCAGCCCATCGTGATCACGACGTCAGAGGCCTGCACCGCCTCGGGAGTGAGCATCTTGGGCCTCTCGGCGGAGATGTCGATGCCCTCCTCGAGCATCGCCTCGCGCACGGCGGGGTTGACGGCGTCGGCGGGGGCCGAGCCCCCCGATCGCACCTCGACGGCCCCGCCGGACAGGTGGTGGGTGTAGGCCGCGCCCATCTGGGAGCGGCCGGCATTGTGGACGCACACGAACATGACGGACGGTCGGCGGTCGCTCATCGGGGCTCCTCGGTCAACGAGAGGTGTCAGCGGGGGTGTCAACAGCGTGCGGGAAGCGGCGGCGCAGCCACAGGCTCACGTAGACCAGGCCGACGAGGACGGGCACCTCGATGAGCGGGCCGACGACGCCGGCGAGCGCCTGCCCGGAGGTGACGCCGAAGGTCGCGATGGCCACGGCGATGGCCAGCTCGAAGTTGTTGCCCGCGGCGGTGAAGGCCAGGGTCGTGGTGCGCTCGTAGCTCATCGAGAGCGCGCGCCCGAGGACGTAGGAGACGCCCCACATCAGCGCGAAGTAGACGAGCAGCGGCAGCGCGATCCGTGCGACGTCCATCGGCCGGCCGGTGATCTGCTCCCCCTGCAGAGCGAACAGGATGACGATGGTGAACAGCAGCCCGTAGAGCGCCCACGGCCCGACCCGCGGGAGGAAGGAGCGCTCGTAGGACGCACGGCCCCAACGCTTCTCCCCGAGGCGGCGGGACAGGTAGCCGGCCAGCAGCGGGATCCCGAGGAAGATCAGGACGCTCCTGGCGATCTCCCACGGGGAGACGTCCAGGGCGGACTGCTCGAGCCCGAGCCAGCCGGGCAGCACCGACAGGTAGAACCAGCCGAGGGCGGCGAACGCGATGACCTGGAAGATCGAGTTGAGGGCCACGAGGACGGCGGCGGCCTCGCGGTCGCCGCAGGCCAGGTCGTTCCAGATGATCACCATGGCGATGCAGCGGGCGAGCCCGACGATGATCAGGCCGGTGCGGTACTCCGGCAGGTCCGGGAGGAAGGTCCACGCGAGCGCGAACATCAGCGCGGGCCCGACGATCCAGTTGAGGACGAGGCTGGAGCCGAGCATCCGGTGGTCGGAGGTGACGGTGTCCAGCCGGTCGTAGCGCACCTTGGCGAGCACGGGGTACATCATCACGAGCAGGCCGATGGCGATGGGGAGCGAGACCCCGTCGATCTCGACGGCGGCGAGTGCGTCACCCAGGCCCGGGACGAGGCGACCGAGGAGCAGGCCCCCCACCATGGCGGCGCCGATCCACGCGGGCAGGTAGCGGTCGAGCGTGGACAGGCGCGCCGCGACCGAGGACTCGGGCGCGCGGTCGGTGGTGGTCATGGCTTCCTCTCATCGACGTCCGTCGATACGGAGCCTGGCACTCGCATTGATAGTTGTCAATATGAGGACTACCCTCGACGTATGACGACCCTGGCCACCGCCTCGACGGACTGCTGCGCCGCGGCCAGCACCCCCCTGATGCCCGCGGATCGCGCCGTCTGCCTCGCCGAGATCTTCAAGGCGCTGGGCGACCCGACCCGCGTGCGGCTCGTGGGCTACCTGGCCTCGGCGCAGGGCGGCACGGTGTGCGCCTGCCACCTGCCGGACGAGCTGGGGATCAGCCAGCCCACCCTGAGCCACCACCTCAAGAGGCTCGTCAGCGCGGGGATCATCACGCGCGAGCAGCGCGGTCGCTGGGCGCACTACGCCGTCGTGCCCGAGGTCCTGGACGTGGCACGCGCTTTCCTCGGCACCACCACCGGCGACGCCCGCTGCTGCTGATCCCGACCCACTGCCGCCACTCGCGGCACCGGGCGCGACGGATCAGGCGTGGACGTGCGCCTCGTGGTCGCGATGGGACACCGCCTCGAGCTGGAAGGTCGAGTGCTCCACGCTGACCGCGAAGTGCCCGGCCACGCACTCCTGCAGGTGGTCGAGGATCCGCAGCGCGTGCCCGTCGGAGAAGCACTCGTCGGCGAGCACCACGTGGGCGGACAGGACGGGCAGGCCGGTGGCGACGACCGAGGCGTGCAGGTCGTGCACGTCGACGACGTGGTCCACCCCGAGGATGTGCCGGCGCACCTCCTCCAGGTCCAGCCCGGACGGCACGCTCTCGAGCAGGATCGACCCGGACTCGCGCAGCAGCACGAGCGCGCGGGGGACGATCAGGGCCGCGACGGCCAGGCCCGCCACGGCGTCGGCCCGGGCCCACCCGGTCGTGGCGATCACGATCGCGGCGACGATGACGGCGACCGAGCCCAGGGCGTCGTTGACCACCTCGAGGAAGGCGGCCCGCATGTTGAGGTTGCTGCCCCGGCTCCCGCTCAGCACGAGCATCGCCACGAGGTTGCCGATCAGGCCGACCACGCCGACCAGGACCAGGGCGGAGGGCCGGATCTCGGGCGGGGCGAGGAGTCGCTGCACCCCCTCGACGACGGCATACACCCCGACGGCCAGCAGGATCGTCGCCTGGCCACCGGCCGCGAGGACCTCGGCCCGCTGCCACCCCCATGTGCGGCGGGCCGACGGCGGTCGCGCCATCAGGGCCGCGGCCACGAGAGCCACCGCGAGGCCGATGGTGTCGGTGAGCATGTGGGCGGCGTCCACGAGCAGGGCCAGGCTCCCGGTCACCACGGCTCCCACGACCTCCGCCACGAGGATGGCCGCGGTGATGCCCAGCGCGATCGCCAGCCGCGTGCGGTTGGAGGTGTCGTGGCCGTGGACGTGGTCGTGCATGCGTCGAGGTTAGCCCCCGCCGACCCCGACTCCGCCGGCCGGCAGGACGCACCGCACTCGCCGACCAGCAGCAAGAGCAACCAGCGGACAGCTCCTGACCGCAGAGGCCTGGGATGGCACCCACACCTCTGCCATGCTCGCCTCATGTCATCCACCCCAGCGGTGATCGCTGACCACCTCGTCAAGCACTACCGGAGCGGCAGGGGGCGCACCGGATCGATCGTCAGGGCGGCCGACGGCATCTCGCTCACAGTGCCCGAGGGCAGCGTCCTCGGCGTGCTCGGCCCCAACGGCGCCGGCAAGACCACCACGGTCCGCATGCTCACGACCCTCATCCGACCCGACTCCGGGCGGGCGACCGTCGCCGGCGCCGACGTCGTCACGGACCCCAAGAGCGTCCGCCGGCTCATCGGCGTGAGCGGGCAGTATGCCGCCGTCGACGAGTACCTCACCGGCTACGAGAACCTCGAGATGGTGGGCCGCCTCTACCACCTCTCTGCCAAGGACTCCCGGCAGCGGGCGCGCCAGCTGCTGCGGGACTTCCGCCTCGAGGACGCGGCCGACCGCCCTGCCAAGACCTACTCCGGGGGTATGCGCCGCCGCCTCGACCTGGCAGGCGCCCTGGTGGCGCAGCCACCGGTGATCTTTCTCGACGAGCCCACCACCGGCCTGGACCCCCGCAGCCGCGGCGACATGTGGGACGTCATCGGCGACCTCGTCCGCGAGGGCACGACCGTGCTCCTCACGACGCAGTACCTCGAGGAGGCCGACCGCCTCGCCGACAACATCCTCGTCGTCGACCACGGGCGCGTGATCGCCGAGGGCACCGCCGACCAGCTCAAGGACCAGGTCGGCGGTGGGCGCCTGCACGTGACGGTGGCCGACTCCTCCGACATACGGCTCGCTCGCGAGGCCCTCGAAGGCCTCGGTGAGGGCCAGGTCGAGGTGGAGGAGCACACCCGCGAGCTCACGCTGCCCGCCGCAGGCGGGACCCGCACCCTCGTCGACGCGGTCCGCCTCCTCGCCGACCGGGGAATCACCGTGCAGGACATCGGGGTCCGCCGTCCCACCCTCGACGACGCCTTCCTGTCCCTGACCGGCCGCCCCACCCAGGACACCGACGACGACGAGCCCGACCAGACCCCGCAGGAGACCACCCGATGAGCACGCTCCTCGCCGACGCCAGCACCATCGCCCGACGAAACCTGATCAAGATCAAGCGCGTTCCCGACCTGATCGTCTTCACGACGCTGCAGCCGATCATGTTCATCCTGCTGTTCGGCTATGTCTTCGGGTCGCTCGCGGGGTCCGGCAACGGCCAGGGCTACCGCGAGTTCCTGATGGCCGGGATCTTCGCCCAGACCATCATCTTCGGCGCCACCATCACCGGGTCCGGCATGGCCGAGGACATGCAGAAGGGCGTCATCGACCGCTTCCGCACCCTGCCCATGCACCCCGGCGCCGTGCTCACCGGCCGCACCTTCAGCGACCTGCTCAACAACGTGATCGTGCTCGTCATCATGACGCTGACCGGCCTCGCCATCGGGTGGCGGATCCGCGACGGCCTGCTCAAGGCCGTCCTGGCCTACGCCCTCATGCTGGGCTTCGCCTACGCCGTGAGCTGGGTCATGGCCTACATCGGGCTCAAGGTGCGTGCGCCGGAGATCTTCAACAACGCGACCTTCATGATCATCTTCCCGCTGACCTTCATCGCCAACACCTTCGTGCCCAGCGAGAACATGCCTGCCGTGCTGCGCACCATCGCCGGGTGGAACCCCGTCTCCACCATCACGCACGCCGCGCGCGACAACTTCGGCAACCTCTTCGCCCTGGCCCCCGGCGGCGGGGCGGGCGGTGGCGCGGGCGCGCAGCAGCTGCGCGAGCAGATCGAGTACACCTGGGCGCTGCAGCACGCGGAGATCTACACCCTCGCCTGGATCGTGGGTCTGCTGCTGGTGTTCGTGCCGCTGTCGATCCGCGCCTACCAGCGGTCGGTCGCCCGCTGAGCCGGTCGCCTCTCCCTCCCGGCCGTATGCCGGTACCCGGGCCGCAGCTCTCGCAGCGCGTGACGCTCCGCTACGCTCTGAGAGGTGCGGCTGCCCAAACTCACCCGCGAGGCGGTTCTGATGTCCATCGAGGAGTGTCAGGCCTCATCTGAGGCCACGTTCCTAGATGTTTGCGGATTCGGTATGTACAACATCCAGCATCGCATTGAGCACCAAGGAGCTACCTACCCAGCGAAGGCCGTCATGGGCCGCGCCTTTTGGCACGTAGACGAAACGGTGGCATGCGCCGCCGATCTTCACGGCGAGGGCGGCCAGCACGCAATGAAACGACTTGCAGAGGTGGGTTTCTACCCGCCACCCGCTGCAAGCCCGGCGGCGAGCGCGAGCACGGGCACGGCACTGGGTCCCGTCGTCACGGTTGTGCCGTGCGAGAAGAACACTGCGACAGCGTTCGCGACTGGCCCACAGCCAGCCGGAACAGGTTGCCGCAGCGAGGCCGACCTCATGCGACGCCTCGAGGAGCAACTTCGCGGGCTGGGGCACCACCCCGGCAGGCTTCGCATCCAGCCAGCCAGCGGCGAGGGCTCCTTCGTCACTGACACTTATGACGCCACGTCCAACGTCCTCTACGAGGTGAAGGAGGGGGCGAACCGCGAATCCGTGCGCATGGCCATCGGCCAATTGCTCGATTACTCGAGGTATCGGACGCCACTCCCCCATCTCGCCATCGTGCTGCCCGAGTGGCCGGGGCAAGATCTGGCGGACTTGGTGCAGTCGACCGGCATGGCCTTGATCGTCGGCTCAGAAGCGGGGTTCGTCGGATTGCCCGAGGTCCAGAAGCTGCCGGCGCCACGAACGTCACGACCGTGACAGTCTGTAGTCGTCGATCCCAGAGGAGATGAGAGCCATGACGGCCATGTGGGGTATTCACAACGACGCGCTCGGCGCCGAGCTGGTGGAGAAGGGCTTCATCTCGATCGGCTGGGACGAGGTCGGCGACATCCGGGCCATAGGCAACGACCGGTCATCGCTGAAGGCAGCCGTGACGCGGACGTACCCCGGGAGCAAGCCCGGCGCGTTCCCGGTATGGGCCGGGGTGCTGCACAGGTTCGCCTATGAGATCGAGGAGGGCGACCTCGTCGTGGCTCCCTACAAGGCGGACGGCACAATCAACTTCGGCAGGGTGGTCGGAGGCTACGAGTACCACGCCGAGGAGCGCGTGCATCGCCATCGGCGGCGCGTCGAATGGCTCCGGACCGGCGTCGCCCGCGGCTTGTTCCCCCAATCAGCGCTCTACGAGATCGGCTCGGCCGTGACGCTGTTCCGGATCCGCCGACACGAGCACATCTTCCAGGAGTTCCTCGCCACGCCTGACGAGGAGGCCTTCGAGGCAGCGGCGACTGCGGTCGAGGATGCAGCCACAGGGGCGGTCGATGCCGAGCCCGACGACGGGTTGGCTCCCACCCCTGCCGAGGAGGAGCCCAACGCCGACCGGATCCAGCAGCACACCCAGGACTTCATCGTGCGGACGCTGCACCGCAGCCTCACTCACGAGCAGTTCGAGCTCTTCACCGCTGATCTGCTCCGCGTGATGGGATACCAGGCCCGCACCACCAGCTATTCGCAGGATGGCGGGGTCGACGTGATCGCCCACAAGGACCGTCTCGGGCTCGAAGCGCCCCTCATCAAGGTGCAATGCAAGCACACGACCGTCAGCCAGGGGGCACCGCAGGTCCAGCAGCTCGTCGGCACGCTCTCGCGCGGAGAGGTCGGGCTCTTCGTGGCGTTGGGGACCTACACCCGGGACGCGCAGGCTGTGGAACGCATGCGACAGGATTTGCGGCTCCTGAGCGGCTCAGACATCGCCAATCTCGTCCTGAACCACTACGAGGCGCTCCCGATCCGATGGCGGGACGTCATCAAGCTCCGCCGGGTGTACGTCGTGGACCTCCCGCCCGAGGAGCAATGAAAAACCCGGCCTCAGAGAGACCGGGTGGGTTATGACTACAGATTAGCAGGGGTTGGGCATGGGCCCAACCCCTGCTAATCGGCCTTCACCAGTTGGGCGGCTTCGAGATCCGCTCGACCACGGGTGGGAGCTGGTGCTTCAGGAAGTCTTCCGGACCGAGCCTCCGCCACCAGTGCCTCCCTGCACCCTGGCCGCGTTGTCCTCGGAGGTCCCCGGCGTGCCTGTTGCCGTGCGGGTTGACCAGGCCGACGGGCACGCGCTCACGGGCGATGTGCACGGGCAGCTTCAGGTCCGAGTCGTTGGATATGACGACCGCCGCGTCAACAGCCCCGGTGAGGACGTCGGTGAGGAGGTGCGTGGCTACGTTGACGTCGGAGCCCTTCTCCTCCTGGTGCAGGATCGAGACCATGAACACAGCGTCGGCTCGAGAGGTGCCCATGGGCGCCTGAACCATCACCGGCCACGCCGGCGAAACCAGCTCGATGCCGCCAGGGTCCTTCTTGACCGCCAGAGGACGGTAGCGGACGCCTGTCTGATACTTGCCGAACTCGACAGGTCGACGCTCCCAGACTGCTGCAGCGCCTGGAAGTAGAGGAACTGCTTGGCGTATCCGGACGGATTGAGCCCTTGGTCAATCGGAGCGGAGCAGTACGCGACGCGCTCGATCTGAGCCTCCGGCCAACCCCGCTGCTCTTCAACCAAGGTCGCGCTGAGCCCTCGTACATCCAGCCACCTCCAGCCTTCGGCATCACCGCACTGCTTGCGGCCGCCGTAGTAGAGGTTGAACCCGTCGACGTAGACCCCGACCTTCATGACGTCCTGCCGGTGCTGTACCTGGGAGCCATCACCTCCATCTGCTCGATCACCAGCCGGATGGCCTCAGGCTGCTTGTCCGGCGGGTAGTCGTACTTCACCAGCAGGCGCTTGACGGTGGACCGCAGCTTGGCCCGGACGTCTTCGCGCACGGTCCAGTCGGTGGAGGTGTCGCGGCGCATGATCGTGACGAGCTCGCGTGCGATCTGCGCGAGGACGTCGTCGCCGAGCAGGTCGCGGGCGGACTCGTTGGCGCCGACGGCGTCCCAGTAGGCCAGCTCGTCGCGGTCGAGGGGTGGCGTGAACCTCTCCTCGCGTTCGGCTTCCTCGCGGATCTCGTCGGCCACGCGGAGCAGCTCTTCGAGGACTTCGGCGGAGGTGAGCTGGCCGTTCACATAGCGGTTGGTCAGCTCGGCGAGGCGCTCGGAGAACTGGCGTTCGCGCACGATGTTGCCGCCGGTGAGGGTGCGCACGTCTTCGGTGAGGGCGGCGCGGAGCGCTTCGATGTACTGGTCGGCCTCTTCCTGGCCCTCATCGATGGGCTCGCGCCCCTGCTGTGGACCGTAGGTGAGCAGTCGTCGCCGACGCTCTCGGCACCGCCACCAGACAGCGGCCCGCATGCGGCGGAGCCGAGCTCCATGCCAACCGGCGCACGGCCACTCCCGTTGCACCCAGCGGCGGCCCGTCAAACGGCTCGGTCCCGACCGAGACCCACGTCGAGCCCATGAATGTCATCCACCAGACGGGGCGGCGATGACGAGAATTCTGGTGAGGCCCGCCCTCTTTTCGTCGCTACATCCTGCGTAGTTTCCGTCGGAGGCGTAGGTTGCCGGACGGGAAGATGCACGTCGACCTGTGAACCCTCTGTGACCTCAACGGAAGGAGGCACCCATGACGGCTGCTGCATCCACCGAGGACAAGCCGGTCCGCAGCATGATCCCGGCGCGCATGGACAAGATGCCCTGGTCGCGCTTCCACTGGATGGTCATCTTCGGCCTCGGCACGGCCTGGATCCTCGACGGTCTCGAGGTCCAGATCGTCGCCGCAGGCGGCTTCGAGAAGTCGCTCGGCATGAGCTCGGCGCAGGTCGGCCTGGCCGGCACCGTCTACCTGCTCGGCGAGGTGATCGGCGCGCTGACCTTCGGCCGGCTGACTGACTCCCTCGGCCGCAAGAAGCTGTTCGTCCTGACGCTGTTCGTCTACCTGGCCGGATCGGCGCTGGCCGCCATCTCCCCCAACATGTGGATCTTCCTCGCGTGCCGGTTCATCTCCGGGGCGGGCATCGGCGGCGAGTACTCCGCGGTCAACTCCGCCGTCGACGAGCTCATCCCCGGCAGGTACCGCGGCCGCGTGGACCTGGCCATCAACGGCACCTACTGGCTCGGTGCCGGTCTCGGCGCCGCCGCGAGCGCGTACTTCCTGGCGGAGGGCCGCTTCGACGACAACCTCGGCTGGCGCATCGCCTTCCTGCTCGGCCCGATCCTCGGCCTCGGCATCATCTACCTGCGCCGCCACATCCCGGAGAGCCCTCGCTGGATGCTCACCCACGGCCGCGGCGAGGAGGCCGAGGGCATCGTCTCCGGCATCGAGCAGGACGCGCAGGCCCAGGGCAAGGCGCTGCCCGAGCTGTCCGAGGACCAGGCCATGTGGATCAAGCCCCGCGAGGGCCTGAGCCCCAAACAGCTGCGCTACGTCTTCTTCACGATGTACCCCTCGCGCACCTTCCTCGGCGCCACGCTGATGATCACGCAGTCCTTCCTCTACAACGCGATCTTCTTCACCTACTCCCTCGTGCTGCAGAACTTCTACGGGCTCACTGCGGCGAGCGCGGCGATCTACTTCTTCCCCTTCGCCGTCGGCAACCTCCTCGGTCCGTTGCTGCTGGGACCGTTGTTCGACACCGTCGGGCGCCGCAAGATGATTGCGGGCTGCTACTCCTTCGCCGCCGTCGTCCTGCTGGTCTCGGCGTGGATGTTCCAGGCCAACATGATCAACGCCTGGGTGCACACCGCCTTCTGGTGCGTGGCCTTCTTCTTCGCCTCCGCGGGCGCCTCGGCCGGCTACCTGACGGTCTCCGAGATCTTCCCGCTGGAGGTCCGCGGCCAGGCCATCTCCTACTTCTTCGCGATCGCCCAGGTCTTCGGCTCGATCGGCCCCGTCTTCTACGGCTGGCTGATCGGTGAGGGCAAGGACCGCGACCCGATGTTCTGGGGCTATGTCATCGCGTCGGTGATCATGCTCTTCGGCGCCTTCGTGGCGGCGAAGTGGGGCGTCGACGCCGAGGGCAAGTCGCTCGAGGAGATCGCGCCCCCGCTCACGAGCTATGACGAGCAGGGCAACGAGACCACCAAGCTCCCGGTGTGAGGAGGCCCAGATGACCGAACGTCCGTACACCGTCGTCGTCGGCGTCAGCGCCACCTCCGGCTCGCCGGCCGCCCTGGCCTGGGCCCGCGACCAGGCGGAGACCCACGGGGGCGAGCTGGTCGCCGTACGCGCCTGGAAGGTCCCCAGCCCGCAGGCCACACCCTCCGGCATCTCGCCCGGCCGCGTCTCGGTCGCCGAGGACGTCGAGCGTGAGGCGTTGCGCTCGCTCGAGGCCGACGTCGAGGCCACGCTCGGGCGGGACCACGGCGCTCGGCTGCAGCTGGTGCGGGGCGGCAAGCGCAAGGCTCTGCTCGAGGCCGCCCAGGATGCCGACCTGCTCGTGGTCGACGCCCCGCGCGGGCTGCCCGCCACGGGCACCGCGTTCGCGCAGCGCCTGGTCTATGCCGCGGCCTGCCCGGTCGTCGTGATGCCGCCGCGGGTCACCGGCGACCAACCGGGCATGCTCAGCCGCGCGGCCGGAGCGCTCGGTCGCGGCGCCCTGCGCGCGGCGGCGACCGCCGGCCGGCCGGGATACCGCACCCCTCCCCCGGGGTGACATGGCCTGCTGCCTCTCGACGATCTCATGGCGGCCTGCGGTCTCGCCCCGGGCGTGGCTCAGCAGGCGGTCGACCTGGAGCTCGCGATCGCGCAGGTGTCCTGGGACCGTCCGTACGGCGACACGACGACGAGGCGCTCACCAAGTCGATGACCTGGGAGGCGCTGCGCGACCTGGCCGGCGTCGACGTGCTGCTGCTCCTGCAGGGACTGGGCTGCCCGGACCCGGGACGCCTGCCGCTCGACGTCATTCAGCCCACTGCTCGTGGCTGTCCGCGGAGGCGCGGGGATGTGCCGTGGCCAAGGTCGACGCGGTCGTCCTCCACATCGGCTGAGGGGTTGGCGTTCGTCGTCCGCGACCGCTACCTGCCGTGGCTGGTCGTCATCGGCGGCCTGTCCAACCTCGGGCTGACCGGGTATGGCGCCCTCCTCGTCCTCTACCTGGTACGGAACCTGGGGCTCACCACCGACATGGTCGGCTAGTACTTCACGACCGGCGCGATCGGCGGGGTCATCGGCTCCGTGATCGCCGTCCCCCTGGCCAGCCGCGTCGGCACCGGTCGCCTCCACACCGCCGTCCTGCTCGCATGCCGCTCGCGGGGGTGCTGGCCGGCTGGCTCGGCAGCACCCTCGGCGTGCGCCCCACGATCCTCGCGATGGCCGGCCTGCACATGGTGGCGTGCTGGCTGGTCGTCGCGAGCCCCCTCGTCCGGCTCGGTGAGCTGCCGGCCCGTGAGCGGACGACGGTCTGACATGCTGGCGCCCATGAGCGCGTGGACCCCGCCCGAGCTGCCCGTGTCGGCGGGCGCCATCCTCCTCGACGAGCAGGGCCGCCTGCTGATCCTCAAGCCGACCTACAAGTCCGGGTGGACCATCCCCGGGGGCGTCATGGAGGCCGACGGGGAGTCCCCGTGGGACGCGTGCCGCCGCGAGGTGCGGGAGGAGACGGGGCTCGAGGTCGACGCGGGGCGCCTCGTCGTCGTCGACACCCGCCCCGGCAAGGACGGCGCCAAGCTCGGGCTGCGCCTGCTCTTTCACTGCGGCACGGTCACGACGCGTGCCGCGAGGCGCATCCGCCTGCAGGAGGAGGAGATCAGCGAGCACCGCTTCGCGCCGGTCGACGAGGCGCTGCAGCTGCTCCGCAAGCCGGTGCGTCGCCGCGTCGCCGTCGGCCTGGAGGCCGAGCACGCCACCTATCTCGAGAACGGCCGCCCCGCCCCCGGGATCCGCTGAGGAGACACATGTTTCGCCTGATCGCCGTCGACATCGACGGGACCCTGCTGCGGTCCGACAAGACCGTCTCCCCCCGCACGCGTGACGCCCTCCGCACCGCTCGCGACCAGGGCGCGGTCCTCATGCTCGCCTCGGGGCGGCCCGAGCACGGCCTGCGCCACCTCGCCGAGACGCTCGGCCTGGGCCTGGAACGGCTGGTGCTGGCCTCGTGCAACGGTGCGGCCGTGGTGGACGCCGAGACGGAGGAGATCATCTGCCACCGCACGCTCGACCCGGCCCTCGTCGTGCGGGTGCTCGACCTGGTCGAGGAGCTGGGCCTCGCGGCGATGACGCCGCTCGGCCACGTGGTGCAAGCGACCCGCGAGGACGGCTACAACGTCTCCGCCGAGGCACCCGCCAACGGCATGGAGCTGGCCATCACGCCGCGCTTCGAGGACCTGGGCGAGCCCCTCCACAAGGTCCTGGTCTGCGCCGAGCCCGCCCTGCTCGCCCGGCACGTCGAGACCTTCCGGCGCGAGCTGCACGGCCAGGCCGAGCTGGCGCTGTCCGCCCCCTTCTACCTCGAGATCACGCCACCCGGCGTCGACAAGGGGTCGGGGCTGCTCGACTACTGCGCGGCCCGCGACCTCGACCCCGCCGAGGCGGCTGCCTTCGGGGACAACGAGAACGACCTGCCGATGCTCCGCGCCGCCGGGACCGGCGTCGCGATGGGCAACGCGCTCGACCACGTCAAGGACGGCGCCGACCGGGTCACGGCCTCCAACGACGACGACGGCATCGCGGTCGTCCTCGAGGAGCATTTCGCGTCAACGAGCTGACCCCCCCTGCGTCGCTTCCGGGAGGCCGGCATCGAGCTGGAGATCACGGACGAGGACCGCGAGGACCTCACCAACACGGTCGACTTCGTGTCGTTCAGCTACTACATGAGCGTCTGCCAGACCGCGGACCCGGCCAAGCAGGACAAGGGCGAGGGCAACATCATGGGCGGCGTCCCCAACCCCACCCTCGAGGCGTCCGAGTGGGGCTGGCAGATCGACCCGGTCGGCCTGCGGATCGTCCTCAACGACTACTGGCAGCGATGGCAGAAGCCGTTGTTCATCGTCGAGAACGGGCTCGGCGCCAAGGACCAGCTGGTCGAGGTCGACGGCGTCAAGACCGTCGAGGACGACTACCGCATCGCCTACATGAACGACCACCTCGTCCAGGTCGGCGAGGCGCTGCAGGACGGCGTCAACCTGCTGGGCTACACCTCCTGGGGTCCCATCGACCTGGTGAGCGCCTCGACGGCCCAGCTGTCCAAGCGGTACGGCTTCATCTACGTCGACCGCGACGACGACGGGACGGGGACGTTGGAGCGCCACCGCAAGAAGTCCTTCGGGTGGTATCGCGAGGTCATCGCGACCAACGGCGGCTCCCTGGCCTGACGGTATGCCGGGGGGGCGCGCGGGCATGGCTCGTGGCGCCCTCGCGGCGTCCCAAAACAGCCTCTGACCTGCAGAAATATGTAAATGACCCCTTCCCTTGGAGACAGGCCCTGCGGTAGTCTGGAGGTATCCCGGGACGAGGTCGAGGAGGTGGTCCCGATGGTGTCGAGGTCCCTGTCCGAGGTCGTCGCGGAGCACCTCCGCGAGGCGCTCGAGCCCATCCTGGCGCTTGCCACCGACACACCCTGCGCCGGTGGCGCGGGTCACGAGGGGGACGCCGGCAGCTCGGACCTGGAGCGGGCGCGGCGCTCGCTCGCCGTGGTCGTGGCCGTCCATCGCGCGACCGCCTGCCTGGAGGCCCTCGCGGTGACGGCCCACGCCGACCTGGTCGACGCCGTCGTCGACGACCTGCGTCGGTCCGAGGCCGAGCACGGACGACACCCGGGGCCCGAGTCGCTGCGCGCCGACGCCCGCGGGCTGACCACCGACGAGATCGTCGCCGCCACCGGGCTCGGCGTGGGCGCCGTCCAGCGGCGGGCGCGCCTCGCGTCGGGAGCGGCAGCGGTGCGCGATCCGCTGGTGGAGGCGATGGCCGGGGGCACCTGCACGCTCGAGCGCGCCACGACGCTGCGCGACGACACCGATCGCCTGCCCGACGAGGTCGCCGCAGAGGTCGTCGTGCGGGTGCTGCGCCCCAAGCGCGGGTACGCCCCCGACGACCGGTCGCCGGACGCCGTCGTCGGTCAGCGCCTCTTCCGCCAGCGCATCCGCGCGGAGGTGGTCAAGGAGGAGGCCCGTCTGGGGCTCGACGACCAGGCTCGCGCCGACCACCTGGCCCGACGCGACGTGCACGCCACCACCACGAGCCATGGCACGGGCGAGCTGTGCGCCACCGGCACGGCCGAGCAGGCCGCGGCAGCGCGGGACCGGATCGATGCGATGGCGCGAGCGGCCAAGAGCCGCGGCGAGTCCCGGACGCTCGCCCAGCTCCGGTCGGACATCGCCTTCGCCCTGCTCCTCCACGGCACGGTCAACCACGGCACGGGCGACGGGACGGTCGACGGCGGCGAGGAGCTCCGCCCGGCGGGGTCGTTCGTTCGGCCCGAGCCCCTCGGCACGCCAGCGCCATTCACGCACGCTCGCCGCCGCCGGCTGATCGGCCTTGACGGCCTGCTGCTCGACCCGAGGACCGGCGAGGTGCTGGGACCCTTCGGGCCGGGGGTGCGTGGCCGAGGAGCGCGCAGGGCGGAGCGACAGGCGGCCGAGAGCGCCAAGCACGCCGCCTCGCCATTCGCTGACCTGCCGTTGCACGAGCCCCTCCGCACCGACCCACCACCGACGCTGCCGCAGCATCCAGACCCCTGGCTGGTCGCGACCGCGACACTCCTCGCCTCCCTGCCGACTCCCGCCGCCCGCATCGACGTCCGGGTCAACCTGACCACCCTGCTCGGGCTGCGCGACGACCCGGCCGAGCTCGTCGGTCACGGTTGGCTCAGCGCGGACCTCGCCCGCGAGATCGCGCTGCGCACCGACAGCGTGTGGCACCGCATCGTCCACGACCCCGTCACCGGCACGCTGCTCGAGCGGACCACCCACACCTACGGGCCCACCGAGAGCATGCGGGCCGACGTGCAGGCCCGTGACCTCACCTGCCGCGTCCCCGGGTGCGACAGACGGTCCGAGCTGTGCGACCTCGACCACAGCACGCCGTGGCCCGCCGGGCCCACCAGCCCGGACAACCTCGTGGCCCTATGCCGCCACCACCACCAGCTCAAGACATCGGAGCGCTGGCAGCACGAGCTCCGCCCGGACGGCTCCCTGCGCATCAAGACCTACCTCGGGCAGCTGCTCTCGAGCCGCCCGCACGAGCACGAGGACCCCGACACGTGCGCTGCCGAGAGGGCCCGGCGCCTGGCCCGGGACCGAGCGCTCGTCCAGGCCGGGTTCCTCGTCCAGCCCCCCGTCGGACGCGTGGCATGAGGTCGGCCCGGACGGGAGGTGCCCCGTGCAGACGGCGTGGGGACGGCACCGAGGTCGTGCTCACCGGACGTGGCCTCGGCTTCCAGCGGCGCGCCGGCGAGGAGGTCGACCCGCTCAAGGTCGTCCGCGTCTTCGAGCCGACCGACGGTCGAGACCCCGACACGCTGGGCGGGCTGGTCGCCGCCATACCGCCGGAGCACATCGCCCTGGCCGAGGAGGCCCTGGACCTCGTCGGGGTGCCGGTCACCGCGACGACCCTCGTCGCGGTCGCCGACCACCTCAGCTTTGCCATCAAGCGGGTGCACCAGGGCATCGAGCTCGAGATGCCCCTGCGCGCCGAGGTGGAGCACCTCTATCCCCGCGAGCTCGAGCGCGCCCGCCGCGTGCTCGAGCACGTCAACGGCCGGCTCCCGGAGCCGCTCCCGCAGGACGAGGCCGTCGCCATCGCGATGCACCTGGTCAACGCCGCGATGATGGGCGGCGACCTGTCGGAGACCTATGCGATGACGGGGATCATCAAGCAGCTCTTCGAGGTGATCGAGAGCTCGCTTCATCACGCACCTGCGCTACTTCCTCGTGCGGGTCAAGGGCGACCGGCAGCTGACCGGCGAGGCCGGCCCGCTGCGCGAGGCCATCCGGTCGTCCTACCCCGGGGCCTACGCGTGCGCGCAGCGGTGCCGGACCGTCCTGGAGCTGCGCCTCGGCCGGTCCGTCACGCAGGACGAGGTCGTCTACCTCACCCTCCACGTCGCACGACTGACCACCGAGGGTGCTGATCGCTCCGGCACGTCCTGAGGTCGGCCGATCAGCTGCCGGCTTTGCGGCGGAACATCTGCTGAGAGGCCTCACGACCGTGCCCCTGCCCGGAGACCTTGGACCGGTCGTTGTCGTCGGCCGAGACGTCCCGTCCCGCGTGAGACCTCTTGGCGTCGAGGGCCGCTCGCATCCTTTGCTTGACCTCGTCCGGGACGGGGGCGTGGTGCGGCTTGTCCTTGGCAGACATCGTCGTCTCCTCTCGCTGGGCGTCCGCCCACTCTCCCACCCCGGACCCCCGCCCTCAACGCCTTTTGGCGGGGCCGTGACGTCAGGGAGTCACGTCGTCGGGGTCCAACCGGGTCGCTCCCCCGGCGCGCGAGTCGCCACGGTCCTTGCCCTGGCGCCACCCCCGGCGCAGGGCGACGACCACCCCGGCGAAGGGCACGGCCAAGAAGACGCCGACCAGACCGAGGGCCACGCCACCGGCCGTGGAACACCGTGATCAGCAGGACGGTGAGGGCGGACGACAGGAGGCCGGCGCCGGCGGCCGCGACCGACCCCAGCCGGGTGAAGATCTCCCCCACCCGGTCCCTCGCCGCCTCCACGCCCTGGTCCAGCAGGTCGCCGCAAGGAAGGCGGCGACCGCGACGATCTCCACCTGGCGCAGGAGCCACCCCGGCAGGCTCGCCCATCGCGGGCGGCCGCGTCTCTACCGCCCAGCGGTCACGACCGAGAGGCCATCCCGGCCACCCAGGTCCGGTAGCCGCCGTCCAGGTTGCGGACGGACCGGCCGGACGCCTGCAGGATCCTGGTCGCCAGGTGTGCCCGGACACCCACCGCGCAGTGGACGACGAGGTCTCCCTCGGGCACCTCGTCGAGGCGGTCCCTGACCTCGTCGACCGGGACGTTGACGGCCCCCGGTATGGCGCCCGCCGCGAACTCCTCCGGCGTGCGCACGTCCACCACGGTCACCCCGTCCCGCTGGGCGTCCTCGACCTCGTGCCACTGGATGCTGTCGGTCAGGCCGCTCGCGAGGTTCTCGTCGACGAAGCCCAGCATGTTGACGGGGTCCTTCGCGGACCCGAACTGCGGGGCGTAGGCCAGCTCGAGCTCGGCCAGGTCGCTCGCGGTCAGGCCGCCGCGCATGGCCGTCGCGATGACGTCGATGCGCTTGTCGGCGCCGTCCCGGCCCACGGCCTGGGCCCCGAGGATCGCGTCGGTGCCGGGGTCCACGAGCAGCTTGAGCGCAAGCCCCTGCGCCCCGGGGTAGTAACCGGCGTGCGAGAGGGGGTGGGTGTGGATGACCCGGTGGGCGCGGCCGGCGGCGACCAGGCGCTTCTCGTTCCACCCCACGGTCGCCACCTGCAGCCCGAGGACCCCGACGATGGCGGTGCCGAGGACCGGCCGGTCGCGGACGTCGCGACCCGCGATCAGGTCGGCCACGCGCCGGCCCTGCAGGTTGGCGGTGTTGGCGAGGGGCACCAGCACCGGGGAGCCGTCAAGGGCGTCGGCCTTCTCCACCGCGTCGCCGACGGCGTAGATCGCGGGGTCGCTCGTACGCAGGTGGTCGTCGACGACGATCCCGCCGCGCGCGCCGATCTCGAGGCCGGCAGCCTGCGCGAGGCCCGTGTCGGGACGGACCCCGATCGCCGCGACCACGAGGTCGGCGGGGACCCGCTCCCCCGTGGACAGCTCGACGTCCCGCTCGCCGATGGCGGTGACCGAGGCCGACAGGCGCAGGTCGATCCCGGCCTCGCGCAGGGCGGCGTGGACCGGGGCACCCATCTCCGGGTCGAGGGGCGCCATGACCTGCGGGGTCGCCTCGACCATGGTCACGGCGAGGCCGCGGTGCAGGAGGTTCTCGGCGGTCTCGACGCCGATGAACCCCCCGCCCACGACGACGGCGGTGCGGGCCCCTGCCACGGCGGCCACCATCGCGTCGGTGTCCTCCACGCTGCGCAGCGCGAGGGCGCGCTCGATGCCGGGGATCGCAGGCCGGACGGGTCGGGCGCCGGGGGCGAGCACGAGGGCGTCATACGGCAGCTCGCTCTCCGATCCGCCCATGAGCGAGCGCACGACGACGACCCGGCGGTCACGGTCGATCCGCACCGCCTCGGTCTGCACCCGCACGTCCAGCTCGAAGCGCGCCCGCAGCGCCTCGGGCGTCTGCAGGAGCAGCGCCGAGCGCTCGGGGATGACCCCGCCGACGTGATAGGGGAGCCCACAGTTGGCGAAGGACACGTGCCCGCTGCGCTCGACGACGGTGATGGTGGCCGACTCGTCCAGGCGGCGCAGTCTCGCGGCCGCCGACATCCCGCCGGCCACGCCTCCGATGATCACGATGTTCATGAGTCCAGCATACCCCAGGGGGTATATGCTGTGTATTGAAGCACGTCACACCCCACCCCTGAAGGAGACCGACATGTGTCGCCCCGTCACCTGCACGACCTGCGGCAAGACCACCTGGGCCGGCTGCGGCCAGCACGTCGACCAGGTGCGCCGCTCCGTCCCCGCGGGCCAGTGGTGCCCCGGCCACCCGGACCAGCCGGCCCAGCGGGGCGGCCTCCTCGGTCGCCTCCTGGGGCGCTGACCGATGCAGCTCCCCGCCGACGATCTCGACCCCGTCCTCAAGCGGCTCCGCCGCGCCCAGGGGCAGCTGAGCGCGGTCATCCGCATGATCGAGGAGGAGCGGGACTGCCGCGACGTCGTCATGCAGCTGTCGGCGTGCAGCAAGGCGCTCGACCGGGCGGGCTTCGCGCTGATCTCGACCGGGCTGCAGCAGTGCATGACGTCGGACAACCCCGAGCGCGAGGCCGACCTCGAGGCGATGGAGAAGCTCTTCCTCTCCCTGGCCTGAGCGGGCGGCCGGGCGGGTAGGAAGGAGGTCATGTCCCCTCACCTGCCCGAGTCGCTCGTCTCCGGCCTGGAGGTATGCCGCGCCACTGCCCTCAGCGGTGGCGACATCGCCCTGGCGTACCGCCTCGACACCCCCGACGGCCCCTTCTTCCTCAAGACCAAGGAGCGTCCGACGCCGGACCTCTTCGAGCGGGAGGCCGCCGGGCTGGCGATCCTGCGCGAGCACGCCCCCGAGCAGATCGGGGTCCCCGAGGTGGTCCGCGCCGACGCCAGCGGCCTGGTCCTGGAGTGGATCGAGGAGGGGCGGCCGGGGCGGCATACGGAGGAGTCCCTCGGCCGGGGGCTGGCCGGGTTGCACCGGGCGACCCACCCGACGTTCGGGGCCATCGACGGTGCGCTGGCCGGCTACCTGGGCTCGGCGCAGGTGGACCTGACTCCGACCGACTCGTGGCGCGACTTCTACGTTGAGCGACGGCTGCGTCCCCTCACCGAGCGCGCGGTGAGGGAGGGCCGCGTCGACCCCGTGGCGCTGCGGCTGGTCGACCAGCTCGCCGGCAGGGCCGAGGAGCTGTGCGGTCCACCCGAGCCGCCGGCGCTGCTGCACGGCGACCTGTGGGGCGGAAACCGCTTGGTGGACCAGGGCGGTCGCAGCTGGCTGATCGACCCGGCCGCGTACTGGGGCCACCGTGAGGTCGACCTGGCGATGATGCAGCTGTTCGGCGGGTTCGGGGAGGAGTGCTACCGCGCCTACGACGAGACCTACCCCCTTGCCGACGGGTGGCGCGAGCGCGTGCCGTGGTACCAGCTGCCCCCGCTGCTGGTGCACGCCATCCTCTTCGGCGGTGGCTACGGCGCGAGCGCGCTGCGCGTCCTGCGTTCCTACGCCGAGGGTGCAGATTCCTAGGCAACTCATACCTGCGCGACAGATTCCCGACAGCCCACGACGCCAGGCTCGGTCGCGACCAGCTCAGTGACAGGGAGTCGACAGGGAGTTCCGATGTCCGACAACAACCGCATCCTCACCGCCGGCGCCGTCGTCGCTGCCGGCCTCATGATCGCGGGGGGTGCGGCCGCCGCCCAGGCAGCCACCTCGACCACCCCCGCAGCCACGGGGTATGGCGCACAGCCCGGGTATGGCGCACAGCCCGGGTATGGCGACGGCCGCAGGCACGGCGGCCACGACCACACCACCGTGACCGGCGACGAGGCCGCCAAGGTCAGGGCCGCCGTCAAGGCCAAGGACGCGACCCTCACCGTCGAGCAGGTGCGCAAGGACCCCGACGGGTCCTACGACGCGATGGGGACCAAGGCCGGACAGCACGTCATGGTCGAGGTGTCCAAGGACCTCGCGACCGTCGAGGTGCGCACCGGCGGGCCGGGCGGACACGGCCGCCACGGCGGGCACGGCGGCCGGGACCGTGGGCCCGGCCAGGCGCCGACCCCCGGCGCCAGCGCCGCCTCGCCCGCGGGCTACGCCGTCTGAGCAGGATGCACAGGGAGGGCGCGCTGCTCCTAGGTGACCCCCACGGCGTTGACAGCGTCACGACAGCCCCGGCCGCGACCGTGGAGGTGCGAGTGAAGGACCCCTCAGGTGCACCAGCACCCGACCTGATCACGATCCACCAGGAGCAACGATGTCCCCCAACAACCGCACCCTCACCGCCGCCGCGGTGGCCGCTGCCGGGCTGATGATCGCCGGCGGGGCCGCTGCCGCCAACGCCGCCACCGGCGGGTCGCCACAGGCGTCCACCGGCTACGCCCAGTCGGCGCCAGGCGGCCAGCAGGGCTATGGCGCACCCGGCCAGGGTGGCCAGCGCGCCCCGCACGAGCACACCGCGGCCACGGCCGACCAGACCGCCAAGGTCAAGGCCGCCGTCACGGCCAAGGACTCCACCATCACCGTCACCACGGTGCAGAAGGACCCGGACGGCTCCTTCGACGTGCTCGGGACCAAGACGGGGCAGCAGGTCCGCGTCGATGTGTCGGCGGACTACCAGACCGTCACCGTGGACACCGGTGGCGGGCGCGGCCGGCACGGCGGGCAGGCCCAGCACCAGCACACCGCCGTGACCGGGGACGAGCTGTCCAAGGTCAAGGCCGCGGTCACGGCCAAGGACTCTGCCGTCACGGTCAGCGACGTGCAGAAGGACCCGGACGGCTCCTACGACGTCCACGGCACCAAGGCCGGCCAGCCCGTCATGGTCGAGGTGTCCAAGGACCTGGCGACCGTCGAGGTCCGCACCGGCGGGCCCGGCCCTCCGGGCGGCCGGGGCGGCACCCCCGAGGGCCAGCAGGGCCAGCAGGGCCAGCAGGCACCCGGCGCCGGGGCGACCTCCGCCCCCAGCGCTGCCGCGTCAGCCTGACCCGCGAACCCGCGCGGCCCGTCCCCCCTCGGCCGCGCCATCCCAGGAGCCCGGCGACCCCCCGCGGTCGCCGGGCTCCGACGGACGCCCAGCCCGGTCACAGACCCGGTGACAGACCCGCGACGGTCCCTCGGCAGGACCGCGGCGCACCGTGGAGTCACGAGCACCCCCGCCGTCACCGTCCCCGACGTCCACACCGACGCGCTCCCCGCCTCCCTCCCTGCAGCGCTCCCCGCCGCGCTCACGGCGTGGGCGATCCGCAGCACCAGGTCGGCTCAGTGACCACCGGCGGGCTCGGGCGGGCACAGTGGTCCCATGGAGTCGATCGACCAGCTGGAGCGCGGCACCGACCTGGGGACGGCGCTGGCGGCCTACGACCGGATGGCGCCCGTGCCGGTGGCGCAGCTGCGCGGATGGTGGCGCGGCGCCGAGATCCCGACGGGGCATCCGCTCGGCGGCGCGCTGACGGCATACGGCTGGTGGGGCAAGTGGTTCGCCGGACCCGAGGACGCGCACCCCTTGGTGTTCCGCACCCAGGGTGGCCGGCGCTACGAGGTGGACCCGGGTCGCCTGCCGCTTGCGGTCGGCCTGCAGGTGCCACCCCTGCTGCGAGGCCGTATGACGGCCAAGGCCTTTCGCGTCGTCAGCCCTGCGCTGCGGACCCGTCGGCCGCGGGGCCGGCTGCGGATGCTCGAGCACCGAGGCGTCGTGACGGCATCCCTCGTCTACGACCATCAGCCGATCGTGGACAGCTTCCGCGGCGTCGACGCGGACACGCTCGTGGGGGTGATGGACCTGCGGGGGATGCCGCCATACCTCTTCACCCTGCGGCGCACGTCTGATATCGTTGAATCCTCAACTATCTTGTGAGCCCTCCCGCCAGGAGCCCGACCCATGACCACCACCACCGCCGCAGCCGACGCGCTCGTCCCGGCGTCTCACCCCCTCGCCGGCCACCTGCGCCTCGCCGCGGCCGCAGCACCGCACCGCGCCTGGACGCCGGAGGACGGAGCCCTGCCCGCGATCTACCTCTCCCACGGCGCTCCCCCGCTGCTCGCCGACCAGGGGTGGATGACCCAGCTGCACGCCTGGGCGCACGACCTGCCCCGGCCCCGCGCCATCCTGGTGGTCAGCGCCCACTGGGAGTCCGACGCCATCGCCATCACGAACCCCCACCCGCGCGAGCTGGTCTACGACTTCTGGGGATTCGACCCCCTCTACGAGCAGCTGCGGTATGACGTCCCCGACGCCGCCTGGCTCGCCCGACGCGTGCGCGAGGTCATGCCCGACGGGGTGCACGTCCACGAGCAGACCGACCGCGGTCTCGACCACGGCGCCTGGGTCCCCCTCAAGGCGATGTACCCCGAGGCGGACGTCCCCGTGCTCCAGCTCAGCCTGCCGACCGCAGACCCCGAGCGGCTGCTGCGCCTCGGTGCCGCCCTGCGACCGCTGCGCGACGAGGGAGTGCTGGTGATCGGGTCCGGCTTCATGACCCACGGGCTCCCGTTCATCCAGTGGTCCCGCCCCGACCTCGTCCCCGACTGGTCCTCGGAGTTCGACGCGTGGGCCGGCGAGGCGCTCGCGCGCGGCGACGTAGAGGAGCTGGCGCGGTTCGCCGGGTGCGCCCCCGGTGTGGGTTTCGCCCACCCGACCGTCGAGCACTTCACGCCGTTGTTCGTCACCCTCGGCGCGTCAACCGACCCCGCCGCCCCCGTGCACGGCGTCATCGACGGCTACTGGACCGGCCTGTCCAAGCGGTCCTTCCAGGTGGCGTGAGCATGGTCCCTGACCTGGCTACCGATCCTCGATGTGGGGCATGGTATCACCATGCCTGACGCACGCAACGCCTCCACCGCCGGAGCCTTCGAGCGGGACGAGTCCTACGTCAACGACCGGATCGTGGCGGACGCCCCCGCCGGCGCTCCGACGGGCGATCGGGTCGGCGCCATGCGCTGGCCCGTCGAGCCCGGCCGCTACCGCCTGGTCGCCGCGCGCGCCTGCCCCTGGGCGCACCGCGGCGTCATCGTGCGCCGACTGCTGGGGCTCGAGGACGTCATCTCCCTCGGCCTCGTCTCCCCCACCCACGGGGAGGAGTCGTGGCGCTTCGACCTCGACCCCGACGGCCGTGACCCGGTGCTCGGGATCCACCTGCTGCGCGAGGCCTACGACGCCCGCATCCCCGACTACCCCAAGGGCGTCACCGTCCCGGCGATCGTCGACGTCCCGACCGGTCAGCTGGTGACCAACGACTTCCCGCAGATCACCCTCGACCTGTCGACCGAGTGGCGCGAGCACCACCGCGAGGGCGCCCCCGACCTGTGGCCCGAGGCCCTGCGGGACGAGATGGAGCCGATCATGCGGCGCATCTACACCGAGGTCAACAACGGCGTCTACCGCTGCGGGTTCGCCGCCGACCAGCAGTCCTACGACGCCGCCTACGAGCGGCTGTGGGCCGCGCTCGACTGGCTGGAGGACTACCTGGCGGACCGTCGCTACCTCGTGGGCGATCACATCACCGAGGCCGACGTGCGCCTGTTCACGACCCTCGTCCGCTTCGACGCCGTCTACCACGGCCACTTCAAGTGCAACCGGCAGAAGCTGTCGGAGATGCCGGTGCTGCACGCCTACCTGCGCGACCTGTTCCAGACGCCGGGCTTCGGCGACACGACGGACTTCCCGCAGATCAAGGAGCACTACTACGTGGTGCACACCGACATCAACCCCACCAAGGTCGTGCCGCTCGGGCCCGACCTCGCCGGTCTGCTCGAGCCCAGCGGCCGCGAGTCGCTCGGTGGGTCGCCGTGGGGGGCGGGCACCGCGCCCGGCCCGGTGCCCAAGGCCGAGCGGGTTCCCGCCACCAACACCCCGTTGGGCGAGCGCGCCTGATCCAGCGGTCGTTCCACTCGTGGCCCGGCATGAGCGAGCGCACGCAGAACAGCATGAGACCGATGATCACGGGATATTTCGTGGTTTATGTTGCACACGCTGAGAGCACTCTGACAGCCGGGGCTACCCTCGGGGCATGAGCGCCTCGGCCGACCGCCTGGATCTCGGCCGGATCGGCGCCGGGTTGCCCTTCGCCCGCTCGGTGCCGGCCCTGGAGCAGGCGCTCGCCGACGGCGTCGCCGTCGTCCAGGCGCCCCCGGGGACAGGCAAGACGACGCTGGTGCCACCCGTGGTGGCCCGGTCGCTGGCGGCTCGCGGGAGCGGTGCTGGGCGCGTGGTCGTGGTCCAGCCTCGACGGGTGGCGGCCCGGGCCGCCGCGAGTCGTCTTGCCGCTCTGACGGACTCGCGCGTCGGCGAGCTGATCGGCTGGACGGTGCGCGGGGAGCGTCGGCTGGAGCCGACGGCCCTGATCGAGGTCGTGACGCCCGGCATCCTGCTGCGCCGCCTGCTCGCCGACGCCTCGCTCGAGGGGGTCGGTGCAGTCGTGCTGGACGAGGTGCACGAGCGGGGCTTGGAGACCGACCTGCTCGTGGGGCTGCTCACCGACCTGCGTACGCTGCGCGAGGACCTGCTGCTGGTGGCGATGTCGGCCACCGTCGACGCGGCCGCCTTCGCCCGGCTGATCGGTCCCGACGGCGCGCCTGCCCCGGTCGTCGACTGCCCGTCGGCACTGCACCCCCTCGCCGTGGCGTGGCGCCCGGGCGCGGGCCCTCGCACCGACGCCCGAGGCGTGTCCCGTGATTTCCTCGCCCACGTGGCGACCGTGGCCGCCGAGGCTCATCGCGCCGCCGTGGCTGAGGATCCGTCGGTCGACGCCCTGGTGTTCGTGCCGGGCGCCTGGGAGGTCGGCCAGGTCGCGACGCGGCTGCGGGCGCTGGCGGGACCGGACGGGACCGAGGTCCTCGAGCTCCACGGGCAGGTCGGGCCTCGGGAGCAGGACCGCGCCGTGGGCGGCCGTCGGTCGGGCGACCCTGCCCGCATCGTGGTGTCCACGTCCTTGGCCGAGTCCTCGCTCACCGTCCCGGGCGTGCGCCTGGTCGTCGACGCGGGCCTCGCCCGGGAGCCGCGCCGGGACGCCGCCCGCGGCATGTCGGGCCTGGTCACCGTCACCTGCTCGCGTGCCTCCGCCGACCAGCGGGCCGGGCGGGCGGCCCGCCTCGGGCCGGGTGAGGTGGTCCGGTGCTACGACGAGAGCACGTATGCCGGGATGCCCGAGCACGTGACCCCCGCGATCGCCACGAGCGACCTCACGGACGGCGCTCTCTTGCTGGCCTGCTGGGGCACGCCGCGGGGGCAGGGCCTTGGCCTGCCCACCGTTCCCCCTGTCGTGGCGCTCCGCGACGCGGAGACGACCCTGCGGCGGCTGGGCGCGGTCGACGACGAGGGCGTCGTGACGGCGGAGGGGCGACGGCTCGCGCGGATCCCGGTGGGTGCCAGGCTGGCCCGAGGTCTGCTCGACGGGTCCGAGCTCGTCGGCCCGCGCCGCGCCGCCGAGGTGGTGGCCGCGCTCGCCGACGACCTGCGTTCTCCCACCGGCGATCTCACCGGCCTGCTGCGCGAGCTGCGCTCGGGGCACCCGGCCTCCGACCGATGGCGTCGGGAGTCCCGCCGCCTGGAGTCCCTCGCGGTGGGGGCGGGCGCGGCGGCATACGACGCGATGGTCGAGGGTCTCGTCGTCGGGATGGCCCACCCCGAGTGGGTCGCCCGCCGCTCGGGTGACACCTATCTGCTGGCCGGCGGCACGAGAGCGGCTCTGCCGCAGGGCAGTCCGCTTGCACATCAGGAGTGGCTCGCGATCGCCGACGTGACGCGGGCGACGGGCAGGACGGCGGCGGGGACGGGCGCGGTGATCCGGCTGGCCGCACCCCTGGACCAGGAGGGCGCCGAGCTCGTGGCGGCCCACCTGCTCGTCGACGAGGTGCGCGCCGAGCTCGTGGAGGGGCGCGTCCGCGCACGTCGGGTGCGGGCGCTCGGCGCTATCGAGCTGACGTCGACCCCCGTGGCCGCCTCCGGCCCGGCCGCGCACGCCGCCGTGCGAGAAGCGTTGCGCGATCGGGGTCTTGGGGTCCTCACCTGGTCAGACGCCGCGCGCACGCTGCGAGATCGCCTGGCACTGCTGCACACTCATCTCGGCGACCCCTGGCCGGACGTGTCCGACGAGGCCCTGCTCGATCGGCTCGACGAGTGGCTCGGTCCCGAGATCGACGCTCTCGCAAGGGGGTCCGCGGCAGGGCGCATCGACCTGACCGAGCCGCTGCGCCGCCTGCTGCCCTGGCCCGCGGCATCGCGGCTCGATCAGCTCGCTCCCGAGCGGCTGGCCGTCGCGAGCGGCTCGCACGTGCGCATCACCTATCCCCCGCACGACGACCCCGATGCCCGACCGACCGTGCGGGTCAAGCTGCAGGAGTGCTTCGGCTGGGCTGCGACGCCGACGGTGGCGGACGGCTGGGTCCCGATCACCTTCCACCTGCTCTCGCCGGCGCAGCGCCCGCTGGCGATCACCGACGACCTGGCGTCCTTCTGGAGCGGCCCCTACCAGCAGGTGCGAGCGGAGATGCGCGGCCGCTACCCGCGGCACCCCTGGCCCGAGGACCCGTGGACCGCCCGAGCCACCGCCCGCACCAACCGCCGCCGCTGACCGACCTCAGCCGACGGGAACGTCCGCCCGGACGGGAAACCCCATATCCGCCACCGAGAATGGCGCGGCGGGGATCAGGGCCATGGCGCGCACGGCGGCGGCGTCCGGGACGGTGGTGACCAGGGCGCGGCTACGGTGGCGGGATGACTGATGACATCTCGCGCGAGCACGAGCCGTCGGGCTTCGCCCGGGTCTTCGGGCCCCTCATCGCCCTGCTCGCGGTCGTCGGGCTCGGCTGGGCCGCCAGCCGGGGCCGCGACCGCGACCCCGTGACGGCGGCTCGGCGCCCTGACCCTCAGCGCTGAGGGTTGCTGGTCCCGACCTGGACCCATCTCCAGTGATCTGCGACGTCTATCGACCGGTCAGCGCCATGTCACTGCGCGTTCGTGGTTGCGCGGTGCACGTGTAGGAGCGGGTTCCTGTGGTGAGGATGATGCCGGCGGTGAAGCGGGTGCCCGAAGTCGGCCAGCGCTGTCGGGTCCAGGGCGGTGAGCTTGTCAGGTGTCAGCCGTAGCAGCCGCGCAGCCAGACCAGAATCGACGACGTGCACCTCGGGCCCTTGCGCTGACGCGGGAGCGCAGGTTCTTGCCCCACGCGGGCAGGCGGACCACGAGGAAGAGGTCTTCCAAGGAGTCGCAGGTGGCTCTCGACGGCGGCCCGGTTGACCCCGAGCCTGTCCGCGGCCCGTCGGGCGGAGATCGGGACGCGATCCCCTCCCCCCGGAGGAGGAGCGGGGGCCGGGCGTGAGGGTGGTCAGTCGCAGTTGGGGCAGATCCCGCTCAACGGCAGCTGCAGGAAGCAGCGCGGGCAGATCACCGGCGCCGGCTCCTCGGCCTTGGCCGAACGGGAGGCGCGAGAGGCCTTGGGCTCCTTGGGGACTCGCGGGGCCCGCGAGGGCCGCGCCGTCTGCCTGGCCGGGTTGGTCCGCGCGGTCTGCGACGCGCGCTCCGGCGACGTGTCGACCGTGGTGATTGGGCGCAGCAGCGGCTGGGCGTCCTCGGTCACCGCGGGCGCATAGCGGCGGTTGCACTCCAGCCGCGCCTCGGCAGCGGCCTGCTCGCGCAGCCCCGGTCCAGGTGCCGGGTCCCCGCAGGCGACCAGGACCGCGTCATACATCGGACCCACCGCCCCGTCCGCCTGCACGACCAAGGACACGAGGTCGGGCTCGCCGGCCTCGCGGGTGCGCCGACCCACGATCGTGAGGACCTTGCCCAACCAGCTGCGGAACGGCACCTCGGTGCGCACGCCCGAGCGCTCCTGGACGCGAGCGGCCAGGTCGGCATGGGTGATGGCGGTCTGATGGACGGCCGCCGTCTCCAGCAGCACGACGCTCGCGTGGTCCGCCCAGGTCTCGTAGCGCTGCTGCATGCTCATCAGTCGGGGATCGCCCATGCGCACATCATCCCAGTCGAAGGGCCCATCCTCGACCACGGCCCGCTATCGTCACCGTCAACCACGCCCCAGACCGCACCCCAGGAGCACCCATGGGTCAGCACCGCACCCCCGCCGTCGGCCGGACGACCCGCCCTGCCCGGCTCGCGACCCTCGTTGCCGCGACCGCGGTCGGCTCGACCCTCGCCGGCACCTTCGTCCTCCTCGCGGCCGCCCCCGCCCAGGCCCAGCGCCCGCGCGACTACGTCGCCCTCGGCGACTCCTACTCCTCCGGCGAGTCTGTCACGCCCTACCTCCCCGGCTCGGACACCGCCATCAACCGCTGCCACCGCTCCCTGCGGGCCTATCCCCAGCAGCTGGCAGACTCCCTGCACGCCACGACCGTCGACCACGGGGCCTGCTCGGGGGCCGTCACCCAGGACCTCTACGCCCCCGACCACAACGGCAACCGCGTCACCGTCGACGCCCTGGAGCCCGCCCAGCTCAGCCGGGTCGACCGGCGCACCGACGTCGTCACCTTGACCATCGGGGGCAACGACGTGGGCTTCGGCTCGATCCTGGCGGCGTGCCTGTATGGCGACCGCCAGCGCGCCACCCGCACGGACTGCTCCACCAACGCCGCGCTGACCGGTGCGGTGGCCGCCCGCATCGACGCCCTGGCCGGGCGCGGCACCGCCACCACCCCGGGCGGCCTGCCGATCACGCCGCTGCGCCAGATCATCGCCGACATCAGGGCCCGCTCCCCGCACGCCAAGGTCGTGCTCGGCACCTACCCGCAGCTGGTGTCCTCGACCTTTGCCGGGAGCGAGTGCCGGGTCGGCGGCCTGACCGTCCGCGAGGCGCCCACCCAGACCGTCCCCCTCTATGTCTCCAAGGCCGACGCCGCGTGGTTCGCCGCGACGGTCAACCGCCTCGACCAGGTGATCCTCGACGCGCCGCGCTCGGTGCGTGGTCGTCCGGCGCGGGTGGCCGACGTGCGCCCCGCCTACGGCGACCACGCGCTGTGCAGCAGCACCACGTCGTGGATCACGCCCGTCAAGGGCACCGTCTCGGCGACCACGGGCGCGGTGTCGATCGACGGCTCGTCCATGCACCCGACCATCGACGGCCAGACCGCCTACGCCCGAGCCTTCCGCTCACAGCTGCGGTGAGGTCGCCCCTCGCTGCTGCCGCACCTCGGTGCTGCAGCGCCAGTGGGCCGCCCGGCACGGTCAGCCACCGGAGCAGCCGGCCGAGGAGCACCCGCTCGAGCAGCCCGAAGACTGCCCGCAGCGGCTTGACCACGAGGGTCACCACGACCCCGACCCGGCGCCCGTCACCCGTCAGCGCTGCGGGACCGGCGGTCCCAGCCAGAGCAGCACGGCCGTGACGACGGCGACGACGAGCGCCGCGACGAGGACGGCCAGGAGGGGGCGGGCCAGACCCATGGCGACGAGCCGCTGCGGCAGCGTCCGCGGGGCGTCGCCGCCGGCCGCCAGGCGCCAGCGGTCGGCGAGCAGGCCGCGCCGTTCGGCATACGACTCGAACGGCACGGTGGCGTAGGGCACCACGGCCGACGCCAGTCCGGACAGGGTCGTGCCGAGAGACCAGCGCCGGTCGATCGCCACCACGACCGTCACGAGCGCGTAGGCGAGGAAGACCACACCGTGCACCAGCCCACCGACCCGCACCCCGAGCTCGGTGGTGCGCGTGACGTACTTGAGGACCATGCCGGCGATCAGCAGGGTCCAGGTGACCACCTCGGCCCGGGCGAGACGGCGGTACAGCAGGCGGGGGCTCACGAGACTCCTCGGCACGGTTGACGACAGCGACGCAGATCGTGCCACGTCATCCTGGGTGACGCCGTAAACCCGTGCAGCACTGATTCAGCGTTACACTGATGACATGGCGAACCTTACCGTGACCGTGGACGGTGAGACCCTGCGGCGCGCCCGCATACGAGCCCTGGAGCGGGGCGAGTCGGTCAACGGCTATCTCGCCGAGATGTTGCGCAGGTATGCCGGGGACGTGCCCCAGGCGGAGATCTTCACCGACACCCTGAGCGTGGTCCGAGCGTCCGGAGCGGGGGCCGACAACGGCCCTCGGTCGTGGAGCAGGGACGAGCTGCACCGTGCCTGAGATCTTCCTCGACACCAACGTCCTCGCCTACCTCTACGACGATGGCGAGCCCTCCAAGCAGATCGCGGCAGGCCGACTCCTGCAGCGACCAGGTCACCGGTTCACCGTCAGCACCCAGGTCCTCCTGGAGCTCCACTCGGTGCTGACCCGGAAGTTCCGTCCACCGGTCGGTCTCGACGACGCGCAGGTCGTCGTGGCACGGCTGGCACAGCTCCCCTGCGTGACCACAGACGCCGACCTGGTGGTCCGGGCAGCGACGACCGCCAGGGACCATCAGCTGAGCATCTGGGATGCCATGGTGGTCGAGGCGGCAGCCGAGGCGGGCTGCACGGAGCTGTGGACGGAGGACCTCGCCACCGGGTCGACGCTCCGCGGCGTGACCATCGTGGATCCGTTCGTCAGCCGCTGACGTCGAGCCCGAGGGCGATGGCGCCGAGGACGCCGGCGTCGTCGCCCAGACCCGGTGCGACGACGTAATCGCCTGCATCGCCGGTGATCTCGTGCCGGCTGATGTAGCCGCCGAGCCTGCCCACCATGGCGGCGCGCGTCGCCTCCAGCGCTCCCGGCAGGTGCGGCACGCCGCCGCCGACGACGATGCGCTGCGGCGAGAGGATCAGCACCAGCGCCGCGGTCACCTGACCGATGTAGTAGCCCGCGAGCTGCGCCGCCTCGGCCTGGCGGGCGGGGTCCAGCAGCTCCAGGCGCGTGCCGTAGCGGTCCGCGAAGGCCGGGCCGCTCGCCATACCCTCCGCGCACCGCCCGTGGTAGGGGCAGCGGCCGTCGTAGGCGTCGTCCGAGTGACGCTCGACGAGGACGTGCCCCATCTCCGGGTGGAGCAGGCCGTGCACCGGTCGGCCGTCGAGGACCGCGCCGCCGCCGATCCCGGTGCCGACGGTGAGGTAGACGACCGAGCCGACCCCCTGCCCCGCACCCCAGCGCTGCTCGGCGAGCGCAGCGCCGTTGACGTCGGTGTCCCACCCCACCGGCAGCCCGAACCTCTCCCGCAGGCGACCCACCACGTCGGTGTCACGCCAGCCCGGCTTGGGGGTGGTCGTGATCCGGCCGTAGGCCGGGTCGGCCTCGTCCAGGCACACCGGCCCGAACGACGCGACCCCGAGCGCGGCCAGGTCCTCCCCCTCGTCGAGCCGCGCCTGCAGCCAGTCGCTCACGGCGCCGAGCGTCTCGTCCGGGCTCGTCGTGGGGATCACCGTCCGCTCGCGGAGGTCCTGCGGGCCCGAACCGATGGCGCACACCACCTTGGTGCCGCCCATCTCGATCCCTGCCACGGACTGCGCGGGAGTGCGCTCGGTCGTCGTCATGGGACCACTCTGCCCGGCCCACCCCTCGTCACGCTGGGCGACCCCCGGCGCTCGTGCGGGGCAATCGCGGCTGGATCGTTCAAGAGCGGCGACAACCTCGGTACCCTCGTGGTGTGGACTGGACCCGATATGACGCTGCGCTCTTCGACCTCGACGGCGTGATCACCCCGACCGCGATCGTGCACATGCGGGCGTGGAGCGAGATGTTCAACGCCTACCTCACCTCGCGCGGGATCGCCGAGCCCTACACCGACGAGGACTACTTCGCCTACGTCGACGGCAAGCCGCGCTACGACGGCGTGCGGACCTTCCTCGCCTCGCGCGGCATCACGCTCCCCGAGGGCGAGCCCACCGACGCGCCCGGCACCGAGACCGTCTGCGGCCTCGGCAACGGCAAGAACGACGCCTTCCGCACCGTCCTCGAGCGCGACGGCGTCGAGCCGTATGCCGGCTCGGTGCAGCTGCTCGACCACCTCGCCGCCATCGGCACCAAGGTCGCGGTCGTCTCCTCCTCCCAGAACGCCCGCCCCGTGCTGACCTCGGCCGGGCTGGTCGACCGCTTCCCCGTGATCGTGGACGGAGTCGTCGCGCGGCAGGACCGCCTCGCCGGCAAGCCCGCCCCCGACACCTTCCTCGACGCCGCGGAGCGCCTCGGCGTGCCCCGCGAGCGCGCGGTCGTCCTCGAGGACGCCGAGTCCGGCGTCGCGGCGGGGCGTGCGGGCGGCTTCGGGCTGGTCGTGGGCGTCGACCGTGGCGCCGGCGTGGACCGCCTCACCGCGTCCGGGGCCGACGTCGTGGTCTCGGACCTCGCGGAGCTGGTGCCGTGACGCCGCTGCACCTGACGGCCGACCCGCTGGACCGCACCCGCTTCCCCGTCGAGCCGTGGCGATTCGTCGAGACCGAGTACTCCGGCGACGACCTCGGCACCACCGAGACGCTGTTCGCCGTGGGCAACGGCTACCTCGGCATGCGCGGCAACCCGCCCGAGGGGCGCGAGGCGCACACGCACGGCACCTTCATCAACGGCTTCCACGAGACCTGGGACATCCGGCACGCCGAGCAGGCCTTCGGCTTCGCCAAGGTCGGGCAGACCATCGTCAACGTCCCCGACTCCAAGCTGATGAAGCTCTACATCGACGACGAGCCGCTCCTGCTGTCCGTCGCCGACCTCGTGCACTACGAGCGCGCCCTGGACTTCCGGTCCGGCAGGCAGACCCGCGACGTCGAGGTGCGGACCGCGTCCGGCAAGCGGGTGCGCATCTGCTCGACCCGGATGGTGAGCTTCACCGAGCGTCACCTCGCCCTGATGACCCTCGAGGTGACCCTGCTCGAGGGCGACGCCCCGATCGTCGTGTCCAGCCAGATCATCAACCGGCAGGACGGCAAGGACGAGTACCACGTGCGCGCGGCCGCCATGGGCGAGGGCCACGACCCCCGCAAGGCTGCGGCCTTCAGCCAGCGGGTGCTCGAGCCGCAGTCGCACTGGCACAGCGACCGCCGCATGATCCTCGGCTACCGCACCGCGCAGTCCGGCATGACCCTCGCCGTCGGCGCTGACCACACCATCGAGACAGAGGCGGCATACGAGGAGCTCATCGACAGCGACCAGGACCGCGGCCGCAAGATCTATCGCATCGACGCCAAGCAGGGCCAGACCGTCACGATCACCAAGGCCGTCAGCTATCACACGTCGCGCGGCGTCCCCGTGCGCGAGCTCGTCGACCGGTGCCGGCGCACCCTGGACCGCGTCCGCGAGCACGGCGTCGACTTCTACGTCGAGCAGCAGCGGGAGTGGATGGACCGCTACTGGGCCAACACCGACGTCGAGGTCGAGGGCCACCCGGCGCTGCAGCAGGCGATCCGCTGGAGCCTGTTCCAGCTCGCCCAGGCGTCGGCGCGCGCGGACCAGATGGGCATCGCGGCCAAGGGCGTCACCGGCTCCGGCTACGAGGGGCACTACTTCTGGGACACCGAGGTCTACGTCGTCCCGTTCCTCACCTACACCTCCCCCGAGGTGGCCCGCAATGCCCTGCGCGCCCGCGTGCAGATGCTGCCGAAGGCCCGCGAGCGCGCCCGCGACCTGTCGCAGCGCGGTGCCCTCTTTCCCTGGCGCACGATCAACGGCGAGGAGGCCTCGGCCTACTACGCCGCGGGCACCGCGCAGTACCACATCGACGCCGACGTGGCCTTCGCGTTCAGCAAGTTCCACGACATCACGGGCGACGTGGGCTTCATGGCCCGCGACGGCATCGACGTGCTGGTCGAGACCGCGCGCATGTGGGCCGACCTGGGCTTCTGGCGCGAGAACGGCGACCGCACCTTCCAGATCCACGGGGTCACCGGCCCGGACGAGTACACCACCGTGGTCAACAACAACCTGTTCACCAATGTCATGGCCCGCGACAACCTCGAGCGCGCCGCCCGCGCGGTCCGCGAGCTGCGGGAGACCGACCCCTCCGGCTACGCCCGGCTCGTGCGACGCCTGCGGCTCGAGGACGAGGAGGTCGTCGAGTGGGACGCGTGCGCCGAGCACATGGAGATCCCCTACGACGACGAGCTGGGCATCCACCCGCAGGACGACCACTTCATCGACCGCGAGGTCTGGGACCTGTCCCGCACCGATCCCACGAAACGACCGCTGCTGCTGCACTACCACCCGCTCGTGATCTACCGCTTCCAGGTGCTCAAGCAGGCCGACGTGGTACTCGCGCTGTTCCTGCAGGGCGACCGCTTCTCCCTCGAGGAGAAGCGCCGCGACTTCGACTACTACGACCCGATCACGACGGGCGACTCCACCCTGTCGGCCGTGGTCCAGTCGATCATCGCCGCCGAGGTGGGCTACGCCGACATGGCGCTCAAGTACTTCTACTCCGGGCTCTTCGTCGACCTCGCCGACCTGCACCGCAACACCTCCGACGGCGTGCACATCGCCTCCGCGGGCGGCGTCTGGAACGCCCTGGTCCACGGCTTCGCGGGGATGCGCGACTACCACGGCACCCTGTCCTTCGACCCCCGCATGCCCGACGCCTGGCCCCAGCTGACCTTCCCGATCCGGTTGCGCGGCACCAGGATCCGCGTCACCGTGCGGCAGGAGTCGATCGCCTTCGAGGTCGAGGAGGGCACCCGGGTCGACCTGTCGGTCCGTGGGGTCTCGTATGCCGTGACCGCCGGCTCACCCGTCACCGTCCCGCTCGACGGGCAGGGCGAGCGCCGCGCCAGCCTGCAGGGCTCGCACCCGGTGATCGGGGACCTGCGCACGGACGGCTCGATCATCTCGGCGGGCGTGCCCGACCCCGACCAGTGGCGGCCCGGCGGCCCGCACTGAGCCGCGGCACCCGCGGTCGGTCACGCATCGCTACGCTGACGGCGTGAGCGACGCCGACACCCTGGTCGCGCAGGTCCGGGCGGCCCTGGCCGCGCACGCCGACCCGGAGCGGGCCGCCGGGCAGCAGCGCTACATGCGGTCGGCCATGCCGTTCCACGGGCTGACGACACCGCAGCGACGGCTCGTGACCCGCCCGATCCTCGCGGCGCACCGCCTGGCCACCCGCGAGGAGTGGGAGGCCACCATCCGCCGGCTGTGGGATGAGGCGACCCACCGCGAGGAGCGCTACACCGCGATCGAGCTGCTCCGGCACCGGGCCTACCGCGGCTGGCGGGACACGGCGCTGGCACCTCTGCTCGAGCACCTGATCACGACCGGCGCGTGGTGGGACGTCGTCGACGCGACCACGCCGGTCGTCGGCGAGATCCTGCGCGCGGAGCCGGGACTCGCGTCGCAGCTGCGCGAATGGTCGAGGTCGGACGACCTGTGGCTGCGCCGAGCCTCGATCATCGGCCAGCTCGACAGCAAGGGCCGCACCGACGTCGCGCTCCTGCAGGACTGCCTGGACGCCAACCTCGGCGACCGCGAGGTCTTCATCCGCAAGGCGATCGGGTGGGCGTTGCGCCAGCACGCCCGCGTCGACCCCACCTGGGTGCGGACGTATGTCGCGACCCGGCGCACCCGCCTGTCGCCCCTGTCGGTCCGCGAGGCCCTCAAGCACCTCGGCGACGCCTGACCCGCGCGCACATCCCGCGCTCCCCCAGCAGAAATGTCACACCCAGCGACCCCACACGCGCACATCCCGCGCTCCCCCAGCAGAAATGTCTCGCCCCGCGGCTCGGGACGGCGCGGCGTCAGCCGTCGAGGTCGGCGAGGAGCGAGTCGCGCTGGTCGGCGGGGATCGCGTCGACGGGCAGCGGGGTGCGGGTGTTGTCGCGGCGCTCCAGGACGAGCACGCCGTCGTCGGTGACCCGCGCCCGACGGAAACGGTCGAGCGGGTGCTCCGTCCCCGAGAGCGGGAAGCGCACGAGGCGGGCGGGGGCGTCATACCGCAGGGCGAAGCGCTCCTGGCGACCGAGGGCCGAGGTGACCCGTCGGCGCCGACCGACGTCGGCCCCCACGAGGACCAGCGCCAGGATGGCGGGCGCGAGGGCCAGCCACCACGAGATCGATCCGCCGGACAACGCCACGACCACCGCCGCGACGACAGTCAGCCCGACGAGCACGATCTCGAAGGCGCGCGCCTTGCGGCGTGTGGGGCCGTCGATGGCCTCCGCCAGCCGACGGACGAGCTCGGGCGTCGAGGTGACGACCGGTCCGCCGTCGTGGTCGAGGGTCTCCATGGCGGGGACTCTAGCTAGGGTGGCGGCATGCGTCACGACTTCCCGGTCCACGGAGAGAACGCCCCGGACAACCCGGCCCTCTATCGCCTGCTGACGTCGGTGATCGTCCCGCGGCCCATCGCCTGGGTCACCTCACGGTCCGCCGCGGGGGTGGACAACCTCGCACCGCACTCGTTCTACACCGTGGCGTGCGTGGACCCGCCAATGGTCCAGTTCACCTCGGTGGGGGTCAAGGACACCCTGCGAAACGTCCGGGAGACAGGAGAGTTCGTCGTGCACCTGCTCGGGGAGCGGCACGTCGAGGTGGGCAACGCGTCGGGCACGGACTACCCGCCACAGGTGAGCGAGCTCGACGCGCTCCAGCTCGAGCGGGAGCCCAGCGTCACCGTCGCCGTGCCCCGGCTGGCCGCCAGCCCGGTGGCCATCGAGTGCCGTCTGCACGCCGCCCTCACCCTCGGCGACTCGACAGTGGTGATCGGCGCGGTGCAGCACGTCGCCGTCGACGAGGACGTCCTCGACCTCAGCCGCCCCGACGGCCCGCACGCCCGGATCCGTGATCTCGCGCCGCTCGCCCGGCTCGGCCGGGACGAGTGGGGCACGGTCGGCGAGGTGCTGGAGATCAAGCGGATCCCGTACTCCCGCATCAGCGGTCGTTGACGCGCCCGGGCGGGGGCGCGGGCGACGCCGGTCAGGCCTCGAGGGTGGCGACCAGGTGGACGGTCTCGGGCCTCTTGGTAGAGCGCATTGCGGCGACCTGGACGTCGCCGGAGCGGTCCACCACGAGGTCGACGGTGGTGGGCAGCAGCACGGGCTTGCGGAACCACACGTGCGACCGGCTCGGGCCGGTGCTCGCGGGGCCCAGTGCGGCGAGGGTCCGTGCGCCGGTCCACATGCCGTGGGCGATGGCCCGCGGGAACCCCATGGCCCGCGCGGTCAGCGGGTGCAGGTGGATCGGGTTGACGTCCCCCGAGACGGAGGCATAGCGGCGGCCCAGGTCGTCGGCCAGCCGCCACCGGGCGCACGGCTCACCCGCCGGTATGCCGGGCGCGTCAGCGCCGCGCGGGGCGCCGTCGTCGCCGCGACCCCGCTGCAGATAGGTGCTGGTCTCCTCCCACACCGCCTCGCCGTCGACCTGCAGGAGCGTGACCAGGTCGACGAGTCGCCCCTTGGGGTGAGGGCGCAGCGCCTCGGCCCACACGGTGACGTCGTAGTCCTCACCGGCGGTCAGGGTGCGGTGCACGGTCGTGGCGTTCTCGACGTGCACGAGACCGGGCATGGGTAGCGGGAAGTCCCGGTCGGACATGATCTTGGCCGCGAGCGGGAAGCCCAGCAGGTGCGGGTAGGCGTGCGGCAGGACGTCGCCTCCCGGCGCCCCGACGAGGCGCTGGTAGTCCGCGAGGTGACCCCGGTCGACCTGCACGCCGCGGCGCAGCAGGCGCCGGGTGGTCAGGTCACCGCCCCGGCCCTTGGCGGTAAGGGCGCCGCGCACGAGCGAGCCCACCAGCGACGGGGACTCGCGGATCTCGCGGATCTCGCCGAGCTCCGGGCTGGGGAGCGCGGGCTGGTCGGTCGTCATCCTGCGCTCACGCCCCGATCATGTTCTGCCCGCACACCCGGATGACCTGGCCGTTGACCCCCGCCGAGGCCGGCTGGACGAGCCAGGCGATCGTGTCGGCGACGTCGACCGGCAGACCGCCCTGCTGCAGGGAGGACAGGCGCCGGGCCGCCTCACGCGTGGCGAACGGCATCTTGCCGGTCATCTCGGTCTCGATCAGGCCGGGGGCGACGCCGTTGATGGTGATGCCGCGCTCCGCGAGCTGCGGGGCGAGGGCGCCCACGAGCCCGATGATCGCGGCCTTGGTGGCCGAGTAGTTGGTCTGGCCGCGGTTGCCCGCGAAGCCGGACTGGCTGGACAGGCACACCATGCGGCCGCCCTCGCCGAGACCGTCGGGGCCGAGGAGGGTCTCGTTCATCTGCACGATCGAGGCGAGGTTGACGGCCATGACGCTGTCCCAACGGGACTCGTCCATGTTGACGAAGAGCTTGTCGCGGGTGATGCCGGCGTTGTGCACCACGATGTCGAGGCCGCCGTGACGCGTGCGGGCGTGGTCGAGGATGCGTCGGCCGGCGTCCTCGGCGGTGACGTCGAGCTGGAGCGCGGTGCCGCCCACCTCGTTGGCCACGCGCGCCAGGGCCTCGCCGGCCGCGGGCACGTCGACGCACACGACCGTGGCGCCGTCGCGGTGCAGGGTGCGGGCGATGGCCGCACCGATGCCGCGAGCCGCACCCGTCACGACGGCCACCCGGCCGTCGAGGGGGCGGTCGACCGACGGGTTGGCCTGCGCCGCAGCGTCGCTCACCCGGACCGGCTGGCCGTCGACGAAGGCCGACCGACCCGAGAGGAAGAAGCGCACGGCCTCGCCGACGTTGGCCTCGGCCTGCTGCGCGACGCCCTCGCCGGTGCCGCCCTCGCGGACCGGCCCGAGGACGAGGTTGGCCGTCGCGCCCGCTCGGAGCTCCTTGGCCAGGGATCGGGTGAACCCGTCGAGCGCGCGCTGGGTCGCCACCTGCACGGGGTCCGTGAGCTGGGTGGGGTCGGTGCCGAGGACGACGACGCGCGCGTTGCGGGCGAGCCGCTTGACGGCCGGCGCCGCCAGCTCGGGCAGCGCCGCGAGGTCGGAGGGCCGACGCGCGTCCGACAGGTCGAGCACGATGCCACCGAGGCGGCCCTCGCCCAGCTCGTCGAGCGAGCCCACCACGGAGACAGCGGCGTTGGTGAGCAGGGAGCGCACGCTCGCGGCATACGAGCCCGTCCCGGCCACGAGCACCGGTGACTCGCAGAGGATCTGGCCCGGCTCGTAGCGCCGCAGGCGCACCGGGGCGGGCAGCCCCAGCCGCTGGGCGACATTCTTGCCGAAGGGGGTGTTGACGAAGTCGGAGTACTGGTCGGTCACCTCAGGCCTCCACGATCGCGACGACGCCCTGGCCACCGGCCGCGCAGATGGAGATCAGGCCGCGGCCCGAGCCCCGCTCGTGCAGCATCTTGGCCAGGCTGGCGAGGATGCGGCCACCGGTGGCCGCGAAGGGGTGGCCCGCCGCGAGGGACGAGCCGTTGACGTTGAGCTTGGCGCGGTCGATCGAGCCGAGCGGGGCGTCCAGGCCGAGCCGCTCGCGGCAGAAGTCCTCGTCCTCCCACGCCGCGAGGGTCGACAGCACCGTCGAGGCGAAGGCCTCGTGGATCTCGTAGAAGTCGAAGTCCTGCAGGCTCAGGCCGTTTCGCGCGAGCAGGCGGGGCACGGCATACGCCGGCGCCATCAGCAGGCCCTCGTCGCCGTGTACGTAGTCGACGGCCGCCGTCTCGCCGTCGACGAACCAGGCGAGAGGCTCGAGGTGGTGCTCGCGCGCCCACTCCTCGCTCGCGAGGAGCACGGTCGAGGCGCCGTCGGTGAGCGGGGTGGAGTTGCCCGCGGTCATCGTGGCGCCCTCACCCTTGCCGAAGACGGGCTTGAGCGTGGCGAGCTTGTCGACCGTGGAGTCGGGGCGCAGGTTGTTGTCCCTGGTGAGGCCCATGAACGGCGTCATCAGGTCGTCGAAGAAGCCACGGTCGTAGGCGGCGGCGAGGTTGCGATGCGAGGCGGCGGCCAGCTCGTCCTGCGCCTCGCGGGTGATGCCCCAGCGCTTGGCGGTCTGGGCCATGTGCTCGCCCATCGAGAGCCCGGTGCGTGGCTCGTCGTTCTGCGGGGCGACGGGCGCGAGGTGCTGGGGTCGCAGGCTGGCGACCGCCTTGGCGCGGGCCAGGGGGGTCTTGGCTCGCATCGCCGTGAGCAGGGTGCGGCGCAGACCCTCGCTGATGACGATCGGGGCGTCCGAGGTGGTGTCGACGCCACCGGCGATGCCGACGTCGATCTGGCCGAGGGCGATCTTGTTGCTGACGAGGATCGCGGCCTCGAGGCCGGTGCCGCACGCCTGCTGCAGGTCATAGGCCGGGGTCTGCGCGGACAGCCGGGTGCCGAGCACGGACTCGCGGGTGAGGTTGAAGTCGCGCGAGTGCTTGATCACGGCCCCGGCGGCGACCTCGCCGAGCCGCTGCCCCGCGAGGCCGTAGCGGGCGACCAGCCCGTCGAGCGCGGCGGTGAGCATGTCCTGGTTGGAGGCCTTGGCGTAGGCGCCGTTGGACCGGGCGAAGGGGATGCGATTGCCGCCGAGGACGGCGACGCGACGGGTGGTCGTCATGGGTGCTCCTGTGCGAGACGGGTCGGACGCTCCCGCCAATGTAACCGATACCCTGAGTATCCGATACCTTGATCACCTGATAACTTCTGGCGTATGACGAGCGCCACTCCCGCCTCGGACGACGACGCCGGGCGCGCCGACGGACGAGTCGACGGGCGCGCCTCGCGCTGGGACGAGCACCGTCGCCAGCGTCGGGTCGAGCTCGTGGACCACACCGTCCGCGCCATCCGCAGGCACGGCGCCGGGGTCGGTCTCGACGACGTCGCGGCCCAGGCGGGGACCAGCAAGACCGTGATCTACCGGCACTTCGACGATCGGACGGGCCTGTACCGAGCGGTGGCGCAACGGGTAGAGGGGCAGATCGTGGGCCGGGTTCGCTCGTCGCTCGACGCCGACGCCTCGCCGCGCGAGGTGCTGGAGTCCGTCATCGACGCCTACCTGCGCCTGGTGGAGCGCGACCCCGAGCTGTACCGCTTCGTCATACGACGTCCGCTGGTCGAGGGCCCCCTGGACGACGACCCGGTGCCCGGCATCACCAGCCAGGTGGCGGCCACCATCGCCGGTCTGCTCGACGACACGACCACCCCGGCGATCGCCCACGTGTGGGCTGTGGCCCTCGTCGGCTCGGTGCAGGCGTGCGCCGACGACTGGCTCGCCGCCGACCCCGCCGCCCGGATGACACGGGCCGAGCTCACGCACCAGCTCGCCGAGCTGGCCTGGCACGGCATCGCCCAGACCTATCGGTAGGCCTGTGCCAGGCTGGCACCATGACCGCCCCGCACGTCGTCGCCGTCAGCCGCGACGAGCCCCTGGCCCCCGTCTGACCCGGACCTCACACATCGGCAGGCTGCGGCGTCTACGGTGTGAGGCGGGGCAGCGAGCCGCGCGACACACGAGTCCCGAGGAGCAGGATGCGTCGCCACACGATCATCGACAGCCCCGTCGGGCCGCTGACCGCGGTCGCCGACGCGGACGCGCTGATCGCGGTCTACTTCGAGGCGCACGGACGCCGGCCTGCCGTCACCGACCACGGTGCTCGCGTCGACGCCGACCCGCTGCTGGCGCGCGTGAGCGCCCAGCTGGGCGAGTACTTCGCGGGCCGGCGCACGACCTTCGACCTGCCGCTGGCGCCGCCAGGCGATGCCTTCCAGCAGCGCGTATGGGCCCAGCTGCGCGAGATCCCCTACGGCGAGACGCGGTCCTACGGACAGCTCGCCCGGGCCCTCGGCCAGCCTGGCGCGGCCCAGGCGGTCGGCAACGCCAACGGCGCCAACCCGATCTCCGTCGTCGTCCCCTGCCACCGCGTCATCGGGTCCGACGGCTCCCTGACCGGCTACGCAGGGGGCCTGGAACGCAAGCGCTGGCTCCTCGCGCACGAGGAGCCAGCGGCCGACGTGACCGGTCGACTCTTTTGAGCAGCAACGGATCTCGTATGCCGCGCACCGAGCCCTTCGAGGACGTGGTCACCGCGCACGGGGCCACCGTCCTGCGGGTGTGCCGCGCCGTGGTGGGGCCCGTCGACGCCGAGGACGCCTGGTCCGAGACCTTCCTCGCGGCCTTGCGCGCCTGGCCACGGCTGGACGCGGACGCCAATGTCGAGGCGTGGCTGGTCACGATCGCGCACCGCAAGGCCATCGACCTGGTGCGCAAGGACGCTCGCAGCACACCGACCGATCACCTCCCGGACCGTCCTGCACGCCAGGGCAACCCGCACGACCACGACCCCGACCTGTGGCGCGCGCTGGCCGGGCTCACCGACCGACAGCGGCAGGCCGTCGCCTACCACCACCTGGCCGGGCTGCCGCACGCCGAGGTCGCGGCGATCCTCGGCAGCACCCCGGCCGCCGCGCGCCGGGCCTGCGCCGACGGCATCGCTGCGCTCCGCCGCACGTATCCCCTGCTCGCCGAGGAGGACCCGCATGACTGACCTCGCCGCCCTCGACCACGTCGACCCGTCGCACCTGGCTGCGCTGCGCGCCCGCCTCGCCGAACGCGCCCTCGCCGCAGGCGAGCTCGACCTGCGGCACCGGAGCGTGGACTCACCTCTCGGGCCCCTGCTCGTGGCTGCCACCCCCCGAGGGGTGGTCCGGGTCGCGTTCTCCCACGAGGGGTTCGACGAGGTCGTCGCCGACCTGGCCCGCCGCCTGTCGCCCCGTGTCCTGCCCGCGGGATCCACCCTCGACGACGTTGCGCGCGAGCTCGACGAGTTCTTCGCCGGACGCCGGGACGAGATCCGCGTGGCCACGGACCTGGTGCTGGCCCAGGGATTTCGGCGACAGGTCCTGGACCACCTGCGCGAGATCCCTTATGGGAGGACGGAGTCCTACGCCGCCGTCGCCACCTCCTGCGGCAACCCGCGTGCGGTGCGGGCCGTCGGGACGGCCTGCGCCACCAACCCCGTCCCCATCCTCGTGCCCTGCCACCGCGTCGTCCGTAGCGACGGCACGACCGGCGCCTATCGTGGTGGAGCCGCGGCCAAGCGGTGGCTGCTGGCAATGGAGTCCGCCGCGGTCACGCCGGCGGATCGGCATACCGGCACCTGAGGAGAGTCGTTGAGCGAGATCGTGATCGGCGAGGACGGCCTGGCGCGCCCACCGTGGGCGGCGACCGACCCTCTCCTGCGCGACTACTACGACACCGAGTGGGGGATGCCGGTCCGCGACGAGCGCGGGGTCTACGAGCGGCTGAGCCTGGAGGCCTTCCAGTCCGGCCTGTCCTGGGCGACGATCCTGCGCAAGCGACCGGCCTTCCGCGCCGCCTTCGCGGACTTCGACCCCGACGTCGTCGCGGCCTACGGCGAGCGCGACGTCGAGCGGCTGATGGGCGACGCCGGCATCGTCCGCAACCGCCGCAAGATCGAGGCGACCATCACCAACGCCCGCGCGACCGTGGCCCTGCGCCGCGAGGGCGGGCTGCCCGAGCTCGTCTGGTCCCACCGCCCCGCCGCGACCCCCGCGCCGAGGACCCTCGCCGAGATCCCGACCACGTCCCCGGAGTCGGTGGCGCTGTCGCGGGCGCTGAAGGCGCGCGGGTTCCGATTCGTGGGGCCGACGACGATGCACGCCCTGATGGAGGCCCTCGGCATCATCGACACCCACCTGGTCGACAGCCATCGCCGGGGATCGTCGGGGGTCTGGGCCTGACCGGGCTAGGATGCCTAGCCAGCCACCCTGCCCACCAGGCCCCCGGAGTCCTCGATGCTGACCTCGCCCGTGTCCGGGCCCGTCCCCGACCGCCCTCTGCACATCGGGGACGTCGCCGACCTGACGGGGCTGAGCCTGCGGTCCATCCGGCACTACGAGGACCTGGGGCTCGTGACGCCCCGCGGCCGCACCAACGGCGGCTTCCGCATCTATGGCGCCGAGGCCGTCGAGCGGCTGCGGCTCGTGATGGACCTCAAGATCATCGGGCTGCCTCTCGAGCGGATCCGTCCGATCGTCGACGCCTGCCTGGCGCTGGAGAACGGCGAAGGCACGGTCCACGACGTGGCGACCGTCGACGAGTGCCGCTCGGACGTCACGACAGCGATGGCCGAGATCGAGCAGCGGTTGTCGGCGGCCAAGCACCTGGGGCAACGGCTGGGACAGGCCACCGCCCGCGCGAGGGTCTGATCGGTCCCGCGCGAGGGCCCGGGATCAGGAGGCGCGCGGCGTCGCCGCGAGCCGGTCGGGCCCGCTCACGACACCCTTGGGGAGCACGGCCTTGCCCCCGGCGGGCACGTCCTCGGTGACCACGGCGTTGGCGCCCACCCGGGCACCGGCACCCACCGCGACGGGCCCGACGACCACGGCACCAGCGCCCAGAGAGACGCCGTCGCCGATGGTCGGCACGTTGTGCGCCTGGTCGTCGACGTCGTCGCGGTGCAGGCCGATCGTGACGTTCTGCCGCAGCGTGACGTCGTCACCGATCACCGCGTCGCGGTGCACGACGATGCCGCCCTGGTGAGCGACCCGGATGCGACGGCCCAGGCTCACCTCGGCCGGGATCTCGATGCCGTAGACGGACCGGGCAACCCACTGCCCCGCACGAGCGGCGCGACCCACAGGTCCCCGCGCCCATCGCGGGGCCTCACCGGAGGCTGCCCAGCGGGCCAGACGCTGCGACGCGACGGCCTGGAATCCCGGCGACGAGATGCCGTCGTTGCGCTGGCGGTCCTCGCGCAGGATGTCGACGATCGGGTGGCGCCGGGCGAGCCACTCGACCCAGCGGCGCTCGGCAGGGACGCGGGCATCGCAAGAGGTGGGCTGGGCGGGCTCGGGCTGAGGCGCGTCCCACGGGGGCCGGAAGGCGTTGGACCGGGTCACGGCTGTGGCTCCTTGGCGAAGGTCGGCGAGCTCGGCGATGACGTCAACCCTACCCTTACGTGAGGGTAGGGTAGGCGTCGGCGCGAAATGTGCAGACATCTCTCAGGTTGGCAGCGCCAGACGGTGGGCCGCGATCACCCGGCGGCATACGACATGGCCGTGCGTGTCGGCCTGTGGACGGTCAGCCGCGGCGGTAGAGCCCGTCGATCTCGTCGGCGAACTGCGAGGTCACCGCGCCGCGACGGAGCTTCATGGTGGGGGTGAGGTGCCCTCCCTCCTCGGTCAGCTCGGCCGGGAGGATCGTGAACCGGGCGATCCGCTCGGCGTGCGACACCGTCGCGTTCGCGTCGTCCACCGCGCGCTGCAGCTCGGCCCGCAGGGCGGCGTCGTCCACCAGCTCGGTCACGGGGGTCGCCGGGCGGCCCTGCTCGGCGAGCCACTCGCCCACCGCCTCCTCGTCCAGGGTGATCAGCGCCCCGATCGCCGGACGTGCGTCGCCGACGACGACGGCCTGGGACACGAGGCGGTGCGCGCGGATCACGTCCTCGAGCGGGGCGGGCGAGACGTTCTTGCCCGAGTCGGTGACGATGATCTCCTTGGCCCGGCCGGTGATGTGGACGTAGCCGTCGGCGTCGATGCGCGCCAGGTCGCCGGTGCGGAACCACCCGTCCTCGTCGAGGACCTCCGCGGTGGCCTCGGGGTTGCCCCAGTAGCCGCGGAAGACGTGGCGGCCCCGGACCAGCAGCTCACCCTTGGCGTCGACCCGGGCGTCATACGTCGGCAGCGGCCGCCCTACCGACCCGATGCGCATCTGCGCCGCGGTGTTGACGGTGGCCGCCCCCGTCGTCTCGGTGAGGCCGTAGCCCTCGAGGACCGTGATGCCGATGCCGTGGAAGTAGTGGCCGAGCCGCTCCCCCAGGGGCGCCCCCCCGCTCACGACATAGCGCACCTGGCCGCCGAAGAGCTCGCGGATCCTGGCATAGACGAGCCGGTCGAAGACCGCGTGCTGCGCCGCCAGGAGCGGCCCCACCCGGCCGCCCTGGCGGGCCTTGCTCCACCGGATGGCGGTGGTGGTCGCGGCGTCGAAGATGCGGCCCTTGCCGTCCTTGGCGGCCTTGCGCTGCGCGCCGTCGTAGATGCGTTCGAAGATGCGCGGCACCGCCACCGTGAAGGTCGGGCGGAGCGTCGCCAGGTCGAGCGTCACGCGGCCGGGGTCGCTGTGGCCGACGGTGGTGCCGTCGAGCAGGAAGGCGACCTCCATGAGTCGTCCCAGGACGTGCGCCATGGGCAGGAAGAACAGGCAGCAGGCGTCCTCCGGGTCGAACAGCTCGGGCAGCTGCCCCACGGCCAGCTCGGCCTCCCGCAGGAGGTTGTCGTGCGTCAGCTCGCAGCCCTTGGGTCGCCCCGTGGTGCCGGAGGTGTAGATCAGGGTGGCCAGGTCGTCGCGGGTCAGTGCCTCGCGGCGCCGGTCGAGCTCGGCGTCGTCGACCTCGCCGGCCCGGGTGACGAGGACGTCCAGGCTGGTCGCGCCGTCGATGTCATCGGCGTCGTCGCGGTCGCGGATGTCGTCGATGCTCCAGCGGTGGACGAGGACCGGCAGCCGGGACGCGATCTGCTCGACCATCGCGACCCCGTCGCGCCCCTCGACGACGACGCCGACCGCGCCGGAGTCCTCGAGGATCCACTCCAGCTGCGAGGCCGACGAGGAGTCGTAGACCGCGACCGGGATCGCGCCCGCGGTCCACAGCGCCAGGTCGACGAGCATCCACTCGTAGCGGGTGCGGCTCATCAGCGCGACGCGGTCTCCCGGCTGCACCCCGGCCGCGACGAAACCCTTGGCCAGCTGCGCGATCTCGGAGGCGAGCTGAGTGGCGGTGACGGGGTGCCAGTCCTTGCCCCGACGCCGGCGCGCCACGACCTTGGTGGGGGTGCGGCGGGCCACCTCGGGCGCGACGGCGGCGAGGTTGGCGGGCGGGGAGGCCTGCCACCAGCGGCGGGACGATGACGTGGAGGAGGGAGAGCCGGCGGGGCGGGCGGTGCTGCGGGAGGTCACGGCGCCTACCGTACCGGCTGGTCCCCGACCTGGCAGGGCTGCGGGAGGGTGGTGATGGACCGGGCCTGGAGGCACCACACCTCGCGGCGGCCGGCCACGGCGCCGAGGGCCCACTCGACGTCGACGAGCAGCTGGACCAGAGCCGCCAGCACGTTGTCCACCCCCGCGACCGGCAGGAGGGGGCGACCGGCCGGGTGGCGACGACGGGCAGGTCGGTGGGCCCGTAGGAAAGCCCAGGAAGGGACGCCCCCTTCGTCAGATGACGCCGAGCGAGAGCATGGCGTCGGCCACCTTGACGAAGCCCGCGATGTTTGCGCCCTTGACGAAGTCGCCGGGCACGCCATACTCCTCGGCCGTCATCGCGCAGGTGCCGAAGACGCCCGACATGATCTCCCGCAGCCGCTCCTCGGTGTGCTCGAAGGTCCACGAGTCGCGTGAGGCGTTCTGCTGCATCTCGAGCGCGGACACGGCGACGCCGCCGCAGTTGGACGCCTTGCCGGGTGCGAAGAGCACCCCGGCCTGCTGCAGGGCGTCGGTCGCGTCGGGGGTGGTGGGCATGTTGGCGCCCTCCGCCACGACCCGGCAGCCGTTCCTGATCAGGGCCCGGGCGCCGGCGACCGGCAGCTCGTTCTGCGTCGCGCAGGGCAGGGCCACGTCGCACGGGACGTCCCAGATGGAACCGTCGGCGACGTGGCGAGCCGACGACCGGTTCTCGGCATACGCGCTGATCCGCTCGCGGCGGACCTCCTTCAGGTCCTTCATGACGTCGATGTCGATGCCGTCCTCGTCGACGACGTAGCCGCCCGAGTCGCTCATCGCCACGACCGTGCCCCCGAGCTGCTCGACCTTCTGCGCCGCGTAGATCGCGACGTTGCCGGAGCCCGAGACCACGACCCGCATGCCGTCGAACCCGCTCTTGCGCATCGCCAGCATCTCCTCGGCGAAGAACACGGTGCCGTAGCCGGTGGCCTCCGTGCGGGTCTGCGCCCCACCCCAGGTCAGGCCCTTGCCGGTCAGCACGCCGGCCTCGTAGCGGTTGGTGATGCGCTTGTACTGCCCGAAGAGGTAGCCGATCTCGCGGCCGCCGACGCCGATGTCGCCCGCCGGCACGTCGGTGTACTCCCCGATGTGGCGGTAGAGCTCGGTCATGAAGGCCTGGCAGAAGCGCATGACCTCGCCGTCCGACTTGCCCTTGGGGTCGAAGTCGGAGCCGCCCTTGCCGCCACCGATGGGCAGCCCGGTCAGGGAGTTCTTGAAGACCTGCTCGAAGCCGAGGAACTTGACGATGCCGAGGTAGACGCTGGGGTGGAAGCGCAGCCCGCCCTTGTAAGGCCCGAGCGCGGAGTTGAACTCGACGCGGAAGCCCCGGTTGACCTGCACGCGGCCCTGGTCGTCGACCCACGGCACGCGAAAGATGATCTGCCGCTCGGGCTCGGCCAGACGCTCCAGGATGCTGGCGTCGACGTAGTCGGGGCGGCGCTCCAGCACGGGCCCCAGGCTGACGAGCACCTCGTCCACTGCCTGGTGGAACTCCACCTCCCCCGGGTTGCGGCGCAGAATCGTCTCGCGGACGGTCTCGAGGCGCGGGGGCAGCTGGGGCGAGGTCATCGTGGGTCCCTCCCTGTGGTCAGGTGTCCGTGCAATCCTATGTGCTCGACCGTATGACGAACCAGGCGACGTCACGTCAGGACGCAGACCCGCGCGACGCCCCGCGCCGGGGCGAGCACGGCGTCGGGCACCTGCACGCGATCTGCTCCCTCGCTCATGCCCCCATCCTCCCCTGACTCTGCCTACCGTCTGGTTGCCGTAGATCGGGGCTACCTCACCGCTCTCGCCAGACGGCGCGCGGGCATCGTGACGCGCGCCGAGCTCCGCGCAGCAGTGCCACGAGCCACGGGTCGTCGACATATCGGACCGATGATCGGGGGTGAGGGTGCGGGTGGGGGTGAGGTGCGGGTGGGGGCGAGGTGCGGGTGGGTCAGGTGGTGGTAGGGGCGGTCTCGGGGGCGCGCAGCCACGGCACCACCGCGAACAGCGTGATCAGCCCCGACAGCGCGAACGCCGAGCCGTAGCCGACGTGGTCGACGATCACGCCGGCCAGCACGGGCCCCACGATCATGCCCGCGTCCTGCACCATCTGGAAGGTCGCGAGCGCCTCGCCCGCCGAGCGTTCGTTGCCCACGACGTCGGCCACGGCGGCCTGCTGCGCGGGGTTGAACAGCCCCGCCCCGGCCCCCGCCAGCAGCGACACGACGAACAGCAGCCACAGGGACCCGGTGACCCCGACGACCATCGTGAAGACGCCGTTGACCACGAGCCCGGCGATCACCAGAGGGCGGCGACCCCGCAGGTCCGCCATCCGGCCGGAGACGGTGAGGGCGCAGGCGTTGCCGGCGGCGAACACCGCGAGCGCGAGCCCCGCGACCGCAGGGGAGGTGCCGAGCGCCGCGACGGCAAAGAGGGGCAGGATCGCCACGCGCATGCCGAAGTTCGACCAGCCGTTGGCGAAACCGGCCCCCAGGACGGCGCGGTAGGTCGGGTGGGCCCAGGCCTCGCGCACGGTCGTCGGCGGCAGCGGGACCGAGCCGGGGGCCGGCCGCAACGACGCGCCGGACAGGAACACCGCGACGACGGCCGACGCGATGACGAGGGTGACGGCATACACGACGAAGGGCACGCGATAGCCGAGACCGGCCAGGGTGCCGCCGACGACCGGGCCGAGGATGTTGCCCGTGAGGAAGGCCGAGGCGTAGGCCGACGAGACCCGCCCGCGCAGGCTCGGTGGCGCGAGCCGCACGATCAGCGCGGCCGCCGAGACGGTGAACATGGTGGACCCGATGCCCCCGAGCGCACGAAAGACCAGCAGCTGCCAGTAGGAACCGGCGAAGGCGCAGGCCCCCGTCGAGACCGCCACGACGAGCAGACCGAGCAGGTAGACGGGGCGTTCACCGAGCCGACCGATGAGACGCCCGCCGACCGGCGCGAAGACCAGCCGCATCAGCGCGAACGAGCTGACGACGACCGACGACGCCGTCACCCCGACGTCGAAGGACCGCGCGTAGGCGGGCAGCACAGGGGCGATGAGGCCGAAGCCGAGCGCGATGACCAGGGCCGCCGCGACCAGGACCCAGATCTCACGAGGGATGCGCGCCTCTGCGGGCGACGGCGCGAGCGATGACATGGCCCGCACAGTATGACGGTTCGGCCACAGTGCGAGGACCACGAGGGGCCCGGTAGGTGGTCGCCCCGTGGCGGGCGTAGGGTCCCGCCATACCTTTCCACCGACGCAAGGGTGGTCCCATGACTGCACTCGTTCCAGCGGCGGCCCTCGCCGCCAAGGACACGTTGATCGACGCGACCTGGGTCGACTACCTCCTGATCGCGCTGTACTTCCTGTTCGTCCTGGGCATCGGGTTCGCCGCCCGCCGCCAGGTCTCCAGCTCCATCGACTTCTTCCTGTCCGGCCGGTCCCTCCCCGCGTGGGTCACCGGGCTCGCGTTCATCTCGGCCAACCTCGGTGCCGTCGAGATCATGGGCATGAGCGCCACCGGTGCCGAGATGGGCATGCCGACCTTCCACTACTTCTGGATCGGCGCCATCCCGGCGATGCTCTTCCTCGGCGTCGTGATGATGCCGTTCTACTACGGCTCCAAGGTGCGGTCGGTGCCGGAGTTCATGCTCCGTCGCTTCGGCCCGGGCGCTCACCTGGTCAACGCGATCTCGTTCGCGCTGGCGCAGCTGCTGATCGCCGGCGTCAACCTGCTGCTGCTCGCCCGCATCGTCGAGGCGCTGCTCGGCTGGCCGCAGTGGGTGTCGCTGATCGTCGCCGCCGTGATCGTGCTGTCCTACATCACCTTCGGTGGCCTCTCGGCCGCGATCTACAACGAGGTGCTGCAGTTCTTCGTCATCGTGGCGGCGCTGCTGCCGCTGACACTGATCGGTCTGCACCGCGTCGGCGGCTGGGGCGGGTTCACCGAGCGGGTCACGGCCTCGCCCGGTGGCGCCGAGCAGCTGTCGTCCTGGCCGGGCCAGGCGCTGTCGGGCTTCGACAGCCCGATCCTGTCGGTCGTCGGCATCATCTTCGGCCTCGGGTTCGTGCTGTCCTTCGGCTACTGGACGACCAACTTCGTCGAGGTGCAGCGGGCGATGGCGTCCAACTCCATCACCGCGGCCCGCAAGACGCCGATCATCGGCGCCTTCCCCAAGATGTTCATCCCGTTCATCGTGATCCTGCCCGGCATGGTGGCGGCGGTCCTGGTCGGCGAGATCAAGACGCTCAAGGGCGGCGGCGACACGACCGCGACCTACAACGACGCTCTGCTCCTGCTGATGCGCGACGTGCTGCCCAACGGTCTGCTAGGCCTCGCGATCGCGGGTCTGCTGGCGGCGTTCATGGCCGGCATGGCCGCCAACATCTCGGCCTTCAACACGGTGTTCAGCTACGACCTGTGGCAGGAGTACGTCGTCAAGGACAAGCCTGACGAGTACTACCTGCGCGTCGGCCGCCTGGCCACCGTCGCCGCCACCATCATCGCGGTGTTCACGGCCAGCATCGCCGGGCAGTTCGGCAACGTCATGGAGTACCTCCAGACGTTGTTCGGCTTCTTCAACGCCCCGCTGTTCGCGACCTTCATCCTCGGCATGTTCTGGCGGCGGATGACGGCGACGGCCGGCTGGGCGGGCCTGGTGGCCGGCACCGTCTCGGCCATCGGCCTGTGGTACGCCTCGAAGTTCGGTGGTGCGTTCGACATGGCGGGGCAGGGCCTGGCCTTCCTCGCCGCCTCCACGGCCTTCGTCGTCGACATCGTCGTCAGCGTCGTGGTCTCCCTCATGACCAAGCCCAAGCCGCGCGAGTCGCTGCTCGGCCTGGTCTACTCCGAGACGCCGAAGGAGCACCTGACCGACGCGGACGCGGCCGCCCTGCCGCTGCTCGCCCGGCCGGTGCCGCTGGCCGGTCTGGCTCTCGTCCTCGTCATCATCCTCAACACGATCTTCGCCTGAGGAGGCACCGATGAGCACCAGCTCCTCCGCCGCGCAGCCCGCCGATGACAGCCCGGGCACGGGTCGGCACAAGGCGGGCGCGTTCGACATCCGCAACTTCATCGGCTACCTGCTCGGCCTCTACGGCCTGGTCCTCACCCTGATGGGACTGTTCGGGGACAAGGAGCTCGACAAGACCGGTGGCGTCAACGCCAACCTGTGGACCGGCGTCGCCCTGCTGGTCGTCGCCTGCGGCTTCATGGCGTGGGCGCGCCTGCGGCCGATCGTGGTCCCGGACCACAGCGACACCGAGGGGATGGATCGCCCGGTGGGTCACTGAGCTCGGGATCCGTCCGGACCGAGGTCCTGCCCGTATGCCGAGGGGCCGGTCGCCGCATCGCGGTGACCGGCCCCTTCGCGCGGGCCGCGACCTAGCTCAGGCGGATCCCGGCGTGGACCACCGCGGCAACCTGCAGGTCACCGTCGAGGGCGACCAGGTCGGCGCGCCGGCCGGGCTCGAGCGTGCCGCGGTCGTCCAGCCCGAGCACGCGGGCGGGGTTGGTGGTGGCGGCGGCCAGCGCGACCTCCAGCGGGACGCCGGCGACCTGCACGGCGAAGCGGACGGCGCGGTCCAGCGTGAGCGTGCTCCCCGCGATGGCGCCGTTGGTGACGAGCCGCGCCACGCCGTCGGTCACCTCGACGCCGAGCGGGCCGAGCAGGTAGTGACCGTCCGGCGCCCCCGCCGCCGCCATCGCGTCGGTGACGAGCACGAGCCGCTCGGGGCAGGTGTCGGCGGCGTGGCGCACCATCGCCGGGTGGACGTGGATGCCGTCGCAGAGCACCTCGACGGTGACGCGCGGGTCCGTCAGCGACGCGCCGATGATGCCGGGCTCGCGGTGGTGCAGCGGCCGCATCGCGTTGAACAGGTGCGTCGCCACCGTCGCCCCCGCGTCCACCGCCTCGAGGGCGAGGTCGTAGGTCGCGTCCGAGTGGCCGATCGCCGCCACCACGCCGTGCTCGACGGCGGTGCGGACCGCCTCGATCCCGCCCTCGAGCTCGGGCGCCAGGGTGACCATCCGCACGGTCCCGGGATGCGTGCCGAGCAGCCGACCGAGGTCGGCGCGGGTCGGCGGCACCAGCTTGTCCGGGTCGTGCGCGCCCTTGTGGCAGCGGCTCAGCCAAGGCCCCTCGAGGTGCACTCCCGCCAGCTCGCCGTCCGCCACCAGCGGCGCGAGCACCCCCACCAGCCGGGCGAGCTCGTCGACGGTGTCGGTGACCAGACTCGCCATCATCGTGGTGGTGCCGCGGGCGCGGTGGGTGGCGATCACCTGGCGGGCGGCCTCGACCGTGCCGTCGGTGTAGGCCGCTCCCCCGCCTCCGTGGCTGTGCGCGTCGACGAAGCCGGGCGAGAGGAGCACGTCCCCGAGGTCCAGCCGCTCCTCGGCGTCCGGCCCGGCCCCGGGTGCGGGCGGTTCGGCATACGACACCTCGACGATCGTGTCGCCCTGGACGCGGACCCACCCGGGGCCGGTGATGCCCCGGGTGGTGAGCAGCCGCTGCGCGGTGAGGATCATCGGCGGGCGTCGGCGTCGAGCACGGCGCTGTCCTCGCCCTCGTCCTCGCGGCCGGGCGTCTTGAGGTTCCACCTGCGGATGACGAACCGGAAGAGGACGTAGTAGAGCGCGGCGTAGGCCAGGCCGATGGGGACGAGCAACCAGGGGTTGGTGGCGATGCCCAGGTTGAGCGCGAAGTCGATGGCGCCGGCCGAGAAGCCGAACCCGTCCTTGATGCCCAGGGCGTTGACCAGCGCCAGCGAGGTGCCGGTCAGGACGGCGTGGATGACGTAGAGCGGCCAGGCGACGAACATGAACGCGAACTCCAGCGGCTCGGTGACGCCGGTGAGGAAGGCGGTCAGCGCCGCGGACAGCATGATGCCGCCGGTGACCTTCTTGGCGGCCGGCTTGGCCTCCTGCCAGATGGCGATCGCCGCGGCAGGCAGGGCGAACATCATGATCGGGAAGAAGCCGGTCATGAAGGCGCCGGCCGTCCTGTCGCCGGCCAGGAAGCGGGCGATGTCGCCGTGGACGACCTTGCCGGACGCGGCGGTGTAGTCGCCGAGGATGAACCACGGCACGGAGTTGAGGATGTGGTGCAGGCCGAGGGGGATCAGCAGCCGGTTGAGCGTGCCGTAGACGAAGCCGCCGAGGATGGTGTTCTGGGCGACCCACTCGCCGACGGAGGTGAGGCCGGCGTTGAAGGCCGGGTAGAGGAAGGCGGTGGCCACGGCGAGCAGCAGCGCGGCGAAGGCCGTCACGATCGGCACGAACCGGCGACCGCCGAAGAAGGCCAGGTAGGGCGGCAGCGAGATGCGGTAGTAGCGCTGCCACAGCCACCCGGCGAGCAGGCCGATGATGATCCCGCCGAGCACGCCGTAGTTGATCAGGGCGGGCTTGGCGCCGGCCGCGGTCGGCTGCTGGAGGACCATCAGGGACATGGCGTCGCCGACGCCCTTGAAGACGAGGTAGCCGATGACGGCGGCCAGGGCGGTGGAGCCGTCGGCCTTCTTGGCCCAGCCGATGGCCACGCCGACGGCGAAGATCAGGGGCAGGTTGTCGAAGAGCGCGCCGCCGGCGGCCGCGATGACCGGGGCGACCTGGGTCCAGCCGGCGCCGTCGGCACCGAGCATGTCCGGCTGACCGAGGCGCAGCAGGATGGCTGCCGCGGGAAGCGCGGCGATCGGCAGCATGAGGCTGCGGCCGAGCTTCTGGGCGGCGGCCAGGCCCTTGCGCTCGCGGGGCGCCGACGCCGTCGTCGTGCTGGTGGTGCTCATCGGGCGTTCCTCTCGGGGGTGCGGGGTGGTGCTGCGCGACGGCATCAGGGCGCCATCGTGCGGTCGAGCGACATGTGCAGCTGGTAGCGGTCTCCGCGGTACCAGCTGCGCACGCGCTCGATCGGCCGGCCCCGGGAGCGGGAGGTCCGGTCGAAGATCATGACGGGGGAGGTGGCGCAGACCCCCAGGTGGCGGGCGACGGACTGGGCCTGGTCGGCCCACGCGGTCTGCTCGGCCTCGTCGACGGTGAGCGCGTAGTCGCGGGCCAGCACGTCGTAGAGCGAGCCGGTGAGGTCGCGCTGGTCGAGCCCGGGTAGCAGGTCGGCGGGGTGCCAGGCTCGCTCGTAGGCCATCGGCTCGTCGTCGGCGAGCCGGACCCGTCGGACCAGCCAGGCCGGCGCTCCCACCCCGAGACGCAGGTCCGCGGCCGCCTGGCCGGGCAGCTGCTCGAGGCTGATGCCGACCAGGCGCGTGGACGGGGTGAGGCCCCGGCGCCGCATGTCCTGCGTGAACGACGCGAGGTGCAGGTGGGACTGCACGCGCGGCCGGGCCACGAAGGTGCCCTTGCCCTGGATGCGGTGCAGGACGCCGTCGGCGATGAGTCCCTCGATGGCCCGGCGCACTGTGGCCCGGCTGACGTCGTAGGCCGCCATGAGCTCGCGCTCGGAGTGGATCGCCTCGTCGGGGCCGAGGGTGCGGACCTGCCGGGCGAGGGCCTCGCGCAGCTGGACGTGCTTGGGGACGGGGCCGTCGGCGAGCGGGGTGCGCGGTGGCATCAGGGTCCTCTCGTCCGGACGTCCGTGGGGAGCGTCGTCGCTGCTGGGGTAAAACTGGTCCGTACCAGTACGGACCTGTAGGATCCACCTGGTAGCCATCACTGTCAACGCACCCGCCCACGTCGATGCCGACTCGTGACTCGAAGGAGACGTCATGACCGAGAGCCAGATGCTGCGCGAGATCCACGAGCAGCCCGCCGCCGCCACTCGCACCATCGAGGCGCTCACGCCTCTCCGTCCGCAGATCGCCGCGCTCGCCGAGGGGCGACGGCACGTCCTGTTCGCGGCGCGCGGCTCCAGCGACAACGCCGGCCTCTACGGCCGGTACCTGCTCGAGACGTATGCCGGACGCCCCGCCGCGATGCTGGCACCGAGCGTGTTCACGCACTACCACGCCGCCGTCGACCTGTCCGACACGCTCGTGGTCACCATCAGCCAGTCCGGGGGCACCCAGGAGCTGGTCGAGACGCAGGCGCTGGTCCGCGAGCGAGGCGCGGCGACGGTCGCCGTCACCAACGTGGGCGACTCCCCGCTGGCGGCCGAGGCCGACCTCGCCCTCGTCACCCAGGCCGGTCCCGAGCTCGCCGTGCCCGCGACCAAGACCTACCTCGGCCAGACCATCGCCATGGCCGTCCTGGCCACGACCCTGGCGCCCGACGAGGGTGCGCGGGTCGCGCTGGACGGCGAGCTCGCCGAGCTGCCCGGCCGCATCGCGCAGGTCATCGAGGCCGGCACCGGCGTCGACGAGGCCGCCTGCGCGCTGGCCGAGGCCATGGGCCCGACCATCGTCACGGGGCGCGGCCTGCTGCTGGGCACCGCGCTCGAGACGGCGCTCAAGATCGAGGAGACCTGCCTGCGCCCGGTGCGCGGCTACTCCTACGCCGACCTGCGGCACGGGCCCATCGCGGTCGTCCGTCCCGGCGCGGTGGCCGTGCTCGTGGCCGCCCAGGACGGCCCGCTCACGGCGGCGATGACCGAGCTGGCCGGGTCGCTCGCCGAGCGCGGCGCCACCGTCGTCGGTGTCGGTGGTGACGAGGACTTCGTGCGCGCCTGCGGGTTGCACGTGCCGGCACCCGCCGCACCTGAGACGCTGTCCCCCATCGGCACCATCGTCCCGGCCCAGCTCGTCGTCGAACGCCTCGCCGCACGGCTGGACCTGGACCCGGACAACCCGCGCGGGCTCGCCAAGGTCACCCAGACCGACGCCGGCTCGCCTGCCTCCGAGACCCGCTGAGAGCCCAGCCCAGCCCGAAAGGACCGACCCTGACATGAGCAAGGCCGAGCACATCCTCGCCGCCCTCGGCGGCGCCGCCAACATCGTCGAGATCGAGCCGTGCATCACGCGCCTGCGCACGGAGGTCAAGGACGCCTCCGTCGTCGACCAGGCCGCCCTCAAGGCCGCCGGCGCGCACGGCGTGGTCGTCGCCGGCACGGTCGTGCAGGTCGTCGTCGGCCCCGAGGCCGACAACCTCGCCGAGGACATCGAGGACCTGCTGTGACGGACGTCCTCAGCCCGGCGGCCGGGACGATCCGACCGCTGTCCGAGGTCCCCGACCCCGTCTTCGCCGCCGAGATGGTGGGCCCCGGCCTAGCCGTCGACCCCACCCGCGAGCCGCAGACGGCCGTCGCACCGATCACCGGCACGATCGCCAAGCTCCACCCGCACGCCTTCGCCATCGCCGGCGACGGCGACGGCGGCATTGCCGTGCTCGTCCACCTGGGCATCGACACCGTCCAGCTCGGCGGCGAGGGCTTCGAGGTCGTCGCGACCGAGGGCACCCACGTCGAGGCAGGTGACGTCGTGGTCCGCTGGGACCCCGCCACCGTCGAGGCCGGCGACCGCTCCCCCATCGTCATGGTGTGCGTCCTGGACCAGCCGGCCGGTGCCGTGCCCGCCGACCGGGCCGGCGAGCAGGTCGCCGTCGGGCAGAGGCTGCTGACGTGGCCGGCCTGAGGCCTCCCGCCGCGCTGCTGCTCGACCTCGACGGCACCCTCGTCGACTCCGAGCCCGTGCACCGCGAGACCTACCGGCGGTTCTTCGGCGCCCGCGGGTGGGAGCACGACGACGCCCTGCTGGCGCAGTTCACCGGGCGTCGTCCGGACGACGTCTTCGCCGGCACCCCGGGGCCGTGGTCCGGCGAGGACCCGACCGCGCTCCTTCACGAGGTCGCCTCGCACCACCCCCACGACCTGCTCCCCGAGCCGGTCGAGGGCGCCCGCGAGCTGGTCGACGACGCCTGCTCGCGGGGGATCCCGTGCGTGCTCGTCACCTCGGCCGACCGCCGCTGGGCCCGCACCGCGCTCGAGATCCTCGGCGGCGCGGGGCGGTTCGCGGCGATGGTGACCCGCGAGGACGTCACCGACGGCAAGCCGGCTCCCGACGGCTACCTGCTCGCCATACGCACCCTCGGGGTCCGGCCCGAGGACTGCCTGGTCGCCGAGGACACCCCCGCGGGCGTCCGCGCGGGTCGGTCCGCCGGCGCCGGGACCGTCGTCGGCGTGACCACGAGCTTCTCCGCGGACGAGCTCCGCGCGGCGGGTGCCGACCTCGTGCTCCCCGACCTGCACGGCCTGGTCACGACGCGCTGATCGACGCGGGGACGACGAAGGGCCCGCCCCCTCCTCGCGGGAGGTGACGGGCCCTCGTCGACTCAGCGGGCCGAGATCACTGGGGGTCCAGGCTGACCAGGACGTCCTTGACCGTGGTCGTGCCGTTGCCGAGCGAGATCGCACCGAAGTAGTGCTGCCCCGCGGTCAGGCCCTTCCACGCGGCGGTCACGCTGGTCGGCCGAGCCATCGTCACGGACTGCGCGGCCGGGGTGGCCGTCAGGTTGCCCTCGGCCTTGTCGCCCAGCACGAACGAGTGCTGCTTGACCGCGAGCGAGTCCGCCCCGGCAAAGAGCTTGGCCTCGACCGTGTAGGTGCCGGCAGCGGGGTCCATGAGCGTGACCTGCTCCTGCGCCGTGGCCTCGCCGCTGGTGCCGATCTCCTTGCCGTCCTTCTTGACGACCAGGTCGATGTCGACACCCTGGGGGTAGTCGGCGTCGAAGGTGGCGAAGCGCGCGGCCTTGGTGCCGGCCGGCACCTGCACGGTCGTCGTGAGCACGGCGCCCTTGGCGACGGTGCCGGTGCTGACCTGCGACGGGATCGCGCCGGCCGGCTTGGCGGTCAGCGTGCCCGAGTAGCCGGGCGTGATCGCGACGACCTCGGAGCCGGACGTCGCCGTGCTCTTGATCTCGCCGGTGCTGGCGGCCAGGGCCACCGGACGGATCGCGAGCGGGCTGCGGACGACCTGGCCGCGGTTGCCCTGCCAGGTGAGCGCGCCGAAGCCGTACTGGTCCATCTGCGCCGCGGTGCGGGTGAAGGTGACCGTGAACTTCTTGGTCTCACCCGGCTTGACGGTGAGGACCGCCGGCTCGACCTTGACGCTCACGCCGGTCGGCTGCTGGACGCGCGCCTTGTAGGTCGCGGTCTTGCTCTCGACGTTGCGCACGTAGCGGGTGACCGTCTGCGAGCCGGCCAGGTCGCCGATCGCGATGCTCGGGTAGTTGAGGTTGCTCGGGTCGATGGTGCCGACCCGGTCGCAGGTGCCCGGCGCCTGGACGAGCTCGAGCTGCTTGATGCCGCAGAGGTACATCAGCCAGTCGGGCGAGTAGGAGTCGTAGACCAGACCCGGGTTGAGGGCCTGGGCCGGACGGACGTGGCCGGCGCCGTAGTCCAGCGGGGTGGCGTTCTCGCCGCTGCGCTGGATCGGCAGCCCCTTGTCGTCCTGGGTGGTCGCCGTCGTCATCATCGCGGACTTCACGGCCATCGGGGACCAGGTCCACTCCGGGTGGGCCTGCTTGATGAGCGCGGCGATGCCGGCGATGTGCGGGGCCGACATCGAGGTGCCGGACATCGAGTTGAAGTTGTTGTGACCGTCCGCCTTGGGCGAGACCGCGGCGATGATGTCGACGCCCGGGGCGGTGATGTCGGGCTTGAGCAGGTCACCACCGCCGGCGAGGGACGGGCCGTATGACGAGAAGCCCGCCATCTGCGGGTTGCGCGCGGCCGGGTCGAGGTAGGGGTCGCCGATCGTCGCGGTGGGGTTGGCGTCACCGTTGACGTAGGCCTTGACCTTGGAGCCGTCCGTGGCGTTGAGGTGGACCATGGGGACCGGCGTGAAGTCGGCGTTGAGCGACTGCGCGTCCGAGGTGTTGACCTGGATCATGCCGATGCCGCCGGCCGCCTTGACCGCCTCGCCCTTGTCGACGCGGGCGTTGCCGCCGCGGGTGCACAGGACGATCTTGCCCTTGGTCTTGGCGGGGTCCAGGACCGGCGTGATGCCGTTGCCGTGGTTGTCGTCGGCGTCCGAGTAGCAGTACCTGACCTTGGCCGGGTCCGCGCCCGGCAGGCCCGCCTTCTCGGAGTCGATGACCGTCGCCGGGCCGACCTTGCCGCCGGTGCCCACACCGGTGTAGGTCTGGCCGTTGCCCAGCGTGAGCTTCTTGCTGACGGCCTTGGGGGCCGTGCTGGCGGCCACCGTCATCTCCCACGGTGAGTTGTGCGCGACCGACGACTCGCCCACGGTGTCGCCGGAGTTGCCGGCCGAGGCGGAGACGAAGACGCCCGCGTCGGCGGCGTTGAAGAAGGCCACCTCGTCCGGGGTCACGGAGTAGACGCTCGAGCCCGACACCGAGTAGTTGATGACGTCGACGCCGTCCGCGACGGCCTGGTCGATCGCCGCGACGAGGTCGACGGTCGCGCCGCTCGCGCGGCCGTCGGGGGTCGCCCACAGCGCCTTGTACGCCGCGATGCGGGCGGCGGGCGCCATACCGGAGATCGTGCCGACGGAGATGCCGTTGATCGAGGCGGGGACCCCGTAGTTGCCGGCGGCGGTGCCGGCCGTGTGGGTGCCGTGGTCGTTGTAGCCGCGCGGCGTCTTGAACTCGAAGGGCTCGACCGTGGAGGCGCTGTAGTAGGCACGCGCGCCGATCAGCTTGTTGTTGCAGGTGACCTTGTCGGGGCCGGTGCCGCCGTCGCAGACGCCGTTCCAGTTCTGGTCGATGCGCCACTGGTCGGTCGGGTCGGCGAGCGGCGCGAAGGACGGGTTCTCGGGCCAGATGCCGGAGTCGATGACGCCGATGATCATCCCGGAGCCGGAGTTGGCGTTGCCGCCGAACTGCTTCTGCCACACGCCGTTCGGACCGTCCAGGCCCAGGAACTGCGGCGTGGTGTTGGTGTCCGCGGTGCGGATCTCGTTCTTCCACACGCGCACGACGTCGCCGGACTTCTCGAGCTTGGCCGCCTGAGCGGGCGTGAGACGCACGGCCATGCCGTTGAAGGAGGTGGTGTAGTCGCGTGTCTTCGCCGAGGCCGGAACCCCCGCGGCCTCGAGCGTGTCGGTGTGGTCGGCCTTGAGGTGCTGGGCGTAGCGCTGTCCGGCGCTGGACCTGACCTTGACCTTCTTGCCCTTGCCGGGCTTGGTGGCGGGGATCCCCTCGACCCCGCCGGTGTAGGTGGCGAGCGGTGCGCCCTGCACCTGGACGATGTAGAGCTCGGCGGAGCCCTGGCCCGCGGCGACCGCCGGTGCGCCGGCGATGGTCAGGGGGCCGAAGGCGACGGCTGCGGCAGCCGCCGAGACGATGACCGGTCTGCCCCGACCGGTTCGTGTGTGCTTGTGCACGGTTCCTCCCAGAGATGGCGTGCGACCGACGTTGGTCGCCTCGCGAGCGTATGACGCCCCCGCCCGTTACGCCACAGGGGGTAAGACCTCAGGGCCGGCGCCTCGCCACGATCCGTCGACCTCCCGCAGGACGACGCCGATTCTGCGTACCCCCGGGTAACGCGCATGCTGGGGCGGACCGACGCACCCGTCCACCGTTGCCCGAGGAGCCCACCCGTGTCCGGTTCGAGCATCGTGTCTGTGGGCCACTACCAGCCCGAGCGCATCCTGGACAACGAGGAGCTGTCCCGCCTGGTCGACACCAGCGACGAGTGGATCACCCGCCGGGTCGGCATCGCCCAGCGCCGCGTGGCCGCCCCGGACGAGACGGTCGCCGACATGGCCACCAATGCGGCGCGAGATGCCTTGCAGGACAAGGGGATCGACCCGGCCGGCATCGACCTCGTCATCGTCGCGACCTGCACCAACCACGACCGCTCCCCGAGCACCGCCGCGCAGGTGGCGCGCCGGCTGGGGCTCGGGACCACCCCCGCCGTCATGGACGTCAACGCCGTCTGCTCGGGCTTCTGCCACGCCCTGGCGCTCGCGGACCAGGCCATCGCCACCGGCAGCGCGACCCGCGCCGTCGTCGTCGGCGTCGACAAGTTCACCGACTTCATCGACTGGAGCGACCGCACGACCTGCATCCTCGTGGGTGACGGCGCCGGCGCCGTGGTGGTCGAGGCGTCCCCGGAGCCCCGCGTGAGCCCGGTCGTGTGGGGGTCGGTGCCCGACATGGGCGACGCCGTGGTGATCAAGGAGCTTCCCGACGGGTTCAGCCAGCAGGGCCAGGCCGTCTTTCGCTGGACGACGACGGAGTTGCCAGCCATCGCCCGTCAGATCTGCGACCGCGCCGGCATCGCACCGAGCGAGCTCGGCGCGATCGTCCTGCACCAGGCCAACCTGCGGATCATCGAGCCGCTCGCGGCCAGGATCGGCGCGGTCGACGCGGTCGTGTCGACCGACGTGGTCGAGTCGGGCAACACCTCGGCGGCGAGCGTGCCCCTGGCCCTGTCCAAGCTGGTGCGCAGCGGCCGGGTGCCGAGCGGTGCGCCGATCCTGCTCTTCGGCTTCGGTGGCGGGCTGGCGTATGCCGGACAGGTCGTCCGCTGCCCCTGAGCGGCCCCTCCGTGGGGGCAGGGTCAGGCGCGCACGCGGAGGTTGAACAGCGTCAGCGCACCCCGCATCGAGGCCATGCCCTGGCCCTGCATCAGCGCACGGCGGCACCACGGGGCGTCGTAGACGAGCGACCCGCTGATCTCGTCGACCCGGCCGGCGAACACCTCCGGCGCGAGCGGCGTGCTCGGCCCGACGAGGGTGGTGCGGGCGTCGCGGCTCAGCTCGAGCAGGCGCGGCAGCGTCTTGGTGGCCAGGGTCATGCTGGTGAGGAACGCGTGGTCGACCTCGGGCAGCACGAACTCCGCTGCCGCGTCGGGCAGGTCGTCGCCCTGCGGCTGGCGCTCGAGGACCGTGAGGTCGCAGCGGGAGGCGAGCTGGTCGAGGTGGCGGAAGCGTCCCACCACAGCGACCCGCCGCCCCTCGACGAGCTGGTCGGCGCGCTCGAACGCCGAGGCGTCCCAGTCGATCACGTCACCGGCGTGCGCCTCGAGCCGCTCCTGGGTGTTGCACCAGGCGTTGATCGCGGCGAGCCCGATCGCGGCGAGGCGGCGGTCCCACGAGCGCACGAGCGCGGCCACGTCGGCGAGGTCCTGGCCGACCACGTCCTGCGGCCCGTGCGGGTCGTCCCGTCCGTCGGCGGGCACGCTCGACAGGCCGGCCCCGTCGGCGTCGGTCTCGACCAGCGCCCAGCGTGACACCACGCAGGTCGTGACGGTGATGCCGCGAGGCACCAGCGCCGTGAGGCCGTCATACAGCGCCCACGGGGAGGAGGCGGGGGCCGAGGTGGTGCGGGTGTGCGTGCTCATGACTCCTCATCCCTTCAGGTAGGCCTCGAGGATGGGCCCGGCCGTGCGCGACCCGCCCTCCCCCTCGTCGACGAAGACCGCCACCGCGAGGTCGCCCCGGGCCGCGACCATCCAGGCGTGCAGCCTGGGTGGGCTCGTGGTGCCGAACTCCGCGGTGCCCGTCTTGGCGATGACCTCGCCGGGCAGGTCCGCGAGCGCCTCGCCGCTGCCGCCCGTGACGACGCCGCGCATGAGGGCGCGCAGGGTGGCCGCCTCGGTGGGGGTGACGGGCTGGGCCGGCGGGCTGGGGGGCGTCGTGGCGCCGGTCTCGTTGGTGGGTATGACGATCCGCGGGGTCACCGGTCCGCCCTTGACCACGCCGGCGACCACGGTGGCCATCCCGAGCGGGCTCGCCGTGATCTCGCCCTGGCCGATCATCTCGGCGGCGGCCTCGACCTGGTTGCCCGGCGCCGGCACCCCGCCGAGGTAGGCGGGCACGCCGGCGGACGGGGTCGCGGTCAGCCCGAGCGAGGCGGCGGCCTGCGGCAGCGCGTCCCCGGCGGCCTTGTCGCGCGAGGCGACGAAGGCGGTGTTGCAGGACTTCGCGAAGGCGGTCGAGAGGGGCACCTGGCCGAGGCCGTCGGCGGGGTAGGCGTCGTAGTTCTCGAAGGGCTTGCCGTCGACGGTGACGGTGGGGGTGCACGGGACGGTGGTGGTGGGGGTCAGGCCGGCGCGCAGCAGCGCGAGCGCGCTGACGACCTTGAACGTCGACCCCGGGGCGTACCTCCCGAGCGTGGCGGTCGAGTAGCCCTGTCCTCCGGGGCCGCTCGCCGCCGCCACGACCTCGCCGGTGGAGGGCTTGATCGCCACGATCGCGCTGGCGGGTGCGACCTGGGCCAGCAGCTGCTCGGCGCGGGTCTGCCGGGCCACGTCGAGCGTCGTCGTGACGTCCCGGCCCGCGACGGGCTGCGTGCTGTGGACGGGGGTGGCGGTGCCGGCATGCACGAGCGAGACCGCGAGCCCCGGCGTGCCGCGCAGCGTCGCGTCCTGCGCCTGCTGCAGGCCGGAGAGGCCGACCACGTCCCCGGCCACGATCGCCCCCTGGGACCGCTCGACGATCTCGGCGGTGGCCTCGCCCACGGTGCCGAGGATCGGCGTGGCGAACGTGCGGGTAGGGGCCAGCGGGAGCTCCGCGTCCACGACGCCCACCCCGGGTGCCGAGGCCGTCAGGGCGTCCAGCCGAGCCAGGGTGGGGTCACCCTGGCGGAGCACGATCGCCTCGACGAAGGCCCGGGGACCGGCCGCCCGGACCCGCTCGGTGTAGGCGGCGACGTCGCCGAGCCCGGCGAAGGCCGCGACCTTGGGCGCCGCCGCGAGCGCCTGCTCGGGGGTGACCCGCGCCTTGTCCACGCCGATCCGGCGCACCGGGCGCGGCTGGACGATGGCGGTGCCGCCGGCCCCCAGGATGCGCCCCCGCTCGGCCGGGAGGCGCTGCACGCGAAGGGTGTCGCCGTCGACCGCCCCCGGGACGACCGTCGCCGGGCTCCACCGGGCGCGCCAGGCGCCGTCCCGCCTGACCAGCGGCAGGGTCGTCTCGTAGGTCCAGGGCTCGGCCCCCGTCCCGGGCCAGGTCACCGCGAGGCGGGCGGTCGTGGAGTCCCCCTCGTCGGGGCCGGCCTGCCGGACGCTGACCTGCGGCTTGGCGGTGGCGAGGGGTCTGGTCAGGGCGGTCAGGCGGGTCGTCGCGGTGGCGGCGTCCGCGCCGTCGAGGGGCACGCCGGCCAGGTCGAGGCGGGCCAGACCCTCGGCATACCGCCGGGCCACGTCCTGCGGGCCCGGGGTGTCGGTGGTGCACCCGGCCGCCGTCCCCAGGGTGAGGACCGTCGCCACCGCCCCCGCGAGGCTCGTCGTCACGCGTCGCACGGCACCCTCCCTCCGCTCGTGCCGCCCAACCTCACGCTCACGAGGCCGTCACCAGCTCGACCAGGCGCCCGAGGAGCGCCTCGTCCAGCGGGAGGGCCATGAGCTGCGAGACGAAGTGCGCCGGCGCCGCGCCTGACGTGATCACCTGCAGCGCAGCGGACTTGGTCTCGAACTCCACCTGCGCGGCGTCGAGAACGGCATAGGTCGCGGCGTGGACGTCGTTGTCGGCCAGCCGATCTGCACCGAGGATCCGGGCCTCGACGCGCTGGTCGGGAGTCACCTCCGTGACGACGGCGACGACCGTATGCCGTCCCTCGTCGGTCACCGTCTCGGCCTCCACCGGGACCCCGTCCACCGTGATCGCGAGGCGCGTGCCCGCGGGCACCCCCACGACCGCGAGCCGCCAGGTGCGCGAGGCGGGCACGACGTCGGTCGCGCCCTCGGTGGGTCCGACCACGGCCGTACGGGCCGCCCAGTCGAGGTGGATCGGTGTGCGCGCGGCCCGCAGCGCCGCCTCGGGGGCGCCGTCGTCCTCGTAGAGCGTGAATGCGCCGTCTGCGCCTGCGTAGCAACGAATCTCGACGTCGTTAGCCTCGTCGACGGAGAAGTCCTCGCCGCCGTCCACGGCCAGCGGCAGGATGGCTCCCGCCCGCGCCAGCACGGGGATCGTCGACAGGTCGCGGTAGGCGAGGAGGCGGCGGTCGCCGGCATACCGCCAGCCCGTGGCGACGTCCCACCAGTCGCCGGGCGGCAGCCAGGTCACGACGCGCCCCAGCCCGCACCGCGCGTCGCCGGGCTCGGTGATCGGTGCGACGAGCAGCTCGGAGCCGAACAGGTAGGTGGTGCGCGCCTCGTAGGCCTCCTCGCGCCAGGGGTGCTCGTGGTAGAGCGGCTCCACGAGGGGCCTGCCCTGCGCCGTGGCGCGCTCGGCCATCGTGTAGAGGTAGGGCACGAGGCGGTGACGAAACCGCAACCACTCCCCCATGACTCGCTCGGCGAGCGGGCCGTGGCGCCACGGCTCCTTGCCGTTGAACGGGTTGGCGGCGCTGTGCAGGCGGGTGATGGGCGACATGACGCCGAGCTGCAGCCAGCGGACGGCCAGCTCGTCGTCCTTGACGCCCCACATGTGGCCGCCGACGTCGTGGCTCCACCAGCCGTAGCCGATGTTGGACGCCGTCGCGGTGAAGGCGGGCTGGAAGGCCAGCGACGCCCACGAGATCACCGTGTCGCCGGAGAATCCCACCGGGTAGCGGTGCGACCCCGGCCCCGCGTAGCGGCTGAAGATCATCGGCCGGGTCCCCGTCGAGGCGAGCTCGCGGAAGTGGCGGTCGTTGAGCGCCCACAGCGGGTCCAGGCCGGGGAGGCGGGAGTAGGGCCCGGACTGCCAGTCGATCCACCAGAAGTCGACGCCGAGGCGCTCGAGCGGGTGCGCCACGTGCTCGAAGAACGCCGCGAGATAACGGTCGTCGGTGACGTCGAAGGTCAGCGGGGCCTCCGTCGCCGGGTCCACGCCCAAGGCCTTGGCCATGCGTGGGTAGGCCTCCTCGAAGGCCCGCACCCCGTCCGCCGGGTGGTCGTTGAGCGTGACCCGCATCCCCCGGTCGTGCAGCCAGGCGAGGAAGCCTGCCGGGTCGGGGAACAGCTCCGGGTCGAAGGTGTAGCCCGTCCAGCCACTCCCGAACCGAGGATCGGGATCCGTGATGTGCCAGTCCATGTCGAGCACGGCGACCGAGAAGGGCAGCCGCTCCGCAGCGAACCTCTCGACCAGACGACGGTACTCGTCGTCGGAGTAGCGGTGGTAGCGGCTCCACCAGTTGCCGAGGGCGTACCGGGGGACCAGCGGCGTGGGGCCGGTGAGGGCGTAGTAGTCGCGCAGCGCCGCGCGGTAGTCGCGGCCGTGGGCGAAGACGTAGAGGTCGAGGGTGTCGGCTGGTCGGGGCTCCAGCCCGACCTGGTCGTCGCGCGGGACCTGCACGAGCGAACGGGAGTCGTCCAGGACGGCGAAACCGTTGCGGGACAACACTCCTGGCTCCAACGGGATCTCGCCGTCGGCCTTGTCCAGGGTGCGCGCCGTGCCCCCGAGCGTCTCGAAGGGCTCGCCGTAGCGCCATACTGAGTGGTAGCTGGACACCCCCCCGCGCACCTGCAGAGACAGCCCCTCTGGGCTGAACGGCCGCTCGTCATAGCTGAGGTGGAAGCCGTCGGTGACCACCTCGATGCCCCGGGTCGTGCGTGTGACCTCGGCCTCGACGTCACCCAGGTCGCGGTGCAGCACGACCTGGGTGGGCCGGTCCTCGAACCGCCCGCCGGGGGACTGCTCGAGCCGGACCAGGTGCGGCGTGAGGACGGAGATCCGGTAGGTCTCCCCGGTGATGGGCGTCATGCCTCGAACCTACCGGGCCTACCCCCGGCAGGTCTGGGCGCGCAGCGCGCGCAGCACGTGGTCGCGCTGCTCGATGACGAGGCGCCGCAACCCGCCCGGCGCCGACGGGTGCTCGTCGAGCCACGCCTGCGCCGCGACCGGGACGGGGTGCGCCTCGGGCTCCTGGCCGGGGTCGAGGTCGACGCCGCGAGGAAACAGCCCGAGCACCGCGCGCGAGGCGAGCTCCTGACTGCGGGAGTCCCAGATGCCTTCCAGCGCAGCGAAGTACGCGGGGACGAGGTCGGCCGTCAGCGAGGCGTGACCCGGCTGGGCGTAGCCCGTGGTCCACGCCGTGACCAGGTCGTTGGTCAGGCCGGTGTCCTCGACGACGGTGCGGAAGGCCTCGCGCTTGATCTCGGCCCGGGGGTATGACGCGAGCGCCGCCCGGTGCCGCACCGGCGCCAGCGACGTGCGGTCCTGCTGCATCTCGGCGTCCAGCTGGCTCGGCGCGACCCGGTCCTGGGCGGCCAGCGACTGCAGGAAGGCCCAGCGGAGCTCGGGGTCCAGGGCCAGGCCCTCGATCTCGACGTGGCCCTCGAGCAGCGACCGCACGTGGTCGGCATGGCGGGGGCTGGTGGCCGACCCCGAGGCGAGCACCCGCGCCCACACCAGCTGGGCGCCGGACCCCGGCTCGGCCGCCTCGAGCTCGCGCACCACCCCGTCGAGGAAGGCCTCACGGGTCGAGGGGCGGGAGGCGGGAGGGGCATAGGCCTCGACCGCCGTCTGGGCGTTGGCGGTCACGGTGGCGAGCAGTGCCACGTCCTCCTCGCGGGGCCCGTGGTCGAGCACCAGCCGCACGTAGTCCTCGGCGGGCAGCTCGCCGTCGCGGCAGGAGTTCCACAGCGCCGACCAGAGCACGGCGCGGGTGAGCGACGACGAGATCGAGCTCAGGTGCCCGCGCACGGTGGCGAGCGACCGGTCGTCGAGCCGCACCTTGGCATAGGTGAGGTCGTCGTCGTTGACCACGACCAGGTCCGGCACCGGCAGGCCGACCGCCTCGGTCACCTCGTGCTCGTCGGTGACCAGGTCGAGCTCGATCCGCGAGGTGCGCTGCAGCGAGTCACCCTGCAGGGCATACAGACCCACGACGAGGCGGTGGGGGCGCGTCACCGGCTCCCCCGTCATCGCGTCCACCGCCTCCTGCCGCAGCACCAGCCGCTCGACGACCCCGTCGCGCTCCACGTACTGCGGCGTCAGCGTGCCGATCCCCGCCGTCCGCAGCCACAGCCGGCTCCACCCGCCGAGGTCGCGGCCCGAGGCCGCCTCCAGGGCGGCGAGCAGGTCCACGAGCCCGGCCGAGGAGTAGGCGTGGTCCCGGAAGTAGGACCGTGCGCCAGCGAAGAAGGCCTCCTTGCCGACGTAGGCCACGAGCTGCTTGAGCACGGACGCGCCCTTGGCGTAGGTGATCCCGTCGAAGTTCTGCTTGGCGGCCTCGACGTCGGGGATGTCCGCAACGACCGGGTGTGTCGTCGGGAGCTGGTCCTGCAGGTAGGCCCAGGCCTTGCGCCGTGCGCAGAAGGGCGTCCATGCGTCGGTGAACTCCGTTGCGCGCGCGTTGGCCTCGGTGCCCATGTAGTCCGCGAAGGACTCCTTGAGCCACAGGTCGTCCCACCAGCGCGGGGTCACGAGGTCGCCGAACCACATGTGCGCCATCTCGTGCAGGATCGTGTTGGACCGGGTCTCGTGCTGCGACCGGGTCGCCGCGGACTGAAAGACGTAGCCCGCGTCCCGGAAGGTCACCAGCCCGGGGTTCTCCATCGCGCCGAGGTTGTACTCCGGGACGAAGACCGAGTCGTACTTGCCCCAGGGATAGGGGAAGTCGTAGTGCTCGTGGAAGAAGTCCAGCCCCCGCCGGGTCGTGTCGAGGATCCGCTCGCCGTCGAAGGACCCCACCAGGGAACGTCGGCATAGGGCGGCCAGCGGCACCTCCAGCGACGACCCGTCGCGGCCGCCGCCGCGCCATACGTCGTCGACCCGGTGGTAGCGGCCGGCGGCCACGCAGGTGATGTAGGTCGACAACGGCGGGGTCGGCGCGTGCACCTGCCGCACCAGCTCGACCCCGTCTGCCCGGGTGCCGGCCGAGTCCCGGGACACCACAGGCTGGTTCGCGAGCAGCTCCCAGTCGGCGCGGCCCGTCAGCACGACGGTGAACCGCCCCTTGAGGTCTGGCTGGTCGAAGCCGGCGAAGACGCGGCGGGAGTCCGTCGGCTCGAAGTGCGTGTAGAGGTAGACCTCGTCGTCCACGGGGTCCCGGTAGCGGTGCAGCCCCTCCCCGGACCGCGAGTAGGCGCTCTCGCCCTCCACCGTGACGACATTGTCCCCGCCGACGCCGTCCCCACCGACGAGCAGGCCCCGCAGCTGCACCCGGTTGCCGTCGTGCTCCACCTCGACGTCCGTCCCGTTGACCTCGACCCGGCGCACGACCGGCCCGAGGAAGTCCAGGAAGGTCTCCGGCGTCGTGGACGTGAAGGTCACAGTGGTGCGGGTGGGAAAGGTCGGCTGCGCGAGGTCGTCGGCGCCCGACAGGTCCAGCTCGACCTCGTAGGTCGCGATCCGCAGGTGCTCGGACCGGTGCTGCGCCTCGCGGCGCAGGAGGTTGCGGGTGCTCATGCCGCGACCCTACCCAACCGGGTCGCGTGCGCCGCGGCCGCGTGGGCTGCGCTGGCCCGGCGCGGCCTCCGCGCCCTCCCCCATGGCGGCGCCGGCCTCCTCCAGCTGCTCGCCGCGCAGCCCCACGGCGTCGAGCCGCCAGAACACGTCGGGGTAGACCAGGGAACCGGTCATCCACACCTCGTAGGCGGGCAGCGTCACGACCTGGAAGGCCGGGTCCGGGATGCGCCGGGACGGTGCGACGAACCCCAGCCGCGAGGCGCGCTGGAAGCCGAACCTCGTGTAGTAGAGCGGGGATCCCTCGAGGAAGACCAGGGGGTGGTCGCCACCGCCGGCCTCCGCGAGGGCGTAATCGACCAGCGACCCTCCGATGCCGCGGGGCTGCCACTCCGGCGCCACCGACAGCGGCGACAGGACCAGCACGCGGACCAGCCGGGGGAGGGCGTCCACCCAGGCCCGTGTCATCATGACGTGCCCCACCACCTCGCCACCGATCTCGGCGACGTAGGAGTGCCCCTCCTCGCCCGCGGCGTCGTGGCGCAGCAGGCTGACCAGGTCCGCGACGGTGGGCTCCTCGACGAACGCCCGCGCCACGAGGTCCCGCACGGCCGCGTGGTCGCGCGTGTCCTCGGGGCGGATGGACAACCCCTCGGGGGCGCGGCGGCGGGGCTCGGTCTCGGACATGGCCACAGGCTGTCAGAGGCCCTGTCGCCCGTCTAGCGTGGGCGCATGACGTCAGCGCAACCCGCCCGACCCGACCGGGCCGACCCCGCCCGACCCGACCGGGCCGACCCCGCCCGACCCGACCCTGCGCTCCTGGACTCCACCACCCCCGCCTACTACCTCGCCCTCGGCGACGGCCGCTACCGGCCCACCCTGCACGCCCAGGGCGCCTGGAACCCCTGGGAGCAGCACATGGGGCCCGTGGCCGGTCTGCTCGCGCACGCCATCGACCGGCACGCGCCGCGCGAGGACATGCAACTGGCGCGGATCACCTACGAGATCCTCGGGGTGATCCCCGCCTCCGAGGTCGAGGTGCGGTGCGAGACGGTGCGTCCGGGGCGGACCATCGAGCTCGTCGAGGCGACCCTGCATGCCGGGAGCAAGGCCGTCGTGCGGGCCACCGCGTGGCGGCTCGTCACCCAGGACACCAGCGAGGTCGCCGGGGGCTTCCACGCGGGACTGCCCCACCACGACGAGGTCGAGGTGCGCAGCTACGAGGGCGTCTGGGGCGGCGGGTTCATCGGGTCGCTGAGCTTCCGGTCCGTGGACGGGGGCGAGCCCGGCCGCGGCCGCGTGTGGATCAGCACCGACCTGGACCTCGTCAGCGGCGAGGAGACCTCCGGCGTGGCGCGGATGCTGGGCCTGGTCGACACCGCCAACGGCGTCGCGGTGCGGCAGCACCCGGGCGAGTGGATGTTCCCCAACGTCGACCTCACGGTCCACCTGTTCCGCACGCCGACGCTCGGCTGGCTGGGCTTCGACACCGAGGTCACCTTCGGCGAGACCGGTCTCGGGCTCACCTCCTCAGACCTCTACGACGAGCACGGCCCGGTGGGCCGGGCGGAGCAGATCCTGACGGTGCGCCGCCTCCCCTGACGGGTCCGTGGCAGCCGGGATGTGGGGTCCGGCCGTCGGGTCGCTACAGTGCGAGCAGGACGGTCCCGCACCCGGGCCGACCCACGTCATTGACGACACACCACTCGTAGGGAGATTCAGCAATGGCGCTGGCACGACGACTTTCCCGCCTGGGCACGGAGACGGCCTTCGCGGTCTCCGCCGCGGCGGCCGCCTGGGGGGCCAAGGGCAACACGATCTACCCCTTCCACCTCGGCGACATCGACCTGGCCACCCCGGCGCACATCACCGAGGCCATGAACGCCGCGATCGCCGACGGCAGGACCGGCTACTGCCCCGGCCCAGGGATCCCGCAGCTGCGGGAGGCCATGGCCGATGACATCAACCGGCTGCGCGGCACGGCATACACGGCCGACAACGTCGCCATCCAGCCAGGCGGCAAGCCGGTGATCACCAAGTTCCTGCAGGCCGTGATGGACGAGGGCGACGAGGTCCTCTACCCCAACCCGGGGTTCCCGATCTACGAGTCGCAGATCGAGTACCTCGGCGGCGTGGCCAGGGCCTATCGCTACCTGCCGACCGAGCGGGGCTTCGCGATCGACCTGGAGCAGGTGCGCTCGCTGATCACTCCCCGGACCAGGGCGATCATCTACAACGACCTGCAAAACCCGATCTCCGCGGAGTCCACGCAGGAGGAGCGCGAGGCGATCGCGCAGCTCGCACAGGAGCACGACCTGTGGGTGCTGTCGGACGAGGCGTACTTCGAGACGCGCTACTCCGGACAGTCGCACTCGATCTCCTCGATCGACGGCATGAAGGACCGCACGGTCATCCTCTACACCTTCTCCAAGAAGTTCGCGATGACCGGCTGGCGTCTGGGCGCCGGCATCGCGCCGGTCGAGGTGGCCAAGGTCTTCTCCACCATGAACACCAACAACGAGTCCTGCACCACGCACTTCGTGCAGTACGCCGGCATCGCCGCCCTCACCGGCGACCAGCAGCCCGTCGCCGACATGCTCGACGTGCTGCGCGGTCGCCGCGACGCGGCGTGCGCGATGATCAACCAGATCCCCGGCGTGGACGTGGCGACCCCGGAGTCGACCTTCTACCTCTTCCCGGACGTGACGGAGGCGGTGCGCCGGGTGGGTGCGACGGATGTCGACGACTTCGCGACGCAGGCCCTGCACGCGACGGGCGTGTCCTTCTGCACGCGCAACCACTTCGGTCGCCGCCAGCCGGGCGAGGACCGCGACTACATCCGCTTCGCCTACTCCGGCATCGACGAGCACCGCATCCGCGAGGGCCTCGGCAAGCTCAAGGATTGGATCGAGAGCGCGTGAGCAAGGTCGTCATCGTCGACGACGAGTTCCTCGACGCGTGCGGCGACCAGCTCAAGGTCGTCGCCAACGTCGCGGTGGGCTACGACAACATCGACGTCCACGCCTGCGAGCGCCGCGGCGTCGTCGCCACCAACACCCCCAAGGTGCTGACGGAGACCACGGCGGACGTGGCCGGGGAGCGCGGTGCGCGCAAGGTCGAGCTGGACGAGCTGCTGTCGTGCTCGGACGTGGTCTCGTTGCACTGCCCGCTGACGGACTCGACCCACCACCTCATCGACGCGGACGCGCTCGAGCGGATGAAGACGTCCGCCTACCTCGTCAACTCGGCGCGTGGACCGATCGTCGACGAGGCCGCCCTGGTGGCAGCCCTCGAGGCGGGCGAGATCGCGGGCGCCGGCCTCGACGTCTTCGAGGCGGAGCCGACCGTCCACGAGGGCCTGCTCGACCGCGACGACGTGGTGCTGCTCCCCCACCTGGGCTCGGCGACGGTCGAGCCGCGCACGGCGATGGCCGAGCTCGCGGCGCAGAACGTCCTCGACGTCCTGGCCGGCAAGCCTCCGGTCACCCCGGTCACCAAGGTCTGACCCCGGGCGCACAAAGCGCACAGCCAGGCCGGGCGGCAGCGTCAGAGACGCCCGTCCGCCAGGTCGCGGGCCACCGCAGCGGCCAGCTCCTCCAGCAGGGGTCCCGCCGCGCTCATGCACCGCGCGAGGTCCGGCTCGATGTCGGTGAGGGCATAGACGCGGCGGACGCCCGCCGCCTCCGCCTGGCCCCCGGCGAGCAGCGAGCGCCCGCAGACCGCCACGACCGGCACGCCCGCGCGGGCCGCCGCCTCGGCGACCCCGACCGGCGTCTTGCCCATCAGCGACTGCTCGTCCAGCGAACCCTCACCGGTGATGACGAGGTCCGCGCCGTCGACCTGCTCGGCGAAGCCCACGAGGTCGAGGACCAGCTCGACACCAGGCCGCATCTCGGCGTCGAGGACCTGCAAGGCGGCATACCCGACGCCGCCGGCCGCGCCGGCCCCCGGCTCGTCGCGGGTGTCCCGGCCGGTCGCCTCCGCGAGCAGGTCGGCCAGCCGCTCCAGGCCGGCGTCGACCTGGGGACGGAGCTGCTCGGTGACCCCCTTCTGCGGACCGAAGACGGCGGCCGCGCCCCGGTCGCCCAGCAGCGGGTTGTTGACGTCGCACGCCACGACGACGCGGGCGCCGGCCAGGGCCGGGTGCAGGCCGGACAGGTCGACGCGGTCGAGGGTGGCGAGTCCGCCTGCGCCGTCGGGGATCTCGTGGCCCGAGGCGTCGAGGAAGCGGGCGCCGAGGGCGGAGAGCATCCCCGTGCCGCCGTCGGTGCTGGCCGATCCCCCGATCCCGAGGACGATCTCGGCGCAGCCCTCGTCCAGGGCCGCCCGCACCGCCTCGCCGACCCCGCGGCTCGTCGAGGTGAGCGGCTCGAGGCGACGGTCGGGCAGGTGCACGATGCCGCAGGTCTCGGCGAGCTCGACGACGGCGGTGGCCCCCAGCACGGCGTACCGGGCCTGGAGCGGTCGACCCGTCGGCCCCGACGTGGTGGTGGTGCGCGCCTCGTAGCCGGCGCCGAGGGCCGCCTCGATGGTGCCGTCCCCGCCGTCGGCCACGAGGAGGCTGCGCACGGTGGCGTCGGGCAGGGCCCGCCGGACCCCCACGGCCACCCGTTGCGCGACCTCCGTGGCGACCAACGACCCCTTGAACTTGTCGCAGGCGACCAGGACCACGGGATCAGGCACGGTCATGGCGGGAGCTCCTCGGCGAGGTCCTGGTCGGGATCCTCACGGTAGCACCGGCCGGATTTCACGCTCGGTGCGCGTCGGACCATGGCGGGGGCGGTCGCGCTTTGTCATGATGCGTGCGCCGAGGAAGTACGCCGAGGAAGTACGCGGCCGAGGGTCGGAGACGGAGGTGAGGCCGGTGCCCACCGAGCCTTGCCTGCCCCTGCCGGGGGGCGTGCCGGCCATCGATCACGGCGCCATGGTCGAGCGTGCCTGGCACGCGCGCCACCGGGACCAGGAGACCGCGTCGGCCCTCGCCGACCAGGCCGCCCGCCACGCGGTCTCCGTCGACGACCACCTGCTCGAGGCCCGGGCGCGGGTCGTGCAGGCGGCCTGCTGCTTCGGGGTCCAGGACTACGAGCAGGCCCTCACCCTCGCCAACGAGGGGCTCGTGACGCTCACCTCCTTGGAGGACGTCTGGCTCGGCCGGCTCCAGCTGGTGCTGGGCAACGTCAGCGCCGAGATCGGCGAGCCCGCCCACGCGGTCGGCTTCTTCAACCAGGCGGTCAGCATCGCGCGGCAGGCCGGGGACGAGCAGCTCGTCGCCCAGTGCCTGCTCAACGCAGCCCTCGACCGGGTCGACGTGGTCGACCCGGTGCGGGACTTCCGGCGCGCCCTGGCGATCTTCGAGAGCATCGACGACGCGGAGGGGCAGGCCTACGCCCACCTCGACATCGCGCACGCCCTGGTCGACCAGCAACGCCTGCTGGAGGCCACCGTCGAGGCGCGACGGGCGCAGCACCACGCTGCCCGCGCCCACACCAACGACGTCGTGGCCCACGCCGTGGCCCTCGAGGCCTACGGATCGGCCCACCTCGGGCATCCCCTGCACGCCGAGGCGCTCCTGGCCGACGCCCTGCACCGGATCGAGACGGCCCGTCAGCCCGTGCGGATCGACGTGACGATCGAGGTCGCGCGGGCGTGGACGGCGCTGGGGCGGCCCGACGAGGCGGTGCACCTGCTCGAGCCGCTCCTGACGGGTGCCGCTCTGACGGACCGCCAGACGCTGGCCCTCACCGACATCCTGTCCGAGGCCTATGCCGCCCGCCGTGACCACGAGTCGGCCTACTGGACGCTCCGGTCGCACCTGGAGCTCAAGGATGCTCACGAGGACGACATGGCCCGCCGCCGCGCCTCGGCCCTGGTCGTCCTGCACCGGGTGCAGATGGTCGAGCGGGACGCGGCGCGTGCGCGGGAGCGGCAGCAGCGCCTCGAGGCGGAGTTCAGCGAGCTCAAGTCCGAGCACCGGATGGTGCAGGAGATCTCGATCCGTGACGACCTCACCGGCCTGCACAACCGCCGGCTGCTCAACGACCGGTTGCGTGTCGACGTGCGGGCCGCGGACCCCGAGCACCCGGTCAGCCTGATCCTGCTCGACCTCGACCACTTCAAGCGGATCAACGACACCTACGGCCACGTGGTCGGCGACCAGGTGCTCCACGCCCTCGGCCGGATGCTGCAGACGGAGGTGCGGGTCTCCGACGTGGCGGCACGCTACGGCGGTGAGGAGCTGGCGGTGCTGCAGCCGGGCACGGACCTCGACGCGGCCACGGTCCTGGCGGAGCGCCTGCGCTCCCGGATCGCGTCGGTGGACTGGCTGCAGCTCGTGGGGATCCCCCTGCACCTGACGGTGAGCGCCGGCGTCGCCAGCACCTCCGGCGGGGAGACACCGCGGGACCTGCTGCGTCGGGCGGATCGAGCGATGTATGCCGCCAAGGCCGCCGGCCGGGACCGGGTCATGACCGCCGCCGAGACGACCTGAGGGCCCCGCTAAGCCCCACCCCGCTGATGCCGCGCCGCAGCCCGTGCGGCAGGATTGCAGACGTGGACACACAGCAGCGACAGATCGGCGTGACGGAGCTGGCCCTGAGGGACGCGCACCAGAGTCTGATGGCGACCCGCATGGCCCTGGAGGACATGGTTGGTGCCTGCGAGGACATCGACCAGGCGGGCTACTGGTCCGTGGAGTGCTGGGGCGGCGCGACCTTCGACGCGTGCATCCGGTTCCTCAACGAGGACCCGTGGGAGCGGCTGCGGACCTTCCGCAAGCTCCTGCCCAACTCCCGCCTGCAGATGCTCCTGCGGGGGCAGAACCTGCTCGGCTACCGGCACTACGGCGACGACGTCGTGGACCACTTCGTGGAGAAGGCCGCCGAGAACGGCATGGACGTCTTCCGCACGTTCGACGCCCTCAACGACACCCGCAACGTCGAGCGCGCCATCGCGGCGGTCAAGAAGGCCGGCAAGCACGCGCAGGGCACCATCTGCTACACCACGAGCCCGCTGCACGACGTCGACGTCTACCTCCAGCAGGCGCGCGAGCTGCGCGACGTCGGCGTCGACTCCATCGCGATCAAGGACATGGCGGCGTTGCTCAAGCCGCAGCCGGCCTTCGACCTGGTCCGGGCGATCAAGGCCGAGATGCCGGACATGCAGGTCAACGTCCACTGCCACGCGACCACCGGCGTGACGCTGGTGTCCCTGATGAAGGCCATCGAGGGTGGCGCGGACGTCGTCGACACCGCGATCTCCTCGCTGTCGCTCGGCCCGGGCCACAACCCGACCGAGTCGCTGCAGGAGATGCTCGAGGGCACCGGCTTCATCGCCGACCTGGACAAGGTGCGGCTCGGCCGGATCAAGGACCACTTCGCCGAGATCCGGCCCCGCTACACGCAGTTCATGTCGTCGTTCAACGTCGAGACCGACATCTTCGACAGCCAGATCCCGGGCGGCATGATCTCCAACATGGAGTCCCAGCTCAAGCAGCAGGGAGCGGGCGACAAGCTCAAGGAGGTGCTCGAGGAGGTGCCGCGCGTGCGCAAGGACGCCGGCTACCCGCCCCTGGTCACCCCGTCCAGCCAGATCGTCGGCACGCAGGCCGTCTTCAACGTGCTGATGGGCCGCTACAAGGTGCTCACCGCGGAGTTCGCGGACCTGATGCTCGGCTACTACGGCTCGGTCATGGGCGAGCTCGACAAGGAGGTCGTGGACAAGGCCAGGCAGCAGACCGGCAAGGAGCCGATCGACGTGCGGCCAGCCGACCTCATCGAGGACGAGTGGGACTCGCTGCACGACGAGGCCGCCCAGCTCGACGGTTTCGACGGCTCCGACGAGGACGTCCTCACCTACGCGATGTTCCCCAAGGTGGCGCACGGCTTCTTCGGCACCCGCGCCGAGGGACCCAAGAACGTCGGCAAGGACCCGGCCGAGCTGGAGGCCGAGAAGGCCGCCGCCGCGATGGGTGACAGCAAGACCGGCCCGGTCCGCGGCCCGATCACGTACGAGATCACCATCGACGGCAAGAAGCACTCCGTCGCCGTGAAGCCGGCCTGACGGCAGGAGAAGGAACCTCACCATGAGCAAGGCACCCCAGACACCCAGGACGATGGCCGACCGCATCGCAGAGCTCCGCGAGCGCCGCGCGGCGGTCGAGGCCGGCGGCGGCGAGAAGCGCCACGCCAAGCAGCACGAGGCCGGCAAGAAGACCGCCCGCGAGCGCGTCGCCGACCTGGTCGACCCCGGCTCCTTCGAGGAGATGGGCCTGTTCGCCGAGCACCGCACCACGCTCTTCGGGATGGACAAGGCCGTCATGCCGGCGGACGGCGTGGTGACCGGCACCGGCACGGTCTTCGGCCGCCCGGTGCACGTCGCCAGCCAGGACTTCAGCGTCGCCGGCGGCTCCGCGGGCGAGATGCACTCCACCAAGGTCGCCAAGACCCTGCACGCGGCCCTCGAGAACGGCACGCCGTTCGTCTTCATCAACGACTCGGGCGGCGCCCGCGTCCAGGAGGGCATCGACTCGCTGTCCGGCTACGGCAAGGTCTTCTTCCAGAACGTCGCGCTGTCCGGTGTCGTCCCGCAGGTCTCGATCATCGCCGGGCCGTGCGCCGGCGGGGCGGCATACTCTCCCGCCCTCACGGACTTCATCATCCAGACCAAGAGCTCCCGGATGTTCATCACCGGCCCCGACGTGATCAGGCAGGTCACCGGCGAGCAGGTCACGGCCGAGGAGCTGGGCGGTCCGGCGGCGCACATGGCGCGCTCCGGCGTCACCCACTTCATGGCCGAGGACGACGAGCAGGCGGTGCTGATCGCGCAGAAGCTCCTGAGCTTCCTGCCGAGCAACAACACCGAGGAGCCGCCGCTGGTCGACGGGTTCGAGGACGTCGAGCCCGACGAGGCGCTCACCACCGTCATCCCCGAGGACCCCAAGAAGGGGTATGACGTCCGCGACGTCATCGGCTCGATCGTGGACGGCGCCGACTTCCTCGAGGTGCACGCGGGCTTCGCGCCCAACATCGTCGTGGGCTTCGCCCGGATCACCGGGCGCACGGTCGGCGTCATCGCCAACCAGCCCAGCGTGATGAGCGGTGTCCTGGACATCGACTCCTCCGACAAGGGCGCGCGGTTCGTGCGCTTCTGCAACGCCTTCAACATCCCGCTGGTCACCCTGGTCGACGTGCCGGGCTTCCTGCCCGGCGTCCAGCAGGAGTACGGCGGCATCATCCGCCACGGCGCCAAGATGCTCTTCGCCTACTCCTCCGCGACGGTCCCCAAGATCACCGTGGTGCTGCGCAAGGCGTATGGCGGCGCCTACCTCGCGATGTGCTCCAAGGACCTGGGCGCGGACCGCGTGTTCGCCTGGCCCACGGCCGAGATCGCGGTCATGGGTGCCGAGGGCGCCGCAGGCGTGGTCTTCCGCAAGGAGATCGCGGACGCGGAGGACCCCGACGCCAAGCGGGCCGAGCTGGTCCAGCTCTACCGCGACGCGTTCTCGACGCCGTACGTCTCCGCCGCCCGCGGCCTCGTCGACGACATCATCGAGCCGGCGGACACGCGTCGTCACATCGCGCGGTCGCTGGAGATGCTCGCCGGCAAGCGCGACATGCGTCCGGCCAAGAAGCACGGCCTGATCCCGCTCTGATCGACCGACTGTCACGGAAGGACACATCATGAGCGAACCCACCGTCGCCGAGCTGCAGGCTCTGGTCGCCGACCTCACCGCTCGTCTCGAGGCGTTGGAGGCCAAGGTCTCCGCCCGGGACGACGAGGTCACGCCCGAGGTGCTCCTCGCGATCTCGGCGGCCGTCGCGGCCTACCTGGGCAAGCGCGCCACCGTCAAGCAGGTCCACCTGCGTCGCGGCTCGGCGTGGGCGTCCCAGGGCCGCGCCGACATCCACCACTCGCACTCGATCCAGCACGGCGTGCGCTGACCGCCGACGCAACCGAAGGACTGACATGAAGCTGAAGGTGACCGTCAACGGATCGGTCTACGACGTCGACGTCGAGGTGGAGGAGGAGCCCCGCCCGAGCCTGGGGGCCGTCCTCGTGGGCAGCATGTCCGCCCACGGCGTGGCCCCCACCAGCGCGAAGGCCCCGGCCAGCGCGTCCAACGCCCTCACCGCCAACATCGCGGGCACGGTCGTCAAGGTGCTCGTCGAGGCGGGGCAGGAGGTCAAGGAGGGCGAGACCCTGCTCGTCCTGGAGGCCATGAAGATGGAGACCGAGGTCACGGCCCCCAAGGACGGCCGGATCGCCGCGGTCGACGTGGCCGTGGGCGACGCCGTCCAGGGCGGCCAGGTGCTCGTGGAGTGGGAGGACTGACCTCCTGCGTCGCCTGGTCGACCGGCCACGGACAGCACGGTCCTCGACGCCCACCTGGGGGGCCAGCCGGCGCTCGACGCCTGCACCGCCGTCGTCCCCTGAGTCCCACCGAACGGGGCGGGGCACGAGGCGGTGGCCAGTGTCTCGGCATACGCGCCCATGCCCCGGGAGTGGCTATGGTCTGACCTATGAGCGACATCGCGGCGACCCTGCTCGCGTGCCTCCCGGCGGACGATGTGATCACCGACCCTGACGCGATGGTCGCCTACGCCCGCGACCAGGCCGAGTGGGGCGCGTGGGGTGCTCCGTCCGCCGTGGTGCGCGCCCGGTCGACGGACGAGGTGCAGGCGACCGTGCGCGCCTGCCTGCAGCACGGCACCCCGATCGTCGCGCGCGGCGCCGGCACCGGGCTCTCGGGCGCCGCCAACGCCGAGGCGGGCTGGGTCGTGCTCAGCCTGGAGCGGATGGACCAGGTCCTGGAGGTCAACACGCTGGACCGGCTCGCCGTGGTCCAGCCCGGCGTCATCAACGACCAGCTGCGCGCCGCCGCGGCCGAGCACGGCCTGTGGTACCCGCCGGACCCGGGCAGCGCCCCCTGGTCCACCATCGGCGGCAACGTCGCGACCAACGCCGGCGGCATGTGCTGCGTCAAGTACGGCGTGACCAGGGACTACGTCCTGGCCCTGGAGGTCGTGACGGGCACCGGTGAGGTCGTGCGCGTGGGGCGGCGCACCGCCAAGGGGGTCGTGGGCTACGACGTCGTCGGGCTGCTGACCGGGTCGGAGGGCACGCTCGGCATCATCACCGAGGTCACCGTGCGGCTGCGGCCGGCCCGGGAGCCGGAGCGGACGGTCGCGGGGTTCTTCCCCGACCTGCTGTCGGCGGGACGCGCGGTCACCGCCGCGGCGGAGGCCGGGCTGACGCCGTCGTTGCTGGAGCTCATGGACCGCACCCTGCTGCAGGCCGTCGACGACTGGAAGCATATGGGGCTGACGACCGAGGCGGACACCATGCTGCTCGGCCGCATCGACACCCCCGGCGAGCGCGGCGACGCGGAGGCGGAGACGATGGCCGAGGTGTTCCGGGTCGCCGGGGCGGTCGACGCCGCCGTGGCCGAGGACGCCGAGGAGGGGGAGCTGCTCTTCGCCGCGCGCCGGCTCGCCTACCCCGCCGCCGAGCGGCTCGGCACGATCCTCACCGAGGACGTGTGCGTGCCCAAGGACCAGGTCGTGCCGATGCTGGAGCGCATCCAGGAGATCGGCCGCCGCCACGGCACCACGATCGCCAACGCCGCCCACGCCGGCGACGGCAACCTGCACCCGCTGCTCGTGACCGAGCCCGGCAACACCGAGCAGCTCGGCCGGGCGCACCGGGCGTTCGGCGAGATCATCGCGGCCTGCCTCGAGCTCGGCGGCACCATCTCCGGCGAGCACGGCGTGGGCACCCTGAAGCGGGACGGGCTGCACGCCGAGCTCGGCGAGCCGGTCGTGGACCTGCACCGGGCGATCAAGGCGGCGCTCGACCCGCACGGAATCATGAATCCCGGCAAGGTCTTTCGCCCCTGAAAGCCTGGCCGAGGCAGCGCTCGGACGAGCCGTCGGGTGACGGTTCAGGCCTCGTCGAAGACCTGCAGCAGCGCCTCCCAGTGCCGCGCGGTGGCGCGCTCGTCATACGCAGGCAGGTCACTCATCGTGAACCCGTGCCTGGCGCCGGCATAGATCTCGCCCTCGTAGTCGCAGTCGGCCTCCTCGGCGGCCAGCCGCAGGCGCTCGATCTGCGCGCTCGTCATGCTGGGGTCCTCGTCGGCGAACCCGAAGTAGATCCGCGCCTCCACGTCGGGCAGGACGTGGTGCGGGCTGTCGGGGCCGTCGGTCACGAGGCGTCCGGCGTGGAAGCCGCAGATCGCCGCCACGTCGTCGGGGCACTGCGCCGCCAGCCGCAGCGCCAGGCCTCCCCCCATGCAGTAGCCCACGACGCGCACGTCGTCGTCGGCCACGTCGTCGCGCGCCCGACAGTGCTCGAGGTAGGTCGGGCCGTCGGCCCGCCACCGGTCAGGGGTCAGGCTCGCCAGCAAACCGGTGATGGCCGTATGCCGCTCCTCACCCCGCTCGGCGGCCAGCAGCGAGGGGTCGAGCAACGGCTGCCGCCCCGCGCGGTAGTAGACGTTGGGGGCGAGCACGACATAGCCGTCGTCCGCCAGGCGTTCGGCCATCTCGCGCAGGCGCGGCCGCAGCCCGATGGCGTCCATGATCATCAGCACCGGCGGGTGCGGTCCCTCCTCGGCCGGGCGGGCGAGGTACGCGTCGCACACCCCGTCGGGCATCGGCAGGTCCAGCTCCTCGAACACGGCCATGGTGACAGCCTGTCACGAGCACACCCCGGCAGCACCTCGGCGGGCTAGCTGGCGTCCGCCTCGAGCGCGGTGACCGCCTCGTGCATGGTCAGCACCCGCCTTGCTGACTCGACGTGGAGGTTCTCGATCATCTTGCCGTTGTAGGTGACGACGCCCGAGCCCTTGCCGTCCTCCCACGCCTGCAGGATGCCGCGGGCTTCCTCGACGGCCTGCTCTGACGGGGCGAAGGCCTCGTTGGCGCCCGCGACCTGCCCGGGGTGGACCAGGGTCTTGCCGTCGAAGCCCAGCTGCCGACCCTGGGTGCACTCCGCCAGGAAGCCCTCGGTGTCCTTCACGTCGTTGTAGACGCCGTCCAGGATCACCTTGCCCGCGGCGCGGGCGCCGAGCAGCGCGAGCCCGAGCCCGGCCAGCAGCGGCTGACGGCCGGGCACGTGCTCGGCATACAGCTCCTTGACCAGGTCGTTGGTGCCCATGACCAGCACGCTGAGCCGCTCGGACGCCGAGGCGATCTCCTCGACGCGCAGTATCGCGCCCGGGGTCTCGACCATGGCCCACAGCGTGGTCCGCGCGGGGGCCCCGGCGGCCTCCATGGCGCCCACGAGCGAGCGCACCTCGTCCGCGGATCCGACCTTGGGCACGACGATCGCGTCGGGCCCGGCCGCGGCGACGGCGCGCAGGTCCTCGTCGTGCCACGGCGTGCCGATGCCGTTGATGCGGATGGTGAGCTCGCGACGGCCGTACTCCCCCGACCGCGCCGCGTCGCACGCGGCCTCGCGCGCGGCCTCCTTGGCGTCGGGCGCTACGGCATCCTCGAGGTCCAGGATCAGCGCGTCGCACGGCAGGGTCTTGGCCTTGTCCAGCGCGCGGGCATTGGAGGAGGGCATGTAGAGGACCGACCGGCGGGGGCGGAAGGCGTTGTCAGCCACGATGATTCACTTCTCCTGCGCATCGGGCGCGTCGATGGCGGTGGAGGCGGCGCGGGCCTCGGCATACGCGCTCCTGAGGTCGGGGTCGATCGCGGCGAGCTGCTCGGCGAGCTCGACCATGACCAGGCACTGCTTGAGCGAGGCGTCGTCCTCCATCTTGCCGTCGACCATGACGGCGCCGGTGCCGTCGCCCATCGCCTCCTTGACCTGGTAGGCGTGGGCGATGTCCTCGACGGACGGGCTGAAGACGCGCTTGGCGATCTCGATCTGCTTGGGGTGCAGGGTCCAGGTGCCGACGCAGCCGAGCAGGAAGGCGTTGCGGAACTGGTCCTCGCAGGCCACGACGTCGGTGATGTCCCCGAACGGCCCGTAGTAGGCGTAGATCCCGTGCATCGCGCAGGCGTCGACCATGCGGGCGATCGTGTAGTGCCACAGGTCCTGCTGGTAGGTGCTGCGGTCGGCGTCGATCTGGGAGGTGCCGTCGGCGCCGCGCGGCGGGTCCTGGCGCACGAGGTAGCCCGGGTGGCCGCCGCCGACGCGCGTCGTCTTCATCCGGCGGTCCGCGGCGAGGTCGGCCGGGCCGAGCGAGATGCCCTGCATGCGCGGGGAGGCGCCGCAGATCTCCTCGACGTTGGCCATGCCGCGCGCGGTCTCGAGGATCGCGTGGACGAGGATCGGTCGCTGCAGCCCGGCCTTGGCCTCGAGCTGGGCCAGGAGGCGGTCGACGTAGTGGATGTCCTCGGCGCCCTGCACCTTGGGGACCATGACCACGTCGAGCTTGTCACCGATCTCGGCGACGAGGGTGGTGACGTCGTCGAGGAACCACGGCGAGTCCAGCGCGTTGAGCCGTGTCCAGAGCTGGGTCGGCCCGAAGTCGGTCGCCCTGCCGATGTCGACGAGCCCCTGCCGCGCAGCCTCCTTGTTGTCCGCCTTGACGGCGTCCTCGAGGTTGCCGAGCAGGACGTCGACCTGGCCCGCCATCGCCGGGATCTTGGCCGCCATCTTGGCGTTGCTCGGGTCGAAGAAGTGGATCGCCCGCGACGGTCGGGCCGGGATCTCCCGCAGGGGGGCCGGGGCACCCACGGCGAGGGGGGTGAAGAAGTCCTTGGCGTTGCGCATGACGCGGACGCTAGCAGCGAGGGCGGACAGACCGGTATGACGGACGCCACTGCCTGGCCCCGCCCGACCGCCCGCGCCCGCCCGACCGCCCGTGCGCCCGTGAGCCCCGGCCGAGGGCTTGTCGGTGCCACCGCCTATCCTGTGGACTGCCATCGACCGGGGAGGCTCCACCCATGTCCAGCGAGTCCACGCGCAGCCGCGAGGTCACGGTGCTCGCCGTGCTGCTCGCGGTGGCCGTCGTCATCATCGGGATGCTCCTGATGCGTCCGTCCGCGACGACACCCGCACCGTCGTCCGGTGCGCCCTCGGCCGCGGCCAGCACCCGCGGCACGGTCAAGGACACCGCCCGCCGGCTGCCGGGCGACCCGATGGCGCTCGGCCGGGTCGACGCGCCGGTCGTGATGGTGGAGTACGCCGACTACGCCTGCCCCTTCTGCGCGACGTTCGCGCTCGAGACCCAGCCCGCGCTGGTCAAGAAGTACGTCGACGCCGGAGTCCTGCGCATCGAGTGGCACGACCTCGTGATCTTTGGCGAGAAGTCCCAGCGGGCCGCGCAGGCCGCCCGGGCGGCGGGCGCGCAGGGGAAGTTCTGGGAGTTCCACCACGCGCTGTTCGCCGCCTCCCCCGGCTCCGGGCACACCGACCTCACCGACGACAGGCTCGTCGGCTTCGCCACGGCCGCGGGGGTGCGCGACCTCCCGGCCTTCCACAAGGCCATGACGTCCTCCGCCGTCGAGGAGGCCGTCGGGCGCGAGACCCAGGTCGCCCGGCAGCTGGGCGCCACGAGCACGCCGGTCTTCGTGATCAACGGCACCCCGGTGGTGGGCGCACAGCCGGCCGAGGTGTTCACACAGGTCATCGACCGGGCCGCGGCCGCCGCGACGCAGGGCTGAGCCGCGCCCGTGACGGACGTCGGCCTGCTGGGCGCCCTGCTCGGAGGGCTCCTCTCGCTGGTCAGCCCGTGCTCAGCGTTGCTGCTGCCGTCGTTCTTCGCCCTTGCCTTCGAGCGCCCGCTGGTGCTGCTGCGCCGCGTGGCCGCGTTCTACCTCGGGCTGGTGCTCGTCCTCGCGCCCCTCGGGGCGGGCGTCGGCGCGGTGGGCAGCCTGCTCACCGTCCACCGCACGACCGCGACCCGGGTGGGTGGCCTGGTCGTCATCGCCCTCGGGCTGCTCATGGCCCTGGGCGGCGGCTTCGAGCTCGGGGCGGCCCAGCGCGCCAAGGGCCGCCTCCACCTCGGGCCGGCCTCCTCCGCCGTGTCGGTCGTGGCGCTCGGCGCGCTCTACGGCCTGTCGGGATTCTGCTCGGGGCCGTTGCTCGGGTCGATCCTCACCCTGTCGATGACGGGCGGTTCCCCGGCATACGGCGCCGCGCTCATGACCACCTATGCCGCCGGTATGACGATCCCCCTGGCCGTCCTCGCGCTGCTGTGGGACCGGGCGGGGCTGCGTGACCGGCGCTGGCTGCGGGGCCGCCCGGTCGCGCTCGGGCCGGTGCGCACGCACACGACGAGCCTGCTCGCCGGCGGCGTCTTCGTGCTGATCGGCCTGACCTTCGTGCTCAGCGACGGCACGACCCTGCTGCCGGCCCTCACGGACAGCGGCACGCAGCTGGCCTGGCAGTCGAGCGTGCAGGCCTGGCAGGAGCGGGTCACGGACCTGCACGTGCTGCTCGCCGTCGCGCTCGTCGCGCTGGTCGTGCTGGCGGTGCGGCTCGTGCTCAGCTCGCGCAGGGCCGCGAGACGGTCGGGATGACCTTGGGCGGCTCCGGGGGGACGGGCGGGACCTGGTCCTTCGGGGTGAGGCCCTTCCACTTCATGCCGAGCAGCAGGTCGACCGTGGCGTCCGCGCGGTCGTCCCGCAGCAGGGTGCTGCCGGGCACGTGCTGCTGCACGAGCTTGGCGTTCAGGTCGCCGTTCTCGCCGTAGCGGATGACCGCGACCTCGGTGACCCACGACTTCTGCGGGTCGGCGGAGACGCCGCCCTGCTTGAAGCCGCGCGCGACCATCTCGCTCATGGTGTTGGTGGCGAGATTCTCGTAGTAGGTCGTGTTGTAGACGTTGAGGGTGAACTGCCCGGGACGGGCCGGCGGACGCGGGGGGCGGGGCGCGAGACCCTTGAACTCCGTGCCGACCACGACGTCCACGGAGGTGTCGAAGCGCTCCGTCAGCTCGACCATGCGAGCCCCGGGGACCTGCTGCTGGACGAGCAGGGCCTGGTCGTACCCCCTGCGGCCGTAACGGATCTCCCCCGCCGGGGTGACCGCCCGCAGCTCGGTGTCGTTGCCCAGCCGACCGGCCCTGAACCCACGCTTGGCCAGCTCGACGTGGACGGGGCCGGCGACGCCCGACCGGCCGGAGGCGTTGAGGACGTTGATGACGAAGGACGCGCGCGCGGGCGCGGGGACCACGGTGGGCTGGCAGGCGACCTTCTGCGGGCCGTCCAGCCACCCCATGCCGGCGGCGCTGCCCACGCCGGCGGTGGCGATCAGCACGGCGGGGAAGGTCACGAAGGCCGTGACGCGACGGCGACGACGGCGACGCATCCGCTCTGCATCGGTCAGCTGGTGCATGCCGTTGACCCCCCGGAGTCTCTCGGGACCGGCCCGGCGGCGCGTGCGCGGAACGGTCGGTGGTGCCACAGTGGCGGGTGTGACGAGACGATTGTCCTGCGCTCCGGCGGCCACGGGAGGGCCTTGCTGACGGCGTGACCATTCCGTGTCCAACTCGTCATCGTCTGTCAATCAAAGGGGAACTTTGGTGGTTGTGGCTCCGCCCTTCGGCAGATCGCTCCTGCCCGGCCAGCGCAGCGTCGTCTGGCTCCACGACGTCGTCGAGGACACCCGCAGCGTCCTGCTCGAGAGCGACGAGCTCGTCCTCGAGGCACCGAGCTTCGCCCCGGACGGGCGGCACCTGGTCCTCAACGCGGCCGGCCGTCTGCGCACGCTGCCGCTGACCCGCTCGCTCCACGCCGCGGGACCGCTCACCGAGGTCGACCCCGGCTCGATCCACGACGCCAACAACGACCACCTCGTCTCTCCCGACGGACGCCACCACCTGCTCACGGCGGACGGTCACGTCTATCGCGTGCCCTGGCAGGGCGGCGAGCCGCGACGCCTCACGCCAGAGTCTGGCGAGGAGCCGCTTCGCTACTACCTGCACGGCCAGAGCCGGGACGGCCGCGTGCTCGCGCTGACGGTGCTGAGCGGCCGGCTGGGCAGCGGAGACGTCATACGGACCAATGTCGGGCTGCTGGACCTGGACCGAGGCGAGCTGACCCGGCTCACCGACACCACCGCCTGCGACGGCGTCGAGCTCGGGCCGGGCGGGCCCGGCGAGGGGCACGACGACCGGGTGTGGTTCAACAGCGAGCTGCGAGCGACCCGACCCGGCCACTCCCAGGTGTACCGCATGCGCCCCGACGGGAGCGACCTCGAGCAGATCACGTACGACGAGCGGGTCAGCTGGTTCCCGCACCCCTCGCCGGACGGGAGGTGGCTCGCCTACCTCGCCTACGAGCCCGGGGTCGAGCAGCACCCGCCCAACCTGCCCGCGCAGATGCGGCTCCTCGACCTGGCCGACCACCGCGTGGGCACACCCGCCCTGCCGGTCCGGGTGCTCGCCGACATCTTCGGCGGGCAGGGCGCCACCAACGTCAACGGCTGGGCGCCGGACTCGCGGCACCTGGCGTATGTCGACCACCCCCGTGGGTAAGGGGACCCCATGACCGATGACAAGAAGATCACCGTCCAGCGGACCATCGACGCGTCGGCCAAGGACCTCTTCGACGTCCTGACGCTGCCGTCTCGCCACGCCGAGATCGACGGCTCCGGCTTCGTGCGCAGCGACTCCAAGGCCGACCGCATCACCGCCAACGGCCAGGTGTTCACGATGAACATGCACGGCGACCACATGGGCGGCGACTACCAGACCGACAACCACGTCACGGGCTACGTCGACAACAAGCTCGTGGCCTGGCAGACCGCCCCCGCCGGCACCGAGCCCAAGGGCTGGGAGTGGGTGTGGGAGCTCGAGCCGCAGGGCCAGGACAGCACCCTCGTGACCCTGACCTACGACTGGAGCAAGGTCACGGACACGCAGCTCCTGCAAAAGATCCACTTCCCGCTCGTCCCGCAGCACGACCTCGAGGAGTCCCTCGAGAGGCTCGCGGGCGCCGTCGCCGGCAGCTGAGGCGGCGGGCCGAGCGCGTCCACCCGGGTGGTCAGCCCTCGCGGCTGACCACCCGGGTGATCCGGAGGGGCTTGCCCTGCATGCAGGTCGTCGCGACACCCTTGGCCTCGTGCCCCTCGACGGTCACCCGGTCGCCGACCGCGAGCCCGCCGCCCATGGGCTGGTAGGTCTCGCCGGTGCCCTGGTCGGTCAGGACCAGGCAGCGGGGCTCGACGCCCTCGGTCACCACGCCGGTGACCCTGAGCGTCGGGGTGGGCTTGCCGTGGTCCGAGACGTCGGTCGTGGGGACGAGGGGCGAGGTCATGGTGCCTCCCGGGCTGGCGGGGGTGCTGGTGCTGGTCGTGCTGGACGGGCTGGTCGTGCTGGTGGGGGTGCTTGTCGCCGGGGGCGAGGCCGTGCCGGAGCCGCAGGCGGCGAGGACGAGCAAGAGGATCGCCGTGCCGACGGCGGCAGCGGCAGGGCGGGTGGGCGTCGTCATACCTCGTATGACGCCCCGCCGCAGACGGGCGTTCCGGCACGGCGCTCCGACGGGGGTCACGCGGTGGGACCGTCGTGGGCCTCGTCGCCGGGCTGCTCGCCCCCCGCCGGGTCACCCTCCCAGGTCAGGCAGGTCCAGCCGAGGTCAGGCCCGCCCTCGAGCACGATGATGCCGGTGTTGCTGATGAGCCGGTCGGCGAGGAACTCCCCTGTCAGGTTGGCGCACCGCATCGCGGTCCAGAGCCGCAGCACGGCGCCGTGGCTGACCACGACGGGGCACTCGGCGCCGGAGTCCGCCACCTCCTTCACCGCCGCGTCGAACCTGCCGAGGACCTCGTGGCCCGACTCCGCGCCCGGCATCGCGGCGTCGAGGTCGCCCCGTGCCCAGGCATAGAGCACCTCGAGGTAGGTGCGCACCGCCTCGCGGTCCCCCCGCATCTCGATGTCACCCGCGGCGATCTCGCGCAGGTCGTCCAGCTGGATCGGCGTGAGGCCGCGAGCGGCCGCGAGCGGCGCAGCGGTCTGATGGGTGCGCATCAGGCTGGAGACGTAGATCGCGTCCACGGGCTCGTGCGCGAGCGCCGGGACCACGGCCTGCGCCTGCTCGCGGCCCCGGTCGGTGAGGTCCGCCCCGGGACGCGCGGTGTCCAGCAGGCCCGCGACGTTGGACGTGGTCTGGCCGTGGCGGACGAGGATGAGACGCATAGGTCGCACGGTACAGCTCAGGGGGTGGAGACCTCGTCATACAGCTGCCAGGCCGCCCTCGCCCCCTCGGCGTCCCCCGCCAAGGTCAGGTCCCTGGCTGCGGACAGGGCCTCGAGCGCCACCTCCTCGGGGTCATCCGCGGTCTGCAGGACACGAGCGCGGTCCAGGCGCAGCCGCCCCCGGGCCAGCCCCGCCAGCCCGGGGAGGCGCAGCGCGTCGTCCAGCACCCGGCGCGCTTCGGACAGACGGCCGTGCTGCTCGTGCCACTGCGCCTCGGTCCGCGCGAGGTCCGCCAGCTCGTCCGTGCAGCCCAGCCAGCTCAGGTGCTGGCGCGCCAGGGTGATCAGCTCGGGCACGTCGTCGTCCACCCGACGGCTCACCCTCATCCAGCACGTCGCCCCGACGAAGCGAGCCCAGTCACGGTGGTCGACGTCCGGGTTGATCTCGGTCGCGGCGAGCTGGTGCCACCGCAACCCGCCGCGCACGTCGCCGCCCTCGAAGGCGTGCGTGCCGATGGTCCACGCGACCAGGCCCCCGAGGTGGGTGCCCGCGAGCCGGTGGTGCAGCGTCTCGAGCTCGACGACCAGGCCGTCACCGGGCAGCACGTGCGTGGCCAGCGCCGCGATCACGGCCTCAGCCCGCAGGGCCGGGTCCCCGACGTCGGCGCTCGCCTCGAGCGCCCGGTGGGCGTGGTGCGTGGCCGCGGTGCGGTCGGCCGCCCGGCGGCTCGTCTTGCTGGCCAGCGTGTGCGCCTCCGCCGCCAGGGAGGGCTGCGACTGGACCCAGGGGTGCTCCGTGAGCGACGTCGCCGCCTCCGCCGCCGCGGCGTAGTCGCCCGTCCGCATCAGTGCCCTGACCTCGATGATCGTCATGGCCCACCACATCTCGGGACGGTCGTGGCCGAGAGCCAGCTCGGCGGCCCGGCGCGCCTCGGGCGCCAGGTCCTCCGCCGGCGATCCCGAGCGCATCCGCCCGACCCGGGACGCGAGGGCTGCCAGGTCTGCCGTGGACACCTCGGGCACCTCCTCGTCGTGCCGTCCCTGCCCCCAGGACCCACCCGCCAGGTAGCCGCGGGGCAGGTCCAGCCGCCGCTCGAACAACGACGTGAGCCGGGGCGTCGGCTCGCGACGGCCCGCCTCGAGGTGGGACACATAGCTGATCGACAGGTCCTGCCCGGCGAGCTCGCCCTGGGACATGCCGGCCTCGAGCCGGGCACGCCGCAACCGGCTCGCGAAGGAGGTCTCGTCGGCGTCCGTCACGGCACCTCCTCCTGTCCGCGGACGGGGCACACCCGGGCCGCACCTGTCAACCACCTTGACACTACGGTCAACAGCCGCCGCTGTCATCCCACGACACGGTCGCGTGCACCCGGGCCGGCGCCTGTGTGCGAGGGTGCCGCCATGCCCGCCATGCCCGCCATGACGCCCGCCGTGCGCATGGGTCTGTCCATCGCGGCGGCGACCGGGCTCTACGGCCTGTCCTTCGGCGCGCTGGGGGTGGGCGCGGGGCTCAGCGTCTGGCAGACCTGCGCGCTGTCGCTGCTGATGTTCACCGGCGGGTCGCAGTTCGGGTTCATCGGCGTCGTCGGTGCGGGCGGCTCGACCGTGACGGCGCTGTCGACCGCCGCGCTGCTGGGTGTCCGCAACGCGCTGTACGGCATACAGATGAATGCCCTGCTCAAGCCTCCGTGGCCGCTGCGCCCCCTGCAGGCGCACGTCACCATCGACGAGTCCACCGCCACGGCCGTCGCCCAGGAGGGCGACGCCGACGAGACCAGGCGAGGCTTCTGGGCCGCCGGGCTCGGCATCTACGTCCTGTGGAACTGCTTCACCCTCGTCGGGGCCCTGCTCGGCGACGCCATCGGCGACCCCGGGACCTACGGGCTGGACGGGGCCGCGGTGGCGGGCTTCCTCGGCCTGCTGTGGCCCCGCCTGCGGCACCGCGACGGCCGCGCCGTGGCGGTCGTCTGCGCCCTCGCCACGGTCCTCGCGACCCCCGCGCTGCCCTCCGGGCTGCCGATCATCCTGGCCGCAGCCGTCGCGCTGGTCATCGCCCTGGCCACCCGGCGCCGCGCGGGGGCGCAGGGAGAGCCCGCATGAGCCTCACCGCCGCCGTCCTGCTCGCAGCCCTCGTCTGCTACCTCACCAAGCTGTCCGGCTATCTCGTGCCCAGCCACCACCTCGAGCACCCCCTCGTCGCCCGGATCGCCGCGACCATGACCGTCGGCCTGCTGGCGGCCCTGGTCGCCGCCAACACCTTCGTGACCGGCCGCGCGATCGTCGTCGACGCCCGCCTGGGCTCCCTCGCCGTGGCTGCCGTGGCCCTCGCGTTGCGACTACCCTTCATCGTTGTCGTCATCCTGGGCGCCGCCGCTGCCGCCCTCCTCCGTCATCTCGGGATCGGGTAGCCCTCTGTCGTCGTTCACCTCCGCCTACGGGGTCCTCTTCCGGATCCCCGGGGCGCGCCGCTTCATGCTGACCGCCTACCTCGCGCGCTTCGGCGCCGCGATGATGGGCGTCAGCATCATCGCCATGCTCTCCACCCGCCGCGGGTCCTACGGCCTCGCGGGGGCCATCTCCTCGGTCGGCCTCGTCGGCATGGCCCTCGCGGGCCCCTCCATCGGCCGTCTCATCGACCGCCACGGCCAGCGGCGGGTCGCCCTGCCCCTCGGCCTCGTGTCGGTCGGGGCGCTCGGCATACTGCTCGTCGCCACCCGCCTCGACGCACCCGTCTGGCTGCTGGTGCTCGCCAACCTCGGCAACGCCGTGATGCCGCAGGTCGGCACCCTGGTCCGGGCCCGGTGGGCGCACCTGCTCGGCGGCGACCCCCGCTCGCTGCACGCGGCCAACTCCTTCGAGCAGGTCGCCGAGGAGTCCTGCTTCATGCTCGGGCCCGCCCTCGGCGGCGCGCTCGCCACGCTGGTCTTTCCCGAGGCGGGCCTGCTCGTCGCGCTCGTGCTGTATGCCGTCGGCGTCGTCGGCCTCACCCTCCAGACCTCCACCGAGCCACCGATCCACGAGGTGCACGAGCACCACGCGGGCCGCGCCTGGCGGGCGCCCGGCCTGCTGCTGCTCGCCGTGACGCTGGCGCTGACCGGCGCGATCTTCGGGTCGATGGACATCGTGACGCTGGCGTTCGCGGAGGCGCACGACGCCAAGTCCTTCGGCGGGGTCGCGCTCGGGATGTTCGCCGGCGGCTCGCTGGTCGGGTCGCTCGTGTATGGCGCCCTGCCCATCACCGGGGCCATCGCCAGGCGCCTGCGCTGGGGCACGGCGGCGATGTTCGTGCTGCTGCTGCCGGTGCTGCTGGTCGACCACGTGTGGACCTTCGCGCTGGTCGCGCTCGTCGCGGGCGGCTCGATCGCCCCCACGCTGATCACCTCGACGATGCTCGCCCAGCGGCTCGTGCCGCCGTCGCAGATCAACGAGGGGATGACCATCGTGATGACCGGCCTGCTCCTCGGGGTGTCCGCGGGCTCCTTCGCCGGAGGGTCGGCGGTCGAGACGCTCGACGCCTCACGGGCCTTCCTGGTGCCGTGCGGAGCGGCGCTGGTGGCGTTCGTGCTGGCTCTGGTCGGCGGTGGCCGGGTGGCGCGGGCCGAGCGGCGCGCGCTGTCGTTGTGGGGATCGCCAGCCGCCTGAACCTACCCCCGGTAGTCAGATCGACCGGCCTTAGTCCCCCAGGCTGATGCCCCTACCCCCGGTAGGTCCGTCGTGGTGGAACTTCTCCTCCAGGAAGCGGCCCTGGTCGGTCAGGGTCTGCGCGTCGCCCGCATAGATGGCGCTCTGCACCGAGCCCAGTCGCTGCTCCAGCACCTGCATCTGGTGGGTCAGCTCCTCCGCCGGCGTGCGACCCTCGCCGCCGTCTGCCTCGCGGGCATAGCTGGCCGGCAGGTTGAGATAGGCCTGCAACGAGGTCGGCAGGTAGTCGCGCACCGTCCGCTGCACCACGTGCAGGTCGTCCGGCGAGGTGGCGAGCTGCTCGGCACGCTGCAGGATGTCGCGCAGCACGGCCACGACGCGGTGGAACGCGAGGTAGCCCTCCTCGGGGAGCCGGTTGGCGGACCGGTCGGTCTGGTCGACGAGCCGCTGCAGGTCGGTGCGCAGGTCGACGATCAGCGCCTGCGTGGCCTGGGTGCCGGTGGCGAGACCTCCCCGTCCCCGAGCGCCGGGGGCGACGGCCGCGCCGACGGCATACAGCCCGACGACGGCGGCGGGCCACCAGTCACCGGCCAGGTGCGTCGGCACCGTGACGGCGGCTGCGCCGAGCCCGAGCACGGATCCGACGATGTTCTTGGTGGACGCGAGGTAGCGCGTCAGAGCGTTGCCAGCCACGACCCCAGCCTAGTCACGGTCGCCGCTGGTCCAGGGCGCTGCGCGTCTCGTCCTCCGCGGCCTCGCCCCGGGTGCGGGCCGCGTCGGCCTCGTCGAGGGCGGCGTAGACCTCGCCGAAGGCGCTCTTGAGGCGGGCGATGGCGTCCGGCGAGCCGGAACCAGCCGTCGAGCGCATGGTCCGGGCCGAGTCGTCGAGCATCTCCGCAGACCGACGGTCCGTGTCCTGCACCCCCTCGACGGTGCGCCGCTGCCCCGAGACCGCCCCCGAGACGACCACGGCGGTCCGCAGGGCCGCCAGGGTCGTGGTCGCCGCCCGGTCGATGCCCTGCACGAGCAGCTCGTTGTTGGACCGGACCAGGTCCAGCGCGAGGTAGCCCTGCGTGCACACCGCGAGGTGGGTCAGCAGGTCCTGGTGCTTCTGGCGCGCGGCATGCTGCACCTGGTCCCGCAGGACCCGGGCGCGGGCGGGGTCGGACGCCTCGAGCCCCGGCAGCACGCGCCCGAGCTCCTCGTCGATGGCACCGGCGAGCACGGAGTACTCCTGGAGCTGACCCATCAGCCGCCACAGGTTGGCCCGCTCGCCCGCCACCGCCGCGTTGTCCTTGCGCAGCTCGTCCTGCTGGGTGCGCAGCGACAGGATGAGCATGTTGATGCGGTCCTGGCTCGCGTAGTAGCGCTCGACGTAGTCCGCGACCCGGTCCCCCATCGGCACCAGCCCGAGGAGCTTGCGCGCCGGCTTGTCCAGGTCGGCGGGGTCCAGCGCCTCGACCTCCTGGCGGAGGCGCACGAGCTGCTCCCCCGCCACCTGCTCCGGACCACGCACCCCCACCGAGCCCGAGCGGGCGCGCCGGTCGAGCATGCGCGAGGACAGCTGCGAGGACGCCTTGACCTCGGCGTCGCCCATCGTCGTGATGTCCCGCACCCGCTGGTCGATCGCGGGCGAGTGCACGTCCAGGGTGAGCAGCTGCTGCACGAAGCCCGCGGCGTTGCGGCGCAGCGCCTCCGCCACGGCGGGTTCGACGGCCACGGCCGCGGCGGCCTGCTGCGGCGTCACCTCGGCGACGGGCTCGGGCGCCGCCAGCGGGGTCGGCTCGGTCATGGGCTGCTCCTGTCGTCGACGCGCGCTCTGCCGGCACTCTGCCCCATCATGCCCGTATGACGGCGGCCCCTCGTGCGGCGCTGCTGCGGCATACGGCCGGTCGACCGCCCGGCGACGGCCACCGACCACCCGACGACGACCGTCGCATCGCCGGCCGGTGACCTGGCACCGGCGGGCGATATGAGGTTGGCTGGGAGCAACCGTCCCGACTCGAGGAGGAGCCGACCGTGTCCGACCACACCACGCAGGAGTTCCCGCCGGACCCCGCCTTCACGGAGCAGGCGGTCGGGCAGGCCGAGCTGTTCGCCCAGGCGGACGCCGACCCCGAGGGCTTCTGGGCCGACCAGGCGCGCCGGTACGTCACGTGGAGCAAGGACTTCACCGAGGTGCTCGACTGGAGCAACGCGCCGTTCGCGCGGTGGTTCGCCGACGGCGAGCTCAACGTCGCCCACAACTGCGTGGACCGGCACGTCGAGGCCGGCCACGGCGAGCGGGTCGCCATCCACTTCGAGGGTGCCGAGGGTGACACCCAGACGATCACGTATGCCGAGCTGCAGCGCCGCGTGTGCCAGGCGGCCAACGCGCTCACCGAGCTGGGCGTCGCGACCGGCGACCGGGTGGCGATCTACCTGCCGATGATCCCCGAGGCGATCGTGTCGATGCTGGCCTGCGCCCGCCTCGGGGCGCCGCACTCGGTGGTGTTCGGGGGGTTCTCGGCCGACGCGATCCGCTCCCGCGTCGCCGACGCCGAGGCCCGCGTGGTCATCACCGCCGACGGCCAGCACCGCAAGGGCAAGGTGGCCCCGCTCAAGGCCGCCGTCGACCAGGCCGTCTCGGGCGAGGACTCGCCCGTCGAGCACGTGCTCGTCGTGCGCCGCACCGGAGGCGACGTCGACTGGTCCGACAAGGACGTGTGGTGGCACGACCTCGTCGACCGGCAGAGCGACCGGCACGAGGCGCAGCCCATGCCTGCCGAGCACCCGCTCTACATCCTCTACACCTCCGGCACGACCGGGAAGCCCAAGGGCATCCTGCACACCTCGGGCGGCTACCTGACCCAGGCGGCCTACACCAACGCCGTCGTCCACGACGTCCACCCGGAGTCCGACGTCTACTGGTGCACTGCCGACATCGGTTGGGTCACCGGTCACTCCTACCTCGTCTACGGCCCGCTGGCCAACGGCGCGACCCAGGTCGTCTACGAGGGCACCCCCGACCACCCGCACCAGGGTCGCTGGTGGGAGATCATCCAGAAGTACGGCGTCACGATCCTCTACACCGCCCCCACGGCGATCCGCACCTGCATGAAGTGGGGCGCCGAGATCCCGGCGAAGTACGACCTGTCCTCGCTGCGGGTCCTCGGCTCGGTGGGTGAGCCCATCAACCCCGAGGCGTGGCTCTGGTACCGCAAGAACATCGGCGGCGACCGCTGCCCGATCGTCGACACCTGGTGGCAGACCGAGACCGGCGCGATCATGATCAGCCCGCTGCCGGGCGTCACGTCGCTCGAGCCGGGCTCCGCGCAGCGGCCGATCCCCGGCATCAGCGCCGAGATCCTCGATGACGCCGGCGAGCCGTTCACCGAGGCCGAGAAGGTCGGCTACCTCGTGCTCACCAAGCCCTGGCCGTCGATGCTGCGCGGCCTCTGGGGCGACCCGGAGCGCTACAAGGACACCTACTGGAGCCGGTTCGGCGACAAGTACTACTTCGCCGGGGACGGCGCGAAGTACGACGACAAGGGCAACATCTGGCTGCTCGGGCGGGTCGACGACGTCATGAACGTGTCCGGGCACCGGCTGTCGACCGCCGAGATCGAGTCGGCCCTGGTGTCGCACCCGTCGGTCGCCGAGGCCGCCGTGGTCGGCGCGGCGGACGACACGACGGGGCAGGCCGTGTGCGCGTTCGTCATCCTGCGCGAGGGCGCGGAGCAGAGCGACTCCACGGTCGAGGAGCTGCGCTCGCACGTCGCCAAGGAGATCAGCCCGATCGCCAAGCCCAAGTCGGTGATGATCGTCTCCGAGCTGCCCAAGACCCGCTCCGGCAAGATCATGCGGCGTCTGCTCAAGGACGTCGCCGAGGGCCGAGAGATCGGTGACGCGACGACCCTGACGGACGCCTCGGTGATGGACTTCATCAAGCAGGGCATGTCCCAGCGCTGACCCACCCTGAGCCGGCGCGGAGGGCGGGGACGAGGACCGTGGGTGGACCGGGCACCCGCTCCACGGCGTCCGTCTCGACGTCTTAGCGCAGCATGACCGACGACGCGCGACCGCCCCGGCCACCGCCAGGGCGGTCGCGCGGCGGCGGGTCAGCGTGACGTGGGCTCCTCGGTCACCTCGGGGGACGCAGCGGGCCTGTCACAGGTTGCCCGACAGCCCCGATCGGCGCTCGTCCGACGCGCGCACCGTGCCGGTCGCGCCCGGCATGGGCACCCAGTCGCCCCGCGCGACCAGCACCTCGCGCAGCAGGTCCGGCCGGTCCGAGATGACGCCGTCGACACCGAGGGACAGCAACCGGTCTATGGCGACCGGGTCGTTGCAGGTCCACGTGACGACCCGCACCCCCACGGAGTGGGCGAGGTGCACGACCTCCTCGACGAAGATCGGGACCCGGCCCAGCTGGATCGGCACGTGCGCGAACGGGGCAGAACCGATCCACCGCGGCACCGGCACCCCCGCGCGCGAGCAGGCGATCAGCGTCGTCAGGGAGCGCCAGCCGAGGGAGGTCGCGACGCCCGGGGCGCCCTCGCGGACCCGGCGCAACCAGCCGTCCCACGCTCCGGCGACGCACACCCGCTCGCGGTAGCGGCGGATCCGCAGGACCTGCACCAGCGGCTCGAGCGCGGACTCGTCCTTGAGGTCGATCGAGAAGCACGCGTCGGGGAAAGCCTCGAGCGCCTCCACCAGGGTGGGCACCGGCTCCTGCCCGCACACCCGGAGGCGGCGAACCTCGGCCACGGTGCGGGCCGCCACCGGGCCGGTGCCGTCGGTGACCCGGTCGAGCGTCTCGTCGTGGAAGCAGACGAGGTGCCCGTCGGCGGTGAGACGCACGTCGGACTCGAGATAGCGCACCCCGAGCGCCACCGAGCGCTCGAAGGCCGCCAGGGTGTTCTCGGGGGCGAGCTGCGCACCGCCGCGGTGGGCGAGCGCCAGGGGGCCAGGACCGTCGCCGTACGTCATGCCTCCATCGTCAGGGCCTCGGCGGGCCGCTCGGGGCCGGGCGGGCGCTGGCGGCAAGGTGTTCACCGGGCCTTCCCGATCCTGCCACCGGGTGCTCGGGCACCGGTGGCCGGGGGCTCTGCCGCGGCGCGCTGCGCGGTAGGATGGACGTCGGTGTGCCGGGAAGTCTGGTCGGCGTCGTCCCTCTCGACCCCTCGTCCGCGTCCCCACGTCGTCCGCGAAAGGCATCATGCCAGCGAACTCCCCACGCCCCCGCGCCACCGGCAGCACCCGAGTCCTCGCCCGCGGCAGCTGGCACGAGACCCAGCGCATCACCGCCGCGCTGCGCACCGAGACCGTCGGCGGCGCCCTCCTGCTCCTCGCCGCCCTCGCGGCGCTCGTCTGGGCCAACACGCCCTGGCGGGAGTCCTATGCCGCGCTCCGCGACCTGCACGTCGGTCCGTCGGCGCTGCACCTCGACCTCTCGGTCGGCCACTGGGCGGCCGACGGTCTGCTCGCGATCTTCTTCTTCGTCGCCGGCATCGAGCTCAAGCACGAGTTCACGCGTGGCGACCTGTCCGACCTCCGCAAGGCCACCGTCCCCGTGGCGGCCGCCTGCGCCGGGGTGGTGCTGCCCGCCCTGATCTTCCTCGGCGTCGGGATGATCGGCGGCGCGGACGGCGACGTCCTGCGCGGCTGGGCGATCCCCACCGCCACCGACATCGCCTTCGCCCTCGCCGTGCTCGCCGTCATCGGCACCCACCTGCCGTCGGCGCTGCGGTCCTTCCTGCTGACGCTGGCCGTCGTCGACGACCTCATCGCCATCACGATCATCGCCGTGGCCTACACCGAGTCGCTGCAGGCGCTCGCCCTGCTCGGGGCCCTCGTCCCGCTGGCGGCCTTCGCCGTCGCGACGCGGAGGGGCTGGACCTCGCCGTGGCTGCTGATCCCGCTGGCCCTGCTCACCTGGGGTCTGGTCCACGCGTCCGGCGTCCACGCCACCGTCGCCGGCGTCCTGCTCGGCCTGGTCACCCCCGTCGACGTCGGCCACCGGCTGGAGCACGTGGTGCGCCCGGTCTCGGCCGGCGTGGCGGTGCCGTTGTTCGCATTCTTCGCCGCCGGCGTGACCGTCGTGGGTGGCGGTTTCGGCCAGGCCGTGACCGACCCGGCGGCGCAGGGCGTCGTCGCCGGTCTGGTGCTGGGCAAGTTCATCGGGATCCTCGGCGCGACCTGGCTGCTGGCGCGCTTCACGCGGGCGGAGCTCGACAGCGACCTCGCGTGGGCCGACATCGCGGGGCTGTCCCTGCTGGCCGGCATCGGGTTCACCGTGTCTCTGCTGGTCGGCGAGCTGGCGTACGGCGCGGGCTCGGACCGCGACGACCACGTCAAGATGGCCGTCCTGCTGGGCTCCCTGCTGGCGGCCGTGCTCGCGTCGGTCGTCCTGCGCAGCCGCAACCGGCACTACGCCCGGGTGGCAGAGCGCGAGGCCGAGGACCTCGACCTCGACGGCGTCCCGGACGTCTACGAGCACGACGGTGTCCACACCCCCGGCGAGGACACCACCGACGGCACGCGCCGGCTCGACGAGGGCCGCCGCACCCAGCCATGACCCGCGGCCGCAAGCGTCCTCCCGGCTGGGTGCCCCAGCAGCACGGCGCCTGGGCCATGCTCGTCGTGCCCGCCGTGACCGGCACCGTCCTGCTCGTGCGGGACCACGGCTGGCGCTGGGTGGCGCTGCCCGTCCTCGCCATCACGGTCGTGGGCTACTTCCTGCTCAACGCCGTCACCTTGTGGCTCAAGGCCCGCCGCAAGCCCCGCTACTGGCCCCCCGTCCGCGCGTATGCCGTCGCCTGCTGCCTGCTCGGGCTCGCCGTGCTCGCGCTGGGGCCCGGGCTGGCCGGGTGGCTCGTCGTGGCTGCCCCGCTTCTCGCGGTGGCCCTGGTCCTCGCCGCGCGCCGCCGCGACCGGGCCACCCTCAGCGGCCTGGTCACCGTCGCCGCCGCGTGCCTGATCACCCCCGTCCTGTGGAGCGCCGGCCTGCCGTCGCGCCCCCCGCTCGGGGCGGTCGCTGCCGTCGCCGACGCCGTCACGCACCGGCCCGAGGAGGTGCGGGTGCCGGCGTTCGTCACGCTGCTGCAGCTGGCCTACTTCTTCGGGACGGTCGTCTATGTCAAGACGATGATCCGCGAGCGCGGTGACCGGCGCTGGTTCGTCGCCTCCGTCACCTATCACGCGGCGATGACGGTGGCGCTCCTGGCGGCGGCGCTGGGCGGCATACGGGCACTCACCGCAGGTGTCTCGCCGACCGCGCTGGTCCTGGCCACCGCGGTGCTCGCCCTCGCCGCCGTCCGCGCCTGGGCGATGCCGGTGCTCGGGCCGCTGCGTGGCCGGTCGATCACGCCGCTGCAGGTGGGGCTGGTGGAGATCGGGTTCAGCGGCGCCGTGCTGGTCGCCTGCCTGCTCGCCTGACCTCGTCCGCATCATGCAACCTCACCCGTCCGCGCGCCCGATGTGGGTATGGTTTCGGGTGAATGTGTGAATGACACGACCGAACCCCTGCCCAGGGATCTCGGTCCCACCGTCCGCGAGGAGTCGCCCCCATGTCCACGTCCCACACTGAGCAGGAGCACGAGGCTCGCCGCGCCGAGCGCGACCGCGAGGCGCGCAACTACGGCAGCGACACCACTGCACGCACCATCGGCCAGCTGGTCGCGGACGCGACGCAGGACGTGTCGAGCATCATGCGCAACGAGATCCAGCTCGCCAAGGCCGAGGTCAAGACCGACGTCGCCAAGGCCGGCAAGGGCATCGGCATGTTCGCCGGCGCGGGCGTGCTCGCCTTCCTGGCCCTGATCCTGCTGCTCATCGCCGTCGCGTACGGCCTGGTCGCGCTCGGCCTCGCCCCGTGGCTGTCCTTCCTGATCGTCGCGGTCGTGCTGCTGGTCGTCGCCGGCATCCTCGCCATGATCGGCAAGAAGGCCCTGAGCAAGGTCAACGTCAAGCCCGAGCGGACGATCCGCAACGCGCAGGAGACGGTGGAGGCCCTCAAGCCCAACACCTCCCGGCCCGCGGTCGCCGACCAGCGCGCCGCGTCCCACAGCGCCACCACCTCTCGCGAGGCCACCGCGACCTACGCGACGACGGGCACGGCCGACACGGCGGGCACGGCGGGCACGGAGTCGGGCGCCACGCGCGCCTGAGCCGCACCGCACGAGCTCGCGCAGGGCCCCCTCCCGAGTGGGAGGGGGCCCTGCCGTCGTCCGCCCGGCCCCCGAGGGTGGCCAGCGAGCCGTTGGTGCTGCCACGTGCTCATTTGCCAGGATGGGCACGATGAACGACGGCACCATGCGTGACGCCGCCAGCACCCTGGTCCCGGGCCCCTGGCGGCACCGCTTCGTGTCCGCCAACGGCGCCAGGTTCCACGTCGCCGAGGCCGGGGACGGTCCGCTCGTGCTGCTGCTGCACGACTTCCCGCAGTTCTGGTGGGCGTGGCGGCACCAGCTGACCTCGCTCAGCGAGGCCGGCTACCGGGTGGCCGCCCTGGACCTGCGAGGGTTCGGCGCGTCCGACAAGCCGCCCGTCGGCTACGACACCTTCACCTCCGCCGCGGACGCGGCCAGCGTCGTCCGCTCCCTCGGTGAGCGCTCGGCCGTGGTGATGGGCCAGGGGCTCGGCGCCTGGATCGCGTGGTCGATGCCCTCGCTGCAGCCCGCCGCGACCCGAGCGGTGGTCGCCCTCGGGGCGCCGCACCCGCTCGCCCTGAGGACCGCGTCGCTGACCCTGCCGACGCAGATCCAGGCGGGGCGGACCTTCGCCGGGCTGCAGCGGCCGTTCGTCCCGGAGCGCCGCCTCGGGGACCCCGCCTCGGGCTACGTCGCGCGGATCCTCACCGAGTGGTCCGCGCCGGGCGCGTCCTGGCTGGACGTCGACATCACCACCCGGTATGCCGAGCAGATGGCTCTGCCCTTCGTCGCCCACTCCGCCGCCGAGTACTACCGCTGGATGGCGCGCTCCCAGCTGTGGGTCTCGGGGCGGCAGTGGGCTGCCGCGCTCCGGCGCCCCGTCCGCGTCCCGGTGCTGCACCTGCACGGCGCCGCGGACAGGGCCGTCCTCCCGGAGACGATGGGCGGATCCGCGCGGTATGTCGCAGCCGGCCTCGACGCGCACCTGCTCCCCGGCACGGGCCACTTCGTGGCGGAGGAGGCCCCCGAGCGGGTGGACGCGCTGCTCCTGCCCTGGCTCGCCGCGCTGCCGCGCTGAGCCCCCGGCTCACGAACGGTGGCCCGGGGTCGGGGGGACGTCACGCGGCGGAGCAGGAGCCCGTGGCGGCGGGCGAGGTGTCGGTGGCGGCCTCGGCGAGGATGGGTCGGGTGGCCGCGCTGGTCAGGGCATAGCCCGTGCTCGGGTCGTCGACCGACTGGGCAAAGACCGTCCCGGCCACGCGGCCGTCGGTCGTGAGCAGCGGCCCGCCGGAGTTGCCGGGGCGGACGGTGGCGTACAGCGAGTAGACCTGGCGCACGGCCCCCGCGCTGCCGTAGATGTCCTCGCCCCGCGCCGACACGACCGTGCGCACGCGGGCCGCGCCGAGGCGGTACGGCCCGCCGCCGGGGAAGCCGGCCACCACCGCGTCGGCCTCGGCGCGCAGCGTGTCGGCCACCTGCAGCGGCCGGGCCTGCAGCTCGGGGACGTGAAGCACCGCCACGTCCAGGCGGGGGTCGAACGAGACGACGGTGGCGGCATACGAGTGTCCCTGGCCACCGACCTGCACGCGCACCCGATCGGTGCCGGCGACCACGTGGGCGTTGGTGACGACGCGCTGGGGCGACATGACCCAGCCGCTGCCGTCCTGCTCGCGGCGGCAGGCGGGCGCGTCCCCGACGACCTTGACGATCGAGTCGCGGGCCGCGACGACGCCGGCCGTCCGGGCGACGCGCGGGTCCGGCGGGGCGGCGGGCGTGATGGGCTCGGCCCCCATCCCCTCGAAGACGCGGGGGAACTCGCTGGCCTCCACCTGCGACCGGAAGTCCGCGAAGGCTCTCCCGACCTGGGCGGGCATCACCGCGTCGACGGAGCGCAGCACCCGCGACCCGGCGACGGTGCGGGCGACGCTGCCGGGGGCCGCCGCGCGCAGGGTGTCGCCGACGAACCAGTAGATCGATGCCAGGACCAGCACCGAGGCGACGGCCCCGGTGGCGGCGTCGAGCAGCTGGGTGGGGCGCAGGCGGTTGCGGGACCGCAGGTGGGCACCGACGCGTCCGAGCAGGGCCTCGCCGATCACCGCGAGCAGCAGGACGCCGAGCGCGAGGACGGCGGCGCGCAGCAGGAGCGAGTCACGCAGCGCCTGGACGTTCTGGAGCAGCGGCGGCAGGGCGCGCAGGCCGAGGACGGCGCCGGCCACGAGCCCCGCGGTCGCGAAGGCGGACATGACCAGGCCGCGACGCCAGCCCGCGGCGGCGTGCAGGCCGAGGGCGACGAGCAGGATCACGTCCAGGACGACTGGGCTCATGACCCGATCAGCGCCACATCTGCTCCGGAAGTTCCTCGAGGCGCGACACGTCCCAGGGCTCGGCGAGGCCCGCGAGGTCCAGCAGCTTGCTGAGGATCCCTGCGGTGAAGCCCCACACCAGCAGCCCGTCGACCTCGAAGGCCGGCCCGCGGTAGCCGTTGGGGTGGGTGACGGTGAAGCGGTTGGCAGGGTCGACGAGCTCGGAGACCGGGGCCCGCAGCACCGAGGCGACCTCGCGCGGGTCGCCCGCGGTCAACGGGTGCGGCTCGCGCCACCACCCGACGACGGGGGTCACCCCGAAGTCCCGGTGCGGCATGTAGAGCTCTGGCACCGTGGCCAGCACCTCCACCGAGGTCCGGTCGAGCCCGACCTCCTCGTGGGCCTCGCGCAGCGCCGCGTCGACCACGTCGCGGTCCCCGGGGTCGACCGACCCTCCGGGGAAGGCCACCTGCCCGGCGTGCGAGCGCATGCCGTGAGCCCGCTCGGTCAGCAGGATCTCGTGGTCGGTGCCGTCACCGTCGCGGGGGCCGACCAGGACGAGCACCCCCGCCCGGCGACCGGCCCCCTCCTGCGGCGGCAGGAAGCGCGAGTAGTAGTGCGCCGGCGTCGTGCCCAGACGGTCGACCAGGGTGTCCAGCCACTGGGGTCGGGCTGGCGTCATACGCCCTCCTCGGCCCACCGGGCCGCCAGCCCGCTCGGGGCCTCGCCCAGGCGCTGCGGCCAGGGCGCGCCGGGCGCGAGCTCGAACTTGGCGAGCCTGCGGGCCTTGGCCGGGTCGGTCTCGCCCTCTCCGTACGCCGGACAGAGGGTCGCCACGGGACACACGCCGCACGCCGGCTTGCGGGCATGGCAGAGGCGGCGGCCGTGGTAGATCAGGACGTGCGAGAGCATCGTCCAGTCCTTGCGCGGGATGAGGGCTCCCACCTCGTGCTCGACCTTGACCGGGTCGTCCTCGGCGGTCCAGCCGAGGCGACGGGCCAGCCTCCCGAAGTGCGTGTCCACCGTGATCCCCGGGACGCCGAACGCGTTGCCGAGGACGACGTTGGCGGTCTTGCGCCCCACGCCGGGGAGCGTGACGAGGTCCTTGAGGCGGCCCGGGACCTGCCCGTCATACCGCTCGACGAGGGCCGTCCCGAGCTTGATCAGGGCGTCGGTCTTGGCGCGGTAGAAGCCGGTCGGACGGATCAGCTCCTCCAGCTCGGTGCGGTCCGCCGCGGCGTAGGCGGCCGCGTCCGGGTAGCGCGCGAAGAGGGCCGGGGTGACCTTGTTGACCCCCACGTCGGTGGTCTGCGCCGACAGCACCGTCGCGACCAGCAGCTCGAGCGGCGTCGTGAAGTCGAGCTCGGCGATGGCGTAGGGGTAGGTGTCGTGCAGGACGCGATAGGTCCGGCGGGCACGGCGCGTGAGCGCAAGCGGCGATTCACCGGTGGGCGTCGGACGCGAGGCGGGGTCGAGGGTGGACACCCGATCAGGCTACTCGCGCGGTCGGTCCCGCCCCTCCACGTCCGTGATGGCACAATGGCTGACGTGGACAACGACGTGGTGAGAAGGTCCCCGCTCTTCGCGGCGCTCGACGACGAGGCAGCCAGCACGCTGCAGACCTCCATGAGCCCCGTGCACCTCGAGCGGGGAGAGGTGCTGTTCCACGAGGGCGCCCAGGGCGATGCCCTCTACATCATCGTCGACGGCAAGATCAAGCTCGGTCGCACCAGCGGCGACGGGCGCGAGAACCTCTTCGCGGTGCTCGGGCCCGCCGAGATGTTCGGCGAGCTGTCGCTGTTCGACCCCGGCCCGCGCACCCTGACCGCCACCGCCGTGGCGGAGACCTCTCTCGTCGGGCTCGGCCACGACAGTCTGCGCAGCTGGCTCACCGCTCGCCCGGAGGTCTCGCTGACCCTGCTCGCCGCGCTCGCGCGTCGCCTGCGCCGCACCAACGAGTCGCTCGCCGACATGGTCTTCACCGACGTGCCCGGCCGCGTGGCCAAGGCCCTCGTCGACCTGTCCCGCCGCTTCGGTCGCCCGTCCGAGGACGGCGTCCTCGTCGCCCACGACCTCACCCAGGAGGAGCTGGCCCAGCTCGTCGGCGCTTCCCGCGAGACGGTCAACAAGTCCCTCGCCGACTTCGCCAGCCGCGGGTGGATCCGCCTCGAGGCCCGCGCGGTCGTGCTCCTGGACATCGAGCGCCTCTATCGTCGCGCTCGCTGAGCGAGCGGCCACCAGGCCGTATGCCGGGCCCGCCGCCTCGCGGCGTCCTCAGTCGCGCAGGTAGGCGAGCTGGGCGAGGACGCTGAGCCGGGCCGCCGGCCAGACCTCGCGGGGCACGTCGGCATACACCCGCTCGACCACCTCGTCAGCCGTCGCGTCCCCGTCGGCGAGGGCGGCGCGCACCTGATCGAGCCGGTCGGCGCGGTGCTGCAGGTAGTACGCGACCGCCTCGTCGGCGGCGTCGACCGTCGGCCCGTGCCCGGGGAGGATCCGTGTGACGGCGCCGCTGCCGGTGAGCGACCGGAGGCGCCGCAGCGAGGCGAGGTAGTCGGCGAGCACGCCGTCGGGGTGCGCCACCACCGTCGTTCCGCGGCCCAGCACGGTGTCGCCGGTCAGCACGGTGTTGTCCGCGGGCAGCACGAAGGACACGGAGTCGGACGTGTGGCCCGGCGTGGCCAGGACGGCCACCTCGAGCTCACCGACGTGCAGCACCGAGCCCTCGTGCAGGTCGTCGTGACCGTCCCCGATCGCCTGCACCCGCGTGCGCGTGAGCTCGGCAAAGCGCCCCGCCCCCTCGGCGTGGTCGGCGTGGGCGTGGGTCAGCAAGGTGCGGGTCACGCGGGCGCCGCGCTCCTCCACGAGCGCGACCACGGCACGCAGGTGCTGCTCGTCGAGCGGGCCCGGGTCGACGACCGCGACCGCCTCGCCGCCCGGCTCGGACAGGACCCACGTGTTGGTGCCGTCGAGCGTCATCGGGCCGGGGTTGGGCGCGAGCACGCAGGTCGCCCGCTCGGTGACGACGCCGCCGAGCCACGGCGTGGCGGTCGGGGGCGGCTGCACGAGACGGGCGCCGGGGGCGGTCACGGGACGGCCCCGGTGTCGGGCACGCGCGCCCGCATCCAGATGCGGCCCTGCTCGTCCTCGACCAGGTCCGATGAGATCGACCACACCTCGGGCGTCTCCGCGACGAACGACGCCGACGACGACGCGACGGCCAGCTGCTCGAGCGCGACGATCGTCGGGGGCAGCATCAGCACGGACCCGTCGGCCGCGCCGGCGAGCACGTCCGTGGGGCGCCACCACCCCGCCGCGTCGGCCTCGGAGGTCGCGTCGTCCGGGACCTGCCCGACCGGCAGCAGCGCGGCGAAGAACGCCGTGTCATAGCGCCGCGGCTCGAACTCCGGTGTCACCCAGTGCGCGCGGTAGGACAGCAGGTCGGACCGCAGGACCAGCCCGCGGCGCCGCAGCAGCTCGGTGAAGGACAGCTCTCGGGCCTCGAGCGCGACCCGGTCGGCGTGCCAGTCGGCGTCGCGCACGTCCGCGACCATCGAGTCCGCATCGGGCCCGGCCAGCAGCACCCCGCACTCCTCGAAGACCTCGCGCACCGCGGCCACCACGAGCTGCTGCGCGACGTCCTCGGAGCACGCCATCCGCTGCGCCCAGGCTGCGGGCGAGGGCCCGGCCCAGTGGTCGGCGACCAGGGCCGGGTCGGCGTCGCGCGGGTCCACCCCGCCGCCGGGAAAGACCATCATGCGGGGCGCGAAGGCCATCGAGGCGACGCGGCGCAGCATGAATACCTCGACACCGCACGATGTCTCGTCGTCTGCCACCCAGCTCACGGCCGCGTCGCGGACCAGCTGCACCGTGGCGGCATACCGAGGCTCCTGGTGACGGCGCACCTCGGCGTCGCCGTCGAGCCACGCGCGGGCGCGCGACCCGAGCCCGCCGGCGGGGAAGTCGCGTACGACCCCCTGCTCGACTCCGTGCTCGCCGCCCATCACGGAGCTCAGTCGTCGGCGAGGGCGACGGTGATCTCGACCTCGACCGGCGCGTCCAGCGGCAGCACGGCCACCCCGACCGCGGAGCGCGCGTGCACCCCGCGGTCGCCGAAGGCGTGCCCGAGCAGCTCGCTCGCACCGTTGAGGACGCCCGGCTGGCCGGTGAAGGTGGGGTCGCTCGCGACGAACCCGACCACCTTGACGACCTGGGCGACCCGGTCGAGGTCGCCCACGACCGACTTCACGGCGGCGATGGCGTTGAGGGCGCACACCTGCGCGAGCTCCTTGGCGCGCGTGGGGCTGACGAGCCCGTCGCCCTCGCCGACCTTGCCGGTCTCGGCGAGCGAGCCCTGCACCATCGGCAGCTGCCCGGAGGTGTGGATGCGGCGCCCGTCCTGCAGCGCAGGGACGTACGCCGCGACCGGGGCCGCGACCTCGGGGACGCTGAGCCCGAGCTCGGCGAGACGGTCCTCGACGGCACTCATGCCATGCCCCCGTCAGGCCTTGGGGCGCTTGAGGTAGGCGACGAGGTTGCCCTCGCCCGACTGCAGCACGGTGACGAGCTCCCACCCGTCCTGGCCCCACTGGTCGAGGATCTGCTTGGTGGCGTGGACGATCAGCGGCACGGTGGCGTACTCCCAGGTGGTCATGCCCGCACTCTAGCGACCGCCGCGGGGGTCACGGCACTAGCATCAGCCGTATGCCGACCGCGCCCGCCCCCGAGCCCTGGTCAGACACCTGGCGCGAGGCGCGGCTGCACGTGGTCACCGGCAAGGGGGGCACCGGCAAGACGACGGTGGCGGCGGCGATGGCGACGGCGCTGGCCGAGTCGGGTCGCCGGGTGCTGCTGGCCGAGGTGGAGCAGCGTCAGTCACTGGCCCCGGTGCTGGGATGCAGCCCGCTGGACGACCACGAGCGGCTGGTCCAGGTCACGCCGGCGGGCGGCGAGCTGCACGCGCTGGCGGTGGACGCGCGGGCCTCGTTGATGGAGTACCTCCGCGTCCACTACCACCTCGGTCCCGCCGGGGCGGTGCTGGACCAGGTGGGTGCCGTCGACCTGGCGACCAGCATCGCGCCCGGCCTGGGCGACGTGCTGGTGATGGGCAAGCTCTACGAGGCCACCCGCCGCACCCCGCGTCACCAGCGGCGCCGCGGCACGCCCGAGAGCTATGACGTGGTCGTGGTGGACGCGCCGCCGACCGGTCGCGTGGTGCGCTTCCTGCAGGCCAACGCCGAGGTCGCCGACCTGGCGCGGGTGGGGCCGATCAAGGCGCAGGCCGACGCGGTCACGGCGGTCGTCCACTCGGACCAGACCGTGGTCCACCTCGTGACGGTGCTGGAGGAGATGCCCGTGACCGAGACCGTGGAGGCGGTCGGCGAGCTGCGGGGGGCGGGTCTGCGCACCGGTCTGCTCGTGGTCAACCAGGTGCGCGACGACGGGCTCGCCGAGGACGACCTCGACGCCTTCCACGCGGCCGTCGACGGCGACGTCGACGTGGCGGCCATCGCCGAGGAGCTGCGGGCGCTGCAGGTCCCCGAACCCGACGACACCGCCCGCCGCCTCCTCGCGCACGCGCGCGGCCACGCCGAGCGGCTGCTGGTCGAGGGCGAGCAGCAGGAGGTCCTCGACGCCGTCGGGCTCCCGACCGTGCTGCTGCCGACGCTCGAGGGCATCGGTCCGCGCACCCTCCCGCGGCTCGCGGCCGCGCTCGCCTCGCAGGTCGGAGCGCTCGTATGACGGCCCCGCCCCGCCCCGGCGCCCGGCATACGGCCTCGGACCTCGGCGCCCTGGTCCGGGACCCGGGCACCCGCGTGGTGCTCTGCTGCGGCTCGGGGGGCGTGGGCAAGACCACGACGTCCGCGGCCCTCGCCCTGCACGCCGCCGAGGCCGGGCGCCGGGTGGTCGTGCTCACCATCGACCCGGCGCGCCGGCTCGCCCAGTCGCTGGGGCTGTCCGAGCTGGACGACCGCCCCCGCACCGTGTCGGGGATCGACGAGGCCGCGGGCGGTCGCCTCGACGCGATGATGCTGGACATGAAGCGGACCTTCGACGAGGTCGTCGTGGCGCACGCGACCCCGGAGGCCGCCGAGCAGATCCTGGCCAACCCCTTCTACCAGTCGGTATCGAGCTCGTTCGCGGGCACGCAGGAGTACATGGCGATGGAGAAGCTCGGCCAGCTCCGCACCCAGGCCGAGCGGGACGGCACGTGGGACCTGATCGTCGTCGATACGCCCCCGAGCCGGTCGGCGCTGGACTTCCTGGACGCCCCGGAGCGACTCGGGTCCTTCCTCGACGGGCGGCTGGTCCGGCTCCTCACCGCCCCCGCGCGTCTCGGGGGACGGGTCGGCGTGCGGGCACTCGGCGGCGGGATGGCGCTCGTGTCAGGCGTGCTGTCCAAGGTGCTGGGGACCCAGCTGCTGGGGGACGTGCAGACCTTCGTGGCGGCGCTGGACTCGACCTTCGGGGGCTTCCGCGAGCGCGCCGAGCAGACCTACGCCCGGCTCTCAGAGCCGGGCACGGCGTTCGTGGTCGTGGCGACGCCGGAGATGACGGCGCTGCGCGAGGCCGACTACTTCCTGCGGCGGTTGCGGTCCGAGGGGATGCCCGCCGCGGCGCTGGTCCTCAACCGGCTCGTGCGCCCGGCGACGGGGACGCTGGGCGCACGAGGGGCTGAGGGGGCCGCCGAGCGGCTGACGGGAGGGGGTCAGGATGCTCGGGCGGCCCGGGCAGCAGGGGCGCTGCTGCGGGTGGGGGCGGCGTCGGACCGGGTGGCGGAGCGGCACGCGCAGGTGCTGGCGGAGCTGCGGGCGAGCCGTCCCGAGCTGCTGATCAGCGTGGCGGCCGCGGAGGCGACGGACGTGCACGACCTCGCCGGGCTGCGGCGGGTGGCGGCGTCTCTCGGGGTGAGCGGCTGAGCGGGCGAGCGGGGGTCAGGCGACCTTGTTGGGGTTGCTGCGCTGCAGCATGGCCTCGAGGACGGGGCGCCACGACTGCACCTCCGGGCGACGCTTGAGCAGGGCCCGGCGCTCGCGCTCCGTCATACCGCCCCACACCCCGAACTCGGTGCGGTGGTCCAGCGCGTCGGCCAGGCACTCGGCGATGACCGGGCACCCCACGCAGATCTGCTTGGCCTGCTGCTGGGCTGCCCCCTGGACGAACAACGCGTCGGGGTCCTGCGTCACGCAGTTGCCGAGCGGTGCCCACTCCTGGATCCACTGCTGGCCGGCACGCTCCCCGGAGCGCGCAGTCAGTGCAGTCATGTCGAATGCCTCCCAGTCTTCACCCGTAAGGGTAGGTGTTCGTCGATTGCGACACATGGCTCGTCCGGGGGGTTTACGGTCGATCATAGGGACTAGTCATCGGTGTCGCGGTTGGTGCCTTCTGCGCTGTAAACGCGCCCCCCGGCGGTGGGTTACGGGTCGCGCCAAAAAAAGTACGCTGGGCCCATGAAGCAGGGACGACTCAGTGCCATCCCCACCGTGATGAGCCTGTTGGCGGCCTTCCTCGCCGTCTCGGTGGTCGGCGGTTTCCTCGGGGCGGGTCTGCTGATCCCAGCCACGGCGGTGATGGGCACCGTCGTCAAGTCGGGCACGGAGGTCTACGAAGCTCTTCCCACAGAGTTCACCTCCGTGGTGCCTCAGCAGCAGTCGGAGCTGCTGGCCTCGGACGGCAAGACCGTCATCGCGACGCTCTACAGCGAGAACCGCATCGTGGTGCCGCTGCGCGCGATCTCGCCCTGGATGCAGAAGGCCCAGGTCTCCATCGAGGACCACCGCTTCTACGAGCACGGCGGCGTCGACCTCGAGGGCATCGGCTCGGCCGTGGCAGGCGCGCTCGTGGGCGGGACGGCGCGTGGCGCGTCCACCCTCACGCAGCAGTACGTCAAGGTCACGCTCGAGAAGGCGGCCCTGGACCGGGGGGACACCAAGGCGGCCAAGGCCGCGAAGGCGGTGACCGCGTCGCGCAAGCTGCAGGAGCTCAAGTACGCCGCGCAGGTCGAGAAGGAGCTCACCAAGGAGCAGATCCTCCAGAACTACCTCAACCTGGTCTACTTCGGGGACCAGGCGTATGGCGTGGAGGCCGCTGCGCGGCACTACTTCAGGACCACGGCGGCCAAGCTGACGATCCCCCAGGCCGCGACCCTGGCCGGAGTCGTGCAGCAGCCCGGCGCCAACGACCCGGTGCACAACCCCAAGGCGGCCCTCGCGCGCCGCAACGTCGTGCTCGAGGCCATGCACCGCTACGGCTACATCGACGCGGCCCAGCTGGGGGCCGCCAAGGCCACTCCCCTCGGCGTCGTCAGGGCCGACCCGCCCAAGAACAGCTGCGCCGCCTCGACCTACCCGTACTGGTGCAACTACGTCGTCAACTACCTCAAGACCCTGCCGGCGTTCGGCACCCAGCCCAACGAGCGTGAGGGCCGGATCCGCCGCGGCGGCTACCGCATCGTGACGACGATCGACCCCGACCTGCAGGAGCGGGCGGCCGAGTCGATGGGCCGCATCATCTCGCCGCAGGACTACCCGACCTTCGGGTCGGCCGCCACCACGATCGAGTCCAACACCGGCAAGATCCGCGCGATGGTCCAGTCGACGGGCTACAGCCCGACCGGCAAGCCCGAGCCGGGCAAGACCCAGGTCAACTGGGGGGCGGACTTCCGCTACGGCGCCTCGGGCGGGTTCAGCGTCGGCTCGACGATGAAGCTCTTCGCGGTGATCGAGGCGCTCAAGCAGGGCAAGGGCGAGGGCTACGTCATCCCGGACATCCGCCCGCCCGGCACCCCCTGGTACCCCCGCGACTTCCAGAGCGGCTGCACCACCGGCGCCGGCGCGCCCTGGAAGCCCGGCAACGCCGAGGGTGACGACCCGCCGCCCGGCGCGGACATCGGGATCGCCACGCGCAACTCGATCAACACCGCCTTCGTCGCGCTGGCCGCCGACATCGGCACGTGCAACATCCGCAACACGGCCCTCGCCATGGGGATGCACAACTCGCGCCGCGCCGCCGAGGACGGCTCCCCCGATGGCAAGCCCCTCAGCACCTACCCCCCCACCCTGCTGCTCGGCGAGGACGCCAGCCCCGAGACGATGGCCCAGATGTACGCCATCGTCGCCAACCGCGGGATCTCCTGCCCCAACACCCCCCTCGAGTCGGTCACGGACAGCGACGGCAACAAGGTCGACCTCAAGCTGCCCGGGTGCCGGCGCGTGCTGGACGAGAGCATCGCCAACCAGGCGGCGGGGATCTTTCAGAGCGTGATGACCGAGGGCACGGGCCGACCGGTGCAGATCGGCCGCCCGTCCATCGGCAAGACCGGCACCGACGCCGACAACGAGACCTGGTTCGTCGGCGCCACCCCGCAGTACGCCACCGCCGTGTGGGCCGGCACCCCGGACCAGAACAACGGGTCCTGGCGCAGCATGCGCCTGCACTCCGTCGACGGCTCGTCCCGCTACTACGCCAAGGCCATGGGCTACCTGATCCCCGGCCCGATCTGGCAGGGCATCATGCGGGCGGCGCACGACGGCAAGCCGGTCGTGCCGTTCGGCCAGGCGGCCCAGCCCGCGGACGACGGCCGCACCGTCGACATCCCGGACGTCCGGGGCATGGCGGTCGACGAGGCCACGACCGCGATCGAGGGCGCGGGCTTCCGGGTCACCGTCGGCGGGCGCGTCGCCAGCGGCTACCCGCGCGGCACGGTCGCCCGCACCCGGCCGACCGACCGCGCCCCCAAGGGCAGCACCGTCACGCTGCGGATCTCGACCGGGGTCCGGGGCACGCCGCGGGCCCCCGCCAGCAACCGCGCCGCACCCCCCACACCCTGACCTACCCCCGGTCGTCACATCGACCGGCCTTCGTCCCCCAGGCCAATGGGACGAAGGCCGGTCGATCTGTGACGTCAGGAGGCCAGAGCTCGCTTCACCGCGGCGGCGATCCGGCCACCCTCGGCCTGGCCGGCGGCCTTGGCCTGAGCGGCCTTCATGACCTGGCCCATCTGCCCCATCCCCGTCGCGCCCGTCTCGCTCACGGCCTCGGCGACCAGCGCCTCGATCGCGGCGTCGTCCAGCTGCGCCGGCAGATAGCCCTCGAGCACCGCGCGCTCGGCCTCCTCCGCCTCCGCGAGCTCGGGCCGCCCCGCCGCCTGGTAGGCCTCGACCGCGTCCGTCCGCTTCTCGGCCTCCTTGGTGAGGACCTTGAGGACGTCCGCGTCGGTCAGCTCGTGGTGCTCCCCCGCCACCTCGGCGGTCGTCACGGCGGTCAGCGCCATGCGCAGCGTCGCGGTGCGGACCTGGTCGCGGGCGCGCATCGCCTCGGTCAGGTCGTGCTGGAGGGTCTGCTTCAGAGTGCTCATGCCCACCAGTGTCCTCCCCCGCCACCGCGCGGTCACCCGACTATGACGTCGGGCCGTCATACGGGCTGGATGTCTGGGAGCATGGCCGTGATGAACACTCTTGCCCGCACCCTTGCCGGAGCCACCGCGGCCGGAGCCGCCACCCTCGCGTATGCCTCGTCGGTCGAGCGCAACGCCTTCACGCTGCGGCGGGTCACGGCGCCCGTCCTGCCGCGCGGCTTCGCCCCCCTGCGCGTCCTGCACGTCTCCGACCTGCACCTGGTGCCCTCGCAGCGCCGCAAGATCGAGTGGGTGCGCTCACTGGACGCGCTCGAGCCGGACCTGGTGGTCAACACCGGCGACAACCTCGCGCACCTGCAGGCCGTGCCCGCGGTGCTGAACGCCATGGGTCCGCTGCTGGAGCGGCCGGGGGTGTTCGTGCTGGGGTCCAACGACTACCTCGCGCCGGTCGCCAAGAACCCCTTCCGCTACTTCACGTCCGACCACGCGCGCGTCGAGGGCGACCGCACGAAGCTGCCGACGCAGGACCTCGTGCGCGGCTTCGAGAACGCCGGCTGGCTCGACCTCGACAACCGGCGCGGCCACCTGAGCGTCGAGGGCCTCGACCTCGAGTTCGTCGGCGTCGACGACCCGCACATCGACCGGGACCGGTATGACGAGGTCGCGGGGCCCGCCGACCCCGACGCCGCCCTGACGATCGGGGTGGCGCACGCGCCGTACCTGCGCACGCTGGACGCCTTCACGCGCGACGGCGCCGGCCTGGTGATCGCCGGTCACACGCACGGCGGGCAGGTGTGCGTCCCGTTCTACGGCGCGCTCGTGACCAACTGCGACCTGGGGCGCGAGCGGGTCAAGGGACTGTCGCGCTGGTGGCCGGCCTGCGACAACGCGCCGTCGTCCGAGGCGCCCGACGACGCCGCGTGGCTGCACGTGTCGGCGGGTCTCGGGACCTCGCCGTTCGCGCCCGTGAGGTTCGCGTGCCGTCCGGAGGCCACCCTGATGACGCTGCGCGCGCGGGGCTGAGAGCGGGAGTGTGCGCTGGGGTGATCAGGTCGCCGAGCCGGGCGGGCGGCGACGCTCCCTGATCGATTCGTGTCCGGGGGCGTTCGTCGGCTATCCTCGGTCAGTCAACACGGGGTGTGGCGCAGCTTGGTAGCGCGCGTCGTTCGGGACGACGAGGTCGCAGGTTCAAATCCTGTCACCCCGACCAGTTGAGGGACAGGCTCTGATCCGCGGCGACGCGGGTCAGAGCCTGTCCTCGTTGCACGAACAGCCTGATCTCCTCGGCGAGCTATCGCTACTTCTGTGGGCGCGCGAAGGCGGCTCTGCTCGGCCCCGTGACAGTGTCGGGCAGCGGCGACGCCGTGAGACGGGCTCGGTTGATGTGAAATGACGATGGCATCAGTGGCGGCAACTCAGACTCCGATCGTGAACCATGGTCACACCCCGCCGGATCCCTGTCGGGATCTTGGCTCAACGGCCCTCCTCGGAGGGCCCGCTTTGTCGCCGGACTTGCACGGCATGGTGGACGCGCTCCGGGGTATGCGCCCGAGAACGCAGATCGCGCACCACGACCGCACGCACCGAGGAGCGGAGCCGCCATGAGCCACGGACTGGTCGTCGTCGGATCGGGGCCTGCGGGGGTGAGCGCCGCCCAGGCCTATAGCGATGCGGGTGGCCCCGGGCCGGTGACGATCCTGACGGCGGACGAGCATCCGCCATACCAGCGTCCCCCGCTGAGCAAGGACGTCCTGCGCGGCGAGCTCGCACCCGAGCCGGTCGCCATCGACGGCGCCGACCCTGAGCTCGCCGGGATCACCGTCGAGCTCCGCACCCGCGTGAATCGCATCGACCCCGACGCCCGGGTGGTCCATGCCGGGGGCCGTGAGATCCCGTATGCCGCACTGGTGCTCGCCTCGGGGGCCACCCCGACGCCGCTGCCCACCGCCGAGCCGGACGCCGACGTGCACCTGCTGCGCAGCCTCGCCGACGCCGAGCGCCTGGTGGAGGCGGCGAGCCACGCGCACTCGGCGGTGGTGATCGGGTCGGGGTTCATCGGCTGCGAGGCGGCCGTCTCGCTGGCTCGGCGCGGCATCGACGTCACGGTCGTCACGACCGAGCAGGCGCCGCAGGTGGCGCGGCTCGGTGACCGGGCGTCGCAGCTGCTCACGGACTGGCTGGCCGAGGAGGGTGTCGCGCTGGTCACCGGCGGGGAGGTCACGAGCGTGCGGGCGCCGCGCGAGGTGCACCTGTCCGACGGCACGACGCGCTCCCCCGACCTCGTGCTCGCCGCGCTCGGTGTGGCCCCGTCGACGGACTACCTTGCGGGGACGGGGATCTCGACGCACGAGGGGCGCGTGGTGGTCGACGACCGGCTCCGCACCTCGGTCGACGGCGTCTGGGCGGCGGGCGACGTGACCCGCGCCCACAACGCCGCTGCCGGCCGTCCGCTGCACGTCGAGCACTGGGGCGACGCGCTGACCATGGGCGAGATCGCGGGGCGCAACGCCGCAGGTGCAGACGAGTCCTGGACCGCGGTGCCCGGCTTCTGGTCCGAGATCGGCGACCGCACCCTCAAGCACGTGGCGTGGGGCGACGGCTTCGACGAGGTCAGGGTCGTCGAGCGGCCGGGCGGGCTCACCGTCTGGTATGCCCAGGACGGGGTCGTCGTCGGGGCGCTGACCTACGAGGCGGACGACGACTACAAGCGGGCGGAGCAGCTGGTCACCGAGGGCGCCTCGATCGACGAGGTCTGAGCCGGGTCAGGTCGCCGTGTGGTCGATCAGGGCGGTCACCAGGATGCCGACCAGCAGACCCACCACCACCTGCGCACGGCTGTGCCGCCCCGCGCGCACCCGCGCCCACGCGGCGAGCGCCAGCACGGGGACCCCCACCAGCAGGAACCCCGGGCCGAGCTCACGCGTGAGCACCGCCACGGACACGGTGGTCACGGCGGCGTGGAAGGACGCCTTGTGCCACCGCGACACGCCGCCGAGGACGAGCAGGCCCACCAGGACCGTCGCGACCAGGGCGACCAGCGGGCGGGGCGCACCGACGAGGGCGAGCGTCACCAGCCCCACGACCACCGAGGCGAGCGCCGCGAAAAGCGGGATCCGGCGCTGCTCACGGATCACCACCTGACGGTCCGTGACGTGCCCGCGACCGACGAGGGCGGCCAGGACGGCATACGGCACGACCACGCAGAAGGTGGTGGCGGCCACCGCCCACCCCAGCCCGCTCGCGACATCGGGGCTGTGGCGCAACGAGACCACCAGCGCGAGCACGAGCGTCTGCCAGCTCGGGTCGAGCACCCGCCCGACCGCGTCGGCCCAGCGGGACGGTGGCGCACCGAGGAGGCGCACGATGTCCGGGTGGCCGTCCCAGGGGTCCTTCGTGGAGCTCATGACCGCCGGGGTGGGCGCGGGCGCATGGGCGCTGCCGGCAGGGTGGGGGCGGGCAGGACGGACGTGGCCGGCCATCCCGGCACCGGACCGAACCGCTCAGGACGGCCGCCATCGTCGTCCGCGCCGATCGCCGTCATCCAGTCGGCGCGCGCTGCTCGCACCTCCTCGTCGCTGCCCCCGACGAAATTCCACCACATGACGAGGGATTCGTCGAGCGGCTCCCCGCCGATCAGCAGCAGGCGGGCACCGTGGGCGCCCGCCCGCGCGCGGAGGCTCGCACGTCCCGCGTCGAGCAGCAGCAGGCTCCCGGGAGCGACGACCTGACCGTCCACGACCACCGCTCCGCAGTCGACGAGGACCGCGTGCTCGTATGCCGGGTCCAGCCGCACGACGCGCTCCGTCTCGGGACGGACGACGAGCTCCGCTGCCACCGTGGGCGACTCGACGCGAACGGGCGAGGTGACGCCCTCGATGGATCCGATCGCCACGCGTAGCGTGCCGTGCTCGTCCTCCTCGGCCGCCGGCGCGTGATGCTCGAACCGTGGTGCCACGCCCCGGGATCCGTCGGGCAGGGCCAGCCACAGCTGAGCGCCGCGCAGGGTCGTCGTGGCGGCGGTGGAGACCTCTGAGTGGGCGATCCCGTCGCCGGCGGTCATGAGGTTGAGCTCGCCGGGGCGGACGACGACCTCGGTGCCGAGGCTGTCGCGGTGCTCGAGCTCGCCGTCGAACAACCAGCTCACCGTCGCGAGGCCGATGTGCGGGTGTGGCGGCAGCAGCATCCCGCCGGTCACCCCCACGTCGTCCGGCCCGTAGTGGTCGACGAAGCACCACGGCCCCACCAGGGTCCGGTCGCGGTGGGGCAGCGTGCGGCGGACGGTCATGGTGCGCGGGCCGCCGAGCGGAACGAGTCGGGGGGCCAGGGCGTGCGTCATACGAAGTCCGTTGCCGGAGAAGGAGGCCGAGGCAGACGCATGACAGAACGATCCCACTCCGAGCGGCACCTGCCAAGCAGAGGGGCTACGCTGCCATTGTTCCTCTAAATCCCGTAATTACTCCCCGGCCTGACGCCGGGGCCCGAGGAGAACCCCACATGCTGTCACCGCAGTCCACCGAGACCGTCAAGGCCACGGCCGGCGTCGTCGCCGAGCACGCCGAGGAGATCACGCGCCGCTTCTACCCGCACATGTTCGCGGCGCACCCCGAGCTGATGCGCGTGTTCAACAAGGCCAACCAGGCCATCGGCGAGCAGCCCAAGGCGCTGGCCGCGTCGGTCGTGGCCTATGCCGTCAACCTGATCGACCCGGACGCCCCGGACTTCAGGCCGATCATGCAGCGCATCGCCCACAAGCACGTCTCGCTCGGCATCAAGAGCTATGAGTACACGATCGTCGGGCACCACCTCATGTGGGCCATCGGCGACGTCCTCGGCGACGCCGTCACCCCCGAGATCGCCGCAGCCTGGGACGAGGTCTACTGGCTGTTCGCCTGCCAGCTGATCGCCGAGGAGGGCAAGCTCTACGCCCTCGGCGGCACCGACCCCGAGCACCCCTGGCGCCAGTACACCGTCGTCGACCGCACCGACGAGACGGCCGAGTCCTTCTCCCTGGTGATCAAGCCCGTCGAGGGCGAGCTCCCCGCCCACCACACGGGTCAGTACGTCGCCGTCGGCGTGGACCTGCCGGGCGGCGAGCGCCAGCCACGTCAGTACACCATCTCCGGCGTGCCCGGTCGCGAGGCCTTCCGCCTCACCATCAAGCGGGTGCACGGCGCGGACGGCGTGCCGGACGGCCAGGTCAGCAACTGGCTCGCCGACAACGCGGTCGTCGGCACCGTGCTCGACATCTCCCAGCCCGCCGGTGACGTGGTGCTCGAGGAGTCCGACGCGCCGCTGGTGCTGGTGTCGGCCGGGATCGGGATCACCCCCATGGCCGCGATCCTCGAGGACCTGTCCCAGCGCCAGCCGCACCGCTCGGTCCGCGTGTTCCACGCCGACCGCTCGCACGCGCACCAGGCGCTCTACACCTCGATGCGTGGGCAGGCCGAGGCCATGCACGACGTGGTGGGGCAGTTCTGGTACGAGGAGGACGCCGACTCCGCCCCCACCATCCACCCCGCCCGCCCCGGCCTGATGGACCTGTCCGACGCCGAGATCCCCTCAGGCGCCAAGGTGTTCATGTGCGGGCCGCTGCCGTTCATGCAGGCCGTGCGACGCACCCTGATCGACAAGGGCGTCGCGCCCGAGGACATCGGCTACGAGGTCTTCGGCCCGGACCTGTGGGCGCAGAACCCCGACAACGCCGCCTGACCGACGCGGGCGGCGCGCCGGCCGTGCGCTGGCGGGTGGCCCGCGTGCACAACTGCTGCACATAGGAGGCGGTTGCGACAAACGGGTGTTGTGCGACAACGGCATTCGCGTGAGCCCAGGTCCAGAGTGCAGCAGCTGGTTACGCGGGGCGGCGGCGCGGCGTGGGTCGCGGCGGGACGGGCGGGGCGATCCCGTCCCGCCCGCGGCCGACGTGCGTGAGGCACCACTCGACGAAGTCGCGGTCGAGCATGACCTGCTCCCAGCTGAACCGCAGCACCGTCCACCCCCAGACCACGAGCTCGTCGTAGCGGCGACAGTCACGATCCAACGCGCGGCGATCGCCGTGCCAGGCGAACGAGTCGGCCTCCACCGCCAGCCGCAGGGCGGGGTCTCCCAGGTCGACCACCGCGAACAGCCCGTGATCCGCGATCTGCAGCTGGGGGGACAGGTCGAGGTCGCACCCCAGGGCGATGACCCGCAGCACCGTCTCCATCGGGCCAGACGAGCCGCCGTGGGCGTGCTGCGCCACGCGCCTCAGCGCGCGGGCGCGCGGGCCTCGCGCGCGCCGTGCCACGGCGATCAGGTCGTCCGCGGTGACCTGGGTCGAGCGCAGGGCGGAGTCCGCCACGCACAACGCGTCCTCGAACGCCAGGTCACGTGCGCAGTCCACGACCGTCCGCAGGGGTGTGGTGACTCCCTGCGCGTGGTCACCGGGGCCCAGGCGCCGAAGCCTGACCTCGCAGCAGTCGTCGTCCGCCTTGGTCACGTGGTGCGTGCGCGGCACCGTGACCTGCGGACGGGCTGGCGGGGTGCGCACCTTGAACCCGTGATGGACCGCGGCGCTGAGGTGAGACACGACGCCGTGGTGTCGCTCCGCCTCACGGCGCGCGGCGTGAAGTCCGGGTGTGGCGTAGCGGTCGCGGCTCAGGCGCTCGACCTCGCCCCGCGACACCGCGGTCGTGACGGCGCGGCGCGTGACGTGGGGCTGCAGCTCGGCCCACGTGGCGACATGACCCAGCTCGGCGATCGTCTTGGCAACGGTGCGCATCGGGCCAGCATGACCCCGCTCGATCGGACACCGCGGGCGTCATCCACAGGGCCCGGTCTCGGGCATCCCCGTCACGAACTGCTGCACATGCCCCTCCCCATCGTCATCCGATCTTTGTGCCCCAACGGAATTCGCTCTCACCGGCTCCCATAGTGCAGCAGTTGTGCACGCCGGGGGTCGGGGGCTGGGCGTGGCGGGCAGCGAGCGGGCGCGGGGCGGTGCGGGGCGGGACGGCATACGGCTCAGGCGCCGTGGACCACGCGACCGGCGACGACCGTGGCGCCGGCGCGCATCCGCCGCAGCCCGTCTGCAAGCTCGCGCGAGTCCCCGACCAGGGCAACGGGATCCGCGTCGAGCAGGACGACGTCGCCGCGCGAGCCGGGCGCGAGCCGCTGGCCGTCGACCGACGCCGCGAGCGCCTCGCGCACCGTGATGGCCTGCTCCGGGTGCCAGGGCGCGCGGTCGTCGCCGGAGCGGTGGACGGCCGCCGCCATCGCGAGCCAGGGGTCGAGCGGGGACACGGGCGCGTCGGAGCCGAGCGCGAGCTCGACGCCGGCGTCGAGCATCGACCGCAGCACGAAGCACCGGTCCGTCCGGTCGGCCCAGCAGCCGTCGCTGACGTCGCGGTCGTCGAGCAGGTGCGCGGGCTGGACGCTGGCGCGCAGACCCAGCGCCGCGAGCCGGGCCACGTCCTCCCAGCGCACGAGCTGGGCGTGCTCGATCGCACCGCGCGCCCCCGTGGCCGTGAAGGCGTCGAGCGCGATCCGCACCGCCGCGTCCCCGATGGCGTGCACCGCACACTCCACACCGGCCCGCGCCGCCCGGCCGAGGAGCTCGACGAGCTGCTCGCCCGAGTAGTTCTGCGCGCCGCGGCCCGTCCCGTCGAGGTAGGGCGAGCAGCAGTGTGCCGTACGGGTGTTGAGCGAGCCGTCGGAGATGAGCTTGAGCTGCCCCATGGTGACCAGCCCGGTCCGGTCGAGCGGGTCGCCGGTGCGCAGACCGCGGGCGAGCACGTCGGCCAGGCCGTCCTCGTAGGTCGATGCCCGCACCCTCAGCGTGTCCAGTCCCGCGGCCACGCGGCCCGGCCACGACCCCAGCGCCCCGCCGAACTCGAAGTCCACGACGCCGACGACGCCGAGCTCGGCGGCCGAGCGGAGCACGGTGCGTAGGCCGTCGCCGAGGTGCGGGTCGGGCCCGAAGGTCGTCCCCAGCCGCCCGTACGCCGCGAACCACGGCCCCTCCTCCACCACCCCCGCGCCCGGCCCGGCCGGGAAGCCGAGGCGTTGCAGCGCACGGGAGTTCATCCACCCGTGATGGGCGTCACCGCTGATGAGGACGACGGGGTGATCGCCGCTCACCTCGTCGAGCGCCGCCGCGGTCCGCGGCTCCGCCCAGGTCGAGGAGCGGTGTCCCCATCCCTGGACCACGCTGGTCCGGTCGGCCGTCCCGAGCTCCGCGACGCGCCGGCGCACCAGCTCGACGACATCGCCCGGTCCGGTCGCGAGGGACGTGTCGAGCCGCACCTGCTGCAGCGCCCACTGGTCGAGGTGGACGTGCTGGTCCCACAGGCCCGGTATGCCGAAGCGGCCGCCGGCGTCGAGCACGTCGACGCCTCGGCCCGCGCGACCCGTCAGGCGTGGGCCGACCTCGCGGATCACCCCGTCGATCACCAAGACGTCAACAGGCTCGACCGGCTCGCCTCGCGACAGCGACGCCCCCCTGCCGGCGGGCCTGTCGAGGCCGACCGGGCGCACGTCGTGGATCAGGAGGGAGGTCGAGCTCATGCGGCGACGCTACCTGGCGCGCCGGGCCGCTCGGAGGTGGGCGTCCACGACGCGGCGTCTGGCGCCCTGTCCACCGTCTTGCTCGCTGGCGCCGGCCTCGGGCTGCAGCACGAGACCGGGGCCGCCACCGCAGACGGCGGATGGAGCTCGCGACGGGGGTTGCCGGCCAAGACGCCCCTGCGCCGTCACTCGACGGTGACGGACTTGGCCAGGTTGCGCGGCTTGTCGATGTCGTGGCCGAGCGCGAGGGCCGCGTGGTAGGCGATGAGCTGCGTGGGGATGGTCAGCAGGATCGGGTCGAGCTCGGGCTCGCTGCGAGGCACGACGATCGAGCGGATCCCGAGGTGGGACAGGTCGACTCCGGGGTGGGTGATGGCGACGAGCGGGCCCTTGCGCGCCAGCACCTGCTCGGCCGCGGCCACGTTGCGGTCGGTGAGGTCGTCGTCGGGGATGATCGCGACGGTGGGCATGGACTCGTCGATCAGAGCCAGCGGGGCGTGCTTGAGCTCGGAGGTCTGGTAGGCCTCGGCGTGGATGTAGCTGACCTCCTTGAGCTTCTGCGCACCCTCGCGCGCGACCGGGAAGCCGCGCACGCGCCCGATGTAGAACGCGCTCTGAGAGCCGGCGATCTCGCGGGCGAGCTCGGCGATCTCGCCCTCCTGGCCGAGGATCTCGCGGATCTGTGCGGGGATCGCCTTGAGCCCGTCGATGATTCGCTTGCCGTCCGCGACCGACAGGTCGTGCACGCGCCCGATGAGCAGCGCCAGCATCGCGAAGGCCATGGCCATGTTGGTGAGCGCCTTGGTCGAGGCGACCGCGATCTCGGGTCCGGCGTGCAGGTAGATGCCACCGTCGACCTCGCGGGCGATGGTCGAGCCGACGACGTTGACGAGGGCCACGACCTGGCCGCCCTTGCGCTTGACCTCCTGCACGGCGAAGGCCGTGTCGGCGGTCTCGCCGCTCTGCGACACGACGACGTAGAGGGTGTCCGGCTCGATCACGGGGTTGCGGTAGCGGAACTCGGAGGCGGCCTCAGCGTCGGCGGGCACCCGGGCCAGCTCCTCGAGCAGCTGGGCGCCGAGCTGCCCCACGTAGTAGGCGGATCCGCATCCGAGGATCTTGACGCGCCGGAACCCGCGCAGCTCGCGCGGGGCGAGGTTGAGGCCGTCGAGCCGGGCCGTGCCGAAACGCTCGTCGAGCCGGCCACGGATGACGGCCTCGGCGCTGTCGGGCTGCTCGAGCATCTCCTTGCGCATGTAGTGCTCGTGCCCGGTCAGCTCGAGATCCTCTGCGGCGACGGCGATCTCGACGGGCGTGCGCCCGGTGTCCTCGCCGTCGGCCGTGAACGTGCCAAAGCCCGTGGCGGTGATGGTCGCCAGCTCGCCGTCGTCGAGGTGCACCACGGAGGTCGTATGACGGACCAGGGCTGCCACGTCCGAGGCCAGGAACATCTCGCCGTCCCCCACGCCGATGATCAGCGGAGAGCCGTTGCGGGCCACCACGATCCGGTCCGGGTGTCGCTCGTCGACCACGGCGAGCGCATAGGTGCCGGTGATGCGGTCGAGTGCCTCCAGCACGGCGCCCTCGAGGGTGTCGGCGCCGGAGCGGGCGACGAGGTGGGCGAGGACCTCGGTGTCGGTGTCGCTGGCGAGCTCCACCCCGGCAGAGGTGAGCTGGGCGCGCAGCGCGGTGGCGTTGTCGATGATCCCGTTGTGCACCACCGAGATCCGTCCGTCCTCGCTGCGGTGCGGGTGGGCGTTGCGCTCGGCCGCGGGTCCGTGGGTCGCCCACCGGGTGTGGCCGATGCCGACCTTGCCGGCGAGCCGCTTGGGCAGCGCAGCCTCGAGCCCGCGGACGCGACCGACGGTGCGCACCACCGTGGTTCCCGTCCGCCCGAGCACGGCGAGGCCGGCCGAGTCGTAGCCGCGGTACTCCAGCCGCTGCAGCCCCTCGACGAGAAGGGGTGCCGCGGGCTGGGATCCGATGTATCCGACGATGCCGCACATGGGTGATCTCCTGGTCAGCCGTAGATGATGCGCCGCAGCTGTCGCTCGGACAGCTCGGGCGCCGCGACGACCCGCGATCGCAGCTCGTCCGCGATGATGGCGAACGCCTCGGCGTTGCGGGTGCCGTAGGTCTTGAGGTGGGCGTGGCGGCGGCGGACGTAGTCCTCGACGCTCTCCCGGTGCCAGGCGACGACGTCGTCGACGACGCGCTCGGCCTCGGAGCGGCAGAGGCCGGTCGAGGCGGCGACGCGATCCACGATGTCGGGGTCGTGCACAGGATGATCGTGAGGCGGAGGGACGTCATACGACAAGTTCCTGCCCGATATCGGGCAGGAACTCGGCGTTTTGCACTGCTTGGGCGGGATTGAGCCTCGATCCCGTTCGATCTCGCTCGGTCTCAGCCGAGGTCGGCCAGCGCCTCCGCGATGGGGGTGTCGCCGTCGTTGAACTCGATGGTCCGCCCGGCCAGGTCGGGCCGGTCCAGGGTCGCCACGACGACGGCGGCGACGTTGGCGCGCGACGCGGCCGCGTCCTCGACGCCGGGGGTCGCGATGCGACCGCTGCCCGGGTCCTGGGACAGCCGGCTGGGGCCGAGGATCGTCCACGCGAGGTCGGTGCGCTTGAGATAGGTGTCGGCGTCGGCCTTGGCCTGCGCGTAGGCGTAGAAGGCATCGTCGGGGTCGACGCCGTGGTCCTGGCCGGCACCGTGATAGCTGACCATCACGTATCGCCGGACCCCGGCCTGCGCAGCGGCATCCATCGAGCGGATCGCGGCGTCGCGGTCGACGGCATACGTCCGCTCGGGCGCTCCCCCGCCGGCGCCGGCGGACCAGACGACCGCGTCGTGCCCGCGGAGCACGTCGGCGATGCCGTCCGTGTCGAGCTGCTCGACGTCGGCGACGCGCGCGGTGGCACCGGTCGCCTCCACATCGGGGGCGTGCTCGGGGTTGCGGATGATCGAGGTGACCTCGTGGCCGTCGGCGACGAGGAGGGGGGCGAGGAGCAGGGCGACCTTGCCGTGGCCGCCGATGACGGCGATGCGGGACATGAGCAGTCCTTTCCGTTCTGGGTGTCTACGGGTCAACGACGACACGTCCACGTTCATGCCCGAGGGGGTGTGTCGGTGGTCGTTGCTACGTTCCTCGCAACGGACCAAGGGGGTCGACATGCACCAGATCGGCGAACGCGTCGTGATCAGCGCCACGGACCTGTCTCGCGCGTCCACGTGCGAGCTCGGGCTGCTGCGCGGGCTGGACGTGCTGCTGGGGCGCCTGCCCCGGAGCGAGGCCGCGCCGGACGCGATGATGGACCAGCTCGCGACCTTGGGGGACGCGCACGAGCAGGTGGAGCTCGAGCGGTGGCTCGCCCTGCACGGCGAGCAGGGCGTGCGCCGGATCGAGCACCCCCGCCCCACCCCCGTCGCGCTGTGGGCCGCCCGCGAGGCGACCTTCGCCGCGATGCGGGAGGGCGTGCCCGTGGTCTACCAGGGGTGCCTCTACGACGGCGAGCTCCTCGGCTTCGCCGACTTCCTCGTGCGCGCCGACTCCTGGACGCCGGAGCATCCCGCCTACGAGGTGCACGACACCAAGCTCGCCCGGCACGCCAAGGTGACCGCGCTGCTGCAGCTCGCGGCCTACGCCGACCAGCTCCGTCGCGGCGGCATCGACCCGACTGACCGGGTGACGCTCGTGCTGGGTGACCGCTCTTCGCCCACCTATCCGGTGGCCGAGCTCGAGGCGGTGTATGCCGAGCGCCGCTCCCACCTCGTGGCGCTGGTCACCGCCCGGCTGGCCGCCACCGAGCCGATCGCCTGGGGCGCCCCCGGCATCACGGCCTGCGGGTCCTGCGACGTGTGCGCCGCCGAGGTGGCGGCGGCCCGCGACGTGTGGCTGGTCGCCGGGGTCCGCGCGGTGCAGCGCAAAAGGCTGCGCGCCGCCGGGATCGTCACCATCGACCAGCTCGCCGCGTGCGAGGAGCCGGTGGAGGGGATGGCGCGGACGACCTTCGACAAGCTGCGTGCCCAGGCGAGGCTGCAGGTGCGCCAGTGCCCGCCCGACGGGTCGACGGGTGCCGTGCAGTTCGACGTCCACACACCCGAGGCGCTCCGGGCCATCCCCGCACCCGACGAGGGGGACATCTTCTTCGACTTCGAGGGCGACCCGATGTGGGCGGGCGACGAGGCCGGGGACCAGGGCCTGGAGTACCTCTTCGGCGTGGTCGAGACCGACGGCACCTTCCGGCCGTTCTGGGCGCACGACCGCGCCGAGGAGCGACAGGCACTGATCGACTTCCTCGCCTACGTCGAGCAGCGCCGGGCCCGGCACCCGGGGCTGCACATCTACCACTACGCCGCCTACGAGCGGTCGGCGCTGCTGCGCCTCGCCGGGCGCCACGGCGTCGGTGAGCAGGTCGTCGACGATCTGCTGAGGCAGGGCGTCCTGGTCGACCTCTACAGCGTGGTGAAGCGGTCCCTGCGCGTCTCGCAGCCGTCCTACTCCATCAAGAAGCTCGAGCCCCTCTACATGGGCGACGACCTGCGCGGCGGCGACGTCACGACCGCCGGGGACTCCATCGTGGAGTACCACCGCTGGTCCGAGGCCCGCGCCCGAGGGGACGTCGAGGAGGCGGACCGGCTGCTGCAGGCCATCGCGGACTACAACGAGTACGACTGTGTGTCGACGCTGCGGCTGCGCGACTGGCTGCTCGACCGGCTGACCGAGTCCGCCATCGCAAGCGAGAGCGCCCCCACAGGGTCTGCGATCGACGCGGGGCCCGAGGGAGAGGACCCGACGTCCGGGGACGACGCCGGCCCCGGCGCGGCGGTCGTGCAGCGGCTCCTCGCGCTGGCGGGCCCCGCCGACCAGCGCGACGCCGACGACCAGGCGGTCGCCATGGTGGCGGCATCCGTCGACTACCACCGGCGCGAGGGCAAGCCCTTCTGGTGGGCGCACTTCGACCGGCTGCAGTCCTCGCTCGACGACTGGCCCGCCTCGCGGGACGCTGTCGTCCTGGACCGCGTCGAGGTCGTCGAGGACTGGGGCAAGCCGCCCGGCAGGCGCAGCGTCCGCCGGGTGCTGTCGGCGGTGGGTCGGCACGAGCCGGGCATGTCCTTCGGCAAGGGCGAGGGAGGCGGCTTCCTCGTCTATCCCTCTCCCGTCCCCGTGAGCATCGAGGCGCCCAGCCCGGAGGCCATGGGAGCCACCAGCACCCTCGCGGTCACCGAGGCCGAGGTGGTGCCCGGCGGGCGGCTGCGCCTGACCATCGAGGAGCGCCTCGCCAAGGGCGCCCACGAGCACGACGACCTGCCCGCGGCCCTGACCGTCGGACCCGGCCCCATGGTCAAGGCCATCCAGGACGCCCTGCTGACCCTGGCGTCACGGGTGGACGCGGCCGGGGGGGTCGCGGCGCTCCCGCCCCACCCCGGCATCGAGGTCCTGCGCCGCCGGCCGCCCCGGCTCAGCGGGCTGGACCGCCTGCCGCCCGTGGTGGACGGTGACGCGGTGGGCGCCATCACGGCCGCCGTCACGGGGCTCGACGGGTCCTACCTCGCGGTGCAGGGACCGCCCGGGACCGGCAAGACCTATGTCGCCTCGCACGTCATCACCAACCTGGTCCGGCTGGGCTGGCGGGTGGGCGTGGTCGCCCAGTCGCACGCGGTCGTCGAGAACGTCCTCGACAAGGTCGTCAAGGTCGGCGTCCCCGCGGATGACGTCTGCAAGCCCAAGACCAAGCACGAGGACCCCTCCTGGACGGCGCTCAAGGACGCGCGTGCCGTGCGGGGATTCCTCGACGAGCACCGAGCCGCATCACGGGGCTGCGTGGTCGGCGGCACGATGTGGGACTTCTGCAACCTCAACGCGGTCGACGACGGCGAGCTGGACGTCCTGGTCATCGACGAGGCCGGCCAGTACTCCCTGGCCAACACCCTCGCCGTAGCCCGCTGCACCTCCCGGCTCCTGCTGCTCGGCGACCCCCAGCAGCTCCCGCAGGTGTCCCAGGGCATCCACCCCGAGCCCGTCGACGAGTCCGCCCTCGGGTGGCTCTCGGCCGGGCACGACACCCTCCCCGCCGAGCTCGGGTACTTCCTCGAGCGCACGTGGCGGATGCACCCGGCGGTGTGCGAGCCCATCTCGCACCTGGCCTACGCCGGACGTCTGCGCTCCGAGGAGTCCGTCACCCTGGGCCGGTCGCTGAGCGGCGTCGAGCCCGGGCTGCGCGTCGTCACGGTCGAGCACCACGACAACTCGGTGGCCTCCCCGGAGGAGGCCGACGCCGTCGTCGACATCGTCCAGGGTCTGCTCGGCATGCCCTGGCGGGAGACGCCTGACGGTGACGAGCTGCCTCTGGGTCAGGACGACTTCGTGGTCATGGCGCCCTACAACGCGCAGGTGGCGCTGCTACGCGAGGCGCTCGACCGGGCCGGGCTCGGCGACGTGCCCGTCGGGACCGTGGACCTCTTCCAGGGTCAGGAAGCGCCGGTAGCCATCATGTCGATGACCGCCTCCGCGCTGGCCGACCTGCCGCGCGGCGCCGACTTCCTGCTGGACCGCAACCGGCTCAACGTCGCCATCTCGCGGGCCCAGTGGCTCGCCGTGCTGGTGCGGTCGAGCGTGCTCACCGAGCTCACCCCCCACACCCCCGAGCAGCTGCTCCAGCTGGGCGCGTTCATCCGGCTGTGCCGCGGCCGGTGACCGTGCGGCGGCCCACCCTCCCCCCGGCCCGGGACCGACCCGCTCCCGGACATACCACGAGGGGCCGCCGGCCTCCGGGCTCAGCGACCCCTCGTGGGGTTTGGGGCAGGTGGGGTCATCGCGTCATTCCGCGTCGACCCCACCTGGGTCGTGATGTCCTCCCTGCGAGGTGTCAGGCGGGTCGTCGGGCCAGGCCACGACGCCCCCTGCGGGCCTCCCTCGTCCCTCGGTCGGGTCCTCAGGGGCTGTGTCAGGCCTGTCGGCCGGGCCTGGCCACGACGCCCCCTGCGGGCCTCCCTCGTCCCTCGGTCGGGTCCTCAGGGGCTGTGTCAGGCCTGCGCCTGGACGGTGGAGAGGATCTCCTGCACCTCCTCCGGCGACGTCGCCGCCTCGAGGCGCGCCACCTGCTGCTCGTCGAGGAACACCTGGGCGAGCGAGGCGAGCAGCGTGAGGTGGTCGTCGCCGGCGCCGGCGATGCCGACCGCGAACTTCACCTCGCTGCCGTTCCAGTCCACCGGGTCGGCGTAGCGCACGAACGACAGGGCCGTGCGACGGATGGAGGACTTGGCCTCGTTGGTGCCGTGCGGGATCGCGAGCAGGTTGCCCATGTAGGTCGATACGGAGCGCTCGCGCTCGTGCATCGACGCGACGTAGGCGTCGTCCACCGCGCCCTGGACGACCAGGAGGCGACCGGCTTCCTCGATGGCCTCGTCACGCGTCCGGGCGCGGCCCGACAGCTCGATGCCGTCGCGGTGCAGCACGCCACCCTGGGGGGCGTCGTCGTGACCGGTGACGGTGTGACCGTCCCGGGCACCTGAGGTGGAGCCCGCGGCCACCGTGGTGGGGGTGACGACGGCCGCGGGGGTCTCGGAGCCGTTGGTGCGACCAAGGAGATCGACGATCTCGTCGTACCGCGGGCTGTTCATGAAGTTGTCCACGGACACGTGGACGGCCGAACCGGTCCGCTGACGGGCGCGGTCGGTGAGGTCCTGGTGGGTGACCACGAGGTCCCACTCGTCGGACAGGGTGGAGATGGCCTTGTTGACGACGGTGACGTCGTCGTGGCCGGCCGCCTTGACCTTGCGGCGCAGGACCGAGGCGCCCATGGCGGACGACCCCATGCCGGCGTCGCAGGCGAAGACGATCTTGTGGATCGAGCCGCTGTGGCCCTCGGTGGCGACGCCCGCGCCGGCGGCTGCGCCGGTGAGGGACGAGGCGACCGAGGACTTCTTGCCCTTGTTGGCCTCCATCTGCGCGGTGGCGGCGGCCAGGTCGCCCTCGTCGTCGGCACGGTCGGTCTTGAGCAGCAGGGAGGCGACGGCGAAGGTCACGGCCGTCGCGACGATCACCGAGAGGATGACGCCGACGTAGCTGTCGTTCGCGGTCTGGAGCAGCACGGCGATGATGGACCCGGGTGCGGCGGGGGCGCGCAGGCCCGAGCCGAAGAGCACGTTGGTGAAGACGCCGGACATGCCGCCGAGGATCACGGCCGCGATGAGCTTCGGCTTCATGAGGACGTACGGGAAGTAGATCTCGTGGATGCCACCGAGGAAGTGGATGATCGCGGCGCCGGGAGCCGAACCCTTGGCCAGACCCTTGCCGAAGATCGCGAAGGCGAGAAGCAGGCCGAGGCCGGGGCCGGGGTTGGCCTCGAGCAGGAAGAGGATCGACTTGCCCTTGTCGACGGCCTCGTTGGTGCCGAGGGGGGTGAGGATGCCGTGGTTGATGGCGTTGTTGAGGAAGAGGATCTTGGCGGGCTCGATGAGGATCGAGGTGAGCGGCAGCAGCCCGTGGTTGACGAGGAACTGCACCACCTGGCTCGCGGCCTTGCTGAAGGCCTCGACCACCGGGCCCATGGCGAAGAAGCCGGCGAGGGCCAGGATCATGCCCCAGATGCCGGCCGAGAAGTTGTTGACCAGCATCTCGAAGCCGGGCCTGATCTTGCCGTCCCAGATGGCGTCGATCTTCTTCATCGTCCAGCCACCGAGCGGGCCCATGATCATGGCGCCCATGAACATCGGGATGTCGGTGCCGGCGATGACGCCCATCGTGGCGATCGCGCCGACGACGCCGCCGCGGACGTCGTAGATGTTCTTGCCGCCGGTGTAGCCGATGAGCAGGGGCAGCAGGTAGGTGATCATCGGACCGACGATGCCGCCGTCCTTGAAGTCGCCCCAGCCGCCGATCTGGGCCACCCAGCTGTTGGCCGCGAGACCCCCGGTGCCGCCGGAGTTGAGCCACCCCTTCTCGATGAACAGGGCGGTGATCAGGCCCCACGCGATGAACGCGCCGATGTTGGGCATGACCATGTTGGACAGGAAGGTTCCGAACTTCTGGACGTGCACGCGGGCCGACACGCGCTCTGCGCCGCCCGAGGTACCGGTGGTACTAGCCACGGCCGATCCTTTCCCAGGTGACCCTCAACGGCGAGGATCCGTGAGACCAGTAAAGCGCCCCCACTTCTGCCCGGTCAATAGCAAAAGTCCCCCGAACGCAGATTTTCAGGCACAAGCGCATCAGCACCGGACGCGACACCACGAGCGAACGCGACCTGACGGGCATGAACGGACACATCAGGCCGGGTCCCGCGGTCCCTGGTACACCCCCATCAGGCGGAAGCGCAGCGGCTCCTCGGCATACTCCTCCAACGTGTGCGCCACCCAGCCCACGAGCCGCGCCCCCGCGAACACCGCCTCGGAGGCGTCGCCTGCCAGGGCGTGACGGTGGGTCAGCACCGCGAGCGCCCAGTCGCTGTTGGGGAACAGACCGTGCCGATCCCACAACCCCTCCTCGAGCAGCGACGTGGGCCCCTCCAGCTCCCCCAGCCCGCCGGCCCGCAGCCGTCCCAGCAGCTGCTCGGCCCGGGGGTCGCTGTCGCGATAGACGCGGTGGCCGAAGCCCGCGGCCTGGCCGGGGTCGGCGAGGACCCGTCCGAGGGTCCCCGCCGGGTCGGCGACCGCCGCCTCGAGCAGCAGCCGGGCCCGCACCCCCGCCGAGCCGTGCAGCGGGCTGTCCATCGCGCTCAGCCCCGCCAGCAGGCAGGACCCGAGGTCGGCGCGCACGCTCGCGCTCACCCGCACCGCCGTCGTCGAGGCGGCCATGTCGTGGTCGGTCAGCAGCACGAGCGCCCGGCGCACGAGGTCCACCAGCGACGCGTCCCTGGGGTCGCCGCCGACGACCGCCGTCCACCTCGTCGCCTGGTCGGACCGCTCGTATGCCGATCCCCACGCCTCGCGGGGCAGGAGCGCGGCGGTGGCGGTGGCGATCAGGCGCCCGGCCCGCTCGCGCACGGCCGACGGGTCGAGGTCGTGCCGGCGCGCGTCGCGCGCGGTCAGCAGCAGCACCGCCAGGCGCAGCCGCTCGACGAGGCGGGCCCCCTCGGGCAGGGCCACCAGCCCTGCGCGGACGTCGGCCAGGGCGTCCTCCTCCACGACCACCGAGACGGGCTCGTCGCCACCCCACAGCAGGCCCGCGACCTCCTCCACCGACGCCGTCTCGGCGAGCACGGTCGCGTCGCGCCCCCGGTAGGCGAGCCGGTCACCCTCGAGCCGGGTGATGGTGGTGCGCACGGACTCCGCCAGCCCGGTCCCCCGCCCGAGCGACCCCGACCGCCGCTGTAGCGCCTCCACCTCCTCCGGCGCGAAGTAGCTCGCCCGCCGCCCGTCGCGGTGGGTCGGGCTCAGCTGCCCCCGGCTCACGTAGGCGTAGACGGTCTGCGTCTTGACGCCCAGCAGGCGGGCGACCTGCGCCGTGGTGAGCAGCTCTCGGTCGGGCACGCGCGTGCGGGCGGGGCGCGGGACGGGGCGGTTCGGCATACGACCTCCGAGCGGCGATCAGGCGACGTTGACACCGTCAACCATGCACGCGATCAACGTTGACAACACATTGATAGCAGGCCGACCGTGATCCCATGACCACCACATGCGACCTCGCCGTCCCACCGGGGCTCAAGGGCCTCGTCGTCGCCGACACGGCCGTCGGCGACGTGCGCGGCTCCGAGGGCTTCTACCACTACCGCGAGCACTCGGCGCTGGACCTCGTCGAGCGCTGCTCCCTCGAGGACGTCTGGCACCTGCTGCTCACCGGCGCGCTGCCGACCCCCGACGAGGCCCGCGCCTTCGCCGAGGAGCTCGCCCCGCTGCGGGTCCTCGACGACGCGACCCTCGACCTCGTTGACCGCGAGGCCTCGACCGGCACCCCGGCCGCGCCCCTCGCGCAGCTGCGCACCGTCCTCTCCCACCTCGCCACGGGCTCACCGCCCACGTATGCCGCCCCGCCCACCGTCGTCCGGGCCGAGGCACTGCGCCTGGCCGCCGCCACGCCGACGATCCTCGCGGCGCTGCACCGCCGGGGCGCCGGGCTCCCCGCCGTCGACCCCGACCCCACGCTGTCGGCGGCCGCGGACTGGCTGTGGATGATCACCGGCGAGCGCCCGGCGCCCGAGGTGGAGCGCGCCATCAACCGCTACCTCGTCGCGACGGTCGACCACGGCTTCAACAACTCGACCTTCGCCGCCCGGGTCGTCGCGTCCTCGGGGGCCGACGTGGGGTCGGCGCTGTGCGCGGCGCTCGGCGCGTTCTCCGGGCCGTTGCACGGCGGCGCACCCGACCGCGCCCTCGAGGCGCTCGACCAGATCGGCAGCATCGACCGGGCACCCGGGTGGGTGCGCGAGCGCGTCGCGGCCGGGGACCGGATCATGGGGTTCGGGCACGCCGTCTACACCACGCACGACCCCCGGGCCGAGATGCTCAAGGCCGAGGCGCAGCGCCTCGGCGGGCCCCTCGTCGAGCTGGCGGTGGCCGTCGAGCAGGTCGTCGAGGACACCCTCGCCGAGCTCAAGCCGGGGCGCGAGCTCTACGCCAACGTCGAGTACTACGCGGGCGTCGTGATGGAGCGCTGCGGCATCCCCCGCTCGATGTTCACGCCCACCTTCGCCGTCAGCCGGGTCGTCGGGTGGACCGCCCACATCCTCGAGCAGGCGGCCACGACCAAGATCTACCGCCCGGCGGCGCGCTACGTGGGGCCGCCCGTCGTGCGCTGAGCCGGCGCGCGTCGCCGCCACCCCGGGTGGCGGCGGGCGCGTCGGCATACGGTCTCGTGGGCCGGACGGCCGGGAATCCCCGCCGCCGCGGCCCTGTTGTCCCCCACATGGCCACTCCCCTGTCGATCCTTGACCTGGCGTTCGTCGCCCCCGCCCAAAGCACGCGCGACGCGCTCCTCGAGAGCGTCGCCCTCGCGCAGAAGGCCGAGGAGACCGGGCGGTTCGAGCGCATCTGGTTTGCCGAGCACCACAACATGCGGACCATCGCGTCCGCGGCGACCTCGGTGCTGATCGGTCACGTCGCGTCGGCGACCTCGACGATCCGCGTCGGCGCCGGCGGTGTCATGCTCCCCAACCACTCCCCGCTGGTCATCGCCGAGCAGTTCGGGACGCTCGCCGAGCTGCACCCCGGGCGCATCGACCTCGGGCTCGGCCGCGCCCCGGGCACCGATCAGGAGACGCTGCGTGCGCTGCGCCGCGACCCGCGCGCCTCCGACCACTTCCCCCAGGACGTGCAGGAGCTGCAGGGTTACCTGTCGCAGGACACGCTCGTGCCGGGCATCCACGCCTACCCGGGCTGGGGGACGCAGGTCCCGCTCTACATCCTCGGGTCGTCGCTGTTCGGCGCGCAGCTCGCCGCGGCCCTCGGACTGCCCTACTCCTTCGCCAGCCACTTCGCCCCGGACGCGCTCGAGCAGGCCGTGCAGGTCTATCGCGACCGCTTCCAGCCCTCCGAGCAGCTCGCCGAGCCCTATGTCATCGCCGCGCTCAACGTGATCGCGGCGGACGACACCGCCACGGCGGAGGAGCAGGCCCGCCTGGTGCGCCGCCAGCGGCTGCGCACCATGGCCGGCCGGCGGGGCACCGAGCTCACCGAGGAGCAGGTGGACGAGGCGATGGGCACGGCGTTCGGGCAGCAGGTGCAGCACATGATGCGCTGGACGGCGGTCGGGGACGGGGCCGAGGTGGCGCGCTACCTCGCGGAGTTCCGCGACCACGCCCAGGCCGACGAGCTCATGGTCACCAACGCCACCCAGGGGCTCGACGCCCGGCTGCGGGCGCTGGAGATCATCGCCACCGTGCCCTGAGCCGCTCCCTCACCCGCCACCCACACACAAAGATCGTGAGGGTTTCGTCCACCTTGCTTGGACGAAACCCTCACGATCTTGCGGGTTTTTGGTGGGTGCGGGTCAGGCGGGGCGCAGCCCCAGCTCGTCGGCCACGAGCTCGGCGATCTGCACGGCGTTGAGCCCCGCGCCCTTGCGCAGGTTGTCGTTGCTGATGAAGAGCACCAACCCCTTGCCGCCGTCGACCGACTGGTCCTGACGGATGCGCCCGACGTATGACGGGTCGGCGCCCGCCGCCTCGAGGGGTGTCGGCACGTCGCGCAGCTCGACGCCCGGCGCGGACGCCAACAGCTCGGTGGCCCGCTCGACCGAGAGGGGGCGGGCGAACTCCGCGTTGATCGACAGCGAGTGCCCGCTGAAGACCGGCACGCGCACGCACGTGCCGGAGACGCGCAGCTCGGGCAGGTCGAGGATCTTGCGGGACTCGTTGCGGAGCTTCTGCTCCTCGTCGGTCTCGAGGGAGCCGTCGTCGACGATCGAGCCGGCCATGGGGAGCACGTTGTAGGCGATGGGCGCGACGTACTTGGCGGGCTCGCCGAGGTCGACCGCGGACCCGTCGTGGGTCAGCCCCTCGATGGCGCCCTCGCCCGCGTCGGTGCCGCGGCGGACCTGCCCGGCGAGCTCCTCGACCCCGGCCAGCCCCGAGCCGGACACGGCCTGGTAGCTCGAGACGACCAGCCGCTCGAGTCCGGCCTCGTCGGCGAGGGGCTTGAGCACGGGCATCGCGGCCATCGTCGTGCAGTTGGGGTTGGCGATGATCCCCTTGGGGCGATCCGTGATCGCGCCCGGGTTGACCTCGGAGACGACCAGCGGGACCTCGGGGTCCTTGCGCCAGCCGGAGGAGTTGTCGACCACGACGACCCCGGCCTCGGCGAACCGCGGCGCCTGCGCCTTGGAGGTGGTCGCGCCGGCGGAGAAGATCGCGATGTCCAGCCCGCTGGGGTCGGCCGTCGCGGCGTCCTCGATCGTGATCTCCTGCCCACGGTAGGTCAGGGTCCTGCCCGCCGAGCGCGCGGACGCGAACAGCCGCAGGGAGGCGACCGGGAAGTCGCGCTCCTCGAGGATCCGCAGGACGACGGTGCCGACCTGCCCGGTGGCGCCGACGACGCCGAGGTTGACTCCAGTGCTCATGTCAGTCTCCTTCTCAGCGCCCGGTGCCGCCATAGACGACGGCCTCGCCGGACGCGCTGTCCAGCCCGAACGCCGTGTGCACGGCGCGCACCGCGTCGTCGAGCTGGTCGTCGCGGGTGACGACCGAGATGCGGATCTCGGAGGTCGAGATCATCTCGATGTTGATGCCCGAGTCCGCCAGCGCCTTGAAGAAGGTCGCCGACACCCCGGGGTTGGACTTCATGCCCGCGCCGACGAGCGAGAGCTTGCCGATCTGGTCGTCATACTGCAGCGACCGGAAACCGACGCGCTCCTGGACCCGGCCGAGGAACTGGGCCGCCTGCGGGCCGTCCGTCTTGGGGAGGGTGAAGGAGATGTCCGTCAGGCCGGTCTCCACGGCCGAGACGTTCTGCACGATCATGTCGATGTTGACGCCGGCCTGAGACAGCGCCTCGAAGATCTCGGCGGCCTTGCCCGGGTTGTCCGGCACGCCCACGATCGTGATCTTGGCCTCGCTGCGGTCGTGCGCGACTCCGGAGATCAGGGATGCTTCCACGTCTGCTCCTTCGGGGTGGTCCATGACGAGGGTGCCCTCCTTGTGGGAGAAGGACGACCGCACGTGGATCGGGAGGTTGTAGCGGCGGGCGTACTCGACGCAGCGCAGCATGAGGATCTTGGCGCCGTTGGCGGCCAGCTCGAGCATCTCCTCGCTGGAGACGCGGTCGAGCTTGCGGGCCGTGGGGACGATGCGGGGATCGGCGGTGAAGACGCCGTCGACGTCGGTGTAGATCTCGCAGACGTCCGCCTCGAGCGCCGCCGCCAAGGCCACCGCGGTGGTGTCCGAGCCACCGCGGCCGAGGGTCGTGATGTTCTTGGTCTCCTGCGAGACCCCCTGGAAGCCGGCGACGATCGCGATGTGGCCGACGTCCATGGCGGCGCGGATGCGGCCGGGGGTGACGTCGAGGATGCGCGCCTTGCCGTGCTGCTCGTCGGTGATGATGCCGGCCTGGCTGCCCGTGAAGGACTGAGCCGTGTAGCCGAGGTTGGCGATCGCCATCGCCATGACCGCCATCGAGATCCGCTCGCCCGCCGTGAGGAGCATGTCCATCTCGCGCAGGGGGGGCAGCGGGCTGATCTGCGTCGCCAGGTCGATGAGCTCGTCGGTGCTGTCACCCATGGCGCTCACCACGACGCAGACGTCGTTGCCGGCCTTCTTCGTCTCGACGATCCGGCGTGCGACACGCTTGACGCTGTCGGCGTCCGCGACGGACGAACCGCCGAACTTCATGACCACCAGGCTCACGGGCTCGCCTCTCGGGACGGGGACGGGGATGGGGCGGGGCCAGCCTAGCGAGCACCGCCGCCGCGCCTGGCCGACGCCGCATCCCGAGATGCCTCGGGTAGTTTCGACGGGTGCGCTACCTGCTGCTCGCCTGGGGATCTCGCGGGGACGTCCAGCCCTTCGTCGCGCTCGGGCTGGGGCTGCGCGCGGCCGGTCACGAGGTGACCGTCGCCGCGACCCTGGACTTCGAGGCGTGGATCCGCGAGCAGGGCCTCGGCTACACGGACTTCGGCGTGTCGGTCGCCGAGCTGTCCCGCACCGACCTCGGCCGCCGCTGGCTCGGCGGCACGTCTCGCACCGTCGTCGGCGAGCTGCGGATGATGCGCGAGGTCAGCACCCTGGCCGCCGACGTCGTCTCCACCACCCTGCTGCGTGCCGTGCCGGACCACGACGTGCTGATCTCGAGCACGCTCACCTTCGAGGCGGGCTGGGCCCTCGCCCGCGCCACCGGGATCGGTCACGCCATCGCGCTGTTCGCGCCTGCGCTGCAGACCTCGCTCGGGTCGTCCTACGTGTATGCCGCCCTCCCCCGTCGCCACAGCGCCCTCAACCGGGTGCTGGGGGCGCTGACCTCCACGGCCGTCCAGCCCGTCGTCGCCCCGATCGCCGCCGAGCTGCGTCGTCGCCTCGGCGTGCGTCGACCCGGCCCGTTGCAGCTGCGCGAGGACATCCGGAGCACGCCGACGCTCCTGGCCGTCAGCCCGCACGTGGTGCCGCCGGCGCCGGACTGGCCCATGCCGGTGCAGGTCACCGGCTGGTGGACGCTGCCCGCCCACCCCGGCGACCCCCGCGACCCCGGCGGCCCCGGCGACCCCGGTCACCCCGGTCACCCCGGCGAGCCCGACCCCGCGCTGCTCGCCTTCGTCGAGGCCGGTCCGCCACCGGTCTACGTCGGCTTCGGGTCGATGAGCTCACCTGATCCTCGCGGGAGCTCGCGGCTCGTGGCCGACGCCTGCCGGGCCGCCGGGGTCCGTGCGGTCGTGCTGCGGGGCAACGCCGACCTGCACGTCACCGGCGACGGTGTCCTCACCATCGAGGGGGCCGCTCACGATCTGCTCTTTCCGCGTATGGCGGCCGTGGTCGGGCACGGCGGGGCAGGCACGACCGGGGCGGCGTTCCGCGCGGGGGTGCCCCAGGTGGTCGTGCCGCACATGGGCGACCAGCCCTACTGGGGGCGGCGGGTCCACGAGCTCGGGTGCGGGCCGGCGCCCGTCGCGCGGCGAGAGCTCACCGCGCAGCGGCTGGCGGACGGCATACGAGCGGCTCTGACACCCGGGTACGCCGGGGCCGCCCGCAGGCTCGGCGACCAGGTGCGCACCGAGGACGGGGTCGCGGCGGCGGTCGCCCACCTCGAGCGGACCTTTGCCCGCTGACTCAGGTGTGCAGCGCCTCGAACTGCGCCTCGGCCACGGTCTCCTGGTCGGCATCCAGGCGGATGTGGGACAGCACGGACTGCAGGACGCGCAGCGCTGACGCGGCGCGGTCGCCCCAGGAGGACAGGTAGGAGAACTGCCACCACCACAACGCCTCGACCGGCCGCCCTGCCTCGTGGTGCTGCAGGCCGTGGACCAGGTCGACGACGATGGAGGCCAGGTCGTTGGACAGGGAGCCTGCCGTGAGCTCCCCCGAGGTGACGGGGTCGACGACGTCGGCATACTCGTCCAGGCCCTCGAACAACCGGGCCAGGCCCTCGCGGACCGGGTCCGTGTCGACGTCCGGACCAGGGTCGGGCTCGAACTTCTCGTCCAGGACGACGTCCTGGATGGCCCCGAGGCGCGCGCCCGTCAGGAGCACCTGTGACAGACCCAGCAGCAGGAACGGGATGGCCGAGTCGGGGGCGTCGCCCCGGGCCACGTCGGTCACGATGTCGCAGAAGGCGCGCACGTCCTCAGCGGTCTGGCTCTCCACCGCAGCCAGGTCGTCCGCGATCGTCCGGTCAGACATTGAGCATCCTCCTGCCCTCGAACGCCCTCCCGAGCGTGACTTCGTCTGCGTACTCCAAGTCTCCACCCACCGGCAGCCCGCTCGCGAGGCGGCTCACCCGCAGCCCCAGCGGCCCGAGGAGGCGCGCGAGATAGCTCGCGGTGGCCTCGCCCTCGAGGTTGGGGTCCGTGGCGATGATGATCTCGGTGATCTCGGTGCTGCCGAGCCGGGCCATCAGCTCGGTGATGCGCAGGTCGTCCGGGCCGATGCCGTCGATCGGGCTGATCGCGCCGCCGAGCACGTGGTAGCGACCCCGGAACTCGCGCGTCCGCTCGATGGCCACGACGTCCTTGGGCTCCTCGACCACGCAGATCAGGCCCGGGTCACGCCGCGGGTCCTGGCAGATGCGGCACTGCTCGGCCTCGGCGACGTTGCCGCACACCACGCAGAACCGCACCTTGGCCTTGACCTGGTTGAGCGCCTCCACGAGCCGGCTCACATCGGCCTGATCGGCCTGCAGGATGTGGAACGCGATGCGCTGCGCACTCTTGGGACCGACCCCGGGAAGTCTCCCGAGCTCGTCGATCAGGTCTTGGACAGCGCCTTCATACACAACCGCGAGCCTATGCCCTGGCGCCGACAAACCCCGTCGTGCCGGGCGTCCGGGTCAGGGCGGACGTCGACTGGTGCGACGGCGGTGGGTCGGGGATGGTGGACGGTATGACGACCGCCGCCGCCTCGCGCCCCATCCGCATCGGGCTCCAGCTCCAGCCGCAGCACGCCACCTACGCCCAGCTCCGCGACGCCGTCAGTCGGGCCGAGGACCTGGGCGTGGACATCGTCTACAACTGGGACCACTTCTATCCGCTGAACGGCGACCCGGACGGCGCGCACTTCGAGTGCTGGACGCTGCTCGCCGCGTGGGCCGAGCAGACGACCCGGGTGCAGCTGGCGCCCCTGGTCACGTGCAACAGCTATCGCAACCCCGACCTGCTCGCCGACATGGCCCGCACAGTCGACCACATCAGCGGCGGCCGGCTGATCCTCGGCATCGGGTCGGGGTGGTTCGAGCGCGACTACGACGCGTACGGCTACGAGTTCGGCACCGCCGGCTCTCGCCTGGACGACCTCGCCGCGTCGATGCCGCGCATCAAGGCCCGGTGGGCCGCGCTCAACCCGCAGCCCACGCGCGACATCCCCGTGCTGATCGGCGGCGGTGGCGAGCGCAAGACACTGCGGATCGTGGCGCAGCACGCCGACATCTGGCACACCTTCGCGACGGGCGAGGAGCTTGGGCACAAGGCCTCGGTGCTGCGGGACCACTGCGCCGCGGTCGGGCGGGACCCCGCCGAGATCGAGATGTCGGTCGGCGTCGGCGGCCGCGGGCGCGACGCGCGGCAGCCGGAGGCACCGGAGGTGGAGGGCACGCCGCTGCTCGAGATGGGCGCGACGACGTTCACGATGGGTGTGAGCGGGCCGGACTACCCGATGGAGCACGTGGAGCCGTGGCTGCGGTGGCGCGACGAGCTCAACGCCTCCCGCTGACCGCACGACTGACCGCACCCGCCGACATACGTGTGCTCCCAGCTCACGGACGCCGGCCGGAGCGGACGCCTCAGGCCTGGGCGGAGCGGTCGTTGGTCGTGCCCGCGAGCTCCTGGCCGGTCAGCTCGTGGATCGCGGCCATCACCTCGTCCGTGACCTGGCGGCGGGCCTTGGCGGCGGGGATGCCGTCGAAGCGCCCGGCCACCTCGATGGGGGTGCCGAACCTCACGGTGACCTTGGCGATCCGGGGCCAGCGCGCGCCGACGGGTTGGATGTCGGGCGTGCCGATCAGACCGACCGGCACGATCGGGCAGCCCGCCTGCAGCGCGAGCCAGGCCGCTCCCGTCTTGCCCTTGTAGAGCCGGCCGTCGCGCGATCGGGTGCCCTCCGGATAGATGCCGGTGGCGCCGCCGCGACGCAGGACCTCCAGCTGCGCCTCGAGCGACTGCTGCGCGGCGCGGGAGGAGTCGCGGTCGACCGGGATGGCACCGACGGCCTCGAACATCTCGCGACGGATCGCGCCCACGACGCCCGTGCCCGTGAAGTACTCCGCCTTGGCGAGGAAGGCGACCTGGCGCGGAGCCGCCAGCGGGATCACGAAGCTGTCGATGAACGACAGGTGGTTGCTCGCCAGGATCACCGGCCCGCGCCGGGGGACGTTGTCCATGCCCTCGATGCGCGGCCGATAGATCGCGTGGGTCACCGGCTTGAGCACCGAGTGGACGAGTCGGTAGAACATGGACCCTCGCAGTCGACGGAACGGGCGTGCGGGGCGAGCCTAGCGGTCCTTGACGTGGCGGTAGGTCCCCTGGCGCGCCCCGCGTCCGTATGCCGGTCCCACCGCCTCGGTGGGCACCGTCAGGGGCTCCGATCCTCGATGACCTTGCCGCCGAGGATGCTGGCGATGACCGCCGGCCCGGCGGCACCTCCGTCCACGCTCTCGTCATCGGTGCTGACGTCGTCGTCGGAGACCCGGCGAACCTGGCGCCCCTGGGCCTGGCGCCCCTCCTGCGCCGCCGCTCGACGCATCGCCCGCTGGTAGGGCGACAACGACGCCTCGTCCACGGGCACCGACTCGGGATCCACGGGCTCGTCCTCGTCGCGTGGGCCGTCCGCGGCGTGCGACGCCGCGCCGGGCCCGTCGGAGGTCTCGGCCTGACCGCGCCTCACCGCGTCGGCTTCCCCTGCCGGCGCAGAGGTCTGTCCCTCCGACGACCGGTCCGTGCGGGGCTCCGCTGCGGTGGACGGCGTCGTCGGCTGGCTGGGCGCCGCCCAGTCGGGCGCCGGCGCGCCGGCGGCCCAGCCACCGGAGCCGTCGTCGGTGCTGCGGGAGGGCGCTCCCCCCATGCCCATGGCCTCCCGCATCGACGCGGACGGGTCAGGGGCGGAGCCTGGGGCCGACGCGCCCGGAGCGGGCGGCGTTGACGGGGTTGTTGGGGTTGACGGATCGGACTGCCGCGGGGCTGCCGGCGGGCGTGTGGGCGGGACGGCACCGTGGCCACCGGCCGCGTGGGACGCGAGCGGCACCCCCTCGACCTGGGCGTCGACGCCGATCACGTCGATCAGCGCCTGACGCACGACCTCGGCGTGCACCTTGCTCGTCGCGAACCGTTGCGCGACACCGGGGTTGTTGATGCCGAGCACGACGCGACGGCCGTCGAACTCCATGATCTGGGCGTGCTCGGACAGCATCGTCCAGGTCACGCGCTTGTCCTTGAAGACGGCGGCCAGCACGTCGGGCCAGGCGCGCCGCAGCATGTCGGCGTCGACCCCGCCGGGGGACTGCGGGGGGCGCTGCGGCTGCGCCGCCGCAGGACGGCTCTCCCGCACCTGCTTCTGCTGCAGCGCCTCACGCTCCTGCGCCGAGACGCCGGCGCTGCGGGGCACGTCCCCCGAGGCAGCCGGCGCGGGCATCGGCACGTCGCTGACCCTGGAGGCGTCCGCCGCGACCTGCTGGCGCACCTCCTCCCCCCGCTCGGCCACAGGGGACGGGGACGGGGTGGTGGACGACGCGGTGGTGGACGACGCGGTGGTGGACGACGGTGAGGGGGACGACGGGGGGGACGCGGCGGCCACCGCTGCCTCCGCGGGCGCCGACGCCTCGGGGGCCTCGGGGGGACGCCGTGCGGCGGCCCGCGCGGCGTCGGCGCCGGTGAGACCACCCTGGCGCGCACCGGGAACCTCGCGCAGGTCGGCGACCGGCCCGGCGGACGTGGGGTGGCCTGCGCCGAGCTCCATGCGGCGCTCGAGCCGGTCGATGCGGGCGGCATACCCCTGCTCGCCGGCGGCCCCGGGCAGCAGCAGCCGGGCGCAGATGAGCTCGAGCTGCAGGCGGGGGGAGGTGGCCCCCGTCATCTCGGTGAGGCCGGTGTTGACGACGTCGGCCGCGCGGGACAGGGCGCCGGCCCCGAAGCCGGCCGCCTGAGAGCGCATCCGCTCGAGCTGGTCCTCGGGCACCCCTCGCAGGACCGCGGCGGCGCCCTCGTCCGTGGCGAGGACGATGATCAGGTCGCGCAGCCGTTCGAGCAGGTCCTCCAGGAAGCGGCGCGGGTCCTGGCCCGACTCGATGACCTTGTCGATCTGGCGAAACACCGCGGCACCGTCGGCGGCGGCCAGCGCGTCCACCGTCGCGTCGAGCAGCTCCACCTCGGTGAAGCCGAGCAGCGCCGCCGCCCGCTCGTAGGTCAGCCCCTCCTCGCCGGCCCCCGCCATGAGCTGGTCGAGCACGGACAGCGAGTCACGCACCGAGCCACCACCCGCGCGCACGACGAAGGACAGCACCCCCTGCGCCACCTGCACGCCCTCGGCGTCGCACAGCTCCTGCAGGTACTCCGTCAGCCGGGCGGGCGGCACGAGCCGGAAGGGGTAGTGGTGGGTCCGCGATCGGATCGTGCCGATCACCTTGTCCGGCTCGGTGGTCGCGAAGACGAACTTCACGTGCTCGGGCGGCTCCTCGACGATCTTGAGCAACGCGTTGAAGCCCTGCGGCGTCACCATGTGCGCCTCGTCGATGATGTAGACCTTGTAGCGCGACCGGGCCGGGCCGTAGGACGCCTTCTCCCGCAGGTCACGGGCGTCGTCGACACCACCGTGGCTCGCCGCGTCGATCTCGATCACGTCCACCGACCCCGCGCCACCGCGCGCCAGGGCCACGCACGACTCGCACGTGCCGCAGGGGGTGTCGGTCGGACCCTGCTCGCAGTTGAGGCAACGGGCGAGGATGCGGGCGGAGGTCGTCTTGCCGCAGCCTCGCGGACCGCTGAACAGGTAGGCGTGGCTGGCTCTCCCCGATCGCAGGGCCTGCATTAGGGGCTCGGTCACGTGCTCCTGCCCGATGACGTCGGCGAACGTCTCGGGGCGGTAGCGGCGGTAGAGGGCTGTGCTCACGGCCACGACCCTAGTCGTCGCCTCTGACAAGGGGTATGCCGTCACGCCGGCCTGGGGCGGCCGGACCGGCATACGCGCTGGTCCGCACCCGGGGGGGACGGCAGGCGGGGGGGACGGCAGGCGGGGAGAGCAGACGAAGACCCCCCGCGCACCTGGAAGAGCTCTCTTGCCCTTGCTGCATTCCTGCCCTGGGGGAGTTGGGAGAGGTACCACCACGCGGGGGGCCGACCCTCATGCTAGTCCAGCCCCCGCCCGCTCAACCAATCCCGGACCAGTCCCGGCTCGCGAGCGCTGCTCCCCCGGACACGGGATGGGGTCTGTCGGCACCCCGACGTAGCGTGGTGGGCATGACGGACGACGGCAGGTCCAGCAACGCGATGCGACGAGCGCTGGCGCGGGCGCGGGACGGCAAGGCGCTGGACCCGGCCGAGGCGGAGGTGCTGCTCGGGGCTCGCGGCGCCGACCTGGAGTCGCTGTGCGTAGCGGCGAGCCGGGTGCGCGACGCCGCCATGGTCCAGGCCGGGCGCCCCGGCGTCGTCACGTACTCCCGCAAGGTCTTCGTGCCCCTGAGCAGGCTGTGCCGGGACCGGTGCCACTACTGCACCTTCGCGACGACGCCGGGCCGGGTGCAGGCGCCCTTCCTCTCCCTCGACGAGGTGGTCGAGATCGCCCGTCAGGGCGCGGCGCAGGGCTGCAAGGAGGCGCTTTTCACCCTCGGCGACCGCCCCGAGGACCGCTGGCCGGCCGCACGAGAGTGGTTGGACAGCAAGGGGTATGACGACACCCTGGCCTATGTCCGGGCCGCTGCGATCCGGGTGCTGGAGGACACCGGGCTGCTCCCCCACCTCAACCCCGGCGTCATGAGCTGGTCCGACCTGCAGCGCCTCAAGCCGGTCGCCCCGTCGATGGGGATGATGCTGGAGTCCACCTCGACGGCGCTGACCGAGCCGGGCGGACCGCACTTCGGCTCGCCCGACAAGGACCCGGCCGTGCGCCTGCGCGTGCTGGAGGACGCGGGACGGGTCGGGGTGCCCTTCACCACCGGGATCCTCGTCGGCATCGGCGAGACGCCGGCCGACCGCGTCGCGTCGATCCTCGCGATCCGCCGCCTCGCCCGGGAGTACCACCACGTGCAGGAGGTGATCGTCCAGAACTTCCGCGCCAAGGACGACACCGCCATGCGCGGGGCCCAGGACGTGGGGCTCGAGGAGTACCTCGCCACGATCGCCGTCACCCGCATCCTGCTCGGACCGGGCACGAGCGTGCAGGCCCCGCCCAACCTCAGCGACCTCGACGACGGCGCCCGCCTGCTGGCCGCGGGCGTGGACGACTGGGGCGGGGTCTCCCCCGTCACGCCGGACCACGTCAACCCCGAGCGCCCCTGGCCCGAGATCGCGCTGCTGCGCGACACCACCGCCGCCGCCGGGCTCGAGCTGCGCGAGCGCCTCACCGCCCATCCCCGCTTCGTGCAGGGGGCGCTGACCCGGGACGAGGCGTGGATCGACCCGCGCCTGCACGACCACGTCGCCGCGCTGGCCGACCCCGGCACGGGCCTGGCGCGCGAGGACGCGCGACCCGAGGGCCGGGCATGGCAGGAGCCGGACGGCGGGTTCGACACCAGCGGGCTGGCGCGGAGCCGCGGCCGGGTCGACCTGCACGCGTCCATCGACACGACGGGCCGCAGCGAGGACCGTCGCGGCGACTTCGACGAGGTGTACGGCGACTGGGCGGCCGTGGCCGAGCGGGCGACGACGAGCGCCGCTGCCGCGGAGAGTGGCGCGCCGGGCGACGCGGATGGTGGTGGCGCGGGCGCGGCATACGGCCTGCACGTCCGCACCCCCTCCGACGCGAGGCAGGCGCTGGCGCGCGCCGAGGCGGACCCCGCGGGGCTGTCCGACGAGGACTACCTGGCGCTGCTGACCAGCGACGGTGACGACCTCGAGGCCGTCACCCGGCTGGCCGACGACCTGCGGCGGGAGACCGTCGGGGACGAGGTCACCTACGTCGTCAACCGCAACATCAACTTCACCAACGTCTGCTACGTCGGGTGCCGGTTCTGCGCGTTCGCCCAGCGCAAGACCGACGCCGACGCCTTCACCCTGTCCCTGGACGAGATCGCCTCCCGCGCCACGGAGGCCGTGGCGCTGGGCGCCACGGAGGTGTGCCTGCAGGGCGGCATCAGCCCCGACCTGCGACCCGGGGACTACGCGCGGATCGTGCGGGCCATCAAGGACGTGCAGCCGCAGCTGCACGTGCACGCCTTCTCCCCCATGGAGATCGCGACGGCGTCCGCCAAGGCCGGCGTCTCACCCCGGGCCTGGCTGGAGGAGGTCCGCGAGGCCGGGCTGGACTCAATCCCCGGCACCGCCGCCGAGATCCTCGACGACGACGTGCGGTGGGTCCTCACCAAGGGCAAGCTGCCCAGCGCTCAGTGGATCGAGATCGTCGAGACCGCCCACGCCCTCGGCATCCCCAGCTCGTCGACGATGATGTACGGCCACGTCGATCACCCCCGGCACTGGGTCGGCCACCTTCGCACGCTCGCCGGGATCCAGGACCGCACCGGTGGGTTCACGGAGTTCGTGCCGCTGCCGTTCGTGCACACCAACGCGCCGGTCTACCTCGCGGGGGTCGCGCGACCCGGGCCGACGATGCGGGACAACCGCGCCGTGCACGCCGTCGCCCGCCTCCTGCTGCACGGTCGCATCCGCCACGTCCAGACCTCCTGGGTCAAGCTCGGCGTCGACGGGACCCGGCTCATGCTCCGCGGCGGCGCCGATGACCTCGGCGGCACCCTGATGGAGGAGACCATCAGCCGGATGGCGGGGTCCGAGCACGGGTCGGCCAAGACGGTCGCCGAGCTGCGGGAGATCGTCGATGGGATCGGGCGACCGCTGAGGCAGCGCTCCACCACCTACGCCGAGCTCGAGCCCACGGCCTGAGGCGAGCCCGGGAGCCCTCCCAGCACGCGACGAGGCCCCGCACCGACGAACGGTGCGGGGCCTGTCGACTGGCGGAGGATGGGGGATTTGAACCCCCGAGGGTTTTATCCCAACACGATTTCCAATCGTGCGCACTAGGCCACTATGCGAATCCTCCGCCGAGCAATGTACCGGATGGGGCGGTCCCGCTCACAATCGAGCGTCACCGCCTCGTCGCCGGGCGTTCACCGGCTCAGTTGCCGCAGGTCTGCGTCCCGGCCGGCACCGCGATCCCGTCGAAGGCCGCCGCGATCGACGAGCACTGCGCCGAGCCCTTGCCATAGATGGCCTTGGCCTGGCGGATCGCGCCCTCACGGGCGTCGGCGTAGCCGGAGCGGGAGGTCAGCTCGTTGGTGAGGGTGGAGTACCACACCTTGGCGGCGGCGTCCCGACCCGCGCCCGCCACGGGCTTGTTGTTGCAGGTGGGGCTGTTGTAGCTCACGCCATTGACGGTCTTGGCGCCCGAGACGAGGTGGCCGGCACGAGGGCGGCGGCGAGCGCCAGGGCGAGGGGTGCGGTCAGGACGGCGGCGGTGCGCGCACGTGACATGGATCCTCCAGGGGTTCGTCGACGGATCTCCGCGGGGGCGGGGTGGGGGCCGTCGACCCGTCGAGCAACGGGTGCCGGGAATCTACGTGCTGCGACGAATTCTGTGAGGACCCTGACGACCATGGATCCACGTGCAGCAGAGATCCCCTGGTCAGGGGCCTACCCGGCGGTATGTCGAACGCTCGCCCCCACGGAACGTCACGGTATGGCGGCGACCGAGCCGCCATACGGCCGCAGTTGGCGACCGGGGATGGGCGGGATGGGCCGGGATGGGCCGGGGCCGAGCCGAACCAAGCCCGGCTGATGTGCCCGCCCCCGGTAGGAACATCCGCCTGGCGAACCAACCCAGGCGAATGTGACGGCCCCCGGTAGGAACATCCGCCTGGCGAACCAAGCCCGGCGGATGTGACTACCGGGGGTAGGTCAGCGGCGGCGGCGGGCCGTCCCGAACAGCGAGCGCGTGATCTCGCGCCCGATCTGCGTCCCGGCCGAGCGCAGCATCGACTTGAACGCCGAGGACTGCACGACCTGCTCGACCAGGCCGGGCTCGTCCTTCTCGGGCTTCGCGCCCTTGTCGGGGGCAGGGGCAGGGGCGGGAGCGGGCGTCTGCGGGGCGCGCTCCGGGGTCGCCGCCAGCTGGGCAGCCGTCAGCTTCTCGTACGCCGACTCGCGGTCCTCGGCCGTGGCGTAGCGCGCCGTCAGCGGCGACGCCGCCACCAGGCGGTCCAGCTCGGCGTCCGGGGTCGGCGCCATCAGCGACTGCGGGGCCCGCATCCGGGTCCAGGCCACAGGCGTGGGCGCGCCGCTCTCGGACAGGACGGTGACGACCGCCTCGCCGGTGCCGAGCTGGGTCAGCAGCGACTGCAGGTCGTAGCCCGAGCGCGGGTAGGTCGAGACCGCCGCCTTGAGCGCCTTGGCGTCATCTGGGGTGAAGGCCCGCAGCGCGTGCTGCACGCGGTTGCCGAGCTGCCCCAGCACGCCGGCGGGGACGTCCTTGGGGGACTGCGTCACGAAGAACACGCCGACGCCCTTGGAGCGGATGAGGCGCACGGTCTGCTCGATCGCGTCGAGGAAGGCGTCCGACGCGTCGTCGAAGAGCAGGTGCGCCTCGTCGAAGAAGAACACCAGCTTGGGCCGGTCGACGTCACCGACCTCGGGCAGGTCGTGGAACAGGTCGGCGAGCAGCCACATGAGGAAGGTCGAGAACAGCGCGGGGCGGTCCTGCACGGCCGGGAGCTCAAGGCAGGACACGACGCCGCGACCGTCGGACCCGACCTGCAGCAGGTCGGCCGTGTCGAACTCCGGCATCCCGAAGAAGGCGGCCGCGCCCTGGTTGTCGAAGGTCACGAGCTCGCGCAGGATGACGCCGGCGGTGGCCTTGGACAGGCCGCCGATGCTCTTGAGCTCAGCCTTGCCCTCGTCGCTCGTGAGGTGGGTGATCACCTCCCGGAGGTCCTTGAGGTCGTCGAGCAGGAGACCCTTGGTGTCGGCGTAGTGAAAGATCAGCCCGAGGCTGGACTCCTGGGTGTCGTTGAGCCCCAGCACCTTCGACAGCAGGGTGGGGCCGAAGCTCGTGATCGTCGAGCGGATCGGGGCACCCTTGCCGAGGCCCCCGAGGGTGAGCAGCTGGGTCGGGAAGCCGCTCGCCTCCCAGGTCTGGCCCACGTCTGCGGCCCGTGCCGCGAGCCGCTCGTTGCTGGTGCCGGGCGACGCGAGGCCGGACAGGTCGCCCTTGATGTCGGCGAGAAAGACGGGGACGCCGCTCGCGGACAGCTGCTCGGCCATGAGCTGCAGCGTCTTGGTCTTGCCGGTGCCGGTGGCGCCCGCGACGAGGCCGTGGCGGTTCATCACCGCCAGCGGCAGCCGCACCGGCACGTCGGGGTGAGCGGTGCCGTCGACGACGGCGGCGCCGAGGTCGAGAGCCGGCCCGTCGAAGGCGTAGCCGCTGCGGATCTGGTCGAGCTGGGAGGTCGTGTCGGTCACGCGACCGACCATAGCGGTGGCCGGGGGCGGTCGCCCGGACGTTGCGCGCCGGGACGGTACGCAACGATCCCCCGACGGTCAGAGGGTCCGACTAGGCTACGCAGCGTGATCTTCAAGGCCATCGGGGAGGACCGTCCCTACCCGGCGCACGGCAGGGTGACGACGCGGGACTGGGCGGGCATCGCCCCCAGCCTCGTGCGCCTTGACCAGCTGGTGACCACGAGGGCGACCCTCGACCTGCATCAGCTGCTGGCCGAGGACTCCACCTTCTACGGTGACCTGTTCGCGCACGTGGTGGCCTGGCAGGGCACCCTCTACCTCGAGGACGGCCTGCACCGGGCGCTGCGCGCGGCCCTGCAGCAGCGTCCCCACCTGCACGCCCGGGTGCTCAACCTCGACGCGCCGGGGACCCCGGTCGGCGAGCCCCTGCGCGAGCTCTGAGCCCCCGCGGCTCGCCAGCACCAGGCCGTATGCCGCAGCCCCGGCGGGCACCGGGCCCCGGCATACCGGCGCGGTTGCGGCCGGGAGGTCAGCGCACGGACACGGCACCGGTCACGATCGCCGCGAGCGTGCTGGAGCGGGGCGTCCGGAGGCGGTAGGTCCCGGCGGGGAGCCGGGTGAAGGCCGCCGCCCCAGCCACCGACGTGGTGGCGGACCGCACCTGCGTCCAGGTCCCGCGGTAGGCGTCGTAGCGATCCAGCAGGACGGTGGCCTGGCGCGGTGCCACCGACACGGCGAGGGAGCGGGGCCCGGTCCGGGTGGTGACCGCAGACCGCGTCTGGTAGGTGACGTGGGTCGTGGACGCGGTGGCTGCCGAGGTGCCGAGGTAGTTCACCGAGACGCCCGTGATGCTGCGGGCGGTGAAGGTCGTCGCCACCCGGCCCGCGGCGTCGCTGCGCCGGTCGGAGCAGGTGGTGCGGCCGAGGTGGGCCGGGGCGTAGCAGACCCGGACGGGCGCGCCGGCAAGCACGTCGCCGGTCGCGGTGCGGGCGGTGACGACGCCGGTCGCGGGCGTCCCGGCGGCCGGGGTCCAGGAGCTCACCCCGGACCAGGTGAGCACCGCGGGACAGACCCTGAGGGTGCACAGCGCCCGGTTGGCGTCCACCAGCCCGGCCCCATAGGTGTCGTCCCGGCCCCGGACGCCGAGGTCCGTGGCCGTGCTGGCCAGCAGCGACTGGACCTGCGCCACCGTGAGCGAGGGGCGGGCCGCCCGCAGCCCTGCGACGGTCGCGGCGACGAGGGGCGTCGCCATGGAGGTGCCGCTCATCCGGGCGTAGCCCGACCGGATGAGACGCGTCGGGTAGGTCGACACGATCCCGTCGCCGGGGGCGGCCACGTCGATGTAGCGACCGGTGTTGGAGTAGGCGGCCGCCCGGCTGCTGCTCGTGGTGGCGGCGACCCCGATCACGTTGGCGTAGGCGGCGGGGTAGGACGCCCGGTTGCCGGCGAGCCGCTCGTTGCCGCCGGCCGCGACGACGACGACGCCCTTGGCCACGGCATACTGCACCGCCTTGTCCAGGGTCACGTCGGGCTGGTCGCTGCCGAGGGAGAGGTTGATGACCGTGGCGCCGTGGTTGGCCGCGTGGATGACGCCACGCGCGATGTCGGAGGTCCAGCCCTCGCCGTGGCCGTCAAGCACCCGCACGGGCATGATCCGCGTGCCCGGCGCCATGCCGGCGACGCCGACCCGGTTGTCGGCCACCGCGGCGATGATCCCCGCGACGTGGGTGCCGTGGCCGTTTGGGTCGGTGGCCCCGGTGCCGCCGGTCCCCCCGGCGGAGGGCTCGAGGAACTGCGCGCCGGGCACGAGGACGCCGCGCAGGTCGGGGTGGCCCCCGTCGACGCCGGTGTCCACGACCGCGACCGTGACGCCCGCCGTGCTCACCCGTCCGTGGAAGGTCTCGCCCCCGAGCCGGCTGAGGGACCACTGCTGGGGTCGGATGGGGTCGTTGTAGCCCGTCGCCTGGGCGCGGGTGTCGACCGAGACGGCCACGGCGCCAGGGGCGTCCTGGGCGCGGTCCACCGTCGCCACGGCCTGGGCCGCGGGGACCGTCGCGGTGCTGACGACCGGCTGGCCGCCGACGACACGCGTGGTCACCACGCGCAGGCGGGAGGCCCCGGACGCCAGCGCGGGGGCCACCACCGCGGCGGGCGCGCGCAGCACCGAGGCGTTGCGGGTCGACCATCCCGGGCGGGAGCCGTCGGACGCGGGCGCCGACCACGCAGAGACCGGCGCGGGGAGGGCGGTCTGGATGGAGACGGCGGAGGCGGCGGGGGCGGGAGCGGTCTGGGCGTGGGCGGTGGAGGGTGCGCCCACCCCGGCGAGCAGGGCGGCGAGGGCGGTGAGGGCGACGCCGACGCGAGCACGGGTCTGCATGGGGTGTCCTTCTGGGGATCGGGAGCCCTGGATCAGCCCCACGAGATCACTGAACGTTAGTTCACCTCACTCTGCGTATGCGAGATGGTCCAGAGCAAGACACCCGGATGGCGACACCCCGCTCACCCGTCCAGGCCAACCGCTCACGCGTCGGCGGCGTTCCAGGGGAACTGCGGGTCCCGCCGCTCGCTGAACGCCAGCACCCCCTCCGCCAGCTCCCCGGAGGTGATCGCCTCGCGGTAGCGCGCCCGCGCCGCCGGCTCGGGGTCCTCCCCGTCGAGCAGCAGCCGCACCGTCTCCTTGACGGCCGCGATGGTCAGCTGCGAGCGGCTGCACAGCTCGTCGGTCAGCCCCGCGACGGCGTCGTCCAGCCCACCCGGCCCGGTCAGCACGTCGACCAGACCGAGCCGGTGGGCCTCGACCGCGTCGACCAGGCCGGCGGTCAGCAGCAGCCGCCGGGTGGTCGCCGGCCCGACCAGGTCCAGGAGGGTCCGTATGCCGAGGGGCGCGTAGGCCACGCCGAGCCGGGCGGGCGTCACGCCGAACCTGGCACCCTCCTCGGCCACCCTCAGGTCGCACGACGCGGCGATCTCCAGCCCACCCCCGATGCAGCTGCCACGCACCGCGGCGACCGTCGGCCTGGGGAAGTCGAGCAGGGCACGCTGGGCCGCGAGGTCCGCCTCGCGCACCGGCGCCATCGGGTCGGCCGGGTCCTGACCCGTCAGCAGGTCACCGATGTCGGCCCCTGCGCAGAAGTGCTCCCCGGCGCCGACGACCACCACGACGCGCACCGCCCGGTCCCGGGCCAGCGCTCCCAGCACCTGCGGAAGGCCCTGCCACATGGCCAGACTCATCGCGTTGCGCTTGGCGGGACGGTCCAGGACGAGGCGGGCGACCCCGCCGTCGACATACGTGCTCAGACCCTCGACGCTCGTCATGGCACCACCCCACCACAGGATCGTGCCCCGGGCGCACCCCCACGGCGGGTCACCTATCCTGGAGCGATGCCGTCACGCAGGTCCTTCCTCCGCCTGACGGCCTTCGGGATCCTGGTGATCGTCCTCGTCACCGTCCTGGCTCCCCTGCTCCGCCCCCGCACCGAGCCCGTGGCCCAGCCGGGCCCGCTGGTAGTCGTGTCCCTGCCCACCCTGCGCTGGGCCGACGTCGACGAGCGCCGCACCCCCACGCTCGACCGCCTGGCCGAGGGGGCGGCCATCGGCAACATCGCCACCCACGCCGTCGCCGGGCACAGCTGCTCCGGCTCGGTCTGGGCCACGCTGTCGTCCGGCTTCCGCGTCTCGCTGGACGACGCCACGCCCGAGGCCCCCGCGAGCGGACCCGTCGTGCCCTGCCCGCCCATCCCCCGACCGGTGCCGACGGGTGGCCTCGCCGAGCTGGGCGGACCCGCGCGGTTCCCCGACCACGCCCGCTGGCGGGCCGAGATGCTGGCCCAGCCCGTGCCCGCCGAGCTCGGCCTGCTCGGCAGGCAGCTGCAGGAGCACGGCCAGTGCATCGCCGCGGCCGGGGCGGGAGCGGCCATCGGGGCGGTGCGCGAGGACGGCACCGTGGCGGCCTACCAGTCCGACCCCCGCCGGGCGGACCTGCGGCGTTGCCCCATCACCTTCGTCTCCTTCGACGGCGTCGACGACGACGGGCTGGCGCAGGTCGTCGACCGGCTCCCGCGCGACGCGACCCTCGTCGTCACCGGGCACGCCGACGACCAGGCGCCCGAGTCGCTGCGCGCGGTCCTGGTGCGCGGCCCCGGCATCCCGGAGGGCCGGCTCACCTCGGCCTCCTCGCGCCAGCCCGGCCTCCTACGCACAACCGACCTCACGGCTCTCGTGACCTCGCGGGTCTCGGCGCTGCCGAGCACGAGCTACGAGGGGCGCATCCCCGTCGTCCTCCCCGGGAGCTCCGGCGCGGGCGTGCGGGAGCAGCTCGCCGGCACCGCGCGCGCCCTGGACGTGCAGCACCACCTCGTCCGCCCGTTCTTCACGACCTATGTCCTGGTCTCGCTCGCCGTGATCGTCGTCATCCTCTGCGTGCTGCAGCGCGACCGTCGCCGGGGCCAGACGATCCGGCGCTCCGCCGCCGGTCGAGCCCTGCGCGTCACCTCCGCAGCCGTGGCCGCCGTGCCGGTGTCGACCTTCCTCGTCGGGCTGGTCCCCTGGTGGCAGTGGGCACGCCCGACCCTCGGCCTCACGCTCAGCGTCCTGGCGTGGACGGCGGTGCTCGCCACCGTGGCGCTGCGTGGGCCGTGGCGCGGGCACCGCGCCGGCCCGGCCGGCTTCCTGGCCGCCACGACCGCCGTCGTCCTCGCCGTCGACCTGGTCCTCGGCGGCCACCTGCAGCTCATGACCATGATGGGCCTGCAGCCCGTGTACGGCGGACGGCTGCACGGCCTCGGCAACGTGGGCTTCGCCCTCACCGCGAGCGGCGCGCTGCTCGCCGCCTCGCTGCTCACCGGCCGCCTTGCTCGCCGCGATCCCAGTCGCGCGGCCAGGGTGATCGCCGCGATCGGGATCGTCACGGTCGCCGTCGACGGGCACTACGCCCTGGGGGACGAGGCCGGCGGCTCCCTGGCGCTGGTCTGGGGCTTCGGCTACCTCGCGCTCAAGGCCTCGGGACGGCGCACCACCTGGCGCGGCGTGACCCTGATCGCGATGCTCAGCGCGGTCACCGCGCTCGTCATGGCGACCCTCGACATGCTGCGGCCGCGCTACGAGCGCAGCCACATCGGCGACTTCCTCGCCACCTTGATCGAGACCGGCGACCTCAGCACGGTCGTCCGCAGCACCGTGGTCAACAACTGGGCCATGCTGACCTCCCAGTGGCTCAACCTCGGGGTGCCCGTCCTGCTGCTCCTCGCCGCGTGGGCCGCGCGCCGTCCTCTCTCCTCGCTCGGGCGGCCACTGACCCTCCTCGAGCGCCAGATCCCCCTGCTGCGCATCGGCTTCACCGCGATCGTGCTCTGCTGGATCGTCGGCTTCCTCACCAACGACTCGGGCACCTCGATCCCCCCGGCGGGCACCATCTTGATCGTCCCGCTGGTGGTGCTCATGACCGCCTGCGCCCCCCAGCCCCCACCCGAGCACCCGCCGACCACCGCCTGAGCCGACTCCCCGCGCCCCCACGCACCCTCCCGCCCGCGCCAGGACTTCTGCCAGGCGGAAGGGGTCTGGCCCCCGCGACGTGGCCTCTGTCACTGTTGGGCTCCCTGCCAGGATTCCTGGCAACGAGACGGAGGTCCCCACGTGTCAGAGTCGACTCGCCCGCACGGGGCGCTCGAGCGCATCAACGAGACCATGGTCAAGCTGGGCCACCGCACCGTCTCCGACCTGCCCCCCATGACCGCCGACGAGCGCACGGCCCACGCCATGGCGCAGCCGCTGCGGCGGACGTCGACACGGAGGCCTTCCCCAAGGCCGGGTGACGCGCCGCCCGACCCACCGGCGGCCCACCCATCCGCCCGCGCAGGACGAGGCCCCCGACCAGCTGGTCGGGGGCCTCGTGGAGTCCTGGTGAGGATCTGTGGCGGTGGCGGTGGGATTTGAACCCACGGAGGGCGTTAACCCTCATACGCTTTCGAGGCGTACTCCTTCGGCCGCTCGGACACGCCACCGCCGGAGACTTTACACGGAGCGGCGCCGCGCGAAGAAATCGGTCAGAACGCGCGAACACTCCTGCTCCCGCACGCCGCCCACCACCTCGACCTGGTGCAGGACGCGCGGGTCGCGCAGCATGTCCCACACGGACCCGACGGCCCCCGCCTTGGCGTCCCAGGCCCCCATCACGACCCGCGAGACCCGGCTCGCCGCGATCGCGCCGGCGCACATGACGCACGGCTCCAGGGTCACCACGAGGGTGCAGCCGTCGAGCCGCCACGAGCCCCGCGTCTCGGCGGCGTCGCGCAACGCCTCCACCTCGGCGTGGGCGGTGGGGTCGTGCCGCAGCTCGCGCTCGTTGCGGCCCCGCCCGACCAGGGCGCCGCTCTCGTCATACAGGCAGGCCCCGACCGGCACGTCCTCCCCGCAGCCGACCGCCAGCGCCAGCGCCTCGCCCATCCACCCGGCCCACCGCGGGTCGACGGGGAAGCCGTCGTCGGGCTCGGGCCGGGACGCCGGTGGGACGCTGGGATCGGTCACGGGATAAGTTTCCCCCATGCAGGTTCACGTGGCCGACCACCCGCTCATCAACCACAAGCTCACCTACCTGCGCGACAAGCGCACGGACAGCCCGACCTTCCGCCGGCTGGCCGAGGAGCTCGTGACGCTGCTGGCGTACGAAGCGACGCGGGAGGTCCGCACCGAGGCCTTCGACATCGAGACCCCCGTGGGCCCGACCACGGGCATCAAGCTCGCCAACCCCAAGCCCGTCATCGTCCCCATCCTGCGCGCCGGCCTCGGCATGCTCGAGGGCATGGTGCGGCTGCTGCCGAGCGCCGAGGTCGGCTTCCTCGGCATGGTGCGCGACGAGGAGACGCTCGAGGTCAGCGCCTACGCCAACCGCCTGCCCGACTCGCTGCACGGCCGCCAGGTCTACGTCATCGACCCGATGCTCGCGACCGGTCACACGCTGGTCATGGCCTTCGAGTTCCTGCGCGACCTGGGCGCCGACGACATCACCGCCGTCTGCCTGATCGCCGCGCCGGAGGGCATCGAGACGGTCCGCGAGGCGGTCAAGGACATCGGCATCCCGGTCACCCTCGTGGTCGGCGCCATCGACGACCACCTCAACGACCAGGGCTACATCGTGCCCGGCCTCGGCGACGCCGGCGACCGGCTCTACGGCGTCGTCTGACCGGGCCGTATGCCGCCGGCCCGGCCTATGCCGGCGGCGCGGCCGCCCGGGCCGTGGGCACGATCGCGCCGTGATCGCGCCGTGGCCGCCCGTTATCCAACCTCAACCCTCGTTGCGGCGAGCCACCATGCCCCGCAGGCACGCCCGCTGCTTCACTGGGCGCTGATCCGTGCCCCGCGCCACCCCCGAGCTAGGAGCCACGCACCGTGAACCCCAAGGTCAAGAAGTTCTTCCTGTGGCTGCTGATCGCGTTCCTCATCTACGCGATCATCGTCTCCCCCGACCGCGCCGCCGACATCGTCCTCACGGTCTGGGAGATCCTGGTGCAGGCGGTCCAGGCCCTCGGCCGGTTCTTCGACGCGCTGCTCAACAGGTGACCCGAGGGCCCCGCGATGGACGCCTCGCAGGAGCCGCACCTGCCGCCGTCGGTGCGCAGGCGATATGTCCTCGACGGTGAGCAGCTGGTCGTGGCCATCCACCAGCACCCTGTCGTGGTGGCCGAGCCCGTCCTGACCGCTGTCGCGATCCTGGTGCTCGTGATCGTGGTCGACACCCACGTGTCGGCTGGCCTCGGGGGCGTCGTCAACGTCCTGTGGTGGGTGTGGTTCGCCGCCGTCGCCCGGGCCGTGTGGATGGTCTTCGAGTGGCGCCAGCAGTGGGTGGTGGCGACCAACAAGCGCCTGATGCTGACCTACGGCTTCATCGTGCGGAAGGTCGCGATGATGCCGCTCAGCAAGGTCACCGACATGAGCTACCACCGCTCCATCGCGGGTCGGATCTTCGGCTGGGGGACCTTCGTCATGGAGTCGGCGGGCCAGCAGCAGGCGCTGTCGGAGATCCGCTTCGTGCCCAACCCGGACCACAACTACCGCGCGCTGTGCGCCGAGATCTTTGCCGTCGAGGACCGCGAGCGCGTGACCGCGGTCGACGAGGACGTCGACGAGGCCCACGCCTGGCCCGACGAACGCGACGAGGACGACCTCTATCGCGACGTCGTGCAGGTCGAGCCCGGGCCGATGCGGATGCAGCGCGTGGCACCCCCGACCCGCCGCGACCGCGACCGCTGGGACGAGGACTGGCAGCAGGGCCGGGACGCGGAGCGTGCCCGCGCGGCGGGGCGGGACGCCGGGCGTGGGGCCGGCGGTCGCGACGAGCGGGGTCGGGATGGACGTGGCTGGGCCGGCCGCGGCGCGCCCGGCCGTGGCCCGCGCGACGGCCATGACACCGCCGACCTGCCGGTGGTGGACGCCCGCGTCTCACAGGACGCCGAGGCGCGCGAGCTCCTCAGCAGCTGGGAGCGCTTCGCGGAGCGCTACGACAACCAGCCGGAGCGCGGCCCCGACAGCGGCACCAGTATCTATCGCAGCGGCGGCGACCCCCTCTCCTGACCCACACCCCCTCGTCCTGCCCTCATCGGTGCAGGTCCGGTGTCAGATCTGACCAGCAACCTGCACCGGTCCCGCAGGAGGACACTCGGGGCACCGCCCAAGCGCACCCTGGCCGCCGCGAGCACGATGCACGGCCATCACGCGTCGAGCGGTCGCGCACGCCTGGTCGAACACCATCGGATAGGTGATCCGGATCGTCGTCCACCCCTCGACGAGGTGGGCGGCGTCCAGCTCGGCATCCCTCAGGCGCTGGGCCCCTGAGTGGAAGGCCGTGCCGTCGAGCTCGAGCAGCACTCGCGAGTCCGGATAGGCGCCGTCGCTGCGGTGCCCGGTCGCAGGCACGACGACCTGACGAACTGACGCGGGCAGACGGTGGGCTCGCTCCACCCGTCGCAGATATCCGACCTCGAGGTAGCTTGTCGACCCAGACGCCACGTCCGCCAGGAGCCCCTGCAGGAGCGCGCGTCGAGGGTGCCGGGTCCGCGCGGCGAGACGATCGGCGAGGCGGCAAGGATGCGTCAGGCGCCGTTGGCAGGCCGTGGCCACGAGACCGATCGCTCTGTCCCGGGGGGCTGCGGCCGCGAGGTCGAGCACCACGTCCTCGATCCTCAGCGTGGGCAGGTCACGCGGGAGTGGGGTCGCGTACACCCCGGGTCGCACCCGCACGAACCGATAGCCGGGCTGTGGAGCCGGCCGACGCCGTCGAGGCAGGACGATGTCGATGACGGCGGGTGGGTCGTCCACCAACCCCAGCAGACAGGCCGCCGCCATGCCCCCGACCACCGCGCCACCACCCGCGAGCACCACGCCGGCCTGGGCCCGCTGGGCGAACGAGATGCTGTCCTCCGGCGCCTCGGGCCTGAGGTCCAGGCAGTAGACCCCCGGGAGAAGACGTCGCCAGGCTCGCGTCATGCGTGCCACGACCGTGGGGTCAGGCCCGCCGCCAGGAGCTCACGTCGGGAGACGACACCGGAACGGTCCGCAGCGCGCGCGAGGATCTCGGCGGGGACGTCGCATCTCGGGGGCATGGCAGCAGGATGCGGGTCCCTGACCAGGAGGCTGCATCGATCTCGCTGGGCGTGAGGTCAGAGGGCGCCCCGGATGTCGTCGACGCGCTCCCTGGCGTCGCCGAACAGCATGCGGGTGTTGTCCTTGAAGAACAGAGGGTTCTGGACGCCGGCATAGCCCGTCGACATCGATCGCTTGAACACGATCACGTCGTGCGCGTGCCACACCTCGAGCACCGGCATCCCGGCGATGGGGCTGGACGGGTCGTCGAGGGCGGCGGGGTTGACCGTGTCGTTGGCACCGATCACGAGCACGACATCGGTGGACGCCAGGTCGTCGTTGATCTCGTCCATCTCGAGGACGATGTCGTAGGGGACCTTGGCCTCGGCGAGCAGGACGTTCATGTGCCCGGGGAGGCGTCCGGCGACCGGGTGGATGCCGAAGCGCACCTGCACCCCGCGCTCGCGCAGCCGCGCGGCCAGGTCGGCGACGCCGTGCTGCGCCTGCGCGACCGCCATACCGTAGCCCGGGGTGATGACCACCGAGCGGGCCTCCGTCAGCAGCGCGGCCACCTCCTCGGCTGAGGTCTCGCGGTGCTCGCCGTAGTCGCGCGCCTCCCCCGTCACCGCGCCGTCCGAGCCGAAGCCGCCGGCGATGACGGACAGGAAGGACCGATTCATGGCCTTGCACATGATGTACGACAGGTAGGCGCCGGACGAGCCGACCAGCGCGCCGGTGATGATCAGCAGGTCATTGCTCAGCATGAATCCCGCTGCGGCGGCGGCCCATCCGCTGTAGCTGTTGAGCATCGACACGACCACGGGCATGTCGCCGCCGCCGATCGAGGCGACGAGGTGCCAACCGAGCGCGAGCGCGATCACAGTCATCAGCACCAGGGGGATCCCGCTGCCCGTCGGCACGAACCACACCATCAGCCCGAGCGACACCACCAGCGCCGCGAGGTTGACGACGTTGCGGTGAGGGAGCATCAGCGGCGCCGACCTCGTCCTGCCCGACAGCTTGAGGAAGGCCACGATCGAGCCGGTCAGCGTCACCGCGCCGATGAAGATGCCGAGGAAGACCTCGCCGTTGTGGATGCGTTCGAGCACGTCGAGGTGCCCGGCGCCGCTCGAGGTCACCTCGATCCACGAGTTGAGGCCCACGAGCACCGCCGCCAGACCGACGAAGCTGTGGAGCAGCGCGATCAGCTCGGGCATGCCGGTCATCTCGACGCGCTGGGCGCGGTGCACGCCGATGGCGCCGCCGACGATCATGGCCACGAGCAGCAGGAGCAGGGCGTCGAGGCCGTTGAGGGTGACGACCAGGGCGATCGTGGCCAGCAGCGCCAGGGCCATCCCGACGATGCCGAAGGCGTTGCCCCGGCGGGCGGACTCGTGCTTGGACAGCCCGGCGAGGGCCAGGATGAACAGCAGGCCGGCGACGATCTGGGCGGCGTAGGACAGGGCGGCGGTCATCGGCGGTCAGCCCTTCCGGAACATCGCGAGCATGCGCTGGGTCACCGTGAAGCCGCCGAAGATGTTGATGCTGGCGACCAGGACGGCGGCGAACGCGAGGACGTCGACGGCGAGGTGCCCGCGCCCGAGCTGGGCGAGCGCGCCGACGATGATGATGCCGCTGATGGCGTTGGTCACCGACATCAGCGGGGTGTGCAGGGCGTGGTGGACGTTGCCGATCACGTAGTAGCCGACCACGCACGCCAGCATGAACACCATGAAGTGGCCGAGGAACGCGGACGGCGAGAACGCGGCCAGCAGCAGGAACGCGACCACCCCGAGCGAGAGCAGCAGACCCCGGCCGTATGCCGGCCGCCCGCCGCCGTGCGGGGTCGCCGGCTCGGCGCCGGTCACCCCAGGGCCGGGGCGCGCGGTCCTCGCACCCCCGCCCGCAGCCGTCGCGCCCGCGCCCGTCGCACCCCCGCCCACGGCGGACCCGCTGGTGGCCGCGGCGTCCGGTGGGGGCGCCGCCGACACCTGGATCGGTGGTGGGGGCCAGAGCGTCTCGCCCTGCAGCACCACAGTCATGCCGCGTTGCACGACGTCCTCCAGGTCGAGGACGACCTGGCCGTCCTTGCCGGGGGTGATGAGCGTGGTGAGGTTGACGAGGTTGGTCGCGTAGAGCTGTGAGGCCTGGCCGGGCAGGCGGGCGGGCAGGTCGGTGTAGCCGAGGATGACGACGCCGTTGTCGGTGACGACGCGCTGGTCGGGGACGCTGCCCTCGACGTTGCCGCCGGTGGCCGCTGCCATGTCGACGATGACGGAGCCGGGACGCATCGCGGCGACCATCGCCGCGGTGATGAGCCGGGGTGCGGGTCGGCCCGGGATCAGGGCGGTGGTGATGACGATGTCGGCCTGGGGGACGTTCTCGGCGTACATCCGCGCGGCGGCCTGGTCGTAGGCCGCGGACGTGCCGTGCGCGTAGCCGTCGGTCGACACCTCCTGCTCGACGTCGACGGCGAGGAACTGAGCGCCCATCGACTCGACCTGCTCGGCGACCTCGGGGCGGGCGTCGGTGGCCTTGACCACGGCGCCGAGGGCGCCCGCGGTGCCGATGGCGGCCAACCCGGCCACCCCGGCGCCGGCGACGAGCACGGTCGCGGGCGGGACCTTGCCGGCGGCCGTGACCTGGCCGGTGAAGAAGCGCCCGAACTCGTGCGCCGCCTCCACCACCGCGCGGTAGCCCGCGATGTTGGCCATCGAGCTCAGCACGTCCAGCGACTGCGCCCGCGAGATGCGGGGCACGGCGTCGGTCGCGAGGACCGTCAGGCGGTGCGCCGCGAGTCGCTCGACCAGCTCGGGTCGCAGGGCGGGCTGCACGAGGCTGACGAGGGTCGCGCCCTCCCGCAGGAGCGGGAGCTCGTCCTCGCCGGGCGGGTTGACCTTGTAGATCATGTCGGCGGCCCAGGCCGTCTCGCGGTCGACGACGGTGGCGCCGGCGTCGGCATACGCAGCGTCCGGCAGGCTGGCGGCCGCGCCGGCCCCGGACTCGACGACGATCTCGTAGCCGAGCCGGACGAGCTGAGCGACGCTGGTGGGGGTGGCGGCGACGCGGGTCTCGCCGGGGAGCGTCTCGAGGGGGACACCGATCTGCATGGGTGGAGCCTTCCGCCGTGGGTGGCTTCACTGTATGGCCATGCTGCGCGCCGGTTGCCACCGCCCCCCGTCGCCGTGCGGGAGCTGCGTCACCCGGTCGCGGTGTGCGACCGTTCACCACCCTGAGTGCCGGGCTGTGCCGTGTGGCGGCACACGTCTGGGTCGAGCCCCACCGGGGTTGGTAGCGTCACTCGTGGAGGCCTCCCACCTGCGATCAGGGGGCTCGTGGCCCTTCGGGGGTGTCACGAGCGATGGCGGGAGGCCTCCTCCTGCGTCCTGGCGACGGCCCGTATGCCGGAGGCCCGTATGCCCGAGGCCCGTATGCCGGAGGCTCAGGCGCCGGGCACCGACAGGGGGTCGAAGCCGTAGGGCAGCTCGAGGCGGTGCGCCCGCATCAGCCCGTCGTCGGCCAGCAGGTCACGGGTGCGCCCGTCGGCCACGATGCGGCCCTCGTCGAGCAGCACGGCGCGCGGGCACAGCTGCAGGGCGTAGGGCAGGTCGTGGGTGACCATCAGGATCGCGACGTCGAGCGAGGTGAGGATGTCGGCGAGCTCCCGACGGCTCGCGGGGTCGAGGTTGGAGGACGGCTCGTCGAGGACGAGGACGTCGGGCTCCATGGCGAGCACGGTGGCCACGGCCACACGGCGGCGCTGGCCGAAGGACAGGTGGTGGGGCGGGCGGTCGATGACGTCCCCCATCCCGACCAGGTCCAGGGACCGGCGGACGCGCTCGTCGAGGGCGGGGCCGCGCAGGCCGAGGTTGTGCGGGCCGAAGGCCACGTCGTCGCCGACCGTGGGCATGAAGAGCTGGTCGTCGGGGTCCTGAAAGACGATGCCGACCCGTCGTCGCACGTCGCCGAGGGTGTCGCGCCGCAGCGGGATGCCCCCCACGGCGACGCTGCCGGCGCCGGTGCCTCCGCTGACGGAGCCGAGGATGCCGTTGAGGTGCAGGAGCAGGGTGGTCTTGCCGGCGCCGTTGGGGCCGAGGACGGCTACCCGCTCGGCCGCCTCGACCTGCAGGTCCACGCCGTAGAGCACCTGCCGCCCGTCCGGGTAGGCGAAGGCCAGTCGCTGCACGTCGAGCGCGGGTGGTCGGGTCACGGGAGCAGGTGCCATCCGGCCAAGAGTACGGCGGCGGCGAGGGGCAGGGCCGCGCCGGTCAGCCACTCGGCCGCGGACGCGGGGCGCGACGACGCTGCCGCCGGGAGCCGCCCGGTGTAGCCCCGCGCCAGCATCGCCTGGTGGACCCGCTCGCCGCGCTCGTAGGACCGCACGAACAACGCCCCCGCCCCGCCGGCGACGGCGGCGAGGTGCCCGGCCCGCCCTCCGGTGAAGCCGCGAGACTCGCGGGCCACCCGCATGCGGTGCAGGTCGGCCGTGATGACGCCGAGGTAGCGCACCATGAACGTCAGGATGGCCACGAACGCTGCCGGCAGGCGCAGCCGCTCGAGCCCGGCGACGAGCTCGCGGGGGGCCGTGCTCGAGGCGAGGACCACGGCCGCGAGGACGCCCAGGGTGGCCTTGGCGAGCATGGTGCCGGCCGCCACCAGGCCCGGCTGCGACACGGACAGGCCGAGCACCTCGACGCGGGGGCCCGTCGCCACGAAGGGCGTCACCAGGGCGAAGACCACGAACGGCGCCTCGACCGCGAGCCGCCGCAGCACGTGCGACCACGGCAGCCGGGAGGCCGCCACGACGGCGACGAGCAGCAGCGCGTCCAGCCCCAGCAGGACCCAGGCGCCGGTCGGCACCGCGACCACGGCGACCATGAACGCCAGCAGGCAGACCAGCTTGACCTGCGGCGGCAGGTGGTGGACGACGCTGTCGCGGGGTATGACGAGCCCCTCCTCGGGGGCGCCGCCACCGTGCTGGTGGCCGTGCTCGTGCCCCAGGAGCGGGCGCTCCGTGAGCAGCCTTGGCGCGTCAGCCATCGCGACGGGTCGCCCCGACCTCCGCCGGCCTGCGCCGGTGGTCGCCCGCCTCCCCGGAGGCGTGGGGTTCCACGGCGCGCGACGACCGGGAGCCCCTGGTGGCCCTGGCCGCCAGGGACGAGAGGAGCACGCCCACCGCCAGGGTGAGCAGGACGCCGATGACGCCGGCGGCGATCGCGGCGACGGCGCCGTGACCCAGCAACGAGAGGGAGTAGTCCGCGAGCGGCGACGAGGCCGCGGCCGAGTCCATCGCGGACGCGCCGAAGCCGAGGCGCTCACCGACGTACTCCAGGCCGTCGGGGTGGCTGCTCGCGAGGAGGCTGAGCCCGCCGCCGACCAGCAGGGACGTGGCGAGGAGCCCGCCGGCGAAGCCCGGGGTGACCCGGGCCCGGCCGCGACCCACGGGTGCGTCGGCCCGCACGGTCGTGCGGTGCCCGTCCCGGTCCACCAGCTGGAGGTCCGGCACGAGGTGGCGGGCGACGTGCACGAGGTCGGGGCGCGAGGCGACGACGGCGGACACGACGGCCGCCGTGATCACGGCCTCGCCGACGCCGATGACCAGGTGCCAGCCGAGCATCGCGGTCGTGAGGGTGCCGAGCGGGATGGGGGCGGTGCCGCCGACGGCATACAGCACGACGAAGGCGAGGGCCGCCGCCGGGACGGACAGCAGGCCCCCCAGCGCCGCGGCCGGCACGACCGAGGCGGGGCGACGCGGCAGCACGGCGAGGACGCCGCGCACGACCAGCGATCCGACGACGACGCCGACCACGCCCATGACGGTGACGTTGGCGCCGAGGGCGGTCAGCCCGCCGTCGGCGAAGACGAGCGCCTGGACCATCAGGACCGTCGTCATGACGAGCACCCCGGTCCAGGGACCCACGAGCACCGCGGCGAGCGCTCCCCCGAGCAGGTGGCCGCTCGTGCCCGCCCCCACGGGGAAGTTGACCATCTGCACGGCGAAGATGAAGCAGGCCACCAGCCCCGCGAGCACGGGGCCGGTCTCGCCGAGCTCGCGACGCGCCTGGCGCAGTGACAGGGCGGTGGCGCCCACCGCCAGCAGGCCGGTGCCGATGGACGTGGGAGCGTCGAGGAACCCGTCGGGGATGTGCATGACGCCATCATTTCCCTGTTGCGAAGGCATTGCAATACGGCCCTTGCCGTGATGGGGTGGCAACCGGTGTGCCGCCGTAGCGAGGGGGCGGCGGCACACACCCTCCTGCGCCGGCGCACCTGGCCCTCACCGGCGACGACGGCATACTGACCAGTATGCGGACGGTGGGCGGCACGATCCGGTCACGGTCCACGCTGGCGCCCTTCCCAGCGGCCCTCGTGCGGGTGCACGCTATGGCGCGCAGTGGCCTTCACGGCCACACCCAGCGTGCCGCGCCCCACCCCCGAGGAGTTGACCAGATGAGCCTGTTCCGCACCAAATCGATCGAGGCGTCCATCGCCGAGACCGTCGAGGAGGAGTACCAGCTCAAGAAGAACCTGACGGCGGTCGACCTCACGGTCTTCGGCATCGGGGTCATCATCGGGGCCGGCATCTTCACCCTCACCGGTCGCGCCGCCGCCCAGTACGCCGGCCCGGCCATCGTCATCTCGTTCGTCATCGCGGCGTTCGCCTGCGGCCTCGCGGCGCTGTGCTACGCCGAGTTCGCGTCCACGGTCCCGGTGTCCGGCTCGGCCTACACCTTCTCCTACGCGACCCTCGGCGAGCTGGTCGCCTGGATCATCGGCTGGGACCTCCTGCTCGAGATGATGCTCGGCGCCTCCGTCGTCGCCCAGGGCTGGTCGCAGTACTTCGTCGTGTTCCTCGGCCACCTCGGCATCACCTTCCCCGCGTCGGTGTCGCCGGGGGCCGCCTTCGACCTGCCTGCGTTCCTGCTGGTCGCGGTCATCACCGCGCTGATCGCCTACGGCATCAAGGAGTCGATGCGGGTCAACCTGATCTTCGTCGCCCTCAAGCTCTTCGTGGTGCTGTTCGTCATCGTCGCCGGGATGCGCTTCATCCAGACGGAGAACTACACCCCGTTCATCCCCGACGCGATCGCCCCGGCCGCGTCCAACGCCGGCATCATGCACGCCCCGCTGCTGCAGACCATCTTCGGCCTCAACCCGACGACCTACGGCTGGGGAGGCATCCTCGCCGGCGCCTCGCTCGTGTTCTTCGCCTACATCGGCTTCGACGTCGTGGCGACCACGGCCGAGGAGGCCCGCAACCCGCAGCGCGACCTGCCGATCGGCATCATCGCCTCGCTGATCATCTGCACGATCCTCTACATCGCGGTCTCGCTCGTCATCACGGGCATGGTGCACTACGACAAGATCAACCCCAAGGCCGCACTGGCCGCGGCCTTCGAGAGCGTCGGCCAGGGCTGGGCGTCCACCCTCATCTCGGCGGGCGCCGTCGCCGGCCTGTTCACCGTCGTCATGACCCTGATGATCGGCGCGACGCGCGTCGTCTTCGCCATGTCCCGCGACTGGCTGCTGCCGCCGTGGCTGGGCCGCACCCACCCCAGGACCGGCACCCCGGTGCGCATCACCTTGATCGTCGGCACGCTGGTCGCCCTCGTGGCCTCCCTCACCCCGATCGGCAAGCTCGAGGAGATGGTCAACATCGGCACTCTGTCGGCGTTCGTCCTCGTCTCGGTCGCGGTGCCGATCCTGCGCAAGCGGCGCCCCGACCTGCAGCGGTCCTTCAAGGTGCCCGGCTCCCCGGTGCTGCCTTGGCTCGCCGCCCTGGTCTCCCTCTACCTCATGCTCAACCTCCCGCTCGACACCTGGATCCGCTTCCTGATCTGGATGGCGCTGGGCTTCGCGATCTACTTCATGTACTCGCGGACCCACTCCCGGCTGAACGTCCAGGGGCACGCCGCCACGCCCTACGAGCACATCGGCAACCCCGCGGCCGGCGGCAGCTTTGACGCCAACGGCTCGACCCGCCACGACGCCTGAACAACCCCTCCCACACGCCGAGTGGCCACATCCCGACGTTCGGGATGTGGCCACTCGGCGTTCTTGGGGGAAACGCGGGGGCGTCAGCTGCCGGAGCTGCGTCCCATCGCCGGTCCCTGGCCGGGTCCGATCCCCTGCCCTCCCAGCTGGTCCTGCTGGGTCCAGCCTCCCTGGCTGCCCTGCTGATCCTGCTGATCCTGCTGATCCTGCTGGTCCTGCGACTGACCCGGTATGCCGGGCAGCTGCTGCAGCCCACCTTGGGGCTGGAGCTGCTGGCGCTGGAGCTGCTGCTGGGACGGCTGGGCCTGGTCGGGAGGGGCGGCAGTGCTGCCCTGCGCGGTGACGATGCCGGTGACGGCGGCCGCGACGCCCACGCCGGTGCCGGCGAGGACCGCGGTGGCGGTGCGGATCGACTGCGAACCGCGAGACCTGGTGCTCATGACGGGTACTCCTGGACAGTGGCGGTAGTGGTGGCGGCCGCGGGGGCGGGGTTGGCCGCGGGAGCGGACTTGGCGCTCACGGGGCGGCCGGTGGGCGGGAGGGTGCGCCCGAGGCGGGAGCCCGAGCGGTGCACGAGGCGGGAGCCCGAGCGGCGCACGAGGCGGTAGCCGACGGCTCCGCCGACCACCGCGCAGCAGGTGATGGCCGTGAGCCGCACCCACCACGTGGCGGAGTCGGTGCCGCCGCCCACGGAGTGCAGGACCGCGAACGGCCACGACGCGTAGGCGAGCAGGTGCAGGCCCCGCCATACGGCATGGGGCAGTCGCTTGCGGAGCAGGCTGCTCACGACCACGATGAGCAGCAGGTCGAGGGCGAGCGTGCCGAGCCCCCACCACAGGGGGTTGCGGGCGTTGAGGAAGGGCACGAGCAGGTCCACGGCGTCGAGCTGGGCCTCGGCGTCCAGCCACAGCGACAGGACGTGCACGACGAGCAGCCCGGTCGCGAGCAGCGATGCCCGGCGGTGGATCTCGGCGAGGGCGAAGCGCGGCAGCTCGCGATGCCGGAAGCCGCCGCTCATGACGACCCCGAGGGCCGTGGCGACCGTGAGCATCACGAGCGTGCTGACGCCGGTGGCCCGGCCGAGGACCCAGAGAGCCTCGTTCACGACGCGGCCCTCGCGGCTCGCGCGACCTCACCCGCCTGGCGCTCGGTCACACCCTCGGCCGCAGAGGGCCAGCCCCCGACAAAGGTCAGGTCGCCACGCAGGCCCAGCAGCCGGGCCTGCACCTGGGCGCGTGCGAGGAGCCCCGGCGCGTGCGGCCCCACGACGAGGGCCGCGGTCGACCAGGCGTTGGCGAGGACGCAGCTGCGAGCGGCCACCGTGGCCGAGGACCAGTGCGGGACGACGGGCAGGGACGTCGCGGGGTCGAGGATGTGCTGCAGCTCGCGGCCCTCGACCCGCCAGCGGCGCTTGCGCGTGCTGGAGGTGGCGAGGGCCCAGCCGGAGGGCAGGGCGACCAGGGCCGCGGGATCGTCGGGGAGGTCCTGGACGGACACGGCCCACCCGCCGGTCGGGGCGGGGCCGGCCGTGGCGACGTCGCCGCCGAGGCTGACCAGGGCACCGGTGCCGAGCTGGTCGGCCACGACCCGCGCGCAGCGGTCCGCCGCCCACGCCTTGGCGGTGGCGCCGAGGTCGAGCGTGACGTCGGCGGGCACCGTGAGGGTGCCGGCCGCGCGGTCGATGCCGATCCGCCGCCAGCCGGGAGCCGGCCGCTCGACGAGGCGGAGCGTGCCGCGCGCGAGGGGCACGACCCGGCCCGCCCCCTCCAGGTCCTGCCCGTAGCCGAGCCGGTCCAGCGCGGTCCCGACCGTCGGGTCGCAGGCGCCGTCCGTCACCACGGCGGCGGCCACGGCGGCCTCGGCGAGGGCGAGCAGGGTGGGGCTCACGCGGACCGGCCGCCCGCCGGCCCGGGCCAGCCGCGACACCTCGGAGTCGCGCCGGAACCTGCTGGCCGCCAGCTCGACCGCCTGCAGCTCATGGTCCACGAGCCGCTTGGCCGCGGGCAGGGCGCGCTCCTCGGAGGTGACGAGGCGCATCGTGGTGGACCACAGGGCCCACTCGAGGGCGGGTCCGCGGGGAGCGGAGATCATCTGCATGGCAGGGCCTTTCGTGATGGAGGGGAGGTATGCCGTCAGCTGCCGGTGGAGTGCGCCGCCGGCGCGCCCTGGGCCGCCGTCAGGCCGTCGGTCTGGCTGGTGGTGCCCGTGCTGGAGGAGGTGGACGAGGTGGACGCATCGTCCGTGGCGCTGGACGAGGTGCTCGTCGTGGACGCGGCGCTCGCGCCGGCCACCCCGGCTGCACTCGCTGCGGTGTCGGGGATGGTCGTCAGGCCGATCGCGGCCGCCGCGACCGCGGCCGTGAGGGCGGCCAGCGACGCGGTGGCCTGGCGGATGCGCCGCACCCCGGTGCGGCGGGCGGCGTTCACGACACCACCCGGCGGATGTCGTCGAGGCTCGAGACGCTCCCCGTGAAGCGGCGGGTGGTCCCTCCGCCAAACAGCGCCGTCTCCGGCACCTGCGTCGTGACCGTGACCTGACGGTCGACGGCACGGTGGCCGGGCGTTGCTCCGGAGGCCTGGGCGGCGGCCGGCGCGGCGACGAGCATCATCGCCGCCACGGCCGGCGTGGCCACCAGCCTCGATCGACCCAGTGCGCTGAATCCCATCGCGTGCTCCTTGATCTCGTGCGTTCCTCGGTGTGATGCCCCCACTCCACCGCTGCGCCCTATGCCCGTCGTTGGTCGTCTCTGTGGCCTCCCTGTGAGGGCCGCGCGTGGGAGAGTGGCCCTCATGCCGGACTGCCCGCGCGTCTTCGCCACCGACTTCGACGGGACCCTGCTGCGATCCGACGGCACGCTGTCGTCGCGCACCGCGTCCGCGATCGCCGCCGCTGAGGCGGCGGGCTGCACGGTGATCGTCGTGACGGCACGACCACCGCGGTGGATGAAGGCCTTTCGCGAGCAGGTGGGTGCGCACGGCGTGGTGCTGTGCAGCAACGGCGCCTTCGTCTACGACGCGCACGTCGACGCCGTCGTGGAGGAGCGGACCATCCCGGCGCCCGTCACCCTGGACGTGGTGTCACGCCTGCGAGGAGCCTTGCCGGGCATCGGCTTCGGCGTCGAGGGGCGCTCGGGTCTCGGCATCGAGCCGGCGCTGCGCGACCTGCGGGCGCCGGACGGGACGGTGGTCGACGACGCCCGCCGGGTGGCGGCCCTGGAGGACCTGCTCGAGGACGAGCTGCCGGGCAAGCTCATCGCCCGCCACCCCCGGCTCGGGCCCGAGGAGTTCGTCGCGCGGGCGAGCGAGCTGGTGGGTGGGGACGTCCACCTGGCCTACTCCGGCGCGCCGGGGCTGGCCGAGATGACTGCCCTCGGCGTGACCAAGGCCACTGCCCTGCAACGCTGGTGCGCCGAGCACGGCGTGGCCTCGGCCGAGGTCTGGACCTTTGGTGACATGCCCAACGATGTGCCGATGCTCGGCTGGGCCGGGCGCAGCTTTGCCGTGGCCAACGCCCATGCCGCAGCGGTCGAGGCCGCCACGCATCGCTGCGCCGCCAACGACGAGGACGGCGTGGCCCGGATCATCGAGGCCGCCCTCTGGCGATCGTGAGCGTCTCGTCCACCATCCGTGGACGAAACCCTCACGATCCGGGGAGGGAAGCGCCGGCAGGGCAGGCAGGGCGGGGCAGGCAGGCAGTGCGGGGCAGGGGAAGGTCAGCCGGCGGCGGCACGCACCCACTCGGTGACGCGGTCCAGGACGGCCGACTCGATCCGCCACCGCTGCCAGTAGAGCGGGACCACCACGTCGTGGCCCGGCGCCACCTCGACCAGGTCACCCCGCTCCCCCAGGTCACCCCGCTCCCCCAGCTGTGCGAGGGGCAGCGCGCCCCACCCCAGCCCGCACCGCACGGCCGCCGCGAAGTCCTCGGTCGAGGGCACGGTGTGCGCGAGTCCCGTGGAGGTCACACCGAGCTCGCGCAGCACCGCGTCCTGCAGGTCGTCCTTGTCGTTGAACCGCACCACGGGCAGGCGCGACAGGTCGTGCTCGTGCCGCTCCCACAGCCAGCGCGTCGCGACCGGGACGTACCTCATCGGCGGCAGCTGGGTCACCGAGCATCCCTGCACCGCAACGGGGTCGGCGGTCAACGCCGCGAGCACCCGTCCCGCCCGGAGCAGCTCGAGGCTGTGGTCCTGGTCCTCGACGTGCAGCTCGAGCCCGATGTCGCCGGCCTCGGCCGCCTCGACGAGCACGTCGCGCGCCCACGTGGCCAGCGAGTCGGCGTTGAGGGCGACGGCGATCGTGGTCGCCGCCGACTGGGCGGTGAGCGCGGCCCGTGCCTCGGCCTCGAGGAGCGCCAGCTGCCGCGCCATACGGACCAGGACCTCGCCCGTCGAGGTGGGGCGGCAGGGCCGGGTGCGCTGCACGACCACCTGGCCGACGCGGCGCTCGAGCGCCTTGATCCGCTGGCTGACGGCCGAGGGTGTGACTCGCAGCTCGTCCGCCGCCGCCTCGAAGCTGCCCTCCTCGACCACGGCGAGCAGAGCGGCGAGCTGGTGGGAGTCGGCATACATGAAGCAATGCTAAGGAATCCCCAGCAACTGTCGTTGGACTGCACCGGCGGCCGCCGCCTAGCGTCGTCGTCATGTCCCCCCTGCACAGCGCGGCCATCGGCCTGCTCACCGGACTCGGCCTCATCGTGGCGATCGGCGCCCAGAACGCCTTCGTGCTGCGGCAGGGCCTGCTGCGCCGGCACGTCGGCGTCATCGTCGCGATCTGCGCGCTGTCCGACGCGGTGCTGATCCTCGCGGGCGTCGCCGGCGTGGGCGCCCTCATCACCTCTCACCCGACCGTGGTGACGCTGGCGCGGTGGGGCGGCGCGATCTTCCTCGTGCAGTTCGGGATCCGCACGGCCCTGGCGGCGCGGCACCCGGGCACCCTCACGGCGCAGGAGCGCGGCGTGAGCGGCCTGCGGGCCGCGGTGGTGACCACGCTCGCCTTCACCTGGCTCAACCCGCACGTCTACCTCGACACGGTCGTGATGCTCGGCTCGCTGTCGGCGACGCACGGGAGGGACGGCCGGTGGTGGTTCGGGCTCGGGGCGGCGGCCGGCTCGCTGCTGTGGTTCACCGCCCTCGGGTATGGCGCCCGCTGGTTGCGGCCGCTGTTTGCCCGGCCCCGGGCGTGGCAGCTGCTCGACCTGGTGATCGCGGTCGTGATGATCGCGCTCGGCGTGAGCCTCGTCGTCGGCGCCTGACCCGATCCCCCAGCCCAGACCAGACCAGACCGGCGCTGACCGTCGGGTCAGCGCAGCAGCCCCTGCTCCCGGGCCACGGCCACGGCCGCCGTCCGCGAGTCCACCCCCAGCTTGTCGAAGACGTGGACGAGGTGGGTCTTGATGGTGGCTTCGCTGATCAGCAGCTCGCGCGCGATATCCCGGTTGCTGTGGCCGTCGGCGACCCGCGCGAGCACCTGCGCCTCGCGGTCGGACAGGGCCGGTCGGGGGTGGCGCAGATGCCCCACGAGCACCTCGGCGGCGCGCGGCGCCAGCACCGTCTCCCCCCGGGCGGCGCGCTCGACGGCGGCCACGAGCGTGGCCGCCGGCGTGTCCTTGAGCAGGTAGCCCGCGGCCCCCGCCTCGACGGCGCGCACGATGTCGGCGTCGGTGTCATAGGTCGTGAGGATCAGCACGCGGGGCCCGTCGGGGTCCTCGCGCAGGGCGCGGGTGGCGGCGACCCCGTCGAGGCCGTCGCCGAGCTGCAGGTCCATGAGGACGACGTCGGGGCGGCGGGCCCGCGCCACGACCAGCGCCTCCTCGCCCGAGGCGGCCTCCCCGACCACGTCCACCCGCGCGTCGACCGCGAGCAGGGCGCGCAGCCCGGCCCGCACGACCGGGTGGTCGTCGACGACGAGGACACGCACGGTCATCGCAGCTCCTGCGGATGGGGGGTCGCGAGGGGGACGGTAGCGGCGATCGCGGTGCCGTCGCCAGGCGCGGACTCCACGTCGAGCCGCCCACCCAGCTCGGTGAGGCGCGACCGCATGGCCCGCAGGCCGAATCCCGTGCCCCCGAGCGGCGCCGACATCAGCCGCGACTCGGTGAAGCCCCTCCCGTCGTCGACGACGTCCAGCGAGACGGAGGTATCGGCATACGAGATGGTGACGACGACCCGGGAGGCCCCCGAGTGGAGGCGCACGTTGGCGAGCGCGGACTGCGCCACGCGCAGGAGCGCGACCTCGACCGTGGTCGGGATCGTGCACACGTCCCCGTCGACGTGCAGGACGGTGCGTATGCCGGACTGCGCGCCCAGCCGCTCGAGGAGCCGCCCGATCGCGGCGGGCAACGGCGCCTGCTCGAGCGCGGAGGGGGTGAGGGCGGCCACGACGCGGCGGGCTTCGTCGAGGTTGTCGACGGCGGTGGCCTCGATCTGACCGAGCAGGGCCTCGCGCGAGGCGGGGTCGGCAGCGGCGGCGCGGGACAGCAGCACGATCGAGCTGAGGCCCTGCGCGAGCGTGTCGTGGATGTCGCGGGCGATGCGGGTGCGCTCGGCGGCGACCCCGGCCTCGCGCTGGGTGGCGGCGAGCTCGTCGTGCACGGCCACGAGGTCGTCCTGGGCGGCGACGAGCTGCTCGACGAGGCGCCGCCGGTCCTCGCTCTCGCGCAGCACCCGCAGGTAGGCCGCGCCCGTCCCGATCGCCACCAGCGCCCCGAGCATGGGCCCGAGCACCATGCCGGCGCGCAGGGACTCGGGACCGGCGCCGCGCAGCTGCGCGACGACCACCACCGCGGTCATCGCGGCGGCGAGCGGGTGGGCGACCGACGGCGGCAGCACCAGCACCCCGATCAGGATGAACGGGAAGGCGAGCCACGAGAACTCGGGCGACACCAGCAGCACCACCAACGCCCAGGACGTCACGAGGACGCCCATCCACGCCGTCGCCAGCCCCCTGCTCGGATCGGCCCTGCCGCGGACCGGTGCCGGACCGCGCGGGGAGGCGGTTCCCCGCGCGAGGCCGGCGCCGACGGCATACCAGCCGATCAGGGCCACCGAGGCGAGGGCGACGAGCGCCGGCGAGGTGCCGAGGACCATCCCGCGCACCGCGGCGACGACCAGGAGCACCCCCACCAGACCGTGCAGCGCCCCCTGCAGGCGCCGCGCGGTCGACGGACGGGTGTCCGGGATCATGCGTTTCTCCTATGTCAAGCGGCGGTCGCGATGGGGGTCGCGTCCGCGTGCTGGACGTGGTGGGTGGTGTTCTTGAGGGTGGTGAAAACGGTGCGGATGAGGTGGCGTTTGAGGCAGCGCAGGGCTTCGCGGTTGGACATGCCTTCGCCCTTTTTCTTCTCATAGAACTTCCGCCCGAGGGAGTCCTTGAGTCGGATCTGGGTGACCGCGATCCTGTGGATCGCGCAGTTGATCTGCCGGTTCCCGCTGCGAGTCATCCGCACGCGACCTTCAGTTCGCCCGGACCACACAGGGATCGGCGCGATCCCGGCGTGACGGGCCAACTGCGCGTCCGTGGCGAAGCGGTCGATCCCACCGATCTCCCCGACGAGCTTGGCCGCGGTCAACACGGCACACCCCGGCAGGGCCAGCAGCGCCGGGGCACGGTGGGCCACCAGCCCAGCCAGGCGCTTCTCGAACTCGGTGATCCGCGTCGTCAACGCGCAGATGTCATCGAGCTCGTCCAGCGCCAATTCGACCACCACGCTGGTGGGCTGGGCCGACAGCCAGGCGCGCAGCGCCTGCTGATGCTTGGCCCGGTCCAAGGATCCGGCGGCGATCTCATGCTCGGGGTCGAGCTCGTGGACGCGCCACAACAGGCTGTTGATCGTCGCGGTGCGCTGCTTGACCAGCGTGTCTCGTCGGTCGGTGAGCAGCTTCAACTCCCTCGAGGCCTGGTCGTGAGTGGCGCGGGGAAGGTCTGGTTCGGACAACGCGGCCCGGGCCACGGCCAGCGCGTCGATCGGGTCGGACTTGCCCCGGGTGCGGGCGCTGTTGCGGGTCTGGGCCATCATCTTCGGCGGCACCCGCACCACGACCTGCCCCGCGGCGAGCAAGTCCATCTCCAGGCGTGCGGAGAGGTGTCGGCAGTCCTCGATCGCCCACTCCAGAGCGTCACCGAACTCCCGGCGAGCCCAGCGCAGCGCCTCGTGATGACCCGTCGTGGTCGCGGGCACGGTCTTGGTCCCGACCTTGCGGGCCCGCTCATCAATCGCGACGAAAGTGTGTGTCTTCTTGTGAACATCGGCGCCAACGACAACCATGAGGGTTGCCTCCTTCCACCTGATCAGTGCAGGGACGGTTGGGCCGGCCGGCGGACACATCTCAGTCGGGGCGATGCCACGCTCCTATCAAGTCACGCCGGTCGGTCCGTCACACCAGCCGCCGACAAAACGCATGCACGCCACGAAGGCACGGAGGCTACGAGTCAGACGACTGGTGATCAGGACCCAACCACCGCGAAGCGGCACTGTCACCCTGACACTGAGTCGAGGCTAGCCGTCGTGGCCACCAGAGCCGCTCACCGGCGGCGGCGAGCACAGCGGGCACGACCAGGGTGCGCACGAGCAGCGTGTCGACGAGCACGCCGAGGCCGACGATCAGGCCCAGCTGACCGAGGGTGACGAGCGGCAGCACGCCGAGCGCCGCAAAGACCGCCGCCAGCACCACCCCCGCGCTGGTGATGACCCCGCCCGTGGCGCCCACGGCGCGCACGACGCCCTCACGGAGGCCGTGCTCCTGCGCCTCGTGCACCGTCCGGTGCGCGAGAAAGATCGTGTAGTCGATCCCCAGCGCCACGAGGAACAGGAAGGACAGCAGCGGCACGAGCACGTCCAGCCCCGGGAAGCCGAACACCGTCCGCCCGATCCACGTCCCCAGCCCGATGGCGGCGACGGCGCTGATCACGTTGACCAGCAACAGGATCATCGGTGCGACGACCGCGCGCAGGAGGGCGACGAGGACGAGCAGCACGACCAGCAGGATGAGCGGGGCGACGAGCAGCAGGTCATGGCGCGCGCCGGCTTCGGCGTCGACCTGCCGGGCGGTCTGACCGCCGACGACCGCGTCCGAGCCAGGCACGGCGTGCACCGCGTCACGCAGCGCGCGGACGGTGTCCTGCGCTGCGGGAGAGTCGGGTTCGGCGTCCCCGACGACCATGGTGCGGCTCCACCCGTCGTGCTCGGCGAGGGTCTGGACGCGGACCACCCCGGCCGTATGCCGGGCCGCCTCGGCCACCTGGGGCGCCGCCTCGGTGCGGCTGACCACCGTCATGGGGGCGCTCTCCCCCTGGGGGTAGTGGCGCGCCAGGGTCTGCAGTCCGGCCGAGGACTCGGAGGCCACCCGGAACTGCTCGGTCTGCGACAGGCCGACGCGGGTCCCGGCGAGTCCGGCGGCCATGAGGGCGGCGACCGCCAGGGCGGCGGCGAGCACGGGCCATGGGCGACGGGTCACGGCGCGCGCCACGCGGGCCCACGGCCCCACGCCCGCCGACTGGTCAGTGTGCGGCGCGGTACCCGTGCCGGAAGGCCGCGAAGGTAGCGGGGGGACGAACGGCCAGAACAGCTTGCGGCCGCAGATGGCCAGCGCGGCCGGCAGCACCACCAGCGCGAACACGGCCGCGACCAGCAGCCCCGCCGCCGACGTGGGGCCGAGACCCCGCGTGCCGGGCAGCACGGCGAGCACGAGGGTGAGCAGCGACAGCACCACGGTGACGTTGGAGGCGAGCACCGCCGGGCCGGTCGCCACGAGGGCGTCCCGCAGCGCGACCCGGTGGTCGTCGGTGCGCGGCAGCTCCTCGCGATACCGCGAGATCAGCAGCAGCGCATAGTTGGTCCCGGCGCCGAAGACGAGGACGCTGACGATCCCGCTGTCGAAGCTGAGGTCCCACGCCTGGCCGATGGCCTTGGCCAGGACTCCGGCCAGGCCGTCCGCGAGCGCCACGACGATCAGGGGCACCAGCCACAGCACCGGGGAGCGATAGGTCAGCAGGAGCAGCACCGCGACGATGCCGACCGTGACGGCGAGCAGGCGCAGGTCGGCGCCGTCGAAGGCGCCCGCCACGTCCGCGCCGAAGGCCGGCCCTCCGGTCACCTGCGCGCGCAGCCGCGGCTCCCCCGCCGCCCCGCCGGCGTCGCCCGCCGTCGCCTCGCCCGTCCCCGCGATCGCCGCCCGCATGGCCGTGACGTCGGTGGCGATGTCGGTGTTGGGACGGTCCGCCCGCACGGGGATGCTCACGAGCACCGCGCGGCCGTCCTGCGAGGCGATCGGGCGCGATGCCCGTTGCCCGACGCTGCCCGCGGCGGCCTCGCCGACGCGCTGCGCCGACGCGAGATCGCCGGCTGCGAGCGGGCGCTCGTCATACCGCGTCATCACCACCATGACGGGACTGAGCTCGCTGCGGGGGAAGCCCGCGAGCAGCGTTGCCGCCCGGGCGGACTCGGAGCCGGGCGGCAGCGTCTCATCCGCCCGGGCGATCTCGGCGCCGCGCAGCGCCCCCATGAGCGCCGTCGTCACGAGCAGCGCGAGGACCAGGGTGGCCCAGGCGCCGCGTCGGGAGGTCACGGCGTCCGCGAGGCGTCGCCAGGCCCCAGGCGGGCTCGGCACCGAGGAGCGATGCGTGCTCGGCGTGCTCTGGGTGGGGGTCTGTGTGCTCATCGGGTCCTCGTGGAGTCGTTCGGTGGCACCGGTGCGGCGCCTCCACCAGCGTCGACCTGGATCCGGCGACGGACATCGGCTGCGGGTGGGGTCCGGCGTCATACCTTTGGTGGACCCCACCCAAGGACGTGATGATGCCCCCCACCGTGCCCCTCGACCCCCTGCACGACCCCCTGCACGACCGACTGCACGACCCCGAGCGTCGCGGCTTCGCCAGCGACAACTACGCCGGTGTCCATCCGGAGGTCCTCGACGCGCTCGCCGTGGCGAACGGAGGCCACGTCGGCTCCTACGGCGCTGACCCCTACACCGAGGCGCTGCAGGAGGTCGTGCGCAGGCACTTCGGCGAGCGCGCCTCGTGCTGGCCGACCTTCAACGGCACGGGCGCGAATGTCGTTGCCCTCTCGGCGATGACGGACCGCTGGGATGCCGTCATCTGCTCCTCCCACGCCCACATCCACACCGACGAGTGCGGCGCCCCGGAGAAGGTCGCCGGCATCAAGGTCGTCGACGTCGAGTCCCCCGACGGTCGGCTCACGCCCGCCCTGATCGACCGGGAGGCCTACGGATTCGGGTTCGAGCACCACGCGCAGCCGCGTGTCGTCAGCGTCACCCAGTCGACCGAGGTGGGCACCCTCTACACCCCTGACCAGCTCCGCGAGGTGTGCGAGCACGCCCACGCCCTGGGCATGCTCGTCCACCTCGACGGCGCCCGCATCGCCAACGCCGCTGCGGCGCTGGGCTGCTCGCTCGGCGACATCACCACCGACGTCGGCGTCGACGTCGTCTCGCTCGGCGGCACCAAGGCGGGTCTGATGGGCGTCGAGGCGGTCGTCGTCATCAACCCCGACGCCGTCCGACGGATGGAGTTCGTGCGCAAGCTGTCCACCCAGCTGTCGTCCAAGATGCGCTTCATGTCGGCCCAGCTGCTCGCGCTCTACTCCGGCGACCTGTGGCTCGAGTCCGGCCGGCACGCCAACGGCATGGCCCGCCGGCTCGGGGAGGCGTTGCGCGGCATCGGCGGCGTCACCGTCACCCAGGAGGTCGCCGCCAACGCCGTGTTCGCCACGCTGCCGCCGCAGGTGACGCTGCGGATGCAGGCCCGCTACCCCTTCTACGTGTGGAAGGAGGCGACCGGCGAGGTCCGGCTCATGTGCTCCTGGGACACGACGGAGGCCGACGTCACCGGATTCGCGGATGCCCTGGCGGCCGAGATGGGGGCCGAGGGCTCTGCCCCCTGACCCTCCCTTCGCCGACTGGTCACCTCTGGACACCCGCCCCGCCGATACCTGACCAGTCGGCGAGGTGGGGCACTCCCGAGGCGGGCGGTTCCGGCATACGGTGAGACCCCGACCGGCCCGTGGGCCCGAGCGAAGGAGCCACAGATGGACGCCGACGTCATCGTCGTGGGAGCCGGCCTCGCCGGGCTCGTGGCCGCGTGCGAGGCCGCGAACGCCGGGCGGCAGGTGCTGCTGCTGGACCAGGAGGGCGAGCAGTCGCTCGGTGGGCAGGCCTACTGGTCCTTCGGCGGGCTCTTCCTCGTCGACTCCCCCGAGCAGCGCCGGCTGCGCATCAAGGACTCCGAGGAACTGGCCTGGCAGGACTGGGAGGGCACTGCGGGCTTCGACCGCCCCGAGGACCACTGGCCCCGGGAGTGGGCCCGCGCCTACGTGAGCTTCGCTGCGGGGGAGAAGCGTTCGTGGTTGCGGCAGCTGGGGCACCGCCTGTTTCCCGTGGTCGGCTGGGCCGAGCGTGGGGGGTATGGCGCCCTCGGCCCCGGCAACTCCGTCCCGCGGTTCCACATCACGTGGGGCACGGGCCCGGGCATCGTGGAGCCGTTCGAGCGACGCCTCCACGACCTGGCGCACCGTGGGCTCGTACGGTTCGGCTTCCGCCACCGCGTGGACTCGCTGATCGTCGAGGGCGCGCAGCCGGGCCGTGGCGGCGAGGTCGTCGGGGTGCGCACCTCGGTGCTGGCCCCCGACCGCGCGGACCGCGGCCGCCCCACCAACCGGACCGTGGTGCAGGAGCGAGAGATTCGTGCGCAGGCCGTCATCATCGCCACCGGCGGCATCGGCGGCGACCACGACCTGGTGCGCGCGGCCTGGCCCGACCGGCTCGGCACGCCGCCGCGGCACATGGTGACCGGCGTCCCCGCCCACGTCGACGGCCGCGGCATCGGGATCGCGCAGGAGGCGGGTGGCCGGCTGATCCACCCCGACCGCATGTGGCACTACACCGAGGGCGTCCACAACTGGGACCCGATCTGGCCTGGGCACGGCATCCGGATCCTGCCCGGCCCCTCGTCGCTGTGGCTCGACGCCACGGGACGGCGTCTGCCGGTGCCGCTGTTCCCGGGCTTCGACACGATGGGGACGCTCGCGCACCTGCAGCAGGTCGGTGCGGACCACAGCTGGTTCGTCCTCGACAAGACCATCGCGGGCAAGGAGTTCACGTTGTCCGGCCAGGAGCAGAACCTCGACCTGACCGGCCGCTCGTGGCGCGGTGTCGCCTCGCGCGTCCGCACCGACGTGCCGCCCTCGGTGCAGGCCTTCCTGGACCACGGCGAGGACTTCGTGCAGGCGACCACCCTCGACGAGCTCGTCGCAGGCATGGTCGCGCTCGAGCCCGACGGTGGGCTCGACCCCGAGCAGGTGCGCCGTGAGGTCCGGGCACGTGACTGCGAGATCGCCAACCCGTTCAGCAAGGACAGCCAGGTCGTGCATCTCCACGGCTCGCGACGCTTCCTGGGGGACAAGCTGATCCGCACCGCCCCGCCCCACCGTCTCGAGGACCCCGCGCACGGACCGATGATCGCGGTCCGGCTGTCGACCCTCACCCGCAAGACGCTCGGCGGGCTCGAGACCGACCTGTCGGCGCGGGTCCTGAGCGCCGCTGGCTCGGCCGTGCCAGGCCTGTATGCCGCAGGCGAGGCCGCCGGCTTCGGCGGGGGCGGCATGCACGGCTACCGCGCACTCGAGGGGACCTTCCTCGGCGGCTGCCTGTTCAGCGGCCGGGCCGCCGGACGCGCCGCTGCGGCGGCGACGGCTTGATCCTGTCCGTATGCCGGGAACCACCCGTCACCGCGCGTGACCTGAACGGTTCGACGCCGGGGCGATGACCGGGAGCGGTCACGGCGCGTGACCGCTCCCAACTTTCTCCCGGGTAGGTCTGGTGCCGACTCCCGGTCGGGCGCAAGGATGGCCGCGTCGGCATGGGGTGCGGGGGGCCTCCACGCACCTGGGGGACCGACGTCGAGCACCGGGGAGCAGACCATGTCACTGACTCGTCCAGCCGCTGCGGCCGCAGCAGTCCTGATCACCGCCGCAGGTGGCCTCGCCGCCGCCTCACCGACGTTGGCGTCACCTGGCCCGGGCGTCGGCGCCGGCCTTGGCTCCGGCGCCACCACCGCCAGCGCCTCCGTCCGCGCGCCCAGGGACGACGCCAAGACCGCCGCGGCCCTGCGCGCCATGGCCTCACCCAAGGTCGCCTGGACCCGCTGCGGCTCCGGCCTGCAGTGCGCCACCCTGGAGGTGCCGCTCGACTACGGCGACCCCACGCTGGGCACCACCAAGCTGTCGATCAGCCGACGGCCGGCCGACAACCCCTCGCAGCGCATCGGCGCCCTGTTCACCAACCCCGGGGGTCCCGGCGGACCGGCCACCCAGACCGTCGGCCTCTTCGCCCAGGAGCTCGGCGCCCAGGTGCGCAAGCGCTTCGACATCGTCGGGGTGGGCCCGCGCGGCATCGAGGGAGAGGACCTCGCGATGTGCGTCGGCAAGCCGGGCGAGGAGATGCCGCAGCTCGACGAGCACATGTTCCCGTTGTGGGACAAGGAGTTCGCGCAGCACCTGGCCTATGACCGGGCCTACCGCAAGACCTGCGCCACCGCCATGCCGCGCATCCTCAAGCACATGTCGACCGCCGACACCGCCCGCGACATGGACCTCGCGAGGCGCGCGCTCGGCGACAAGCAGATCAGCTACTACGGCATCTCCTACGGCAGCTACCTCGGTGCGACATACGCCGCCCTGTATCCCGGCAACATCCGCGCCCTGGTCGTGGACGGGGTCCTCGACCCCGTCGCCTGGGCCACCGGCCGCGGCGGCGAGCACCGCACCAAGCCGGTCACCGAGCGTCTCAACTCCCACCTCGGGGCGCATGAGGCGCTGATGTCGGCGTTCAAGGAGTGCGAGCGGGGCGGCACGAGCCTGTGTGCCGAGGCCAAGACCGTCCGCCAGGACTGGCAGGCCATCCTCACCACCTTGTCCAAGGGCCCGGTCGACATGGGCGACGGCAACTACCTGCGCTACGACGACGTGATCGCCCTCGCGCTGCAGGTCCTCTACTCCGCCGACGACATTCCGCTGCTCATGCCCGCCATCACCGAGCTGCGCCAGGCGATCGCGCCGACGACGCCGGTCCGCAAGGCCGCCGGCACCGCCTCGGCGGACGGACAGGTCGCGGCCGAGGCGACACCCAGGTCGCGGCCCAAGGCCGCCGTCGCGCGGCTCAAGGCCCTGGCCGCCAAGGTCGACCGCGAGCACCCGGCCCCGGCACCGCTGTCGGAGTCCACGGCCCCCAAGGGGGCGCACCGCACGAACGGCCCGGTCCTCGGGCTGAACTCGACCGTCCTGCGCTCGTCAGGCCTGGCCGCGGCCCCCTCGGCGGAGGAGCCGCCCGGGGAGCCGGATGCGCCGGTCTACGACGCCGGGTTCCACGGCGTGCTGTGCTCCGACTCGCTCAACCCGAAGGACCCCAAGGCCTGGATCGCGGCCGACCGCCGCGTCAAGTGGCAGGCCCCCGGGTTCGGTCCGGCGTGGCTGTGGACGGCGAGCGTGTGCGCGGGGTGGCCCGGCATGAACCCCGACGCCTACCGCGGGCCGTTCGACAAGGCCACCTCGACGCCCGTCCTGATCATCGGTAACCATCACGACCCGGCGACGCCCTACAGCGGTGCCGTGGCCTACCGCAAGGAGCTCAAGACCTCTCGGCTGATCACCCTGACCAACGGCTACGGCCACGGGGCGCTCGGCGTGAGCACGTGCGTCGACCGGCTCCGCACCAAGTACCTCGTCAACCGGCTCGTCCCCGCCTCGGACACGAGCTGCAAGCCCGACCACCCGTTGTTCACCCGCCTCGACTGACCCCGTCCGTCGCGCGCAGACGTTCAGGTGACCCGGCGGGGCACCACGGGCGATCCAGCACCCCGCTGTGACCGCCCCGGGTGCCCCGTCGGGTCACTTCCCGTCGCCAACCCCGCATCCTCGGCGCCCCCTCCGCCCCGACAGGTCACTTCCTGTCGCGAGACCCCCGGCTTCCGCCCTTCGTCCGCCCCGACGGGTCACTTCCCGTCGCCAACCCGGCGGCCTCCGCACACCGCCCGCCCCGACCGGTCACTTCCCGTCGGGCGCCCGGGACCCCACCCCCGAGGTCAGAGTCCCAGCGCGACCTCTTGCTCGCGCAGCGCCTTGGCCACACGTGCCACCAACTCCGCGGGGCGGGCGAGGTCCCGGCTGGTCAGCTCCTCGACCCGATAGTCGTGGTCACGCAGCCCCCTCACCCGGTGCAGGTCGTCGCGGCGCTGGCGGTCAGAGGTGAAGTGGTGGACGCCGTAGTACTCGACCACCAACCGGTGCCTCCGCCACAGGAAGTCGACGAAAGCGAGCCAGGTGCCGTCGACGACGATCGACGCGTTGAGCTCGGGCTCGGGCAGGCCGGCCTCGAGGAGCAGCAGCCGACTCTTGGTCTCGGCAACGGAGTTCGACCCCGGCCGCACGTGCGTCAGCGCCCGCCGAGCCTGGACCACGCCCGGCAACCCCGGGACCAGCGCCGCCTCGAGGTGGTCCAGCGTCCACATGCTGCGCCACCTCACGACCGCGTCCCCCAGGATCACGGTGTCGAGGAAGGACAGGTGCGGGGCCATCTGCGCGAACAGCGCGGGCGGGGACAGCACCCGCAGCGCGAGCCCCTCGACGGGCATCGCGGCGACTCGACGACCGTGGGAGCGGTGGTCACGCACGGTCGACAAGCGGATGCGGCGCTGGCCCGGCACCAGGAGGTGGATCGGCGGCCTAGGTGACGGTGACCACTGCTGAAGGTGTGGCAGGCGATGCAGCCAGAGCGCTGACTCCCCGCAGACCACCGCGTCGTCGGGCACCACGCGGCTCACCGCCTCGATGTCCTCGAGCAAGGTGCGCGGCAGCCGCCGTCCATAGACACCTCGGTGAGGCGCCACGAGCTGCCGTCGCTGGGCCCGAGTCACGCCCAGGCGGTCGAGCTCGTCGTTGGTGTACCACGTGCCGTCCACGATCTCGCGTGGCAGCTGGAGAGGTGTTCGCATGTCGCCAGCCTGGACGCCTCCCGCGCCCCCCACGCGCCGTCCTCCACAGGCGGGGCGGTGTGGCTCGCGCTGTCCACAGCGGGCGGTGACCCAGGTCACACCAGCCGCGCGGGCGCGCGACGCAAACTGACCCGAGGGGGCATGTGGTGGCGCCTCAGCCGCGCTTTGACCGTTCCACACGCCCCGCCGGGTCACTTCCTGTCGCCAATCACGACCTCAGCACCCCACCCGCCCCCGAGTGGTCACTTCCGTCACCCCATCGGCGACACAAACTGACTCGGGGGGCACGTCGTGACGCCTCAGCGGCGCATTGATCGTTCCACGCGCCCCGCCGGGTCACTTCCCGACGCCACCCACCACGCGCCCGTTACGCGAAGAGGGCCTGACCGATGTGCTCGCCCTCCTTGGCACCCGGCGGTATGGCGAACAACGCCGACCCCCGGTGCTGGAGGTACTCCTGGAGAGCGTCCTGCTTGGCCATGCGAGTCTGCATGGGGATGTACTGCCTGGCGGGGTTGCGGACGTAGGCGATGAAGAACAGCCCCGCGTCCATGCGCCCGAGGTCGTCCGACCCGTCGGTGTAGTTGTAGCCGCGACGCAGCATCTGCACTCCGCCGTTGCGCGTCGGGTGCGCCATCGCCACATGGGAGCTCGCCGCGACCAGCGGCTGCCCCTCGCGTCCCTTGACGGTGAAGTCCGGTGCGGTGAACTCCTTCCCGCCCGAGAGCGGCGCGCCCTCGCGGCGGTCGCGACCGATGACCGCCTCCTGCTCGCGCAGCGAGGAGCGGTCCCAGGTCTCGAGGTTCATCGCGATGCGGCGGGCCACGAGGTAGGAGCCGCCCGCCATCCACGGTGCCTTGGGGTCGTCCTTGGCGCCGACCCACAGGTGGGCGTCGAGCGCGGACGGGTCCTCGGCCTTGAGGTTGGCCGTGCCGTCCTTGAAGCCGAACAGGTTTCGCGGGGTGGCCTGCGCGGTGGACGTGGACGAGGTGCGGCCGTAGCCCAGCTGGGACCACCGCAGCGACACGACGCCGAACCCGAGGCGCGCCAGGTTGCGGATGGCGTGCACCGCGACCTGCGGGTCGTCGGCGCAGGCCTGGACGCACAGGTCGCCGTCGCTGCGCGCGGGGTCGAGCGCGTCCGCCGGGAAGTGCGGAAGTCGTTGCAGCGCAGCGGGTTGACGTCCCGAGATCCCGAAGCGGTCCTTGCCCGCGGCGTCTCGGAACAGCGTGGGCCCGAAGCCGAAGGTCAGCGTCAGCCGCGACGCCGACAGCCCGTCCGCCTCGCCGGAGTCGTTGGGGGGCGCGCTGTATGACGTCGGGTCCCCACCCACCGGCCGACCCGCCGTCATCTCGGCGGCCGCCGCGGTCCAGGCGGTCAGCAGGGCGACGAGGTCCTCGCGGGAGGTCGTCGTGACGTCGAACGCCGCGAAGTGCAGCCGGTCCTGGGCGGGCGTGACGATCCCCGCCTGGTGGGTGCCGTAGAACGGATAGCTGTCGGACGCAACGGCTCTCGCGTCCCCGGTCGTGCCCCCACCCGCGCGCCCGCCGTCACCCTCGGAGGCGTTGGCGGTCGCCATACCACCCGCGAAGCCGGCCGCTCCCACGGCGGCCGAGGCGGCTCCCCAGCCGAGAAGCCCACGACGAGAGAGGGACTCGGGCATCAGATGACGGCGGCCGTCAGCCTGGACAGCGGCTCGGAGAGCGCGTTGACCGCGTCCGACAGCGCCTTCACCTCCTCCTTGGAGAGCGTGTCGTAGGTCTTGAACCCCTCGCCGACCTTGTGCTGGTCGAGGAGCTTCTGCAGCGCCGAGAACTTCAGCTGCAGCTGGGAGTCCAGAGCGGCGTCCTTCTTCTTGAGGATCGGGCGCAGACCCTGCCAGGCCACGCGGGCGCCGTCGACGTTGGCCTGGAAGTCCCACAGGTCGGTGTGGCTCCAGATCTCCTCCTCGCCGGTGACCTTGCCCTTGGCGACCTCGTCGAGCAGGCCCTTGGCGCCGTTGCCGATCTGGTCGGTGGTGAACTGCATGGATCGGGTGCGCTGGTAGAGGGTTTCGGTGTCCTTGACCAGCTGGTCCGCGATCGCGGCGCGCTGGGCGGCGGTCTGCGCGGTGTAGCCGGCCTTCGGTGGCCACAGGTCCTTCTCGGCGACGTGCCAGCCGGTCCACTTCTGGCCGGGCTCGAGGTCGGCCTCGCGCGCGTCCATCATCGGGTCGAGGTCGCCGAAGGACTCCGCGACGGGCTCGATCCGCTCCCAGTGGACGCGGGTGGGGGCGTAGAGCTCCTTGGCCCTGGCGGTGTCGCCGGCCTTGTAGGCGGCGGCGAAGGCCTTCGTCCCCGTGAGGAGCTGCTCGGTCTGGTCCTTGACGTAGGACGCGTACTGGCTGTTGGCCGCCGCGACGAGCTCCTTGTCGGCGCCCTGCGCCTCGAGGTTGGCGCCGGAGTCGGTCACGGTGAAGTCGTGGCGGATGCCGTCGCCGACCATGCCCGGCTTGCAGGCGGTCTTGTACGTCCCCGGCGCAGCCTTGAGCACGAGGTCACGGGACAGGCCGGGCCCGATGTTCTCGACCTCGGCGACGATGCGCAGGCCGTCCTCGGCGAGGAGGTAGAACTCGGTGACCTTGGAGCCGGCGTTGGTGACCGCGAACTTCAGCGTGCCCGAGGGAGCCTCGGACGCCGAGACCTGGCACTCGGTGTCCGTCGAGGTGACCGTGAGGGTGCCCTGGCCGGCGCCGGCCTGCGTCCCGCCCCCTGAGGAGGAGCTGGCGGTGTTGTCGGTGCAGGCGGTCAGCGCGAGCGCGGCGATCGCGAGGGACGCGCCGGTGGCGGCGAGGCGGGTCATGCAGAGGCTCCTTGACGTATGCCGGACGCCGCGCTCGCACGCGGGGCCGGGGGCTTGGGGCGACGGACCCGCGCGGCGAACAACGCCATGACGGGGACGACGTAGAGCACCCACGCGGCGACCTCGAGCACGGTCATCGCGGGAGAGAAGTTGAAGACGCCCTTGAGCAGCGTGGCGACCCACGAGCTGGGCTCGATCGTGCCGGACACGTCGAACGCGAGGGTGTGCAGGCCGGGCAGGATGCGCGCCTCCTGCAGGTCGTGGACGGCATACGCCAGGACCCCGCCGGCGATGAGGACGAGGAAGGCGCCGGTCCAGCGGAAGAACGCGCCGAGGTCGAGCTTGAGTGCTCCCCGGTAGACGCCGACGCCGAGCGCGACGGCGGTCAGCAGGCCGAGGAGGGCGCCGACCAGCGGTGCCGTGGTGGAGGCGTTGTCGCGGGCTGCGGCCTGCGTGGCCGCCCACAGGAACAGCGCGGTCTCGAGACCCTCGCGGCCGACGGCCAGCATCGCGACCAGCACGAGGCCTCCGCGGGCGCCCGTGCGGCCGCCCTCGACGGCCCGGTCGACCGCCCCCTTGAGCTCGCCGGACAGGCCACGGCTGTGCCGCGCCATCCAAAAGATCATCCAGGTCACGAACCCCACCGCCACGATGGACAGCCCGCCGCCGATGGCCTCCTGCGCCTCGAAGGTCAGGCCCTTGGGGCCGAAGGTGAGCAGCGCGCCGAAGGCGAGGGAGATGGCGATCGCCGCCGCGACTCCCGCCCAGATGCGCCCGAGCAGGTGCTGGCGTCCCGACTTCACGAGGTAGGCGACGAGGATGACGACGACCAGCGACGCCTCCAGTCCCTCACGCAGCCCGATGAGGTAGTTGGCGAGCATGGCAGCCTACGATTCCTGGTCGACGTGAGTGAGGCCTCCCTAACTTAGGGGATGCTCACCTCACCGGGCAACATGACCTCCCCCACAGCCCCACCCCCACCGCCCCCTCGCGCCATTGGTCACCAATGACGTCTCGCGTCGTGATGTGAACGATCCAAAACGCCACTGGTGACCAATGGCGGAGGGTGGAGTCGCGGCGACCTGTGGACAAGGCTCAGCCCCTCTGCCCCGGCTGTGGATGACCGTATGACGCCGCGAGCCGGCCGCACGACCATCGCTGCATGTCCCTCGTGCTGCCCCCATCGCTGGCCGGACGCCCGGCCTTCACCCGCGCCGAAGCCCTCGCCGCCGGGATGACCGTCGCGGACCTCAAACAGCTGGCCCGTGTCTTCCAGGGGGTCTACGCCCCCTCGCCGCCGCAGACCGTGCTCGAGCAGGCCCGGATGCTCTCCGTCGTCCTGCCCGAGGGCGCGGCATACAGCCATGTGACCGCAGCTCGCCTGCTCGACCTCCCCCTGCCCGCCGGCTGGCTCCCGGAGCAGCTCATCGACGTGCTGGTGGCGGGCACGGCCCACGCGTGCCGTCGCCCCGAGGTGAGGGGCCACCGCGGGCCTGTGCCCCGTCATGTGGTGCTGCCCACCCTCGCCACACCCGTGGTGGCCCACGAGCACGTCTTCGCCCAGCTGGCGGGCGAGCTGGGGCGCGAGGACCTCGTCATCCTCGGGGACGCCGTCGTGGGCTGGCGGACCGGTCGCACCCTGGACCGGCTGGTGGCGGCCGTCCCCGCCGGGCACCCGGGCAGCGTGGCTGCGCTCGCCGCCCTGGAGCACGTCCGTGAGGGCAGCGCGTCGCCACGCGAGACCCTGTTCCGCCTGCGCTTCCTGGAGGCGGGCCTGCCCGAGCCGGAGCTGAACGCCCCGATCTACGACAGGTCCCGCGGCCTGGTCGCCTATCTCGACATGTACTGGCGGCATCTCGGCGTCGGGTTCGAGTACGACGGGCTGTGGCACTACGAGTCCTCGCAGCAGAGGCAGGACGACATCGCCCGGATCCGGCGCGTCGAGCAGCAGGGCGTGCGGGTCGTCGTGGGCACGCGGCAGGACTATCCGCAGGTCGGTGGGGTCCTCAAGCAGCTGCGATCCGCCATGGCCGACCAGGCTCGACTGCTCGGCCGCCCAGTCCCGAGCATGCGCCACGACCCGAGCACGCGCCACGACCCGAGCACGCGCGCCTTCCCCTCCCGCGCCCTCCCCTCACCCCGCGCCATTGGTCACCAATGACGTCTTGAGGCCTCATGTGAACGATCCAAAACGTCATTGGTGACCAATGGCGGCACACGGGGGCGGGTGGGGCGGCAACCGGGCACGGCAGGGGTGGGGTCCGGTCAGGGGAGGCGGGCCAGCGCCTCGTCCAGGCTCAACTGCTCCAGGGGCGTCCGCCCCGCGACGGCGTCCTCCAGCTCCGACCACTCACGGGGCGCGGCCACCGTCGGGCGACCGAACTTCCCGCGCAGCGACCAGGGGCAGATCGTCGTCTTGGAGGCGGTGTTCTGGCTCCAGTCGACGAGCACCTTGCCCCCGCGCTTGGCCTTGACCATCGACGACACGACCAACGTGGGGTGGCCCGCCTCGAGCGCGACGGCCAGCCCCTGAGCCACCTCGCGGACCACGGCGACGGGGTGGGTGCCGTCGAGCTCGGCATACAGCTGGAGGCCCTTGGATCCGGAGGTGACGGGCCACAGATCGCCGATCCCCATGTCGCACAAGATGTCGCGCGCCCACAGCGCCACCTGCGAGCACTCCGCGAGCCCGGCGCCGGGCCCGGGGTCGAGATCGACGACGAGCCGGTCCGGGTGCAGCGCCTCCCCGGACGGCGACACCCGCCACTGGTGCACGTGCAGCTCCAGCGCGGCGAGGTTGCCGAGCCAGGTCAGTCCGGCGACGGAGTCGATGACGGGATAGGTGATGGTCTCGCGGTCGCGCGTCGAGCCCGGCGCCGGCAGGGTCACGGTGCGGATCCACGCGGGGGTGCCGCGGGGCACGTTCTTCTCGAAGAACGACGGCCCACCCGTCCCCGACGGCCACCTGATGCGAGTCACGGCGCGATCGCGCAGCTGCTCGAGCAGGACCGGCGCCACCTGCGCGTAGTACTGCAGCACCTCGCCCTTGGTGGTCCCGGTCTCGGGATACAGCACCTTGTCGAGGGAGCTGAGCCGCAGGGTGCGACCGTCGATCTCGACGCTCACGTGGTCAGGCACGGCCGACGTCCCCGTCTGCACCTGACCAGTCGGCGGAGGGGAGAAGGTCCGCGGGGGTCAGGTCGGTGCGCACACCGAGGTAGGCCGGCTGCCGCAGCCTGCCGTTGCCCGCCCGCCCGAGGGACTGCACGTCCACGACGAGCGTCGGCTCGACCCAGCGCGCACCGGTCGCATCCTCACGCGGCACTTCCCCCACGAACGGCGCACTCCCACAAGCACGTTCGTCGAGCAATGGCCGCAACGCCTCCCCCGCACGGCCGGCGAGCCCCGCGCCCACGCGCCCGTCCAGCTCCAGCAGCCCGGACCCGTCGGCCGCCGGCGTCCCCACCAGCAAGGCCCCCACGCGGTCCCGCCCCGACGTCTCGGGACGCCAGCCGCCGACGACCACCGAGAGCGTCGCGCGGTGCGGCAGCTTGAGCCAGTCGGGGCTGCGGGCGCCGGGCTGGTATGCCGAGGCCCGCCGCTTCGACACCACCCCCTCGAGGCCCTGGTGGCGGGTCACGTCGTGCAGCAGCCGGCCGTCGTCATACACCTCGGGCACCTTCCAGGCCGACCCTCCCGCCCCGAAGGACTCCAGGTCGAGCCGCTCGAGCAGCGAGCGCCGCACGGACCACGGCTGGTCGATCAGCACCTGCCCGCCGAACCGCAGCAGGTCGAAGACCATGTAGGTCACGGGCCGCACCTCGGCCAGCGCCTGGGCCACCCGCGCGTCCGAGACGTGGATGCGTTCGCTCAGCGCCGCGAACGACGGCACCCCGCCCTGCAGCGCGATGACCTCGCCGTCGAGCAGGAGGTCGTCCCCGGCGCGGGCCAACCCCGCGAGCTCGGGGAAACGCACGGTGGCGTCGGCCCCGGAGCGGGCCGAGAGCCTCCACCCCGCGGGTGACCGGTCGGCGAGGATGCGCATGCCGTCCCACTTGACCTCGTGGACCCAGGCGTCGCCGTGCGGCACCTGGGTGGTGGGGGTGGCGAGCATCGGGCGCATACCTCATCCTGACTCATGGGTATGGGCCCCGGAGGACTTACCAGCGGCTCACCACCGGCTTACGAGCGACGAAGGAGCAGGTCATGCGTGCGATCTGGAAGGGCGCGGTCTCGTTCGGCCTCGTCACGGTGCCGGTGCGGCTCTTCACGGCCACCGAGAATCACGACCTGCAGTTCCACCAGGTCCGCAAGAGCGACGGCTCGCGGATCAAGTACAAGAAGGTCGCCGCGGCGGACGGCGAGGAGGTGCCCTACTCCGAGATCGCCAAGGGCTACGAGTCGCCCGACGGCAAGATGGTGATGATCACCGACGAGGATCTCGCGAGCCTGGACTCCAAGAGCTCCAAGGAGATCTCGGTCGAGAAGTTCGTCCCCGCGGAGCAGATCGACCCCCTGCTGCTGGACAAGTCCTACTACCTCGAGCCCGACAAGAGCGCGGTCAAGCCCTATGCCCTGCTGCGCGAGGCCCTGCGCTCCACGGATCGTATGGCGGTGGTCACCGTCGCCGTCCGCACACGCCTGTCGATGGCGGTGCTGCGGGTCAAGGACGACGTGATCGTGCTGCAGACCATGCTGTGGCCGGACGAGGTGCGCACGCCGTCGTTCGACGTGCTGGACGACATCCCGGAGCCCAACGAGCGGGAGGTCAAGATGGCGGACCTGCTCATCGAGTCGATGGTCGACGACTTCGAGCCCAACGACTACGAGGACGACTACCAGCAGGCCGTGCAGGCCCTGGTGGAGCGCAAGCTCGCCGGCGGTGACGTCAAGGCGGCGCCCAAGGCCAAGGGCGACGACGAGGGCGGCGACGTGGTCGACCTGCTCGCGGCGCTGCAGCGCTCGGTCGACCGGGCCAAGGCGGCGCGGGGCGAGGACACCTCCGCGGACTCCGGTGCGGGGCAGGAGGGCTCGGGGTCGGACGACGGCGCCGACACCGAGGACGACGGCGCGACGGCGGACGACAAGCCCGCCGCCAAGAAGTCCACCGCTCGCAAGGCCCCCGCCAAGAAGGCCGCGAGCTCCACCACGAAGAAGGCCACCGCCAAGAAGTCCACGGCCAAGCGGACCACCAAGAAGGCCAGCTGAGGTGCCGGAGGGTCACACCATCCACGCCCTGGCCGGGCGGCTCAACCGGGCGTATGCCGGAAAGCCCGTCAGGGCGAGCAGCCCGCAGGGGAGGTTCGCCGACTCGGCCGCGCAGCTGGACGGCGAGGTGCTGATCGGTGCGCAGGCCGCCGGCAAGCACCTGCTGGTGGAGGTGGACGGGGACCGCTGGCTGCACGTGCACCTCGGCCTCATCGGCAACTTCGCGGTGACGCCGTTGGCGGACGGCATACGGCCCGAGGACGTCCCGGTGCAGGGAGAGGTGAGGTTGCGGCTCGCGTCGGACACGCACGTGGCCGACCTGCGCGGGCCGATGGTGTGCGCGCTGATCACGCCGCAGGAGGCGCACTCGGTCCTCGACCGGCTCGGCCCCGATCCCCTGCGCGCCGACGCCGACCCGGACGAGGCGTGGGCGCGGATCTCCCGGAGCCGCAAGACGATCGCCGAGCTGCTCATGGACCAGGCGGTCGTCGCCGGGGTGGGCAACGTCTATCGCTGCGAGGTGCTGTGGCGCCACCGCATCGACCCCCACCGCCCGGGGCGCGAGCTGCGCCAGAGCTCCTGGGACACCATCTGGGCGGACCTCGTGCGCCTGCTGCCGCTGGGTGTGGCGTACGGGCAGATCCTCACCCTCGAGCCGCAGGTGGAGGAGGCCGAGCGGCGGCTCGCCGCGGGCGAGGAACCCCCGGTGATCACCGGCCGCTCGCTGGGCACGACCTTCCCGCGGGAGTTCGCGACCTACAAGCGCGCGGGCGAGCCCTGCCCGACCTGCGGCAGCCGCATCCGCACCGCCAAGGTGGCCGGCCGCACCCTCTACTGGTGCGGCCGCTGCCAGCGCCGCCGCTGACGCGATTCATCCCATTGGCCACCTTCGTCGCGTTTCATTGAGTCATGCCCTCCCCCCTCACCCGGCGCGACGCCCTGCGTCTCGGCCTCGGTCTCGGTCTCGGCACCGTCGCCCTCACCTCCTCCGTCACCGCGCCGGCGCACGCCGACGTCTCCGGCCCCAAGGCCGCCACCGGATCGTTCGCCTCGCGCTACCGCGGCGGTCAGGAGACCGTCTGGGAGGTGCTCTACCCGCCCGGCTTCACCCCAGGTGACCGACTGCCGGTCATGATCACGCTCCACGGCAAGGGCGGAAACCACACGACGCCCGAGGGACTGCGCTTCCTGGAGCACGCGGAGACCCTGCGGGCCGAGGGCCTGCGGCCGTTCGCCTGCGTGGGCGTCGACGGCGGCGACACCTGGTGGCACGACCGGGCCGACGGGACGGACAGCGCGGCTATGGTCGCCTACGAGCTGGCCCCGATCCTCTCCGGCCTGGGCCTGGACCTGACCCGTCCGGCGCTCTACGGATTGTCGATGGGTGGCATGGGCGCCGTCTGGCTGGCCTCGCGCCTCGGCCCCAACCGTTTGTCGAGCCTCACCATCGCCAGCACCCCGTTCCCCGCGACGTGGGACCGGTTCAGCGGGTCCTACGACTCCCCCGCCGACTTCGCGGTCCACGACATCCGTCGGCACTGGGCGAGCCTGCGGGGGCTGCCGATCCGCGTGGACATCGGCGATCAGGACCCCTTCCTCCAGGAGAACCTCGCGCTCCGACCCCTGGCCGACCCGCAGCCGGAGTTCCACGTCTCCCCAGGCGGGCACGACTGGGACTTCTGGGGCCGGGTGGCGCTGGAGCAGATGCGGTTCATCTCCCGCCATCTGGATTGATGCCTAGGCTGGGCACCATGGACCGACGCAGCCTGCTCCGGCTCGCAGGAGGCCTGTCGCTGGCCGGCGCTCTGGGCGCCTGCTCCAGCCCCAAGGGTGATCGCCCGCTTCCCAAGACCCCCCAGGTCACCCAGACTCCCGCGCCCGAACAGAGAGTGCAGAACGTCTCCAAGATCGACGGCGTCATCATCTCCAAGTACCTGAGGGGCGAGCCGGCACCCTGGGTGGTGCTCTTCCCGCCGGGGTACTCGCGGGGCGCCCGGATTCCCGTGCTCCTGACTCTGCACGGCACCGGGGGCGATCAAGGCACCCCCTGGATCCTGCGCTGGCCAGAGACCTCAGCGCAGCTCCAGGCCGAGGGGCTGCCTGCGTTTGCCTGCGTCGGCATCAAGGGCGGGGACAGGTGGTGGCATCCGCGGGCGGACGGGACCGACAGCGCTGCCCTCGTCACAGATGAGTTCGCTACCGTCCTCAGGGGCCTGGGCCTGGACATGTCGCGGCCCGCGGTCTACGGCTACTCCATGGGCGGCGTCGGCGCGCTCTACCTAGGAGCCATGCTCGGAAGACACCGCGTCTCGTCCGTGGTAGCCGCAAGTACGCCCTTCATACCGTCCTTCGCGGAGAGCCAGGGAGCGTATGACACGCAGACGGACTTCAACCAGCACAACATTCGTTCCCTATGGCCACGCCTCCAGGGGCTCCCCGTTCGCATCGATATAGGCGACCGTGACCCGTTCCTCTCTATGAACCGTGACTTCATCCCCACGGCCCAGCCGGCACCGGAGTTTCATATCAACCCTGGGGGCCACGATGCCGAGTACTGGGGCCGCATGGCCCTCGACCAGTTGCGGTTCGTCGCGCGACACTTCTGAGCCAGGCGTCAGGCGTGTGCGTCGCCGCCGTCGAGGGCGCCGGCCTCGTCCTCGGTGCGCAGCAGCCACAACGCTCCGGCGAGAGCGAGCGTGAGCCCCACCACGACCTGCGGCAGCGACCCGGGCCGGGTGTGCTCCCCGAGCAGGCCGATCCCGAAGGCTGCGGGGAAGGCCGTGGCCATCCCGTAGTTGCAGCCGAGCACCGGCGCAGCATGCCCGCGGGCCAGTCCTTTCGTGAGATGCACCTGACCCAGGGCCATGCCCGAGATGACGAGCATGCCGGCGACCCAGTTGAGCAGGGGCAGCTCCCAGAACCTCCAGACGACGTGGGTGTGGTCGCCGATGAGCAGGCGCGCGCAGATGGCCGAGAAGGAGAACCCGAAGCCGGCCAGCAGCCCGTTCACCACCGGCCCTCCGGGCAGGAGCAGCCCCAGTGCGCAGGCCGCCGCGCAGCCCAGGAGGACGTTGATGTCGCGAGCCTCGATCGGCGGCGGGGGTCCGGTGATGGTCACCATCCCGAGCGCCGCGATGCCGACGACCACCGCCAGGATGGCGAGAGCGTCCGATGCTCGCAGCCGACGCACACCCTGGACGTGCTGGATGACTGCCGTCACGGCAAGCGCCGAGGTGACGCAGGCCTGCACGATGAGCAGCGGCAGGAAGCGGCGGGCGAAGAGGGTGAACAGGAACCCCGCCCCCTGCAACGCCGTGCCGATCCACCAGCTCCGCGACCGGAGCGCCCCTCCTGCGGCCTGCGAACCCTTGTGCAGACGAGCCCCCGAGATGCCGTAGGCAAGGACGCCCAGGACGAGCATGACGACGGCGAGGATCACGGGCTTACGCTACCGCCCAGCACCACCGCCCCGGTCCCGCCCGGCCGGTGGCGCGAACCAGGCGGGCCTCAGCACCCGGGGGTGAGGATGGCCTTGGCGAAAGCCCCTGTCTGGTAGAAGAGCTGCCTCTGGGCGTCATATGGTTCACCCGCGTCGAGGTAGGTGGCACGTCCCGGGAAGCATCGCCCCACCAGTAACCGCGCACGTTCTACCTGGGGGCGGAACGTGATGATCTGGACTGACCGCCAACCGCGCTCGCGGCCGAGTCGACCTATCTCCTGTGCCTCCCCCTGGGTCGTCGACGGGGCCGGGTCGAAGCACGTGACCCTTCGATCTATAGGTGTTCTGCATGGGGCCGGAAGCACGCCATGCGTATCAGCGGGATGGGCGGAGACGACCAGCTGTGGGGCGACACCCCGGTCGAGCATCGACTCGCCCAAGGCGATGCGCTCTGGAGACGAGGGGCCGAGGATGACGATGACGTCGGAGGTCCCGGGGATGTCGACCCGTGGGTGAGTGACCAGCCACGCATGACGCCCCATAAACCCCGCCAAGGTCACGACCATCACGCCGACGACCAGACCGACGAACCGCACGGCACGGCCTCGGGTCATGCTCACGGACGACGCCGAAGTGCTGTTTCAGCGATCGTCCGGATCCGTTGGCGCGACGTCTCCCCCAACGCCGAGTGGTCCATGTCATGCCAATAGTGACGCAGAACGGGCCTCCCCTGGCGTTCCCACCGCCTACCAGCGGCCTTGCCCTCGACTTCCAGGAAGTGTCTCTCCCCGATGTCGCCGAAGTGCAGCTCGACCGGCAGGTCGATGGGGACCCCCCTGAAGACGGAGTCAGCATCCTCCATCAGGGCCTGGCGGGCCAACAAGGTTCGCAGGGGTAGCGGAACGTTGCCCTTCGCGACGTCGCGTACACGCTTGAGAGCGCCCTTTGCCCGATCACGGCGGCGACGGGGGGCCGGTTCATCACCGGGGACCTCGTCAACTGTCCCGAAGAACCGCTTCAACCATGGCCCCTCCATGTATCTGACGGCCAGGCGCGGATCGGGCTGCCACATGAGGTTGTCCAGGGCGACGATACGACGTAGCTGGACCCTGCTGGAGGCGCGAAGGAAGAGCCAAGCGCCGACGCACAAACCAATGGCCGTAGGGAGCACTCCGGCCCTTTCGGTGATGAAGGCCACGGCGGCTTCCACGTCCTCGACCGCCTCCTCGCAGTACGGGTTCGGCTCGCGTGGCTGGTCGGGGTCCAGATGCACCCCCAAGCCGCGACGTTCAGCGCGGATCCCCATAACACCGTGGGCCCCTTGCTCCCTGGCGATGGTCACCCACAGGCCGGAAGGTCCCTCTGCAGATTCGGCCCCAGCCGCAGTGAATACGACCGAGGCCACCGAACCGCTGGTCGGCTCCGTCAGGACCCCGTGAAGGGCATGGGGACCTACCTGCACGAACCTCTCGACGATCTCGACTCCCCCCACGTTGAAGGTGGCGCAAAGACGTGCTGTCGGCCTAGGGACGGGTTGAGTCTCAGCGCGCGGCAGCTGGCCGATGATGTCGCTGATGGCCGCATGCGGGACCGCAGCGAAGCGAGGATGGGCCGAGTACAGCAGATCTGCGACCCGCCGGTCGCTCTCCTTGCGCACCTGGGTGGTGCCGGAACCAGGCTGAAGCTTTAGCTTGAGGCTGCTGAGGCGTTCGATGGCCTCCCCCGAGAACATCACCCCGCACAACTCGACGCCGGTGGAGACCGGCACGGACGGCACCTCACAGCTCAGCTGACGCAACTTGACCGAGGCCCGCACGTAGGCCCGGCCGTTGACAGGCTCCCAGCACAACCGCAATGCATCGGACGCCGAGGTCCAGGTCGACAGGACCGTGGCGCCTAGCCGTAACCCGATGAAGTGAATCGGCAGTCCCTGACTCCATGACTGGACGAACTCTTCAACGGTGGTCAGGTCTTGATGCCATGCAGTCACAGGGTCGCTGCCCGGCAATGCGGCGGAGCTCCCGCTTCCGCGCCAGTCGAATCGGACCGACACGAAGCCTGCCTCCGCCAGCCGAACCCCGAGGACATGGAGGGCACGAGCGCTGATGACAGCCTCGCGCCCGAAGGATGGCGCCACCACCACCACACCCACGCACTCTCCGACGGGGCGGCAGATCCAGGCAGACAGGGTCCGCTCGCCCTCGCCGATCCACGTCGGCTCCCCCACGGTCGACATTCTCCACGTCCCTTCCTCTCGTCCCCCCGCGACCCGTGAGGGTCACGATCACGCGCGCGTCCGGCGGCACGGTCAGTCTCGCCCGCAATCGACTCTCGCTCAACTGACGCTGGCGGTAGGCGCGACACGTGGTCGTCAGCCGCGCCGGTCGGATCGGTGCGTCCGATACCAATCAACCGTGGCGCGCACACCGTCCTCCAGGTTGATCTGAGGGGACCATCCGGACCCCTTCAGGGTTGACACGTCGAGCAGCTTGCGCGGGGTCCCGTCGGGCTTGGACGTGTCCCACTCAATAGACCCGCGGTAGCCGACGGCGTCGGCCACGATGCCCGCCAGCTCCTTGATCGTGACGTCCGTCCCGGTGCCGACATTGACCTGACCAGGGCCGTCGTAGTGCTCCAACAGGTGCAGGCAGGCCGCGGCCATGTCGTCCACGTGGAGGAACTCGCGTCGTGGCGAACCGGAGCCCCAGTTGGTCACGACGGGGGCGCCCTCGGCCGCAGCCTGGTCGTACCTCCTGATCATGGCCGGCATGACGTGCGACCCGGTGGGGTCGAAGTTGTCGCCAGGGCCGTAGAGGTTGGTCGGCATAGCCGAGATCCACGGCAGGCCGTACTGCCGACGAACAGCCTGGACATGCAGGATCCCGGCGATCTTGGCGATGGCGTAGGCGTCGTTGGTGGGCTCGAGGTGACCCGTCAGCAGGGAGTCCTCGCGGATGGGTTGCTCGGCGAACTTGGGGTAGATGCATGAGGATCCGAGGAAGAGCACCCGTTCGACCTCATACTTGAGGGCGGCGTCCAGCACGTTGACCTGGATGCGAACGTTGTCCGACAGGAAGTCCACGGGGTAGGTGTTGTTCGCAAGGATGCCGCCAACCTTGGCCGCAGCCAGGACCACGTATCGAGGCTTGGTCTCGGCGAAGAAGGAAAAGACCCCCTCGCGGTCCTTCAGGTCCAGCTCAGCGGACGTGCGACCCACGAGTCTCGTGAAGCCCGCTGACCCCAGCCGCCGCCAGACGGCCGACCCCACGAGGCCGCGGTGGCCCGCGACGTAGGTCACGGCGTCGCGGTCTAGCGGGCCGGGCGTGTAGTCGACCCCGTCGATGGCGCTCATCGCGGCTGAACCCCCGGAATCGGCGCGTCGGACCCCAGCGTCGTAGGGGTGTCGATCCAGGGGGTGCCCGCGCACTCGAGTGCCTTGATATCGGCGTCCACCATGATCCGTGCAAGCTCAGGAGTATGGACCTTGGCCTCCCAACCGAGCTTCTCCTTGGCCTTGGAGGCGTCACCGATCAGCGCGTCCACCTCCGTGGGCCGCAGGTACCGCTCGTCGAAACGCACGTGCTCCCCCCAGTCCAGGCCCGCGTGCTCGAAGGCCATAGCCAGGAAGTCCTTGACGGTGTGGTCCTGCCCGGTAGCCAGGACGAAGTCCTCGGGCTCGTCGACCTGCAGCATCCGCCACATGCCCTCGACGTACTCCGGGGCGTAGCCCCAGTCGCGGACCGAGTCGATGTTGCCCATGTAGAGGTGCTTCTGCTGGCCGGCCTTGATCGCGGCCACCGCGCGGGTGATCTTGCGCGTCACGAAGGTCTCGCCGCGGCGCGGCGACTCGTGGTTGAAGAGGATCCCGTTGACGGCGAACATGTCGTACGCCTCGCGGTAGTTCTTGGTGATCCAGTACGAGTAGAGCTTGGCGACCCCGTATGGCGAGCGCGGGTAGAACGGGGTGTCCTCGCCCTGCGGCGGCGGCGTGGCGCCGAACAGCTCGGAGGTCGACGCCTGGTAGAAGCGCGGCCGCACACCCGCGACCCGGATCGCCTCCAGCAGACGGATCGACCCCACCCCCGTCGTGTCCGCCGTGTGCTCGGGCTCGTCGAAGGACACGCGCACGTGGGACTGCGCCGCCAGGTTGTACACCTCGTCGGGGTTGATCTCCCCGACGAGGGTCACGAGCCGCGCGCCGTCGCTGAGGTCGCCGTAGTGCAGGAACAGCTTGGCGCCCTCGTCGTGGGGGTCCACGTAGAGGTGGTCGATCCGGTGGGTGTTGAAGGTCGAGGCGCGGCGGATGAGCCCGTGCACCTCGTATCCCTTGCTGAGCAGGAGCTCGGCCAGGTAGGAGCCGTCCTGCCCGGTGATGCCAGTGATGAGCGCGCGCTTGGTCACGTGGTGCCTTCCGAGGGGTAGTGGAGCGAAGAAGTTCAGTGCGAGTCGGCGAGAGTCGGCGCCGTGACGGCCCGGCGACGCTCGACGAGACCCTGCAGCCACGCCGAGAAGCCAGAGATGGCCGACGCTGCCGAGAGGTTCGCCGCCGCGAAGCGGGTGGCGGACTCGGCATACCTGCGAGAGCCGTCAGGATCGGCGACAAGCGCTTCGACGGTGCTCAGCATGAGGGCCGGGTCGCCTGCCGGTATGACGGGCCCGGCGTCCGCCGCCCGCACCTCGTCGGCGCAGGAACCGTCGTCCGATGTCGCGGCCACGACGGGACGACCCACGCGGAAGTAGGACGTCAGCTTGCTCGGCACGGCCATCTCCTTGACGCCGGCCTTCTCGTTGACCAGCAGCACGTCTGCGGCCTCCAGGGCGGCCCGGAACTCGCCGTCCGGCAGCGCCGGGGCAAACGTCAGGTTGGCGCAGCCGGCGCCCAGCTCCTCCAGCCGGGCACGCTGGTTGCCGTCGCCCACCAGCACGAACATCACGTCCGACTGCTGCTGCTGAGCCAGGCGAGCCGCCTCGACGACGTTCTCCAGGCCCTGCTTGGCGCCCATGTTGCCGGCGTGCAGCGCGATCGGGCGGTCGGGGTCCCCTGCCAGCGTGGCCCGCATCTGGCGGACATCGACGCCGTGCGGGTCGGTCCGCAGGTGAGCCCAGTTTCGGTTGACGACCACCTTGCTCCCGTCGACCCCCACCTCCTGCACCACGTAGCGCCGGAACCGCTCGTGGATCACCGACACCCCGTCGGCCAGACCCAGCACACCACGCTCCAGGATCTTGAACGCCGCAGCCGCGACCGCGCCGGCGCTCCCCAGCTCGGCCAGCCCGGTGGAGTACATGTCCTGCACCCAGATGGCTGTCTGCGGGCGCCCTGCCCCAAGTCGGGCTCGGGCCAGGGCGAAGCCGGAGGAGATCAGCGCCGGGCTGACGGTGAGTACGAGGTCGGGCTTGCCCCAGCCGACCAGGAGGGTGTGCAGACCGAAGGTGAGCTCCATGACGGCCCGCCCGAGCCCAGGGCCACCGTCTGCGCTAGGAATGGTGTGCCACAGACGCGTCACGGGGACTCCGTCGACGATGTCCTCGCGGCGGCGACCGGAGAATCCGGTGTAGTTGGTCCAGCTGGGGTAGTGAGGGATGCCAGCGATCACGTGGACGTCGTGGCCAAGGTCGAGGAGCCCCTGGGCAAGGCCAGCGGTGTAGGGCGCGGTTCCGGAGGGCTCCGGCGCATAGTTCAAGCACACGATCAAGATTTGCATGACGGGACAGCGTCCTTAGCTGGTGCGGGTGAGGTGGTTGTAGGAACGCTCGAGCTGCGCGACGACCGGCTCCATGCCGAGCTCGTCCCTGATGGCCGCACGGGCGTTGCCGCCGCTCTGCGTGCGCAGCGACGGATCGGAGAGAAGCCGGTCCACAGCCATGGCAACCCCGGCGGCGCCCGGGGGTGTGACACTGCCCGCGGCCCGTCGCTCGACAATGGGTGCCAGGCCGCACGAGTCCGTCACGACCACCGGACGCCCGAGCGACATCGCCTCCAGCACAGTCATGGGATAAGGCTCGTCTACCGACGGCAGGACATATATGTCGGCCGCCCGCATCGCAGCTGACGTCTGATGAGGCGGGAGTGGGCCCTCCCAGACGAGTCGATCTCCAAGACCGCTGCGGCTGATGGCATCCCTGACCTCCTGGCCCAGCCCCTCGTCCGGACCGACCATCCGAAAGACCACTTCCGGGTAGCGCGGCGCCAGCCTGACCGCCATCTCGACGAAGTCCAGCGGACGCTTGCGGGCTTGGACCCGGGCGAGGAAGAGGACCTGGGGAGCGCTCCCGGCCGCGGAAGGCAGCGGGGTTGCCGGGGGCAGGTCGATTCCGTTGCGCAGATGCTCGAGTCGCAGGGGAGAGGCGACCTCCTGCAAGCCGCGTCGCTCCGCGTCGGTCAGATAGAAGACACGACCGGCTCCACGCAGAACACGCCGGGTCATTGTCAGGTCCAGCGGGCGCGCCAATGGGTTCCCGGACGGCACGACCATGCCGTGGGTCTGCAGGACGTACGGCTGTCGACCCAGGTGCGTAGCCAGTGCCGCGGGCAGCGTGACCAGGTCACGGGCTAGATGAACATGCACCGCGTCCGCCCTGCGCGCCGCCCGGGCGACGAAGGAGACGAGGCCTGGACTGGACAACCCGTGGAAGCTGCCGGGGACTGGGGCGACCGCTCGGAACAGTCGAACCCTGACGCCCTCCACCTCGCTCGGCATCGCGTCATAGCCCCAGCTACCGGCGGCCAGAACCACATCGTGGCCCGCCTCTCGCAGCGCCCGGCACTGGGCAAGGGCTACCCGAGTGGGGCCGCCGTACTCGCCCTTCGGACTGACGAGGGAGACGACCTGGAGCACCCTCACGCGAAACGCACCTCCGCCCGAGGTGCGACCACACGGGCACCCGGCTCGACGTCCTTGACCACCAGCGCGGTGGCCCCGACGACGGAGTCACAACCCACCGTGACGCCTCTCAGGACGGTCGCCCGAGCCGCGATCCATGCTCCGTCCTCGACGCGGATCGGGGCGTTGTCGAACTCGAACGCCGGATTGTCGGCCTGGTGGCTTCCAGTGCACAGCAGGACCCCCTGGGAGATGCACACGTCGTCGCCGATCGAGATGGGCTCGAGGTTGAGCAGCCAGGCACCGACGCCGATCCAACAGTCGTTGCCGATCCGCAACTTCCACGGCCAGTGGATCCGGACGTCGTGCCGCAGGAGCACACCTGTGCCGATCTCGGCGCCGAAGGCACGCAGGGCGCGCACTCGCAACGAGCTTGGTATGACGACGGAGCGCAGAATCGGCTCGACCAGCACCCAGAGCGCGCAAACCGGCAACGGCTTGCCCTTGTCGTATCCGAATCCGGTGAAGGTCGACAGGCGACGGCGAACGGGCACGGGCAGCTCCTTGCATTCGCAGAGTGGTCGGTGGAGGAGGTCGGTGCGGGGGGCGGACGCCTGCAGGTTGCGCTCAGGCTAACCAACCAATTCGACCATCACCGAAAGCCATCTTGCACCGACTTGCCGAAACTACTTCAGGTATCGAGGGTTCTACTCTGAGTAACGAATTGAGGCGATCACTGATGTGCGGGCCAACTCTATGGTCGACCCAGGAAGCCAGTTGCGCCAATCGTGCCTTCGACTGGCTCATGGTCCGCTAGCGTCACCTAGGGTTGGGCGTTCATCGTCGACTCACACAGGTTGCACCCGACCCTGTCGCTGAGGTCGGCAGGCAGGTTCGATCATCAACGACGTCGAGGACACCATCGCATGCACTTTCGGGACTACGTGGACGTGCTACGTCGGCAACGTGTCGTCATTCTGTTGTGCGCAGTTCTGGGCATGGCCGCGCCACTCGTCGCGGCTCTCGGCACAGCCCCCGAGTACACAGCATCAACCGAACTCATGTTCTCGGTGACTGCCGGGAACTCAGCCACCGACCTCAACCAGGCTGCGACCTACCTCGAGCGATCGATGGCGTCGTACTCCAAGTTGGCGACCACGCCTCTCATCCTGGACCCCGTCCGCGAACGGCTGGGCCTGTCATCGTCCGTGGCCGACCTTCAGGAGCGAGTCACAGCCACGGCTCCCACCGGCACCATCCTCCTCGACATCGAGGCCCGGGCCGGAACGGCTCAGGAGGCGGCCGATCTCGCCAACGCGGTGGGCCAGGAGATGATCTCGGCTGTGTCGCGACTGTCGCCGGCGGACGCCAAGGGCTCCCAGACCTTCAAGGCGGCCGTCGTCGACCGGGCAGAACTACCGCGGCAGGAGGCTGGCCAACCAGCCTGGACGCTGGCGGCAGCAGGTCTCCTGCTGGGCGCCCTGCTCGGCGCGCTGCTCGCATTCCTCGTCGAAAGCCTCGACCCGCGGGCGCGCACCCGCGATCAGATCGCTGACGCCGCTGGTGAGCAGCCGCTGGGCGTGATGAGCGCACAACGCGTCGCTCGCCCAGACCACGGCCGGAGACACGCCAGGGCTGCGGACTCCAATGCGGTCGGCCTGATCACCAACGCTATCGACGCCCTCTCGGGACATGACGAGCGCTGCATCTGCGTCACGGCGCTGACCTCACGGGTTCCGGTCACAGGTCCCGCGATACAGTTGGCCAACCACATGGCCCGCAGCGGACGCCGCGTGGTCCTGCTCGATGCGAACCCTGGCGGCGAGGACCTGGCCGGGTCGCTGGGCCTCCCCGTACGAAAGGGCCTAACAGACGTCCTCGCAGCTTCCCTCGATGACTGGAGCGATGCCATTCACCTGGGGTCTCCAGGCCTCCCTGACATCGTGCCCCTCGGAACCGGCAAGCCGGAACACATCGACTTCGTGAGCGCAGCACGTGCGGCCCAGCTCGTGGAGTCGCTCTTGGAGCGTTACGACACGGTGTTGATCGATGCCGGCGCATCTGACCATGCTGCCGCCGAGACATTTGCACAGGTGTCGCGGGCCACGTTGGTGCTGGTGGAGATCGGGCGTTCCCGCAAGGCCACGATCAAGGAGACGCTGCGCCGATACCGCGGACTAGGGGTCCGCAGCCTGGGCGTCGTCGGCGTGGCCCCACGCGGGTTGAGCCGATTCATGTGATGACCAGCGCGGTGGCACGATGAGCCCGCAGCCCCTGGCGATCACCATCATGGTGATCACGCTCATGCTGGGCCTCCTCGGAATCCTCTACTTCCACCGTCGCGGTGGAGACGGGATGTGGCTTCGGCAGATTCTTGTCGCCGATTTTGTCGTCTCCTACCCGATCTCCGGCTTGGTCCACGTCTGGCCACTTTCCACAGATCGGGGCTACTACGACGCCATCGCAGGCGGGGTTCCGGGCGCCACCACGGGGCTCGTTCGTGCCGCGGTTGCGTGCTTGCTGGCGGAGTTGACGCTCATGATCGCGCTTGCCGCCTTTGCCCGGCCCCCCGCGACCCGCGGACGCCCCGTCTGGGCATGGGCGCAGCGAGACAGGGTGCTGGCCTCACTCATGGGTGCGGCCCTCGCATCCGCTGCCGGATTCGCCTTGCTTCGCGTGATGAGACATGCATCCGCACTTAACGCCGAGCGAGTGGTAGAGGTCCCACCTGGGGAAGCGCGGTACGTCTTCCTTGCGAGCTGGTTCCCCTGGGCCGTGACACTTCTGGCTCTCGTCATCACATCACGTCGTACCACGCCTGCCTCAACCGTCTGGAACGCCCTTGTCCTCACCGGCGCCATGGGGGGTGTCTTCTTCTCATTCGCATGGAGCGGCGGCCGGGCCGAAACCATGGTTTATGGCATTCCCATCATCGCGCTTCTGCTCCCGCGCCTCAAGGTGCTGCGCGCGCCCTACGCCATAGGCGGAGCCATCCTGGGAGCCCTCTTCATCATGTCCAAGACGCTTGCGCGGACCAAGGATTTCGAGGTGTGGGGACTGCTGGACTGGCAGTGGGGTCGCTTTTCCATGGTGGCGTGGGCGGATGACTACGCCCGAACCTTCGGGTATGTCGGCGGAGAGACCTTGGCCAATGGCTATCTGAATGTGCCATGGGCCATAGCTCACTTCGTCGGACTCGCGCCTCCGATGGAGGGCGTGAGGTCAATCGTCCAGCTATCTGGGTCTGCTTTCGTCGGCGATACTGAAAAGACGCACATAGTCCCCGGCATGGTGTCTGAGCTCTACATCAATTTTGGCCTACCTGGTGTCATCGTCGGCCATGTCATCCTCGGCGTGGTGGCATCACTGGTCGCCGACTGGTTCCGGGACGCCGCGGGCGAGATGGAGAAGGTTCTCGCCGCTTATCTGGGTTCAGTGATCCTGTTCGAGACCGTCGTCGCGCAGAGCGGCGCTTTTCTCCCCTATGCCATTCAGAGCGGGTTGCCGTTGTGGGGGTTCTGGCTCATCGAACGAGCCCGACGACGCGCTGCGACCCGCGATCACGACACCTCCTCCATATCCGACCGCACCCTTCTGAGGAGCTGACCGTGCCCAAGTGGTCCGTCATCATTCCCGTTCGCAACGGTCAGGAGCACCTTGAGCGTGCCTTGACCAGCGTGCTCAAGACCCTCCCTCACGACGCCGAGGTCCGGATCATGGACGACGGGAGCACGGACCGGACGCCAGACATCTTGGCCGCGGTGCAGGGCCGCGATCCTCGGGTACTCGTTCACCGTCATTCCGAAGCGCAGGGCGTTGCCCGAAGCCTCAACGAGCTGGCAGGGTTTGGCGACTCCGAGTTCCTCGCCAGGATGGACGCCGATGACGTGGCACTGCCCGGACGCTGGACTCGCGGCGAGTCATTGCTTCGATCAGCCGACATGGCCTTCACGACCGTCGTGTTCGTTGATGAGCGAGGTCGCCCGAGAGGTGCGGACCAGCCTGGATACCTGAGCGCCGCCGCAACGCCCCTGCACCTTCTGCTCGGCTGCTGCTTGGTTCACCCCACCGCCATGATGCGGCGATCAGCGTTCGACGAATCCGGTGGCTACGCGGACACCAAGGCGGAGGACTACGAGTTGTGGTTGAGGGCTTCCTGCGCAGGCCAGCGACTGGTGCGATCCTCAGTCCCCGGTCTCCTGTATCGCAGGCACCCTGGCCAGGTCACGCTGCAACAGCCGTGGATGGACGAGGGCACCGACAGCCCTCTGTGGACCGCCTACCAGGTCGCCGCATCAACCGTCCTCGACGTCTCGCCGTCCGCCCTACGAGACTTCTTCACTGCGGCCCTTCACCGTGGACCTGTTCCCCAAGAGGTTGGCCCAGCCATCACGCAGGTCGGCATGGCTCTCCGCTCGGCGGCCGAACGGCTCCAACCGATCGACCGCCTGTTGTTCACCTGGCGGCTGAACCGCCAGCTGGGTCGCATGCAGGCCCGGCTCGACCTCAGCTGAGGGCCAGAACGACCGCAGCAGCAAGTCCCGAGAGAGCGCACGCCGCGAGCACCGGAGCGGCCGCTCCTCGGGGCCGGCTCATGCCATAACACACCAACAACACCATGAGTTCTTTGCCCACGACGACGGCTGCGGCCCCCGTCAGGCTGTGCAGGGCGACATAACCTGTCACCGGCGCACAACAGATGGCCAGCAAGGCCGGGACGATCGATGCTCGGGTGTTTTGCTCATAGATGGACAGCATCTGAAGGCATAGGGAAACGGCATAGGGGATCGTCGCCACCGCCAGCATAGGGACCGCCACCAGCGTTGGCTCCCACCTCTCACCCAGGAACGGGCGAAACAGGAAGTCCACGATGACCGTCATCATCAGCACGGCGCATACGGCGGCTCCGGCGCTGATCAATCCGATCCTGCGCACGTCGAGCGCCTGCCGATCAGGGTCCTCGTGCTTCACCACCGACGCGCGCAGATAGTTGGCGGTGGCAGAGGACAAGGCATCGCCAGGACTTCGCCCCATGGCCGACGCCGTGGAGTACAGACCGAGCACACTGGTGCCCGCAAAGGTTCCGATGAAGACCCGTTCGAGCTGTCCTTGGGTCCATCCCAGGACCCCCAAGAGACTGAGCCCAGCGACCTCCCCCCGAGGACGCCCCTCTCCCTGCCGCTGTTCGATGCGGATCGACCTGGCCGCCCGGTGGGCGAGCAAGAGGAACAATGACTCGGTGACAACCAAGTGAGCCGCCATCGCCAGGGACGAGTGCAAGGTGATGACGATGCTGAAGGAGACCATCAGCCCCACTACCGCCGCCAGCAGCTGATAGCGAGCCAGGGCCTTCCACCGGTGCCCGTACTGCATCTTCCCGACAGGGACGATCCCGGCTGTGGTGATGAATGGGACAAGGACCATGGGCGACAGTGCGATGACGTAGGACCCCAGGTGCGGTGTGCGGAGGCACAGAACTATCAAGACCGCCGCCATGAAAGCCGCCCCGAACCACGCAGCAATAGCTCCCAGCCTCCGCACCGCCCGAGTGTCCCGCTCGTTGGTGAGAGACATGACGATCTGGTTTCGCAGCGCGTTCTCAGCGAGTGCCTGGTAGAAGGTGTATGCCAGGGCCACCCAGCTGTAGATCCCGACGATGCCTGGGTTCGTAAACTTCGCGAAAGTGATCATGATGATCGCGTTCGCAAGGCGAGGCAATGCGCGCTCCATCGTCGCCCAGAACAACGGGACAACCGCTTTCAGGCGCCTAAGGGCAGCCGAGTCGTGACGATGTCTGCCGACGTAAGCGCGCGGACCGTTACCTTCACGCAGTCCGCGCGGAGCTCGTCGACGCGAGTCAGTATCGAGCACGTAAGGAGCCTTCGATCGGTGGAGTCTTCACTCGTGATCCGGATACCGGCGCTGGCACCAGGTCAGCCACCGGCACCGGTGACGACTGAGCTGACCGTGCGCAGGATGATCTTGACGTCCAGCCAGAGCGACCAGTTCTGGATGTAGTAGTTGTCAAAGCGCGCGCGCTCGGCGATCGACGTGTCGCCGCGCAGCCCGTTGACGGCTGCCCAGCCGGTCAGGCCGCAGGGCACGCGGTGGCGGGCACCGTAGGCGGGGTACATCTGCTGGAACTGCTCCACGAAGTATGGGCGCTCGGGGCGTGGGCCCACGACGCTCATGTCGCCGCGCAGGATGTTGATCAGCTGCGGGAGCTCGTCGAGGGAGGTCTTGCGGATGAACTTGCCGAACGCGCTCAACCGGTTGTCCTTGGCGATGTTCCAGTTGGTCTGCGACTCGGCCTCGTTGACAGGGCGCATGGAGCGGAACTTCATGACGGTGACGGGACGACCGTCGACCCCCACCCGCTCCTGCCTGAAGATGATCCCCGGCCCGCCGTCGAGCCGGACACCGAGCGCGACCAGCGCCATGGGGATGGACAGGACGACCAGCGCCAGGCCGGACAGCAGGATGTCGCCCAGCCGTTTCACGCGCCACATGGGCGAGCGGTATGCCGACCGCCGCAGCCGCACCAGCGGAACGCCCCAGACGGTGTCCATGTCTCCCTCGACGTGGTGCAGCTCGTAGAGGCGGGGGACGACGAACAGCTCGGACTCCAGGCGGTCGCAGGTGCGGATCAGCGGCACCATCTCCGACTCCTTCATCGAGGAGAAGGCGACGATCACGACGTGGATTCGGTTGTCTGTCAGGGTGCGCTCGAGCGCCTCGGGCCCGCCGAGGACCGGGAGGACATCCATGGAGTCGACGACCTTAGGGTCGCTGTCCAGGAAGCAGTAGGGGCGCAGGCCGTACTGCGGGTGGTCCTGCAGCAGCTGGGCGATCTCGTGACCGACCACACCGGCGCCGAGGATCAGGGCTCGGTGCCCCACGCGTCCCGTCCGGCGGGCCCAGCGGATGGCGGCGTAGACGAGGGCGCGACCGATCAGCACGAGGGCGAGCAGGGCGAGGGGGAAGGCCAGGACGTGCAGCTCCTGGACGACGTTGGCCATCGGGCGGCTCTCCACCCCGGCCCCTACGATGGCGACGGCGGCGCACGCGATGATCCAGCGGCCGGCGATGGCGGGCAGGTCGTCCAGGGCGGAGAGGTTGAGCCGCGAGTCATAGAGCTTGCTGCCCGCAAAGAGAGCCACGAGGATCGCCGTCATCAGCAGCGCGGGACGGGCGTCGATGCCCGTCAGCAGCCAGGCGAGCAGGCAGGCGGTCACGTCGGCGATGACCGTCGCCGCCGCGACGCTGCGCACCCTGGTCCACAGCGTGGGCGTGTAGGCGTGGAGCTCGGGGTCCGTGAGCAGACGAGGGCGCGGGCGAGTAGAGCCGCTCACGGCGCGATGCTTGCCGCGCGAGTCGATCACGTCTGTCATGCCCGTCTTCTTCAGGATGAGGTGCGGCTGCGCCGGTGAGCCGAGACGCCTGCACGAGGACCGACCGGCCCACCTGCACAGGCTCTCGCACCGAGGTGACCGGCGCGTATCTATCGGGCCAACTGCGAAGCGGTACTCACCCCATCGGCCCTGGACCGACACGTAGAGTGCGGCTCTTTAGCGGGTCTCCATACGCCCGGTTACGTCCTTCTGTCACGTCAGTGACGAAGGACACCCTCCATCTGGGCGGCGCGTGCGACCGATCGGGTGACCGACGCGACCACCGCAGGGTCGAACGGACTGGGAACCACACGATCGGGCGTGGGGTGAGGGACGCAGGCTGCGATGGCCTCGGCGGCTGCCAGCTTCATGCCCTCCGTGATGCGGGAAGCACCAACGCTCAGGGCCCCCTTGAAGATCCCGGGGAAGGCGAGGACGTTGTTGATCTGGTTCGGGTAGTCGCTGCGGCCCGTCGCCACGATGGCCGCGTGACGGGCCGCGATGTCGGGGTGGACCTCGGGGTCGGGGTTGGCGAGCGCAAAGATCATGGCGTCCTCGGCCATCCGGCTCACCGCTGTCTCCGGCACGGTGCCCCCGGCCACGCCGATCAGCACGTCGGCGCCGCGCAGGGCCCGCGAGATGTCGCCGGACAGGTCCCGGTGGTTGGTGGTGGCGGCAAGCTGCCTCTTGTGGGGCGGCAGGTCACCGCGGTGCGAGCCGATGATGCCCTGGCGGTCGCAGACCACGATGTCGCGCACCCCTGCGCGCTGCAGCACCTTGGTGATGGCGACGCCCGCCGCCCCGGCCCCGGTGATGACGATGCGCAGGGACGCCAGGTCGCGACCGAGGACCGTCGCGCCGTTCATGAGGCCAGCCAGGGTGACGATCGCCGTGCCGTGCTGGTCGTCGTGAAAGACGGGGATGTCGAGCCGGTCCTTGAGCCGCTGCTCAATCTCGAAGCACCGCGGGGCGCTGATGTCCTCGAGGTTGATGCCACCGAAGGTCGGCGCGAGCGCCACCACCGTCTCGACGATCTGGTCGGCGTCGGTCGTGTCGAGGCAGATCGGGACGGCGTTGAGGCCACCGAAGTGCTTGAAGAGCATCGCCTTGCCCTCCATCACCGGCATCGCGGCGTGCGGCCCGATGTCCCCCAGCCCGAGGACCGCGGTCCCGTCGCTGACGACCGCGATCGTCGAGGCCCGTGAGGTGTAGGTGTCGGCGAGGGAGAGGTTCTCGGCGATCGCCGTGCACACCTGGGCGACGCCGGGGCTGTAGGCGCGGGACAAGTCGGTGGCATCGCGCACCTCGCACCGCAGCGCGGTCTCGATCTTGCCGCCGAGGTGCATGGCAAAGATCGGGTCGGTCGGGTCGGGGACGATCGGATCCGGCGTGGTGGTCAGGCGGGACGCGTGGGCATAGGACATGGCAGACCCCAAAGGACGGCGTGGCAGCGCTGGGCGCGTGGTCGTCGCGACGGGATGGGTCGCCGTTCGAGCCGATGGTCTCGGTGCGTCACCCTCGGCAGACGACTCCGTGGTGGGAGCCGAGCCACCGTCGGGCGATCACGGTCCCCACAGGCTACCGGCCGGTATGCCGGCCGTCACCGTGCCCTCGGTCACAGCAGACCGGGTCAGCCCAGGCGCGGGTACTCGCGATCGTCCTCGTCTTCGTCCAGGTCACGGTCGCCGCCGATCACGTGGACGGCGGCCTCCTCGGCCGAGGCAGCACCTCCGCTGAAGCCCTCGTCCTCGGCCACGAGATCCGACTCACGGTCCTCGTGCGCGCCCTCGTCCGGCGCCACGAGCCGGCCGGCACGACGATCGCCCACCTCGGGGTCGCCGAGGAAGTCGTCCTCAGCGGCGATGGCGTCCGGGTCGTCGCCACCGACGCGGTCGTCGCCATGGCGCACGTGCGCGCGGGGGTCGTGCTCGTCCTGCGGGTCGTCCGGCAGCTCCTCCTCGAGCCGCATGTCGATGGTCTCGCCGTCGTGCTGCTCCTGGGCGGTGATGCCATAGCTCTCGACCTCCCGCGGGCGCTCGGGCGGTGAGTAGCCCTCGTCGAGCAGGTCGTCTACCCCTCGGTCGAGGAGCTGGTCCTCGCCGCTCAGCTGGGTCTCGTCATCGATGCTGAAGGAGTCCTGGTCACCGCTGTCGCCGGGCTCGAGATTGAACTGGTCGCTCATAGGGCCCACTCTGCCACGGCGAGCCGGCGCGACGGCGTCGCCCGGCGGGAGCGTCCGCCGCACTCGACCCCGCTGCTCGCGCCGTTCACCTATCCTGGCGCGGTGACGTTCTCGGCCGCCGCCCTCTCGACGGACCGCGCCACCCGTCGTCGGCTCCCCCTCGTCCCCGCCCAGCGCGGCATGCTGCAGGGGCACCTCACCGATCCCGCATCACCCGCCTGGGGCGTGGCCCTCCTGACCGAGCTCGTCGGGCAGGTCGACGACGCCGTCCTCGCCGAGTGCCTGCGCCGGGTCTCGCTCGAGATGCCGAGCCTGAGGCTGCGCTTCGACGTGAGCACGGAGCCGGCGACCCAGCACGTCGCCGACCTCACCGACGACGTCGTGGTCACCACCCCTCTGGGCGCCGCCGACGACGAGGCCGCGGCAGCGCGCCACCTCGCCGCCCGGCTCGCCGCCGAGCCTTGGGACGTGCCGGGCGGTGGGCCCCTGGCCAGGCATACCCTCCTCGTGGGCCGCACCGGGGTCTGGTGGGTGCAGCGTGCCCTGCACGCCGTGGTCGACGGCTACGGTGCCTGGCTGGTGCGCAACCGCGTCGTGGAGCACTACAACCACCTCGTCTCCGGCACGGAGCTCCCGGACCGCGCCTACCCCTCCGTGGAGGAGCTCGTCGCCCAGCCGCGACGGTCCGAGGACGATCAGCGCGACTTCTGGCGCGAGTACCTCCAGGGGGCGCCCGAGCGGGTCTCCCCCGCCGACCGGGCCCACCACGTCGTCGCCCGCCCCCACCGCCACGACGTGGTGCTGCCGTCGTCGGTGCGCGTTGGGCTCGGCGCGACCCTCGGCAACCGCGTCTGGACCTACCCGCTGATCGCGGCGGGCGCGGCATACGTCGCTCGCGTCAGCGAGGAGGACTCAGCCGTGGTCGGCGTGCCCGTCCTCGGCCGCGACACGGCCATCGACCGCGCCACGACGGTCAACATGATGCACGTCCTGCCGCTGCGCGTCCCCGTCGAGCCCGACGACGACCTGGCCTCCCTCACCCGACGGGTCGTCGACAGCGCCCGCTCGACCCGACCCCACCAGCAGACGCCGACGGAGACGATCTTCGAGGCCGTGCCGTCGGCCTGGCGGGCCGGCCGACTCCACGGGCCCACGATCAACGTCATGCCGTATGACGACGACCCCGTGATCCCCGGGGTCACCGTCACGACGCAGGCCCTGCAGCGCGGACCGGTCTACGACCTGCTGCTGACGATCCACCCGCTCGCGGACGGGTCGCTGGCCGTCGAGTGCGAGGCCCATCGCGAGATCTACACCCTCGCCCAGACCCGTTGGCACGCCGAACGGTTCGCGACCTTCGTCACGCGCCTCGCCGGGGCCACCGCACCACTCGCCGAGGTCGACCACCGGCTGCTGCAGGAGATCGAGGCCGCCGACGAGCTGGCTCGTCCCCGCACGGCACGGGTCCCCGACGACGCGGCCCCCGGCGCGACGTGGGGCGACGTCGTCTCCGCCGAGCAGCTGACCGTGCCCGGGCTCGACGCGTCGGTGCCGCGCGGCTACGAGATCCGCGACGCCCTCGGTCGGACGACGGGCTTCACCCAGGTCGGCGAGCTCGTCGCCCACACCGCGTCAGGGACCGTCGCCACCGGGCAGCTCGCGGCGCTCCTCCCGGACGGACGCGTGGTGGCGCACGGCCCCGTGGAGGGGCGGCGGCAGGTCTACGGCCGGCACGTCGAGGCCGACGGTGTGGCCCACGACGTGGCCCTGCTCGACGGGGTCGAGTCGTGCACCGCCACGTGGGAGGGCCGCCGACTGTCCCTCACCGTCACGCTCACCCCCGGCGCGTCGGAGGCCGACGTCGCCCGCGCCGCCAAGCAGACCGCGCCCTCGGGCACCCGACCCGTCGTGCACCTGAGCGCCCTCGTCTGAGCTCAGTGGCGCATGCCGGGCATCATCGTGCCGCCCGGCATCTCGTGCTGCCCGCCGCCCTGGGTCCACCCCATGACGGCGGGGTCGAGCATCCCGGCGATCATGGCGACGTGGGCGACCACGAGGAACACCGCCACGAAGACCACGTGCAGCTTGCGGGCGTGGCGCTCGTCCCGCGCGATCAGGCCCGCCGCCACGAGACTGAGGCCGACCATCGGCACGGCGCCGAGCAGGTAGGCCAGGACCGCGATGACATCGGCCGGCCCTCGCCATCCACCGTCGAGGGTGAGCGGGATGACGGCGTGCCGGAGCAGGTGGACGAGGATTGCGACCATCACCGGCCCCGCGAGCAGGCCCGCCCAGCGGCTGAGCCCGTGCACCCACGACGGCGCAGGGCGGGCAAACAGGATGACCAGCTCCGTGATCGCCAGGGTCTCGGCGAGGATCACGGGAATCGCCATGAACAGCAAGAGGTTCCAGGGCTGCTGGACCGCGAGCAGGCCCATGTAATGCGTCATCGACATCCCGTCCATGCCGCTGCCCTGGGTGCGGTCGGGCGCCACCAGGCCGCCGACCACGGCCAGCGCCGTGAGGACCGCGAGGGTGGTGGCGGCACCGCGCCGCGGTGCGTGATCGGTCGTGGCGGGGGTGGCCGCGGTCAGCGTGCTCATGATGGTCTCCCGGGTTCGGTCGAGCTCGATGGGGACCACGCTGCGCCACGCTTGCGAAGAGCTGCCGCAGGAACTGTGAAGGTTCTATGAAGGTCAGGCCGGGGGCAAGGCGATGGTGAAGGTCGCTCCCGTGCCCGGGCCGTCGCTGCGGACGTCGAGGGTGCCTCCGTGGGCCGAGACGATGGCCTGCGAGATGGACAGTCCCACACCGGTCCCCGTGACGGACTCGGGATCGCGGCGCCGTCCCGGGTCAGCGCGGTAGAAGCGCTCGAACACGTGCGGGAGGTGCTCAGCCGCGATGCCCGACCCGGTGTCGCTGACCGCGACCGTGGTGCCCGTCGCGCAGCTGCGCACCTCGATCCGGACCCCGTCCCCCGCCGTGCAGTGCTGCAGCGCGTTGCGCAGGAGGTTGTCGACCACCTGGCCGAGCCGTGACGGGTCGGCGCGCACCCGCGCAGGAGGGTCCTCGCCGACGTCGAGCTCCAGGCGCACCCCCTGACGGCCGTATGCCGCAGCCGCCGCACCGGTGGCCGCCCGGACCACATCGGCCGGGTCCACCGCCTCTCTCCGCAGGTCGAGCCGCCCCTCCTCGGCAGCAGACACGTCTTTGAGGTCGGTGGCGAGGCGCTCGAGGCGCCGGGTCTGGGCGCGCAGCGTGTCGAGCGTCGCGTCGTCGAGGGGTGTCACACCGTCCTCGACCGCCTCGAGGGTCACCTGGATCGCCGCGATCGGGGTGCGCATCTCGTGCGAGAGATCGGTGAGCAGGCGGCGACGGGTGGCCTCCGTGCCGGCGATCTGCCCGGCCATGGCGTTGAACGTCCGTGCCACGGCGTCCAGCTCTCGCCCCGTCGGCTGCATCCTCACCGGCTGGTCGTAGTGGCCCTGGGCGACCTCGTCGGCGCCCCTGGCGAGCGCGTCCAGGGCGCGGCCGATCCGGCGGGTCACGAAGGCGCTGGCCCCGACCGCCGCCAGGACCGCGAGCGCGACACCGGCCCCCATCGACGCCAGCCCCGCGGACCGGAACGCCTCCTGGGCGTGTGCGAGGAGCTGCGGCTGCTCGCCGTGGCCCGCCTCGTGCATGTGCTGGTCGAACACCGCCGGCCCGATGATGAGCGCTGCGACGACCATAGTGACGGTCATCGCGGCGATCACCGCCACCTGGGCGAGCACCAGCCGGTGGGTCAGCGACCTGTTCACCCGTCGGGACGTCATCGCCCCGTCCCCATCCGGTAGCCGACGCCACGCACGGTGGAGACGTAGCGCGGGCTGGCGGGATCGTCGCCCAGCTTGCGGCGGACGTGGGCGACGTGCACGTCGACCAGGCGGTTGTCGCCGACCCAGTCAGGCCCCCAGACGGCGTCCACGAGCTGGCGCCTCGAGTAGGCGAGCCGCGGCTGGCTGGACAGGGCGTCGAGTACGTCGAACTCGGTGCGCGTCAGGTCGACCAGCACCCCTCCCACCTCGACCTCCCGCGCGTCGGGGTCGATCACGAGGTCACCGAAGATGCGGTGGGCCGAGCGCTGGACCAGCCCACCCGACCTCGGGCGACGCAGCAGGACGTGCACCCTGGCGACGAGCTCGCGCGCGCTGAACGGCTTGGTCATGTAGTCGTCGGGCCCCCACGGACAGCCCCACCAGCAGGTCGACCTCGTCGGCGCGCGCGGTCAGCATCAGGACGTAGCAGTCGGAGAAAGTGCGGATCTGGCGACACACCTCGACACCGTCCAGCCCGGGCAGGCCCAGGTCGAGCACCACCACCTCGGGCACCCACCCACGGGCGACCTCCACCGCCTCGCGACCGTCCGCGACCACGCACGTCTGGAAGCCGGCCCGGTCCAGGTAGGTGGCAACCGTGCCTGCGAGCACGGGCTCGTCATCGACGACCAGGGCACGGACCGGTGCAGGTGCGGGCTGCATGGCCCCAGTGTCACGCACCCGACGGCTTTCCCACGTTCTTTCGCACGAGGCCCCGGTGGAATACCCGGTGGGGCGAGTCTGTTCATGTCATATACCCCCTAGGGGTATATGACATCGAGAGGACCAGGACCATGCGTCACGACCACGCCCAGCACAGGAGTCACGACGACCACGGCGGGCACGAGCACGCGGACCACGTCGAGGTCTTTCGCCGCCTCTTCTGGGTGATGCTGGTCCTTGCCGTCCCGGTCGTCGGCCTCAGCGAGATGTTCGCGATGCTCGCCGGCTACTCCCTGCCCGAGAGCTCTTGGCTGCCATGGGTCTCACCGGTCCTCGGCACGGTGATGTACCTCTGGGGCGGCCGACCGTTCCTCGAGGGCGGCTGGTCGGAGACACGCTCGCGCAGGCCCGGCATGATGCTGCTCATCGCGCTCGCCCTCACTGTTGCGTTCGGGGCCTCCTGGGGCGCGAGCCTGGGGCTGGTCGACCACACCCTCGACTTCTGGTGGGAGCTGGCGCTGCTGGTGGTGATCATGCTCCTCGGGCACTGGATCGAGATGAGGTCTCTGGCCCAGACCACCTCGGCGCTCGACTCGCTCGCCGCCCTCCTCCCGGACGAGGCCGAGAAGGTCGTCGGCGACGACGTGGTTGCCGTCGACCCCTCCGAGCTGGTGGTCGGTGACGTCGTCGTCGTCCGTCCGGGGGCCTCGGTCCCGGTGGATGGCCGGATCGTCGCCGGGTCCGCCAGCATGGACGAGTCCATGATCACCGGCGAGTCGCGGACCGTCCGCCGGGCAGCCGGCGACGCCGTGGTCGCGGGCACCGTCGCCACCGACTCGGGCCTGCGGGTCCAGGTGACGGCCGTCGGTGACGACACCACCCTCGCCGGGGTCCGCGCTCTGGTCGCCGACGCCCAGTCGTCCACCTCGCGAGCCCAGCGGATCGCCGACAGGGCTGCGGCCTGGCTGTTCTGGTTCGCGCTCGCGGCCGCGATCGTGACTGCGATCGTCTGGACCAGTGCGGGTATGCCGGACTCGGCCGTCATCCGCACCATCACGGTGCTCGTCATCGCCTGCCCCCACGCCCTGGGCCTGGCCATCCCGCTGGTCGTCCAGATCGCCACCGAGCGAGCCGCCCGCGGAGGTGTCCTCGTCAAGGACCGACTGGCGCTGGAGTCCATGCGCACGGTGGACACCGTGCTCGTCGACAAGACCGGCACGCTGACCAAGGGCGAGCCCACCGTCACCGCCGTGGAGCCCGCCCGGGGTCGTTCGGCCGACGAGCTGCTTGCGCTGGCCGCCGCCGCGGAGACCGACAGCGAGCACCCTCTCGCACGCGCCATCGTCGGCGCCTCCCAGGCGCGAGCGATCTCGGTGGGGCGCGCCACCGACTTCTCGTCGTCGCCCGCAGTGGGCGTCCGAGCAACGGTCGACGGGTCCGTGGTCGAGGTCGGTGGTCCACAGCTCCTCGAGCAGCGGGCCCAGCGCGAGCTCCCCGCGGCGGATGCCTGGCGCGCCGAGGGCGCGATCATCCTCCACGTCCTGGTCGACGGCGAGGTGGCCGGGGCGCTAAGGCTCGCCGACGAGATCCGGGCCGAGTCCCGCGAGACGGTCGACGCCTTGCACGACCTCGGCATACAGGTGGTCATGATCACGGGCGACGCGCAGGCCGTGGCCGACACCGTCGGCCACGAGCTCGGCATCGACCGCGTCTTTGCGGGCGTCCGACCGGAGGACAAGTCCGCCAAGGTCGCAGAGCTGCAGGCCGAGGGCCGCCGGGTCGCGATGGTCGGCGACGGCGTCAACGACGCTCCCGCCCTCGCCCAGGCGGACGTCGGCATCGCGATCGGGGCCGGCACGGACGTCGCGATCGGCTCGGCCGGCGTCGTCCTCGCATCCTCCGACCCGCGGTCGGTCCTGTCGGTGGTCGAGCTGTCCCGGGCCACCTACGCCAAGATGCGCCAGAACCTCTGGTGGGCCGCCGGCTACAACCTCGTCTCGGTGCCACTCGCCGCAGGGGTGCTCGCACCCGTGGGCTTCGTCCTCCCCATGAGCGTCGGCGCCGTCCTGATGTCCCTGTCCACCGTGGTCGTGGCCGTCAACGCGCAGCTCCTGCGCCGTCTCGACCTCTCCCCCGGACAGAGCGCACACCGCCTCCGGGCCGCCTGACCGCGGCAGGCCGCGGCGGCATGCCGCGCGCTCGGTCGTTGCTGTCGGGATCGGCCGCGGGCGCTCTGCTCGACCGGGTCTCGGCGACGCGGGTGAGGGCGGCCTCCACCAGCTGCGCGTTCCCGGCAGCGGTCGTGCCGCCCGGCAGCCGGGTGGTGTCTTCGAGGCCGACCCGGGTGTCCAGCCCCAGTCGGGCAGCGAGGTCGACGGCTGTACAGGTGCTGCCCTCTGCGCCGTGGAGCAGGACCGGGAGCTCCGGCTCGAGGCGGTGGACTTCGTCGACGAGTGGCGTCGCCTGACGGGCCACCCAGGCGGCGGCATCCTCGTCTGGGACGTCGGGCAGCGCCGTCCACGACCGGACCGACCGGACCCGTGCCGCCGGGTCGGGTGATGCCCAGGCGCCGGTGGTCACGCCCACGGGAACGCCCGGACACGCCTGTCGAACGGCCAGCACGAACCTCGCCACGTCATCGGCGTCCAAGGTGTCCACCCCGGCGGCGTCCTTGGGGTGGACGTGCACGGCTGAGGCGCCGGCATCGACAGCCGCCCGCGCCTCCACCGCGACCTCGCGCTCGGGCCTCGCGGCTCGGCGTCAGCGAGGACCGCAGGGACCCAGGGGCATGCGAAGGGCCCCGACCAGCGTCTCCGCCGGCCGGGGCCCTTGCTTCTGTCTCAACACAGAGCGCACCCGAAGGGATTCGAACCCCTAACCTTCTGATCCGTAGTCAGATGCTCTATCCGTTGAGCTACGGGTGCAGTTGCCGCGCCGCCCGTGGTCGTCCGCAACGAGGTACGACTTTACAGCAGAGGGGGCCTCCCCACGAAATCGGTCGACCGGACCCGAGCCGGTGGCGGCCTTAGTAGCGGCGGCGGGGCCGGGTGTGGGTGACCAGGCGAGCCAGCGAGGGCGGACCCTGCAGCAGGTAGCGACGGGCCAGCCGCTTGGGCTCGCGCGACAGGCGGTAGGCCCACTCGAGGTGGTTGTCCTGGTAGAACTGCGGCGCCCGCTGCACGGTCCCGGCGATGAAGTCGGCCGCCGCGCCGTAGGCCAGCAGGGCCCGCGCCCCGGACGCGATGCCGTGGTCGCGGATCCAGTCCTCCTGGCGCGGTTTGCCCAGCCCCACGACGACGACGTCGGTGCCGGCCTCGCGCACCGTCTCGGCCCAGCGGGCCGCGCCCTCGGGCGAGGTGATGTCGGCCCGCTCCGGGGCCCAGGTCCCCGCGATGCGGAGGTCCGGCAGACGGCGGCCGAGCTCCTCGCGCAGACGCACGTGCATGTCCGGCATACCGCCGAGGAAGCCGACCGACGCACCCTCCTCGGCCGCCACGCGCAGCTGGGGCTCCAGCAGGCTCGCGCCCGTCAGCCGGGGGTAGGTCACGCCGGTCACCCGCTTGGCCGTGAGGACGAAGGGCGCGCCGTCCATGAGGGTCAGCCAGCGCAGACCGCCAGAGCCGTCGCCCACCGAGCCGGCAGAGCGGTCGTGCGAACCCGAGGGGTACCAGTGCAGGTGGTCGAGGTTGGCGGACTCGATGGCGAGCGGGCGGCCCTCGCCCCGCAGGGCGGCGCGATAGAGGTCCATGACCTCCTGCTCGCTCCCGGCGTCGACCTGGACCCCACCCATCAGCAGCTGCTGCACGTGACCGCACTCCTCGCGTCTCGTCAAACGAATCTCGACTCAACTATGTCAGGCAAGGTGAACCTCATTGTGACCTTCCCCGCAGATCGACTCTCTCGGTGGCCGGGCCTGTGGGCAGCGGTTACCGTGACAAGCACGCCTTGCCAATGACGGCAACCAGAAGGGATGGCCGGATCCACATGTCCACCACGCACAAGAAGCTCGCGGCCTGGGTCGAGGAGATCGCCGCTCTGACGACGCCCGACCAGATCCACTGGATCACCGGCACGGACGAGGAGGCCGCGCAGCTCAACCAGGCGCTGGTCGACTCCGGGACCTTCATCAAGCTCGCCGAGGACAAGAAGCCCAACAGCTACTACGCCGCCTCGGACCCGGGTGACGTCGCTCGCGTGGAGGACCGCACCTACATCTGCTCCAAGGACGAGAAGGACGCGGGCTTCACCAACAACTGGATGGCCCCGGACGAGATGAAGGGCATCATGCGCGACCTCTATCAGGGGTGCATGAAGGGCCGTACGATGTACGTCATCCCCTTCGTGATGGGTCACCTCGAGGCCGACCAGCCGATGTACGGCGTCGAGATCACCGACTCCGCCTACGTCGTCGCCTCGATGCGCGTCATGGCCCGCGTCGGCTCGGCCGTGCTCAAGCAGATGGAGGAGACGAAGGCCGACTTCGTCGAGTGCCTGCACTCCGTCGGTGCGCCGCTGGCCGAGGGCGAGCAGGACGTCCCGTGGCCCTGCAACGACACCAAGTACATCGTCCACTTCCCCGAGGAGCGCGCGATCTGGTCCTTCGGGTCCGGCTACGGCGGCAACGCCCTGCTCGGCAAGAAGTGCTACGCCCTGCGCATCGCGTCGGCCATCGCCCACGACGAGGGCTGGATGGCCGAGCACATGCTGATCCTCAAGCTCACCAACCCCGAGGGCAAGACCCACTACATCGCCGCCGCCTTCCCCAGCGCCTGCGGCAAGACCAACCTCGCCATGCTCGCCCCCACCATCCCGGGCTGGAAGGCCGAGATGGTCGGCGACGACATCGCCTGGATGCGCTTCGGCGAGGACGGCCGGCTGTATGCCGTCAACCCCGAGTTCGGCCTCTTCGGCGTCGCTCCCGGCACGGGGTGGAGCACCAACCGGTCCGCGATGGAGACGATCGAGGCCGGCAACTCGGTGTTCACCAATGTCGCCCGCACCAAGGACGGCGACGTCTGGTGGGAGGGCATGACCGACGAGAAGCCCGCCGAGCTCATCGACTGGAAGGGCAACGAGTGGACCCCGGAGTCGGGGGAGAAGGCCGCCCACCCCAACGCCCGTTTCTGCACACCGATCAGCCAGTGCCCGATGGCCGCGCCGGAGTACGACTCCCCCAACGGCGTGCCGATCTCGGCGATCCTCTTCGGCGGGCGTCGCGCCACGACCATCCCGCTCGTGGCCCAGTCCCGCGACTGGACGCACGGCACCTACATGGGCGCCACGCTCTCCTCGGAGACCACGGCCGCCGCGGTCGGTGCGGTCGGCGTCGTGCGCCGCGACCCGATGGCCATGCTGCCCTTCATCGGCTACAACGCCGGTGACTACGTGCAGCACTGGCTCACCATCGGCCAGAAGGGCGACGCGGACAAGATGCCCAAGATCTTTCAGGTCAACTGGTTCCGCAAGGACGACGACGGCAAGTTCGTGTGGCCGGGCTTCGGCGAGAACTCCCGCGTCCTCGCCTGGGTCGTCGACCGCCTCGAGGGCAAGGCCGAGGGCGTCGAGTCCCCGATTGGCCTGCTGCCCAAGCCCGAGGAGATCAACACCGACGGCCTCGACCTCACCGACGAGCAGCTCGCCACCGCGCTGGCCTTCGACAAGGCGAGCTGGGAGAAGGAGCTCCCCCTGGTCGAGGAGTGGTTCGGCAAGTTCGGCGACGAGCTGCCCGTCGAGCTGCGCGCCGAGCTCGACGGCCTCAAGGACCGCGTCTCCAAGGCCTGACCTACCGGGGGTAGGGGCATCGACCGGCCTTCGTCCCCCAGGTCGATGATCCCGCCCCCGGTAGGGGCATCGACCGGCCTTCGTCCGCCAGGCTGATGATCCCAAGGCCGGTCGATCTTGTCCCCCCGGTATGCCGAAGCCCGGCGCGTGACCTCGTGCAGGTCACGCGCCGGGCTTCGGCATACGACCACTCGGCGGGAGGTGCCGGCCGCTCGCACCCCGGTCCGGCAGGTCCGCGTCAGCCCGTCGTCACGGCGATCTCGTCGCCGAGACGCCACCCCGGGGCCAGCGGCAGCTGGTCGCCCGACCAGAACCTGCCGGGGTCGTACCAGCTCGACGGGCGGCCCGGCTCGAGCAGCCCCATCTCCTCGTAGGTCACCGCCACGACCTCCGCGCAGTAGGCCAGCTCGGGGCGCGCCGAGATCGGTCGCTGCTCGTGCCGCCACGGCAGGTGACCGCGTCGCCCCCGCAGCCACCGGCCCGCGAGGGTCGCGGTGCGCGGGAAGCTCGTGCCGTCCCATCGCGCGATCGTCCGCAGCAGCGCGTCCTCCTGCTCGCGCCCCACCTCAGGGGTGAGCTGCCGCAGGAAGCCCCGCTGGCCGTAGGCGTCGTGCCAGCGCGTCACCGCGTCCCTCAGGTCGTGCAGCTGCACCCCGCGCTGGTGCTGCCCGCTCCACAGGTCGACCAGGCCCTTGCCCAGCTCGGCGTGCCACATCAGCGGCGGCAGGTCGTCCAGCACCACCGCCATGCCGACGTGGTTGACGGGGGCGTTGGTCAGGACCTGGATCGCCCGGTCGGCGCCCTTGGCCCCCCGAAACACCCAGATGTCACCGGTGCGAGCGTGGTCCACGGCCTGGTCGAGCGTGATCGCCATGCGCCGAGTCTGGCACCCCCTCCCGGCAGGGGCGGTGGCTATCCTCGTGCCGTGAGACGCATCTCGTGGTGGAAGGTCCTCGGCGCGGCCGGCCTCGCCGGGGTCGCGGCGACCGGCGTCCTGGTGGCCCGGGGCGAGCGGCAGCGACGCGCCATGACGTCGGCCGAGGTGCGGTCGCGGCTGCACCGGCGGTATGCCGAGCTCGGCGACCCCTCCTACCGCCGGTAGGCGCGGCGGAGCTGCACGTCGAGCGGAGGCACCCCGGAGCCGCACACCGGGAGCGGGGACAGGTCGAGGCGCGAGCGGTGCGGGGTCGCACGGAGCCGGCGTGCGCTGTGGCGGGCGACGAGCCGTGCGAGCAGCATCAGCTCGCTCCCGTCGCGCCCGGGGCCACCTGGCCCGCTTGCCCCGGCACCTGCTGACCCGGCGGCTGCTGACCCGGCACCTGCCCCGCTTGGCCGGGCCCCTGACCCGGCATACCTCCGGGTCCGCCGGGCGCACCGCCGCCCGGACCGCGGCCCGGGCCGCCCATCCCACCCGCCGTCTGGCTGTTGATCGTGGGGGCGGCCGCGGCGACCGCGCCTCCCCCGACCGTGGCCAGGCCGACGGCGAGCGCAGCGGCCACGGCCGTCGTGCGGCCCGACCACCGGGTGGGAGCGGTTGCCGGTGCCGCGCCGGGTGCCCCGCCGGGTGTGGCGCCCGGAGCCACCGAGGGCGCGGGCGCCGCATTGGTGGCGTCGTTCTTGAGGTGCGGGTTCATCTCGGTCTCCTTGCCTGGCGGGTTGCGTCGTGCCACCGACGATCCGCAGTCGCGCTGTGGCGAGGCTGTGATCTCCATGTCGACGGGCCAGGAGTCCGCCATAGTGGTCCCACAGGCTCGCCACAGGAAGGCCCTGCCACCGCCACAGGAAGGCCCGGTGTCATGAGGAGCATGAGCACGCACACCACCTCCGCCCCGGCCCTGCGCCGACTCGACGGCTCGCCCGTCCGCGTCCTCGTCGTCGACGACGAGGCCAACATCGCCGAGCTGCTGTCCATGGCCCTGCGCTACGAGGGCTGGGAGGTGCGCACCGCGGGCACCGGCCTCGAGGCGGTCCGCGCCGCACGGGAGTTCAAGCCCGACGCGGTCGCCCTGGACATGATGCTGCCGGACTTCGACGGCCTGGAGGTCCTGCGCAAGATGCGTCAGGAGGACCCCAACATCCCCGTCCTGTTCCTCACGGCCAAGGACGCCGTCGAGGACCGCGTGGCCGGCCTGACGGCGGGCGGCGACGACTACGTCACCAAGCCCTTCAGCCTCGAGGAGGTGGTGGCGCGGCTGCGAGCCCTCATGCGCCGCACCGCGATCGCCGAGGAGGAGTCGGCATCCCTGCTCGTCGTGGGGGACCTGGTCATGGACGAGGACGCCCACGAGGTCCGTCGCGGTGACGACGAGATCACCTTGACCGCGACGGAGTTCGAGCTGCTGCGCTATCTCATGCGCAACCCCAGGCGCGTCCTGTCCAAGGCCCAGATCCTCGACCGGGTGTGGAACTACGACTTCGGCGGCCAGGCCAACGTCGTCGAGCTCTACATCTCCTACCTGCGCAAGAAGGTCGACCACGGGCGGAAGCCGATGATCCACACCATGCGCGGCGTCGGCTACGTCCTCAAGCCGGCCGACGGGGCCTGATCAGCGCATGCGCGTGCGCGACTGGTCCCTGACCACCAAGCTCGTGACCTCGGTGGTCGCGCTGTTCCTCGCCGTCACGGTCGCGATCGGTGGCGCCACCGTGCTGGTCATGGGGCAGCGCCTGACCCAGCAGGTCGACGAGCAGCTGCTGGAGCAGTCACGGATGGTCGACCGGGGCGGCCGTCTCGGCGACGGCGACGACGTCCTGCGCGCCTGCACCAGTCGGCCGCCGGGGACCGGCGAGGGGATGCTGCGCCTGTGCCTGCAGGACGGGAGCGCGCTCAGCGACTACGTCATCGCCGGCGGCGACTACTCCCGCCTCACCACCGCTCAGGTCGGCACGATCGCCCGCTCCGGCGTCGGCGGCCAGCCCCGCAGCGTGGACGTCGACGGGCTGGGCGACTACCGACTGGTCGCGGCCTACCGGTCCGGCACCACCATCGTGACCGGGGTCCCGCTGCAGCGCGTCCAGGCCTCGATCCAGGAGCTGCTGCGCACGATCACCCTCGCCTCGCTCACCGGCCTCGCCCTGATGGGGCTCCTCGGCACCTGGCTGGTCCGGCGCAACCTGCGCCCGCTGCGCCGGGTCGCCGACACGGCCACGCGGGTCTCCCGGCTGGACCTCGCGCGCGGCGAGGTGGCGCCCATCGAACGCGTCCCCGATGAGCTCACCAGCCCCCGCACCGAGGTCGGCCAGGTCGGCCATGCCCTCAACACCCTCCTCGACAACGTCGACAGCTCCCTCACCGCGCGGCACCGGTCCGAGACGCGCGTGCGGCAGTTCGTGGCCGACGCCTCCCACGAGCTGCGCACACCGCTGGCCTCGATCAGGGGGTATGCCGAGCTCAGCCGCAAGGAGCGCGAACCCGTGCCCGGAGGCGTGCGGCACGCGCTCGACCGCATCGAGTCCGAGGCCAAGCGCATGACCACCCTCGTCGAGGACCTGCTCCTGCTGGCCCGCCTCGATGCCGGGCGCCCCCTGGAGCACGCGCCCGTCGACCTGTCGCTGCTCGTGCTCGAGTGCGTCAGCGACGCGCAGGTCACCGCCCCCGACCACCGCTGGGAGCTGGACCTGCCCGGCGCGGCGATCGAGGCCACCGGCGACCGTGGTCGCCTGCAGCAGGTCCTGGTCAACCTGCTCGCCAACGCCCGCAGCTACACCCCTGCGGGCACCATGATCCGCACCTCGCTGGGCGTCGAGGGCGAGCGTGCCGTCATCCGGGTGCTCGACGACGGACCCGGCATACCAGAATCCTTGCAACCCAACCTCTTCCAGAGGTTCACCCGAGGCGACACCGCCCGCAACCGCGCCGCCGGCTCGACCGGTCTCGGGCTGTCCATCGTCGACGCCGTCGTCAAGGCGCACCACGGCGACGTGCGGGTCGAGTCCGTGCCCGGGCGCACGGAGTTCACGGTCGCGCTCCCCCTCCGCTGACCCCGATCACCCCCTGCGCTCCCAGGACCGAGCGGGGGTGGGGCAGCGGACGGGCGTAGCGAGGTGCGTAGGAGCGGCAGAGCAGGCTCATAGGGTCCCCACAAGCGCGAGCCGGACCGTGGGTGGCATGACAACCTCGACCCTCCGGCGCAGCGCCCGCCGTCTCACCGCCCCGCGCACCGCCCCCCACGAGAAGCCCACGGCGGCAAGGCCCGACACCGAGCGGCGAGCGGCCCGACTGTGGCGCGGCCCGGCCGAGGACCCGAGCTGGGCCCGCCCGTCGCTGGTGATCCTGCTGTGCGCGACCGCGGCCTTCTACCTCTACGACCTGACCAGCTCCGGGTGGGCCAACGCCTTCTACTCCGCCGCGGCCCAGGCCGGCGGCGAGTCGTGGAAGGCCTTCTTCTACGGCAGCTCCGACGCCGCGAACGCCATCACGGTGGACAAGCCGCCGGCGTCGCTGTGGGCCATGGCCCTGTCGGTGCGGGTCCTCGGGCTGAGCTCGTTCGCGATCCTGCTGCCCGAGGTCCTCATGGGGGTGGCGTCGGTGGGGGTCCTCTACGCCACGGTCAAGCGGCACTTCGGCGCCGCCGCGGGCCTGATCGCCGGGGCGACGCTGGCGCTCACACCGGTCGCGACGCTGATGTTCCGGTTCAACAACCCGGACGCGCTGCTGGTGCTGCTCATGACCCTCGGCGCCTGGGCCACCGTCAAGGCCGTCGACGAGGGCCGCGCCCGCTGGCTTCTCGCCGCCGGCGCCTTCCTCGGCCTCGGCTTCCTCACCAAGACCCTCCAGGTCTTCCTGGTCGTGCCGGCGCTCGCGGCCGCCTACCTCCTGGCCGCCGACACGACGCTCGGCCGCCGCATCACCCACCTGGTCGCGGCCGGGGCGGCCCTGGTCCTCTCCGCCGGGTGGTGGGTCGCGATCGTCGAGCTCGTGCCCGCCTCGGCCCGGCCGTACATCGGCGGGTCCCAGACCAACTCCTTCCTCGAGCTGACCTTCGGCTACAACGGACTCGGCCGCCTCACGGGCGACGAGACGGGATCCGTCGGCGGCGGCAACGGGTGGGGCCAGACCGGCCTGACCCGCCTGTTCGACGCCGAGATCGGCGGCCAGATCTCCTGGCTGATGCCCTCCGCGCTGCTGCTGCTCGTCACCGGGCTCGTGATGCGCGGGCGCCGCCCCCGCACCGACGGCCGGCGCGCCCAGCTGATCGTGTGGGGCGGCTGGCTCGTGGTCACGGCCCTCACCTTCAGCTTCATGGCCGGCATCTTCCACGCCTACTACACCGTGGCCCTCGCCCCGGCCGTGGCCGCGGTGGTCGCCATCGGCGCCACCCTCGCCTGGGAGCGCCGCGACCGGTTCGGTATGACGACCCTCTCGGCCGCCACCGCCATCGCCTCGGCCTGGTCCTTCGTCCTGCTCGCCCGCTCGGCGGACTTCCTGCCGTGGCTGCGGTGGGTCGTGGTCGTCCTCGGGCTCGCCGCCGCCCTGCTCCTGCTGGTGCTCGACCGGATCCACGCCTCGGCCGTCAGGGTCGTGGCCGGAGCCGCCGTCGTCGCCGTCCTCGCCGGGCCCGCGGCCTACAGCGCGCAGACCGTGACCACCGCGCACACCGGTTCGATCGTGACCGCCGGCCCGTCGACCGGCTCCGGCATGGGCGGAGCCGGTGGACCCGGCGGAGCCGGTGGACCGGCCGGTGCCGGTAGGCCCGGCGCGGCCGGTGCCGGTGGGCCCGGCGGGATGGCCGGCGGCATGGGTGGCCTGCTCGGCGCCAACACCCCCTCCACTGAGGTCGTGAGCGCGCTGTCCGCCGACGCCGACCGCTACACCTGGGTGGCCGCCGCGGTCGGGTCGCAGAACGCCGCCGGCCTGCAGCTCGCCACCGGTCAGCCGGTGATGGCGCTCGGCGGCTTCAACGGCACCGACCCGTCGCCCACGCTGGCGCAGCTCCAGGCCTATGTCGCCTCGGGCCAGATCCACTACCTGCTCGCCTCGGGCGGGATGGGCGGCTCGTCGACCGAGACGTCCACCACGAGCCAGATCCTCGCGTGGGCCGCCGCGAGCTACCAGACGGTGAGCATCGACGGGACGACCTTCTACGACCTCACCCAGCCGCTGGCGGCGTCCTGACCAGGCGCCGGGCTCCGGCATACCCCTCGCGCTCGTCACCCACCGGAGAGGACCGACCGATGACCACCCCGACCACCTCGACCGCCCCGCCTGTCGACGAGCACGGCCGGCGACGGCCAGGGGCCGAGCTGGCCACGCAGCTGGGCAGGTTCGCCACGATCGGCGTCGCCAGCACGGTGCTGCACCTCGGCCTGTTCGCGGCCCTGACGGGCGTGCTCGGCGCCCTGGCGGCCAACCTGGTCGCGCTGCTCGTGTCGACCGTGCTCAACACGGCGGCCAACCGCGCCTGGACCTTCGAGGTGCGGGGCCGGCAGGACGCGCTGCGGCACCAGCTGCAGGGGATGGCGGTGTTCGCGGTCACGTGGGGGCTGACGAGCCTGGCGCTGCTCGCGCTGCACGTGACCGCGCCCACCGCGTCGGCCGGCGTGCAGACCACCGTCGTGGCAGTCGCCAACGTCGCGTCGACGGTCGTGAGGTTCGTCGCGCTGCGCCGCTGGATGTCCTGACTCAGCCCGCGAAGCGCCGCAGCTCGTGCCGGGCCACGGCCATGAGGTGGACCTCGTCCGGCCCGTCCGCGATGTGCATCTGGCGGGCGTAGGCGTTGAGCTCCCCCAGCGGCGAGTCCTGCGACAGACCCAGCGCGCCGTGCGCCTGGATCGCCCGGTCGACCACGGTGCTGGCCATCGAGGGCGCCACGACCTTGAGCGCGGAGATCGCCGCGGCGGAGTCCTGGTCGTCCTGGTGGTCCAGCGACCACGCCGCGCGGTAGGCGAGCCAGCGGGCCTGGTCGATCGCCACGCGGGACTGGGCGACCCACTCCTGCACGAGACCGTGCTGCGCCAGCGGCCGCCCGAAGGCCACCCGTCGCGGCACGCGCTCGGCCATCAGGTCGAAGGCGCGCTCGGCCACCCCGACGAGCTTGAGGCAGTGCGTCAGACGGGTGGGCGCCATGCGGGCCTGCGCCAGCGCGTAGCCGCGGTGCAGCGAGCCCACGACGTTGGCCAGCGGCACCCGCACGTCCTCGAAGGCGACCTCCCCGTGCCCCCCGGTGAACGGGTCGTCGTAGCCCAGCACCGACATCGACCTCACGACCCGCACGCCGGGGGTGTCCCGCGGCACGATCACGACCGAGTGCTGCAGGTGCCGCTGCCCGCGGGGGTTGGACTTGCCCATCACGAGCATCACGCGGCAGTCGGGAGCCATGGCCCCGCTCGACCACCACTTGCGGCCGTTGATCACGACCTCCTGGGTCTGCTCGTCGACCTCGATCGACGTCGAGATGTTGCCGGCGTCGGACGACGCGACGTCGGGCTCGGTCATCGCGAAGGACGAGCGGATCTCGCCGGCCGCCAGCGGTGCGAGCCAGCGCTCCTGCTGCTCCGGCGAGCCGTAGCGCAGCAGCAGCTCCATGTTGCCCACGTCGGGGCTGTTGGCGTTGATGGCCTCCGGGGCCAGGTGCGGCGACCGTCCCGACAGCTCGACGACGGGGGCGAGGTCGAGGTGGCTCAGCCCGGCGCCGTAGGGAGCCGGGAGCCCGAGGTTCCACAGGCCCGCGGCCCGAGCCTCGTCCGCCAGCCGCGACATGACGGCGGGCCGGGTCCAGCGGTGCTCGGCGTCGAGCTCGGCGACCTCCCGACGGGCCACGGCCTCGGCGGGATACACCTCCCGCTGGAGGAAGTCGGCCATCCGGTCGCGCCACTGCTCCTGCACCGGAGACAAAGAGAAGTCCATGCGATCACGGTAAGCCGTGCCTCACCCCGCCCATGACCGGGGTCTCATCCCGGACCGAGTGCCCGTATGCCGAGACGGCGGCCGGGTCGGCATACGGCCGGGAGGACGCAAGGCGGGCAGAGACGAAAGCCCCCGACCACGATGGTCGGGGGCTCTCGGTCCCTGGTGAGGGTGGTGGCGGAGGTGGCGGGATTTGAACCCGCGAGAGGTTTTCAACCTCAACCCGCTTAGCAGGCGGGCGCACTAGGCCACTATGCGACACCTCCAGTGCAACCCGCACAGGCTACCGGTCGGGCGCGCGCGGGACCAAAACGCCCGCACCGCGGCTGGGTCAGCTCTTGCTGGTGTCGCTGCACACGTCGTCGCTAGCCACCTTGGCTTCCAACGTGGGCGTGCTCGAGGTGGTGCTGCCCGGCACCGGGGCCGCCGTGATCGGCTGCGCGGGCAGCGGCGCCTGGCCCGCGCGGTTGGGCACCGCCACGACCCTGGGGGCGCCGCGCCCGACGGACACCCGCACGGGGCTGCCGGCGGCGCCGTCGGCCTTGAGGATGGCGCCGGGGAACGCCAGCGCCACCTCCTGGGCCTGCGCGAGCTGGGACGCCGTGTGGTGCACGACCACGCCGTTGCTCGGCGCGGCGGCCGCGGTCACCGCACCGACGGTGAAGCCCTGCGCGCGCAGCGCCTGGGCCACCTGGCCACCGAGGCCGGCGGTGCCCGAGGCGTTCTCGACGGCCACCGAGACCGAGCTGGGCGCCACGGCCGGGGTCGAGCTGGCGGCGGCGGAGGCCGATCCCGAGGCTCCGGTCGTGCCGGGCCACGGCTCGTCCTTGCGGAGGATCTCCCAGAGGGGCCCGGCGGCGGCGCTCAGCTGCACGCGCTCCTTGTCCTGGGGGTAGGGCTCGATCGGCGCCGTGATGAATCGGATGTTGGCCGGCCTGATCTCACGCAGCTGCGCCGCCAGGCCGGACAGGGCGGAGACGTTGGCGAGCTCGGCGTCGGTCTTGAGGGACCGGGTGGCCGCGTCCAGGACGTTGTAGAGCCGCGGCGGGTTGAGGAGCACGCCGGTCGAGGTCGCCTGGCGCACCACGGCCGCGAGGAAGTCCTGCTGCAGCTTGACGCGTCCGGTGTCCGAACCGTCACCGACCCCGTGCCGTGTGCGCACGAACGCGAGCGCCTGCTCGCCGTTGAGCCTGTGCCGTCCGGCGGCCAGGTCGAGGCCGCTGTACTTGTCCTTGACCGCTGAGGTCGTGCAGATCTCGACCGTGCCGAGGGCGTCCACGATGTTCTTGAAGCCGGTGAAGTCCACGGTCATGACGTGATCGATCGAGATGCCGGTGTTCTGCATGACGGTGGCCACGACGCAGGTGACGCCCCCGTCCTCGATGTTGGAGTTGAACATCCGCTTGGTCCACCGGCTCACCGGCGCGTCGATGACGCATCCGGGGCCGGCGCCGGTCTGCGTCGACGTGGCCGCGGTGGCGGGTGTGGTCGACGAGGTGGCCGCCCTCGGCGTCGCTGCGGAGGAGGCCGACGCGGACGACTCACCCTGGCGGGGCGGGGCAGGGATCATGGCGTCGCGGGGGATGGACACCACGACGGCCGAGCGCCGGTCGGCGGCCAGGTGCACGAGCATCGTCGTGTCCGAGCGCAGCCCCGGGTCCTCGGTGGGGTCGCCATACGCGCTGTTGGCACCCTCACGGGTGTCGACCCCCATGACCAGGAGGTTCATGGCGGTGTGGCCCGTGGTCGGGTCGGTGGTGGCGCCCGGCGCGGGCTTGAGGAGGTTGTCGGTGATGTCCAGCGACGAGAGGTTGCCGTTCAATCGGTATGCCGCGTACAGCCCGCCGCCGACGACCACCGCCAGGACGACGACGAGCGCGATGACGATCCCCTTGAGGATCGGACGCCGGCGCCGCAGGGCGCGCAGCTCTCGTCGGGTGAGATCGGAAGGCAGCGAGGACTCCGGGGTGCTGGAGCCGTCCGGTGCCGATCCACCCGGCGTCGGGGCCGCCGAGCCCGGGCGTGCGGACTCGTCAGGATCCTTCACGGGGCGACCTTTCAGGTTGGCGACGGCAGGCTTTGGCCGACCAGACTTCGGCCGAGTGTATCGACGCAGCCTGGGCAAACCCTCCTGTTGACGCCGAGAACCCCCGACAGGTCGTCTGTCGGGGGTCCTGGTCTCCGGGTCCGGCTCCGTGGGAGCCGGTCAGCGCCGGAGGAGATCGATGAGGATCAGATGGGGCGGACGGCGTCCGCCTGCGGGCCCTTGGGGCCCTGGGTGACCTCGAACTCGACGCGCTGCGCCTCGTCGAGGCTGCGGTAGCCGTTGCTCTGGATCGCGGAGTAGTGGACGAACACGTCCGGACCGCCACCATCCTGAGCGATGAAGCCGAAGCCCTTCTCAGCGTTGAACCACTTAACGGTGCCCTGTGCCATGGGTATTACTACTTTCGTTATGTCTGGCTATGACCGGGGAGCAGGATGCGCCCCGTCCAGATTGCCTTACCCCCCACGTCACGGGACATGCCCGTCCTTCGTGAACGACCCCCGCGCAGCCAGCCGTTGGGGCCGGGAGGCGGAGGGCTACATCTACGTCTTGCGAGGAACTGCTTCAGCAACCGTGCCCCAACCTACCACCGGGGCGGTCCGCTGTGATCCCCAGGAGGTGAACAATCGGTGGCTGCGTCGATCCGCCGCCCCGACCTGGCGGAGGGCGTGGGATTCGAACCCACGAACGGCTTGCACCGTTAGCGGTTTTCAAGACCGCCGCACTAGGCCACTATGCGAGCCCTCCCGACCCGCAGCTGCGTGCGGGACCCGCACAGACTACCGGTCCGGCAAAAAGTCGGGCCTAGGGTCATAAGGCGGAGCCGCTCGGGGCATGGAGACGACAAGCGTTCACTCCTACCGGAAGGATCCATCATGCTCAACAAGCTCAGCTTCCTCGCCGGCGTCGGCGCCGGGTACGTCCTCGGTGCCCGTGGCGGTCGTGGGCAGTACGACGCGCTCGTGCAGCGGTCGACCTCGGCCCTGCAGAACCCGTCCGTCCAGAGCAAGATCGCGGAGGCCGCGCAGGCCGTCAAGGCGCAGACCCCGCCGCAGGCGCACGGGCTGGTCGACAAGGCCGTGGGTGCGGTCTCCGGCGGCACCGCCCCGGCGTCGACCTCGACCTCCCGCTCCGCCTCCACGACCGGCGTCACCCCCACCACCGACGGCCGCATCGGCTGACACCGTACGGCTGACGTCGACGACCGCCTCGGCGGTCACCCCGAACCCCTAGGAGAGACTCCACATGCAGAAGCGACTGATGTTCATCGCCGGCGCCGGCCTCGGCTACGTCCTCGGCGCCCGCGCCGGCCAGGGCCGCTACCAGCAGATCAAGTCCCAGGCGGACACCGTCTGGAACGACCCCCGCGTCCAGGAGAAGGTCGCCCTCGCGACGGACGCCGTCAAGGAGAAGGCCCCCGTCGTGCAGGCCAAGGCCCAGGAGGCCGCCGCCGCCGCCCAGGCCAAGGCGCAGGAGGCGGCCGGTGCCGCCCAGGCCAAGGCCCAGGGTGCCGCGGCCACCGCCAGGTCCAAGGTCACCGGGGACCACTCCGGCAACCAGATCGGGGTCGAGAGCTCGAGCGACGTGGAGCCGCAGACCGTCAAGTACGAGTCCGGTCACTGACCGAGGGCCCCTGCCCGCACGACGGAGGCGCCGCACCCCCGCGCGGGGTGCGGCGCCTCCGTCGTGCGCGTGACCGGACCGCCCGGTCGCGCGGCGGCCCGGTCCAGGGCGGCTAGATCCAGACGGCGGGATCGTCATACATCGCGTCGGTCGGGCTCTGGTCCGGCCCCGGGATCCGCACCTGCGCGGGGATGCCGACGGCGACGGCGTTGGCCGGGACGTCCTTGACCACGACGGCGTTGGCGCCGACCTGCGCACCGTCGCCCAGCGTGATGGCGCCGAGGACGCGGGCGCCCGACCCGATCGTGACACCGTTGCCCAGCGTGGGGTGACGCTTGCCCTTGGCGAGCGAGCGGCCCCCGAGGTTGACGCTGTTGTAGAGCATGCAGTCGTCGCCGATCTCGGCCGTCTCGCCGATGACGACGCCCATGCCGTGGTCGATGAAGAACCGCCGACCGATCGTCGCGCCCGGGTGGATCTCCACGCCGGTCAGGGCCCGCGTCACGTTGGACAGCAGGCGCGCCGGCAGCCGCAGCGACGGGCGCTGCCACAGCTGGTGCGTCACACGGTGGGACCACACCGCGTGCAGGCCCGGCGAGACCAGGGCCATCTGCAGGCGACCGGTCGCCGCCGGGTCCCTCTCGATCGCCGCGTCGAGGTCCTCCAGGACCCCGGCCACGAAACCCACGCCACCCTGACGCTGGGTCACGAGCGGGGCGAGGTTGACGTCGGCCTTGGCGCGGTGGGCCGCGGCGGTGGTGAAGGTCGTCATGTCATCAGCTCATCTCGTGTGGCGGCGGGTGGTTCGGCATACGGCCGATCAGGAGGTGATGCCCTCGAACAGCACGGTGGACAGGTAGCGCTCACCGAAGGAGGGGATGATGACCACGATCGTCTTGCCGGCGTTCTCGGGCCGGGCGGCGACCTGGGCGGCGGCGTAGAGCGCGGCGCCGGAGGACAGACCGACGAGCAGGCCCTCCTGGGTCGCGGCCTTGCGGGCCCACTCGACCGACTGGTCGATGTTGACGTCGATGACCTCGTCGTAGATCTCGGTGTCGAGGACCTCGGGGACGAAGTTGGCACCGATGCCCTGGATCTTGTGCGGACCGGCCTGACCGCCGTTGAGGATGGCGGACTCGGCGGGCTCGACGGCGATCATCTGCACGCCGGGCTTGCGCTCCTTGAGCACCTGGCCGACGCCGGTGATGGTCCCGCCGGTGCCGATACCCGCGACCACGATGTCGACCTTGCCGTCGGTGTCGGCCCAGATCTCCTCGGCCGTCGTGCGGCGGTGGATCTCGGGGTTGGCGGCGTTCGCGAACTGACGCGCCAGCACGCCCTGCCGCTCGGCGACGATCTCCTCGGCCTTGTTGACGGCGCCCTTCATGCCCTCCGAGCCCGGGGTGAGGACCAGCTCGGCGCCGTACGCCTTGAGCAGGGCCTTGCGCTCGGCACTCATGGTCTCCGGCATGGTCAGGACGACTTTGTAGCCGCGGGCCGCACCCACCATGGCCAGCGCGATCCCGGTGTTGCCCGAGGTCGCCTCGACGATGGTGCCGCCCGGCTCGAGCTCGCCGGACTGCTCGGCCGCGTCCACGATGGCCACGCCGATCCGATCCTTCACCGAGTTCGCGGGGTTGTAGAACTCGAGCTTCGCCGCGACGGTGGTGCCGCTGTCCTTGGTGTCGATGATGCGGTTGATGCGCACCAGGGGGGTGCGTCCGACGATGGAAGTGACGTCGTCGTGGATGGGCATGGGGCGTTCTCCGCTCTCTCGATGGCTGAAGGCCGCGTGGGCCCTGTCGTGTTCTCGTCCGCGGCAACGTCCGGGACGAGAAGGTGATTCCCACGTTATCGCTTGTCCAACATTGTGTTATGCCACGCGGGATGACGCAGCCGCATCCCAGGGACCGGACCCGACCGGGCTAGCGATCCCCGTCACACATCACTCGTCAGACGTGCCGCCATGTCACTACCCGACCGTAGGATCACCGCATGTCAGCGCTGCAGACCACAGCCCTCGTGCTGTGCTTCGTGATCCCGAGCATCGGGTGGATCCTGCTCTTCCGGCAGGTGTTCCGGTTCACCAGGCTCTTTCGCACCGGCCGGCCCGACCCGACGCGCACCGGCGAGCCGGCCAAGCGGACGATGACCCTGGTCCGCGAGTTCCTGGGCCACACGCGCATGGCGCGGCTGCCCTGGGTCTCCATAGCGCACTGGTTCACGGCGCTGTCCTTCCTCATCCTGTTCGCGACGCTGGTCAACGCCTTCTTCCAGCTCATCTGGCCGGACTTCCGGCTGCCGATCATCGGCACCTTCCCGCCCTTCGAGTGGCTGATCGAGCTCTTCACGGTCGGCGGCTTCCTCGGGATCATCCTGCTGATCGTGGTGCGCCAGCGTCAGCACCCGCGCAGCGCCGCCGGCGAGCACGGCCGCCGCAGCCGCTTCTTCGGGTCGACCTGGTGGCAGGCCTACTACGTCGAGTTCACGATCCTCGCGGTCACCATCTGCATCGCGCTGCTGCGCACCCTCGAGGCCGCCCACGTCGAGCGCCTGCACCCGGGCACCAACATCGCGCTCCACTTCCCGCTGACAGGGTGGATGCGCGGCATGTGGGGCGGTCTGAGCATCGCCGGGATCGAGGAGGCGATCTACCTCGTCGCGATGATCAAGATCCTCGTGTCCTTCGCCTGGATGATCACCATCGCCCTGCAGCCCACCATGGGCGTGGCCTGGCACCGCTTCCTCGCCTTCTTCAACATTTGGTTCAAGCGCAACGCCGACGGGCGGACCGCGCTGGGCGCGCTGCAGCCCATGACCATCGACGGCAAGCCCTTCTCCATGGACGCCGTGGAGGAGATGGACGAGGACACCTCGATGGGTGTCGCCAAGGCCGAGGACCTCACCTGGAAGCAGCTGCTCGACGTCACCACCTGCACCGAGTGCGGCCGCTGCCAGTCGCAGTGCCCCGCGTGGAACACCGACAAGCCCCTGTCCCCCAAGCTGCTCGTGATGACGCTGCGCGACCACGCGCACGCCAAGGCACCGTGGATGATGGCCTCGGAGGAGGCCCGGGCGGGGCTGCCGGAGCACACCAAGGCGCTCGCGCACATGCCCCTCGTCGGCCAGACCGGGTATGACATGGAGCACCCCCTCACGGCATACGACGCACTCGGCCCCGAGGCCGTCATCGACGAGGACGTGCTGTGGTCCTGCACGACCTGCGGCGCGTGCGTCGAGCAGTGCCCCGTCGACATCGAGCACGTGGACACCATCGTCGACCTGCGGCGCAACCAGGTGCTGATCGAGTCGGCCTTCCCCGCCGAGCTGGGCGGACTCTTCAAGAACATGGAGTCCAAGGGCAACCCTTGGGGCATGGCGCAGCGCGCCCGCCTCGACTGGGCCAAGGACCTGCCGTTCCCGGTCAAGCAGGTCGGCAAGGACGTCGAGGACCTGTCCGAGGTCGACTACCTCTTCTGGGTGGGCTGCGCCGGTGCCTTCGAGGACCGCGCCAAGAAGACCTCGCGCGCCGTTGCCGAGCTCCTGGACACCGCGGGTGTCAGCTTCGCCGTGCTGGGTGACGGCGAGACCTGCACCGGTGACTCCGCCCGCCGCGCGGGCAACGAGGTCCTCTTCCAGATGCTCGCGCAGCAGAACGTCGAGCAGCTCAACGAGGCCGGTGCGACGAAGATCGTCGTGACCTGCGCCCACTGCTTCAACACCATCAAGAACGAGTACCCACAGGTCGGCGGCAGCTACGAGGTGCTGCACCACACGCAGCTGCTCAACCGTCTCGTGCGCGAGAAGCGCCTCGTGCCGGTGTCGCGCCCGGCCGAGGACGCGCGCAAGTCCACCGCCAAGAACCCCGCCTCGAGCGCACCCGTCGTGACCTACCACGACCCCTGCTACCTGGGGCGGCACAACAACGTCTATGCCCCACCCCGCGAGCTCATCGGTTCGCTCCCCGGCGTCGAGCTGCGCGAGATGCCCCGCCACGGCGAGACGTCCTTCTGCTGCGGCGCCGGCGGTGCCCGCATGTGGATGGAGGAGAAGCTCGGCACCCGCATCAACATGAACCGCACCGAGGAGGCGCTCGCCACGGGCGCCGACCGGATCGCGGTGGGCTGCCCCTTCTGCCGCGTCATGCTCTCCGACGGCGTCACCGCCAAGGAGGCCGACGATGCCTCCGTCGAGCAGGTGGAGGTCGTCGACGTCGCGCAGATGCTGCTCGCTGCGGTCCGGCGCGGCGACGAGGTCGAGGCTCCCGTCGAGGAGGCGGCAGCGGCAGCGGCGGCGGCCACGGCCACCGGGGCGGCCGGGGTCGCTGCGGACGGCGCGCCCGAGGGCATCAAGCCGGACCGCGACGACCGGCAGACGCAGACGTCCCCGGCGCAGGAGGCCGCGGCCGAGGAGCAGGAGGAGGTGCGCGTCCCGGACGAGAACGACCAGGAGGCGGTCCACGCCGCCAACGTCGCCGACCCCTGGGACGACGACGACACGGCCACCGCCGCACCGGCACCAGCCGCCCAGACCCAGCCCGACCCAGAGCCGACCCCGGCTCCCACCACCAACGACGTCGCCGACCCCTGGGACGACGACGACACGGCCACCGCCGCACCGGCACCAGCCGCCCAGACCCAGCCCGACCCAGAGCCGACCCCGGCTCCCACCACCAACGACGTCGCCGACCCCTGGGACGA